>CAVOKP010000013.1:0-582558 GCA_963696535.1 uncultured Bacteroidales bacterium
ACATTGTTAAATCCTTTAAATTAAGTTTTAATGATAAAATTATTGCCTTAAATGTTTTGAAAAGTTTTTTTCTATTTCTAACTTTGCGCCTCGTTTAAAAACTGAATTATCTATTATGATCATTGTACCATTAAAAGAAGGCGAGAACATAGAAAGGGCTCTTAAAAAGTTCAAAAGGAAATTCGAGAAAACCGGAGTAATCCGTGAACTGCGCTCACGTCAGGCTTTCGTTAAGCCCTCGATCCGCCGTAGGGAAGAAATCAAGAAGGCAAAGTATGTTCAGAAGCTGCAGGAAAATGAGGAGTAAAGCTCCCGCCTGTTTCTCTTTTTAACAATAACAGATAAGGAGGTTCCTTTATGGATCATAAGGAATCGTTCTTACAGTATCTGAAAATCGAAAAACGGTATTCACCACTGACTGTAAGATCTTACTTAAACGATCTGGATCAGTTCGATAAATATCTGAATCTTCAGGGTTCGTCCGGGAAGCCGGAAGAAATTGGTTATCATGATGTAAGGTCATGGATCGTTTCCCTCATCGAAAATGGCTATTCACCGGTAAGCATTCACAGGAAGATTTCATCGCTGCGGGTCTTTTACAGGCATCTCCGCAGGGTGGGGCTGGTGAGTAACGATCCCCTCGAAAAGGTTGTCCTTCCGAAAATCAGAAAAAGACTGCCTGTCTTTGTCGACGAGGGGTCGCTCGGCAAATTGCTCGACGAATATGAATTCGGGGATGATTTCGACGGAATCAGAAACAGGACCATCATTGAAATGCTTTACACCACCGGAATGAGGAGGGCTGAGCTTACCGGGCTGCGCGACGCTGATGTGGATATCAGCGGAGCTTCGGTGAAGGTCACCGGAAAAAGAAACAAGCAAAGGATTATTCCATTGCTTAAACCTTTTACCGTAAAGCTTGAAGACTATGTCAGGATCCGCAGCGAAAAATTCCCTGATAACAGGCCGGAATGGTTTTTTGTTGGTAATAAGGGGAACAAGTTGTATGATAAGTATGTTTATAATACTGTAAGGAAATACCTTTCGATGGTGACGACAATAGAAAAGAAGGGTCCGCATATTCTGCGGCATACGTTTGCCACCCATATGCTTAACAACGGGGCAGACCTGAATTCAATCAAGGAATTCCTGGGACATGCAAATCTGTCTGCGACACAGATATACACTCACAATTCATTTGAAAAGCTTAGGAAAATATACAAACAGGCTCATCCAAGAGCTTAAATAATAACTAATTAAACAGGAGGTACTACTATGAACGTTCAGATTCACTCAGTGCGGTTTGATGCCGATAAGAAACTAATCGACTTTGTTCATCAGAAACTGGATAAACTTACCCAGATAGGTGAAGGAATTGTAAATGCTGAAGTGTACCTGAGGCTTGATAAGGATCAGGAAGGTAAGAACAAAATAAGCGAAATCAAGCTTGATCTGAGGGGTGCGCCACTGTTTGCAAGGAAGCAAAGCAAGACATTTGAAGAGGCTACCGATCAGGCAATTGATGCTCTTAAGAAACAGATTACCAGGTATAACCAAAAGAAGAGGGGGGCATAGAAAGAGTCCTTTCAAAAAAAAAATGATTATTTTGATAAATGAAATTTTAATTCATACATTTGCAGACCGATTTTTGAGGGTATATTATGCCCTTTCGGGACGTTCTTTAAATTGCCGATGTAGCTCAGTTGGTCAGAGCAGCTGATTTGTAATCTGCAGGTCGGGGGTTCGAATCCCTTCATCGGCTCTTGAAAGAGTTGTAAATGTGTGTCTTAGGAGACAGACTCTGTTACAAGGGGGGAGATACCAAAGCGGCCAACTGGGGCAGACTGTAAATCTGCTGGCAAATGCCTTCGTAGGTTCGAATCCTGCTCTCCCCACTTCAACAGGGACGCCCGTATCCCTGATGGTACTGATGACGATACGGACCTCTTTGGATGATATAGGCGGGAGTAGCTCAGTTGGTAGAGCATTAGCCTTCCAAGCTAAGGGTCGCGGATTCGAGCTCCGTCTCCCGCTCACTTTTTGAGGCCAGAGTAGCTCAGGGGTAGAGCACTTCCTTGGTAAGGAAGGGGTCGGGGGTTCAATTCCCCCCTCCGGCTCAACAAGACAATGATTACAAAACTGATATAATAAACCTAAATTTAATAAGCTTGGAGTTATGGCAAAAGAAAAATTTGACAGGTCGAAACCACATGTGAATATTGGTACTATCGGTCATATCGACCATGGTAAGACCACCCTGACAGCAGCAATTACAATGGTGCTTCACAAAAAGGGTCTCTCTGACATCAGGGATTTTGACTCAATTGATAATGCTCCCGAGGAAAAGGAAAGGGGTATTACAATTAACACTGCTCACGTTGAATACCAGACAGCAATCCGTCACTATGCACACGTTGACTGCCCCGGTCACGCTGACTACATAAAGAACATGGTTACAGGAGCGGCGCAGATGGACGGCGCTATTCTTGTTGTAGCAGCAACTGACGGACCAATGCCCCAGACACGTGAACATATCCTTCTTGCACGCCAGGTTAACGTTCCCCAGGTTCTGTGCTTTATGAACAAGGTCGACATGGTTGATGATGAAGAACTCCTTGACCTGGTTGAAATGGAAGTACGCGACCTGCTTAATTTCTACAAGTTCGACGGCGACAATGCCCCGGTGATCCGAGGATCAGCTCTCGGCGCAATGAACGGTGAGGCAAAATGGGAAGAGAAGGTTATGGAACTGATGGATGCAGTCGATTCATATATTCCGATTCCTCCGCGCGAAAACCAGAAGCCTTTCCTGATGCCGGTTGAAGACGTTTTCTCAATCACCGGACGCGGTACTGTTGCAACGGGCCGTATCGAAACAGGAGTTGTTCTTACAGGTGACGAACTTGAAATGATAGGCCTTGGCGCAGAGAAACGCAAAACAGTATGTACCGGTGTTGAAATGTTCCGCAAGATCCTCGACAGGGGTGAAGCCGGCGATAACGTTGGTCTGCTCCTGAGAGGCGTTGATAAGAAAGAGATCAAGAGAGGAATGGTTCTTGCCAAACCGGGTACAATTACACCGCATACAAGGTTCAAATCCGAGATATATGTCCTGAAGAAAGAGGAAGGCGGGCGTCATACACCGTTCCATAACAAATACCGGCCTCAGTTCTACATCAGAACCCTCGATATTACCGGCGAAATCTCTCTCCCTGAAGGAAGAGAAATGGTGATCCCGGGCGACAATGTAACAATTACGGTTGACCTCATATATCCGGTTGCTATTAATGTCGGACTTCGTTTTGCCATTCGCGAAGGGGGCAGGACAGTGGGCGCTGGTGCTGTAACTGAAATTCTGTTGTAATTATTACACCACACGGGTGTAGCTCAGTTGGTAGAGCACTGGTCTCCAAAACCAGGTGTCGGGAGTTCGAGTCTCTCCTCCCGTGCAATTTAACATAGTATTATGGATATAAAAGGATATTTCAGGGAATCTTACACGGAGCTTGTTCACAAGGTCACCTGGCCGACATGGGCCGAATTGCAGAACAGTGCAGTCCTGGTTCTTGTGGCAACACTTATAATTGCCCTTATTGTCGCTTTCATGGACCTTGGGTTCAGTAAGATTATGGAATTTATTTACAGTTTGTTATATTAAACAGGAGATCAGTTCCGATGAGCGAGAATATAAAGAAGTGGTATGTGCTTCGTGCTATTGGAGGGAAGGAGAAGAAGGTTAAGGAGTATATAGATAATGAAGTTGCCCGCCTGAAACTTGAAGAATTTGTAACACAGGTTCTGATCCCGACAGAAAAAGTATATCAGATACGGTCAGGAAAAAAGATAAGCAAAGAGAGGACTTTTTTCCCAGGCTATGTGCTCGTCGAAGCTGTCCTTACAGGAGAAATTCCACACCTTCTCAGAAACATACCGAATGTAATCGGATTCCTGGGTTCCCAGACCGGTGATCCTGTGCCGCTGAGGAAATCGGAAATAAACAGGATCCTCGGAAAGGTTGATGAGCTGAACGCCAGTGATGAGGAACTCAACGTTCCTTTCTTTGTCGGCGAATCGGTAAAAGTCATCGACGGCCCTTTCAACAGTTTCACCGGAATTATTGAAGAGGTGAATGATGAGAAGAAAAAACTCAAGGTCATGGTGAAGATCTTTGGCAGAAAAACACCTCTTGAACTGAGTTTTATGCAGGTGGAAAAAGATAATTAACAGAAGATATTGACGGTTGTAATATTCATAATGCTTCCTGAATGACTGTCAAGCTTTCGCAATAAACACGCAAATACTAAATTATGGCAAAAGAAGTTGCTGGACTCATCAAGTTACAGATTCGTGGCGGAGCGGCTAATCCATCTCCACCTGTAGGACCTGCTTTAGGTTCGAAGGGTGTGAATATCATGGATTTCTGCAAGCAATTTAATGCGAAGACTCAGGACAAGGCTGGAAAAGTCATACCGGTTGTTATCACGGTTTATGCTGACAAATCATTTGATTTTGTCACCAAAACCCCGCCGGTTGCTGTACAGCTTCTTGAGGTTGCCAAGTCGAAGAAAGGTTCAAAGGAACCTAACAGGGACAAGGTGGCAACCGTTTCCTGGGACCAGGTCAAAACAATTGCTGAGGAAAAAATGGAAGACTTGAACTGTTTTACGCTCGAGTCGGCCGTGAAGATGGTGGCCGGTACCGCAAGAAGTATGGGAATAGCCATTAAAGGCGCTCCCGAAAAATAATTAATTAAGAGAAAAAATGACTAAACTTACCAAAAACCAGAAGCTTTCTGTCGGGAAAATCGACAAGAACAAGCTTTATACGTTGACAGAGGCATCGTCGCTGGTAAAGGAGATTACCACGACAAAATTCGATGCTTCCATCGACCTGGATGTAAGGTTAGGTATCGATCCAAGAAAATCCAACCAGATGGTCCGCGGTGTCGTTTCCCTTCCTCATGGAACGGGAAAGGTGACACGCGTGCTTGTTTTATGCTCTCCCGACAAGGAGGCTGAAGCAAAAAGCGCAGGAGCTGACTATGTTGGTCTTGACGATTATATCGAAAAGATCAAGGCTGGCTGGACAGATGTTGACGTTATCATAACTATGCCATCCGTGATGGGTAAAGTCGGTCAGCTTGGTAGGATACTCGGTCCCCGCGGACTGATGCCCAACCCGAAAAGTGGAACCGTTACTATGGAAATTGGTAAGGCTGTCAAAGAAGTGAAGCAGGGTAAGATTGATTTCAAGGTTGATAAAAGCGGAATCATTCATACCTCTATCGGAAAAGTCTCTTTCGAGGCACAAAAGATCGTCGAGAATGCAAGGGAGTTTATCCATGTGGTAAACAAACTGAAACCGGCTGCTGCCAAGGGAACCTACATTAAAAGCATGTTCCTTTCAAGCACAATGAGCCCGGGCGTAAAGGTCGATCCTAAAGGTCTTGATGAATAATGTGTTAAGTTAAACTCGAAAAAGAATTATGAGACGGGAAGAAAAAAATGCTATCATAGACAGCCTTGCTGAGAAACTAAAAGAGTACAGCCACTTCTATCTGACTGATACTGCTCAGCTGAATGCCGCTGACACCAGTGATCTCAGGAGAAAATGTTTTGAAAATGATATTAAACTTATCGTTGTAAAGAACACACTCCTCAAGAGAGCACTCGATATGTCTGAAGGTAAATTTGAAGAACTCTATCCGGTTCTTAAAGGTACCACGTCCATCATGTTTGCACAAACCGGAAACGGTCCTGCCAAATTAATAAAGGAGTTCAGGAGAAAACATGATAAGCCTGTTCTGAAAGGCGCATACGTCCAGGAATCAGTTTTTATCGGAGAGTCGATGCTCGACACACTTATCTCCGTGAAGACAAGAGAGGAACTGATCGGAGATATTATTCTCCTGCTTCAGTCACCGGCCAGGAATGTTATATCGGCTTTACAATCAGGTGGAAATAAATTGCACGGTGTTCTCGAAACACTATCAAAAAAAGAACAATAATCAAATCATAATCAAATTAAAATTCTATAAAAATGGCAGATCTTAAGAAATTTGCAGAAGAACTTGTAAATCTGACTGTAAAAGAGGTAAATGAACTGGCAAAAATACTTAAAGATGAGTATGGCATTGAACCCGCCGCAACCGCAGTAGCAGTTGCCGGACCGGCAGCAGGCGCTGATGCCCCGGTAGTTGAAGAGAAAACAAAATTTGATGTTATACTCAAGGCAGCCGGCGGTCAGAAACTACAGATTGTTAAACTTGTAAAGGATATCACCGGTCTTGGACTGAAAGAAGCCAAGGCAGTAGTCGATGCTGCTCCGGGCCCTGTTAAGGAAGGTGTATCAAAAGAAGAAGCAGAAGCTATTAAAGGTCAATTAGTAGACGCAGGAGCCGAAGTTGAACTTAAATAAGTTATACCTGATTTTTGGGTTGTAGGTTTAGTCCCGATTTTTCGGGACTAGGCCTTTTCGTTCTTTTAATCATAAGTTCACTTAATCCTTTTATAAATGTATTCAAAAAATACTGAAAGAATTAGTTTTGCCTCCAGGAAGAATCAGCTTGATTACCCCGATTTTCTGGAAGTTCAGTTAAAATCATTCGGAGAGTTTTTCCAGCTTGGAACAACTCCCGAAAACAGGAAGAAGGAAGGACTCTTTAAGGTCTTTACAGAAAACTTTCCGATTACCGACACAAGAAATAATTTTGTTCTCGAATTCCTCGATTATTACATCGACCCTCCCCGCTATACAATTGAAGAGTGCATCGAACGCGGACTAACATTCAGCGTTCCATTAAAGGCAAAGCTTAAACTCTATTGCACCGACCCCGAGCATGAGGATTTCGATACAGTGATCCAGGATGTCTATCTTGGAACAGTTCCCTATATGACCGAAAGAGGAACTTTCGTTATCAACGGGGCAGAAAGGGTCGTCGTGTCCCAGTTGCACAGGTCACCCGGTGTATTCTTCGGACAAAGCATCCATGCAAACGGAACGAAGCTTTATTCGGCCAGGATAATCCCGTTCAAGGGATCATGGATTGAATTTGCCACTGACATCAATAATGTGATGTATGCATATATCGACAGGAAGAAGAAACTGCCGGTAACAACACTCCTCAGAGCTATCGGATTTGAGAGCGATAAGGAGATTCTTGAAATCTTCAACCTTGCCGAGGAACATAAGGTATCAAAGACCAGTGTCAAGAAGCTTGTCGGCCGGAAGCTTGCCGCAAGAGTGCTTAAGACATGGGTCGAGGACTTTGTTGACGAGGATACGGGAGAGGTTGTATCAATTGAAAGAAATGAGGTGATCCTCGACAGGGAAACATTAATTGAGGCTGAGCACGTCGATATGATAGTCGATTCAGGTGCAAAGGCAATTCTCCTTCACAGGGAGGATTCCTCCCTTTCGGATTTCGCCATAATATATAATACTCTTCAGAAAGATCCCTGTAACTCTGAAAAAGAGGCGGTTATCTATATTTACCGCCAGCTTCGCAATGCTGAACCGCCCGATGAGGCAACAGCCAGGGATGTTATTGACAAACTGTTCTTCTCGGATAAAAGGTATGACCTGGGAGAGGTTGGCCGCTACAGGATCAACAAGAAGCTTGGCCTGAATACCGATATGAACGTTAAAATCCTTTCAAAGGAAGATATTATCAAGATAATCGGATACCTTATCGAGCTCATTAACTCCAAGACTGAAGTGGATGATATCGACCACCTGAGCAACAGGAGGGTACGTACAGTGGGAGAACAGCTGTTTGCCCAGTTCGGAGTCGGTCTTGCCCGTATGGCCCGTACCATCCGTGAAAGGATGAACGTAAGGGATAACGAGGTATTCACACCGGTTGATCTTATAAATTCCAAGACACTTTCATCTGTTATAAATTCGTTCTTTGGAACCAACCAGCTCTCGCAGTTCATGGACCAGACCAACCCTCTGGCTGAAATGACGCACAAGCGCCGTATGTCAGCCCTGGGTCCCGGAGGTCTGTCGCGCGAGAGAGCCGGATTCGAGGTCAGGGACGTTCATTACACACACTATGGCAGGCTCTGCCCGATCGAGACCCCTGAGGGTCCGAATATCGGACTTATCTCCTCACTCTGCGTGTTTGCCAAGATCAACGACCTTGGATTCATCGAAACCCCATATCTGAAGGTGACTGATGCCAAGGTTGATTTCAGCCCTGAGGGGATTGTCTGGCTGAGCGCTGAGGAGGAAGAAGAAAAAATGATTGCCCAGGCAAATGCCCCTGTCCTGAAAGACGGCCATTTTGAGAATTCAAGGGCAAAATGCAGGTATGAAGCTGACTATCCGTTTGAGGAAGTAACCAAGGTCGACCTTATGGACGTTGCCCCGAACCAGATTGCTTCAATAGCTGCATCGCTTATCCCTTTCCTTGAGCACGACGATGCCAACAGGGCGCTTATGGGATCAAACATGATGCGCCAGGCTGTTCCCCTTATCAGTCCTGAGGCGCCGATAGTCGGAACAGGCCTCGAAGGCCAGGTGATCAGGGACAGCAGGATACTTTATGCAGCTGAAGGGGACGGTATTGTTGAGTACGTCGATTCAAACGAAATAGTAATAAGGTATACCCGTACCGACGAGGAGAAGTTTGTAAGCTTTGATGACGATATAAAGAGGTATACACTTCCAAAATACAAGAAGACCAACCAGAATACCTGCATCAACCTGGTGCCGGTTGTACGGAAAGGTGAGAAAGTCACGAAGGGACAGGTACTTACGGAAGGATACGGAACAAAGAACGGCGAACTTGCACTGGGGCGTAACCTGAAGGTGGCTTTTATGCCATGGAAGGGCTATAACTTCGAGGATGCTATTGTTATTTCCGAGAAGGTTGTACAGGAGGACATGTTCACTTCAGTGCATATCGATGAGTATCTTCTTGAGGTCCGTGATACCAAGCGCGGTCTTGAGGAGCTCACCTCAGATATCCCGAACGTCAGCGAGGAAGCCACGAAGAATCTTGATGAGAATGGTCTTATAAGGATCGGGGCTCATATAATACCCGGCGATATCCTGATAGGAAAGATCACTCCCAAGGGGGAATCAGATCCATCACCAGAGGAAAAGCTCCTCCGGGCCATTTTCGGCGACAAGGCAGGCGATGTGAAGGATGCATCGCTGAAGGCAGGTCCGTCGCTCGAAGGAGTCGTAATTGACAAAAAGCTTTTCACCCGTGCCATAAAGGACAGGAAGGCAAAAGCAGTTGAGAAACCGCTTCTCGACAAGATCGAAGCCGATTTCAACAGAAGCACTGATGACCTTAAGGCAAGGCTGGTTGACAAGCTCTTTATCCTGGTGAACGGTAAAACATCACAGGGAGTAAAGGACTATCTTAACGTCGATATTATACCTAAAGGGAGCAAATTCACCCTTAAGCAGCTCCAGGAGATTGATTTTCTCAATATCAATCCCAATAAATGGACCACTGACAAGAAGAAGAACGACAGCATCAAGCAGCTGCTTCATAACTATATAATTAAGTACAAGGAAATTGATGGTGTCTTCAAGCGCAAGAAATACAATATAACGATCGGTGATGAACTTCCGGCCGGTATTGTCCGTCTTGCCAAAGTCTATATTGCCAAGAAGCGCAAGGTTAAGGTTGGTGATAAGATGGCCGGCCGCCATGGTAACAAGGGTATTGTTGCAAGAATTGTACGGCAGGAAGATATGCCATTCCTTGAGGATGGAACCCCTGTCGATATAGTTCTTAATCCGCTCGGTGTTCCCTCAAGGATGAACCTTGGACAGATCTATGAAACTGTTCTCGGATGGGCCGGAAAGAAACTGGGACTGCAGTTCTCCACACCGATCTTCGACGGGGCCACCATTGATCAGATCACGGAATACACTGAAAAGGCAAAATTGCCAAGATACGGCAAAACCTATCTTTATGACGGAGGTTCAGGTGAGAGGTTTGACCAGCCTGCAACAGTCGGTGTGATTTACATGCTTAAGCTGGGGCACATGGTTGACGACAAGATGCATGCCCGTTCAATCGGGCCTTACTCCCTCATCACCCAGCAGCCATTGGGCGGTAAGGCGCAGTTCGGAGGCCAGAGATTCGGAGAAATGGAAGTCTGGGCGCTTGAGGCATTCGGCGCCGCACATATTCTCCAGGAGATTCTTACAATTAAATCGGATGATGTGATCGGCCGGGCAAAAGCTTACGAGTCAATAGTGAAGGGGGAACCAATGCCGCAGCCTGGAATTCCGGAATCGCTGAATGTGCTGCTGCACGAATTGAGAGGACTGGGATTGAGTGTAATACTTGACTGACCAGACCCATTTGTTTTTTTAATTACAGGATTAATAAAAATCAGTATATGTCATTCAGAAGAGATAACAAAGCAAAAACAAGTTACTCAAAGATTTCAATAGGTCTTGCTTCACCGGAGGAGATCCTCGATCGTTCAAGCGGGGAGGTACTGAAGCCTGAAACAATAAACTACAGGACCTATAAACCTGAGCGTGACGGATTATTCTGCGAAAGGATCTTCGGCCCCGTGAAGGATTATGAGTGTCATTGCGGGAAATACAAGAGGATAAGATATAAGGGAATTGTTTGTGACCGGTGCGGAGTTGAGGTTACGGAAAAAAAGGTACGCCGCGAAAGAATGGGACATATTTCGCTTGTTGTCCCGATAGCACATATCTGGTATTTCCGCTCATTACCCAACAAGATCGGCTATCTGCTCGGACTCCCGACAAAGAAGCTCGATTCCATCATTTACTATGAAAGATATGTTGTAATTAACCCGGGTATCAAGGCAGTCGACGGGGTCAAATACCTTGACTTCCTTACTGAGGAGGAGTATCTCGAAATTACCGAATCGCTTCCGAAGGAAAACCAGTATCTCGAAGATACCCACCCAGACAAGTTTGTTGCGGATATGGGTGCCGAGGCACTTTACAAACTTCTCGGCCGCATAGATCTTGATGAACTTTCATATTCACTGCGCCACAGGGCAAATACCGAAACTTCGCAGCAGCGCAAGAATGAAGCCCTCAAGCGCCTTCAGGTTGTTGAAGCTTTCAGGGATTCAAAGAATGTCAACAAGCCTGAATGGATGATTATCAAGGTTGTTCCGGTCATCCCGCCGGAACTCAGGCCACTTGTGCCTCTCGATGGCGGACGGTTTGCAACAAGCGACCTGAATGACCTTTACAGAAGGGTAATAATAAGGAACAACCGTTTGAAGCGGCTTATCGAGATAAAGGCACCGGAGGTTATTCTCAGGAATGAAAAAAGAATGCTTCAGGAAGCAGTCGATTCGTTGTTCGATAATTCAAGGAAGGCAAATGCTGTCAAGACTGATGCCAACCGTCCTCTTAAGTCGCTCAGCGACAGTCTTAAAGGAAAGCAGGGAAGGTTTCGCCAGAACCTGCTCGGTAAAAGAGTCGACTATTCAGCACGATCGGTAATTGTTGTCGGTCCCGAACTTGATCTTCACGAATGCGGTTTGCCTAAGGATATGGCAGCCGAGCTTTATAAGCCTTTCATCATAAGAAAACTTATTGAACGCGGAATTGTAAAAACAGTTAAATCGGCAAAGAAGATTGTCGACAGGAAAGATCCCGTTGTCTGGGATATCCTTGAAAACGTTCTTAAAGGTCATCCGGTACTTCTGAACCGTGCACCCACACTTCACAGACTTGGGATCCAGGCTTTTCAGCCAAAACTAATTGAAGGGAAGGCAATCCAGTTGCACCCGCTTTGCTGTACGGCTTTCAACGCTGACTTCGACGGTGACCAGATGGCTGTCCATCTGCCTCTTGGTAATGGAGCTGTCCTTGAAGCCCAGATGCTTATGCTTGCCTCACACAATATCCTCAATCCCGCAAACGGGGCGCCGATAACCGTACCTTCTCAGGACATGGTTCTTGGTCTTTACTACATTACCAAAGGAAGAAAAAGCACAGCTACAGAAAAGGTAAGAGGAGAGGGGCTGGTTTTCTATTCTCCCGAAGAGGTTAATATTGCTTATAATGAAAATAAGATTGACCTCCACGCCATTATCAAGGTAAAAGTAAATGACAGGGTAGATGGAGAGCTTGTTAATCACCTTGTTGAAACCACTGTCGGACGAGTGATATTCAATCAATTCGTTCCTGAGGAGGTAGGGTATATTAATGAGATCCTTACCAAAAAATCGCTCAGGGATATTATCGGCCGTGTTCTGAAACTCTCCGGAACCGCTAAAACTGCCGCTTTCCTTGATGCAATAAAGAATCTCGGATTCTATTCGGCTTTCAAGGGCGGACTTTCATTCAACCTCGATGATGTCATCATCCCGGAGGAAAAAACAAAATTTGTCACTGAAGGTTACGAACAGGTTGAGGAGGTGCTTAATAACTACAGCCTTGGATTCATAACCAATAACGAACGATATAACCAGATCATTGATATCTGGACACACGTCAATGCAAGGCTGACCCAATCGCTTATGAAACAGCTTTCAAATGACAAGCAGGGTTTCAATTCGGTATACATGATGCTTGATTCGGGAGCAAGAGGATCGAAGGAACAAATCCGCCAGCTTTCAGGCATGAGGGGCCTTATGGCCAAGCCTCAGAAATCTGGTTCGGCAGGATCGGACATCATTGAAAACCCGATCCTTTCAAACTTCAAGGAAGGCCTCTCTGTTCTGGAATACTTTATCTCGACCCACGGCGCCCGCAAAGGTCTTGCTGATACTGCCCTGAAGACAGCTGATGCCGGTTACCTGACACGGCGACTGGTCGACGTTTCGCAGGATGTCATCATAAATGAGGAAGACTGCGGAACCCTGAGGGGACTGGTTGCCACAGCCATCAAGAAAAATGAGGAAGTTGTTGAATCACTTTACGAAAGGATCCTTGGGCGCACAACCGTTCACGATGTTTTCCATCCGCTTACGGGGGAACTGATTGTGGAATCGGGACAGGAACTCACGGAGGAGCTGGCCGGCAAGATTGAGGATTCACCCATAGAGCAGGTAGAGATCCGTTCGGTTCTGACATGCGAGTCCAAAAAGGGTGTTTGCGCAAAATGCTACGGACGTAATCTTGCCACCGGCCGGATGGTCCAGAAAGGTGAAGCAACAGGGGTTATTGCTGCACAGAGCATCGGTGAGCCCGGTACACAGCTTACACTCCGTACATTCCATGTTGGAGGTACCGCTTCAAATATAACGACTGAATCGAGGCTGGTAGCCCGTTACAGCGGTATTGCGGAGATCGAGGAGATAAGATCGGTTCCGAAGAAGGATCCGGAAAAAGGAAATATTGAAATTGTTATCGGACGTCTTGCAGAGCTTAGGATTATTGACAAGAAGACAGGAATTGCCCTGACGACCCACACCATCCCTTACGGTTCAAAGTTATATGTGAAACCAGGACAGGAGGTTGAAAAAGGAAAGCTCATCTGTGAATGGGACCCGTTCAATGCGGTAATCATTGCAGAACTTGGCGGTAAGGTTGCTTACGATCACCTTATTGAAGGTATTACTTTCAGGGAGGAATCGGATGAACAGACAGGATTTAAGGAAAAGGTGATAATTGAGAGCAGGGACAAAACCAAGAACCCCGCAATCAAGATAATGAGTCCCAAAAATGAGGAATTAAGGGTTTATAACCTCCCGGTTGGCTCTCACCTGGTAATTGAATCCGACAGGATGGCTGAGCCCGGCGACGTGCTGGCCAAGATCCCGAGGGCTGTAGGCAAGTCGGGCGATATTACCGGCGGACTTCCGCGGGTTACTGAATTATTTGAGGCCCGTAATCCCTCAAATCCTGCAATTGTTTCAGAGATCGACGGCGAAGTCACTTTCGGCAAGATTAAGAGAGGCAACAGGGAAATCACGATCAAGTCAAAATCCGATGAGGTCAAGAAATACCTTGTACCCCTTTCAAAACAGATACTTGTTCAGGAAAATGATTATGTAAAAGCCGGTGTTCCCCTTTCCGACGGAGCAATCACTCCGTCCGACATCCTTGCAATAAAGGGTCCCACAAAGGTCCAGGAATATATTGTCAATGAAATCCAGGAAGTGTACCGTTTGCAGGGTGTCAAGATAAATGACAAGCATTTCGAGATCATTGTCCGCCAGATGATGAGGAAAGTCGAGATAGTTGATCCGGGCGATACCAAATTCCTTGAACGTCAGGTTGTTGATAAACTTGAATTCATGGACGAGAACGACTGGATATACGGGAAGAAATACATTGTCGATTCAGGTGACTCGCAAACACTTCGTCCAGGTATGATAGTGACGGCAAGGAAGCTCAGGGATGAGAATTCTGTTCTTAAACGCCGCGACCTCAAAGTGGTCGAAGCAAGGGATGCAGTCCCTGCCACATCGAACCAGGTGCTTCAGGGTATTACCAGGGCAGCACTTCAGACAAACAGCTTCTTCTCTGCAGCATCCTTCCAGGAGACCACCAAGGTGCTCAACGAAGCGGCTATCCTTGGCAAGGTTGATAAGCTTGAGGGGCTGAAGGAGAACGTAATCGTAGGACATTTAATTCCCGCAGGAACCGGTCAGCGCCAGTACAACAGCATAATCGTAGGATCGCTCGAAGATCTCGAAAGCCTTACGGATTCTGCTGTTGGAGTTGAATCGGAAAGCAGAAGATAAAACGATAAAAAGTGGAAAACATGTCAGATCCGAAAAATCCCAATCAGATCAACATCGAACTGAATGAGGAGGTGGCTCAGGGGACCTATTCAAACCTGGCCGTTATTACTCATTCATCTTCAGAATTTGTTATTGACTTTGTTCGTATCATGCCCGGAATACCAAAGGCGCAGGTGAAGTCGAGGATTATCCTCACTCCTGAACATGCCAAACGGCTCGTCGGGGCGTTGCAGGATAATATTTCCAAATTTGAAACTGTTCACGGTAAGATAAAGGAAGTCAAGGGCTCTGCCCCTGTTTTGCCCCTGACATTCGGCGGTCCGACAGCTCAGGCCTGATGAGGCACATAACATTTGTTCCGTGAAGGAATACAGAATATCTTTTATTGGTGCAGGAAAAGTATCAGGTGCATTGTGCCGGCATTTTTTTGAATCAGGATGCAGCATACTCAAGATAGTATCACCGACTGCGAAAAGGGGAACTGCCCTTGCCCTGTCGTGCAATGCTGAGTGGTCGGAGGAATATGATTTTACCGGCTCCGAGGACCTTATAATTGCTGCAGTGCCGGATGACAAATTAACAGGGATACTTGCCAGGATTACCTGCGCCGGGAATACTGTTGTTGCCCACACTGCAGGAAGCCTCGGCCTTGATGTTTTCCCCTCTTTCCTTAAACGCACCGGCGTTTTTTACCCTTTGCAGACCTTTTCTGAAAACCGCACTATTTCATTTAAGAATCTTCCATTCTTTGTTGAGGCTTCGGACCCTCATTCTTTGCAGCTCCTTGGGGATATTGCTGAAGCAGCCGGAGGTAAGGTCCATATTACTGATTCTGATAGCAGGAATCTGCTGCATGTCGCGGCCGTGTTTGCATGCAATTTCACAAACCATATGATGACTGCCGGAAAGCAGATAACGGAAAGGGCGGGTTTCTCATTCGAAGTTCTTGAGCCGCTTATAAGCGAGACGGTTACAAAGGCTCTCGAAAACGATCCGGAGAATTCACAGACAGGCCCTGCGTTCAGAAATGACAGAGGTACTATTAAAAGACATATTGATTTGCTATCTTTCTCTCCTGAATTGCAGGGGATTTACAAAGAAGTTACAAGATCGATAATTGAATTCCATAATAACCGGACATGATGACCAATTTTAAGGAAGATCTGACCAGGGTAAAGGCATTTGTCTTCGATATTGACGGGGTGATGTCGCTGCAGACAATAAGCCTCAATGCGTTCGGAGTGCCTAACCGTACCGTGAATCTTCGCGACGGTTATGCGATTCAGCTTGCAGTGAAAAAAGGTTATCATGTGGCAATCATCTCGGGCAGCAACGCAAAGGAATACCTGAAAAGGCTCAGGCTTCTTGGCGTCAGGGATGTATATCTCAACAGCAGGTCAAAGGTCGACCATTTCAAAAGCTTCCTGGCAAAACACAATCTTCCGGCATCTGATGTGCTGTTCATGGGAGACGATATCCCCGACTATGGCGCGATGAAAATGGCCGGAGTGCCTGTATGCCCTTCTGATGCCGACAGTGAGATCAGGCAGGTTGCTTCGTACATCTCCGATAAGCGGGGTGGTGAGGGATGCGTCAGGGATGTCATTGAACAGGTTCTAAGACTACATAATAACTGGATGGATGGTGACGCATTTTCCTGGTAACGGATGAAAACATTCCTGAATCTTATCCGCTGGCCCAATCTGCTTATCGTTGCTCTGACGATGATTCTGATGAGGTATGCTGTCATTGAACCGGTGATCAGCAAGATATCGGTTGCCCTCAGCAGCGGTTCGGGTGAACTGACTCCGCTTTCGCTTCAATTCCCGTGGTACGATTTCCTGGTACTTGTTCTTGTAACTCTCTGTATCACAGCCGGAGGGTATGTAATTAACGATTATTTTGACATACAGACCGATCTGATAAACAGGGGAGAAGTTATCGTCGGATCCAAGGTGCCGAGGCGCAAGGCGATGCTGTGGCATAATATCCTGAACGCCACAGGAGTGGGGATGGGATTTTATATTTCATGGAAAGCCGGATATTTCTGGCTGGGAATCATGTTCCTGATAGTTTCGGGGTTGCTCTATTTCTATTCAGCAAGCTACAAAAGACAGTTCCTTGTCGGTAATCTTGTTGTTGCAATGCTTACCGCAATGGTCCCAATGCTTGTTGTCATTTTTGAATGGCCCGCGCTTTACAGATATTATACAATTAATTCAGCTTCACCGCCTCAGCTGGGAATAATTTTCTACTGGGTAGGCGGATTTACCCTTTTTGCATTCCTTACTACACTGATAAGAGAAATAATAAAGGATATTGAAGACTTTGAGGGCGATATTGCATATGGACGGAATACAATTCCTGTGGTTACAGGCATTTTAACCGCAAAAGTGATCTCTGTTATTCTGATAGCGTCTACCATGGCACTCCTCTACATTATCTGGCACTCCTTCCTGAATGACAGGATTACCCTGATATATATTTCACTGACTGTTGTACTTCCGATGGTTTATGTCATTTACCTGCTTTTGACAGGCTCTGATAAGCGTCAGTTACACAGCGCTAGCCGTATGATGAAGATAATACAGTTAACCGGGATCCTCTATTCGGTAATTGTAAAGCTGATCCTCGACAAGAATCTGGTCTGACATGATTATCGAAGAGCTTAATAAACGCCGCATTATAGTTGCCTCACGTTCTCCGCGAAGACAGGAACTTTTAAGGGATCTTGGGCTCAGGTTCGAGGTTGTTGTCAGGGATTGGTCCGAAGATTTCCCGCCTGACATGAATGCTGAAGAGGCAGCCCTTCATGTGGCAGTTAAAAAGGCTGAAACATTCAGATCAGAAATTACCGAAAACGATATTGTCATCACTGCCGATACCATTGTGTGGTGCAACAACCGGTTCCTTGGTAAACCGGCCGATAAAGAGGATGCCCTGGGGATACTCCGTGAGATTTCAGGCAACACTCATTTTGTGGTTACCGGAGTTTGCCTTCTTTCGGCAACAAAGCAAACATCATTCTTTTCATCAACGAAAGTTACCTTTTCTGATCTCTCCGACGAAGAAATTGAATACTATATTCTAAATTACAGCCCATTTGACAAGGCGGGAGCCTACGGAATACAGGAGTGGATCGGACTGGCGGCCTGCACCAGGATAGAAGGATCTTACTTCAACGTTATGGGTTTGCCTGTCGAACAGGTTTATCACGAATTACAGGAATTCATTAAATGAAGTATAAGAAATTACACAGAGATCACAGAGGAGCCACAGAGATACACAGAGGATAAGCAGCGAACTGAAATTATTAACTCTGTGTCCATCCGTGCCTTCTCAGTGTCACTCCGTGGTAAAAAAAGATTTACCCTTATGAGAAAACTACTTCTGACATCCGCAATTTTAATAATGTGTTTACAGAGTATTTCGTCCAGGCCCGATGAAGGCATCTGGATACCCCTCCTTATCGAGAAGTACAATATTAAACTAATGAAGGAGAAGGGATTCAAGCTTTCGGCCGAGGATATTTACAGCGTCAACCGTGCCTGCATGAAGGATGCCGTTGTCAGCTTTAACGGCGGCTGCACAGCCGAACTTATTTCGGGAGAAGGGCTTCTTATAACGAACCACCATTGTGGTTATTCCCAGATCCAGGAGCACTCCAGTCTGGAAAATGACTATCTCACCAACGGATTCTGGGCCATGTCGCGGAAGGAGGAACTCCCCAATCCTGGTGTTACCGTCACACTGCTCAAAAGGATGGAAGATGTCACCGAAAAGGTACTGGCCGGAGTCACCGATGAGATGGCACCCGAAGAACGCGAAAAGCTTATATCCTCAAATATCGGCACTATTCAGAAGAATGCAACGGATGGGAACGGTTCCAGGGCAATGGTGCGTCCTTTTTTCATGGGTAACCAGTATTTTCTTTTTGTGAATGAAACTTTCAGGGATGTACGTCTTGTCGGGGCGCCTCCCTCATCAATCGGGAAGTTCGGGGGTGATACCGATAACTGGATCTGGCCCCGTCATACCGGCGACTTCTCACTTTTCAGGGTTTATGCAGACAGGAACAATCAGCCGGCTGATTACTCTTCCGACAATGTTCCTTATAAGCCTGTCTATTATTTCCCGATTTCAGTAAAAGGCATTAAGGAGGGCGATTTCACAATGGTTTTTGGTTATCCCGGATCCACATCGCAATATGTTCCCTCATACCATATAGATATGATCAAGAACCATATCAATCCGGAAATGATAAAAATAAGAACGAAAAAGATTGAGATCATTGATGAGGCCATAGACTCGGATCCGCTCGTAAGGATCCAGTATTCAGCCAAGAAGGCCGGCATTTCAAATTCGTGGAAGAAGTGGATAGGGGAAATTCAGGGACTTGAAAGGATGAATACTATAGGCAGGAAACAGGCATTTGAAGAGGAACTCACCAGCTGGATAAAAGAAGATGAAGGTCGCACTTCAAAATACGGCGATATTCTTCCTTCATACAGGGAATTATACGGCAATCTGAAAGAGTTTACACTCGTTAACAGCTTTACGAATGAAGTTTTTAATGGCATTGAGTCGTTCAGCCTTGCAAGGAATACGAGGGAACTATTTGACCTGTTTGCTGGTGAACAGACCGTGGACAATGATGCGGTTCTTAAGGCCAGGGAAAGGCTGGTTTCATTTTCCAGGCAGTTCTTTAAGGATTACAGCACGGCCACTGACAGGAATCTGTTTGTCGGGTTAATGAAGATGTACGGCGAGTCGCTTGGCTCAAAATGGCTGGCTCCGGCTTATGTTAAGCTGAAAAATCAGGAAAAAGGCGATTTCCGGGCCATTGCAGAGAAGATGTACGAAAAATCAATTTTTGCTGATGAACAAAAATATCTTGTTTTTATAAAGGGCTTTAATAAATCTTCCGTGAAGAAACTGAAAAAGGATCTGTTTTACACCCTTTCATCCGATGCAGCCGTATTTCTGGCAGAAAATGTACGGCCTGAACTTGCCAGGCTGAACGGTGAACTGCAAAAGCTCAACAAAAGGTATATGAAGCTGCAGATGGAATATGACAGCGACAGGATTTTCTATCCCGATGCCAACTCGACGCTCAGGGTCGCATTCGGCACTATTCAGGGTTACAATTCAAGGGATGCCGTCTACTTCAGGCATGTTTCGGCGCTTAAGGGAATTATTGAAAAGGATAATCCGGAAATTTATGATTATGATGTTCCGGACAAGCTGAAGGAGTTGTATGCAAATCGCGATTACGGGCGTTATTCCCAGGATGGGGAGATACCTGTATGTTTTATAGCAAACAATCATACAACCGGCGGGAATTCAGGCAGCCCGGTAATAAATGCTGAAGGATATCTGATTGGTATTAATTTCGACAGGGCCTGGGAAGGGGTGGCCAGCGATATGGCATTCAATCCTGATCAAAGCCGGAATATAAGCCTTGATATCCGATATGCCCTTTTCATTATTGATAAGTTTGCAGGTGCAGGATATCTCCTGAATGAAATGACTATTGTTGAATAGCTTAGCGGATCAATGTGTCTGTTCAGTTTACTCAAATAATCCTCAAGAGCTTACACAGAGATTCACCGAGATCCACAGAGATCCATGGAGATCCGTTTTTTTTACTCTGTGTGCCTCTGTGACTTCTCTGTGGAACTCTGTGTAAGTTTTTAATGGGTTATGTAATAGGACTCAAAAGTATAGGACGACACAAAGGGTGTTTGATACAGCCTCTGAATAGTATCAGTATGACCTGATCTTTTTCAGCTTATCGGCATATTTCTGGTATACGGCTTCCTGGGCAATTATCTGCTCTTTCACTTTTTCCTGAATTCTTTCATTCCTGGGTATGTCGCCAGTAGCTTTATTTATATCAGAGTCAGCCTTGCTGATCTTCTTCTCGGAAGATTCAATTGAATTCTGTGCTTTCTTCTTTCTTTTCTCAAGTTCCTTGATCTGTGCTTCCTTTTCTTTTTTAGCAGGTCCTTCCTCCATCGAAGCCAGCAAGCCAGTCTGTTCCACAATTGCCGCACTTACTGTATTCAGCTCATTTGTCTGAATCGCAATATTCTCCTTTTCACTTGCAATACTGCTGTTATCGTTCTGAATTCCTTTCTGCATGCGCGATTTTTCATTCTCAAGCGACGACAATTCCCTTTGGAGATCCTTAAGTTTTTTCTCTTCGGCATCGGCTTGCGCTTTTGCAACCTCGATATATTGATTCTTGGCAAAATCCTTCATGAAGTTCTGAACTTTTGAAAATTCAGGTTCGACAGTGGCGCTCGTAACATATTGATCTTTACTGGTTTCAAATGAGGCATATAGAATAAGCATTGAGTCGAGCCTTTCAAGCTTGCTGTAAACACTGATGGCATCCTTGCTGATGCTCCGGATCTTTGCACCCAGTATCTGAATTTCTCCGTTTTCGTTTTTTACTTTCGATTTCGTACCTGCCTGCAGGTCCCTTATCCAGGCCTTGAGTGTTTTATCATAGTCTACTTCCGGGATTGTCACAGATAATCCCGGTATCAGGCTGCTGCCTATTTTTAAAGAATCCTCCGAAACAATGACCGGTTTCTGGGCATTGATTCCGAAAAATGGAAATAAACCCAGAAGAATTAGTGTAAATTTTATTTTCATAGCGAAAGAATTTAATTCAAATTTAGTTTGATTTGTCTAAACATACAAATAATCAGATAGACAGATTTATTTTACAAAGATACAAATAATCAAAAAAGTACCAAGTATTATTTCATTGTTTATCAGCATGTTATTTTGAAAGAAATTCTTCGGATTGATTAAAAAGTCATTACAGGGACATTTTTTAAATCCAAACTATTATTTTTACGGTCTATGATCACTGAAGGATTCAAAAACAATCAGCCGGAGCAAAATCTTTGCAGGTGTGATGTTACGGGTAGTATCAATTTTTATTACCTTTCAGCAGATAATCTGAGCCTATGATCAGGATAATTGCAGATGAGAATATTCCATTCTTGAAAGGCGTGCTTGAACCTTACGCCGATATAACGTATTTGCCTGGAAGCCAAATTAACAGGAATTACGTATCGGACGCTGATGCTTTGCTTGTCAGGACCAGAACCAGATGCAATTCTGAACTTCTTTCTGATTCACGAGTGAAGTTTATTGGTACTGCCACCATCGGCTTTGATCATATCGATACTGACTTTTGCGATAATAATAATATTAAGTGGATCAATGCCCGGGGATGCAACTCATCCTCTGTTATGCAGTATATTGCATCAGCCCTGCTGAGGATATCGGCAGAAGCCGGATTCAGCCTTACGGACAGGACTCTTGGTATAATTGGTGTTGGAAATGTTGGTTCAAAGGTTCAGAAACTGGCCGGAGCCATGGGGATGAGGATAATCCTGAACGACCCGCCAAGGGAGAGGAGTGAAGGTTCTGATATTTTCTCAAGCCTCCGCCAGCTGCTGAATGGTTCAGATATTATTACCCTACATTTGCCCCTTAATGCAGACGGGCAGGATAAAACATTGCATCTCTTCAATAAGGAGACTTTCAGTAACGTCAGAAAAGGAGCCTGGTTTATTAATTCATCAAGGGGGGAAGTTGCGGAAACTGAAGCGGTAAAGGACGCCCTTGGAGGGGAAATCCTGAAGGGAACAGTTATAGATGTCTGGGAAAGAGAACCCGAGATCGATATTCCCCTCATGCACATGTCATTTCTGGCAACCCCTCATATTGCTGGTTACTCGGCTGATGGCAAGGCAAACGGCACTTCGGTGGTTGTAAGGCAGCTGTCTGAGTTTTTCAATCTTCCGCTGACTGACTGGTATCCATCAGAGATTCCGGCCCCGCTTGAACCGGTGATTTCAATTGACTGCAACGGAAAGGACAATGAGGAGATCCTTAGAAAGGCAGTTCTCCACACATATAATATTGTGGAGGACGATATCAGGCTGAGATTCGATCCGTCGCGTTTTGAAAAGGAAAGGGAGAATTACCCCGTCAGGCGTGAATTCAACTCATTCACCATTGAACTGAAGGATGGGAATGAAGAAATTGCGCAACTCCTTAAATCTTTAGGATTTAAAGTCGCCGAATAGGGCAAAAGGAGATTCCTGAGAATAGTATTCCTGTTTTGAATTTACCCCCAAACCCCCCAAGGGGGGCTTTCTAAATATCAGTAAATTAATAAGTTCCCCCCGGGGGATTTAGGGGTAAAAACCCAAAAGATACTTTTAAGGTACCTTTTACATTATTCTGCAGGAGCCAACTCCAGAGCAGCAGCATATTCCTTCACCTGAAATACGAATGCCTGAAGCCGCGTATCGAGCGAGACTGAATCCTGACCGTCGTAAGCAATGTTGATAAAAGGTATATTGTTATGATCCTTCCGGAAGGAATCGCTTACTGAAGCGATAAGTGTTCCGGGCATGCAGGTGAATGGAAGGATTGCAGCAAAACCCGAAACCCCTC
The DNA here is from genome assembly GCA_963696535.1 of uncultured Bacteroidales bacterium. GTDB lineage: Bacteria > Bacteroidota > Bacteroidia > Bacteroidales > VadinHA17 > LD21. The sequence continues at coordinate 23,151 of CAVOKP010000013.1, forward strand.
TTTTTGAGAGAGCAACAGAGGTTCCCATAGCTATGGGAGGATCGCCGTCATAAAATTCATTTACATAGGTGTTGCAAAGTTTCAGCATATCATGAAGCGAGACATCCTTTTCGTGATCCGTAAGCTTCTTTATCCCCCTCAGCAGAGAATTTGCAATTACATCCTGACCGATTCCCTGGATTTTGGATTTGATGATTCCTTTTGTATCCTTCTTCCAGCGGCTGTCGCGCGTAAATCGATGTGTTGAATAATAAATCCATTCAGAGAATGGTCCGATTACCACTTCCACTCCGAGCTCCTCCAGCCGGTTTGCTATATTTCCGTTGCAGCCGGCATTGTCGCGCATGAATATCTCACCAATAATTGCAACCACTGGTTTCCTTACACTCTTGTCGACTTTAATAGCCATGAAATCAGATGCAATTCCGGCGAGTACCCTGTGAAGCCCCCTGGCTCCTTTTTCAATGCACTGCTCAAGCTTTCGCAGTGAAGCTTCATAAAGACGGTCGGAGTCTCCCTTGTTGATTTCGTATGGCCTTGTTTCCCTGTAAATCTTCCTTAAATAATCGGCAACTACAAATCCCTTCCAGGCATTGATCCTGAATTTCTGGCCATGGTCTCCGGCTATGTCTTCATATGATGTGTCGTTTGACGGCGTTATCAGTTCTGCATCTGAATAACCGAGACGATCAAAAAGAATTCTGTGGAAATGGTTATACTGACCAAACCTGCATGGTCCGTTATGATCAGGCATAAAGAAGCTCATTTTTGATGGATCCGCACCCGGCTCCTGTAACTTTTTCACAAAACTTCCGGTGGTGCAGATCATTGGGAAGCACTCCTTTGATGAAGTATATTTCCTTCCGATGGCCAGATCCTCTTCGGTTTGCTTTGGAAGGCTCTCCGAAGGAACACCGATGCTCCTTGCCGCAGCCGCCAGCATGTACCCCCCGTCGTTCATATAGGGAAAATACAATATCCTGTTTTTCGGGGGGGACGACGGACTGGGTCTTGGTCTGAAGACAGTCACCTCTTTTTTCTCATTCTGTTCGGAGCCTTTCAGGCTGTCGAGGAATGCTTCGATCCGGGTCACCATTCCGGCATCGGCGGAATGTTCATCAATCTCCAGGTGAAGGAAAGGTTTCCCTTTAAGCTCTTCTGTAACATAATGCCAGATGAACGAGTCGGGTCCGCAGCGGAAATTACTAACATACACTGCATACAAGCCCTCTGTTTTTGCCACATGCTGCGAGGCAGCGATGATCATCTGGCCGTTGGGCCAATACATGTTCCTGTAATTCTTGAATATATTGGAAGGATTAAGGTCAAGCATGTCGACAGGAATCGGCATCACATTCTGATTAATGAGTTTCTCAACGAGCCCCAGATTAAGATGCGCATCAGTGCTGTTATAGGGTTTCCCAAGGAGAACAACCGGCCTGCAGTTCCCGGGAATATTATTCAGAACTTCCCTGCCATATTCAACCAGACGCTTTTCGAATGAGTCCTGAACCTTGTCAGCCTTGTAAACTGCCTTTTTGATTTTTTCCTTGTCAATGCCGAATTTTGTGTTGAAATAGGCGGTCATCTCTTTAATGAGGGCTGTTTCGAAGAACCTGAAATGAAGTGTAGGCACCAGCATTTTTGATTCATCGAGTCTACCTTTCAGCGCTGCCCTGACCATGAAGGGGTAAGTCTGGATCCATGGACAATTGCAGTTAAATGTTTTGTTTCCCTCGCGGGCTTTACCGTTCACTACAAAAGGCAGGAAGATGTAATCGACTCCCTTGTCCAAAAGATCAATTACATGTCCGTGCATGAGTTCAACCGGCAGGCATGTCTCGGTTGTAATTGTCTCGATCGATTGATTTACAAGTGTCTTGTCCGATTCACGCGAAATAACAACCCTGAACCCGAGCTCCTCAAAAAAGGTGCGCCAGAAAGGAAACTGCTGGTAGAACACCATCAGCGCTCTTGGAATACCTATCGTGGCACCATTTCCGGGTGCATTTTCCTGATATCCCTCCATCAGCATCTCGGTTCTTTTCAGAAAAAGATTAGGGATATTGTTTGCCACTTTTTTTCGGCCGTCGGTCTCATACTTTTCACACCGTCCGCCGTAGAACAGTGATTTCTTTTCTCCGGCAATCTTTACCCTGCTTATCTCGCAGTGGTTGACACAGCTCTGGCATGTAAACCTGCTGTTCTCGTATTTTACATTTCTGACGCCAAAGCCCTTGAATGTGGTCATCTGCCCGGGTTTCATCGCCTTCTGTGCAAGGATGGCTGCACCAATGGCACCGGTAACATCAAAGTGAGGAGGTATTGTGATTTTCTTGCCTGTAACATATTCAAAGGCAGCCACAACTGCTTTATTGTTTGTGACGCCGCCCTGGAAGAAGATTTTATTACCCACCTTACGGTCGGCGACTACCTTCTGGAGGTAATTGTAAACAATTGAATAAGCCAGTCCACCGACAAGGTTCTCATTGCGTGCGCCCTTCTGCATGTATGAATTGAGATCCGATTCCATAAATACTGTGCACCTGTCGCCAAGCTTTACCGGGCACTCGGAGTTCAGCGCCATGCTTCCGAATTCGTCGACAATATTGATATTAAGTTTTTCGGCCTGTTCTTCAAGAAATGAACCAGTTCCTGCAGCGCATACCTTGTTCATTTCAAAGTCGACCACAACCCCGTTCTCAATGCTTATGTACTTCGAATCCTGACCGCCGATCTCAAAGATTGTGTCAACCGTGGGATCATAATCTATTGCTGCCGTGGCCTGAGCTGTGATTTCATTCTGTATCGTATCGGCCCCTATGAAATCGCCAGTGAGGTAACGGCCTGAACCGGTAGTGCCTGCTCCGATAACCTCAACATCCTGTCCGATTTCATCATAGATTTCAGTCATGCCTTTCTGTATGGCCTCGAGCGGCTTCCCTCCGGTCGGAAGATAACGCCGGGCTATCACATGATGATCGGGATCGATCAGTACGACATTTGTACTAAGCGAACCGACATCGATACCCAGGTAAACCGGTATCTTTTCAGTCCCGTTTTTCTTATAGTGAACAATTTTATTGTAGACTGCCTCTGATTCCTTAAGCGGCGGAAGGCTGTTGAATGAAGTTGAGTCCTCTGAGAGGTACTCCTCAAGTTTCTTCATTCCCTTAAAATGGTTCATCTCCAGCTTATTGGAATGAGCGTACATTACAGCGCCGATGGCTCCCATGGAAGCGTAATGTTCGGGGATAATAAGTTCGTTCTCATCCAGGGAAAGGACTTCCCTGAAGGCTCTGATCATCCCTGTATTTGCTGCAACACCCCCCGAGAAGATCACAGGCTTCTTAATGTCCTTGCTCCTTGCTACATTGCTTCTAAAGTTACGGGCAAGAGCAAAGCAGAGCCCTGCTACTATATCATGCAGCGGGGTAGCCAGCTGCTGATGGTGAATCATATCGCTCTTGGCAAAAACGCTGCACCTTCCTGCAATCCTTGGCGGATCTACCGATTTGAGGGCCATCTCTCCAAACTCCTTCTCGATTGGAACACCTATCCTGCGGGCCTGCTGATCGAGAAATGATCCTGTACCTGCAGCACAGATGCTGTTCATCTCAAAATCAACCAGGCGCGAATGGCCGTTGGAGGGATCTTTTTCAAGAAGGATAAGCTTTGAATCTTCTCCCCCTATCTCAATAACTGTCTGTGCATCAGGGAATAACCTTCCTGAAGAGGTAGCCTGTGCAATTATTTCATTGACAAATATCCCTCCAATTAATGATGTAGCCAGCTTACCGCCCGTTCCTGTAACGGCAATACCTGCAATATTTTCGGAAGAATGGTTTTCAAGAATAGAGGAGAGCCTGTCTTTTAGGACATTAAACGGTCTGCCGTGAACATAATCATAATAGTCCTCGACGACATTGTAATTATCATCGAGAAGTACCGTGTTAAGTGAAGTTGAACCAATATCCAAACCCAGGTAAAGTTTCTGATCTGCTGAATTTACCATCATATTACTCTTCGCCATACTTTATATTTAAGTTTAAGAACTACAAATTCTGCCATCGGGCCGCTAAAATATGGAATTTTTCTGTTGAAACCAATTTTTGAAATCACAAGGTGATATTTATCATATCAAATCCATTCCTCAGTCAGGGTCTCCCCGGCAAGGCTGATTATCATCTTTTTTACCGGGACTTTCCTTGAAGCCTGGGTTAGTGCATTCTTCACCATCTGAAGCAATCCGCCGCAGCACGGCACTTCCATCATCATCACTGTTATCGTATTGACTTTTGCGATATCTATCATCGCAGTAAGCTTCTCAATATAAATATCAATGCCATGATCAAGCTTGGGGCAGGCAATTGCGAGTGATCTCCCCTTCAGGTATTTGCTGTGAAAGTTGCCCGAGAGAGAATGCAACGCAATCGGCAGCAAGAAGCAGATCAGACCCGCGCAGATACGGGGCATTTGGATTGAGAAGATGCATCTGAACCGGCCATTGCCTTAGCTCTGAGGGCTGATCTGCGGAAACAGCATGCCTGTCGTCGAGCGGCCTGTCAATCACGGCAGCTTTTGTACCGGGACAGCCTTCTTCCTTGTGAACCTGATGACTGCCATGGTTATGAACTTCATGAAGCACTTCATTCAGATTGAAATCAAGCACATCCTTCCGGTCATTAAGGAAAGCAACACCATCATGCAGAAATCCGGTTTCCCCGTGATCCTTCAGGTGCTTCAGGTGAGCGATAATCGTATTTTTGCCTTTCCCGATCATCTGTTCCATAACTTTTACCTCATTGTAAGGTTCTGCCTCCCTCGTCTCGATGGTAATTGCTCCCTCCGGACAATATCCTATGCATGCGCCGAGACCATCGCACATCAGCTCGCTTACAAGCCTTACTTTGCCGTCGATGATCTGCAATGCTCCCTCATGGCAGTTTGGTACACATTGCCCGCATCCGTTGCATAATTCCTCGTCAATTTTCAGAATATCTCTTTTCATTCTCCTTTTTTTAAGTTTATGATGCAAAAGTGAAAAAATGCAGACTTATAAATTGTAACATTTGTTACAAATACTAATTTTAAAGAAAAAACCATGGACTATACTTTCCTTTTGGATTCTCCGATTTTCAGGGGATTGATGCTTGCGGAAATCATGTCAGTCATCTCGGTCACTTCTTACCGAATCCGCAAATTCAGGGCAGGAACAATTATTTACCAGAGCGGGGAACCTGTAACTTCATTTGTGATGGTTACAAGCGGTGTTGTTAAGGGAGAAATGATCGACTTCTCCGGCAGGATAATAAAGATTGAAGAGGTCTCATCACCCGGTGCAATAGCGGCAGCTTTTATTTTTGGAGCTGCGAACAGGTTTCCCGTAAATGTGGTAGCAGTTTCGGATACTGAACTTTTAATAATAGATAAGCCGGATTTCCTCAGGTTCCTGCGGGGAAACGATAGGATACTTGTCAATTTCCTTGATATGATATCAAACAGATCGCAGTTCCTTTCTGAGAAAATAAAATTCCTGAATTTCAAGACAATAAGAGGCAAACTTGCACAGTATTTTCTTCAGCTGGCAAGCACGGGAAAGACAGAGATCAGGATTGAAATGACTCAGAGCGAGCTGGCTGAATACTTTGGAGCAGCCCGCCCCTCGATAGCAAGGGTAATTGGTGAAATGGAAACGGAAGGGCTTATAATTACAAAGGGTAAAACCCTTACGATACTCGACAGGAAAAGATTAACTGAACTTACAATAGAATAAACCACCTACCCCCTAAAGGTGGTTAAGAAAATACTACGTCGTCAATTAAGTCCCCTTCAGGGGATTTAGGGGCGAATAATCAAAGGATAAAAAATATAATATTATTAGGATCTATTCCGGCAATGTTATGGTAAAGCACGATCCTTCACCTTCATTGCTCTCAACCGTCATTGTGCCGTTATTGATCTTAACAAGTTCGTGGCAAAGCTTTAGGCCGAATCCGGTTCCCTTCTCATTTTCCGTGCCGGGAGTGCTTTCGATTTCCGAAGTGGTGAACAGGTTTTTCATCTTGTCGGGAGGAATGCCTATCCCGTTATCGGAGAACTTAAGCGAGATGCCTTCTCCGGTCATCGTCCTGTCCTTGAGAAGAATACTGATCCTTCCTCCCCTCGGTGTGTATTTTACGGCATTCGACAGCAGGTTACGGATAATGATATCCATCAGGTCCTTGTCAAAAAAGGCCTTTGAATTGCCGATCTGTGTGAAATTGACGGATATCTCCTTCTTATCAGCCGTTTCCTTGAATATGCTCATGTTTGTAAGGATTATATCTGCAAAATCATGCCTGCCGGGTGTATACTTGATTTTGTCTTCCTGACCCCTTCCCCATACAAGCATATTCTCGAGGAGGGTTATAACCTGCTGGGAATACTGGATGCTTGCGTCGGCAAAGGAATCGTATTTTTCCTTGAATTCATCCTCCTTCAGCAGGTTAAGCATGTAAAGGATATTTACCACAGGGCTCCTCAGGTCGTGTGCTATAACTGAAAAGATCTTGTTTTTAAGCTGAATGGTCTCTGACAGCTTCTTATTCTGAAGGGCAATTTTAATATTCTGATTTTCAATTTCTTCCCTTCTGGCATTTATTTCCTGTGTTCGTTCAATTACGATCTTTTCGAGGTTTCTGTTCATATACTCAAGCTCTTTCTGAAGCTTCTCCTTATCAGAATACGCCTTAACCCATATATACAACAGGATCCCGGCATTTATAAATGCGAAAAGAATTACAGTGTAGGTAAGTATATATTCGTTAAAAAAAGCCTTCCTGCCCCGGGAAATAAATAAATCATGAATTACGGCAAGGATTAAAATTGCAAAGGTCGTGGGGTAAATGAAGTCAACACGTTTCTTTTTAAGTATGCACCGTATAATGTTTGTCAGTGAATATGCAATCAGAATGACCAGCAGAGGGTAGATAATGAATGTCATGTGGCTGAAGATCAGCATTTAAATTCCGGTTGTACAAATCCTGCAGTGGAGCCTTTCGTACCTGAATAAGGTTTCTGCATTCTCTTTATTTTCATTTCAGTCCCCTGTTTTCAAGAAGGGCATCTATACCTGGTTCTTTACCGCGGAAGGCGATATACATTTCAAGGGCATCCTTTGTCCCTCCCCTTGAGAGGATCTCTTTTTCGAATCTTGAAGCAATTTCACGGCTGAATATATCACCTGTCTCCCTGAAAGCCTGGAACGCATCGGAATCAAGAACTTCGCACCATATGTAACTGTAGTATCCTGCTGAATAGCCTCCTCCCCATATATGGTTGAAATATGTCGACCTGTATCGCGGTTTTATCTCAGGGATAAGTCCGTATTTTTCCATTGCCTTCTTCTCAAAATCCCTGATGTCCAGATCAACAGGCTCGGTAAGTGCATGATATTCCATATCCAGAAGTGAGGCGGCAAGGTATTCAACGGTTGTGAATCCCATGTTGAATTTCCCTGACTTATCGAGTTTGTCGACAATCTCCCGGGGAATGATTTCTCCGGTCTGCCAGTGTTTTGCATAAACGCTGAGCACTTCCGGCTCCAGGACCCAGTGTTCCATTATCTGCGATGGCAATTCCACAAAATCGCGTGGATTCGAACTTCCCGGGTAGGTGATATCCGACAGAAGGTTATTCAGCGCGTGTCCGAATTCGTGAAAAAGCGTTTCAGCTTCAAGCGCCGTAAGAAGTGAGGGTTTATCGGCCGACGGAAGGGATGAATTTGTGACCATTGTCACCACCGGGTAGACCATCTTCCCATTTATATCACGCTTCTGGCTCCTGTAGGTTCCGCACCATGCACCGCCCCGCTTTGAAGGCCTTGGGTAATTGTCGATCATAAGTATCCCGACATGTTTCCCGTCGCGTGTCACCTCAAATGTGTTGACATCGGGATGGTATTTGGGAATGTCGGTCCTTCTGGTGAAGTTAAGTCCGTAAAGCCTGTTGGCAACATAGAACATTCCTTCCATTACATTGTCGATCATGAAGTAGGGACGTGTTATCTCGTCATCGAGGTCATACCTGGCCTTTTTGATCTTTTCAGAGTAATACCACCAGTCCCACGGCCGAAGTTTGAACTTTCCACCCTCACTGTTAATAATTTCCTGCTGGGCAGCAGCTTCCGCTTTTGCGACCGGTAGAGCGGCCTCCCACACCTGCCCAAGGAATTCCAACACTTTTTCGGGTGTTTTGGCCATATTCCTCTCAAGCGCATAGTTGGCAAAACTATCGTAACCAAGCAATTTTGACCTTTCTGTCCTTAATCTTGCTATTCTGGCAATAATTGCCTTATTATCATATTCATTGTCATTGTCGCCTTTCATGAAGTACCAGGTGAAAAGCTTTTCCCTCAGGTCACGCCGCTCAGAATACTGAAGGAACGGCGTCATGCTGGGCACCTGGAGGGTGAAAACCCATTTCCCTTCCATCTTAAGCGACTTAGCCATTGCTGCTGCCTGTGCAATAACTCCTTCGGGCAATCCTGCCAGATCTTCCTTCTTCTCCAGAATAAGTTTGAATCCATTGGTTTCGGCAAGCAGGTTTTGTCCGAACTGGACCTGCAGTCTGGAAAGCTCCTCATTTATACTGCGAAGTTTTTCCTTGTCACCGGGCGACAGGGCTGCGCCGCTTCTTACAAAATCCTTGTAGGTATCCTCAAGGAGTTTTTTCTCCTCGTCGGTAAGTTTAAATTTATCCCTGTTGTCATAAACCGATTTTACTCTCCGGAACAGGGTGTCGTTGAGGTTAATATCGTCCCTGTGGCTTGAGGCTATCGGAGCTATCTCCCTGTTTATCGCCTGAAGCGAATCGTTGGTGTGAGCCGAATTCAGGGCGCCAAACACCCTGCTCACTTTACTTAGCAACTCGCCGCTGTAGGCAATCATTTTAATGGTGTTATTGAAATCCGGCTCTTTGGGATTGTTTATTATAGCCTGGATTTCTGCCTTCTGCTCTTCAAAAGCCTTCATATATGCAGGCTTGTAGTGTGCCGCCTTTATAAGTTCGAAGGGGGGAACACCGAACGGAGTGTCGAATTCGTTTAGCAGCGGATTATCGCTTTTTTCTTCCCGGCTGCATGAAGCAAATATCAGAGAAGCTATAACCATCATTAAAGCTAGTTTTTTCATTTCAGGGTATTATTAATTATTTCCTTAACCAGTCAGGTACAAAGATTACAATTTCCGGAAATATCATGTAACTAAACTGGTTTTTTCTTGCTTTTCTTTTTCTTTTGTTCAAGGATCTTGAAAAGGATATCGCCCTTGTTGACATTCGCCCCCTGCGCAACAACGATTTCGGCAACCTGTCCTCCCCATGGGGAAATTATCTCGTCGATATAGGTACTCGTCTGAATGTAACAGATCCTTTCTCCTGCATCAACCTGATCGCCAGTCTTTGAAGGCTCGGTGAGCTCACCGTAAAGGTTGTAGTATATTTTGCCTTTTGAGGGGGCAGTTATAAGTTTCAGGTTAGGATCACTCTGGTTTGGTGTAACCAGGGTTTCAGTTTTTTGAGGTGCCGTCTCAGCCGGCCTTACTGATTGAGGAGCTGAGAATTGTTCCATGGCCTTTGCGAGTTCATTCTCAAACCGTGTTTTTGCGGCACCGCTTTTATAATCGCGATATTGCCTGTCGTGGATTGCAAATTCAAACAATTCTTCATCATCCTGGCCAGTTTCCCATCCGTTCTTTTTCATCTCGGCCCTGAATGCAGGGAGCTCATCGGGATATGCATCCTGGGGATTTCCCGAGTAGAATTCCTTACCAAGCTTTTTAGCCAGTTCTGTAATCTCACTTCCAAGTTTCCCCGGAAGCCTGCCTGCCTTGCCTAGGATCATATCCCATGTATTATTGTCGATCATTCCGTATCTCTCCTTGCTGCTGGTCATCTGGATTATATTCATCAGAGCCACGTTCTTGACATACTGGCTGAAAGGAGTCACAAGCGGAGGATAACCAAGCACTGGCCAGATGGTTTCAACTTCATTGAAGAGTCTTACAACCAGCTCATCCTCGGTAAGTTCAGGCATACCCTGCTTCTTAAGTGATGTGTTGATCCCCTGATGGACCCCCTTGAGATCGGCCATAAGGCTGCCCATCATTCCTCCCGGCAATCCGCTGTTAATAAGAAGTGAGGATACCTGTTTGTTCCTTGGATCGATGAAATAGCCGAGAAAATCATCAATAAACGATTGTGTCAGCGCCCTGACTTTCATGTAAGCATCCATATTGATTTCAGGGACATCGAAGCCTGCATCGTCCATTATTGCCCTGATGGCAATTACATCGGGATGTATCATTCCCCAACTCAGCGGTTCCATTGCAACATCAAGAAAATCGGCTCCCGCCCTTGCCACCTCGAGCATCGAGGCCACCGACATCCCCGGGCCCGAATGCCCGTGGTACTCAACAACGATACCGGGATATTTCTTCTTAATCTGCCTTACCAGTTCACCGAGTGTTGCCGGCCTGCCCACTCCCGCCATGTCTTTCAGACAGATCTCATCAGCACCGTATTCAACGATATGCTTCACGACATCCATATAATAATCAATCGTGTGGACAGGTGAATGAGTGATTGAGAGGGCTGCCTGTGAGATCATACCAGCCTCTTTGGCGTATTTTATTGAGAGTTCAAGGTTCCTGTGGTCATTAAGTCCGCAGAACGACCTTGAAATGTTCACTCCCTGCGCCTTCTTTACCCTGAACATAAGTCTCCGTATATCGGCCGGCACAGGATACATTCTTATACCATTGAGTGCACGCTCGAGCATGTGGGTTTCAATCCCGGCCTCATTGAACGGTTTAGTCCATTCCCTGACAGCTGTGTTGGGATTTTCTCCAAACAGAAGCTGAACCTGTTCAAAAGCTCCACCATTGGTCTCTATCCGGTCGAAGCAACCCATTTCAACAATATACGGTGCAACCGCTTTTAGTTGATCAACCCTTGGCTGATACTTGCCCGACGACTGCCACATGTCGCGGTAAAGCAGACTGAACCGGATCTTTCGTTTCATATTATTTCTGGTTTTGTTTCAGGAGCTGCTGATTACGCGGAAAAAATTTACAGCAACCGTATCTTAAAAACAAAGAAAGCGTATTTATTGTCAATTCTGAATGATTAAAATCAGATATCTATTGTTTTAGGTGTTGACCAGGGAAAATGTGGGACTAAAGTCCAGGATCCGGAGGAAGCCCTGGTATCCGTCAGCTAAAGCTGACGGCAATTGACGGTAAACAATACTTTGACGATCCCTAAGTTAAAGCTGACGGTAATTAAGCGTAAACAATTCTTATCAGTTACCGTTGGCTTCAGCCAACGGCGAAGGGGACCCCCCTCTACAACGGGCTTTAGCCCAATAAAAAAAGGAAAGATAGTTGGGAGTTATCTTTCCTTCATTAACCTAAACCTGATCGTAGAATTTGGCCGAACGGCCCTATTAAGAACGTTTTTCATTATATAGACGCCTGGGAATTTGTTTTGTTGCAGGAATTATTGTTAATGTTATGTTAAGCATATGTTAAAACCGGGAAAACCTCATATAATGTACAGATAAACAGTAAAATAGATTTCTGGTTATTTCAATCTGAAAACCAGTGAATCAACCGTATACCCTGCAAAAATTCCAATCCCGCCATTGATATTTGAAAATACAGGAGAGGGTTCAGAAAAAGGACCATCACCCCCGGAATATTCTTCAAGCGACTTATGATAAAGGAAGTAATCCTTATTTGTATTAAGTATATAGATAACTACTTTGACAGAATCTGAAACTTTACTGAATGAGGGGCAGCGCGCCGAGTTTGCGTATATCCGTTTTCCATCGTAACCTTCATCGCTGAACCAAAGTTTTTCTTCGTTATAGAGATCCCATATGATTGGGTATCTGCCGTATGAAGGGTCGTAATCCATCTGCTTTGCTGCAAACCTGTAGTAATTTTTCTCACCCGCAGGATCATCAAGATAAACCTTGATTTTAAGTTCCGACCATTTCCCGCCATCCGGGTCAGTAGAATAAATCCTTGATGTATCGGCACTGATATTAAGGTCCCTTGAAAGAGGAACCGTGCATTCTGCATCAGCTTTCATTCCGCTGGCAGCCGATACTTCAAGAGTATATTTTTTACCTTCCTGAACAGCCATGTATTTCCTTCGGAAGTAGAAATAATAATCTCCCTTTTCAAGAGCGATCCTTTTTGAACCATCCGAGATGGTTACGTTGATCTCTCCCAGGGGTTCCCTGATACTCAGATCGCCGTACAGCCTTTCATTTGATTCAACTGTAACAAAAGAGACAGAATCATAGGGTGAAATGAAGGAAGTAACAACCATCTTGTGGTCGAATTCCGGAAGTGTAACATTTCTTGCTTCCTTTTCACAGGATAGTGCCGACAGGATAACAACAGCCATTATGACATAACCTTTGTTTTTCACCTGGATTTTTAGAATTTGAATGAGTAAGTGATTGAAGGAATTACCGGGAAAAGACTTACTTGTCTTAATACTCCGTACTCCTTGTTATTTATAGTCTCCTTTTCACTGTAATAGAAGAAGGGATTGAATCTGCAATAGGCATTGTACACTGAAATCTCCCATATCCTTTCGCCCCATTGCTTCTTCTTATGAAACTGTACCCCAATGTCAAGGCGGTGATAAGGACTCATGCGGAAATTATTCTTCTCTCCAAATTCGTTTGCAGAGAACCAGCTTTCATGTCCTTCATAGCCACCAGGCTTTGGGTTCGAAGGGTCATAGTCAGTAATTCCCCTGAAATTATGGTAATAGGCAGAATATTCCGATAATGGCAGCGTTACTGCGTTGCCTGTCCCAAAAACCCATGTGCCTGAAAAATTGATCTTCTCACTGAGCTTATATAAAGCCACAATTGAAATATCGTGCCTCCTGTCATATCGTGCATAGAACTTCCTTCCGAAATTAAGTGAATCGAATTGCATAAGAGTCCACGATAAAGTATAACCTACCCATCCCGTCAGCTTCCCTTTCTTTTTCTGAATCAGGAACTCGAGTCCGTATGACCATGACCGCCCGGTCGTTATATTATCCTCCCATTTAATATCGGCTACTTCCGAGGGTTCTCCGATTTCGAGGAACGATGCTCCTTCCTTGTACCCTATTACATCATCCATCGTTTTGTAGTATCCCTCAAGGGAGACCGAAATGTCTTTTTTGCTTAAATCATTTACGATACCTGCTGCTATCTGTTTCGACTTTTGTGGACGGACGCGGTCGGTAGCAGGAACCCAGAGATCTGTAGGCAGGCTTATTCCGGTGTTTGTAAGCAGGTGAATATACTGGCTCATCGAGGCATAGGACCCCTTCAGAGCCAGACCGGGTGTCAGCCGCCAGGCGACAGAGAGCCTTGGCTCTGGGAAATGATATCGCTGCCTGTCAGCAATGAAGTAGGTGTACCTCAAACCTGCATTTATCTTTAGTACATCCAACGGCTGCCATGTATCTTCAGCATATATGCCCGTTTCAATGCCGTTTACATAGATAGTATTCCTCAGGCTCACCTGGTTGGGAATATCCAGCTCAACATAGGCATGTGGATTGAATCTGTGAAAAATGGTTATTAATCCGGTCTTGACCGAATGATTCGGATTGGGATGAAAATCAATGTCGTGTTTCAGTGTAAAATCCCTTATACCCGAATAGTATTCGGCATAATAATTCTTATTTTCCCGCACGACCTTATATTTATCATAGATTCCAAATGAATAATTGCTGAAAACAATTGAAGTGTTTGAGAACATCTTGTTGCCATAGAGATGGTTCCATCTTAAAGTAGCAGTTGAGTTGCCCCAGAGGAAGCCTATATCTTCCCTGTAACCTGCCGCCCTGTTCTTGACGTAGAATTTGTCTTTCCCGAAATAACCGCTCAGATAAAGCTTGTTCCTGCGGCCGAAATCATAATTTACCTTGGCATTGAAATCGTAGAAGAAATAGCCGGTGTTATCTTCACCAGCCAGAGTAAACAATGGTCTTAGTATAAGATCAGCATATGTCCTCCGGCCGGAAACAAGGATTGATGATTTGTTCTTTTTAAGAGGTCCTTCAATGGTTATGTTCGATGAAATGAGACCGACGCCTCCCTCGCCGTGCCACTCTTCCTTGTTCCCTTCCTTCATATTCATCTCAAGAACCGAAGAAAGCCGTCCCCCGTACCTTGCCGGAAACCCTCCCTTGGTAAGCTCCACGCTCTTCAGGGCATTGCCATTGAACAGGGAAAAAAAGCCAAAAAGATGATTGGCATTATACACTATTGCATCATCCAGTATTATAAGGTTCTGGTCAGGTCCGCCACCCCTTACATAAAGTCCGCTGGATCCTTCAGATCCTTTCTGGATTCCCGGCATCAGCTGAAGGACCTTAAGGACATCTTTTTCACCCAGCAGTGAAGGTATTTCCCTGATCTGAGCTGCCTGAAGCTTAACTGTGCTCATTTTTACCGATTCGCTTTCCCGTTCTAACCGGTCAGCACTTACAGTCACTTCATTCAACACAATACTTGGCTGTAAATCAATATTTAACTCTACATCTTTCCGCAGATTTACCCTGATCCTTTCAGTGTTAAACCCGACATATGATACAATCAGCTCAACGGTATCGGAACCTTCCAGGGTTAGTGAAAAGAAGCCGTAATTATTTGTGACCGTTCCTGACCTCCGGTCAGCCAGATAGATATTCACACCGATCAGTGATTCACCGCTCACGGCTTCTTTTACAAATCCGCTTATCGTAAATCGTTCCGCAGTCCTGACCTGCCCCGAAGTGTGTAAACATATGAATAATGCAATCAGGAGAGAAATAGAGAATTTCATCGGTCCTTTGGTTCACATCTAAACAAAGATAATATTTTAATCAAATTAGTGTTATCAGTAGGCAATGAGTTCAAAAAATAGTTAAATTGCACCACTGTTTAATTGTATGATTCAGAAGCTGAAATACAGGTTCATGATGCAGCGCCTCGGACGCAGGCTCTATCATTGCCTGATATTCTACAATGACTGACAAATTCCGGGCATACCGGCCGGCGTTTTAAAGCCCCCTGCCCCCTGCTCCCTGGAATCATCCGGGGCAACTATAAATCAACATCAACTTTTATTTTTCACTGCAAATGCAAGGACTGCTTTTCAGCATAAAGCGATACTCAATACACGATGGTCCGGGGATCAGGGTGACTTTTTTCATGAAGGGGTGTCCTCTTTCATGCTGGTGGTGCCACAACCCTGAAGGAATTTCCCCTGAAAGACAGAAGGTGGTTCAGACAAGAAGGGTGGGAGAGAGGGAGTTTACGTCAGATGAAGAGGTTGGTAGACTCTATTCTGTCGGGGACCTTCTTGAAATAGCCGAAAGAGAAAGGATATTCATTCAGCAGTCAAAAGGCGGAGTTACATTCTCCGGAGGCGAACCAATGTTGCAGGCTGAATTCCTTGAGGAAGCCCTTAAAGCCTTCATTAAGAAGGGTTATAATACCGCTGTTGATACCTCGGGTTATGCATCTCCCGAAAGCTACATGAAAATTATGCCTTTTACCGACATGGTTCTTTTTGACCTGAAACATCTTGATTCTGCCAGGCATTTTGAACTTACAGGTGTCTCAAACATTGGTATTCTGGATAATCTGAAACTGATAGTAAGCAGCGGTAAAGACGTAATGATCAGGATACCGGTCATCCCGGGGAAAAATGATGACCAGAAAAACCTGACTGACTTAAGGGATCTGCTGACCAGGCTTAAATGCGAAAATCTCAGAATGATAAACCTTCTTCCGTTCCACAGGATCGGACAGTCGAAGTACAGGAAATTCGGTCTCCCTTACAGGATGAAAGATACTACTCAGCCATCACCCGGAAGGATGAAGGAATTGAAGGAGTTTTTTGAGGTAACAGGAATAAAAGTGAAGGTTGGAGGATAAAATTTCTGCCCCCATCCCCCTAAAGGGGGTTTGAAAAGCATCAATCAATAAGTCCCCTTTAGGGGATTTAGGGGCAAAAAGCTTGGATTAGAGAAATTAAACTATATATATATATATTGAAATGATACTATCAGAAAGAGTTAAGAAATTACGGGAGCAGAGCCTCACTGCGGTTGAACGGATCAGTCCCGAAAGAGCCATGCTGATAACGCGTTTTTACAAAAGCGATGAAGCCCGCGAAGTTTCAGCTCCAGTCCGCAGGGCAAAAGCATTTGAGTATCTTCTTAGAAACAAGAAGATTTGCGTTAATGACGATGAGCTGATAGTTGGCGAAAGGGGCCCTGCACCAAAGGCTACTCCAACATATCCGGAAATCAGCCTGCATTCGCTTCAGGATCTTGAAATCCTTGATACCAGGAAAAAAGTCTCTTTCAGGGTCGATGAGGAAGTCAAAAGGATTTACAGGGAGGAGATTATCCCATACTGGAAGGGAAGAACCAACCGCGACAGGATAATGAGCCTTATGACTCCTGAATGGCTCGGCGCATACAAGGCAGGCATATTCACTGAATTCCAGGAACAACGGGCTCCCGGCCATACGGTGCTGGGATATAAAATGTTTAAAACAGGATTTATTCAGGTTAAGGAAGAAATCCGGGAATCCATCTCAAAGCTCAATTTCTATAACGACAATGAGGCATTTGACAAGGCAGAGGAGCTCAGGGCAATGGATATTGCCTGCGATGCAATAATAATGTATGCCGGAAGGCATGCGGAAGAGCTTGACAGGCTTGCGGCTGATGAGAAAGATGAAAAACGCAGGAGTGAACTTCTGAAAATGGCTTCAGTTTGCCGCAGGGTTCCTGCCCATGCTCCTGAAACGGTTCATGAAATGCTTCAGCATTACTGGTTTATACATCTCGGGGTCATAACCGAACTGAATCCATGGGATTCGTTCAATCCGGGCAGGCTCGACCAGCATCTTTATCCTGTTTACAGGAAGGAAAAGGAGGCCGGAACACTTTCTGATGATGAGCTGTCTGACCTTCTGGGATGTTTCTGGGTAAAGTTCAATAATCATCCATCCCCTCCTAAAATGGGCGTAACTGCGAGCGAGAGCAATACCTACACCGATTTCTGCCTCATAAACCTGGGTGGTGTGAAAGCTGACGGTACGGATGCTGTTAACGAGATGTCATACATTCTCCTGGAGGTTATAAGGGAAATGAGGATACTACAGCCAAGTTCAATGGTTCAGATCAGCAGGAAGAGCCCCGACAGGTTCATTCACAAGGCATTGGATATAATAAGGACAGGTTTTGGCCAGCCCTCCTGCTTTAATACGGATGCCATCATTCAGGAACTCCTCCGACAGGGTAAGAATATTACCGATGCACGAAACGGCGGTGCATCAGGATGCGTTGAAACCGGTGCTTTCGGTACCGAGGCTTACTGGCTCACGGGATATTTCAACCTTGTAAAGATTCTTGAACTGACCCTTAACAATGGAATTGACCGGCGCGCAGGCGCCCAGGTTGGTTTGCAGACAGGTTTTTCACAGGATTACAAAACATTTCTGGATCTGGTTGAAGCTTTCAGAGCCCAGGTAAACTACTTTACTGATATAAAAATAAGAGGTAATAATGTCATTGAGAAGACATTTGCAAGATATCTGCCTGTTCCGTTCCTCTCCTTGCTGGTTGAAGATTGTATCTCAAACGGAAGGGATTATAACAACGGGGGCGCAAGATATAATACCACTTATATTCAGGGAGTCGGGCTGGGCAGCATTACCGACATACTTACGTCGATCAGATATAATGTATATGACAAGCAAAAATACTCCTGGAATGATCTCAATTCGGCAATTGAAGCCGATTTCAACGGATTTGACCAGATTAGATATGATCTGATATATAATACCCCGAAATATGGGAACGATGATGATTATGCTGATCAGCAGGCTGTTACTGTCTTTGAGATCTATTATGATGCAGTGAATGGCCAGCCTTCCTCGAGGGGAGGTGTCCACCGTATCAACATGTTGCCAACAACATCCCATGTTTACTTCGGCAGCGTTACGGGAGCCACTGCCGACGGGAGGAAAGCATTCACCCCTCTTTCTGAAGGGATTTCACCGAGCCAGGGGGTTGACAGCCAGGGGCCGACATCAGTCATTAAATCCGCATCCAAGATCGACCATCTTAGAACCGGGGGAACACTTCTGAATCAGAAGTTTTCACCGCAATTCTTTGAGGACGAGAACAGCTATGATTGCCTTACTGCACTGATTAGAAGCTACTTCAGCCTCGACGGACACCATATCCAGTTCAATGTCGTCAATGCCGCAACTCTCCGGGACGCCCAGAAGCATCCCGAATTGCACAGGGATCTGATTGTAAGGGTTGCCGGCTACAGCGATTATTTCAACGATCTCGGTGAGGATCTTCAAAATGAGATAATCAACAGAACTGAGCACGAACAAGCATGAATTAAAAATCCCCTTCTCTTTCATGAGAAGGGGATGAGGTGTGTGAAGAGTAATGGGGTTATTTCTTTTTATCCTTTAATTCACTGAACATCGAGGTTGCTGTTGCTACAATTCCTGCGACATCAGTAAGATTTGCAGGCAAAACAATTGTGTTATTCATTTTTGCCATATTGGCAAACCCGAGCAGGTACTGTTCTGCAACCCTCAGGTTAACGGCGTTAAGTCCGTTTTCCTCTGATATCGCCGTTGCAATTGCTCTCAGTCCATTGGCAGTTGCATTTGCTACCTGTTCGATTTCCGATGCTTTACCGGTAGCCTCATTTATCCTCTTCTGCATCTCGCCTTCCGATTTCTTGATGAGTTCCTGCTTGTCACCCTCTGCCACATTTATTTTTGCCTGTTTTGTTCCTTCCGATTCGGCAATGATCGCCCTCTTCTCCCTTTCAGCCCTCATCTGTTTTTCCATGGCATCGCGAATGCTCTGGGGAGGAGATATGTTCTTTACCTCATAACGTGTAACCTTGACACCCCATGGCTCGCTTGCCTTATCCACTGCCTCAACAATTGAGACGTTAATTGTTTCGCGCTCCTCGAAAGTCCTGTCGAGTTCAAGCTTGCCAATAATACTTCTCATTGTGGTCTGCGCAATCTGAATAGAAGCAAACCTGTAATTATCGATTCCGTACGAAGCTTTTTGCGGATCCAGCACCTGAAGATAAAGAATCCCGTCAACCTCGACAGCGATATTGTCGCGGGTTATACACACCTGCGGGGGAACATCGATGGCCTGCTCCTTCAGTGTATGCCTGTACCTGATTTTATCCACAAAAGGAATAAGGATCTGGAATCCTGCGGTAAATGTCGCCCTGTATTTTCCCAGTCGTTCCACAATTATTGCCGTCCTCTGCGGAACAACTTTCACCATCGATGAAATAAGGATGAAAGTAAGGAGAATAATCCCAATCAGTATGATGGTTGTACTGGGATTAGCGGCTGCCAATGTAATCATTCCTGTCATTTTAATTATTTTTTGGTTTAACAATTAGTTTAAAACTTTCCTTCTTCTTAATAATAACTTTTTGTCCTTCAGCGATTTCAGATTCAGATTCAGCATTCCACTGAGTTCCCTTGAATTCAACTTTTCCGGTTTTGCCCGGGATTAACTCCGTTAGGGCAATACCCTCCCTTCCTGAAAATTCATCCTCAACTTCTTTGGATAATTCTTCCTTGCTGTAGAAAAATCTCTTCTGAATCATCTTCCTTAAAAGTACGAGCGACAGAATTGAAGTGACTCCAAATACAATAGCCTGCAGATTTATCCCGGGATTGGCTATCAGGCAGAGCAAAGCAGTCACCCATGCACCAACCCCGAAGAAAAAGATCACAAATCCGGGCAGGACAAGTTCCAGGAGAAACAAGGCAAGCCCGATTATAAACCAGACTATTTCCGGTTTTGTAAAAATAGATCCCATAATTTATTGGTTTAAGATATTGGTGAGAAAATTAATTCGCATTTAGTAAAGATATAATAAAAACATAACATTTCAACATGTATCTGTTAGTTTCGGCCAGGGACTACGGATTTCAGGGAATCTGACAATATTTATTTCCGGATTCCGGTTTTTTTTCATATCTTAATAAGTTATTTCTAAAGGGAGACAAGATGGAAAAATTCTTTGATTATTTCGACGAAAGGTACAGGGAATCAATACTTAACAGCCCAACCTCCGAGGATGGACCCGTGATTACAATATCACGTCTTACGGGATGCGATGCCCGCGAAACAGCGTCGATCGTCATTGAAAAACTCAATACCAGGTTTGGAACGACAAAATGGAGATGGGTCGACAAGGATATAATCTTCTCAATAGCCAAGGAACTGAATATTGACACCCAGCGGATTGAGAACTATTATGAGGGAATAAAGCTGTCGAATCTTTCGGAAATGATAATGGCATTTTCGGGAGGATTCGTCAGCGACCTGAGGGTGAAGAAGGCTATTAAGGACGTTGTTCTTTCAATTTGTAAGGAGGGTTATGTCGTTCTTGTGGGAAGAGGAGGTGTCTCGATTGCCCGCGATATAAAGGATGCCCTTCACGTCAGGCTCACTGCCCCGTTTTACTGGAGGGTGGAGAATGTTATGAGGAAAAAGGAGATGGGACTTGAGACTGCAGAGGAATACGTAACTGAAACTGATGAAAAGCGCAATGATCTGATTCAGACTTTTCTCGATAAAAAGGTCAAGAATCCTGATACTCTGTTTGATGTTACCTTGAACAGGCAGTCATTCAGCATTTCCGAAACAGCGGACCTTATTGTAGAAATGTACGTGAAAAAGGTTCTGAAGCAGATATCGGAAAGGAACAAAATCAAATCGGTCTTTTAGAATTCGCTTACTTCCCCGATCTTTTTTATATGTATGCTCAGCCTCTTGTCGAGGCTCTTCCTGTATGCCTCCCAGTCGGTTATCGGTCTGCGTGCAACACCCGAATCAATAGCGGCCTTTGCAACACATGAGGCAACGCACGATATCAGTCGCGGATCAAGGGGCTTCGGTATTATGTAATCCTTTCCGAAACTTAGCTTTTCGAGGTTATATGCACTGAGTACCACATCGGGAACAGGTTCCTTAGCCAGTACAGCCAGCGCCTTTGCAGCGGCCAGCTTCATTTCCTCATTGATGGTCGATGCACGTACATCGAGCGCTCCCCTGAAGATATAAGGAAATCCCAGTACATTATTAATCTGATTGGGATAATCTGACCTTCCGGTTGCAAATATCAGGTCATCCCTTGTTGCCATAGCATCCTCATATGTAATTTCCGGATTTGGATTAGCCATCGCAAAGACAACCGGATTGTCAGCCATTGTTGCAAGCATCTCCCTGGAAAGCATATTGGCAGTCGAGAGGCCAAGGAAAAGATCGGCACCCTTAACTGCTTCGGCAAGTGTGTCAATATCCCTGTCGGTTATGAATTCCTGCTTGTATTTGTTAAGATCCTTCCTTTTCATATTGAGAACGCCTTTGCTGTCGACCATCACTATATTCTCCTTCCTGACCCCAAGCTTCACATAAAGCCTTGAACACGAAATAGCTGCAGCACCTGCCCCGCAAACCACCATTTTTAAATCTTCAATTTTCTTTCCCGTGATTTCCAGTGAATTAAGAAGTCCGGCTCCTGAAATAATGGCTGTTCCGTGCTGATCATCATGAAATACCGGAATATCTACCAACCCCTTAAGCTTTGTCTCAACCTCGAAACACTCGGGAGCTTTAATATCTTCAAGATTTATACCGCCGAAGGTAGGAGCGATCCTCGCACATATCTCGACAAGTTTTTCCGGATCCTTTTCATCAATCTCAATATCAAATACGTCCAGATCGGCAAATACCTTGAACAACAAACCTTTGCCTTCCATCACCGGCTTCCCGGCCATTGCCCCGATATCCCCAAGCCCCAGAACCGCGGTTCCGTTTGAAATGACCGCAACAAGATTTCCCTTGGCTGTATAATTATAAACATCTTCCGGTGTTTTTTCAATCTCAAGGCATGGATATGCAACACCCGGTGTATAGGCCAGGCTCAGATCGAATTGCGTGCAATAGGGTTTTGTGGGAATTACTTCAATTTTCCCATGACGTCCCCTGCTGTGGTAGAGAAGAGCATCTTCCTTTGTAACTTTTGGCATGATACTAAAATTATTATCTCACTAAATTACTATTTTTAAACTCATCTCTTTGGCTTTTCCGGTAAAATTCAATACTTTCAGCGTCTCTATTTTATTATTTATTATTCCATTCTCTGGCACTTAATTCAATATATGAAACAGAATCTGGCAATTGGCGTTGATATTGGCGGCAGTCACATAAGCTGTGCAGCTGTTGATCTCGAATCATTAACCGTCCTGCATGAAACCCGGACTGAGAGGCCTGCCGATAATAAGGCTGAGGCAAGTGAAATAATAGGTGTATGGGTGCGGGCACTTTCCGATGTGATTAAGAAACTGCCGGCCGGATCGCTGAAGGGAATTGGATTCGGGATGCCCGGTCCCTTTGACTACGTAAAGGGCATAAGCTATATAAAGGGCGTTGCAAAATATGAAAATCTTTACGGATGCAATGTAAAGGATGCAATTGCGGATAATCTAGGTTTCTCCGGTGATTTCCCTGTCAGGTTCATGAACGATGTTTCAACATTTGCCGTTGGGGAAGCGCTTGTCGGGAAAGCTTCAAAAGCTGTCAGATCAATGGCAGTAACCCTCGGGACCGGGTTTGGTTCGGCATTCATCTCAAACAGGATCCCGATCGTCGACGGACCCGAGGTACCAAGGCTGGGATGTGTCTATCATCTTCCATACGGAGATAATATTGCTGATGATTATTTTTCGACACGATGGTTTATCGGAAGGTATAAAAAGCTGACAGGCAGGGAGCTGAGCGGTGTCAAGGAATTTGCAGAACTGGCCGCCGCCGACGGGATAGTCACAGACCTGTTCACGGAATTCGGTACAAAACTTGGAGTTTTTCTTGCTCCCTGGCTGAAGAAATTTAAAGCAGAGATCGTGGTTGTAGGTGGAAACATCTCTCATGCCTACAGTCTTTTCGGGGATATTTTTGAGAAGAGCCTCAGGAAAGAAGGTTGCAGCTGTAAAGTTGCCCTTTCAGAACTCAAAGAGGATGCTGCATTCATTGGTGCCGCATATTTACTTGATGAAACCTTCTGGAAAGACATTCAACACGCCCTCCCATTAATGTAAACAGCCCCATGCCCCATACCCCATGCCCCCTGCCCCCTGCCCCCTGCCCCCAGCCCCCAGCCCCCAGCCTCTAACTCTAAAATCTAAACTTAAAACTATAAGAAAATGGCCACAGATAAAATAAACATTTCAAAGATAGCCCCGGTGCTTATGGCGTTTTTCGTTATGAGCTTCGTCGATCTCGTCGGGATCGGGGTTGACCGTGTAAGCAAGGATATGAGCCTGAGTGCAACCGTTGCCCAGCTCATTCCTTCAGCCGCATTCCTCTGGTTCTTTGTACTCTCGGTTCCGGTAGGCGTCCTGCAATCACGTCTGGGCAAAAAGAACATGCTGAACATCGGAATGGGCGTTACCGCCCTCGGATTGCTGGTCCCGTTCTTCTTTTATACATTTCCGATGGTACTGGCCGGATTTGCCCTGCTCGGCATTGGAAATACAATAGTCCAGGTTTCTGCAAATCCCCTTATGGTGGATGTCGTCCCCGGGAACAGGGCATCAAGCTTCTTAAGTTTTTCCCAGTTTGTAAAAGCAATCGGATCGATGATTGGGGCACCCCTTGCAGGGTTCTTTGCAGCGCAGTTTGGCGACTGGAAGATAATGTTCCTGGTCTTTGGAATAGTCTCCATCCTTTCTGTATTGTGGCTCGGTTCCGCAAAAATCGACGAGACCCGGGTGGAGGGATATAAGGCAACTTTCGCCTCTTCATTCAGACTTCTCGGCAACGGTTATGTCCTTTTACTGGTTTTATCAATATTTCTAGTAGTAGGGGTCGATGTCGGATTCAATTCAAACTCAGGTCAATTCCTGATCAAGAGGTTTGGCATTGATCAGACTGCAGCCGAATCGGGACGCAGCGTCTATTTTCTGGGCCGCATGCTTGGCACCTTTGCAGGGGCAATTCTCCTGACAAAAATATCTTCACGGAAATTCTTCATGTGGACCTCTCTTCTTGGGATCATCTGCCTTGCAGCCATTGTCCTCATTAAGTCTCCTGCCATGGCATGGGTCCTTGTATTCCTTATCGGACTGGCAGTCGCCAACATCTGGCCTCTGGTGTTTTCGCTTGCAGTTGAAAAATACCCGAATCAGAGCAACGAGATCTCGGGGTTGGTTATGATGGCTATCTCAGGCGGGGCGGTCATCCCTCTCCTGGTCGGATGGGTCAGCGACATCAGCAGCATTGCTCTTGGAATGACAATACTGATCGGTTGCATGATCTACCTTTGGGCAGTTTCAGTCTATTGTCTTAAAAAATGAATTCGTTAATTAGAATAATATGAAAAAGAAAAACCTGGGCCGTCGTGACTTCTTAAGGAAGAGCACTGCCGCCGCTTTTGCCTTTACTATCGTTCCAAGGTATGTTCTTGGAGGACAGGGATATACTGCTCCCAGTAACCAGCTTACAAAAGGCATTATCGGAGTTGGTGGTATGGGCCGCGGCCACTTTGATTATGAGGGAACTCGCCTCCTTGCCGTCTGTGATGTTGATAAAAATCACCTCGATCAGGCAATAGCGCTGGCAGGAGGGAAAATATCTGGATACAGGGATTTCCGCGAGCTGCTGGCCCGACCTGAAATTGATATCGTCCATATTGCAACCCCGCCCCACTGGCATGGAATAATGTCAAAAATGGCAGCGGAGGCAGGGAAGGATATCTGGTGTGAAAAGCCGATGACCAGAACCATAGGAGAAGGAATAAAGGTTGCTGAAGCTGTTCAGAAAAACGGCCGGATGTTTCGGCTGAATACCTGGTTCAGGTTCAAGGATCAGTTCTATGGTCTGGGTACGACAGTCAAACCACTCAAGAAACTCGTCACCAGCGGTGTATTGGGATGGCCCCTTAAAGTGACTGTCAGCGGGATCACGGGATATGACTGGAAATTCTTCTGGAGCGGACTTTACAACCTTAAACCTGAACCGGTACCGCCTGAACTCGATTACGATATGTGGCTCGGACCGGCTCCCTACAAACCCTATAATCCCGAACGCGTTCATTCAAAATTCCGCGGATACTGGGATTATGATGGCGGAGGACTTGGTGATATGGGACAACATTATCTTGATCCTGTTCAGTACCTTCTTGGCAAGGATGACACCGGTCCCGTCTCGGTGGAAATAGATGCGCCCCAGCAGCATTATGATGCCGTAGGCTCATGGAGGAGGATAACATATACTTATGCCGACGGCTGCCAGATCATCCTCGACGGGGAAAACCGCGACAAGGATGCAGCATATATCGAGGGTCCTAAGGGAAAGGTCTATAAGGGTTTCAGGTCCGATATCAGCGACCTAGAAAAGCTTGTTGATTCATTGCCTGACCCTGAACCCCAGATCACGACATTCACCGAGTCTGTAATGTCAAGAAAGAAATTCGCACTTAACGAATCGAACGGTCACAGGTCATGCTCAGTCGTTAATCTTGGAATTATAGCGGTACGGCTTGGAAGAAACCTGAAGTATGATCCTGCAAAACAGCAGTTTATTGATGATGACGGCGCTAACAGGCTCATTAATCAGCCTATGAGGGGCGAATGGAAAATTTGAAAATTTGAAAATTTGAAAATATGAAAATCCTAAGAAGTGTTGTTTCATGTATAATATTCCTGGTGATTGCGGGGGGATCTTATTCCCAGGATAAGAGAACTATTGAGACAAAGGTTGCAGATCTTCTTGCCCAGTTCCCTTCAAACGATTCAAAAAACACCGACAGGCTGATGGGTGAAATGATCATTCTCGGAGAAACCGGGATCAGGCTGATATGCAGCCGGGTAATACCAGCCGGAACCGGTGATGACACCCGTGCCAGATTTGCAATCGAAAGCCTTTCGAGGTTCCTGTCTCAAAAAGGCAAAGAGACCGATAAAGCTTCATGGGAGAAGATTTGCATAGGATATGCCTCAGCTCCTAATGACATTGGGGTCAGGGATTTCTTCATGAAGCAGCTTCAGATCGCAGGGGGCGATGCCACCGTTGAAGCAATGAAGGTATTCCTTAACGACAAGGAAATGTGCTATCCCGCACTGGCAGCAATACAGGCATCAGGCAGCAAAACGGCAGAGGCAGCACTTGCGGAATCCCTCAAAAACAGGGAGCTTCCTTGTGCCGCAACGGTAATGAACGCTCTGGCAGGCATGAAATCAGGAATCGCGGTAAATGAGTATATAGCATGGGCATCAGGGATACATGTCAATACAAAGGCAGCCGCCTATAATGCACTTGCAAATAGCTCGAGCCCAGCTGCATTGCCTGTGCTGTCGAAAGCTGCCAGGGATGTCCTCTATAGATGGGAAGTCAGCGGGGCAACATCTGCATTGCTTAACTATGCACAGAACTGCGGACTGAATGGCGATATGAAGACAATGGACAGGATCTGCAAGACAGTGATGGCAAAATGCAAGGACAAACTGACGGTTCAGAATAAGATAAAGGCAATGACAATATATGTCGGCTTTCACGGAATCGATGCGATGAAAGTCCTGGAAAAAGCCGTTGAAAATTCCGACAAAACCTACAGGAACGCAGCACTGAGGGCATCCCTGGCGATTCCCGGGAAAGAGATAGTATCAGAATGGATCGGCTATTTCCCTAAAGCGATATCCGAAGCAAAACCCGAAATCATTGCAATGCTTGGAGAAAGGGATGACGAATCTGCATTGGCCCTGATAACCTCTTCCCTTTCAGATCCCGACCAGAAAATCAGGTCGGAGGCCGCGGCTGCACTTGCAGCTGTTAGCGGATCCGGGGCGGTTCCGGCTCTGATTGAGTACATGAGGAATTCTCCCGGGCAGACTGATCAGGATGCAGCAAAAACAGCACTAATGTCAGTGGCAGGAAATAATGAAATAGCCCTGTTGAAACCATTATTGAAAGATGGATCATCCTCGGCAAAGAAAACTGCAATTGAACTGATGGCCTGGAACAGGGGGAATGAATATTTCAGGGAGGTATTGCCATTTGCTCAATCGAGTGACGAGACTTTGAAAAAGTCAGCCTTCATGGCTCTGACAAACCTTGCCGGTCCTGATAACCAGAACGATCTGATTAACCTTCTGGCTTCAACCGATGACAGTAATTATATTGCGGATATTCAGTCTGCACTCGCAGCCGCCGCCGGGAAAATTTCTGATCCCGGAAAGCGGTCTGATGCCCTCATTAAGGCAATGGAGAATAGTACGGTGAAAAGCAAAATAATACCCGTCCTTGCAAAAACAGGTGGGAGGGAAGCTCTCAATATAGTCCTCAGGGAATTTGAAAACGGAAATCCTGAAATGAGGGATATCTGTTTCAAGGCACTGACCTCATGGAATGATTACACGGCATCTTCCGCGCTTTACCAGATTTGTGCATCAGGAAATAAAACTTTTGAAGAGCCTGCTTTTGAGGGTTATGTAAGACAGGTGAGGCGTTCCCCGCTGAATGACGAACAAAAACAGCTGCTTTTCCGCAAAATTATGCCATTCGCACTCAGCCCTGAGCGAAAGAATGAAATACTGACGGAGCTCGGCAGGTTAAAAACTTACCAGGCGCTCTTCCTGGCCGGGAGCTGTCTCGATGATCCGGCAACTTCATCAGCGGCGGCTTCGGCAGTCATGTATATTGCTCTTCCGTCAGCAGAATCATCAGTGGGAATGTATGGCACTCTCGCACACGATATTCTTTTAAAGGCGGTCCCGAAGCTCACGGGCCCTGAAAGTGAATACAACAGGGAAATGGTAATCAAGTACCTGGCTTCCATGCCCTCTGACGAGGGTTTCAGACCGATGTTCAACGGTAAGGACTTAACCGGATGGCAGGGCCTTGTTGAAAATCCTGTTGTAAGGGCGAAAATGAGAAGAGTAGACCTGGAAAGAAGACAGGCTGAAGCAAATATGCTGGTTCCTTCAAACTGGAGCGTAAAGGATGGTTGCATATGGTTCAGCGGTAAGGGCAATAACCTCTGTTCGGTTGCAGAATATGGCGATTTTGAAATGCTTGTCGACTGGAAAATCACCAAAGACGGCGACAGCGGCATTTACCTAAGGGGAACTCCCCAGGTCCAGATATGGGATACCTCCAGGACCGATGTAGGCGCACAGGTGGGTTCCGGAGGATTATACAACAACCAGGCCAATCCGTCACAACCACTTAAGGTTGCTGATAATGAAGTTGGTGAATGGAACACCTTCAGAATACTGATGGTTGGTGAAAAAGTGTCAGTCTGGCTCAATGGTGAGCTTGTCACCGATAACGTGACGATGGAAAACTACTGGGACAGTAAAATACCGATATTCCCGAAAGGACCCATTGAATTGCAGGCTCACGGAACCGATCTCGCCTTCAGGGATATCTATATCAGGGAGATAAATGAAAAGGATTATAACCTTACCCCCGCGGAGAAGTCCGAGGGCTTTGTTGCCCTGTTCAATGGCAGAAATCTTGATAACTGGGTCGGAAACAAGGAATCATATGTTGTCGAAAACGGGATGATCGTTATCAAACCTGAGAACGGGAGCGGAGGGAACCTTTATACCGAAAAGGAATACGGAGATTTTATTTTCAGGTTCGAATTCCTTCTTACACCTGCGGCAAATAATGGTCTCGGCATCAGAACTCCCCCTGAGGGTGATGCCGCATATGTCGGAATGGAACTGCAGATACTCGATAACACAGCTGACGTATATGCAAAGCTTCAGCCATACCAGTATCATGGTTCTGTCTATGGGGTGATCCCTGCAAAGCGTGAATTCCTGAATCCTGTGGGAGAATGGAACTATGAGGAGGTTTACATTAAGGGGACTCAGATCAGGATCACTCTGAACGGAACTGTTATTGTCGATGGTGATATTGCGGGCCCCAGGGATAACGGAACGATGGACGGAAATGAACATCCGGGATTGAAAAACAAAACGGGACACATCGGGTTCCTTGGCCACGGTTCAATAGTCAAATTCAGGAACATAAGAATAAAAGATATGACTCTTAAAGAATAACTGATCTTTCATCTTTGTTTGTTACCCCCAACCCCCTAAGGGGGCTCTTATAAAGTCCCCTTCAGGGGATTTAGGGGGAAGTATATTGAGGTTAAGAATTAATATTATCTTTATGAAAATCAGTACTTTATTATTGGGGCTCTTATTTGCAGGTGTTTCTGCATGTTCGCAGGTTAAACCGCCAGCCCCTTTCGGGCCTTTGCCTTCTGAACGTCAGCTCGCATGGCATGAACTTGAGTATTACATGTTCGTGCATTTTACTGTTAATACTTTCACAGACAAGGAGTGGGGCTACGGTGATGAAAAGGAATCAGTTTTCAATCCTTCTGAACTGGATTGCCGTCAGTGGGCCAAAACTGCCAGGGATGCCGGTATGAAAGGCATTATTATCACCGCAAAGCACCACGACGGGTTCTGCCTGTGGCCTTCTGCATTCACTGAACACTCTGTGAAAAACTCACCATGGAAAAATGGTGCCGGCGATGTTTTAGCCGACCTAAGGAAGGCTTGCAATGAATTCGGATTAAGAATGGGTGTCTATCTTTCGCCCTGGGACAGGAACTCCGCGGTCTATGGAACTCCGGAATACCTTATATATTACAGGAATCAGCTCAGGGAACTTCTTACAAATTACGGAGATATTTTTGAGGTCTGGTTTGACGGTGCAAACGGAGGCGACGGATTTTACGGAGGAGCCAGGGAAATCCGGAGGATTGACAATAAAACCTACTACGACTGGCCAAATACCCACACGATAGTCAGAGAGCTCCAGCCAAATGCGGTAATGTTCAGCGATGCCGGACCTGACATTCGCTGGGTGGGCAATGAAAGCGGCATGGGAAGCCTGACGAACTGGTGCCTGCTGAAAAAAGATGAACTTTACCCAGGCGGCAATTTTGCAAAGATCCTCGGTGAGGGGCATGAAGATGGAAACTACTGGGTGCCTGCCGAAGTGGATGTATCTATACGCAGAGGCTGGTTTTATCATCAGTCGCAGGATACACTTGTCAGAAATCCCGAAAACCTGATGGAGCTTTACTACTCATCGGTCGGGAGAAACAGCAATCTCCTGCTTAATGTACCTCCCGACAGGAGAGGTTTGCTTCATGAAAATGATGTTAAATCTTTGCTGGCTTTCGGGGAATTGCGCGAAAGGGAATTCTCAAATGAGGTGGCAAGGGGAAAGAAGGCAGTGTCATCAAAGGAGAGGGGTAAGGCATTCGGTGCGAAAAATGTAAATGACGGGAATCCGGAAACATACTGGTCAACACCCGATGAAATGACTTCCGCGAGCGTGACAATCGACCTTGGTGCCGGTATTGAAGTCAACAGGATACTCATGCAGGAATACATTAAGCTTGGCCAGCGTGTTCAGGAATTCAGGGTTGAAGCCCTGGTTGAAGGTGAATGGAAAAACCTGATCAGCGGTACTACCATCGGATACAAGGTGATCCGGAAGTTTCCCGTTGTAAAGGCATCACAAATTAAAATAACTGTCGATAAATCAAAAGCCTGTCCGGTAATCTCGAATATAGAACTCTACAAAGCTCCGGGGGAGTAAAAACCCCTAAATCCCCTAAAGGGGACTTAATTGCCAAATTATTCTTAAAGCCCCCTCTAGAGGGTTTGGGGGTAAAGACCCCTGGAGAATAGGTTCTAAGCCTGGAGAAACATTTTTGCAATCTTGAGTGCCCCTGCAACCCTTTTTTCAAGACCTTCCCAGTCTTTTTTCTGAATCAGTTCCTTCGTGATCAGGTTCGATCCTATTCCCACACATGACGCACCTGATTCGAACCATTCCCTGAGATTTTCGACCGAGGGCTCAACGCCTCCGGTAGGCATCAGGCTTGTCCATGGACACGGCCCCTTTACTGCCTTAATGAAATCAGGCCCGCCAACCGACAATCCGGGAAAGATCTTGATGAATTCAGCTCCAAGCTCTTCGGCAAAATTTACCTCCGAAACTGATCCGCACCCGGGGACCCATAATATCTTCCTGCGGTTGCAAACCTTTGCCATTTCCTGATTGAGTACCGGCGAAACGACAAAATTAGCTCCCAGCTGGATGTACAATGATGCAGTACCCGCATCAACTACCGATCCGGCCCCCATTATAAGATCCGGGACCTCTTTCTCGGCCCACTTGTTGAGATCGCTGAAAAGCTCATGGGCATAATCGCCGCGGTTTGTAAATTCAAATATCCTTACCCCCCCCTCGTGGCATGCTTTTATTACATTCCTGCAGACCTGAGGATCCTTATGGTAAAAGATCGGGATGATTCCGGCATCGCGCATCCGGATTATAACGTCGATTCGTGTAAATCTTGCCATATTCTTGATATTTGGGTATACAAATTTATAAAAAAAAAGTGTTTTGCAAACCAGAAGTTTTGCGGTTATGCAGTTTTGCAGTTTTGCAGTATTTAATAACTGCAAAACTGCAAAACTGCATAACTATTATAACTTCCTGGTTTTTGGATTTCGACTTTTATCTTATTTGGTTATCTTCGCCAAACAGACGATCAAAATGGCCCTGAACTATATCTGGATCGCATTCTTTTTAATCGGATTCCTCGTTGCACTCGGGCAGTTAATCTTTTCGGGCAATACCCAGATCTTCAACGACATTATGAATTCAACTTTCACCAGCGCGAAAACCGGATTTGAGATCTCCCTTGGTCTTACCGGCGCCCTTACCTTATGGATGGGACTTATGAAGGTGGGAGAGAAGGGAGGAGTTGTCGCTATGCTTGGAAAACTGTTCGGACCATTTTTTCAGAGGCTCTTTCCTGAGCTTCCAAAAGGACATCCTGCATACGGGTCGATGATACTTAATTTCTCCGCAAATATGCTGGGTCTGGATAATGCAGCAACACCGATGGGACTCAAGGCAATGAAAGAGATGCAGGATGTAAATCCGGTGAAGGACACTGCGTCAAATGCACAGATTATGTTCCTCGTTCTTAATGCTTCAGGGCTCACAATCATCCCTGTCAGCATTATGGTTTACCGGACACAGCTGGGGGCGGCAAATCCTGCCGATATTTTCATCCCGATTCTGATAGCGACATATGTTGCAACCCTTGTTGCAATGATCAGTGTTGCCATAGTGCAGAAAATCAATCTTTTCGACAAGGTGATAGTTGCTTATCTCGGAGGTCTGACTGCAATTATTGCAGGAATCATTATATATTTCAATTCTCTCCCAAAAGAACAGATTGCCAGCATTTCCACATTTTCGGCCAACTTTATTCTCTTTTCAATCATAATACTGTTCATTGTACTCGCCTTCATTAAAAGGGTGAACGTCTATGATGCCTTTATTGAAGGCGCCAAAGAAGGATTTGGGGTGGCAATAAAGATTATCCCTTTTCTGGTGGCTATCCTTGTGGCCATAGGTATTTTCAGGGCATCGGGGGCAATGGATTTCATTGTATCCGGATTTGAAAAGTTCTTTGCATGGCTCGGTTTCGATACGAGGTTCACGGGAGCATTGCCGGTTGCATTTATGAAACCCCTGAGCGGGAGCGGTGCCAGGGGACTGATGATTGATGCCATGACCACCCACGGCGCCGATTCTTTCATCGGACGGCTTTCATGTACTCTCCAGGGAGCCACCGACACCACATTTTATATTATTGCTGTCTATTTCGGTTCAGTGGGAATAAAAAATACACGACACGCAGTGGGATGCAGCCTGCTTGCCGACCTTGCCGGTGCAATCGCTGCAATACTCATTGCATATATGTTCTTCGGATAAAACTGTATAACCGCAAAACTGCAAAACTGCAAAACAAAGAAACCCACCCCCATCCCCTCCCGAGAGGGGAGCTTGTGGGATCGTATAACCGCATAACTATAAATGATCAATTATGAGAAAAACAATTCCGCTTTCTTTAATTTTGATAGGTTTGACATCCTGCACCCAACCCCCATCTCCCATATTGGCGGATAATTCGACAACCCAGTTTATAGACTCCACCGAGATGACAAATAATTTTTACGACAACACCCCGACATATAAATTACCTGTCAGCGATTTAACAGTTGAGGGAGAAATAGCCAATCCGGGCAAAGTCGATTTCCATTTGCTGAAGAAACATTCGGTTATTGTCAAGGAGACTCTTCTCGACTCAGCCGGGAACGACAAGTTCGTCGGAGCTTACAGGTACGATGGCTACTCTCTGTTCGATATTCTCGAGAACCGGATCCTTCAGAAGAAAAATGCCGAAGAATTCAATCCGATTATTGATATGTATGTTGAGATTGAAAACAACAAGGGAGAAAAAGTCATATTCAGTTGGGGTGAGATCTTTTACCCGAATGTCCTTCACAGGATTCTGATAGCTGACGGGGTTTCAAGAATAGTTCCGTCAAAGACAAACGATTTGTGGGAACTACCGGTTGAGAGCAGGATTGTGGCGGCTAACGATCTAATAACAGAAAGAAATATATCATCACCTGTGAGGATTACAGTCAGATCTTTCCCGAAATCGTTCGTTGTTGTAAAAGGCATGTCTCCAATGTTTTCGAAGCAGATAAGCCTTTTCATCAATGGATCACCCTCCGGTTCCATTGCCGGTTATCCTGCCGGTTCAACTGAGATCACATTTAATACGATATTTTATGGAAGGGGAAGAGGCATCCACAGTACGGAGCCTTTTACGGGGGTGATGCTCAGGGATATTCTTGCCGGAACCTATCCGGCCAGCCGGGAAAACCTTCAGAAAGGTATTATGTGCATTTCTGCTGAGGATGGTTACAGGAGCGCCCTGACTTATTCGGAGGTCTTCAACAGGAATGATCAGCAGGAGTTCCTGCTAGTAAAAACAGCCCCCGCGGAAGACGGGGGGCTCTTCAGGATATTCCCTGCCTGTGATTTCTTCTCCGACAGGGCAATAAAGTCAGTCAGTGAAATTCATCTGGGATACTAATTAAATTAGAGCCATGAGTGCTGCTGTAATTTCCATCCTTGTCCTGGTCTCAATTATCCTGATCATTATTCTCACGACCAGGCTTAAATTACACGCTTTTATTGCGCTCTTCATCGTTTCCCTTCTGCTTGCGTTTGCAACGCTTCCCGCCGGTACGATTATCAAAACAATAAAGGAGGGTTTTGGAAACACAATGGCATCAATCGGATTCCTGATAATCCTTGGTGCAATGATCGGTATAATTCTCGACAAAACTGGTGGTACAATCAGCATAGCCGGCTATATCCTCTCAAAAACAGGTGAAAAAAGAAGCGCTGCGGCCCTTGGACTGACAGGATTCATAACCGGATTGCCGATATTCTGTGATTCAGGATTTATAATTCTCAGCGGACTCGCAAAATCGTTCAGCCGCAAATCAGCGATTGCAATGCCTTTTATGGCAACCGTTCTGGCAACCTCTCTTTACTCTGTTCACTGTCTTATTCCGCCTCATCCCGGTGCCCTGGCGGCATCAGGAATAATCAATGCAAACCTGGGATATCTTATTGTTATCGGTATGCTGTTTGCAATACCCGGGGCTCTGTCCGCATATTTCTGGAGCAGGTGGATGACAAGGCGCAATGGACCATATAATGATGCTGACTATAAGCAGGATGAAATGCCGGTTGAAAAAGATCTCCCTCCGGTTCTCCTTTCTTTCCTGCCAATAGTGGTTCCCCTTCTTCTTATAACAATAAAGGCACTGGCCGGGCTATTTGATAAAAGCGGCGAAGGACTAATCTCAGGGATTTTTTATTTCCCGGGTGAACCGGTAATCGCATTATTCATCGGAGTTTTGCTTTCCCTTCTTCTCCTTAAGAAAAAGAGTATTTCAGAAATGAATTCGCTTTTTACAGAGGCAATCCTGAAAGCCGGACCAATACTTATAATTACTGCAGCAGGCGGTATGTTCGGAATGGTAATTAAATCCACCGGAATAGGAGAGATCATCGGGAAGTCGCTGGCCGGAACAAGCATCGGACTTCTTGTTCCATTCCTCATAGCGGTGGTGATGAAGACAGCCCAGGGATCATCAACAGTGGCAATAATCACAACCGCATCATTTGTTGCCCCGATGCTGGCAATGCTCGGACTCGATTCCGAATGGGGAAGGCTGCTTACGATGCTTGCAATGGGTTCAGGCTCTATGATTGCATCACATGCCAATGATTCCTATTTCTGGGTAGTGACGAATTTCAGCGGGATAAAAGTTAATGAGTCACTGAAAGTCTACACTACATCGACAATTGTTATGGGAATGACTGTTTTTGCATGCGTTTGGGTATTTTCGTTGTTTGTACTTTAATGCCCCCTGCCCCCTAAAGGGGGTTCTTGTAAGTCCCCTTTAGGGGATTTAGGGGTTGATAAATATGGGGGATTTAAGAATGAATCAGCTGTGAAATAAAATTTTAGGTTGAAAATGAATAACCGGGAAGCCGCTGAAAGAATTTTTATGGCAGGAGTCAGAAGCGTTCTGCCTGAAAAGATAATAGCAGGCATTTTGAAACTCGATGGTTCATTGCTTTCCATCGGCAATCATAAATTCAATCTTGATGAATACCGGAATATTTATGTGATCGGAGCTGGAAAGGCAAGCGCTGCAATGGGTCATTATGTGGAATCGATCCTTGGGAACAGGATAACGGGCGGACATATTGTCGTCAAGTACGGGTATTCATGCAAGCTGAAAAGGATCAGTGTTACGGAAGCTGGTCACCCGGTTCCCGATGCTGAGGGATTTAAAGCCGCTGAAGAAATAATCAAGATTGCTTCGCGGGCAGATGGAAATGATCTGGTGATATGCCTGATTTCAGGAGGCGCTTCTGCTTTACTTGCCGATCTTCCGGAGAATCTGCTGCCCGAAGAACTCTATATAGTAAATAACCTTCTTGTCAGATGTGGCGCAACAATCAATGAGATAAACTGCGTCAGGAAACACCTATCCCGGATAAAGGGGGGGCAACTGGCCAGGATCATCCGGCCAGCAAAGCTTGTGACCCTTATTCTTTCGGATGTTACAGGCAATCCCCTTGAGGTTATCGGATCAGGTCCCACGGTTCCGGATCCGTCAACATTCGGTGATGCCCTGAGGGTTATCGAAAAATATAACCTGACCGCTGATATTACTGCCGGTGTGCTGAATCACCTCAGGGATGGGCTGAATGGAATTCATCCCGAAACCCCAAAACCGGTGGATTCATTGTTTGATGATACGGTCAACATTCTCGCCGGCACCAATCAGATTGCCCTTAGAGCATCAAAGGAAGAAGCAATAAGACTGGGCTTCAAATCATATATTATTGATGCGGAACTAAAAGGTGATGTGGAGAGTGTATGTGAATCTGTTCTGAATATGGCATTATCCTTCAGGAACAATAATGATATTCCCAAGCCCGCATGCCTTTTGTACGGAGGTGAAACGACGGTCAAAGTCAGCGGAAACGGTCGGGGAGGAAGGAACCAGCATCTTGCGCTATCAGCGGCAATAAGACTTCGAAACATCCCCGGAATTACTTTCCTGGCAGCCGGGACAGACGGGACAGACGGTCCCACAGATGCAGCAGGGGCAGTCGCTGACTCTGAAACAACAGTCAGAGCCACATTAATGAATGAAGATCCGGTAAATTATCTTTGTGAATACAATTCATATGATTTTTTCAGGCGTATCGGCGGACTTGTAAAAACGGGTCCCACATTTACCAACGTTATGGATCTGCTTGTAGTTATAGTTGAGTGAACTTCCGTCCAATTTTCCTATATTTGTTTTGGGTTGTTGAAAAGGTCTTTCTTAACCGCAAAGCACGCTGAGAAGGCACAAAACACACGAAGTTAAAACGTTAATGTACTTAGACTTTTAAACAGACCCGGGAATTCCCATAAATGATAATACATTATGAAAGCCCTTGTACTTGAGGAATATAATAAGTTTGTTTATAAAGATGTTCCGGACCCGCAGATTGCACCCAACGAGGTTCTTGTCAGAATAAAAGCCTGTGGAATATGCGGTTCGGATGTCCACGGACTTGACGGCAGCACCGGGAGGAGGATTCCTCCGATTATAATGGGTCATGAGGCTTCAGGCATTATTGAAGCAACAGGTCCGGCTGTTAAAAACTGGCACAAGGGCGACAGGGTTACCTTCGACTCCACCGTTTATCCGCTTGATGATTGGTACACTCTCGAGGGAAGGTATAATCTCAGCGACAACAGGGAGGTGCTTGGAGTGTCGCCCGGCGATTACAGGCGTAACGGCGCCTTTGCAGAATACCTTTCAGTGCCTCAGCATATCCTTTACAGGATCCCCGATACTGTAACTTACGAGCAGGCTGCAATGGTCGAGGCTGCTGCAGTTGCCCTTCATGCGGTGAATTTATCAGGGTTGAAAACCGGCGACAACTGTGCCGTTACAGGGGCAGGCATGATCGGGATTTTTGTGATAAAGCTTCTGAGGATTTCAGGTGCCGGGAAAATTATAGCAATAGACAACGATCCGTCCAGGCTTGAGGGGGCAAAAACCAGCGGAGCGGATGAAACCCTTGATCCTTCAGATAACAGGCTTGTTGAAAGAATAAGGGATCTGTCTGATTCAAGGGGCGCTGATATCTCTTTTGAGGCAGTCGGTAAGAATGAAACG
This sequence comes from uncultured Bacteroidales bacterium, assembly GCA_963696535.1. Classification (GTDB taxonomy): domain Bacteria; phylum Bacteroidota; class Bacteroidia; order Bacteroidales; family VadinHA17; genus LD21. Next base: position 60,962 of record CAVOKP010000013.1, read on the forward strand.
GTAAATACTGCAATTACAGTAACAAGAAAGGGAGGAACGGTGGTTTTGATCGGGAACACTTCAAAAACCATTGAGTTGCCGCTTCAGAAGGTTGTCACGGGGGAATTGAAAATACTTGGAAGCTGTGCCATCAGAGGCGAATATGATGTCATTCTTAAATTATTGGAAGACAAGAGGCTGACTGTCGATGACCAGATATCTGCTGTTGCTCCTCTTTCAGAAGGTGCTGACTGGTTCAGGAAACTTTACAATAAAGTTGGTAACCTCAAAAAAGTGATATTGGTCCCATAACTGATTTTGATGAAACCTGAAAGGATTTATAATATATCAATTGCAGGTTGCGGCAAAGTTGCACATCTGCATGCAAAAGCTATCCTGAATATACCGAATGCCCGTCTCGCGGGTGTCTGGAGCAGAAGCCCGGAAACCGCAAGGAGTTTTGCATCAATCTACAAAACAAGAGCATATACTGAGATTGCTCCCATGGTCCTTGAAAATGAAACTGACCTGGTAATTGTCTGTACACCGCATCCTTTTCATAAACAGCCTGCTGTTGAAGCAGCTGAAGCAGGAGCCAATGTTCTTGTTGAAAAACCCCTCGCTTCCGATCTTCGTGATTGCGATGCCATAATAAATGCATGTAAGGTCAGGTATGTAAGGCTCGGGGTCATCAGCCAGCGGAGATGGTATTCACCTGTCAGGAGGGTTAGAGAGGCGATCGACTCCGGAAAGATTGGAAAACCGGTGCTGGCAACCATAACGATGCTGGGATGGAGGGACAAGGCATATTATGATTCAGACGCATGGCGGGGAACCTGGAAGAATGAAGGGGGAGGGGTCCTGGTCAACCAGTCACCCCACCAGCTCGATCTTATGCTATGGTTTATGGGAGAAGTGGATGAAGTCTTCGGGATCTGGAGAAACCTTAATCATCCCTATATAGAAGTTGATGATACGGCTGTGGCAATAGTAAAATTCAAAAGCGGTGCAATCGGAAATATTCTTGTAAGCAACTCCCAGAAGCCGGGGATCTTCGGGAAAGTGCACATACACGGGGAAAATGGAGCATCCGTAGGTGTCCAGACCGACGGAGGAGCAATGTTCATTGCAGGAATGACCGGTGTTGCAGAACCGCCGGTGAATGACCTATGGACGGTTCCCGGAGAAGAAAAGATGCTGAAGAAATGGATAAGGGAGGATACTGAAATATTCAATAAATATGATCCGACAGTTTATTATATGAAATGCCAGATTGAGGATTATCTTAAAGCGATCGGAAATGACACTGATCCTCTTGTAACCGGAGAAGACGGACGCAGAACGGTTGAACTCTTCATTGCCATATACAGATCGACACGCGATAATGTTCCGGTTAAATTTCCCTTAAAACCCGAGCCCGGCTTCGATGGCAGGGGAATCTAGACTATATTTTTCATATTCAAGACTCAAGGCACAAGACACAAAGCACAAGGCACAAGGCACTAGACACAAGACTCAGGACTCAAGACACAAGACACAAGACTCAGGACTCAAGACGCAAGACTCATAACTCATAACTCCAAACTCCCATGTCTCCCGTATATATAATATTAATAGTGGTTGCAGGAGTCGCCCTTCTCCTGCTGATGGTTCTGAAATTCAAGCTCAGCGCATTTGTCGCCCTTCTGGTAACGTCGATAGTTGTCGGGGTGATGGCAGGAATGCCGCTTCAGAAAATCTCGGAGAGCATTCAGGAGGGAATGGGGAGCACGCTGGGATTTGTGGCAACTGTTGTTGGTTTAGGTGCAATATTCGGACAGATGCTCGAGAGTTCAGGAGGTGCGAAATCTCTCGCAACATTTCTTCTGAAAAAATTCGGAACAGATAAAGCATCATGGGCTTTGACTCTAACAGGTTTTATTGTTGGTATTCCAATATTCCTCGATGTAGGGTTCATTATCCTCATTCCAATTGTTTATGCCCTTACCCGTGATACGAAACGTTCAGTGCTTTATTATGCCATTCCCCTCCTGGCGGGACTGGCGGTGACACATACGATGGTCCCTCCCACACCCGGACCTACTGCTGTTGGTGAGATTCTTGGCGTTGACCTCGGATGGGTGGTTATGATGGGCATCCTGGTCGGACTTCCTACGGCTGTGGTGGCTGGTCCTCTTTTTGGCCGTTTTATTGCAAAGAGGATTTATATTCCGGTCCCCGAAATATTCCAGGATTCAGGGTTTGAAACTGAAAATCCTTCACAAAATCCGCCATCCTTCGGTGTTATTGCGGCATTAATAATGACTCCCCTGTCACTGATCCTGATGAGTACTTTTATAAAGCTGGGGGTCGACAAAGGGAGTCTTGCCGATTCCCGCCTGACTGAAATTCTGATTTTTATAGGTCATCCTTTTACTGCCCTTATCATAGCAACACTTTTATCAATTCTACTCTGCCTTAAAAGGAAAATGCCGAAACAGACAATACTTGATCTGAGCACAAAAGCTCTGGGTCCGGCTGGCATAATAATCCTCGTTACAGGTGCTGGCGGGGTGCTGAAGCAGATCCTTGTCGACAGCGGGATTGGGAAAATGCTTGCTGAATCACTGGCTGATTCGTCGATTCCGATAATCCTCCTTGCATGGGTGCTCTCGGCCCTGGTCAGAATAACCCAGGGCTCGGCAACAGTTGCCATGATAACGGCTGCAGGGATAATTTCGCCCCTTCTTTCATCATTCAGCCTCGACCAGCCAAATATTGCTCTCATTGTAATTGCAATTGCCGCAGGAGCCACTATATTGTCACACGTAAATGACAGCGGATTCTGGATCGTCAGCAAATACCTTGGAATGAACGAGAAACAGACCCTCCAGTCATGGACCGTTATGGAAACTATTATTGCCGTCAGCGGTCTTATCTTCACTCTTTTACTCTCCTTGTTTTTCCGTTGAGGTGAACATCTAAACCGCTATCTTTAGAGCTGAATGAATCAAATTAATTCACAAGTAAAAATATTACATGAAGCTTAAGTTTTTCGGTGCCGCCAGGGAGGTAACAGGTAGTAAGATTCTTTTAACTACCGACTCGGGGAAGAGGATCCTTTTTGATTGTGGTATGTTCCAGGGGAAGGGGCTGGAAACTGACGGTATGAACAGGGATCTCGGATTTGATCCTTCCCTGGTAAATCATATAATCCTTACACATGCACATATTGATCATTCCGGACTTATCCCATATGCTTATAAAATGGGATTCAGGGGATCGATCGTATGTTCAAATGCCACCCGTGACCTATGTTCAATAATGCTGGCGGATACTGCGTATATCCAGGAGCATGATACGAAGACATTCAATAAAAGGAGGGCCAAGAAGGGCTTGCCCCTTGTAACGCCGATTTTTACTCAGGAGGATGCAAAAGAGTGTATGGCGCTTTTTATAGGGGTTCCAGGTGAAATGAATTTCAGGATTGATGACAAGATAAGGGTAAAGTTTACCAATACGGGCCATATGCTGGGCAGCGGCGTTGCAAACCTCATAATCACCGAAAACGGACATTCAACCCGTATTGCATATACAGGCGACATAGGCAGGCCTTCGAGCAGGATTCTTGCTCCGCCTAAACCTTTTCCGCAGGCAGATGTTCTGATCACCGAATCGACTTATGGAGACAGGCTTCATGAGGATTTTGAACGGGCCGATGATGCATTGCTGAATACAGTGGTTAACACCTGTGTCGAAAAGGGTGGGAAGCTTATAATCCCTTCATTCAGTGTCGGACGCACTCAGGAAATAGTATATTCACTGAACAAATTCTTTAACCAGGGGAAACTTCCGAGGATAGAAATATTCGTCGACAGTCCCCTGGCAGTTAACGCCACCACTATTTTCAGAATGCATCCGGAATGCTTCAATAAAGAGGTATTGAGGGTAATGGAAACAGATTCCGACCCATTTGGGTTTAACAGCCTTACCTACATAACAAGGCAGGAAGACTCCAAAAGGCTCAATGATTATAAAAAACCCTGTATAATAATTTCGGCGTCAGGTATGATGGAGGCAGGGCGCATCAAGCATCACCTGGCAAATAACATCTCCAATTCCCGGAATACAATACTGATTGTCGGTTATTGCTCCCCTGTAACCCTTGGAGCAAGGATTGCAAGAGGAGATAAGGAGGTTTCAATTTTCGGAACGGTTTATAAGGTGAATGCGGAGGTCAGGGAAATCGATTCATTCAGCGGACACGGAGATTATCAGGAGATGATAGGATTCCTCAATTGCCAGAATAAAAGCGAGGTTAAAAGTACTTTCCTTGTCCACGGGGAATATGAAACCCAGGTTAAATATTCCGCCAGGCTTCAGGACGCCGGATTTACAAATATCCAGATCCCCTCAATGCGTCAGGAATTCTCAATATAAATGGTGCTGCGTCGCTCACTGCCCCCTGCCCCCTGCTATCTTACATATTTCTTTAGTTCTTCACGTACTTTTTTCCAGTCCGGATACACCTCCGACAACAGCCTGTAGAAATCTGCACCATGGTTATGATGCTTCAGATGGCACAATTCGTGTAAAATTATGTATTCAGTATACACTTCATCAAGCCTTACAAGATCATAGCTGATTGCTATCTTTCCTTTCGTGGAACAGCTTCCCCATCTTTTTTTCATTGCCCTGACAACAAGATCGCTCGGCCTGAACCCATAATTGCTGTTTCTCGCAAGGATCTCGCGGAACTTCTGTCTGATCTTCTCCTGCGCGATATATTTGAACCAGCCTTCAAGCATGGCTCTGATGATCAACGGATTATTGTCTTTGACGTATCCGGCCTCAATAGTGTCGCCGGCTCCGGTCCTGACGGAATACCTGTCCGATTTATACACTTTCAGCCTGAAGTCCCTGCCAAACAGCAATAATGAATCTCCGTCTGAATATCCTTTTACATTGTCAATTATTTTAAGGGATTTAAATCCGGTAAGGATCTTTTTGATCCATTCCGATTTATCGTTTACAAATCTTTTTATGGTTCCGGCAGGCGTCAAATATGGGGCTTTTACAACAACGCCATTATCCGGGCTGATGCTTATGCTGATTGTCCGCCGGCGCGAAAAGACTATCCTGTATTTGAAGTCACCTGAATCCTGCATATTTATAATCCTCAATTCTCAGGTAATGGTTTATTGTTTACGTTTTGCAGGGATGAGAGATAGTAAACCAGGCAGGCTGTACCATCCATCGTACACTCATTGGTTGAATAATCGGCGTAATCATCATGATATACAGCCAGATCGGTCTGAAATCCGGCGTATTCGTCTTCCTCAGAAAGGTAAATGTACTTGAGCCCCTTGAATATTGTTGAATAGACAGGTCCATCAACGAGGCCCCCGGGTACCTGTTCTCCTTTTACAACGTATGAAGAGTGTGTATTTTCGGGGTAGTCGCCATTTTCAGGAAGACCGACGATCATGCTTGTTCCCCAGGGATTGCACCGAAGAGCCAGTCGCGGAGAGCAGCTTCCATCTCCCGGAATGAACTGTCTCCGCTTATTCTGCCGTAAAGGTCAGCCTGTGTCAGGGTTGCGGCAACCAGGTTATTCGAGCACCAGATGAATGGAACACCAATAAGGAAGGGATTCTTTTCCCCCCTTGTCTTTATTTTCTGCAAACCTTCCTTCATATTTTCAAGGAATTCTTCTTTTATTTCCTGTTCATCAGCATCTGAAGCAATTCCCGGATGTCCCATGTTCATAAACGGGTACCACTGGTAATGGCGGGCAGTATCGGCCCCCATCCATGGTGTGACAGTCTCCTTCCTTCCGAATTCGACGGCATGAGCAAGGTATTTAATATCGCCGGTGATCCTGAATAATTCAATGGCTGCCAGTTCCATGTCGTCGACCCAGTTATCTTCCTCATAGAAGTATGGTGCCGTTCCGGGTGCAGTCTGGCATACTCCGGGATTTTCCAGTCCGTATTTGAATGCCGCAACAGCCTTCTCGGCCAGCTGACTTGAAAATTCAGGATCGATTGAATTATAAACTGCCGATCCCCTGGCAAACGCGGAGGCAAATTTCCCTGCCGTTGAGGCTATCCCCGTTGCACGGTTCTTATAGCTGAACAATCCCTGTTCCTTACCGGTGCACCTGTAAACAGGCCGTTCGGATCCTTTTCCGTAGTTTGCTGTATCGGCATTCGGGAACCTGAATCCGATATGGTCGCGGTCGTCGGCAATCTGATTATACATAATTCCGGGGGCAGGATTCATTTTCAGTAGCCAGTCTAGTCCCCATCTGCTCTCATTCAGTACATCGGCGACTCCGTCTTTGCCGGGTAATCCGCTTGCAAGGTAGTTATCGGAAAATGATGCTGGATTTTCGGAAAAAGCGAAGAGCATCTGATAGGTTGCGTTTGCCGATGTTGCAACGTACTGAAGGTAATCGGCAGCGTCGTGCCAGCCGCCGGTTACATCGATATAAAGGGAATCGTCCTTTCCTCCGTAAATAATATAACCGTCGTGTGTATGGCATGAATCCCTGAGCCAAGGATTATAGCCGCATCTCTGTTGGCGCATATATTTCAGCAGGAAATCGGCAGTCCCGTCATAGACATCATCAGATATCCTGAAGTCCGGTGATATGGTATTTCCGGCTTCGATCCTGTAGGTTCCGGCAGTTGTCAGATCACTGAAGTCGAGTCTGTAGCAGCTTCTAAAGGGAGGAAGAGGTATGTTTTTTAGAATTCCTTTTTTCTCAGAAACGGTTTGTCCTGACTCTGTTTCAATCACTCTGAATGATTTGATATTCTCGTTTCCGAGTGCAATAAGTACGGCAATTTTGATATCGTTTGTTCTGTATCCCAGCTGGTTGATTCTTATCCATTCGTCATTTTCTTTCTGGCAGGAGATGAGCAGGGCTGCAATCGTGCAAAGGAGAACTATTCTCATTGGAGAAAATATGTTAGATACTGGATAATATTAAATAAAATAAAATATGAACTAATTAATGATCGTAGATAATTATAAGTTGTATATACAAGTTAATAGTAAATAATAAAAAACATGTAAAACAAATAAATATTAAATACTAAATATTGTTATTTACGAAATAAAGTCACTTGCAAAGAAATATATTTTGCAAAAAACTCTTATTTGATGATTTACCGCATTTGCCCTTATTTCTCAAATACTCTTCGAATCCCCATATACCTCTATACTCCTATTCCCCCATTCCCCTATTCTCCCATTTCCCCATTCCCCAATTCCCCCGTTCTCCCATTCCCTTATTCCCCCATTCCCCCTCCCTTCTCTCCAAAATGTTAAATTTCAATTAATTTATTAAATAGCCGGAATAAACCGGCAAATGCCACTGTCTAAAGTTAAAATAAATTAGATTACAGGGAAATCCACATAACAGAAAATAAATGACTGGTCCCTGGTTTGTCTTTGTTTTCAAGGTTTAATGATTGGTTGGTCATTCTTATGACCTTTGAAAAATGGTCAGGTTAGTTAGGTTAGTATGGTTAATAAGGAAGATAAGGTTGGACCAGTCAAAATGCGGGCGGCAAATTAAATTGCCGCCCGTTCCTTTTTCAAAAACTCAAAGTGAATATTAAGCTTTATTCAGAATGAAGTGTAATAACAGTTATCTCTGGAGGCATTCCGATCCGGAAGGGAATTCCCAATGACCCGAGTCCCCGGTTTACAACCAGGTATTGCTCCCCTTCCTTGTAAAGTCCGTTCCACCTTGGATAAAAATAGCGCGCAGGGCTCCAACTGAAACTTTTGGTAAGTAACCCCACCTGCATCCCATGAGTATGTCCCGATAAGGTGACAGCAATATCCGTTTTTCCGTTTACATCTTTGTCCCACTGGTTGGGATCATGCGCCAGAAGTATCTTCAAACCGGCTCCGTATATCCCGGTTGTTGCCTTTTTAAGATCACCATGAACTATTCCTGGAAATGATCCCATTGTCATAACACCGATCAACGCTATTTTCGATTCACCGATATTTATAATTGTGAATTCATCATTCAGAACCTCATAACCTGATGATTCAATGAATTTGTTCATTCTGAGTACATTGTTTTCCCTGTCAGCCTCCGTATAAAATGGATGATAAGTGCCGAAATCATGATTGCCCATCACTGCAAAATTGCCATACTTCCCATTCGTCTTTCTGAGAATTGTATCAAACCTGCCGGATTCACGCCAGCCTATATTAATGAAATCTCCGGTATTTATTAAAAGATCAGGATTCAGATCATTGATCTGATTCATGACCTTCTCAAGCAGATCCTGATGGTGATAAAATGTGTTTAGGTGAAGATCGGAAATCTGGACTATTTTGAGACCTTCAAGATCAGGCTCCAGTCCCTTGATCTTTATACTTATCTCTTCTGTCTTGAAATTGAACCTGCCTCTCACCGACCCGGATGCAATAACCAGAAATATCAGGCCCGAGATTATAAGTCCTGAATTTGTATAAGCCCTTATGTGACCCCTCGCTCTCCCCCGGACCAGCTTTCCTGCAAAATGAAATACTATGAGCACCATTCTTGGTAATACAACGGCAGCCATCATCCCTGCCAGGTTGGTGATCACCCATATATGATCAGGCTCATCAAAGATACCCCTGTATGATGAGGCTTCGAACCACAAAATCCAGAGCCAGATGCTTAAAACTGCATTCAGTGTCACGATGAAATAATACTTCATCCATGACTTGTCATAAAAGTGCTGCCTGATAACAACCTGTGTCAGTATCTCAGTTATTATCAGGATAATGAAAAGCCCCATAGGAAAATCTTGATATGCAAATGTACTTAAATATAATGTTACTAATAAGTACTTAAAGTGAACTAAAGTTTGGAGTGACTAAAGTTATAAAATCAAGCGTTATAAACTAGTCACTCTGGTCACCCCAAACTCTAGTCACTGATTAGTCACATTATATTTTATCCTGATTAATGCCTAATTTCGCATGATCCAATAAGATTCTCATGACTGAAGTCAGATTCTTTCCTCCATCCCATGATCCCGGCATTAAACTAACTTATGCTGTAATTGCTGCCAGATATGCCGGTGCCTGGATTTACGTAAGGCATCACAAGCGAACGACATGGGAGATCCCTGGAGGACATATTGAAAAGGATGAAACCGCTGACGAAGCTGCCAGCAGGGAACTGATGGAAGAAACAGGGGCAATTGATTTCACAATTGAATGCGTGTCGACATATTCAGTTCTGAAGAATGGTGAAACCGGTTTCGGACGCCTTTATTTAGCTGACATCTCCAAACTTGGACCAGTACCCGATATTTCCGAAATAGCGGAAGAAAAAATGATGGATGGACTGCCCGAAAACCTGACTCACCCTGATATTCAGCCACATTTGTATCAACGGGTTTTGGAATTTCTTAGCCCTTCGCCCTCCGCCCTCAGCCCTCAGCCTTAAATATATTCAAAGCTTACTTTCTTCAGCCACTTCTCTTCCAGCAGCCTGGCAATACGCTTAACAACGGTTCTCCTGATCTCAAGATCGACCGGCAGTGTCGGATCCTGGTGGGCGACGTTGATCCTTGTTCCTATTATAAAATGGATCTCATCACTCTCCATTATCAGCTTGACGATTTTATCGGCAGGGCCTTTACCTAGTTTAACACTGTTATTGTATGATTTCAGGATTTCATTTACCTTCTGAAGCGTAAGAATCCCTTCAGTCACAAGATCAATACCATCTATAAAGCTTTCAGGCGGCAGTTCGGGATCTTCAAATATCAGCTCATCGATGATCGCTTTATTCAGCTCCCTTGCTACGATATCAGCTGTTGTTCCGCCGCTGAGAATAACCTTTCCCTTATAATCTTTTACTTTTCCGGCAAGCTCCCTGTCTTTTTCCTTTTCATAGGGAGGCCCGGTGCAGATAAGCAGTTTGCGCGGATCACGAAAATAAATTGTCGAACAGCTTATATCATCCTTTGCTTTGTAGGAATCGTTTTTATGTGCCATCGTGACGATTTTACCCGAAAGCATCGCCGCTGATATGGATGCCTCGGAGTGAACCAGAGAAGATGCATAGGAGGCAATCTCATCCCTTCCCCATCCAAAGGGGAATGCCTCACTTCCCATCCCGCTCTGCGCCACACCATCGGAACAGAATATGATCCTGTCCTCCTTTGCAGGCATAAACGAACAGGTCTTGAGCACCTTTCCGCTGTTCTTCCCTTTGTCGAGAGTAACCTTTTTCCAGGAAGGATCAAAGATTTCAGTCCCTCTTAAGATTATTGTCGACGGATTATCATATTCCAGGATATTTGCTCTGCCGCTGCTTTCAATATCTACTATTGTAAAAGTCGAATAACTTATCTTCCTTTCACTGCATACGGGCAGGGTGTTCATTATAATTTCGGCAATGCGGTCAACCTCTTTGTGCTCGCGCGTGAAATTAAGGGCCATCGTTGCCGTCAGGGTGGCAAGTATGTTCGCTTTTACCCCGTGCCCCATCCCGTCCGACAGTACGGCTATCACCCTGTCTTCCTCCTTGATATACCTGTAAAGAAATACATCGCCGCAAATCCTCTCACCGTCATGATTTCTCTGCTGGCTGTTCACCTCTATATAAAAATCCCTTGACACGGCAGGTTATTTGAGGTTATTCTTTGAACCCAGTGATTTCTTGCGGTACGATTCGATTATCGAATTAAGCATCTGTTCAGTTTCAGAGGCGCCTTCCCCGAGAAGAAATCCTATCTTCTGTACCATTTCAAGGTTTTTGTCGATGACCTCGCTCACCCTGTTGGTCACCTCTTCTCCCTGTACTTCAGGGGAATAGAGATCGCGGATAATTGCCCCGCACATTTTATTCTTCTTGATCGGAAAGATTGAGATGTTCAGCATGCTCTCTTCATAATGGATATCCTTGCTCACAACGGGCTCATCCTCTTTCAGGACAAATGTAAACATGTTATATACGTTGAATGGCAGCAGCGTTTTCAGATCAGCTCCGACGAGTCCGGGAATTATATCTGAAATGGCTTTAGCATCCTCGCCAAGGATGTTGATGAAGCTTAGATTTGAATGAAGTATTTTCAGGCTGGCATCGACTATCACAACTCCTGTAGGCAGTTTCTCGAGCATATTGTTCATCATGTCGGAAGCGCTCTGAGCCATCTCCTTTTCTCTCATGGCTACTTCTTCAGAATCTTTGAGAGCTCTTTTGGTCTCAGCAAGTTTCCTGTTTGTTTGCCTGAGAGTCTCGATGTACTCCTGCTTATTTCGCAGATTGAAGGTGTGGCACATTTCAGGAATAGCCAGCCCTTTTGCGACTGTCGATGCAAACTCACGACACGACTGATATCCGCAGGCTCCGCAATTAAGCTCTTCAGTCGAATTCTCTTTTCCTATTATCTTGAGGACTTCATTTATTGCTTCTTCGGGAGGTTCAGGGATCCTCTGGTCATTGGGATTGAATGTTCTTGTGAAATCAAGCTTCGACCATCTGTCCATATCCTTTTGCCATTTTACCTTATCGAGCTTGGCGACTCTCTTTTCGGCATATTGCCTTACAAGCGCCCTGCCTTTGAATCTCTCATTGTGACGCTCCATTCCAGGACCAAGAAGGCACCCATGACAAAAGAATAGGTTGAAATGATGGTGTATGGTATCGATATATTTGCTGAAATCGTTTAAAGCTTCAAAAACCTCTTCTTTCCCCGAGGCTGTTATAACGCTGCTCGATACCATGTCGCGCTTTATCCCTCCAGCCTGGATTATACCGGCCGGAATCGGGTACAGGGCTCCCCAGTGGCCGTAGGGCGGATCGAATTCTGACATTTTTACAATTCTTTCCGAAATATCAAATTCGTCGAACAGCTGCCTTAGTTCAATGAATGTCAGTATGCCGTCAACAAGCTTGCCGTTGCGGTAAAGGAAAGCCTCATCCTTGTTATCGATGCATGGCCCTAAATAAACGATATTTACTTCCTCACCATATAATTCCCTTACGACCATCGCTGTGGCGATCATAGGAGATACAAACGGAGCAAGGTTGGGAACGAGATCGGGATGGTATTTCTCGATCAGCTTCACGATTGCAGGGCAATTGGCAGTAATATAGTATTTGCCTTCGGCCTGGCTGAAAAGGTTTGCATATTCAGCAGCTATAAGATCGACTCCGAAAGAGTTTTCATGAACATAGTCAAATCCCAGCGCCCTGAGCATGCTGACGAATTTCCTGTAATCGGTAATGTCGTCAAATTCCGATGCTATGCTTGGTGCAACCAGCGCAACGCTTTTCTTGTCGGATGCAAGAAGCTTTTTTACATCTTCTTTGGAATCGCGGTATTCAATGGCTTTCGGAGAGCATTCAATAAAGCATAAACCGCATCCGATGCACCTTCCGGGGATTATTGAAGGATGTTCCTTCTGTGCCCTTACCTCAATTGCATTGACAGGGCACACCCTTACGCAGGAGTATGAATTCCTGCATTTCTGGTCATTTATGTAGAAAATAGATTTTCTGTCATTCATATTGCCTCCCAAAGTGTATCGCTATTTAATATCCTCAAGCTCCTTTGCAAGGATGCCTTCAATTTTCGCCAGCGTGACTTCTTCGATTATCTTGTCGTTAATCCTGAGATTGGGTCCTTTGCTGCACAGGTCCATGCACCTTGCCCCCTTGAATACGATCCGGTCCTCCAGGTGATTTTTTTTGAGGTACTCCCTGATAAATGCAACCACATCTCTGTTTCCTCTTGAAAAACAGGAACTGCCTAAACAAATCTGCATCTCGATTCTCCGGGTCATCCTTTTAAGACTTCAAATCAATGGATTCAAATGTAGTAATTTTTTCCCGCTTTATTTACTTATGGGAGACGTTACACTGAGCGAATACTCAAGCTATCAGATGTCAGTCTTCAGCTTTCCGACATTACTGGTTGATTACTACTCCAAGCATAACAAACGGCATGAACACAGGTTGTCTGATAGCCCTGTTAGCGTTTTTGTAAATGAAATAGACATTATTGTTCTGATTATCCGTTCTGGGATTTACATTGTCATTATCCGGACTGTAGGAAGTATCATGGCCGGTAAGAGTTGATGGAATATAGAAATCAAGTCCGTACCCTATGACAAGGCATAGCTTCTGAGTCATTTTGAAATGGTTCTCAAGTCCGGCTCCGATCCCCCATTGATGTGACGTAACATCAAAATCCTCATTTCCTCCAACATAAAGAAAATTACCTTTGAAAGTCGAGAATCTTGGACCAAAAGTGAAATATGAGTCATCAATGCCGAATACCGGTTTTGAAATCATGAAATCAAGCCTGAGGTCCAACGATCTACCTTTTTTTTCAGGAGTTCCGTTAGTGTTGTTATTGATGAAGATACGGCGGGAATCGAGGGCATCGCCGGGATTAAGAAAAGTATATCCAATGCCCAGGCGAAGCAGGAACGGGAATTCAGGTGCGAAATGTGAGGCTGTAACGTTCGCCTTTATTCCAAGCCCATGGTTATAGCCTGCTGATACTCCTTCCGAAAACTTAATTTGGCTGCCGGCTCCTTCCTGGCTTAGGGATTCATAAGAAAAACATGATATGATCAGTACTATAATGGCTGCGGGTATTCTTCCTTTCATACGCAAGAAAATTTTGGTTAAACATATGATTAATGCCTTTTTAAAACGTTATTAACGTATTAAAATTGTATTCAGGCAGTGCCTTGCTTTGTGATTGGGATTCATGGGAGGGAGGTTATTCTGCGAGCCATCAGCCATAGCTAAAAGCTTTCAATGTGATTCGTCTTAATTCATGACATTCGTAGATATAGTATTTCTTTTTCTCCACAAAACCCGAAGATTTGCCTCTATACGATTCCTCTCCTAAGAATAATTTCTCTAATGAATTTTAATTTTAACTCGAAAATACCTATGTTAGTAGACAATTAACTAATGAATTAGGAATCAGATTGGCCGTTATAATAAACAGATGAAATCAAGAACACTTTCATTAATCGCAATTGTTCTTCTTGCTGCAGCGTGTAGCACGGGGAAGAGTGACAGGGGTGCCGGCTCAGCCGCACTGCCGTATTTGATTGATCTCGAAAGCGGCATAGGGAATGCCGAATCAGTTCTGCTGAGCACGATTACAAGTGAAGTAGAATATGTTCCGCTTGAAACTGATACTGCCTTCATGCTGAGAAGGATATCAAATCTTGCGCTTTGCGATTCATTTATTGTTGTCAGCGACGGCACAAAACTGTTGATGTTTGACCGGCAGGGGAATTTTATAAAACCTGTAGGATCTGTCGGCAGGGGGCCTGAGGAATATACTTATATCAGGAGTTTCTTTGTTGATGAAAACAGCAGGGAAATCTACCTTCTCTCGATGGGAAAGGTCATGGTCTTTGGCTTCGACGGGAAGTATAAAAGATCGTTTAAGGCAGATTTCCGGCCTTCTCAGGTTATCAGCAGGGATCAGAACACCCTAATGTTCCATCTGTTCAATATATCAGGTCCGTCGCCTGATACCGCCTGGAGCTGGTACATAACCGACAGGCAGGGTGTCATTCTCAGCAGGATTCTTAATCATCACAAGAGAGTTAGCCAGCCCGGATTGATTGTTCCGGATTCTCCCCTGTACCTCTATAACAACGCAGCTCATTTTCTGGAGTTTGGCAACGATACCCTTTATTATTTCAATGAACAGGTCAGGGAGCCCTATGCAATATTTAATGCGGGAAAACTAAAAATGGAGACCGATCTTCATCTTACTCCGGAAACAATCAGGGAGGTGTCGGACAGGATAGAGGGGAACTTCTGGATAAGGGATATACACGAGAATGATGATTTTCTTTTTGTAAACCTGGCGTGGGGACTTTCCGACTCTGTAAGTTATTGCATATATGACAAGAAAAATGCCAGACTTGCAGTCCTGAGGGATGATGGCTTTATAGATGACATTAACGGAGGACCGGCTTTCTGGCCTCTCAGTATTGGTGACGATAATACCCTGGTGGATTATGAGGATGCGTTTACATTTTTGCAGAAGATAAAAGCAGGTAATTCAGGTACATCGGGAGAGAATGCAGGAAAAATAAGCCAGGAACTTGAAGGGCTTGGCAAAAGCATCGATGAGAGTTCCAATCCGGTACTGGTGATCGCCAGGTTGAAAAAGTAATCCGTATTTTCCGTGGTGAGTTTCTTTAATTCTTT
This sequence comes from uncultured Bacteroidales bacterium, assembly GCA_963696535.1. Lineage (GTDB taxonomy): Bacteria > Bacteroidota > Bacteroidia > Bacteroidales > VadinHA17 > LD21. Next base: position 76,149 of record CAVOKP010000013.1, read on the forward strand.
TACCACGGATTGCACGGAGATCATGGATGTTCTCAGGGATTTAATTCCGCGTATATCAATTTTCCCGGCGCACTTGGAGGTTATTTTTATTGATGTTCCCATAATTAATGATGGGTGTACGACTCTGCGCTAAAATACATCGCCTATCGCAAATCGCCTGTAATAATTACCTTTAAGCCTTTATGCCGTCACGCCGTTACGCCGTTACGCCGTTTTAAAATATAACAAAATACACACAATAATGAAGACTATCAGACTTATAATTCTGCTTATCCTGGTAACCTCATGCAACGGGGGAATCCGACAAAAACCGGTTCCCGTCATAGATCTGCAAAATCCAGATGAGACCAGGGACATATACCTGAGTGAACTGCTCGATGATATCCGTATCGTTAAACTTGAAACCAGGGATGAAATATTATTAGGCCAGTACACAAACTACCTGGTGGGCGAAAGATATATAATTGCAATTGACAATGATAAGATTCTCCAGTTTTCAAATAATGGCGTGTTTTTAAGAACACTTGCAAAGGCAGGAAATGGTCCTGAAGAATTTTTAAGAGCTGAAGCTTTCGCTTTGGATGATAAAAACGATATCCTGTATATGAACCACAGGGGTGATTCCCATAATATTTTAGCCTTCGATCTGAAAACAGGAGAACGTATTAAAAGGATCCCTACCGGAGTTGATAACCTGATCTCGCAGATAATTGTCTCAGGTGATTCAATGCTGACGGTAATTCCCCGGATGAATAATGATTATAATCTCTACAATCTCACTATTTCAGGAAAACTTGTTGACGGTATTGCTCCCCCGGATATTAAAGGAATTGGCCTGCAGACAAGCATTAATCTGGTAACGGATGAATTATACTATATGCCAAAGGAGTATGACACATTGTACAAAGTAATACGGACCAGCCTTAAACCATATTGCTTTTTTCATATCGAGGACAGATTTACGTATGAGAACAATGAGATCGGGAACTTCGTCTATTTATCGGCAAATGCACCCGGATTTATAATTGCAGATAAAGCCCATGCAAACATAAAGATGAATGAGGACGGGGAGACATTCAGCATGAATGGAGATAAACAGACACGGTATTTCATAAATAAACGAGACTTCTCTGTTACTGAAATTTCGGACTTTAAGAATGATTTTCTCGGATTTGAAGAAGATCTTGAGCAGTGGGATAACTACCTCTCTATAACCGATAATCTGGGATTTGTTTGTTACTCGTCATTTGAGCTGAAACAAAAGATTGCAAAGGCTCTTGAATCAAAAAAACTTGAAAGTACTGTAAAACAAAGGATCTTAAATTTGAACCAGGAGATACAGGAAAATGACAATCCAGTTATTTTGACAGGTAAGCTAAAATAACTTCTTCTCCGGTCAAAATTTTTCGAAAATAATTACTTTTACAAAAAAAATATAATGAGTACAATTGAGCTTAGACATCATATAATTAAAAAGCTCTCACTTATTGATGATGACTCATTCTTGAAAGCTATCAAGACAATTATTGAGTCCAAAGTCAATGAGGGAGTCTATACACTTTCTGATTTCCAAAAGAAGCGGGTCGATTCAGCCAGGGAACAAATAAAAAAAGGGCAAACAATTTCTGATGAAAAATTACAAAAAGAAATTGACCAATGGTTAAATACAAAGTATAATGGTCAATTGAAGCCAGAATAGACCTGATAGACATCCTGAAATTCTACAAAATCAGAAACAAATCTGCTCTTTACAGTAAGAAGCTAAATTCCAAGATCAATAAAAGCATTAAGCTCATTACGAAAAATCCTTTGATCGGATTAAAATCTCAGATAGATTCTGTAAGAGCTTTTATTACCGGAGATTACCAGATAATTTATGAAATTCTTGACAATCTGATTATAATTATTATGATCTGGGACTGCAGACAAGATCCTGAGGACAAGATTCTTGATCAAAGAATAAAGAAATAACAGATACATATAATGTAGAGGACTTCATAGGGTAATCAGTGTGAGGAATGAAGCCTCTGTGGAATGTCCAAAGTGCCACTGACGCTAGTTCCTCGGTCAGGCCTGTCCTCACAAACCATGTTTCATCAGGAGCCTGCGGCCTGAGCTCTGATTTCAGCGCTCTGAGCCCCGCGTTCTGTGTTATCACCTGATTTTGGCTGCAATTAGAATTGGATTATCGTTTTCAGTTATTTTTTGAGCAAGATTCTTTAATGATTCATGCTTTGCAGAGTTTCTGACCTTTGCCTTGATAAATATTTCGCTGGTTAAATAGTTTTTTAATGTGATGGCATCAACCCATGAATAAAAGGTACCATTATTACAATACTGGGGTTCAAAATTAACGCCGCCCGATATATCATCTTTAAGAAACTCCTTTCCCGGAACGGCATACCTGGTCTTTTTCACCTGGTCATAAATTCCGACAATGTTATAATCTTTATTGAAAGCTGCAGTATAATAAATAAATCTTTCTGATCCGAAGAATTTCTGCAAAATATAATATTCATACATATGGTCGGCATAATTCTTTGGGTTTGCTCTCACTTCCGGAGACACCCTTTTATTTTTGGTATCAAATATCAAAACCGGATCAAGTTTATTCCCATTAAACCTGAAAATAGTATCATTCCCAACCTCTTTCAGATACAAATCATTTTTAAAATTAAAGCTCGTGTTTTCATATCTCGATAGTACCATCATCTTTTCCTGAATCTGGAATTTCATGAAATTAGGCCAGGAAAGCAGAGTCTCTCCTTTTATATTTATCAGCTCTTTCGAAATCGGATTTGTTCCGTAAGTGTTAGAATATTGCAGGAGAATATTATCGTTTTGCCCTGTAAAGTTGATAAGTTGTGGTGATTCATTCAAATTAATCCTTTTAAGAAAGTTAAAACCATTTGATACTTGATTGTACAAAACAATTTCCTTGGTTCCCATTACTGCAAGGATAGAATTTGACTCATTTACGTCAAATGTTGAACAGTATGAATATTCTTCAGGACCTCTACCCGCTTTAGCCAGATTAAAAAGGTACTTGCCTGATGAATTAAAACAGAATATTTTATTATCTACAGTAGCAACATAAATAAAATTGTTCCTTACTTTCACATTAATGATCCTCCCCATAATTGAATTGGGAGAAGTCTCAAGAGGTATATACTCGATATCAGTAGCAATATCCGAAAGGTTGTTAATGGATGTCCTTGGGGATGATAGAGCATCAATTTTGTCAGGCTGACAATTACAAATCTGAAAATAAAGGAATAAGGCAAGTGAGATAACTATTTTTTTCATATTACCAGAATTTAGTCATTCATAAAGATATAACGAAAATAATAGTTATGCAATATTTAATTAATACCGGGTTTCCTCATAAATCAGCAAATGGTTCGTTCAACGTATTGTCATTGAGATTTCTAATCCTATCGAATTTTTTGTCTACCAATGCTTTTAGGGCAAATAGTTCTCCCAATTCTCCCAGAGACTTCTTTCTTGCTGCTTCTTTTCTATTTTCCATATCAGCTATCTGTCAGGTTGTATGTTGACTATAAAAAACTTATGGCTTAATCCCACTCTTATGAGTTTGTGTTCGTTTGATCCTGGTAAAAATAAAGAATTTGGTTTCAAGAGGAATTGTCTAGAAAACGCATTGTCAGGGGGAAGGAATCTGTCTCGCAATGTTTTGTAAATGAACGATAACAGGAGTCTGTCTAATAATCCATTTTGCCTTCTTAATTCTCTGGATACCTGTATCCCGATACTTTAGCCGAAGTGTTATCTCGGCGGGTAAGCCACCATGGCGCAACTTGTCCGGTAGAACTTATTATTTTTTAAAGGTCACAAACATCAGTATGGGATTATCCAAATCACTTACGCTATTTGCAAGGTCTTCAAGTTGCTTTTTCTTTTCAGGGTATCTTGGTATACCTTTTCTGAAGTCTTCGTTTGCTATATGTTCCTTAAGTTGATCTGGCCTCACCGACATTACCAAAGTTGAGTCGTTAACCATTGTTTTTGGAAAGAAACGCGGACCACAATCAATATCATTATAAATCCCGGTTGTAAATAATGGATTATCAGTGTCTGATGGTTTGCAAAAAGCAAATTCACCAGTTTTTTTGTTAAAAATGCCGAGCACATAGTTTGTATTAATCCAAAGTAGACCTCCCCCGGGGAATGGAGATTGTTTTGGCGTTAGTCGTTTCGCAGGAAACCTGCTTCCAAAATGACAGTCCATCAAGATATAACTTTCAGTTTGAAAGACATCCCACAATGATATATAATTCCAATACTTTTCCCCCATCATTGGTTTTGCTCTTTCGGAGACAGGCATCTGAAGCTTGCCCAGATTAATAATATATTTGGGAATAAGTTCGTATTTATCATTTAATGAAAATAAGGTATCATTATATATTTCCTTATAGTACACTGATCCTTCAAAATGATAAAAATTTGCAAATCCTTCAACTCCACTTGCCATTTCCTTTTCTCTATTGAAGAGATTATAATTCTTAAAAGTGCACCGAATATTACCATGTTTGTCTGCAATAATTGCTTTATATTCAATTTGTCCCGTAGAATTGGGGATATGACCAAAAATCAAAGAATCATCAATAGGGTACCATGTTCGCAGCCAATATTCATCATTGATGAATAGGCTTTTTGGATACTTTTTTAAAAATGAACCATCGATATTATATTCTAGTAAATCATATAAATACGATATGTAAATTTCTTTTTGTGTTCCAAAGCTCATATTTATTATACCTGGATATTCTCCGGGACCTCTCCCTTTAGAGCCGATTTTTGAAATAAAATAGCCAGCAGTATCATATAGCAGACAAATATTCCCATTATCGACTAAAATAAGATTGTCCAAAAAATCAATATGGTTCAGTCCGATTAGAGGTAAACCCTTAATATTCTCTAATTTAAGATATCGAATATTATCCGTAAATTGACTTAGGTTAACTATCTCCATCTTATTTATATTGGCTTCAATGTCAATCGAGACCAGAGAGTCTGAACCTATATTTCGTCTTGAACAGGTAGAAAAAATAAGTAGAGGCAACCAGATGAAGATTGTAATAAAATATTTTTTCATAATCACGAAACAGTTAAGGTAAAATTGAACACCAGTTTGCACGATAAATAAAATTTAACCTAAAACACCTATGAAGTTAGTTTATAATATCTGATTTTGTGTCTCTGAATGAAAAAGCTGTTGACCCTGATCCCCACTCTCTTTATAAATTGAACACTTAAAGCCGGAGTTAAACTAAATGACTATAGATAGATATAAAAATGTTTATCTTTCCGGCGAAATGTCCGTGTTAGCATTTCGTGCTAATTATTTTAATTAATTTTTATGCTCTTTTTTATTGAACCTATCAGCAGTATAGGATTATCCATCACATCTAATCCTTCCTGAATTTTTTGAAGCTGGTCGGACACATCTGGTGACAGAGACGTATTCTCTTTTAATTTGCTATTTATCAAATCATTTGGATAATAAAGGACATAAAGGGTATTTCCTGGTACTAAAACAGGAAAGTTTAACGTCTCCCCATTGCATTCCTGCATTTTTCCTGATATATCATCAGTATATGATTTTATCTTCGAAAAGGATTTGTCCGTTTTATTGAGGAAATAGTAATTCCTATTATAATTGAATCTGATCATACTGCCTTCCTGACTTTCTCCAGTATAAGTACTTTCGGTAAGTAAAATAAAGCTGGAATTATCAATTGATGGAAAACCCACCCTGCTTTCTCCAATCTTAAAACCCATAGTACGCATATAATTTCTGGGGGAATTATAAGAAACTATCAGATAAGGTAATAAGCCTTTAGCTGTAAATCTGAAAAGGGTATCATCATAAACATAAAACGAGAATAAGTCATTTTCTCCCTGACAAAAAAGTAACCTTTGTACGGTCTCTTTATTAAGTCTTGCATCAAGGACTTTTCGTGAGTTTGTAATTCCGTTAATTATTTTGCCTTTAGAATTTTGGATGAACAAGGCATATCGATTGGTATCAACAATTACTGGAGACATTGATCCCATTATGAGGGAATCATTATATACTAAAAAACCACCCCAACGACCAGGGGAATATTTCTTTATCGGGTCCAGAAATTTCTCACTTTCAATATCATATATCTGAAGGATATCTTTGTTTCTTATATTATCCTCTATTAGTAACAGGTTTCCCTTTTCATAATAGGAATAATTTATTGCAATTGAAATTTCTTCTGGTCCTCTTCCAAATTTTATTATTTTTCTGACAAACCGACCATCTGCTGTGAACTTATAGATGCCATTCATATCAATGACAATAATATTGTTCCTGGCAGGAATAATTCTTGGATTAATACCAATTAAGGACTCTGTTGTTGTTTCCAGTTTGACGAATTTATAATTATCAATTAAATCGCTAAGTTTTAAATCGACTGTTGTTTTGCAATTATCAGGACTTACATTAAAAACCGCATCATCCTGATTTCTGCCATTGTGATTATTACATGATACAAGGATTGCAAGGAACAGAATAGAAAGTTTTGGTTTCATAATCAGAAGCATTTAATCATTACCTTATCACTTAAGAATCATTAATACTGGATTTGATGAATCGGTAATTTTATTCTTAAGTGCTATTGGCACTTCATTCTTTAATAAAGTAAAGGCATCAACATAATCAACTAGTACTTTATCATCTATTATTTGTTTTGGCCAGAACCCACCACCCCCACCCAGATCATTTTTAAAGACACCATCCTTTAGGAAGGTGGTTTTACCCGTCTTTTTACTATAAATGGCGTAAACTTGTTTATTCCACTTTCCTGTACTAAACTTGATAAACAAAAACTCCTCATTCTCTTTTATTGTCCATATTAAGATCTTATCATTTAATTCTTCATTTTTTTCTGTAGTTGAAGGGCTAATTAGGGGATCAGGATCCATTTTCAAATCACCATATGAAAATAGGGCGTAAGGTTTTTTAAGGGTATCCTTAAAATAATAAAGAGTATCAACACCATACTCCATAAATCGGGCATAGCCATCAAAAATATAAATTGGCATTTTGGATACCCCTACATTGCCTACCCTCATAAGATGATTTTTATACTTTTGTTTGGGATTACCTTGCATATCAGTTATGATCCAGCTGTATGTGTTAAAAAATTTTGGTCCGAGGGTTACGGGGACGTTAGGTAAATGGAACATCAGGCTATTTTTATCTAATATAATTGCATCAGCTATTCGGAAAGATAGTTTATTAGTTTTCTTGAATTTACCCTCAAAGCTAAATACCAGCATTTTATCTGAGAAAAAAATATAAATTTCATTAGTTTCCTCATTTAAGCAGAAATCATAAACAAAAAGATATTCCTCAGGTCCCCGTCCCAAAGATCCTATTTGTCTTAAAAATTTACCATTTTTATCAAATTGAAGCAGCCGGTTTCGGGTATCATTGACAAATATAAAAGACTTACTGAATAAGATCTTATCAATCTCTTGTATCAGACACTGTGGTGATGTTTCAAGTGGAAGATAGGATAGTTCTTTGCCAATTCTGCTAAGATTAACTGTTTCAATATTCTTGAAATTCTTTTTAATATCAATATTATATGGGATATCATTTATATCTGTTTGTCCCTTAATTATTGAGACAAAACAAAGAAATATGAATAAAATACTAATAACCCTCTTTACTATCTTGATTTCCCTATTTAAGTTCATATCTAATTTATGTTTTGACTAAAATATTCGTTGAAATAAATATACTGGGGCGAAAGCTTTCGGAGGCAACATGAGTTTTTGGTCGTAAAGCCTTCCCCCGGCAGGATTATTCGTTTTTTAATGAAACTAACATCAATATTGGATTGTCTGAAATATCAGAATTGAGTATCATTTTCTCTAATTCTTTTTGCTTATCAGGGTACTTACCTGTTCTCTCACTTGAATTAGTCTTCTCCAACTCCTTCTTAATAGTCAAAATGTCTATTGGCATGAATACCTGATTATCATTTACTGTTCCAGTTGGCCAGAAATCCATTCCCCCATCCATGTCATTTACAAATCCTTTTGAACTGATTCCACTATCATCAAGTAAAACTCCTATCCCTTCCTCTTTATTAAAAAGTAAGTATCTCCTCTTTCCCTTGTGATAGGATTCCGATGTTATGAATATTTTGTCAGCAGCTTCAAACAAAATGGCATAATCATAATTCAGGAGCTTTTTCAAGGTATGATTGTATCTGATCCTGGCCAATTCTTTCTAACCTGAGTTCATCAGGAAGTTTATACTTGCCTAAATTTACAAAATATGAAGGTTTTATTCTATTTGAAACAATTGTATAAACTGTATCATTATACCTGTCTTTAAAATACCAATTATCTCTAAAAAGAAATGGTTCCGGGTAAGTGCCTGCCATAAATGTCATACCAGTGGTATTGACCCAGTTGCAATAATTTCTTATTGCAGAAATTGTGTCACCTGTTTCATCAATTAAACTAAAGGTATTTTTACTTGACCCGTCTGACCCCGGATCATAAGCAATAAACCTGCCATCATCCATAACCTTAACATAAAGTGCTCTTGGAATGGTTACAGTCTTAACTGTCTCACCATTAAATGAGAGGTACAACATTTCTCCCTCGGAATTTTTTTGAATGGCGATCATTTTTTTCTCAGGTATCAGCGTCATTGTTCTGATTAAATCAATTTCCCCGGGACCTCTTCCCGGACTACCTATCTTCTGGAGGAATTTTCCATTTCTCGAAAACTTGAGAATATGGTCACGATTACCTATAAAAATCAGACTGTCAGTGAAAAAACATTGATTTATTCTTTTAATCATGCAATCATTGTTTGTCTCGAGTTTTATATACCCGACATTTGTTGCCACCTGGCTTAGAGGAATAATCTTTGAGTTCTGTAATACATTTTCATAGTTTATTTCAAAGAACTTGTCAATGCCATAAGCTGAACCAGAATCATGCGTATTACTTTTACATGATAGTGCAAGTAAAAGAATCAAAAGAATTTTTAAGTTTTTCATTGTAAAAAATTTAGGTATCATAACAAAGCTCAGGTGAAAAAACAGGATAATAAAGATCAATCCTTTGTAATTACATAAGCAGAGAGTGTCCCATAATGAAATCCTATTTATCTGGCACTATTAACACATCTGAATCCTACCGCAAAGTCAATCCATGATGGTGATAAGCCGTTGCGATAAAAGGTTTGAATACACATTGCACCGGAATGCCAGCTACCGCCACGAATAACTTTAAACCTCCCTGAATCCGGGCCTTTGGGATTTTGACCTGGTGAAGTTGCATAATAGTCATCTCCATAATTGTCCATTGTCCATTCCCAGACATTGCCACCCATATCAAAAAGTCCATACCCATTTGGTTTAAATGAACCTACCTTTAAGGTAGTCTTATATTTTTTGCCGTAGTTTACCAGGGTTGAATCGATTTGATTTCCCCAGGGATAATTACTTGCAGATAATCCACCTCTTGCTGCATATTCCCATTCAGCTTCAGTTGGCAGTCTTTTACCTGCCCATTGTGCATATTTGACGGCATCCATAAAGCTTACCCCTACAACCGGGTGGTCAGGATAATCGAGGCTGCATTTAAATTGTTGTGATCCCCAGAATTCAGGGAAGGGATTGCCTGTACTTGTACAGAATTCTAAATATTGTTTGTTGGTAACCTCACACTTATCCATGTAGAAAGCATCAACAGAAACTTTATGCTCAGGTTGCCAGTCTGTGGTACCGGAAGAATTTTTCCCCATGATGAATTCTCCGGCTGGGATAAGAGCCATGTTAGGATCCGGAACTTGTGATATTACTGAATTGCAAATCAGGAATGTTACCAGAATTAGTCTTGATTTCATATTATAAATGTTAATTGATTCTCCTGTCGTTCATAGAAAATGACAAGTGGTTGCGGCAGGTGAGTTTTACTGACAACAGATTGCAGTGTGATTTTACAGGATTTTTAAGAAGTTTATAGAGATTTATCATTGATTCGCTTTCCCTGGGATATTGCTTTTCATAGCACCGTATGTGTTATGTTTACGTAGTTTTAAGTCAGGATTTTTTTTGCTTTTCTGATTGTCAATTAAGGCGCCTATGCTGGCACCTATTGCCAATCCGCAGCCAACTCCGATTGACATCCATAAAGCTAAATTACTGGTAGCAGTCCCGACAGCGATTCCTATTCCTGCACCAATAGCCAATCCAAGTGAAATACTTATCGCGAGATTGGTTGACTTATTTTCATTAAACGTCCTTCTTATCATATCTTTTTCTTTTTGTAAATGTATTCAAAAGTCTTTAATCGTGGCTGTACTATGAAGCCTAAAGGGAGTCTGTCTGATAACCCATTTTGCTTACACATTTCTTTATATTCCTGTTTATGAAAAACTTCAGACATTCGATTCTCAGGGTGTAAAAGCCGGTGACCCTGACCACTTGTCGTCGGCAAAGATTGACCACTTAAAACCAGAGTTAATCCCATGATCTATATTTAGATATCATAATGTCAATCTTTCAGGTGGGTTGTGGTCATGGGGACCATCTTATGTATGTTATTCCGGGAACACCGCCTGAATTTGATATCTTTTTTTTGGCATCAATTTTTTTATAATAATTTTATTTTATAATTATGTATATTTGCAATGTAAATGCAAAATAACATGGAATGATAATAGAACGTCAGATCAGCAAGCATTTGAAAAAGATGCTCGAAAAATTCCCGGTAATTTCTCTTACCGGTCCCCGGCAGTCTGGTAAAACCACTCTGCTTAAAAATGTTTTTGGTGATTTCAGATATTATAACCTTGAGAGGCTGGATACCCGGGAAATGTTCTCGGCTGACCCATATGGTTTCATAAAGGGATCTGGGGAGCAGGTTATATTTGATGAAGCTCAGAACCTTCCTGAATTGTTCAGTTATATACAGGTTATCTCCGATGAACGTAAATCCAATGGGCAGTTTATACTTTCAGGATCACAGAGTTTTCTTCTGAATGAGAGTATAAACCAATCTCTTGCCGGCCGGGTAAGTGTGAATGTCTTACTGCCGTTTGACACAGTTGAGCTTCGTGGTCATGCAAGCCTTGATCCGTCGCAGTTGATCTTATCAGGATTTTACCCCCGTGTACATGATCAGAAAATCGCACCTCAGGATTTTTACCCGTCATATTTGCAGACCTACATAGAAAGGGATATAAGGACATTAAGATCAATAGAGAATCTACAGACCTTTTCGCGTTTTTTAAGCTTGTGTGCCGGACGAACAGGGCAGATACTGAATCTTTCTTCGCTTGCAAACGATGCTGGCATCTCAGTCAACACTGCCAAGGCATGGCTCTCCTTACTCGAGTCAAGCTATGTGATTTTCCTCCTGCAGCCATATCATCATAATTTTAATAAGCGGATAATAAAATCACCTAAGTTATATTTTTATGATACAGGTGTGGCATCCTCATTGCTCCGCATCAATGATACCGGAACCCTTTCGACTCATTACCTCTATGGTGCTTTGTTCGAGAATCTTGTGATAAGCGAAATTGTTAAGTTGCAGATTCACAATGGCAGACGCAAATCGGTATATTACTGGCGTGAGAGCAACGGCGTGGAGTTAGATTGCATAATTGAAAGGGAGAAAGGAGAGGTGACAGCACTGGAAATTAAGGCTGGTCAGACATTTAGCCGGGATTATGTCAAAAATCTGCTTCATTTCCCAAAAGAAATCCTGGGTAAGGAGATAAATAAGGTAGTGATTTATGGAGGAAGCGAGGAAACCAGGATAGACAGTATTAAAGTCATTACATGGAGCGATTTCGTCGAAAACTGTTCTGAATTAATTTAATCATTCTGTGTCGGAACTAACTCACTGTAAAGAGTTAATTCGTTTCATTAGCAGCTGAATGAATTTCCCGCAGATTTTCACAGAGGCTTCTTCCTGGAGTTTTGTCCAGCAGGCTGAGGATCCGATGTCCCACTCTGCGGGAACATGCAAGTCAACGGAAATAGATCAATTCCGTGTTTTAAGAATTTCGGGACTATATTAAATACTACTGTCATTGCGATTCGCCAGCTGGTGGAGAAGTAAACTTCATCACAAAAAAAAGGAAAAATCACTTTCACCAGTTTCTGGAATGAGAACCAGGTTATAAAAGCAGGAGAGATACTGGCAACAGTGATTCCTGAGAACCGGAGCAGGATAATAGTGAGGGCAAATGTTCCTGCAACAGGACTTGGCAGGGTCAGAGTCGGATAGGAAGTAAACATTAAGCTCTCGGGATTTCCCTATATAGAATTCGGAGTTATAAAGGGAAAGATAAGATCACTGTCACTTGTACCTGCAAACGATGTTTATATTGCAGAGATTGATCTTGTTAATGGAATGAGATCAATATATAAAATCGAATTAAACTTTATCAGCGAAATGACAGGTGCAGCAGATATTGTAACGGATAACAGCAGGCTGATATTCAGGTTGATAAAACCGCTGAAAGCATTAGTAAACAAATAGTACAAATACATTCCCTCAGTGTCCCTCTGTGACTCCACCGGATTTCCTCAGTGTAAGTTCTTAATTTTTTGATACACTGAGAAACACAGAGGTGACACTGAGATCCACAGAGAAAAAGAACTTTGAACAAATAATTTTCTTAACGAAAATTATAGTTATTTTTCTTTCTCTATTAAAAAATGTTTCCTACATTTAAGAAGTCATTAATATAAACCTTGTTATAAGCCCTTATAACGATGAAAGTCAACCCTCAAATTATCCTGCTGATAATCATTTCTTTGATTGCTTCCTGCAAGCCTAAAACTGCTGAAAACCTCGAAGAGATGGCAAGGCGCTCTTCTCGTCCCGAAGCGGTGCTTGTAAAAACTGTTATGCTTGAACCTTCAACATTCTTCCACGAGCTTGTAAGTAATGGTAAAGCTTACTCTTCAGAAAAAGCAGTAATTCCATTCAAGGTGAATGGAATAATAAAAGAACTTGCTATCCGCAACGGTCAGAAAGTAAAAGCCGGTGAGTTACTTGCTGTTATTGAGGACTTTGAATTCAGATCCCAGCTTGAGACTGCAAGACAAAATCTTGAAAAAGCACAGATAAACTTTAAAGATGATATCTACAGTAAATACCTGACTTTCGACACGACAGGTCTTGCTACCGAGAAGATCAAAACATCTCGCACCCGCAGTGGTCTTGATGATGCAATAACCGCCCTTAAGCTGGCTGAATACAATTACAACAATACCCGTATCTATTCACCAATAAACGGCAGCGTCGCCAATCTCGAAGCATTGCAGTGGAATCCAAGCCAGAACTATAAAAGCCTCTGCACTATTATTCAGGATCAGACCATGGATGTTGAGTTTCCTGTAATCGAATCTGAATTTGGCTTCATAAGCAAAGGGATGCCCGTAGGAATAATCCCTTTCATAAACGACAGCACCCTGATAAACGGAAGAATTACACAGATAAATCCCCAGGTCGATGAAACAGGAATGGTAAAGGTCAGGGCAGAATTCCGGAATAACGGAAAGCTTATCGACGGAATGAACGTCAGGGTGGTAATACGAAAACCTGTTCCAAACCAGCTTGTGGTCCCCAAGGAAGCCCTTGTTATAAGGCAGGGCAAAGATGTGATCTTTATCCGTCAGGACTCGCTGGCAATCTGGAAATATGTAACGGTTGAATTCGAGAACAGCACCAGCGCTTCTGTTAAAGAAACAGGTGATGGGATTCATCCCGGCGATCTTGTGATAGTCAGCGGAAACATCAACCTTGCACATGAAACAATAGTAAGGGAGGAATGAATAAGGAACCTCATTACAGCTCATTCTTATCCACATTCACTGTCAACATACTTTTCGTTATGCTGATCATTGTCGGTGCGGCAATGATCCCTTTGCTCTCGCTTCAGCTGAATCCGACAAGGTACCTTCCTTCGCTGACTATCTCCTGGGGATGGCCCGAAGCACCTGTACGTGTAGTTGAACAGGAGGTTACAACAACTCTCGAAGGCGTCCTGACTACTGTGACAGGCATAAAGAAAATTTCATCGTACACATACGCCGAAGGAGGCAACATCACAGTTGAGTTTGATAAAAATGTCGATCTGAGAGCAAAACGTTTTGAGGTTGCTTCGCTTCTGAGGGAAACGCGGAAAAGACTCCCTGAAAGGGTTTCCTACCCTGAGATCAGCATGAATATGCCGTCGAATCAGTCGGGTTCAATTATTCTTAGCTTTCAGCTCAACGGTAATGCCAGCCCTTCATATATCTATACTATTGCCGATGAAGTAATTAAACCTGCCATAGCTGTAGTGGAGGGTATTTACAGTGTCAGTGTTTACGGCTCCACACCAAGGGAATGGGAACTTATCTACGATCAGCAGAAACTTGCGGAGATCGGGATAAGTTCATCTGCAATAAGCGCTTCGATAAATAATTACCTTCTCGAAATGGAGCTTGGCGGAGCATCTGAAACCATGGCAGGAGGAGCTGAAAAAAGAACTTACCTTACTCTCGAAGGTAATGATAAAGTGGCTTTCAGATGGGACGATATTCCTGTTGCCAAAGCCTCGGGACGGATAATCCATCTTACCGATGTCGCAAAGGTTAAGCTGAAGGATCAGCGTCCGCAAAGGTATTTCAGAATAAACGGCCTTAATACGATAAACATCAATGTGAGCGCCGGTAAAAACGTTAACAATATCAAAGTCGCAGAAGACGTAAAAAAGGTAATTGAGAAGCTTAAGAGCGAACTTCCTCCCGGATACAGTATCAGGACATCGGCCGACAGTACAATCTACCTGAAAGAAGAAATATCGAAAAATATTTTCCGAACTATACTTTCCGTCGTCCTTCTCCTTCTGTTTGTGCTTGCGATAAGCCGCGAGTTCAAATATCTTCTTATAATCACAATAAGCCTTGTTGCCAATATATTGATCGCCTTTATCTTCTATTATCTTTTTAAGCTCGAGATACATCTCTATTCCCTGGCAGGAATAACTGTCTCCTTCGGCATCATAATCAACAACACAATCGTGATGACCGATCACATAAGGTTCCAGAAGAACCGGAAGGTCGGAATCTCGCTTCTGGCAGCTACCCTTACAACTATCGGGGCGCTGTCGGTTATCTTTTTCCTCGATGAAGCGTCAAAAGTCACCCTGGCCGATTTTGCAGCAGTAGTCATAATCAACCTCTCGGTTTCCCTCGCGGTTGCACTCTTTTTTATTCCTTCACTTATTGAAAAGATAAAGCTTGCTCCGAAGTTCAATGCTCTTGTCATAAGAAGAAAAAGAAGAGTAGCGATGTTCTCTGAGAAATACCTCAGGAGTATAAATTTCATTATAAAACATCGTGTTGTATTCATTATAGCTGCCATTCTGGTCTTCGGTCTTCCGGTCTTCTTCCTGCCCGACTCCATTCCGAAAGATCCCCGCGGACAGGTGAAGGATGAGGATCGTACAAAATTCCAGAAGTTTTACAACAAAACCCTTGGCAACAAAAAGTATGTCCAGGATATAAAACCTGTTGTAAACAAGGCTCTTGGTGGCACATTCAGGCTTTTTACCGAAAAGGCTAAGAACAGCAGGTTTTATTATTACGGAGGCTCAGACGAGGTCCAGCGCACGCAGCTTAGTGTCGAAATAGGCCTCAGTGAAGAGGGCCTTACAATTGAGGATATGAATACCACGTGTACCGGACTTGAAAATATGCTGGCTGCATACAGCGAGATCGATATGTTCACAACCCGTATACAGAGCAAGGAAGAGGCGGGTGTTACAATTACTTTTAAACCGGAACACGATTTTACTATCTTCCCTTTTATCCTGAAGATCAGGATCGAAGATTATATGAATGGCATCGGAAGCTATCATGCTTCGGTTTATGGTGTGGGAAAGGCATTCAGCAACCAGGTTTACAGCGATTATATTATGACGACAAACAGGATAATCATGAAGGGATATAACTATGATCAGCTTTATGGTTACTGTGAAGCCCTGAGGGATAGACTTATTGCCAGCGGCAAGGGGAGGATAAAGGAGGTGTACCTTCTTGGTGAAGATTATGGCGGTTTTATTGGCGGGAGGAACAGAAAAGTCTACAGGAACAGGCTGGGAATGGATAAGTATTTCCTCGCTGAAAACGGGTCGGATGTTGCATTTGCATACACAGAAGCAAAGCGATATTCCAGGACACCGTCATCCCTGCAAAGTGCATATATCGGGGGTGTGAATGCTCCTGTAAACATCAGGTCCCTTCAGTCGGAGGAGTATGATCTGTGGAACCTCAATAATGCTCCCCTTGAAACTTCATCGGGACAGTTTGTAAAGCTTAAGGATTTTTCTTCGGTTTCCAGAGAAGTGTCGGATAATACAATCAGGCGGGAGGACCAGCAGTATGTTATCACTGTTGGTTATGATTTTATAGGTAATTACGAGCTTGGCAGGCTTATCCTCGACCGGAATATCGATGAAACAAGCGCCATGCTTCCTCTTGGCTATACTGCGCAGAGCGGCTCATATAACTTTTCGTGGGATCAGAAGAAGACAAACTATCTCCTGATCTTCCTGGTGATCCTGATTATATACTTTATCTGTGCCATCCTGCTCGAGTCGTTCAAACAGCCGTTTGTGGTGATCAGCCTTATCCCGTTTTCATTTATTGGTGTTTTTCTTACGTTTCAAGTTTTCAATATCACTGCTGATGAGGGCGTATTTGCTGCTATGATATTACTTTGCGGGATCGTTGTTAATGCAACACTCTATATTCTGAATGATTTTAACAGTATAAGAAGACGAAAACCTGAGCTTCCTGAAAGAGTTGCATACCTGAAGGCATTCAACGGCAAGATCATCCCGATATTCCTTACAAAGCTCTCAACAATTATCGGTTTGGTACCTTTCCTTCTGACAGGCAAAGATGAAAGGTTCTGGTTCGCTTTGGCCGCAGGCACAATCGGGGGATTAGTGTTTAGTTTTATAGGGCTCTTTATATATCAACCCATAATGCTGAGGGCAGGGGGCAGGGGGCAGGGGGCAACCTCCGCTAGCGCGGATTTGTAATCCGTGCTTGATTGAATTGTAAATGGCACGAATTGCAAATTCGCGCCAGCGAAAATATCACTGTTTTGAACTCCGTGAGCCTCCGTGGAAACACCGTGTAACTCAGTGGTTAAGAAAAAGATATTCAAATAAGTACAGACATACTAAATGGTAAAATTCCTCATAACCCGCCCCGTCGCAGTAATAATGACCTTTCTGGCCTTATTGCTTCTCGGGATTGTAGCTTCAAACAAGCTGCCCGTTTCATTGATGCCCGACATCGACATACCCGAAATCACTGTTGCCATTTCTCGTCCTGATGTAAGCGCAAGGGAACTTGAGAACACAGTTGTTTCGATTTTGCGTCGCAACTTGCTTCAGGTACAGGGACTCGATAAGATCGAATCCGAATCGCGCAATGGGAGCGCCCTGATCCGCCTCTCCTTCAAATTCGGGAACGACATCAACCTTGCCTTCATGGAAGTCAATGAAAAGGTCGACGGCGCCATGAACAACCTTCCCAATGATCTCGAGAGGCCAAGAATAATAAAAGCAAGCGCCACCGACATCCCTGTTTTTATGCTGAATATAACCCTTGCCGACAGCCTGGTCGGTGATGAGAAGTTCATTGAGCTCAGCGAGTTTGCCGAAACGGTTATCAAAAAGAGGATCGAGCAGCTTCCCGAGATCGGAATGGCCGATATAACAGGACAGATCAAGAGGGAGATTTATATCAGTCCCGATGAAAAGAAGATGAGCAGTCTTGGCATTTCCGACGATGATATCACAAAGGCAGTTCAGCTGAATAACATCAATATCGGGAGCATACTTGTGAAAGACGGGAAATATCTTTATAACCTCGAATTCAGTTCATATCTCAAAGAGCTGAATGATGTCAGGGATATTTATCTCAAAACGGGAGAGAGGATTCTTCAGATAAAGGATGTTGCCGAGGTGGGGATGAGACAGGAGAGGCCAAGGGGCGAGTACTATTCGAACGGTAGCAGGGCAATATCGCTGGCAATCATCAAGGAGTCAACTGCAAAGATGGCTTCGCTTGAAGCCAGGATGAAAGAAATACTCGACATTTTCAGGAAAGATTATCCGCAGATGGAATTTGAGATATCTCAGGATCAGACGAGACTTCTCGACTATTCGATCTCAAATCTGAGGCAGAGCCTTCTTGCGGGTGGAATTCTCGCTTTCTTGCTGATGTTCTTCTTCCTCAAGGACGGGAAATCACCGTTGATAATCGGCTTCAGCATCCCGGCAACACTGGTTATAAGCCTCCTGTTCTTCTATCTCGTTGGGCTTTCAATAAATATTATATCGCTTGCAGGTTTGATCCTCGGCATTGGGATGATGATAGACAACTCGATAGTTGTAATAGAAAATATCACCCAATGGATCGACAGGGGGTTGTCACTTACCGATGCCTGCGTTAAAGGAACAAATGAAGTCATAACCCCGCTTATTTCGTCGGTTCTTGTAACATGTGCAGTTTTTATCCCGCTGATTTTTCTTAGTGGGATTTCAGGCGCACTGTTTTACGATCAGGCAATTGCAATTGTAATAGGGCAGGGGGTATCCCTGCTTGTCGGTGTTACACTTCTTCCCACAATATACTATCTGCTTTATAAAAACGGAAAGGAAGGAGCGCTGACAAGGCTTGTAAAGAAGATAAGTCTTAAGCACCTTGAGGAGAGATACGAAGGCGGAATGAACTTCTTTTTCAGATACCGGACTGCAACGATGATCACTTTCGGTTTGATAATCCTTATAATGATCGGGTTCTTCATTACAATGGAAAAGGAGAAGTTCCCGGCAGTACGGCAGGATGAGCTTGTAATATCTGTCGACTGGAACGAGAACATCGATCTTGATGAGAACTTTACCAGGATACAGCAGATGATTGGGGCCAGCGAAGATCTTGCACTGCAGACAAACTCATTCATTGGCGAACAGCAGTTCCTGTTTAACCGCGATTATGATCAGTCGTACACACAATCGAAGGTTTATATAAAAGCGAAAGATTTCAGAATAAGGGAAGTGATAGAAAAGAACTCATATGAATTCCTAAGGAAAAACTATCCCGGAGCGACATTCGATATTGCGGCCCAGCAGAATATCTTCGAAAAGATTTTTTCGGCTTCTGAGACTCCGCTTGTAGCTGAGGTGAGCCTTATGAAGGAGAAAGAGGTACCTCCTGTTGAAACAATGACAGGTATAGTTGATAACCTGGAAAGGCAATGGCCCGATGCAGGAATTTCAAATCCGCCGCTTGAGGACAAGATCCTTCTAAAAATCGATCCCGACAAGCTTCTGATTTACGATGTTGAACCAATGACACTCTACAATACTCTCAAAACATCGCTTAACAAGAACAACATAGGTGAACTGAGAGCATCCTATGAGCTTCTGCCGATTGTTCTTGCAGATAAGGAGAAGCAGATAAGCGAGATCATTTCATCTGAGTCAGTATTGAATAAGACAGGCAAACCCATACCAGTCAGAGAGCTTGTCCGGGTTCAGAGAGTTCATGATTATAAGACAATAAAAGGGGGGATGAATGGCGAGTACGTACCTGTAAATATGAATATTGCGACAAACAAGCCATCAGTCGTCACGGCGGAAATCAGGAATATTGTTAATTCGAATCAGGATCTCTCGGTTGATTTCAGCGGCAGTCTGATTACAGGACAGAAGCTCTTTAAAGAGCTGGCTATAATTCTTGTGGTCGCTCTTCTGCTTCTTTATTTCATACTTGCCGCCCAGTTTGAATCGCTTACCCAGCCGTTTATCGTTTTGCTTGAGATCCCGATCGATATTGCTGGCGCCCTGTTGCTTGTAAAGCTGTGGGGAGGAACAATAAACATAATGACAATGATCGGGCTAATAGTGATGTCGGGGGTGATCATCAACGATTCCATTCTCAAAGTAGATACAATAAATAACCTCCGCAAGGAAGGGCTGGGATTGAAGGAGGCTATCTATGCAGGAGGTTCCAGGCGTTTGAAACCAATAATAATGGTTGCAATGGCGTCGCTGATCTCCACTGCACCGATACTCTTTAGTCAGGGCATAGGATCTGAATTGCAACGGCCAATGGCTCTGGCACTTATCGGTGGGATGTCGCTGGGTACAGTAGTCAGTCTTTTCTTTATTCCGCTGGCGTACTGGTATATTTATAAAGGCACAGGGCACAGGGCATAGGGCAATAAAGCTCCCCTCATTGGAGAGCCTGTTACAATTTGAGGTCAGACTTCCATATCTGCGCGACTCTGCGAATTTATCTGCGAACCTCTGCGAGAAACTTCTTTTATTTTCCCGCAGATTGACCATAATTAAAATCTGCGAAAATCAGTGTTATCAGCGGAAAATAAATCACTAAACAGATTTAATTCTTACAAAAATAGTTGCGCGACTATTGTATTAGTTGTAATTTAGTGTCTATAATTTAATCATTACGACAATGAGATACCTGCCTTTGATAATGCTTGCACTGTTTTTATTCAGCTGCAAAAGTAAAGAGAACCAAACAATTAAAACTATTGATGTACTGTCTCCGGCAGGACCGGAAGTTAAAAACCTCTCGGAAATAGCCACCGATATCCAGTATATCCCTCTTGAGACATCTCCGGAGGCATTATTGAGATTCGTTAATTACTTTAAAGCAGCCAATGACAAATTCTATATTAATACCGTACGTGAGATTCTTTGCTTCGACAGATCGGGTAAATTTCTCTATAAGCTTGACCAGCAGGGAAGGGGCCCGAATGAGTATGTTTATCTCTCTGATTATGATATTAAACCGGAAAAGAACCTGATGATTGTCTTAACAAGGGGGAAACTCTATTTCTACAATGAAACGGACACCGGTTTAGCTATGATGAAACAGCTTGATCTTAAATTGCAGCCTCAGTATTGTGACTTTCTTCCGGATCAGGACAATATTTTATTGTCATTTACAACATCGACAGGGGAAAATAAATACCAGTGTGTCGGGATCACCCCGGAAGGGGATACTCTTTTTAAAAGGCCGAACTTTTACAGTTTCACAAGAAACTCAAAAGTGGTAATGGGATTCAGTTCTGATATTATAATTAATAAGTTCGATGAAACAATAAGGATCAAGGGATTTCTTAATGATACAATGTTTACAATTAACAAGGATAACATGTTCGTTCCATATGTGATTCTGAATACGGGTGGAAAAGGCATGACAACCGATTTTCTGGCCAATGTACCGATGCCGGATATGAGCTCTGGTTCTGGCACCAGCCCTGCTGCCGCATTTCTTCATCTGTCTGAAGTACTTGAGGTCGAAGGATATCTTTTTTACAAGTACTCATATCAGCAGGGTGTCACCTGGGGAGTTTATGATAAAAACACGGGGCAAAGTCATCCGTTCGACGGCAAGATTCTGCTGAAAGATGATATATCAGGGGGGATCAATATCGAACCAAAATTTGCATGCAATGGAATAATTTATTCCTGGACAGATGCCCTTAAATTCAAGACCCATATGTCGGGTGATGAATTCCGGAAAGCAGAAGTAAAAAATCCCGGCAGGAAAGCCGAACTCGAAAAGCTTGCAGAATCAGTGAAAGAGGATGATAACCATTTGCTTATAGTTATAATCCCGAAAAAGTAGCGGTTCTCCCGGTGGCTAAATCTTTGCCTGTTTTGCAACGACTCTGAGTGTTTTATGGTCAAATAAGGGTTTAATTTGCCCAGGGCTGATCTGGTTCCTGACGGAACCGTCCCGTAGGGACGAGATATTTCTAGATAATGCATATTTAATTTCTGTTGGAATTGTCCCAGAGGGACAAGATATTTCTAGAATCAAACATGCATTTTATTTCATCCCTACGGGATTTATTAAATCGGTGTTTTTGGTTTTCTATAAATATTATGTTCCTAACGGAACCGTCCCGTAGGGACGAGATATTTATAAAATCAAGCATGCATATTCCATCCAATGAGAAATTTTTTTATTGTTAATAAAATAACAATGTTCATTTTGTAACAATAAAAATCATTATATTTGAGGACATTAACGGAGGCATCTGAATGGCAGCAGATCTCGATACTATCCTTAAAAAATACAGGCAGGGCAAACGCGAAGACCTGATACCTCTCCTGCAGGAATTACAGGTTGAAAACGGATACCTGTCAGAGGAGGCCATCGTAAAAGTAGGAAGCCACCTCGGACTAAGCACCACCAAGATATTCGGACTGGCTACATTTTACGACCAGTTCAGGTTCATCCCCACCGGCAGGATACAAATTAAGGTTTGTCATGGCACATCATGCTTTATGAATGGATCCCAACTGGTTCTTGATAAATTTAAGGAAGAACTGAAGATAACCGCCGGACAGACTACCAGGAACGGGAACTTCAGTCTGGATATAGTTTCATGCATGGGAGGCTGCTATCACGGTCCTGTGATAATGGTTAATGGTGAGTACCAGATCCATGTGCGTCCCGAACAGATTCCTGATCTTATTAAGAAACTGAAGTACATTATTGATAACGACTAAATGGAAGATTTAAAGACATTCCTTGTTGAAAAGGTACTGTTATTTGAATCCGATACCCTTTCGCCTGAAACGGAAAAGGTATTGCAGCAGGTACGCCGCGACAGAACCGATGTGCCCGTGATCCATGTCTCTTCAAATACAAGCAGCATTATTGCCGGTTCCGACAAGACATACAATGCCATTAAAACTTATATTGGAGAAAATAACCATGTTTCTCATGTCATAAAAGTGGGATGCATCGGTCCGGCCAACTTTGAACCTGTTGTATGTATCCAGATGCCGGGAAAGAATAAGCTGTTCTTCAGGAACATTACCGAAGAAAAAGTTGAACCGCTGCTTAACGGGGTCTTTCATAACGATATTAACGAGGATGATCTTCTTGGCCAGTCAGGATCGAAAGGATTTGAATTATGGCCAGGTATATCCTTTATGCAGGATCTGCCGTTTTTTGCCTGTCAGAAAAGAATAGTACTTGGCAATTGCGGATGCTATGATCCTGAGAGCATTGAGGAATATATTGCAAGGGGAGGTTACCGAACATATGTAAAAACTATCCGGCATTATACATACGATGAGGTTTGTGATTTGATTGAACGCAGCGGCCTCCGGGGCAGGAGCGGAGGCGGATATCCGACGGGCCTCAAATGGAAGCAGGCTCTTCAGACCCCTGCAAATGCCAGATTCCTTATCTGCAATGCCAAGGAAAGCGATCCGGGTTCGTTCAGCGACAAGACTGTTCTCGAAAGTGACCCTCACCGCCTTATTGAAGGAATGGCAATCGCTGCCTATGCTATCGGCGCTTCGAATGCGATATTGTATCTTAAAGCAGGCTCTGATCATGCCCATAGAAGGGTCCAAAGGGCAATAGACCTGGCCAGGGAATACGGGATTATCGGGCATAACATTTATTCGAGCGGTTATAACCTCGATATTACGATAAGAATTGAGGCTGGTGCTTTTGTATGCGGTGAAGAGACTGCCCTTATAAACAGCCTTGAGGGAAAACGCGGAATGCCGCAGCTCAAACCCCCTTATCCGACAACTAACGGACTTTCAGGCAAACCTACGGTTATCAACAACGTTGAGACGATAATGAATGTTCCTCTCATAATGCAGAACGGTCCTGAATGGTTCCGGAGCTTTGGAACAGAGAAGAGCCCCGGCACAAAGATCTTTTCCATTACCGGACGAGGCAGAATGTCGGGCGTTGTTGAAGTCGAAATGGGAACAACCCTTAAATCTGTAATGGATGACATAATCGACGGAATAAGGGATGGTAAGGAATTCAAAGCCATTCAGCTTGGCGGCGCCTCAGGATCATTTATAACATCTGAGGATCTTGAGACTCCTGTCGATTTTGATGCTATGAAGCAGAAGGGATTCGGTATGGGTGCAGGGGGTTTCGTAGTGATCGACGAAACATCCTGTATGGTCGATCTTGTCAGGTATTATATGGAGTTTATAAGAAAGGAGAGCTGCGGAAAATGTATCCCATGCCGGGAAGGTACCGGCCGAATGCTCGAAATCCTGGAAAGTGTAATTAAGAAGCCTGCCAATGAGGATTCAGGTACAACACTTGAGAGGTTCAAAGGTGTAATGCAGCTTGAAACAATCTCGGCAGTGATGAAGGATACATCATTGTGCGGTCTGGGACAAACAGCCCCCAATCCGTTTGTAAGTGCACTCAGAAACTTCAGGGAGGAATTCGAGGAACATATTTTCGACAGGAAATGCAGGGCAAATGTCTGCAGGGGTCTAAGGACATTTACAATCAACGTCGAGAAATGCACTGGCTGTACAGTATGTGCCGGGAAGTGCCCTGTTAACGCGATTTATGGAACCCGTCTGCAACCATACTTTATTGTTGAAGATAAATGTATAGGCTGCGGAATATGTTATGATGTGTGTAAATTCAGTGCGGTGATTGTAAAATAACAGACGAAGACCGATGACCCGAAGACCCATGAACGGGGACCGAAGACGCGATGTAATCCCTTAGCCCCCTCCTGGAGGGGCTTGGGGTGGGTAAAAATCAGCAACAAGCAACCTTTAGCTCCCCTCGTGGAAGATAGGGGGTGGGTAAAAAATAGCAACAAAAAAAATGCTTTTCACAATTCAGGTAAATAACAAGAAGATCAAAGCCGAAAAAGGAGAAACAATCCTCTCGGCTCTTAACCGCAACGGTATTATTATACCAACGCTTTGCAGGATGAAGGAATTTACTCCGACCGGCGCCTGCAGAATGTGTGTCGTCGAGGTCGAAGGGAGGGAGAGGCTTGTTACCGCATGTTCCCAGCCTGTAGAGGAATGGATGAAGATAAGAACTCACTCTCCGAGGGTGATCACCGCAAGGAAAACAATTGTCGAGCTTCTGCTTTCAAACCATCCCGACGATTGTCTTTATTGCGATAGGAACCTGAACTGTGAATTGCAGCGGCTTTCTGAAGAATTGAATATAAGGGAAAGACGTATAAAGGCTAAGAAAATAAAACAGCGCCTCGATCAGTCCAGTCCCGCTATTGTCAGGGAACTGTCAAAATGTATTCTCTGCGGTAGATGCATAAGGGTTTGTGAAGAGGTGGTCACAGCCACTTCACTCGATTTCATAAACCGCGGTCGGCAAACACATGTCGGAGCTGCAATGGATAAGGATTTTAACTTCTCAAGCTGCATCCATTGCGGACAGTGCGTACTTGTCTGTCCGACTGGCGCTCTCCATGAGAAGCATAATATTACTGAGGTGCAGGAGTATCTTAACAAGCATGATATAGTTAAGGCGATCCAGTATTCCCCTCTTGTGGCTTCGGGCATTGCTGAAGAGCTTGGAATAAAATATGGCAGGGATTTTGACAAGAACCTTAATGCAATACTCCGCAAGATCGGTTTCGACAAGGTCTTTACCACCGGGACGGGAACGGATGTTTGTATCACCGAAATGACAGACCAGCTTTTAAGAAATATTGACGAAAAGTCAGATAAGCCACTGATTATTACAGCCTGTCCCGCATGGGTTAAATATGCCGAACAGTTTGTACCATCGCTTTTACCCCAGCTTTCAACGGTGAAGTCACCACAGCAGATCACAGGGATTCTTATTAAGACTCTCGTTGCTGATCAACTTGGGGTTAAACCTGAACAGATATTCTCAGTTTCAGTAACACCATGCATGGCAATGAAATATGAGGCACGCCGCGATGGAATGATGAGGAAGGGCATCAGTGATGTTGATTCAGTGATGACTGTACGCGAACTTGCACGATTGATACGGCTGAATGGCATAGATGTTACAAATACAGAGAGGGAGCCTGCTGATGAACCATTGAGCGGTAGAAGCTCTTCAGCCGTACTGGCTGAAGTATCAGGCGGATTTGCTGAAGCGGCTGTCAGGCTGCTGTTTTACAAGGCAAATGGCAGGGAAATCGACAGGCAGACCTTTAAGAAACTGCATGCATCAGGTGCTTTCAGGGAATGTTCGGTTCAAATCGGGGACAAAGAACTAAAAGTCGCGGTTGTCGATGGTCTTACGGGATTGGAAAAACTCAGGGCAGCAAAATCAGCCGGTATAAAATACGACCTGATTGAGGTGATGACATGCCAGGGAGGGTGTGTTCATGGCGCAGGCTTGCCGTTTATATCTTCAAAGGATGATCTGAAAAACAGGGCAAAACTGGTTTATCAGGCTGATGAGACTGAAGCAATAAACCTGCCGTGCAAGTCCCCGGCACTGATAAACCTTTTTGAAAAGCTTCTGAAGGAAAATAAGGAAATCTCAGATAAGAGTATTTTTTATACGCATTTTGAGAAGAGGAATGTATTGTTGTAATACCCCCTGCCCCCTAAAGGGGGTTCTTATAAGTCCCCTTTAGGGGATTTAGGGGTGAAAGAAAGGATTGAGAGGTGGATTAAGAATGGGCACGGATTGCAAATCCACGCCAACGGAAGTAACCCCCTGCCCCCTAAAGGGGGTTAAAAGGAAAGTCCCCTTTAGGGGATTTAGGGGTGAAAGAAAGGATTGAGAGGTGGGTTAAGAATGGGCACGGATTGCAAATCCGCGCCAGCGGAAGTAACCCCCTGCCCCTAAAGGGGGTTAAAAGGAAAGTCCCCTTTAGGGGATTTAGGGGTGAAAGAAAGGATTGAGAGGTGGGTTAAGAATGGGCACGGATTGCAAATCCACGCCAGCAGAGTATTTTTTATACGCATTTTGAGAAGAGGAATGTTTTGTTGTAAAGCCCCCTGCCCCCTAAAGGGGGTTCTTAAAAGTCCCCTTTAGGGGATTTAGGGGCAAAAAAAGAAGGAAATGTTAGTTTACACAATTAAAGAACTGTGCCGTACATGCTACACCTGCGTAAGGGAGTGCCCTGCAAAGGCTATCCGTATCGTCGGAGGGCAGGCGGAAGTGATCGATGAAAGGTGCATCGGATGCGGTAACTGTACAAAGGTGTGCAGCCAGGGGGCTAAGGTTTTTCTGAATACTACCGACAGGGTCCTAAATCTGCTTGAGGCAAAAGGTGATGCCTTCGCGATGATTGCTCCCAGTTTTCCAGCTGAATTCCACGATATTGAGGATCACAGGGTATTGATCGGGATGATTAAGAAGCTTGGTTTCAAGTATGTTCATGAAGTCTCTTTCGGCGCTGACCTTGTGGCTGACAGATATAAAAAGCTGATTGAAGATAACACGGATTACTATATAACCTCCGATTGCCCTTCAATAGTAAACTATATCAAGCATTATCATACTGACCTTATTGATAAGCTTGCCCCTATCGTTTCCCCAATGGTGGCTATGAGCAGGGTGATCCGCTCCAGGTACAGCAGTGATGCAAAGATAGTGTTCATAGGTCCGTGTGTTGCAAAAAAAGCTGAAAGCACTGAAGTTGATGAAGTTATTACTTTCAGCGAGCTCCGGGAATTATTTGATCTTTTCAATATAAAGCCCGAAAACAGCAATCCTGTTGATTTCGATGAACCAGTTGGCGGAAGGGGGGCAATTTTCCCGGTAACCCGCGGACTTCTTCAGACTGCAAACATAAATGATGATGCCATTACAGGGAATATAATTGCGGCAGAGGGAAGGATTGATTTCCAGGGCGCCCTGAAGGAGTATGAAGCCGGGCTGATCAAAAATCAGCATATGGAGCTTTTGTGCTGTGAGGGATGTATAATGGGCCCCGGATTATCAAAAAGCGGGAAACAATATAACCGGAGGGTTTTGGTCAGTTCCTATGCAAATGCCAAGATGAAGGAACTTGATACGGAAAAATGGCAGAAGGCATTTGATGAATACTCGACTCTCGATCTTTCAATCCGTCACAGGGCAGAGGATCATCGCCCCGAAATAAATATCACGGAAGGGATCGAAGAGGTCCTTGCCTCAATGGGAAAGTTTACAAAAAAGGACCAGCTCGATTGCGGTGCTTGCGGCTATGAAAGCTGTGTTGAACACGCTATTGCAATAAAGAGGGGTTTGGCAGAGGTCGAAATGTGCCTTCCGTACACAATTGAGAAGCTACATAATTCAGTTAAGGAGCTTGCATTATCGAATGAAAAACTCTCATCAATGCAGCAGGCTCTGAAGCAGTCTGAAAAACTCGCACATATGGGCCAGCTGTCGGCAGGGATCGCTCACGAGCTTAATAATCCCCTGGGCGTTGTAATTATGTACAGCAACATACTTTTGGACGAGAGTCCTTCGGATGCTCCCGTAAGAGAGGACCTGCAGCTTATAGTAGAACAGGCGGGAAGATGCAAGAAAATAGTTGCCGGACTATTGAACTTCGCACGAAAGAATCAGGTCAATCATCAGCTCATAAACATCAGGGAACTTGCTGACCACAGCCTTGAAAGCATTATTGCCCCTGAAAAAGTAAGTATCTCGGTGAATGACAAGACTACCAACCCTGATGCAATGCTCGATGTCGAGCAGATGACTCAGGTCCTGTCAAACCTTATTAAAAACGCTATTGATGCAATGCCCTCAGGAGGTACAATTGAACTGATCCTTGAGGATACACTGAGCGATGTTTCAATAACAGTAAAAGACACCGGAACCGGTATACTGGAAGATGACAAAGCCAAGATCTTCGAACCGTTCTTTACTACAAAGGGGATAGGAGTAGGAACAGGCCTGGGCCTGGCAACTACTTATGGAATTGTAAAGATGCACAAGGGACAGATTACTGTTGAATCGAATACGGATCTGGCCAAAGGGCCAACAGGAACGAGTTTTAAAATAATTTTGCCCCGCAGGAAAGAATGACCTTCTGCTGGCGCCGGTTTGCAATCGGGGCCAAAGTGAACGGGCACGGATTGCAAATCCGCGCCAGCGAAGAGGACTTTCCCAAGGCTCCCCTCTTGGGGGGCCGAGCGTCAAAAAATGATCCGGTGGATCATTTTAGCGAAGGAGCCAGACTGCAGGGGAGATTTGTGGTGGAGGGGTTGGGGGTGGGTTTTAAAAATTATAATAATTAAAAATGAGAAAAAGCGACTATACCATTCTTGTAGCAGATGATGACCCTGATTACCTTTTTCAGACAATATCAAGCCTGGAGAGGGCAGGGTACAGAACGGTGGCTGTTGAAAGCCAGGCTGAGGCGGAATCAGTGATATCGAAGATGAAACCTGATCTTGCGATATTTGACCTGATGATGGAAAACGATGACAGCGGATTTATACTTTGTTACAAGATAAAAAGGAAATATCCTGATGTACCTGTAATACTTGCTACTGCTGTTGCCCATGAGACAGGTATCTCCTTCAGTCTCGACTCGGAAGCTGAGAAAACATGGATAAGGGCCGACAGGTACCTTGAAAAAGGTATCAGGCCCGAGCAGCTCGATCAGGAGGTAATGAAACTTTTAAAAATATGATATGGCTGTTTTAAAGGTTCTTGTTGTTGATGATGAGCCTGGCATCAGGTCGGGAGTCTCGAGGATCCTGAACCACTTTCAGGTCAATTATCCGTTTATGGATGAGGACTATTCATATGAAGTGCTTGAGGCTGCAACAGGAGAGGAAGGCATAGCTATAATTGACAGGGAATTACCTGATATTGTCCTTCTTGACAATAAGCTTCCGGGAATTCAGGGGACCGAAGTGCTTGAGTATATCAGGAATAAAAAATATGATATTGTGGTCGCAATGATAACATCATATGCCTCGCTCGATGTTGCATTGAAAGCGCATAAATTCGGAGCCACCGATTTCGTGCCAAAACCATTCACACCCCAGGAGCTTAAATCGAGCATCGAGAACATTACAAAACAGCAGTATCTGAAGCGTATAACGCACAAGATGAACCAGGAAGGGAAAAAGGTCAGATACCAGTTCCTTTCTGTTTTATCGCATGAATTAAAAGCTCCACTTAACGCTGTTGAAGGTTACCTGAGAATGATGCAGGAAAAGGAGTCGGGCGACAGGATTGAAGATTATGCCACTCCCATTGAAAGATCGCTCCAGAGAATTCAGGGTATGAGAAACCTTATAATGGACCTTCTCGATTTTACAAAGATCAGGCTTGAACGCAAGGATGAAAAGATCGAAGAGGTTCATGTATCAAATATCGCGGAAAATGCAATTGTAACTGTCAGGCCATATGCCATTCAGATGGAGGTGTCGGTGAATCTCGGAATTAAAAAGGATGCGGTGATCATGGCCGATCCCACTGATATGGAGATCATCTTCAATAATCTTGTTTCCAATTCCGTCAAGTACAACAAGAGGGGAGGGAAAGCTGAAATAATTATCGACGAAAATGAGAGTGAGGTGATAATTGTTTTCTCGGATACCGGTATAGGTATAAATGAAGCTGACAGGGAGGAACTATTCTCAGAGTTCGTAAGGATCAAGAATGAAAAGACAAGAAATATTAGCGGAAGCGGTCTCGGGCTATCAATAGTTAAAAAGGTTGTTGAGCTGTATAAAGGCACCATCGATGTTAATAGTGTCCCCGATGTCGGCACAACATTTACGGTACGTCTTCCAAAAAAACCCAATTAAAAACATCTGTCAATCATGAACACTTTGCCAGGAAAAACAATCGAAAGGCTCAGCGAATACAGAAGGACGTTGCTGACATGCCTGGATGAAAACAGGAACTTTATCTATTCACACCATCTCGCATCCAGGCTCCATATCACGGCTGTTCAGGTGCGCCGCGACCTGATGCTGATAGGATACTCAAGCGTTAACAGGAAGGGTTACGATGTGAAGGAGCTCATCAACGCCATTAGCAGGATAATTGATACCGAGGAAGGCATTAATGTAGCCGTTATCGGTATCGGGAACCTCGGAAGAGCGGTTGCCGGCTATTTCAAGGGGAAAAGATCAAAGCTGAACCTTGTTGCATCATTTGATAACGATCCCCAGAAGATAAATAAAGTCATCTCGGGTGTTAAATGTTATTCTTACGGCGAGCTTGAAAAGATGATACCCGAGCTTGATATTAAGATCGCGATTCTCACCGTTCCGTCTGATTTTGCAATTGAGATTGCTGAGGAAACAGTCCGCTATGGGATTAAAGGGATACTTAATTTCACTACGATACCCCTTAATGTCCCTTCGGGTGTTTACCTTGAGGAGTACGATATGATAACTTCAATCGAAAAAGTTGCCTACTTCGTCAAGGAGAACAGACTTCAGCCATAAAATGGATTCAGCATGAAGATTTTCAGAAGTTTCACTGAAGCCACGGCAATCAGGAATCCTGTAGTGACAACAGGCTCATTCGATGGTGTTCACATCGGTCACAAAACAATACTCAACAGGCTGCAGATGCTTGCTGAAAAGTATGATGGTGAATCCGTCCTGATAACTTTTTATCCGCATCCAAGAAAGGTCCTCTATCCCGAAACCGCCGGCAAGGATCTCAAGCTGATAAATTCACAGGAGGAAAAACTTGAGCTTCTCAGGAAAGCCGGACTCGACAATATTATCATTGTTGAATTCACAAGGGACTTCTCGAAGATCACAAGTGAAGAGTTTGTACGTGACTATCTTCACGGGATCCTCAGGGCCAAAGTGGTGGTTGCCGGTTTCAATCATCATTTTGGTTTTAACAAGGAGGGCGATTACAAACAGCTTTGGGCATTGCGCGAAAAGTACAATTTTGAGGCGGAGGAGATTCCTGAACAGGAAGTAATGCACGAAACAGTAAGTTCCACAAAGATACGTCAGGCAATAAACGACGGTTTCATTCAAAAAGCTAACGCGTATCTCGATCATTATTATATAGTTATGGGAAAACCGGAAAGATACCAGTACCGGAATAACTTCTATGAGATCAATCTTGCCAAAGTCCCCCTTACTGAAGAATGCAAGCTCCTGCCTGCTCCTGGAATATATGCCGTATCGTTAAAAACCGACAGCAGGGATTCAAAAGGAATGGTTATAATTTATGAAACATCTGAGAATGGGAGGGAGGTACTGCTTAATATTCTGGACGGGGATCCGGTAAGGCTTGGTCACGACACAACTATTTTCTTCCATAAAAGGATCCATGGCTCCGTAAACCTGTCAGATCAATCCGATTCCGCCCGCTGGCTCAAAGTATCAAGAACTGAGATATCGGAGCTGATATTTTAGATGGTGGCTAAGACCGATGACCGATGACCGATGACGGAAGACTAAGACCGTCCTTTCCGGCTCCCCTCCTGGGGGGCCGACCGTTAAGAAATTGCCCTGTGGGCAATTTTAGGGAGGAGCCAGACTGCAGGGGAGACTTGTGGTGGAGGGGTTGGGGGTGGGTTTCTGAAAGACCGAAGACCGAAGACCGAAGACCGAAGAATAAATCCAGCAAAGAGCACCCAGCACCTAGCACCCAGCAACATCATCAAACGCAAGGATTACCTGCCCGTTTAATAAGTATATTTGCAAGGCAATATAATTTGAATTAAATGAGATTTTCTCCTGAAAAATTGAGCATCCCCGATCAGCGGATGAAACCATTCATTGATCCGGACGAGATATGGAATCTGATAAATACCGTTAAGCCAGACAAAGCAAGAGTACGTGATGTAATTGCAAAATCGCTCGGTAAGCACCGCCTGACCCTTGAAGAGACCACTGTACTTATTAATTCGGTCGGAACAGACCTTTTTGAAGAGATCAGGGCCGGGGCACGCGAGCTGAAGGAAAAGGTTTATGGCAACAGGATTGTCCTTTTTGCCCCGCTCTATGTAGGCAACAAATGCACCAATAATTGCCAGTATTGCGGGTTCAGGACTTCAAACAGGGATGCGATCCGTAAGACACTGACCGATGAGGAGATCATCAGGGAAGTGGAGGCTCTTGAAGATAACGGCCAGAAAAGACTTATCCTTGTCTATGGTGAACACCCCGACTATTCTGCCGATTATATTGCCCATACCGCAAAAATAGTCTACGGAGTCAAAAAAGGGCATGGCGAAATAAGAAGAGTTAACATTAACGCCGCCCCCCTCGATATCGATGGCTTCAGGAAAGTAGGCGAAGCTGGCATAGGCACATACCAGATCTTCCAGGAGACATACCATAGGGAGGCATATTCATGGTACCATCTCGGAGGAAAGAAAAAGGACTTTGAATGGCGCCTTACAGGGCTCGACAGAGCACAGGAAGCAGGTATTGATGATGTTGGCATCGGAGCACTTTTCGGATTGTACGACTGGCGATTTGAGGTGCTCGGACTTGTTCGCCATACCAATCATCTGGAAGCCTGCTATGATGTCGGACCCCACACGATTTCCTTTCCCCGTATTAAGGATGCACTGAGCCTCAACATAAGTAATAAATATCAGACCAGCGATGAGGATTTCAAGAAGCTGGTGCCGATCCTTCGACTGGCTGTCCCCTACACCGGTATGATACTTACTGCAAGGGAGACTCCCGATGTCAGGCGTGAAGTGATACAGTATGGAGTTTCACAAATCGACGGGGGAACCAAACTCGAGATAGGATCGTACTCCGACTCGAAAAACGAGGTTCAGAACCTTAACAGGGAACAGTTCAAGATTAACGACGACAGGTCACTTGCCGATGTTATCGATGAGCTTCTTACGAACGGATACCTTCCTTCATTCTGCACCTCATGTTACAGGATGGGAAGAACAGGTGAGCATTTTATGGAGTTCTCGGTGCCGGGGTTCATAAAAAGGTTCTGCACACCGAATGCAATTCTCACCCTTTCGGAGTATCTGTGCGATTATGCAAATGCCGATGTTGCCCAAAAGGGATGGAATGTAATTGACAAGAACATTCAGACACTTGAGCCCGCTGTTGCAGCCAAAACAAGGGAAAAGATCGAAATGATAAAGAAAGGGGAGAGGGACCTGTATTTTTAAGGCAGGTTGCAGGGAGCAGGGGGCAAGGAGCTGAAATCCTTTTACCATAAGCCCTCTGCCCCCTGCCCCCCGCCCCTGCATTTTACTAATATTAACCAATGTCAATAGAATATGATTAAGATTCTAGGGATTAAAATCATCGACAGGATCAAGGAAGCCGGTCTGACTCAGGGTATCCTTTCCAGGTACTCCAGTGTAATAACAACACGTCTGGGATTTCATGAGCTTTCAACTGAACTATGCAGCCGCGAGGCATATATCATTCTCCATCTTACGGGAAGTGCGATAGAGATGGGAAGACTTTATTCCGAGCTGAAGGATCTTGGAGGAATTGATGTCCGTGAAATGACATTCGATGACAGCAAGCCATTTGTCAATTTCACATCCGAAGAGGGAGCTCTGAGAATAATGGGTATCTTGGTTGAGAAAAAGGAACGTGAAACCATAGTCTTAATCCAGAAAACCCTCACATCATACGGGTGCGTTATCCGCACCCGGCTTGGCGTAAATGAAGAATTCCTTGGCGAGCCTGCAGGACTTATAATCATCGAGCTCATCGGTGATGAGATCCAGATGGATCTGCTTGAAAAGGATCTGCAGAAGATACCTAAAGTAATCCTGAGAAAAATGGTGTTCTGATAATATTAACCCACCCCGAGTCCCTCCACCACAAATCTCCCCTGCAGTCTGGCTCCTTCGCTAAAATGATCCACCGGATCCTTTTTTGACGCTCGGCCCCCCAAGAGGGGAGCCTTGGTGGTTATATATCCGTGCCTCTACAAACTATCCCCTACATCGCTTCTGAATTTTGCTGCAAGCCTCTGAGGCCAGTCGGTCAGAGGTTCAAGCCTGCCGATAAAGAACCTGAGCAAAGCCGGTTCCTCAGTAAACCTGAGACCTCCGACAAGTTCCCTGTTCTGATACAGCCAGTTCAGCCTGTCAATTACATATTCGATCTGCGATAATGTGAACACTCTCCTCGGTACTGCAAGCCTCATAAGCTCAAGGTCAGCGAGGATGTCATTCCCTTTCTCGTCCCTGTTATTGCTCATTGTTCCGCGTTCCATCCCGCGGATCCCGGAGATAATATAAAAGGCCGCAATAAGAGCGCCGGCCGGATATTCAGTCTGTGGAAGATGATCAAGGAACTGGCCTGCATCAACATGGCATCCCAGGGCTCCGCCTGGCATTATAACAGGGATCCCGAGTTTGTCAAGCTCCTGCACCATATAATTGATAAAGGCGGGTGACTGGCTCACGACATTTTCATCGATGGTTTCTTTCAAACCTTCAGCCATTGATTCTATTTCCTTGATCGGTATGCCTCCGTACGTAAGAAATCCTTCATAAACAGGAAGCAGGAATTTCAGACGGTTAAAGACGTCAGGGCTGTTTGTGCAGATTGCACCTCCCCTGGAAGAACTTACCTTACGGCCTGAAAAATATATTATGTCGCACATATTGCTCATCTCCAAAAGGATGGAGCCAAGCGAACTGGACTCATATCCTTTTTCCCTCACTTTTATGAAATATGCATTTTCGCCAACCAGACTGGCATCCAGGACAATAATGATTCCATATTTGTCAGCAACCTTTCTTACCTCCTTTAAATTATCCATTGAGAACGGCTGCCCCCCTAG
The DNA here is from genome assembly GCA_963696535.1 of uncultured Bacteroidales bacterium. Taxonomy (GTDB): domain Bacteria; phylum Bacteroidota; class Bacteroidia; order Bacteroidales; family VadinHA17; genus LD21. The sequence continues at coordinate 111,767 of CAVOKP010000013.1, forward strand.
AAGATTCGTCGATGCCTCCATCCTGATAAACGGGATGTTCTCCGGCCCGGCATTCTTGATGGCATCTTCCAGTTTACTTATATCCATATTGCCCTTGAAAGGATGAGAGCTCCTTACTTTCATCGCCTCATCAGCATAAAGTTCCAGGACATTTCCCCCGTTAAGCATGATATGTGCCAATGTTGTCGTAAAATGATAATTTGTCGGGACAACCGAACCATCCTTTACGTACGATTTTCCAAGAATATTTTCCGCAGCACGTCCCTGATGCACCGGCAGGACAAATTTTTTCCCGAAAACCTGTAAGATACTCTGCTCGAAGCGGGTAAAGCTTTGTGATCCTGCGTAAGCCTCATCGGCGATGAACATTTTGGAGATCTGGGCATCGCTCTGTGCATTTGTCCCGCTGTCAGTAAGCATGTCGAGGAAAACATCAGTTGTTTTAAGCAGGAAAGAGTTGTAGCCTGCCTCACCGATTGCCTCAAGGCGCCGCCCGACAGGTACAAGATTAAGGGCCTGAACCACCTTTACCTTGTGCATCTCAAGAGGAATCTGCGTCCTGCTGAAAAATTTTACTGTCCCGTTTGTCGAAGTTTTATCCATATTTATTAAGTTAAGGTTATTGAAAATAAAAAAGGCTTATCGAATCCGGTAAGCCTTAATTTTATATTGTGTTATCATCATTACACTATATCAAGACTTCCCTCCTGAAGCCGCAATAATAGTAATTATGACGGTAATGATTAATATTCATTTAATTCTGTTAAGCGTTGGCCAAAACTAGCTTAAAATATTTAAGAAACAATAGAAAAATTATAAAATTCTTAAATATTGTTCCTGATGAATTAAATGATTCCTCACTTTATTTTGAATTATTAACACTGGCGAAGAATCTACTGGAGGAAAAGGTATCTGAAACGGGTTTATAACGCACCCCCACCCCTCCAAAGGAGGGGAGCTTAGAAGGTTCCGTTACGCCGTTACTCCGTTATGCCTTAACGCCGTTACGCCGTTAGCCGTTATGCCTATCTTATTATCTGTCCGAAAAATATCGCATTCATAAACACCTTGTTAGTTCCGTACCAGTACGCCCTGAAATTTGTGTTGTCGTACAGGGAGATCACTCCCCTTCCATGAACGCTGGCAAACGGAGCCCCCTTAAGCCTTTCGATATTCTCTTTTGTGCAATAGCCGCTGAGTAACGGATCATTGGTATAGACGATTGGATTATTGTAGATGTTCGGATCTTTCTTTGCCACTGTAACTGTCGACTTGAACACCGGCAGGATATCCCTTATATAGCCAAAGCATAACGGATGCGATAGGTCGAGCTTTGTTCTGAAGATCGAACCGGGGATCTGCTGAACCTGGCTGTCGGCGGACCTATTGAGGTACACTCCTTCCTTCTTTTTATCAGTAACAGCAGGAAGGAATTCTATCTCGGCGAACTTGTTCCTTGACAGCCAGTTGTTGCCGGCTTCATATCCGATTATTGTTCCACCGTTCCTGTTCCACGTTCTTATATTCTCAATCCCTGAAGGACTGATATCCGGCGATCCGGTAATTATCAGGACATTATATTTACTCAAATCAGCTGACCCGAACCGTGAAGCTGTAATCATTGTAACCGGTATGCTGAATCTTGTGTCGAGCATGTGCCAGATCTCCCCTGCATCACCGCTGTTGGCACCGTCGCCTGCCAGCATTGCAACAGATGGTTTTTCAAGGACCAGTATCCTGTTGCTCCCAAGGTCTATCCCTTCCTTCGTCATGCCGGTTTGTACACCGTAAGCAGTAATTCCGAAATCCTTTGATTTATCCTGAATTATCCTGTAAAGTTCATCGCCTTCAACCGGCTGTCCTGCGACCGGTATTATAATAGTTCCTTGAGAAAATTTCTTTTTAAGCGTGCCGTCATCGTAAACAAAGCTTTCAGTTGCCACCCTGGTTTTCAGACCAAGTTTCTGAAAATAATATAGTGCTTTTGGTGAATAATACTCGTTCCATTCAAATAGCCAGGCATATGGATTTGAAACGGACTCAATACTCCCAGGAGTAACAGGTGATTCAGAGACTTCCCGGCCTGTCAATCCTGTCATCTCTTTGGGAATTGTAATGGCGGAACTGTTAAGATTGAATGACATCGGAAGCACCCAGGTGGATGTGTCATAAAAGAGACTGTCGGTGAACTCGGTGACCGGTTCAAAAAGACTCCTTATAAATCGGTATTCCGGCTGGCTGAGGGGAACCACAAAGCTGTTCTCCGTCCTGTAGGTTACACCGTCTTTAATGATTTCCCGGTTTGTCCGGAATACTTTAATCCTATGCTGTAACAGGATATTTATGAATTCTGAGACTCTCGCATTATCTCCTGGTTCGCTGAAGATATAAGCCTTAACAGGATGCTTGTCAGCCTCGATAAGGGCATCCCTGTAAAAATTTCTCTGGCTCTCCAGAAGCTTGATCCTCATGTTCAAACCAGCATCAAGCGTCGACAGCGATACTGAGAACTGGTTCCTTATGGCAAACGGGAAAGATAACAGGCCGCCGGGAGTATCCCTGAGATGTCCTTTTACACCTGCCTGTTCGAAAAGGATGCCTACAGATCCGTGAATATCAGGATATGAGGAACCCTTTCCGACATAGAAATCATCAAAACTCTCCTCTGTAAAATAGAGGCTTCCTATTGAATTAAGGTGTTTTTCATGGTATTTTCCTATCTCGGCCGTGAGCTCTCCGTTTTCCCTAGGAGTAAGGGGATTATTACGGCTTTGAATTCCGGGCTGGAAAAAGAATGTTTCGTTGGCTCCCGTTTCATGATGATCGGTATTTATATTTGGTTTCCATTTATGGAAGGCTTCAACCCGTCCCTCCGATTCGGGTTGCTGCAGCATTATGTAATCGCGGTTCAGGTCAAACCAGTAATGATTTGTCCTTCCGCCCGGCCAGCTTTCACTGAATTCCATCGAAGCTGGATCAGGGTTATTATTGAGGCTCCTTGTGGAATTGACCCATGTTGAATGCCTCTGCATTCCGTCGGGGTTAAGTGACGGATCTATAAGTATTATTGTGTTTTTGAGCAGTTCATCCATTACAATGCTCTCTCCTGCAATCAGATAATAGGCAACCAGTGCGGAAGCGTTCTGTGCGCTCGATTCATTGCCGTGGATACCATAACCAAGCTTTACAAAAAGGGGCATTTCAGTCAGATCTGCCCTGGCTGACACTGATGGATCGCAAAGCATTTCATGTTCCTGCCTCAGATTATCAAGGTTCTTAATGTTTTCGGGTGAACTGATTATAAGCTGCCCCAGAGGACGGTTCTCATAGCTCCTTCCATACTCTTCCCATACTGCCCTATCCGAGATCTGTGCAAGCTCAAGCATGTAGTAATAGAGTTTGTCATAGGTAAGATGCCATTCTCCGATCTCGTGTCCGAAGAATTGTTTAGGAGCAGGAACTGAGTGGTTGTAAGTAATGTTTTTCGGCAGGTAATAGTCGAGTGTAACCTGGGAATTTGTCATTAATGAAAATGAGAACAGCAGAATGAAAGATAAGATGGTTTTTTTCATTTGAATCTGGATGAGGATTTGTCATATTATTGGTATTCTTTTTTTTAACCACGGAGTATCACGAAGTTTACACGGAGTAACACAAAGTTAAAAAGAATTCTTTCCAGGTATAGCCCTGCGCCCTGCGCCCTGCGCCCTGCGCCGTTCTTCATAATGTTTAGAGTCTCCCCATTCACCGTAAACAATCTCGGTATCCGCCAGGCTCACCCTTGCCTCGAGGCAGCTCTGGCAATCCTCTGCTGAATCATCAGTGCATGGTTTATTGTCATAAAGCTTATAACTGTCGCGGTATTTGCCGGGAGTAATATTCGGCATGATTATATTGGCACCGATTTTAATTGCCTTTTCTCTTCCGATCGGATCGATTGCCTGCAAAGCCGTTGCTGCAACAATATTGATGTCCTTCATCATGATCCTGAGGATGGCTATCATTTTCAGAGTCATGTCAAATCTCTCGGCCAGGGGCCATAGTTTCTCCGTATATTCGATAAGCGGTGTATCGGCATGTTCAATATACGGACCCATTCCGCACATATCGATATTGAAATCCCTCATGAAGATCAGGTCTCCTGCCAGATCATCAACAGTCTGAAATGGCAATCCTATCATCACTCCGGTTCCCGTCTGGTATCCAATATTCTGGAGGCTTTTAAGGCAATCGAGCCTCCTTTTGAAATCGTGCTTTTTATTACCGGGATGGATCTTGCGGTAAAGGGCTTCATTGGTGGCTTCAATTCTGAGAAGATACCTGTGAGCACCAGCATTGTACCATTTCTGATAAACTTCCGGTTCCTGTTCTCCCACTGAAAGTGTTATTCCAAGTTCACCTTTTGAGAGTTCTTTTATTCTGTATAAAAGATCTTCAATCCGGTCAGTTACGGTATGACTCTCGAGTTCGCCCGATTGCAGGGCAATTGAACCGTATTTATTGTCATATGCAAATTTTGCTGCAGCAAGTATCTCATCGTCAGTGAGATTGTATCGTTTCAGGTTTTTGTTGCCTTTTCTTATTCCACAATAGAGGCAATCCTTGCTGCAGATATTCGAGAATTCAATAAGTCCCCTGAACCATACCTTTCTCCCGATGTATTTTTCTTTTATTTCAGCCGATTTTCTAAACAGCAGGCTCCTATCTTCTCCCTGGGACGAAATAAGAGTTATTATATCCTCCCTGGAGAAATCTTCCTGTTGTAATATTTCTTTTATTCTCATTAGTTGCAAAAATAGTTTTAATAATCATTTGGGATGCAGGTTCAATTAACATGATCACTCTTTTGTTTTGCAGAATTTATTTTTAGTATATTGCTTTCATTAAAGTTCGGGAGATTTTGTTTGTGGTTTGTTATATTTCTGAAACCTTCTTATTCACCGTTGCCAGCAACGTTGGTTTTCTGAAACGGTTTGGCGGTCTCTGATTCACCCTGTATCGGAACGGCGATTATTTAATCAAACCAAAGGCTGAAAGCAAGCTATGATAAATGACAAACTAATTAATCCTTCCAGCATCGTGGTTGTTGGAGGATCGGAAGATCTTTTAAAACCGGGAGGCAAAATCCTCAAAAACATTATTGACGGTGGTTATTCCGGCGATCTTTTCGCTGTAAATCCCAAACAGGATTGCATTCAGGGTGTGAAATCATACAGGGATATCAGGGATATTCCTGCTGTCGATCTTGCTATTCTGGCGATTGCTTCAAAATACTGTTTCGAGGTTGTTGATATTCTTGTCAGGGAAAAGAATGCAAGGGCTTTCATAATCATATCGGCCGGTTTCAGCGAAGCCAGTGAGGAGGGACGAAGGCTCGAAAAGGAGATTGCTGCGCTTATTGATAATGCTGGAGGATGCCTTATCGGTCCCAATTGCATTGGCGTTGTTACGAGAACATATCATGGTGTTTTTACAACACCAGTTCCAAAGCTCAGCGAAAAGGGCTGCGACTTCGTCAGCGGCTCCGGTGCCACGGCCCTTTTTATTATTGAATCGGCCCTTCCAAAGGGATTAAGCTTTTCAAGTGTTTTTTCTGTTGGCAACAGTGCCCAGACAGGTGTTGAAGAGGTGCTCGAATATTGGGACATTAATTATGATCCGGTGAAAAGCTCTCCCATCAAGCTGATTTATGTCGAGACAATACCAAATCCTGACAAGCTGCTGCATCACGCCTCCTCATTGATCCGCAAGGGTTGCAGAATAGCTGCAATAAAAGCAGGTACGACGGAGGCCGGAAGCCGTGCCGCCTCGTCACATACGGGGGCAATGGCAACCTCCGATTCAGCAGTTGAAGCACTCTTCCGGAAAGCCGGCATTGTCCGCTGTTCAGGCCGTGAAGAGCTTACAACAGTGGCATCTGTATTCATGCATAAACCTCTGAAAGGTAGAAATATAGCTATCGTTACCCATGCAGGCGGGCCGGCAGTGATGCTCACCGATGCTTTGTCGGCCGGAGGGATGAATATACCAAAACTTGAAACGGAGGATCAGAACAAAATCCTGGGAATGATGAACCCGGGGGCATCGGCGGTGAATCCGATCGATATGATCGCCACCGCAACAATTGATCAGCTCAGCAAAGTTATTGAGTATGTCGACAAGGACCTGAATATGATCGACGGCATGAGTGTTATTTTCGGAAATAACGGCCTTACCGATATGAGTGAAATATACACTCTTCTTCACAGGAAAATAGTGGAGTGCAATAAACCCCTTTATCCCATCCTTCCTTCAATTTCAAGCTCTTCAGAAGAACTGGAAGATTTTATGAACAAAGGACATGTCAACTTCCCCGATGAGGTCGTTCTTGGGAGGGCTCTTACAAGGATTTTCAACACTCCTTACCCTGCGGAGGAAAAGATCTTCCTCGAAAAGATAGATGTGCCGAAAATCAGAAAAATAATCGATAGTTCTGAAAACGGATATCTTGTTCCTGATGTAATACAGCAACTTCTCAAGGCTGCACATATTCCGCTGGTTAAAGAGGCCGTGGCAACTTCCAGAGGGGAGATAATCTCACTTGCCGGTAAAATGGGTTATCCTCTTGCACTTAAGGTTGTGGGTCCCGTTCATAAATCTGATGTCGGCGGTGTAACCCTGAATATCAAATCTCAGAAACACCTCGAGGCTGAATTCACAAGAATGAAAAGAATCAAGGGAGTAACCGGTGTAATGGTCCAGGAAATGCTCACGGGAACAGAGCTTTTTATCGGTGCCAAATATGAACCCAGGTTCGGACATATTATTCTTTGCGGACTTGGTGGTATATTTGTCGAGGTTCTCGGCGATGTTTCCTCCGGACTTGCCCCGCTTACATTCAGTGAGGCCGATTCAATGATAAAGAGCCTCAGGGCATATAAGATAATAAGGGGAACCCGCGGTAAACCAGGTATTAACGAGTCAAAATTTGCAGAGATAATCGTGCGGCTTTCAAGCCTCCTGAGATTTGCTACAGAAATCAAGGAGCTTGACCTGAATCCGCTTATCGGTAGCCAGAAGGATATTACAGTGGTAGATGCAAGGATAAGAATAGAAAAATAACCAGTATTCAGTATTCAGTATTCAGTAACCGGTAACAAGGAACATTAAATCAGTTAATAAATTTCAACAATATGATAATTCCCCAGCTTTCGGTTTTTCTTGAAAACAAATCGGGACGGATCACGGAAGTTCTTGAGGTCCTGGGAAAAGAGAACATAAGCATAACGGCCCTGAGTATTGCCGACACATCGGAATTCGGGATTCTGAGGCTGATTGTGCCTGACCCCGAAAAGGCAAAGGCCCTGCTGAAAGAACAGCTTTTTTCAGTCAATATTTCAGAGGTCATCTCAGTCAGCGCACCTAATGAGGCAAAATACTATGCGAAAGTGCTGAGGATCCTCTCCGATCTTGATATAAGTGTTGAATACACCTATGCATTTTCGAGCGGATCAAGGGCGATCATTATTTTGAGATGCAGCAATAATGATCAGGCAATTAAGGCTTTGAAGGATCATGAGATGGAGTTGCTGAATGCAAGTGAATTGTATAGGATTTAACCCCTCAACCCCCCAGGGGGGGCTTTGCGGATAGTGGATTCAAAGTCCCCCCTGCGGGGGGATTAGGGGGTGAAAAACCTGGTGGGGGTGATCCACAAAGCTCCCCTCCTGGGGGGCCGACCGTTAAGAAATTAGCCGGTGGCTAATTTTAGGGAGGAGCCAGATTGCAGGGGAGATTTGTGGTGGAGGGGCGGGGGGTGGGTTTTTTTAATATATTGCAGACTTTTTTATGGAAATCTGGAACAGGCATTTTGAGTGCATGGATCGTGATGAACTGAGGAGGGTTCAGAGTGAGCGTCTTGTCGAAACAGTCGAAAGGGTTTATTTCAATGTCCCATACTACCGTCATAAAATGCAGGAAGCAGGACTCGGTCCCGAGAAGATCCGTTCCATTGATGACCTCGAAAAGCTTCCATATACGACAAAACAGGATCTGAGGGATAATTACCCTTTCGGACTTTTTGCCGTCCCGATGAGCGAGATTGTCAGGATTCATGCATCTTCAGGAACAACCGGCAAATCGACAGTTGTGGGATATACAAGGAATGACATTTCCACCTGGTCGGAAGTGATGGCACGCACCCTTACATCCGCCGGGGCAAACAGGAACGACTTCATCCAGATTGCCTACGGCTACGGACTCTTTACAGGTGGACTTGGCCTCCATTACGGCGGTGAAAAGATAGGGGCATCGGTGATCCCGATCTCCGGTGGAAATACTATGCGCCAGATCGAAATAATGCGCGACTTCGGAAGCACGGTTCTGGCATGCACCCCTTCGTATGCCCTTTATCTGGCCGAAGCAATTCAGGAAAGCGGAATCGACCGCAGTGAATTCAGGCTTAAAGCAGGCGTCTTTGGGGCTGAGCCCTGGACCGAGAACATGAGGAGGGAAATTGAGGACAAGCTTAAGGTCAAAGCTATTGATATCTACGGTTTAAGCGAGGTAATTGGGCCGGGGGTAGCAAGCGAATGCCAGTTCCAGGAGGGCCTTCATATAAATGAGGATCACTTTTATCCCGAAATAATCGATCCTGAGACTTTGAAGGTTCTGCCGGAAGGAACGACCGGCGAACTGGTTTTTACAACCCTTACAAAGGAAGGATTGCCATTGATAAGATACCGCACACGCGATCTTACAAGGATCACCACAAGTAAATGCAGATGCGGGCGCACCCTGGTGAGAATGGATAAATGCCTGGGCCGCAGCGATGACATGCTAATAATAAGAGGGGTGAACCTTTTCCCTTCACAACTCGAACACATACTTCTGGAAATGAGCGGCATAAAACCTCATTACCTGCTCATTGTCGACAGGATTAACAATCTTGATACACTTGAACTCAGGGTCGAGGTCGATGAAGCATTCTTCCTCGACAAGATAAGCCAGCTTGAATCGCTCCGTAAAACCATCAGTGAAAACCTCGAAAGCTCATTGGGGCTGAGTATCAAAGTGACCCTTGTTGAACCCAAGATGATTGAAAGGAGCGAGGGTAAATCAAAACGGGTAATCGATAAAAGAAAATTTTAGTCTTATATGAGTAATATTCCAATACCTGATGAGGTAATAGAAGCGTTGAAAGAAGCAACCGGAATAAAATCGCCCGGAACTGCTTCCATACGTGAAATAGTCTCCCTGGTCAACAGGATAGAACAAAAAACTGGAATTCCTTTTGTCAGGATGGAAATGGGTGTACCCGGAATCCCGGCACCCGCAATAGGCACTGAAGCTGAAATAGAGGCTCTTCATAACGGTGTCGCATCATTATATCCTGAAATTGCCGGTCTCCGCATCCTGAAAAACGAGGCATCGAGATTCATAAAGCTATTTATGAATGTCGATATAAGTCCTGCCGGCTGCATTCCCACTGTCGGATCAATGATGGGATCGATGATCTGTTTCCTTGTTGCCAACAGGAACGACCGGACCAAGGAAGGTTCCCTTTTTATCGATCCCGGGTTTCCGGTGCAGAAACAACAGGTAAAAATGCTGGGGCATGAATACTTCTCCTTCGATGTATATAATTACAGGGGTAAAAAACTCAGGGCAAAGCTCGAACCATACCTGCAAACCGGCAAGGTGTCATCGCTGCTCTTTTCGAATCCTAACAACCCTACATGGATATGCCTGAATGATGAAGAGCTTTCGATAATAGGTGAACTTTGCCGGAAGTATGATGTTATTGTTATAGAAGATCTTGCTTACTTTGGAATGGATTTCAGAAAAGACTATTCAGTTCCCGGCGAACCTCCTTTCCAGCCTTCCGTCGCCCATTATACCGACGATTACGTTTTGCTTATTTCAAGTTCAAAGATCTTCAGCTACGCCGGGCAGAGAATCGCTATTATGGCAATATCCGATCATCTTTTCAACCGGAGCTATCCTGATCTTCTCAGGTATTACTCTTCTGATAAATTCGGACATTCAGCTATCTTTGGCGCTTTATACGGAATTTCCGCAGGTGTTTCCCATTCGGTGCAATATGGCTTCGCTGCCCTGCTGAAAGCTGTTAATGACGGAGTATATAAAAACCGTGATGATATTTTAGAGTATGGAACCAAGGCCAGCATAATGAAAGAGTTGTTTACCGGAAACGGCTTCATGATTACGTACGACAGGGATCTTGACGAGCCGATAGCCGATGGATTCTATTTTACTATATCCTATCCGGGCATGACCGCATCTGAGCTGATTGAGGCCCTTCTCCGTTACGGTATAAGTGCCATTACTCTCGATACGACCGGGAGTGAAAGGAACGATGCCCTGAGGGCATGTGTTTCGCTGGTCCCGCGCTCGTTGTTCGGTGATCTGGAATATCGTCTGAAACTATTTTACAACGATCATCCCATTAAGAATTAAAACGTACAATATGGCAAAGATAAAAGGAAGCATTGTGGTGAATATTGACAGGTGCAAAGGATGCGAGGTGTGCATGGTTTCGTGTCCGACCGGTACCATAGCTATGGCAAAGGAGGTTAACAGTAAAGGATACAATTATGCTTACCCGGCTTTTCCCGACCTTTGCATCGGGTGCGCCAATTGCGCAATGGTATGTCCCGACGGTGTGATAACTGTTTATAAAACAAAAATATAACCTGCCAATGGAGAGAGAATTAAGATTGATGAAAGGCAATGAGGCTGTTGCAGAAGCAGCTATCAGAGCCGGAGCCGATGGTTATTTCGGATATCCCATCACCCCGCAGAGCGAGATTATCGAATATCTCATGGAAGCAAAGCCCTGGGAGACTACCGGAATGGTGGTCCTTCAGGCTGAAAGCGAGGTTGCAGCCATTAATATGGTATATGGCGGTGCCGGATGCGGAAAGAAAGTAATGACTTCTTCATCATCACCCGGTATCAGCCTGAAACAGGAGGGGATAACCTACATCGCCGGCGCCGAGCTGCCTTGCCTTATAGTAAATGTTGTCAGGGGAGGGCCCGGACTCGGGACAATTCAGCCCGCACAATCAGATTATTTCCAGGCGGTAAAGGGTGGCGGACACGGTGATTACCATCTTATCGTTCTTGCCCCGGCTTCCGTACAGGAGATGGCCGACTTTGTAGATCTTGGATTTGAGCTGGCATTCAAATACAGGAATCCAGTCATGATGCTTTCCGACGGGGCAATAGGTCAGATGATGGAAAAGGTATGGCTCAGCCCCCCGAAAGAAAGATCCAAAACAGTTCCCGAATGGGCAACTACGGGCAAGCCTCCCACAAGAAAAAGAAATGTAATAACTTCACTCGAACTCGATCCTGACCGCCAGGAGATTTTTAATCAGAAACTTGTTTCCAAGTATAATGAGATAAGGGAAAAAGAGGTTCGTTTTGAGGAATTCCGGACCGAAGACGCTGAGTACCTGATGGTGGCTTACGGAACAAGCGCCAGGGTCTGTCAGAAATCAGTTGAGCTCGCCCGTGAACAGGGAATAAAAGCAGGATTGCTAAGGCCGATTACGCTTTTCCCGTTCCCTTCAAAACAGTTAAACAAACTTGCCGGCAGGGTAAAGCTTATGCTTGCTGTGGAGATGAGCGCCGGGCAAATGGTGGAAGATGTGATGCTTGCAGTGAACGGCAAAGTGCCCGTTCATCATTACGGAAGAATGGGGGGGGTCATACCATCTCCCGATGAGGTTGTCGAAAACCTTAAGGAACGGATTACAGGAGGTGCAAAATGAAAGAAATTACAGGAATTAAAGAGATAATAAAGCCTGAGAATCTGGCTTACAAAAAGTCAGAAATTCTGACAGATGAAATAATGCATTATTGTCCGGGCTGCGGTCATAGTACGGCACATCGTATCCTTGCCGAGATTATTGAAGAGGAGGGGATCCAGCAGGATATCATAGGCGTTTCACCGGTAGGATGCTCGGTTTTCCTTTATCATTACCTCGATATCGACTGGCAGGAGGCTGCTCATGGCCGCGCCCCTGCCCTGGCGACTGCCATCAAAAGGCTTCTTCCCGATAAATATGTCTTTACATATCAGGGCGATGGCGACCTTGCAGCTATCGGTACCGCTGAAACAATCCATGCATGTAACAGGGGAGAGAATATTCTTATAATTTTCATTAACAACGGAATCTATGGAATGACAGGCGGACAAATGGCCCCTACAACGCTAGCCGGGATGAAATCCTCCACTTCACCTTACGGAAGGGACGTGAAATCAATGGGCAATCCTCTGAAGATGACGGATATTGTTGCAACTCTTCCAGGTACTTATTACGTAACGCGTCAAAGCGTCCATACACCTGCAAATGTCAGGAAGACAAAGAAGTCAATGAGGAAAGCTATCCAGTACCAGAAACTTAACAAGGGAACATGCTTTATTGAAATTGTATCAAATTGTCCGTCGGGCTGGAAAATGACCCCCGTGCAGTCCAATAAATGGATGGAAGAAAATATGTTCCCGTTCTATCCGCTTGGCGACCTTAAGGTTCCGGAGGAACAGCCATCGCAACAACCTAAATCTGAGTAGAAATGACTGAGGAAATAATTATAGCCGGATTCGGCGGACAGGGTGTCCTGTCGATGGGCAAGATAATGGCATATTCAGGTGTCATGCAGGATCTGGAAGTGAGCTGGATGCCCTCATACGGACCAGAGATGAGGGGGGGAACTGCCAATGTGATTGTTATACTAAGCAGCGAAAGAATAAGCTCCCCGGTCATCAGGCATTTTGATACAGCGATAATACTAAATCAGCAGTCACTCGACAAATTCGAGCAGTCCGTAAAACCAGGAGGAGTGCTGATATATGATTCGAACGGGATAACGAGGCCTCCTGAAAGAAAGGATATATCGGTTTACAGGGTCGATGCTGCTGAAGAGGCTGCAAGAATGAATAGTCCTAGAACATTCAATATGATAGTTCTGGGCGGGTTCCTTAAGGTGAAGCCCGTCTTAACAATGGAGAATGTGATAAAAGGACTGAAAAAATCACTCCCTGAACGATATCATAAGCTTATCCCGGAAAATGAGAGATCACTTCTCCGCGGCGAGGAGATTATAAAAGAAATCCAAAAAGTTTAAATAAAAGTTGCTGGCGCCGATTTGTAATCGGTGCCTGATATATGTTGGCACGGATTACGCTGCGCTAAATCCGCGCCAGCGTTTGGGTAAAAAGCGTTCAGAGTTTTATAACTCTGTGTATCTCCCCCGAGGTCTCGGGGCAAGTTGTGACTTATCTGTGTATCTCTGTGTAAGTTCTTGAGGTTTGAATTGCTACTTTTCGTAGAAATGCATTTCCCTGATGTATTTCCACACTGCAGGATGCAGATAGTATGACATGTTCTTCCCCTTTTTGATCCCGTTCCGGATGAAAGTCCCCGAAATATCCATCAGGGGAGCATTGACCCACTTTATCGTTGCTTTAATCAGGATCTCCTCAAGCAGATCATTTTTCTTCCTGACAGAATCCGGCCGCGGGTAAATATAAAGCGGGAACCTGGACACCAGTTCGACAGCATTCTTCCATTTGTGAAGTGTATACAGGTTGTCTTCCCCCATCAGCAGGACAAATTTACTGAGAGGATATTTTTCTGTGAGAAATGCCATAGTGTCGATTGTATAGGAGGGAGCCGGACGGCTGAATTCGATGTCGGACGATTTAAGATCATCATTGTTACCGATCGCCAGATCTGCAAGGTGAAGCCTGTCGCGGTCCGAAAGCAGGGTCTCTTTCTTTTTCAACGGATTCTGGGGGCTCACAATAAACCATACCTGATCGAGATCAGTGAACTCCTTCATATACCCTGCAATCGCCATATGCCCGATATGAACCGGGTTAAATGAACCGAAGAAAAGACCTATTTTAGACATATTTTATTTCTAAAAAACTCTTCACCATTTCAAATACATCGTTCTGAGCCTGTTCCAGGTTGTTATTAATAACGATGTGATCAAAGTTATCGGCAAGCTTCATCTCCTGCACCGCTTTTTCGACTCTCATTTTTATTTTTGACCGGTTGTCAGTTGCCCTTGACAACAGCCTCTTTTCAAGTTCCCTGATCGATGGAGGCATAATGAAAATCGAGATGGCTTTATTCCCGAAGATGTTTTTCAGGTTTATCCCGCCCTTTACATCTACATCGAATATCACATGTTTTTTGCCGGCCCATATCCTTTCAATCTCGCTTTTCAGGGTGCCGTAAAACTGACCGCTGTAAACCTCCTGCCATTCTGCAAATTCATTATTCCTGATCTTCTCCCAGAAATCCTCAACAGATATGAAATAGTATTCCTTTCCGTTTTCTTCTTTTCCCCGGGGTGCCCTGGTAGTGGCCGAAATTGAGAATTCCAATCCCAGTCCCTTTCTCAGAAGGTGATTCACAATTGTCGTTTTCCCTGCCCCCGAAGGGGCCGATATTATTACAAACTTTCCTTCCATTTTTGTTTTTACACTTAGTCTTAGTCCCATCAATTAAAAATGGGTATATCAATAATAATAACTTTTAGTTACACAACTTGTCCCGATCCATCGGGAGAGCTACTCAGAGAAGACACAGAGGGCCGCATAGTTAATAAATCATATCTCTGTGGACCTCCGTGATTCTCCGTGGATCTCTGTGTAAGTTTTTGAAATAGTTTTAAAGTAGGAGCCAAAACGCAAAGTCACAGAATATTATTAGTTTGTTCCTTAATCTTTTCAAGTTCATCCTTCATCATTACAACGAGTTTTTGAATGGAGGCATCATTTGCTTTCGATCCCATCGTATTCACCTCGCGCCCTATCTCCTGGGCAATAAAGCTGAGTATCTTCCCGTTCGGCGCTGGGGAGTCAATAGTCTCCAGAAAATATTCACAATGTTTTTTCAACCTTACCTTTTCCTCGTTGATATCAAATTTCTCAAGGAAGAATATCAGTTCCTGCTCAAACCTGTTCTTGTCGAGGTTCTCGGTTCCATTGTTCTCCTTCAGGATCGAAATGAGTTTTTCTCTTACTTTCCGGATCCTTCCTGGTTCAAAGGTTTCGACTTCTGAAAGCGAATCAAGAATTCCTGATATTCTTTTTCGCAGATCCGTCTCGATCGATTTCCCCTCTTCTGTCCGGTAAAGGTCAAGCACATTAATCGAACCGATGATCTGTTTTTTTACAAGCTCCCACTCATCCTCGGGCAATTCGGGCTTTTCTGTCTTGAGCGAATCAGGAAGCCTCATTATAATGGGCAGTATCTGATCATCAACATTAACGTTGAGTTCTCCTGCGATCTCCTTCAACTGTTTATAGTAATTCTTTACAATCGATTTGTTTATCACTGGAACCCCTTCATCTTCAAGGATGTCGAAATAGACTGAAAGATCGATCTTCCCCCGGTCGAGAAACTGACTGATGAGATTCCTTATTTCCGGCTCCTTCTCCTTGTAAAGCCACGGCATCTTGGTGTTGAGGTCGAGCTGTTTTGAATTCAGGGATTTGATTTCAATGGTGATCTTTTTCTGTTGGGTTTCGGCAATGGCTTTGCCATAGCCGGTCATGGATTTTATCATTTGGGGTAAGGTTAGTGGTGAAAGGTACAAATTATCATCGTTTTATATAAAAATTGTTAAAAAAATAATATTATTTGAATGCTAAAGGTCAGATATAAAGCATATTGCATCGTCGGTTATTGCAAAATCCCGCCTCAGTCCCGCTGATTTTGTTATTTTTACATATTCCAAACGTCTTATCTGACGTTATGATTTATATCTTCAGCCCGATAAGCTGACTAAAACCGAACTGCTTATGAAAGGAAGACCTTTACTTCTTTTTAATATTTTTCTAATAATTAACCAGACACACGGATTCTCACAGAATCCCGGTCCTGACATTGATAAGTCAAAATCTGATCCGGACACCATTTCCAGGATGTTGCCGTATCAGTCCGACACCCTGAAAAAGAGTGAGGTATTATTGTCGTACGACGAAGCAATCAGACTGCTGCAGAACAGCTTCAGGCTACAGCCCCGGAGATCCCAGCAGGATCCTTTGCTTTCAGCTGTCGGACAGCTTGTCTTTAAGGCTGTCAATCCGCCTTTTGATTCAGCAACCAGCTTCCTGAGGGCATATCCATTTGATTCACTAAGGATAAGAGGTGATGAAAGGTATTTCACGGTGCCAGTAAATATTAATATTACGGGTGATTCCCTAACGGGTCCGGATTCAACGGGATTTGAATTGAAAAGGGATACACTTATCCTTTCAGGTTTCGAGGGACGGAACGACTCGATAAAGGCGGCTGTAAATGTTCTACTCAATTACCTTGAGAACCGTGATTCGAGCATTATTAAATTCACCGGACCGGGAATCGGGGAATATCCTATGTGGCTTAATTCAAAGTCAGGCGGGATGATACGGTTATGGCTCAAAAATGGTCTTGATGATTCCGTTTCGGTCTGGATTGGAAATGAGTCGCGAAATACTATCGGCCTTTACCTCGAACACGGGATCGACATCAGGCGGCCCGGAAGGCAGGGTAATATTTCTGAAGCCCGTATAAATGTTGAGCCTCAGGATAAAACCACCCTGATCGGGATAGGAAAGATAATCACGAAACCTCAATTCTGGAGGTTCCGGACAGAGGCTTCATTTGCCCTTAACCAGGGGATGGTCACGAACTGGGTCAAAGGAGGCGAGAACAGCATCTCAACGGCCCTTGACATTACATGGTTCGCAGATTACAGCAACAAGCCAATGCTTCTCTCCTCAGCCAATTTTGCCCGGATAAAATACGGATTGATCAAATCCGGAGACAATGATTTAAGAAAGAATATCGATCTGCTCGAAACCAACTCAAAGGTGAACCACAAGGCATTCGGCAAGTTTGATTTCAGCGGCATAATGCTTTTCAAAACACAGGTCTCAAAAGGCTACAGCTATCCGAATGATTCCGTGCCTGTTTCCAAATTCATTAATCCTGCCGTTCTTACTCTTGGTTTTGGTCTTGATTATAAACCGAACAAACAGACCTCAATAAATTTATCTCCACTTTCATATAAGGCAACCTTCGTTCCTGACACTGCTTCCATCGACCAGACAAAATACGGAGTGGCACCGGACAGGAGATCAAAGCATGAACCCGGTGCCAGCTTCATGATTACAAATGAGATGAGACCTGTAAAAAACATGGTTATTACGAACAGGCTGCAGCTGTTTACCAATTATATAAACAATCCGCTTAATATCGATGTCGACTGGGAGATGATCTTTCAGGCAAACATTAACTGGTTCACCGATGTGCGCCTTAATACACACCTGATGTTCGATGATGATACAAAGACCCTTGTTTTTGACCGGGACAAAAACCCGGTTATGGGAACTGACGGTGTTCAGAAAAAGACAGCAAGGATCCAGTTCAAGGAGCTGCTGGGATTATCGTTTATTTTCAGATTTTAAGTATTTACCCCCAAACCCCCTAAAGGGGGCTTCAATGACACGGATTTGATAAACCCCCTTCAGGAGGTAGGGGGTAGATTCTTCTGATATATCCTGAACCTTTTTACAATCTTCCCTGACATCCTTTCACATTCGGCTCTCATCCTGGTATTATTTTCAAGGATCAGATGACTGTCGATAAGAACCTTATTTTGTTTTCTGGCAGAATCGAGCAGTTTTACCCCCAACAGTACATCTATTCCCCTTGCCCTGTAATCCTTCCTTATTCCTCCAAGCATTAGCATCAGCTTTCTCGATTTCTTCATTTCATTCAGAATCCTGAAAATTCCGAATGGAAATAATTTCCCTTTTGCAGCAATTATTCCTGATGTCATATCCGGCAAGGCAACGACAAATCCGACTAGTTCTTTTCCGGCTCGGGCGACCTTTACATACTGAGTATCCAGAATAGGCAGATATCTTTTAGCGAACTCCTCTTTTTCAGCATCATTAAGGGGCACATACCCGTAAATATCAATGAAGGTCTGGTTCATTAACTCCAGTACCGGGATAATGAAAGGCTTCAATTCCCTTTTGGAATTGAATTCAATTATTTCAATCTCACCATTTCTGGAATACCTTTCAAGGGCTTTGGTATAAAGGGGAGGGAGTTGATCGGGTATGGGAATATTGTAATTTACCAGATCGACCTCCTTTTCATAACCTTCAGGTCCCATCATTTCAGGCATGTACGGTGAGTTAGTGGCTGCCGTAAAGAGTAAAGGGTACTCAAAACCCTCTATCTGGAAGCCCTGGGGATCCTTGTCGGAAAACCCGAGGGGCCCGACAATCTTTATCATTCCCTTTGAGATCACCCAATCCTCGACCTTTTTAAGAAGAGCATGAAATACTTCCCTGTCATTGTAGCATTCCATGAAGCAGAATCTACCGTGCCTCTCATTCTTGATGGAATTGTACCGGCGGTTCACAAGGCCCATTATCCTGCCGGCCGGCTTTCCATCCCTGTATGCGAGATAAAATATTGTATCAGCATACTGGTACGACCTGTTTTTCTCCTTGTTGAACAGGTGCCATTCATCAGAATATAAGGGTGGGAGCCAGGCTGGTTCGTTCTTATGTATTTTTGCGGGAAGGTAAATAAACTCACCAAGCTCCTTTTTTGTGAGCACCTCTTTAACAATAATCTCTGACATCAGGCTTTTTCATTTGGGATACCAAGAAACAAAAAAAAAGCGAGGATGTATCATATGCCTCGTTTTTTTCACTCTTCGAATTTCTTAACCCCCTTCCTAACCTTCCCCCACGGGGGAAGGAACCAAAGCATCCCGCATTGTAGGACGGGAAAGGGGGTTATCATTATAAAACTAGAAAATTATCATTTAAAGATCACCATATCCAGGATCACAAACAATGCAAATACTATGCTTGCAATCCCATTTGTTGTCTGAAATGCAATTGTAACTCTTCTGAGGTCATCCGGTTTTACCAGAGAGTGCTGCCAGATGAGCAATGCGGTAAAAATGACTGCTCCTGTCCAGTAAAGGATATTTCCGTGGCCTGCCAGCCCTGCAACCATGACAAGTAGGAATGTAATAAAATGAACCATAACCGATATTATCAATGCCTTCTTCCTTCCGGCAGCAGAGGGTATCGAGTGAAGGTTGTGCCTCCTGTCAAACTCATCATCCTGCAGTGCATAAATAATATCAAATCCTCCAACCCATGTCAGGACAATCAATGAATAAATTACAGGAAGAATGCTGAAGGCTCCTGTAACTGAGATGTAAGCGCCGATCGGGGCAAGGCTCAGCCCCAGTCCAAGTATGAAATGACAGAGAAAAGTTATCCTTTTAGTCAGACTGTAACCCATTATAATCAGCAGGGCAACCGGCGAAAGGATAAGTGTAAGCCGGTTAATTAATCCTGAGGTCACGATAAACAGAATTGCATTGGCAATGACAAACAGGGTGGCTGCCCTTGTACTGATTATTCCTGCAGGTATTTCCCTTTTATCCGTTCTTGGATTGAGGGAGTCGAATTTCCTGTCGGCAAGGCGGTTAAAACCCATGGCTGCATTCCTTGCAAAGATCATGCAAAGTACAACCAGTACCAGAAGCTTCAAACTGAACTGATGCCCTTTTCCTGAAACGGCAAGAGTAAACCCGATCAGCGCAAATGGCATCGCAAAAACCGTATGAGCGAATTTAACAAGGGAAAAGTAATTTCCTAGATTATTTAAGAAATTGGCCATTGGTTAATTATTGAAATCAGCTATCAGTTCCATTCGCTGGCGCGAATTTGCAATTCGTGCCCTGCCCCCTGCTCCCTGCCCCCAGCCCCCTGCTTTTTACCTTATCTTTGCCCCCAGGTCATTCTCAAAGGCTCTGATCAGATTATTCATTACTTTGTCTATAGCTTTGTCAGTCAATGTCCTAAGGTCATCCCTGAGCAGGAAGCTGATGGCATATGACTTTTTATTTGCCCCCAGGCTGTCGCTTTCGTATACATCAAATAATCCTACGTCGCGGAGAAGATTCTTTTCTGTTTTGAAAGCTATCTCTCTGATCTGGCCGAATTTGACTCCCTTATCAATCAGTATTGCCAGGTCGCGCCTAACAGTGGGATATTTCGGCAGTTCATTGTATGAAATGACATTGTTTCTGATCATTTTCATAATATTGTCCCACTCAATATGGCAGTAGAAGACATCCTGCCCTATATCAAACCTGGCCAGGTAATTTTTTGAAACCCTGCCTGCTTCAGCGACAAGCTTGTTGCTTCTGGCATAGGTTATCGATTCGGCGAAATATCCTTTTGCACTTTCACCGATATTAAGTGATGAGATATTTATGCCAAGCCTGGCAAGCACCATTTCAGTTGCTGATTTTATCCTGAAGAAATCTGTTGGATTTGTTTTATGGTTCCAGCTCTCCTTTCCGGTTTTTCCCGTAATGAACAGGTCAAGCGATGTCCTTTCGTCATAATCACCTGCTTCAGGAACACCATTGGGAGCTTTTGCCCTGAAATAACAGTTCCCGAATTCGTAGAATTTGAGATCAAAGCATTGCCTGTTGATGTTCCATATTATTGAACTCAATCCTCCGAAGATCAACGACTGTCTCATTGCATTCAGGTCGGAGCTTAGCGGATTAGCCAGAATGACAGTCTGACCGGGATCAAAATCACTGTTCTCAGTATACCATGCAGCCGGATTAAGTGAATTGCACATTATTTCTGCAAACCCGTTTGCCGAAAGAAGATCGGAAACAGTATTTATGACTTTTTCCCTGTCAGGTTTATCGATATAGGTCAGTGTCGAGTTCACATGACTGCTGATCTCCACATTGTTGTAACCGTAGATCCTGAGGATCTCTTCAATGACATCTGCTTCGATCCTGACGTCGACCCGGTAGGCGGGGATCTCAAGATGGAGAGTGTCATTTTCCTCTTTCAGTATAATGATATCAAGCAACCCAAGTATCCTCCGTATTGTTTCTTTCTCAATTTTTTTGCCAATAAGCCTTTCGATATTCCTGTAGGTGACTTCCGTATGCGCATTCTCAATTCTTTTGGGGTAAACATCAATAACATCCGATGTGATCTTTCCTCCGGCTATTTCCCTCATCAGCATTGCAGCCCTTTTGAGTGCCCAAATTGTGATATTTGGATCGGTGCCCCTTTCAAACCTGAATGATGCATCAGTCTGAAGTCCATGCCTTTTTGATGTTTTGCGGATGGATACCGGATTAAAGTGTGCACTCTCGAGGAAAATGTTTTTTGTGGATGAAGTAACTCCCGATATTATCCCTCCGAACACGCCTGCAATACACATTCCCTCTTCCTCGTTGCAGATAATAAGGTCGCGTGACGAAAGGGTTCTCTCAACCCCGTCGAGGGTAATGAATTTTGTCTTTGCAGGAAGATTCCGGATTATCACCTTTTTGCCTGTAATCCTGTCAGCATCGAAAGCATGAAGGGGCTGGCCGATTTCGTGTTGTACGAAATTCGTGATATCAACAACGTTGCTTATCGGATTAAGTCCGATCGACCTTAATTTTGTTTTCAACCATTCCGGCGATTCAGCAATTTTTACATCACTAATTGTAATCCCGGTGTACCTTGGACAATCAACCTTATTTTCGATTAAGACCTCAAATCCTGAATCTTTGCTGTCGGTAGTGAACCCGTCGACCGATGGCCTGACAGCCTTGAATCCGTTTCCGGTATTGAGGTTCAGGTATGCCGCCAGGTCGCGGGCAACTCCGAAATGTGATCCGCTGTCGATCCTGTTTGGAGTAAGTCCTATCTCAAAGATAGTATCGTGCTCAATGCCAAAGTATTCACTTGCCGGGGTTCCGGGTTTTGCATTGCCGTCGAGGACGATGATGCCTTCGTGATCAGTCCCGATGCCCAGCTCGTCCTCTGCACATATCATTCCCTCCGAGATCTCTCCCCTGATCTTCGTCCTTTTCAGTTCAAAGGGTTCCCCGTCCCTGAAAAGGATCGTTCCTGCAACAGCAACGGGAACCTTCTGACCTGCGGCAACATTTGGTGCTCCGCAGACAATATGGAGAAGCTCGGGTGAACCGATGTTCACAGTGGTCACGGATAGCTTGTCGGCATCCGGGTGTTTTTTGCAGGTCAGCACTTCCCCGATTACAACTCCCTTCATGCCTCCCCTTACCGATTCCCACTCTTCGACACCTTCAATTTCAAGACCGATTCCCGTCAGTATTTCGGAAAGCTTATGCGGATCGATGTCCAGTTTCAGGTAATCCCTGATCCAGTTATATGAAATTTTCATTTAAATGGGTAAAAATTGTACAATTAATAGTTAAGTCGTTTACCCCCTACCTAACCTTCCCCCACGGGGGAAGGAACCGTCAAAAGCTTTTCCCCCCTGGGGGAAATCAGAAAGGGGGTTTATTTATAAACAAAACAGATTATTTAAAAAGTTCCTCCAGTTTGTAAATTACTTTCTGTGTTTTCGATAATTCAAAACAAATAAAATATCAAGAGTGCAAAAGTAAACAATTTCTCTCAGCGAATGGGTATTTATCTATCTTTGTAGCTCAAACATAAATTAATGATTCTTGAACCGAACGACAAACTGATACTGGTCACAAACGACGATGGATTGTACGCATCAGGCCTGAAGACACTTATTGAGGTGATGGAGGAATTCGGAAAGGTGATTCTTGTATCCACCCCTGAAAGCATGTCGGGAATGTCGATGGCCCTTACTGTAAAGACACCACTGAGGGTCAAGCTCCTGGAAGAGACCGACCGGAGGAGGGTTTATACCTGCAACGGAACACCTACCGACAGCATAAAGCTCGCCGTTAACCAGCTGGTTGACAGAAAGCCCGACTGGGTTGTTTCTGGGATCAATCATGGAGCGAATGCCTCGGTTAGCGTCCTCTATTCCGGGACCATGGCTGCAGCAATTGAAGGATGCCTCTACGGTATTGATTCCGTAGGCTTTTCACTGAATGATTTTTCAAGGACAGCCGATTTCTCCATATGCAAGAAATATATAAGGATAGTTATGCAGAAGCTATCCGGCACATCCCTTCCTGAGGGAATATGCCTGAATGTAAATGTGCCATCCATACCTGAAAGTGAGATAAAAGGTATAAGGATCTGCCGTCAGGCGAGGGGAAACTGGCGGGAAGAATTTGAAAAGAGGAAGGATCCTATGGGCAGGACTTACTACTGGCTGACAGGTATGTTCCAGAACTATGAACCTGACGCCAGCGACACTGATGAATGGGCCCTGGCGAATGGATATGTCTCCGTTGTTCCGGTTTCTGTCGACATGACAGCGTATGGATTTATGGATAAACTCAGGGAGCGATTCAGTGTATGACCCTCCGTGAAAAATATGACAAGCAGTATCTTGGCGCCGGTGCCGGATTTGTAATCCCGGTTTTAATTTCAGTAATCGTTTGGGCCTTTTCCGCCGGAAGCAATTCTCCCGGTGAATATTATCGGAAGCTTATCGATGCCGATATTATGACACATATTATTTCACTTTGCGTCTTCCCGAATATATTTCTCTTCCTTGTTTTCAACCGTCTCGATATGCTGCGTGCCACCAGGGGTGTCCTGGGGATTACCATTTTCTGGGCAGTTCTTGTATTCGCAGTAAAGTTTCTGTTATGAAGTACTTCATAGTTGCAGGAGAACAATCGGGCGACCTTCACGGATCCAACCTTGTAAGGGAGCTTGTGGCTTGCGATAACAACGCTGAAGTAAAATGCTGGGGGGGAGATCTTATGGAATCTGCAGGAGCTGAGGTTCTCATGCATTATCAAAGAACCGCCTTCATGGGATTTGTAGAGGTTGCCAGAAACCTCCGCAAAATAAGGAATTTTCTTGTACTCTGCAGGGATCAGATTACCCGGTTCAATCCTGACGTTGTCATACTCATCGACTATCCGGGTTTTAACTTCCGTATCGCGGAATTCGCGAAGAAATCGGGATTCAGGGTGTTTTATTACATATCGCCAAAACTATGGGCCTGGAAGGAGGGAAGGGTTGAAAAGGTCAGGAAATATGTTGACCGGATGTATATAATTTTCCCCTTTGAGGTGGATTTCTACAAAAAGCATGGAATCGCTGTCGAATACCGGGGAAATCCGCTGCTCGATGAAACCGAAAAGAAACTTGCGGCTTTCGGATCGAGGGAAGATGTGCGTAAATCGCTTGGTCTTGATAATAAGCCGGTTATTGCGCTGCTTGCCGGAAGCAGAAGATCCGAGGTCAGGAATATTCTTCCGCCGATGCTTAAGGCTGTCCGCCATTTTCCCGGTTACCAGTTTGTCCTTGCAGGCGTACGGAATCTTCCCGATGAACTGTATCAGAAATATATCGGAGATTATCCCGTTAAACTTGTAAAGGATAAAACCTACGAAATACTCTACATATCGGAAGCCGCCCTTGTCAAATCAGGCACCGCCACTCTCGAAACGGCACTGTTAGGAATTCCTGAAATAGTTTGTTTCAAGGGCGATGGCGTTTCAATGATTATAGCATGGATCGTGATAAAGGTGAAATATATCTCACTTGTCAATCTTATTGCAGGATACGAGGCTGTTAAGGAACTGATTCAATTTTCCCTCAATGAAAAAAGACTGGTCAGCGAGCTGAAGGCAATTCTTCCGGGGGGCTCCGGGAGAAAAAAGATATTTGATGACTACAGAAAAATCAGGGAAATCCTCGGTCCGGCCGGAGCATCGCGAAGGGTGGCGGATGATATGGTTAAGGTGTTAAGGCATGACGGCGTCAAGGCGTAACGGCGTAACGGCATGATGGCTTTTAAGGCTCCCCTCCTGGGGGCCGAGCGTTAAAAAATGATCCGGTGGATCATTTTAGCGAAGGAGCCAGATTGCAGGGGAGATTTGTGGTGGAGGGGTTGGGGGTGGGTTTAATCAGGCACGGATTGCAAATCCGCGCCAGCGGAGAAAAGGTGAAACCGCATAACTGCAAAACCGCATAACTGAAAAACCGCATAACTGCATAACTTCACAACTGCAAATCCGCAAAACTACTTTATGTATAAAATGTTCCTGAGATTAATAATCGTACAACTCCTGCTTCTGTTCTTCTCCTGGAACTCCTCCGGCCAGGTAAGGGTACGCATCTTTGCAAATCAGAAACCCTCTTCAGCAACATTTACCGTAACAGGCGGACGATATGAACTAGATATTTATGACGGGAAGCCGGTAAATCTTGTCACAGGTGATCCGGTAATTCTGGCAATGTATAAAAACAAGATCGCAGTAAAGGTCAGAAACTCATCGAGCTTTATGTGCGACTCGCTGATTGTTAAAGGATTGACTGGAAAAGACAGGTTTTCATTCAGGATAAGCAGCGGCTCCGGCGTATACCGGTATTATGGCGGTGACCTTCAATGCATTTCCGACCTGGGCGTTATGGTCTTTATTAACATTTGTGATATTGAGGAATACACTGCAGGGGTTGTCAGAACGGAGGGCGGACCGGGTAAAAGGATTGAATATCTCAAATCACAGGCTATTCTGACCAGGACTTATATGTACAGGCATTTTGAGCGGCACGCTATCGACAGGTATAATCTGTGTGACAATACTCACTGTCAGGCATTTGATGGGTTGTCGTCCGACTCGCTCGTCAACAGGGCCGCCAACGAAACCCGGGGACTTGTACTGCTTGACCGCGACAGTACCCTAATAATTTCTGCTTTTCACTCGAATTGTGGTGGAGAAACATCAACTGCAGATTTCGTCTGGCTGTCGGGTCATGCTTACCTGAAGAAGGTCATCGATCCATACTGCATAAGTTCGCCCAATGCAGTCTGGAGAAAATCAGTCCCGTTAACTGAATGGGAATCATACCTCAGGAAATCGGGATTTGTCCATGACGGCCCGGGTACAGTCTCATATAATTACTCCCAGATTACAAGGCAGAATGATTAC
This sequence comes from uncultured Bacteroidales bacterium, assembly GCA_963696535.1. GTDB lineage: Bacteria > Bacteroidota > Bacteroidia > Bacteroidales > VadinHA17 > LD21. The sequence goes on from CAVOKP010000013.1 coordinate 137,702, forward strand.
AGGATCGGATCCTTTACACTGCCATTCAATCAGATCAGGAATGACATGAATCTCAAGTCAGCTTTTTTCTCAGTGGTGCGGGATGGGGATTCGATAATACTTAAAGGCAGAGGTTACGGCCATGGGGTCGGTCTTTGCCAGGAAGGCGCAATGGTAATGGCGGCAAGGGGATTTAAGTATAGCCAGATTATCAGCTTCTATTACCCCGATATAATTATTGCTGATGTTAATAACGCCAAAATTGTTAAGAACGAGTTCTAAACGGATGCTCTTTCGTATGTGCGATTGAGTATTTTTGGGGTTTACTGAGATCTGTATGCTTGCAATATTCAAAAAAGAAATAACCGGATTCTTCAGCAGCCTGACAGGGTACATTGTAATCATAGTGTTTCTGCTTGTCAACTCATTGTTCATGTGGGTATTCCCGGGTGAATGGAACATTCTCGACAGCGGCTATGCCGGACTTGACACCCTCTTTTTCCTCTCTCCCTGGATATTTCTCTTCCTTGTCCCGGCCGTCACAATGAAAATGATCGCTGAGGAAAAGAGGCTTGGAACCCTTGAGCTTATCTATTCAAAACCTGTTACCGAAAGGGGAATCGTTTATGGAAAATACCTTGCCTCGGTTGCCCTTGTCCTGCTTGCCCTTGCTCCGGGAGTGATCTATTACATTTCGGTTTGCATCCTTGGCGAAACACCCGGTAATATCGACAAGGGGGGTACCATTGGCGCATTCACAGGTCTCTTCTTTCTTGCCGCAGTTTATGCTTCTGCCGGCCTTTTCGCCTCCTCGCTTACCGATAACCAGGTGGTTGCATTTATAGCGGCCGTGCTGATTTCATTCTTCCTTTTCATGGGATTTGACTCATTTGCATATCTGCCCGGCCTGAAGACGATAGATGAGTTCGTTATAAGACTCGGTATCAATGAGCACTATAAATCAATGAGCAGGGGAGTAATCGATTTCAGGGATATTATCTATTTCGTCGCAGTAGTCTTTATCTTTAATGAAGCGACCCGGCTTGTCCTTATGTCGCGTAAATCGGAAAAAAGGAGCTGGCTTCGTTTTGGAATGACCCTGGCAGCCGTTGTTGCAGTGGCAGCTGCCGGATCATTATTTAGAATCCGTGCCGATCTCACCGAGGACAGGCGATACACCCTTTCGGAACCAACACGGAAAGTACTGTCGGCAGTAAGGAATGATATCTTCGTTCAGGTCTATCTCGACGGCGATATGCCAATACCATTCAAGCGCCTTAAAAGGTCGGTCAGGGAAATGCTCGATGAATTCAGGCTTGCATCAGGACGAAGAGTTGATTATGATTTCATAAACCCTTCGGAGGGAAATAACCCTGCGCAGAGGGATGCACTTTACCAGTCGCTGATGGTTAAGGGACTAAATCCGGTAAATATTCAGGACAGGGACTCAGAAGGAGGCTCAAACCAGAAAATTATTTTCCCCGGGATGATAGTCAATTACAACGGAATAGAGGTGCCGGTCAACTTCCTTAAAAACAATCCCGCTGTCCCGGCTGAGGAAAACCTGCTTCATTCCACCGAGGGCCTTGAATATGAGATGATCCAGCCAATAGCTACCCTTAGCTCCGACACAATTTATAAGGTTGCCTTCATCGAGGGGCATGATGAGATTCCTGAGATCGGTGTGGCTGATCTTACATTTCATATGGCCAGATTCTTTACAGTCGACAGGGGCATAATCGGGGGCATACCAGGCGTCCTCGACAAATATGCTGCCGTTGTGATCGCGGGGCCTGAAAAGGAATTCAGTGAAAACGACAAATTTGTTCTGGATCAGTATATTATGAACGGAGGCAGAGTTGTCTGGCTGATAGAGGAGGTGGATGTAAATGCCGACAGCCTGGTTTACGGTGAGACTGCGGCACTCTACAGGCCGCTTAACATTGAGGATCAGCTCTTCAGGTACGGTGCAAGGATAAACGCAGAGGTGATCCAGGATATCGAATGCGCTGATATACGACTTATCCTGTCGGGCGGCGGTGAACGCCAGCAGCCGGTTTCGGTTCCCTGGCTCTATTTTCCCAGACTGACCCCTTCCCCCGGACACCCGGTCACAAGGAATCTCAACAGGGTAAAAGGCGAATTCTCAAATTATATCGATACTGTCGGCCTTGACAAAAATATCAGGAAGAGTATCCTGCTTTCGACATCATCCTATACCCGAACCCTTTCACCGCCTTTCATGATAAGCCTGAAGGAAGCAGAGATGAAGCCTGATGAAAGGTCTTTCACCAAGTCGGGTTTGCCTGTAGCAGTACTCCTTGAAGGGAAATTCCCATCTGCATTCAGGAACAGGATCACGGATAACCTTTTGAAGGATACGGGTATGAAGGTTAAAACCGAAAGCGCCGGTACAAAAATGATAGTAATCGCCGATGCCGATATAATCAGGAATGATGTCAGGATGAACGGCACTGAGGAAACACCGATGACGCTCGGGCAGGACATGTACACGCTGGAAATGTTCGGCAACAGGGACTTCATGATAAACTGCCTGAATTATCTTGTTGACGATAACGGAATCATGGAGCTCAGATCCAGGGAGCTCAAGCTCAGGCTGCTCAACGTCCCGGCAATAAAAAGGGAGAGATTCAAATGGCAGGTAATAAACATTGCCGGACCGGTTCTTGTTGTGATCCTGGGGGGAATAATTTATAACTGGTTCAGAAGAAGAAAGTATTCAAAAATCTGATAATGAGGAGAAAAGCAGTCATTTACGCAGCAATTGCATTACCATTGCTGATCCTGCTGATTTATTTGTTCAGGGAAAGATCTCCATTCGGCGGAGAAACCTCCTTTGCCTCTGAACCGAAAAATGAGATCTCCCGTATTGAATTTTCTGATGGGGAAAATACCCTTCTCCTTGAAAAGAAAGGCGAAGCTTGGCTGGTAAACCGGAAATCTGAAGCCAGGAAAACCAGCATTCTTTTCATACTTGAGATATTGACTGAGATGCAGATCAAATCGCCCGCGGCTCCTGAATTATTTAAGAGTGAGATCACCGAAAAAGGAATTTTGCCGGTAAGAGTGAAGGTTTCAGAAAAGGGTAGAACCCTGAGCTCATTTCTTGTTTATAAAACAGCTTCAAATAAATACGGCAACATAATGAAACTGAGGGAAAGCTCGAGGCCATTTATTGTGTTTGTTCCGGGAAATGAAGCTGAAATAGGATCGGCTTTCACACTTAACAGCCTTTACTGGCAGCCATTTACTGTTTTCAGTTTTCTGCCTTCAGAAATTTACTCGGTGACCATGGAGAATATGGCCGACACCGGTGAATCTTTCATGATCAAGAATGAGAATCGCCGGCTTGCACTTTACGGCAAATCGGGTGAGCTTACAGGCTGGGATACTTCCAGGCTCATAAGATACATCTCCTACTTCACTCATGTTCCCTTCGAATCGTGGGCACTTGATCTGCCGGCAGGCGAAAAAGGAAATATTGAAGGCAGCGAGCCGCTTTATATAGTTACAGTTGTCAGTTCCGAAGGGGAAAGGAAAGTACTTAAACTGTGGAAACGCTCATCTGAGGAGAATGGGGAATTGAAGGAAGATACTGACAGGATGTGGGCAAAAACAGACGGCGGTGAATTTTTTATTATCCGATATGTGGACATTGATCCGCTTCTCAAAAAGCGGTCATATTTCTACCCGGGATAATAATTTATTTGAGTTTAATAGTTTTTTTTGTAATATTGATAGCCCGGAAATTGAGATAAATTAGTTGCTTGTTGCTGGTTAAGTCCGAAGACGGAAGACCGAAGACCGAAGTTAAGGAACGTACTGACGAAATCCCGCAAGGCGGGAACAGAGAAAGAAGTCCTGGCAACAAACAACCAGCAACCAGTAACCAGCAACCAGTAACCAGTAACCAGCACCTTAAACTAGTAATAACATAAACCACATAGAATATGAAATTTGTTGTATCCAGTACAGAACTGCTAGGTCATTTACAGGCCATTAGCAGGGTTATCAGCTCAAAGAACACCCTTCCGATCCTTGATAATTTTCTCTTCAACCTCTCCGGTAATGATCTTGAAATAACTGCATCCGATCTCGAATCGACGCTTATCACAAGGATGAAACTGGAGAACGCCAGCGGAGACGGTATTATAGCCCTTCCGGCAAGGATCCTGCTCGATACCCTCAAGGAATTCTCGGTTCAGCCGCTATCATTCGACATAAACCTGGAAACAATGGCTGTTGTCATAACTTCCGAGAACGGCAAATTCAACGTGGTTGGGCAGAACGGTATCGATTTTCCGGCCCTGCCCGCAATAAGAAAGGAAAAGAAGTTCTCATTTGTCATCAATGCCGATGTGATGTTGGCCGGAATAAACAAAACCCTTTTTGCGACTGCTGACGATGAGCTTCGGCCGGTAATGGGAGGGATCTTCATTGAAGCATCGACAGACAGGATAACTTTCGTGGCTTCTGATGCTCACAAGCTTGTAAGATATCAGAGGAACGACTCACATGCTGAGGATAATGCCTCATTTATCCTGCCCAAAAAGCCTGCCTCTCTGCTCAGGAATATCCTTCCCAGGGAAGAGGGAGCTGTAACCGTGGAATTTGATGACAAGAATGCTTTCTTCAACCTGAATGATTACAAGGTAGTATGCAGGCTTGTAGAAGGCAACTATCCGAATTACAATTCAGTGATCCCGAAGAACAATCCCAGGAAAGTAACAATCGACAGGGTTGAATTCTATAATACACTTAAGAGGGTTTCGGTATTCTCAAACCAGGCAAGCAATCTTGTGAAGCTTCAGCTGAAAGGCAATCAGGCAATGGTTTCTGCCCAGGATATTGATTTCTCCATATCGGCATATGAGAAGATCAAATGCCAGTATGAGGGAGAAGATATGGAAATAGGATTCAAGTCGGTGTTCCTTCTTGAGATCCTCGCAAATATCTCATCCCAGGATGTTATGATTGAGCTTGCCGATCCGACGCGTGCAGGATTGTTCCTTCCCGGCGAAGCGGATAATGAATCGGAGGACCTTCTCATGCTCCTGATGCCAATGATGATAAACTCCTGAGCATTGGAACTTAACCTGCGACGGCCGCTGGCATTCATCGATCTCGAAACTACCGGAATTAATGTTTCGGCCGACCGGATCGTTGAAATCTCTGTCCTGAAAATCAGTCCTAATGGCAGGGAAGAATGGATGTCCACAAGGATCAATCCGGAAATGGCAATTCCTCCCAAATCGACTGCAATTCATGGGATCTCCGATAAGGATGTTGCTGATTCCCCTACTTTCCGCGAAATAGCAAAAAACCTGGCTGCTTTCCTCGAAGGGACCGATCTTGCAGGTTTTAATGCTATAAAATTTGACATCCCGGTGCTCGCCGAGGAATTCCTCAGGGTGAACATAGACTTCAATTTTCTGAAACGGAAATATGTCGATGCCCAGGTGATATTCCATAAGAAGGAACAGCGTACCCTTTCAGCTGCTTATCAGTTTTACTGTAAGCGAGAGCTCGAGAATGCCCATAGCTCAAAGGCCGATACCCAGGCCACTTATGAAATACTGAAGGCCCAGCTTGACAGATATTCCGATCTCGCGAACGATGTTGACAAACTCGCCGAATTCAGCGCGTTCAACAATATTGCAGATTTTGCAGGTAGAATAATTTTTGACGAAAACGGTACTGAAGTTTTCAACTTCGGAAAACACAAGGGCAAACCTGTTGAAGCCGTGCTAAGGGAAGAACCTTCGTACTATTCGTGGATGATGAATGGCGATTTCCCGCTCTATACAAAGAAAATACTAACTGAGATAAAGCTCAGATCGTTCGGTAAAGGAGAACAGTAAATTATGAAGATCATCTGCATAGGGATGAATTACCGCAGGCATGCGATTGAGATGGGAAGGCCGTTTCCAGAAGAACCCGTCGTTTTTATGAAACCCGATTCATCGATCCTGAAAAAAAACAAACCCTTCTTTCTCCCCGATTTTTCTTCGGAGATCCATTATGAGACTGAAATAGTTGTAAAAATATCGAAACTGGGGAAAACCATTTCTCCCGGGTTTGCCCCGGGATATTATGACGAGATCACAACAGGCATCGATATCACTGCGCGCGATATTCAGGCAAGGCTTTCAAAATCGATGCTCCCGTGGGAAATATCAAAAGGATTTGACGGGGCTGCTCCTCTTGGTGAATTCATCCCAAAAAGCTCTGCCGGCGATCCGGGAAATATCGATTTCAGGCTCGAAATAAACGGGAAGACCGTTCAGCATGGCAATACCTCCGATATGATATTCAGCATAAATGAAATAATCTCGTATGTATCCCGGTTTTTCACGCTTAAAACAGGCGATCTTATTTTCACGGGCACTCCTTCAGGTGTAGGTCCCCTGAGGAGAAACGACCATCTGGTGGCTTACATTAAAGATATGCCCCTGCTGGACTTTTTTATCAAGTAATTACAATGTAATTACATTGTAATTACATGGTTTTTTGACTTTATAACTCATTATTTACCTGATAGATAACCTAAAAACATTTCCAATGAAAGAGAAAAGCAAGGTGACCCGAAGGAGTTTTATTCAGAAGTCAGCCGGTGCGGCTGCGCTTTTGTCAATGCCGTCAATAATTCCTGCAAGCGTTTTTGGCGCCAACGATAAGGTCCGTGTTGCAGTTCTGGGTGTCAACGGCCGTGGAACAAACCATATCGAGGGCTATATGAATCTTCCCGAGGTCGAGGTTGCATGCCTCTGCGATCCTGACCTGGTAATCCTGGCTCAGAGAGCCGCTGAATTTGAGAAAAAGTATGGAAAGAAAGTGATTCAGCAGCAGGATCTGCGGAGAGTCTTCGAGGATAAATCAATTGATGCGGTGAGCATAGCAACACCGAATCACTGGCATTCACTTGCCGCAATATGGGCCTGCCAGGCGGGAAAGGATGTTTATGTCGAAAAGCCCGGTTCCCACAATGTCTTTGAGGGACGCAAAATGGTCGAAGCTGCGGCCAAATATGACAGGATAGTACAGCATGGCGTTCAGCTCAGGAGTTCAGTGGCGGTACAGGAGGCAATAAAGCATCTTCGCGACGGGCTGATAGGAGAGGTTTATATGGCAAGGGGGCTATGCTACAGGTGGCGCGATGATATCGGAAACAAGGGCACGGAGCCTGTACCCGAGGGACTCGACTATGATCTCTGGACAGGTCCTGCCGCAAAACAGCCCTTCTCGAGGAATATTGTTCATTACAACTGGCACTGGACATGGAATTACGGGAACGGCGACGTGGGTAACCAGGGTGTGCATGAAACTGACCTATGCATGTGGGGACTGAATGTCGGTCTCCCTGAACAGATAACAGCCGCCGGCGGCAAATTCCTGTTCAACGATGCAAAAATAACCCCCGAAGTGCTCGCTTCAACATATTATTATCCGAAGGAGAAGAAGATAATCGAGTTTGAGGTGCGTCCGTGGATAACAAATGATGAAAAAGGTGTAACGGTAGGAAACATCTTCTATGGAAGCGAAGGTTATCTGGTTGTCAACGGTTATGACACATATCAGTCGTTTCTTGGAAGGGATTATAAACCCGGCCCATCACGCAAGGAGGGAGGCGATCATTACCTGAACTTCATCACAGCCGTACGCGCCCACGATAAATCACTTCTGAATGCCCCTGTCGAAACAGCGCATCTGTCATCGGCCCTGGCTCACCTTGGGAATATTGCATACCGTACCGGACGCACACTATACTTTGATCCGTTAACGGAGAAGTTCAAGAACGATAAGGAGGCCAATGCATTGCTGACACGTCCGCCGAGGCAACCATTTGTTGTACCTGACAAAATCTGAAGTTAGGATTGCAACGCTCTTTATTGCTGGCACGGACTTAACGAAGTGTAATCCGTGCCATGGCATAAGGCACCGATTGCAAATCGGCGCCAGCGACAGACTTGGATTAATTGAACCAGTAGGATAATTTTACTACCAGGCCCCGGTTTTTGGCCTTATAGTCGCCTTCGTACGGACTTCCGAAATTGTTGTTCAGGATATCCGAGGCATATGAGTTCTCTGTATAGACAATAAACAGGTCAGATACCGATGCAAATCGCCACTGAAACCTGAGGTTCAGATTCAGGTTATCAATCTGGTTATTGTACTGGATAAAGCTGGTGAAGAACAGGTCGTCGGTGAAGGTAAAATCAAATCTCGGACCTATAAGAAGAAGCTTTGCGCTGTTATATGGCGATGGAAGCGATATGTCGTTATATGTCGTTACCAGCGCAAGGCTTCCGTATGGCTGAACGCGGTAGTTAAGCTCCCCGTTCAATGTAAGCCTGTTGCCGTTGTAATATCCTCCGTATCTGGCAGCAACGACATAATTAAGCATCTTGCGGTTATCAGAGGCGAAGGATGCCCCTGCATCATACCAATTGAAATCATCACCTTCGGCCAGCTGTAACCCCCCCGTGTTTGTCGGATCAAAAGATCTCAGAAGCTTTATATAATTATCACCTAAATCCACCGAGAAGGAGCTTTTATTCATCAATTCAAATCTGTACGAGAGCTGTGTCTCCCTGTCGGTAAGTGAAAGCGATGAATAAGGGTCCATATAGGTATCAAGCCTTAATCCCGGGCCATGGCTGATTATACTGCTGCTTTCCGGGAAAAATTTGTACTGGAAGTTCGCGTTTACCTGGTAATAGCCTTTTCTTCTTACATATCCTGTCTCTGCATTGTATCCCGATCCTGTCAGTGCCTGATTCAGCGAGGCTGTTATGAACTGCGATGAATAAATAAGGTTGGCAGCCATTGCAGCATCCCTGAATGTAATGTTTTCGGGAAGATTCTGATGATAGTATATCTTTCCGTTCCATCTGTTATCCGGACTTGCAAGATTATACTCAATGCCGGCTATTCGGTTGAATTTGTTTCCCGTAAATGTCTCATCATCGCTGACATCGAGCACCTGTTTGTTGATCATGAAGGCAGTAACGCTCGACCTGCTGAAAACCAGCCTTTGAAGTGCTGCAACCATATAGTTTGCGGCATGAATCTCATCCTTTTTTCCCGTCTGTATATCCATTATCCCCAATCTCCACCTGTCGCCTATGTTCCCGCTAAGGCGGGCTCCTGCGCGTACAGGATTGTCGAGCCCTATCCTTCTTGAAAAGAAAGGTCTCACCCTTTCGGTTCCGAGGCTTGCAAACAGGTCGCTGTTCTCGAGATAGAACTGCCTCTTTTCAGGAAAGAACAGTTCGTAACGGTCGAGGTTTGTCTGCTGCTTGTCGACCTCAACCTGGGAATAGTCGGGATTGATTGTTAGATCAAGGTTCAGGGATGTCGAAAGGATGGCCTTGGTATCGAAGCCCCCGTTCCATTTCCATTGGGTCTTTTCCCCGGCCTCATTGTCCCTTGTTACTTTCCCGGTGATATAGGGAATTACGGAAAAACGCAATCCGGCCTCTTCCCTCGGCTTATCCCAGACCAGTGTTCCGACGAATGGGAGCGAGCAATGCGGAAACTGACGCGGCATGGGCGCCCAGGCCGATTTTTCATTGTTTTTCAGGTCCTGCCTCCCGAAATTGATTCCCCATTCGGTGTCTCCTCCGAAATACCTGATACTCCTGAAAGGGATGCTGAATTCCGAAACCCAGCGGTCATCGTAGCTCTTAACGGCAGATTTCCACTTGATATCCCAGCTGTAATCAACCTTGGTACCATCGTACTGGAGTCCTTCCGTCTGAGCGCCTGCAGGTGAGATCCCAAAAGCAAATCCATTGGTCTGGTCATTATATGTATTCAGGAAAAGCATGAAATTGTCGTTCTTCATAAAATTGTAATCCCTGCGCAGCGATTCGACGGGTCTTTTACCTGGTGTCGGGTCATGGCAGATAATTCCGACATACAAATTTGATTTATCATATGTCAGCATCACTTCAGTCTGAGCTTTGGCAAAACCGGTGTCGGTGGGGGTTACCCTCTGAAATCTCTGGGTGCGTTCAGCCGACAGCCAGGGCTCCTCATCGAGGATGCCATCGACGGTAACCTGTTTATCGGTCTCGGTTATATGTATCCTGTACTTATCGCGGTTAACTGCCTTGCTCTGTGCGAAGGATGAATTTGCAATGCATAATAATACTGACCAGATTATTATAATAATGGATCTTGACATCAATTTTGAAATTTTGGTGAAGATAGAAAATTGGTTTGTGAATTTATTATTCTATTTTTATAAAGCGGGATAAATCCGCCCCCTGCCCCCTAAAGGGGGTTCAAGCATTTTGATTATAATTTAAAAGTCCCCATTAGGGGATGCAGGGGCGAAACCAAAGAGAATTAGACTTTTTTATTTTTATCGAAAAGCCTTATGAATATTTCAATCTCCCCAAACGCTTCAGAACTCGGAAAATCAGCCGCCCGGCTTGCAGCGGTAAGGATCAGCGAGGCAATAGCCCGCCGCAACGAGGCAAGGATCATTGTTCCGACCGGCAGTTCTCATTTTGAATTTTACCAGGCTCTCATAAAGGAAAAGGTCGACTGGAAAAAGGTGGAAGTATTTCATCTCGATGAGTATATCGGCCTGCCGGTCACCCACAAGGCAAGTTTCAGGAAGTTTTTGCAGGAGAGATTCATAGGCCTTGTACCCGTCAAAAAGTTTTACCCCGTTGAAGTGGAAGGCAAAATAGGCGACCGCTTGTGGGAACTCTCTGCGGTATTGAGGAAGGAACCTGTCGATCTTGGAATTATCGGGATCGGCGTGAATGGCCACATTGCATTCAATGATCCTCCGGCTGATTTTAATTCCCGGGAATCATATATAATAGTAAAGCTCAATGAAGCATGCAAGATGCAGCAGGTAAATGAGGGCTGGTTCAAAAGCATTGAGGAGGTTCCGGATGAGGCTGTCTCAATGACTGTGTGGCAGATAATGCAGTGCAGCACTATAATCTCAGTCGTGCCGCACCTTGTCAAGGCTGACGCTGTTAAAAACACACTTTCCCGCCGGCTGACAAACACCGTACCGGCAACAATGCTTAAAAAACATCCCGACTGGCACTTGTTCCTCGATAATAATTCGGCATCTGAAATAATAACTTTATAAATCTGGCGGCTTTTGGCTACTATTTAACTAATGTAAAAAACTATAAAGAGAACATGAATTTTAAATCCGTGTATTTCCGTGTTATCTGTGGTGTATTTCTTTATTTTTTTACCACAGATTGCACGGAGATCACGGATGTTCTCACGGATTTTAACTCCGTTTATATCTGTGTCCCTGGTGTACTTAAAAGTTATTTTTGTTGATGTTCCCATTTTTCATTGATGGGTGAATGACATAAGGCAAAATGAAAATGCCACAAAGGCGCTAAGCCTCAAAGAAATGGAGATTGTGAGTATGAATGACGACGGAGTAATTGAAGCGATTCATTATGAGACAAACAAACCCGTAAGGATTGAAACAGGGAATGGGCTGATAACACGTATATCCGAAACGGATGAATCAATCAGGAAAAGCAGCCTTTACGTTGCCCCGGGGCTTATCGACAACCAGATAAACGGCTTCAATGGTGTGGATTTTTCGGACCCGCAACTTGACACTGGAAAGATCAGAACGGCTGTTGAGGCAATCCGGAAAGAGGGTGTTACAACCTTCTTCCCGACCATAATCACGGGCAGTCATGAGAATCTTCTTAAAGCTTTCCGGAATCTTGCGGAATCCCTGAAGGATAAAGATATCAGGAAGTCGGTTCCGGGATTTCATCTTGAGGGTCCCTACATTTCGCCTGAGGAAGGATTTTACGGATGCCATCCCGCGGAATACATCAGAAAGCCATCTTGGATGGAATTTTGTGAATACCAGGAGGCCTCAAGGGGGAATATAAGGCAGGTTACGATAGCGCCTGAAGCTGAAGGCGCGATGGAGTTCATAAGGTTATGCGTGCTGAACAACATTATTGTTGCTTTAGGCCATACTAATGCTTCCGCAGAACAGATTAAACAAGCTGCCGAATATGGGGCAAAGCTGTCGACGCACCTGGGAAACGGGTGTGCGAACCTTATCGACCGCCACCGGAATCCACTGTGGCCTCAGCTTGCAAATGACCTGCTTAAGATTTCCATTATTGCCGACGGACATCATCTCCTTCCTGAAGAGGTTAAAGTCTTTTATAAGGTAAAAGGCCCTCAAAACATAATACTTACATCTGATCTGACCCATCTTGGCGGGATGGCTCCCGGTAAATACAATTTTCTGGGGAGCGAAGTGGTCCTGACCGCAGAGGGTCTTATCAAAAATCCGGTGCTGAATTGTCTTGCAGGAGCCTCCCTGCCCCTGAGAACGGGTGTTGGGAATGTCATTAAGTTTACAGGCTGCACCCTTGGTGAAGCTGTAAATTTGGCCTCTGCGAATGTCGCCCGGATCTATAATCTATCTGACAGGGGTTTACTGACTCCGGGAAAAAGAGCGGACCTTATATTGTTTGAAATAAATGGAAATAAAATTGATATAAAGAATGTGTTTGTGGGAGGAAAGGAGACAACCAATTAATAACTTTCGACCCGCAACCCGCAACCAGTAACCTGTACCCAGTAACCAGCACCCAGCACCCACTCTATGGCACCACTCGACTACATTGTTCTGATAACCTACTTCATCTCGATCACTGCATTTGGAATCTGGATCTCGCGGAAGATAAAGACCAGCGACAGCTATTTCAGGGGAGGCCGTAAATTCAAATGGTACATCATGATAGGTCAGGCCTTCGGGGTAGGGACGCATGCAGAAATGCCCGTGGCCCAGACAGGCGCCACCTTCAGCAACGGATTTGCCACCATCTGGTACCAGTGGAAGAATATGCTGATCACTCCGTTCTACTGGCTGATAGCTCCCTTCTACAGGCGGAGCGAGCGTACCACGGTAGGAGAAATAATTGAGGACAGGTATGGCAGGACAATGGGCCTTGTCTATTCCGTTTTTGCCATTGCATTTTTTGTGTTCAGCATGGGAGTAATGCTTCAGGGTGCCGCCAAGGTTATTTCCGTCGCCTCGGGCAACCTTATTTCACCGAATATGATAGTGCTCTTTATGACTGTTGCCTTTATCCTTTATAGTTTCATAGGAGGACTTATAGCAGCCGCTTATACCGATTTCATTCAGTCGTTCCTGATAATTACCCTGTCGGTTTTGCTAATTCCTCTGGGTTTAAGGGAGGTAGGAGGATTTCATTCGATGAGGGCAGTCTTACCCGTTCATTTTTTTGAACTCTTCAACAGCCGGAGCGGAATAGATGCATTCACAATAGCAATGCTTGCGGTAAACGGAATAGTGGGCATAACAGCCCAGCCTCATATGGTATCGATGTGTGCAACCGGAAACACCGAGAGGGCTGGTCGCATTGGCCAGACTTTCGGCTCGATGGTAAAGAGGCTTATTACTATAGGATGGGCCCTTACAGGGCTTGTTGTTGCTGCCCTGGTAATAAAGCGCGGGGTGGAACTTCCGGATCCCGAAATGGCATTCGGATATGCCTGCAGCGTTTTGCTCGTGCCCGGACTGGTTGGTCTGATGCTCGCGGCAATCCTGGCAGCCAATATGTCGTCATGTTCCAACTTTATGGTAAACACCGGAGCTCTTTTTACCAGGAATATCTATAAAAAGTACATAAGGCCGGAATCAACCGACAAAAGTCTTTTATGGATGGGCCGCTATTCTGGTCTTGGCCTGTCAATAATGGCAGTACTTTTTGCAATTGGGGTTAAGAACGTTCTTCATGCATTTCTTTTTGTCGAGACCCTTGCTGCCTTCATGGGTATCATATTCCTTGGGGGTATCATTTGGAAAAGGGCGAACCGTTTTGGAGCAGCAGCAGCTGTAATTTTCTCGTTCTCAGCTTACTATATTGTCAATTATATTGCAACAGGCGACCTGATGCTGGTTTACAAATGGACCCCGGGGCCTTTTGGTATAGCGATGCTAAGCGGATTCTTTATGTTCTGGCTGGTAAGCATCCTCACAAAACCTGAAAAAAAGGAAGATACTGATACCTTTTTCGATAACATGAGAAGAAAATCAGATGCAAGGGAACCCGGACCAGATGGAAAGAAACCTCTGGCAGAGCTGACTGGCGACGGACTTATCCTTCTCGATCTGCCTGGCTGGGGAAAGAAAGAGAGATGGTTGCATTTCTTTAAACATTACAGGGAGGATATTGTTGGATTCCTGCTGAGCTGGCTGGTAGTCGGAGCAATAATCCTGCTAGCCTGGGGGATATTGCAGATATAGTTTATTGTCCGGTGGAGGTTGCTTCTCCGCCTGGTGGAGGATCGCAATGACGTTTGACGCTTGCCAGTTCCCATACTGGAGGGGCCGGGGGTGGGTTGTTATCAATAAAAAATTAAGTATCTTTATAGAATAATTAATCTTTGAAAAAATGGGAAATTTCGGCGCTACAGAAATAATACTTATCCTGCTTGTTGTTGTGCTGCTCTTCGGCGGAAGGAAAATTCCTGAACTGATGAAAGGACTTGGCCAGGGTTTGAAGGACTTTAAAAAAGCTTCAAAGGTTGATGATGAACCCGAGAAGGTGAAGCCGGAATCGAAGGAAGATTCAAAAAAGGAATAAACTTACCTGCCTGACTTGAGGAGTAAGCTATTTAACGGCGTTTTACTGCATACAGCCCTGGCGAAGCTCAATACTCCGTGTAGCATACTTTTCGAATTCATGGTTGTGCGAAACCATGACAACGGTTCCTCCTCCATTGTTATACTCTTTTACAAGGGACATTAATACATCGCTGTTCGACTTATCAAGGTTCCCTGTAGGTTCATCAGCCAGAAGTATTTCCGGGTCAGAAATTATTGCCCTTATAAACGCCGTCCGTTGTTTTTCACCCACACTCAGTTCCGAAGGATACTTTTTACCGAGAGCGGCAAGGGAACATTTTTCAAGGTAATATCCTGTTTTTTCAGCCTGTTTCTTCGCGCTGCATGCAAGCTTAATGTTTCCGGCAACTGTTAGGTAGGGCATCAGATGGAACTGCTGGAACATGAAACCCAGGTTTTTTTTCCTGAACAGGTTGATATCCCTGCTGTTCATACAGTAAATATCCTGGCCGTTATACAATGCAAGCCCTGAATCGGGATGTATCAATCCCCCAATCACATAAAGAAGGGTTGATTTTCCCGCCCCGCTTGGTCCGGTCACAAAACAGAAATCCCCTTTGCCAATCTTAAAGCTTATATCCTTAAGTGCAGTGAAGACTTCTTTTCCCTTTACATATTCCTTTGAAATATTTTTTAACTCAATCATGTCTTTGATTTTTTTTGCTATTCCTGACTGAGTGTCTTAGCCGCATCTATATGGGTTGCCATAAGGGCAGGTATCCAGCTTGCAAACATCCATAATAGCGGGAAAAGCACGATCGAATAGAAGAAAACATTCCAGAGAGGTTTAATGTCAGGGGCTGTGAACCTGAATATCTCCTTTCCAAAATATTCCGCTACAAAATGCCCTGCAAAAAATCCGATAATGCCACCGATAAGGCCAAGGATAAATGCTTTGCCAATTATCATGAAAAGAATTCCCGATGTGCTTTTTCCCATCGCCTTGAGCAATCCTATCTCCCTGTTCCTGACGGTTATGTTCTGGTAAAAGAGAAGACCTGTGATAAGCAGGCACGACAGAATTACAAACGGTATAATGAAAGCCCCGTATTTGTTCATCATCAGGCGTTGGTTCTCGCGTGCATCCGCGATGCTGCTTATTTCAGTCACTTCAAGGTCGGAAAAGATTGCCTGAACCTGGTTCCTGGCATTCTTTATTCTCCCGTCCTTGCAGACACAACCCAGAGCCTCGATCTTGTTGATCTTTCCCTGCATTCCGAGAAGCTCCTGAAGATCGCCCAGGTTGAATGCCACGCCCTGATCGATCATGCCTCTCCCTTCATCAAGCCTCTTTGCGATCTCAAAACTGCGGAGCATTCCGTCAGATCCCTTAATCGTAAACGGATCACCCTCCCTGATATTCCTTGCAACCAGGGATCCCAGATGGACTTTCCCTTTTTCGACATCGAAACCCATGGTCTCCTGGGCCGGAAGGAACCTCTGCATCGCCTCATCCTTATATCCGAAGAGAACGATCTGATGCGAGGAGCCATTCGGGTCGGTCCAGTCGGGAAACCTTACCTGTAGTATGCCCGTCAGATGCCTCACTGCATCAAATGTTTTTGATTCTGCAAGCTTATCGACATATTCCTCGGGAAATGCCTGCGTATTACTGACAGAGTAAAAATCAATTAGGTTAGTTCCCTTGGGGAAAATATAGAGATTCAGCCCCTGCTCGCGCATGATCTTCCTTGTCTCATTTTCACTGGCTTTGCTTAAGGTGTAGACTGCCACCGAAACGGTTCCTGCGATAATTACGGTCAGCAGTATTATCAGGGAGCTGACCTTCCTGTAGAACAGCTCTTTGAGGATCAGAGAAATCGGATTCATTATTGTTTTTTCTTTTTCTTCCTGAGAAAATAAACTGTTAAAACCGTAACTGCCAGCAAAATGATTGCCCCGGTCAGAATAAAGGAAACCGCGAGCGACCTGTCATCCTTCATCTCCATTCTGGCAGGCTGAATAGTATTGAGGCCGTCCCTCTGGTCGGTGAGCCATTTCGGCAAAGGCCTGACATCCAGGGAATCATATGTTAAACTATCCTGATCCATTAATGATGCTGCAGGTCAGGATTCTCATCAAGGATCCTGTTAACCATGGCGGTCGAAGGATTTTCCCAGTTATCTGTAAAAAGTATGTCTATCCCGGGAAGATCATCCTTGATCACACAGCTGCAGTCGGCCGTGAAAAAATCTATCATCAGCTTGATGTTCTCTTCGGTGATGCCTTTGCCAAGCAATGGTTCAAGCGCCCTGAACCTTCCGAATACACCGAAGAGCATTGGCTCCGGAATAGTTTTCAGATCGGCCTCCGCATTAAGCAGCATCGAAACGAAATGAGATTCTACTGCATCGTTTCTGTTTAGTTCGGTTACCGTGATTATGTTCTTAAATGGCGAATCATTCAGGGCATTGCGGATTATTTGCATCCCCCTGTCATCCTTTTCCTTGTTGCCGGTTGTAAGGTACGTGAGGACACAAAGTTTCCCTGCCATTATTTCAGATGCGATTTTCTGACGGATAGGGGAGACGGTCAGTCCGGCAAGGTCTTTCGGATCATCATACCTTTCAAATAACCTGTTTCCATAATACAGAGCATACCCGGGCTTTTCAATCCCTTTTCTTTCAACGGTTCTGAAATCGATATTGGCGGTGCTTATCTCCCTGCTGAGGGCAGCATTCCTCGTTCTGACAGTTTCATTTATCTGGTCCTTGCAAAAATAGACCAGGGTATACCGCCCGGCAGGAGCATTGACCAATACCCATTCCGAGACCTTCGTAGTGCAGGCAAGGCTCAGAATTGCCGAGAGTAGTAATGTTTTTATTTGCATCCCGTTCATAATAAGGTTGTTTACTTCCCTGCCGTCTGTTCCTGGGTCAGTTCTATGCCCGATATTATCGTGTTTCCCTTCAAAGGTACAAGGTCGATTTTTACTGTTTGCCCGGCTTTTATGCCGGTAAATGACTTTATAACCTCCTTGTCATTTTTTCCTGCTTCACCTGCAATGTCGAAATTCTCAAGAACCGTATCATCCTGCAATTTTATGTTGAATACACGTTCCCCGGGCTGTTTGTTTTCGAGCTCTGAGAAAAAGAGTTTAATCAGATAGGTGGTTTCAGACACCTCTTTTTCCCTTGCAAGGGTTATTTCGAGCGATCTCACACCGCCAATGGCACTGGAGGTTATCCACGGTGTGTTTTCTGAACTGACTGAGACAGGATCTTTTCTGATTGTGAAATAATTAACAGTATCGATCTTAACCGGAATTTCCGGTTGTGCTCCTCCCGCATTCGGATACTCTAGCCAGAGGATGTTCCTGTCGGAAGTCCTGTCACCCGGGGCATTCAGGTTCAATCCAAGCTGTCTGATCCGGCTTCCGTCCCATTTGTAATTGCTGTTTGTCCAGTAAGTCATCCATGGCATGTTGATAAGTGCCAGTGATGTCTGGTTCTGGTAAGGACACTGGCATGTACGGGTATAGTCGGGTGAATTAAGGACGCCATCCGCCACAATCAGGTTGGTGGAGCAGCTGGCTTTCCATCCTCCGAGGCTTCCGGTTCCTTCAAAGACATCGAGATTGACAAATCCTGCCGAAGCTGACCTGAAAGTGAGGAGGTGCTCGCTGGCAGCAACGATTCCGCATCCATACTCACGCTTGAAACTCCATTTGAGATCTTCGCCGGTTAAAGGGTCCTTTTCCATTATGGGATCGCCTGTAAGGAGGTGCCATCCGATGCCGTTGGAATATATTTTATCATTATGGATTATGGGCGGGTTCCCGTAAGTCACTGCCTTATCCCAGATTATCTCTTTTGTTTCGGTATTGAAAGCAACCATCCGTCTCCCTTCCTCGCCGTGAAGCATGTCGCCCGACGGCCGGTTTGCCTGCAGCAGGAGCTTATGTTCCGATGAGTAACCAAGCCAGGTACCGAAAATATCCCTGGTTTCCTCATGTATCTTTTTCCCTGTCCTGATATCAAGGTAGAGTAATCTTGATCCCCCGGGAGGAGATTCTCCTCTTCTCCTGAGTTTGGTCTCTAGATACTGCGGAAGCTTGTCGAGGCAGAACAACATACCATCCCCGGCGATAACCGAATTATGAATAAATCCGTGATTGGCCGCGATGCTCCAAAGCCTTTTGCCTGAAAACCTGTCGAGAATCACAAGCTCACGGCTGGCTGTGAGATCATAATTGGTAAACCGTGGATTCTTCAGGGCTATTGAATCAGATTCTATTCCTTCAAATTCAGAGAAACTATTTCCGAGGATAAGCAGGTCTTCATATACACCGATATACCCAAGAGCCTCAGTGCCGGCATCTCCGGTCGTAAAAGTATCAACAAGGGAGCCTGTCTTGATATCAATGACATGGCATCTATCTCCTTCGATCAGGTAGACGTATTCCTTTGTGGCGATGTAATTGGTTCCCCTTGCATTTGAACCCGGCAAATGAACCTGATTGTACTTGGGGTCGAGGGGATTTTCCTCATCATAGGTTTCATCGTAATAGACAAGCCATGCGTCATCGTTGAGATTTGTGAATGATCTCCTCCAGAGCACTCTCCCTGTATAAACGTCACGTGCGCTTATACTGCCAATTCCCTGAATGATGAGCCGCCCGTCAATAACCTGTTCCCCGGGTCCGTGGCCATGTCTTGGAAGAACATCCAGGTTTGAGTTTCCCCCGAACCACAAAATACCGAGTGGAGCTTTAACCAGTTTGTCATCCGATTTAAGTGTATTGGCTATATCTCCGTTATTGTGAGTCCAGTTATCGGTGCCCTCAAGAGGACCGGTTCTTGAGATCATTGTATAACCCTTGCTGAAAGAATGCTCCTCTCCATACAGATCCAGTTCCTCAAGATTTGCAGCCAGGGAATTATACTCTTTTCCGGTTGTTCTGATCATAATCTTGCCATCATAGGGACGGGTTGATTCGTATAATAGGGCAAGCATGTCCCTGTCAAGCACATCCGGAAAATCAATATCATTAATTACAATAAGTGATGAAAAATATTTTGGAAGGAGAGGAGGTGCCTTGTCATAATGAAGGAAGGCAAGCCGATCGGCCTGAACTCCCAGCCCGTCAAAATATTCCCGAAGGTAAACTATCCTTTCAGGATCCTTTTCATATGCAATTATTGAAAAAGAGGTTTGAGCGACCAAACCTTCAAGGAGCCTGATGTCGTCCGTACCGAAGATAAGGGCAAATCCTTCGGTGGTTCCGGCGGAACCTGTAATCTTTTTTGTATGGGACGATTTCCCAATCAGAGCAGCTTCAGGTTCCCTTAAATATGAAACGCTGGCAACGGGCTTATCGCCGAAGACCTGAATCGAGCCGTCTTCAAGAACGGCAATAAGCTTTCCGTTTGAGGCTATAAGGCGTTCGACAAGTTTTGCCGAAGCATGTTTCCATGCAAGTTCAGGCTTATTATCCCTGCCTATTCTTATTGCGCTGATGCTTGTGCTGTCGGCAGCATAAAGGTAATTTCCGGCTTTGATCAGGTCTTTGGTCGCCGGAATATCAATGGTCCAGAGAGTGTCGGGCTGATTTTTCGAATCGAGGATGACTGCGGTTATTTTTTTCCCCGAAAAATAAATTCTATCCCCATCAATAACGGGATATTCACCGGCATCTTTTCTGATCAGGTTTCCGGAAGCGGATTCATACATATATGTCATACGTTCCCTGTGATGGTTGAAGAAAACCCTGTCGTTGCCACACGAAAAAGCACCGCCGGTCTTTCCGCTTGCCGCAAGGTGGTAATAGAGTTCTTCGCCGTTATTGATATCGAAAGCTGCAGGAACGGAACGTCCACCGGCAACAAGAAGCCTGTCGCCTGTAATGACGAAGCTGCCTTGCGGGGCCACATCAGCAAATGCCGGCGACCTGTGGGGCTGAAGTATATAGTTGCTGGCAGTGCCCTCGTTCTTCCAGATTATCCTGCCGTCTTCAGCGTTCAGGGCATAGATAAAGGTACCCATAAGCGGGAAAATGCTTGCAGCGGTATAGATGATGTTGTCCCTGATAACAACTCCGCCGCGTGCCGGCCACATCGATATAAGACGCTTATTGCCAAGTAGTTTGTTTACCCCGGGTGCAAGAAGAACCTTCCAAATCAGTGATCCGTCTTTCGCATCAAGACAGTAACAATAGCCGTCATCCCCCGTAAAATATATTTTGCCGTTTGCTGAAGCCAGTGGCAGCCGTACAGGTCCGTCGGCATAATAGTGCCATAATTCCTTTCCGGTTTCCAGATCGAGAGCAACAACCTTGTCCTGGTCGTTGAATCCAAGGAAAATTTTATTGCCCGCAACAATGGGCTCAAAGATCCTGTCGAACTGCATCAGGTTCTGGTTCAAAGGATCATCCCACACCGGCGTCCGGGGTGAATACTTCATCTCCCACTGAAGGTGGAGTTCATCTGCAAGCTGCTCGGGTGTGGAGGCAGACCGGTTGTGATCGTAGCGCCACATCGGCCAGTCGTAATATTGGGTATAGGCCGGGGAAAGTGTGAAAAGAAGAAGAATTACAAGAGTTGCTTTCAGAGTTATCTTTTGCATTAGCTTAATTCTCTTTATATTACAGAAATCGATCTGGCTCTTAGTACCAAAAATATAGATTTTAATTCTTAATTTTTGTTAAAAGGAATATTTATCAGGAAAGTTCTTGCTAATTATGCGGGTCAATGAAATTATGGTTAAATGTGGAGATCATCGAAAGAAAGCAACTGCAGGAAAATGATGAAGCGATTTTTGTTATCACTTATAATGCTGATTGTGGTTTCATTTAACCTTAAAGCTCAAGTTGACAATTCAGACAGGGACAGAACTTGAAATTGTATCACCAAGGATATTCAATTTGATCGAACCGTTCTTCAATATTTCGGTAATGAGGTCACAGTTAAAAAATGATGGAGCAATGACCCGGAACAGGGAAAATCCGGCCGTGATTTCAGGCGGAGGACTATATCTTGAAAAATGGAATTTTGATCTCAACCTGTTCTGCAAGTATGTCTCTGGTTTTGAGAGTGCCAGGTTTGCACCAAAAACCGCAGGCCCTCAGCCGCTCGGTGATTTCTTTGCCGTTGACCTGAATGGCGGTTATACTTTTAAAACCAGAATGCCATTAAAAATCTATCTGAGGGTCCGAAACCTGACTGATCAGAAGTATTCAACTGTTGTCGGTTACCCCGATTTCGGACGAATGATGTATATCGGAATGAGGTTAAGCACTGGCAAGTAACTTGAAACTATCCGAATCACCTCCAATGCGGTAAATATAGTTTTTGTCAGTCAGTGGGAAGGTATTCCGGTGCCTTTCTGTGAAGGGTATTCCGTTCAAAGCCGTAGGCGATCTCAATAAGGACCGGTTCGCTCCAGGCTCTTCCTAAAAATGTTATACCGACAGGCAGGTTCTCGACGAAACCCATGGGAACAGTTATGGCCGGATAACCGGAAATGGCTGCAAGCGATGAACTTCCTCCGATGTAATGGTCACCCAGCAAAAGATCGGTTTTCCATGCCGGTGAGCCTGTGGGCGCCATAAGTGCATCCAGGTCGTTTGAATCCATCAGGCTGTCAATGCCTCCCTCGCGGGTGGCTCTCAGCATTTTTGCGAGCGACTTTTTATAATCGGGGGAGGAGAGATCCCCTTTTTTATCAGCCATTTCAAGGATTTCCTGGTCAAAATACCGGAGCTCAACAGGATCAGATTTGTTGAACTCAATAAGCTCTGCCGTGTTTTTAACCGGAGCATCACTCCCAAGTCCTGAGAAATACTTGTTAAGGCCATCCTTGAATTCATAAAGCATAACCTCAAATGAAGCACTTTCGTACTTTGAATCCCTTGGCGCCTCCACCTCGACAACCACAGCCCCCTGAGCTTTAATGTCATCAACTGCTTTCTTCATCAGTTCATCCACCCGCGCTGAAAAACCTCCCGAATTCTTGATGATACCGATACGCTTGCCATTAAGTCCGTCCTTTTTAAGGCTCGGTTTATAGTCACTGTGGAATTTGCCATCTGATTCAATTGTTTTCTGGTCCTGCATATCAACCCCGGTAAGGGCTCCCAGGCATATTACGGCATCTTCGACGGTTCTCGCCATGGGGCCGGGGGTATCCTGTGTGAAAGAGATGGGTATTATGCCGGTCCGGCTTATGAGTCCGACAGTTGGTTTTATGCCGACTATTCCGTTATTGTTTGATGGACAAACGATCGATCCGTTTGTTTCAGTACCGATGGCGATAATGCACAGATTAGCCGAAACCGCTGCCCCTGAACCCGAGCTGGAGCCGCATGGATTACGGTCGAGGACATACGGATTCTTTGTCTGGCCACCGACTCCGCTCCAGCCGCTTGTGGATGAGTTGCCCCGGAAATTCGCCCATTCACTCAGATTGGACTTTGCAATTATTACCGCTCCCGCTTCCCGGAGCTTCATGGCAACATGACTGTCGGCTTCCGGATATGAGTCGCGTAATACGGTTGCACCTGCCGTATTTGGCATGTTGTCGTGAGTGTCGATATTATCCTTCAGTACAACCGGAACTCCGAAAAGCGGACCCCTGATTTTTCCTTCTGACATTTCAATGTCGAGCTCTCCTGCAATCTGCATCGCATCCGGATTGACAATGATAATTGAATTGATGGCTGGCCCGTTTTTATCAATCTCCTCAATTCTTTCCAGGTATGCCGATACTACATCTGTCACAGTGTATTTACCCTCCCTGTAGCCTTGCTGAAGCTCCGTGATCGTCATCTCCTCAAGCCAGGAATTATCTGAATCCCCGCTTACGGCTGGTTTGTTCACCCGTACCTGGCACCCACACAGAAAGGAAAGGACCAGAATGATAAGACAGAAATAATATATGTTTTTCATCATAATATAATTTTGATTTTAATGGTATGATGGAACCGCACATGATTAAAAATGATATTCATTAAGTGGTTGCGTTTGAAATCAATCATGTGGGTTTCATAAATGAAAATTATTAGTTAAACCTCTGAACACAAATATATCATGATAATTGTATCATTTATTTCAATTTAAATATATTTGTTTTATTCAATCAAACAACAGCCGGATGAGGAATATATACCTGCAGATCCCTTCAATCATTTCTGAATCTTCCATGCTTGCCCTGGCAACCGTGACACGCTCTGAGGGATCAACCCCTCAGAAGGCAGGATCATCAGCACTTTTCGGAAAGAAAGGTCTTGTTGCCGGGACCATCGGAGGAGGAGTTCTCGAAGGCAGGGTTCAGTCCATCGCAGTTGGATCAATTGATACAAGGATGCCGGTTCACAGGGTATTCAGGCTCGATACGAGTGCCTCAGACGGGGAAGATGCTCTCTGCGGGGGCAGGATCACGGTACTGGTCGATCCGGAAATTGAAAAGCACGCAAAAGTGTTTGAATCCCTGAAAAAATCATATGAATCACGAATTCCAGGAGTCCTGATAACTCTTGTAACTGAATCCGGGGATAATAATACAGTGATAAACAGGTATTGGGCAACCGAAAATGACAAGCACGGAATATCTGAAGAATTAAAAGCGCTGGTCGAACCAGAGATTAAGAGCCTTATTTCAGGCAATAATTCCTATGAATTCAGGGAGCTGAAGCTGCCGGTGATAGGCCAGCCTTCACAGTCGCTATTTCTTGAACCTGTAATACCTGCGCCGCGACTTGTTATTGCAGGGGCCGGACATATTGGAAAGGCTCTTTCGCAGATCGGGAGAATGCTCGCTTTCGAAGTGACAGTGATTGATGACCGCCAGGAGTTTGCAAATCCTGAAAACATAAAATGGGCAAATCATATTATCACCGGCGATATCGGCAGCGCCGTGGAAAAGATCGAAAAGGGTCATGATACCTATATTGTAATAGTTACGAGGGGACACAGGGATGACGGGAATGCCCTGAAAGCCTGTATTGGTACTGATGCTGCATATATCGGCATGATCGGAAGCAAAACCAAAGTTGCGCTGATGCACCGCGAGTTCATCGAAAAGGGATGGGCAACTGAGCAACAGTGGGAGAAAATATTTGCACCGGTAGGGCTTGACATAAAATCTAAAACAGTTGAGGAAATAGCAGTAAGCATTGCAGCACAACTTGTACAGGTAAAAAATAGGAAGGATCACCGTAGGTGAAAAAGATTGCTTCATCCCGCTTCCGCGGGATATCGCAATGACGCTGGACATAAGTCAGATCCCCTCCCGGGAGGGGTTGGGGTGGGTTAATGATCAGATAACCATTTACATACAATGTACATCAAATAAGGAAATGAACAGCATTTGCGCTTTAATACTTGCTGCCGGAGAATCGAAGAGGATGAAGGTCCCGAAGATGCTTCTTCCCTTTCATGGAAAAACAATGCTGGAAAAAGTCATCGGGAACGTTATCAGTTCGGAAGTTTTTCATACATTGGTTGTGCTTGGTTCGAATAAGGATGAGATACTGGGATCAATAAGTCATTTGCCTGTAAGTCATTGTTATAATGAGAATTACAGAAGTGGGATGTTGTCGTCGATTCAATGCGGGTTTAAAAACCTGCCCGAAGGTTTTGATGCGGTACTTGTTTTTCCCGGCGATCAGCCCTTTATTGAACCGGAAGTTATAAACCTGGTCATAAGATCGTTCCGGGAAACAGGGAAAGGGATAGTGATCCCGGTGTACGGGACTAAGCGCGGCCATCCAATGCTGATAGGCAGCAGGTACAGGGAGGTGATCGATAAACTGGATGAGAATGTGGGACTTCGGTCTCTTGCAGAAATATATAAGGAGGATCTGCTTGAGGTTAAGACAAATTCTCCGGGGGTACTGAAGGATTTTGACACGGAAGAGGATTATCAGAATGAAACAAATAAATAAAAGCAAATATGGAAGAGAAAATCAGGTTCACTCTCAACGGTAAAAAGACCGAGATTACAACTGAACCCAATCAGACACTCCTGTGGGTTCTGAGAAACCAGCTGGGGCTCACCGGAACGAAATATGGCTGCGGAACAGGATTCTGCGGGACATGCACCGTTCTGATAAACAAGGAACCTTCCAGGTCGTGCTCACTCCCCGTAAGCGATGTTGCAGGGAAGGATGTAATTACAATTGAGGGCCTTGCACGCGGGGGCAAACTTCACCCTGTACAGCAGGCATTTGTCGATCACGATGCCCTGCAGTGCGGATATTGCACTCCCGGAATGATACTTACAGCCGCCGGGATGCTGATGAAAAACCCGTCGCCGACACGCCAGCAGATTATCGAAGGATTGGAGGACAATCTGTGCAGGTGCGGTGCACATACAAGGATAATTGATGCAGTGGAAACAGCAGCCAGACAAATGAAAGGAGGGAAGTAACCATGAAAAAAAGCGATACAACTGAAAAAGTAAATTCCGGAAATGAGAATAGCTCAGGAATGAAAAGAAGAAACTTTGTAAAATTACTTGGCGGCGGGATATTTGTTTTCATCCAGCCATGGAACGTTCTTGATATCCTTGCTGTTGAACCGCCCCAGCAAAGGACACTGCCGAATGATTACAATGCCTTCCTCCAGATTGCTGAGGATGGCACAGTCAAATGCTTCACCGGAAAGATCGAGATGGGTCAGGGACCCATCACCTCACTCCCCCAGATGATGGCAGATGAATTGAATGTTCCCCTTGAGAAGATTAAAATAATAATGGGCGATACTGACCTTTGCCCATGGGATGCCGGAACCTGGGGATCACAGACAACTCAGACCTTCGGGCCGGCCATGCGGGCGGCCGCTGCCGAGGCAAGAGGCGTCCTCACCGAACTTGCTGCCGAAAGATTAAAGGTTCCCGCTTCGCAGCTTGAGGTTAGGAACGGATTCGTCGAGGAAATAAAAAATCCAAAAAACAGAGTCAGCTACGGTCAGCTGGCAAAAGGCAAAAGAATCGAAAGATTCCTTGAAACAAAACCATCGCCAGAGGATTATACAAAATTCACCTATGTCGGGAAATCATACAAGCACAGCGATGCTACCGTAAAGGTGACCGGACAGGCAAAATATGCCGGAGATATCAGGCTTCCGGGGATGGTTTTTGCACGGATCCTCAGACCACCATCTCATGGTGCGAAGCTTTCGACTGTCGACGTTTCGGGAGCCGAGGCCGTAAAGGGCACACAGGTTGTCCGCGACGGGGATTTTATTGCTGTCTTAAATGAAAACCGCGACAGGGCCGATGAAGCTATCGCCAAAATAAAAGCCGAGTACACCTTCAATGAACTGAAAGTTAACGACAGTAACCTGTATGACCGGATGGTGGGAGCTGATTCAAGGATGAACGTAGTCCGCACAAATGGAGACCTGAATGAAGGTTTCAGGCTTTCGGACAGGATCTTCGAATCGGAATTTCACGATCCTTACGTTGCTCATGCTCCAATGGAACCTCATACTGCCCTGGCACGGTTTGAGGGCGATAAAGTGACAGTCTGGGCCGCCACTCAATCACCTTTCGGATTGCAGGACGGGCTGGTCCGTCAGCTTGGATTGCCCCTTGAGAAGGTAAGGGTTATAACCCCATTTGTGGGAGGAGGTTTCGGAGGCAAATCAATGTATCAGCAGGGAATAGAGGCTGCCAGGATCGCAAAGATGTCCGGTAAACCTGTTATGCTTGAGTGGACACGCGATGAGGAATTCTTCTATGATATTTTCCATCCGGCCGGTGTGGTCAGGATTAAATCTGGTATCGATAAGGAAGGACTTATAAAGCTCTGGGATTACAGTTTGTATTACGGAGGCACAAGAGGGTCCGATACAATTTACGATGTGCCCCATGCCAGGACCGTAAATTACAGTCAGGTGAAGGATTCTGTTGCCATCCACCCGTTTGCAACTGGTCCCTGGAGGGCTCCGAACAATAACTCCAACACATTTGCAAGGGAGTCGCAAATTGACATTATGGCCTCAGAGGCAGGGATCGATCCGCTTGAGTTCAGGCTGAAGAACCTGAAGGATGAAAAAATGATAGCCTGCTGGAAAGCTGTGGCAGACAAATTCGGGTATGTGGCCGCAAAAACACCATCCGGTAAGGGAATAGGCCTTGCCTGTGGAACAGATGCAGGAACATGGGTGGCAATGATAGTCGAGGCAAAGGTTGATAAGAGTACCGGAAAGGTAAAAGTAGAAAGGGTAGCATGCGCCCAGGATATGGGATTGTGCGTGAACCCGCAGGGGGCACTTATTCAGATGGAAGGGTGCATCCAGATGGGACTTGGCTACACCCTTACAGAGGAGATCCAGTTTGAGGGAGGGGATATTAAAAACCGCAATTTCGATACCTATGAGATCCCCCGTTTTTCATGGACCCCTAAGATGGATTGTGTCATTCTCGACAGAAAAAATATGCCTCCCAAGGGAGGTGGCGAGCCGGCAATCATTACAGTGGGAGCAGCTGTTGCAAATGCAATTTACGACGCCACCGGTGCCAGGCTCTACCGGATGCCGATGACGCCGGCAAGGGTGCTGGAAGCGATAAAAAAGGCATAAAGGCGTCAGGCGTCGGGCGTCAGGAAACCCCGCTAGCGCAGATTTGTAATCCGTGCTTGTAATCGGCACGGATTACGTTTCTTCCTGTCGCCCGTCGCCCGTCGCTTTTCAATAGTTCTTCCTGACGCCCGTCGCCTGATGCCCGTCGCCTTTCAATAAATAAAAAGAAATAACAATGGTAGTATTATCCCTATTGCCGTCAGTACCGCACCCCTGCGGGTAATACCGTTTTTACCCTTGACAAGCAGTAATCCGGTAACCGTAACAAAAATAAGCGCAACACAGAAAATGTCGCTGAAATATTTCCACCATCTGCCGGGATTATAGTGAAGGAAGTTGACCTGATAGAAAAGCGGCCTTTTGCTTATTCTTTCAATGGTTCCGTTGCCCGTTTTCGTATTGATCCTTACAGACCCGCCTTCAACAAATATTGTGAGAATGTCGCCTGCCGGGAAATACCAGGTTTTGTATTCCAGGTCCCCGGAAATCCTTTTCAGAATTTCCTGAGCACTCTCTTTGGTGAGGCTTTCCCTGGTAAAATTCACATCTGTTGTGAATCCCCTGGTTTCGATGATGTAATTGGGATTCCAGTCATGCTTGTGGTTCAATGCAATCCCGGAAATAGCATAAATTATTGTAAGCCCCGCAATAAGATACCCTATATCGCGGTGAGTTACCCTGTTAAATTTCGCCAGGTTCATAAGTTTGAAATTGAAAAAGAGGCTGAAACAATAACCTCTTTTTTTATTTACCCCTAAATCCCCCGAGGGGGACTTATTGATTTATTATTTATTGAAAAGCCCCCCTTGGGCCTGTCCTGACCGACGCGTCAGGGGGGTTGGGGGGTGGTTTTCCTTTCTATTTAACAACGGTATGTTTGCTGTAGATCATCATCAGATCTGCCAGAACCGGCTGTGATGCAAGCGCCTTAGCGGTCTCGCATGTATCGGCTCCGACTGTTGCTGCTGCTCCTTCAGCTGCCTTCATTCCCTCTCCTTCATGCATTCCGGCCATTCCTCCCATTGCCGTGGCTGCGGCAACCGGCTGGGTGAGTGTCCCTTCGACCACTATTTCACTACCGAGAAGCTCCATCGGGAATTTGGGCATTTCCTCGCCCGCCTGTATATAAAGTCTTACATCAGGATTCTCTCCCGTGATGAATAATTTCTTGCCGCTATGAGTACATACATGAACAACCTTGCCTTCAACGCTTATGTTCTTTCCGACATATCCCGAAGGATCCGAGATCAGTGAGGCAAATTCAACCTTGACGGTTCCTGGTTCGCTTCCGGTCTGGGAAACATCTTTCCTGGCATTGTTGCCGCACGACATTACCAGCAAAGCAATTGCTGACAGCAAAAAAAACTTTCTTATCATATCTTAAGGGTTTTAGTTAAAGTATTTTTTAAAGGGCCGAAAGATATGAAAAAAAATTGAATCATCAAACCGGAATCAAAGTTCCCATCCGGGCCTGTACTCCCTTGTAAGATATTTATTTGCGTCGGGAACATTTGTAATTTTCATGTTTGCGGAATCATATTCCACCATTTTACCTGCTCTTAAAGCCACAGCACCCAGAAGTATCGTTTCGGTTACCGGTCCGGCATAAACAAAACTGCCAGGCGACTCGGTCTTATTTCTAAAAGCGTTTATCCAGGCTTCATCTCTGTTCTGTTCATTCGGTTTTACGACAGTACCTGTTTCCGGAACAATTTTATCGTTAACGATTAATACCGGTTTCTCTCCTCGGAACTGTGCTACAATTCTGCCTTTGTCGCCGACAAACATCATACCTTCACGGGTCAGAGGGCCTGTTGGCAAGTCAGGAACAATAGGTCTCATTCCGCCATCATACCAGAATAGTTCAAATGGGGGAAGCTCAGCCTGAGCCGGGAATTTAAACCTGATTATACATGATAAAGGAAATGCAACATCATTTCTTACACCGACAGAGACATTTCCCTGCAGGGCACATGTAGTTGTAGCATATGACTCTGCAGTTATTGCCGGAGTATTGATGCCAAGTGCAAGAAACAGCGGGAAGAGGCTGTAATGTCCCATATCGGCAATACTTCCTGCTCCAAAATCATACCATCCACGGAAAACAGCGTTTGTATAATTTGGATGATATGGCCTGTCAGGAACTGGTCCAAGCCACAGGTCCCAGTTAAGGTCTTTTGGAACAGGAGGCTTGTCGGTCGGATTGGATTGCCATTGCGGCCACATTGGTCTGTTCGACCAGTTATGTATCTCCTTCAGTGTCCCGATTGCGCCATCTTTAATCCACTTTTTAATCTTTAAATTGTCAGGTTTGTCGCTCCATGCGAGTAGATTTGTCTGCAACCCGGTTTTTTTGGCCATATCGATAGCCAGCTTTGCCTCAT
The DNA here is from genome assembly GCA_963696535.1 of uncultured Bacteroidales bacterium. GTDB lineage: Bacteria > Bacteroidota > Bacteroidia > Bacteroidales > VadinHA17 > LD21. Next base: position 168,289 of record CAVOKP010000013.1, read on the forward strand.
ACATTCTGTTTGCAATTGGTTTATGCGTAACTACCTGCTTTCCTTTTCTCATAGAAAGTATTGCCACAGTGCCATGAAGATGATCGGGAGTCATAATCTTTATTGCATTCAGATCTTTCTCTTTCTCGAGTAATTCCCTGAAATCCTCATATGAATTACATCCCTTGAAAGTGCCTGAATCTTTCGATTTCCCATAGTATTTAGTAACCAATTCAAGACCGGTGTCTCTCCCTCCGGGTATACCCTTGATTGATTCTCCCCAAGAACCCTCTCCGGTCGCTCTTCTCATAGTGTTTCGAACATCATTCTGTGACCAGTCGACATAGTTTTCTGAGTATTTATTCGGATCGCATACGGCCACAATCTGAAGGAATGGATTTGTAATTATATCAGCCATTTCTCTTATTCCCTGGGTACCGCATCCTATGTATCCAAGGGTAAGTTTATCGCTGGGAGCCACATAGCCAGGTCCGCCAAGAACCTGCCTGGGTACAATTGTCATTGCCAGGGATGCAGCTGCAGCTGATCCCAGGAATTCGCGCCGGTTGAATTTTCTTGAATTTGACATGCTTGATTAATTATTAATGGGTTGATGAAATTATTTGAAGAGAAAAAGTATTAATATGTCTGGTTGAAATCGCTTAAACTCAAAGTTATACACCTGGAATATTGATTTACGAGGGATTAAAATCCGTGAGTATATCCGTGATCTCCGTGCAACCCGTGGTTAAGAAATAAAGAAATTCACCACGGATAACACGGAAATACACGGATTTAAAATTCATGGGTACCATTGCAGTTTTCTAAATAGGTTTTATTATAGGCCGCTGAGATTGAGTAAAGTTCGCAAAGCTGTAACTAAAAGCTATCATATTGATTTTCCGACTTTTCATAGATGGAGTTAAACTTAGCGATTGATTTTTCTCAAACTTGTTAATCAAATTTAGAGAATTGGATTGATTAAATCATCTCTTTGTACCCGATTTTTTATTAAAAGTCACCCATTGTTAAATAATGTGAAAAATTGAAAACCGGGTTGTTTTAAGATACTTGCAATGAAATGGAATATTTACCTTTGATCAATTGTCTATTATTACAAACCAATTAATCTCATTTAAAATGAAGAAAAATTTTACTATGCGAATAGTGTCTTTAACAGTGCTTTTTGCATTCCTTTGCATGCCATTGGCACTTAATGCCCAGGGCTCAAAGGCTAATTTTGCCGGAACATGGACTTTTAATGCAGAAAAAAGCAATCTTGGTGATGCTGCAGGCGGCGGAGCTCCAAGAATGGGCGGCGGAGGTAACTTTGTCGCAACCCAGGATGCAAATACCCTTACAGTAGAAAGCACACGCACCAATCAGAATGGTGAAGCTGTGACCACCACCAGCAAGTACACCCTCGATGGCAAGGTAAGTGTAAACACAACTGCCAGGGGTGAAAGCAAATCTACTGCCACATGGTCAGCCGACGGCAAGTCGCTTACCATCGTGACCACCAGAAGCTTCGAGCGCGACGGTACGACCACTGAAATGAAAACAACCGAAGTCTGGAGCCTGACAAGTCCTACAGTCCTTTCCAGGGTAAGCACTATGAGTACACCGAACGGCGAACGCAAAACTACAATGGTTTACGACAAGAAATAACCGGAAGGAGTAATTACCTTATAAAAACCGCAGGGCTTTCAGGCTTTGCGGTTTTTTTGTACTTTAGCTTTTGCATTTTGCAGCTGCAAAAGTTTAGCGGGTGATAGTGTGAGGTTGTCTTTAAAGACCTTTGTGTACCTTAGTGTTAACCTTGGTGTCCTTAGTGGTAAAAGATTAATTCAGTTAACCACAAAGGGGACACGAAGGAATTCACAAGGGGACACGAAGGAAATCACAAAGGATAAACAATCGATTAAATTACTCTTAATAACACAACCAAATGAAAAAGCTGACCGAGTCGATTATTAAAACCGGATTACTTGTGTTAATTATTTTCACTTCATCATGCTCGGAATCCTTAAAGGACAAAAACCCGGATTTCAATTTGAAGAAGATTGCAGCTTCAAATTCCGCTATCTGTGACATTGAAGAGGGCAGGGGATTCACGGGCTCCGTTCTGAAAGTGAAACCTGAAGCAGAAAATAGTGCTGTGACAATCTGGAATACAGGCGATTCCGGAAACTGGAAGGAAGCAAAATACTTTGTATTCGAAGTTTTTGGAAACAATGACTTCAGCGGGGTGATTACCCTTGAATTCTTTAAGAAGACGGAAAGGACCTCCGAAAAGATAGTGCTTCAAAGCGATGAAGCCGCTGAGACCGGAAAAGAGACTCCCTGGCTCTCATGCCTCCTTGGGATAAATCCGATGCTTAAAACCAAAGTGGTATTCCCATTAAGCTATCTCGATGCACAACAGATATTTATTCCGCGCTCCCCCCGTCAGCTGAAGGGAACGATCACTGGAAACCGGCTCGATCCGGCAGACATCATAAAGGTCAGGCTGAAATTCGGTCCTTTCAGTGATCCGTGGTTCACTCCTGAATTTGAAGTGGCTTCAATAGGACTCTTAGATTCTCTTCCTGAGCCATATGAGCCTCTTCCTGAACCCGTTATTGATCTCTTCGGCCAGCGTACCGGCAGGGAATGGCCCGGCAGGATAAAAAATGAGGAGGAGCTTGCATCACTTAACCTTGAACTTGAAAAAAGTGTTTCAGGATCTGAATTTGCCGGTCAGTTCAGCAAATATGGCGGGTGGAAGGAAAAACGGTTCAAGGCCACAGGATTCTTCCGTACCCAGCACGATGGCTCCAGATGGTGGCTGGTCGATCCGGAGGGAAATGCCTTCCTGAGTGTAGGAATCGACTGCATGAGATCAACATCTGCAGGTCCCGTTACGGGCATAGAAGATCTCTTCGAATGGCTTCCGCAGAATAATGATACAAAGTTTTCCGAAACCGTTACGGGGAGGGAAGGGATGAAAAACATGGACTTTTACAGGTCAAATCTCATCAGGGTATTCGGGAGTGAATGGAAGGCAAGGTGGAGCAAAATGACGGCAGACATGCTACGGAATCTCGGAATAAATACCGTTGGCAACTGGTCGGAAATCAACTTTGCCAGGGAGAACAGGCTCGCCTATGTATTACCCCTGAATCGGTTCCCGGGAACAAAAGTTCAGCTTTACCGCGACTTTCCCGATGTCTTTTCTGAGGAATATCAAAAGAATTCAAAGGAATTTGCAAGTCAGCTGATTGATTATAAAGATGACCCATACCTCGTCGGGTATTTCCTCAGGAATGAGCCCCAGTGGGCATTCGGATATCATAACCTTGCCTATGAGATGTTTGCAACCTCCCAGCCATCCGTAACCAAGGATGAATTCATCAAATGGATTGGTTCAAAATACAGCAATGACCTTCAATCATTCAACAGGGCATGGAACCTGAACCTGAATAAGATTGACGAACTGAGGGATCTTGTATTCAGGGATTATCCTTCAGTTACCGCCGACAGCGATTTTTACTCCTTTTCGGAGATAATGGTAAGGAGATATGTGGATATACCGTGTGACGAGGTGACAAAAATCGACAAAAACCATCTGAATCTCGGGATGCGCTATGCCTGGATCAGCTCAGACCTTCTGTACAAGGCAGGCGAGAGGTTTGATGTTTTTTCAATCAACGGTTACGGTTATGCCCCTCCGCCGACAGCTGAAATATCGAGGATAAGCAAAAAGCCTGTAATGATAGGGGAATTCCATCATGGAGCTGTCGACAGGGCGCTGCCTGCAACGGGAATAACCGGTGTGATAAACCAGGAACAGAGGGCTGCCGCTTACCGTAACTATATTGAACAGGGATTCGCGCGGCCCGAGCTTATTGGTATGCATTATTTCCAGTGGGTTGACCAGCCTTATTACGGAAGGTTCGACGGGGAGAATTACAATATCGGGGTTGTCACGACCCATAATCTGCCTTATGCCGAGCTGACTGAGTCAATGCGAATAACAAACAACAGGATTTATCTTGTCGGAAGCGGCCTTGAAGAGCCGTTTAAGGCCGAAATTACACGGGTTCCCCCCATACATTACTAGGTCACCTCCTTGCAGTGGCTCTATCGGTGAAGAGGACCTTCAATTCTTCGCCGGCGAGCTTGAAATCTTCTGCATCTTCAGGCTGTATGATATACACTGCCTGCTTAGGTTCAAGTCCGCGTTCGATGACTATATGCTTATCATTCGATTCGCCGGTGACCACTATCTGTTTGGTCTTATCCTTTGTATAGACAAAAGGTATCCCGTCGATCCCGGCATGGACGCATTCAGCCGGTATAAAAATTACATCACTTAGTTTATTAATAACCACCTTGTTGCTTGTTGTCATCGATGGACGAAGAGCCGGGTCCGAACCATCAATCTTGACCATCACCTCGAACACTTTGGTATCGGAATTCTCAAGCTTTTCACCGATATTGGCCATTGTATAGACTTTGCCCCTGAACACCTTATCCGGAAAGGCATCAACACGGATCTCTGTTTCAAGCCCCGGTCTTACTTTTCTTATCTCGATCTCGCTTATGTAGATTTTTGAAAGCAGCGATGAAAGGTCGGGCAGTGTTGCCACCACCCTGTCGTTCGGATTTACAGATGAGCCTGTTTTGATCTTGTTGCCTCTGCGATCCCTTTTATAAACGACCATTCCCGGCGACGGAGCCTTTATTGTGAAACCTGCAAGAACCTCTTCAAGGCTCTCCACCCTCCTGCTAATCCTGCCGTACCACATTGCCTGGGTGGCAATGTCCCTTTTGGCCTGGGCAACCCGGAGCTGGTATCCCTTCTGGCGCTGTTCCAGAATCCTTTTCTGTCTGTCGAGATTGATTTCAGCCTGCCTGATTGTTGTGGGAGGTTCGAACTGAGAGTTTCTCAGTGTTATTGCAGCCTCTTCAACCGTATGCACCTGATTCTTAATGTTGTTTCTCAATGTTGTCAGGGTCACGGCAGTATCCAGCTTCTTCATCTCCATATTGTTCCTGAAGGTCGCGAGCCTTTCACGCTCGTCTTTCAATGTGTTGTCGTACTGGGTCCTGTCGAGTGTGGCAACATAATCCCCTTCCTTTACCTCGGTGCCCTCTGGAACCATATCGGTAATTTTAAGGTCAGAGGCATGAAAATCCCTTCCCATGCTTACTTCAGGGGCCTTGATATTCACAGAATTTTCGGGGACGATCTCGCCTGAAGCTGAAATTGAAATCTCAAACTCTCCCTTTATTGCCTCAGCAAACAGATTATCGCTTGATTTCTTGGTTGTCAGCTTGTTGACCACAAATAAGGCAAGGAAGGTCACGACAACAACTGCTATTGTAATGAGAATTGTCCTTTTCATTCAGGATATAGTATTTTAGCAATGTTAAACTTGAAACCGGGAACGAAATTATGAAATTTAATTATGGCATTAAGCTGATTTAAACTTATTTAACATATTTAACAAAAATTTAGCATTTTGGTTGAGCAAAAAAAATGGGATTGTTTAAAAAGCCTTTTTAAACAATCCCACAAATTCTGTAGTACAGCTTATCTTTTTGAGCCGAACAATCCTCCGAGGATTGAACCCAGGACACCTTTATTTCTTGTTGCCTGACCGCCACCTCCCCTGAGGACAAAGCCTGCAACATCGTCAATGATACTGCCGTCCCCGTCTGCGTCGAGAAGTGAACCAATACCCCCTATACCACCGCTGGTGCTTTTCTTTTTCGAAAGAGCTCCAAGGATGATAGGAGCCAGAGCCGGTATCATTCTGATTATCTTGGATGCATCAATATTGAGCGATTTTCCAAGTGCCTGAGCTGCCTGAATGCCGCCCGATGCACCAAGCAATCCTCCAAGATTTGCATCAGCGGAGGAATCCTGAGTTTTGGCTGAAATCAGATCCTTGATATTGTTCAGTACTGACGGATCGCCGTATTTGTTCAAAATATGATCAACCCTTTCCACTCCGCCACGCTCATCTTTCTGTTTCTTTAATCCGCTGATAATCAACGGAGCTAATTTAGGGATCAGTTGCTGAACCGTTCCCTGGTCAAGACCGGTGTTTGCGGCCATCTGCTGGGTGACTTCAGGCCCGTAGGTCTTCATGAATTCGTCGATAAAACTTGCCATTGTAGTTTTAGTATTTATTAAACATTGAAATGATTAATTCGCATTGGACAATCATATTTCGAAAGTTTGATATGATTAATCGATTATCAAAAGATATCCCTTAAAATTTGCTTTTTAAACATGTTTTTACAGGTCCGTTTATCTTTTCCCGGACTGATCTCCTGGCGGACTGTTTATGCCCTTCTGCGCCAGTTATCGGAATAATTTCTTTTCGGTGAATTTGACTTGTGACGGTTATGATCCCCATGTTGCTGTTTCGGTGGCTTCATCGGATAATTGTCAATCAGGGGGAAAGGATGGTCATCAATGATTTGAATCCTTTTTGCAATCAGTTTTTCAATGTCGCGCAGATACTCTTTTTCGTCAGCATCACAAAATGAAATAGCTGTCCCGTTTGCACCTGCCCTTCCTGTCCTTCCGATACGGTGGACATATGTTTCGGAGATATTGGGGATCTCGTAGTTGATAACATATTCGAGATCATCAACATCAATTCCCCGTGCTGCTATGTCGGTTGCAACAAGAACCCTTGTTTCCTTCGACTTGAAATTTGTTAGCGCTCGCTGGCGTGCATTCTGGGCCTTGTTACCATGGATCGCCTCGGCGCAAATGTTTTTCTTCTTAAGCACCTTTACCACTTTGTCGGCTCCGTATTTTGTCCGGGTGAAAACAAGAGCCGTTTTTATCTTTTCATCCTTTAACAGCTCTATCAGCAGGGCATTTTTATTTACCTTATCCGTAAAATAAACATACTGGTTTACTATTTCAACTGTCGACGCCGAGGGAGTGACTTCGACCTTTACAGGTTTATAAACTATGCTGCCTGCAAGTTTAACGATTTCGGGAGGCATGGTTGCAGAGAAAAACAGAGATTGCCTTTTCCCGGGAAGAGAGGCAAGAATCTTTTTTACATCATGAATAAAGCCCATATCGAGCATTCTGTCTGCCTCGTCAAGGACAAATATCTCAACATCCTTTAATGAAATATGTCCCTGGTTCATCAGATCAAGCAGCCTTCCAGGGGTAGCAACAAGTATATCCACCCCGTTTCCCAGGGATGCGGTCTGCGGATTCTGGTTGACACCTCCGAAAACAACGGTATATTTCAATCCCGTATGCCGGCCGTATGATCTGAAACTCTCCTCAATCTGTATTGCAAGCTCCCGGGTGGGAGTTACAATAAGGCTCCTGATTTTTCTTTTCCTGTCGAATATCTTGTTTTTACTTAATAACTGGAGTATAGGTACTGCAAAAGCAGCTGTTTTTCCGGTACCTGTCTGGGCACACCCGATCAGGTCAGTTCCCTGAAGAATAACAGGGATGGCCTGTACCTGGATTGGGGTTGGCAGAGTGTATCCCTCTTCTTTTAAAGATCTTAGGATTGGTTCAATAATGTTCAATGATTCAAACTGCATAAAAGAGTATTAGTATGGATTTTGTGAAATAAAAACTGCCTTGCAACGGCGGGGATTATTCCGTGAATTATTGCGCAAATGTACTACTATTTGACCGGTAATAACTGAATTTGACTTATTTTGCATTTTTCTTACCGAAATCCATGAAGCAATATATCAGTATATGTTCTGTTTTGTTGCTATCGGTGTCCGCTATGGCTCAGAATTCCGGATCGGCAGATACCCTTGTTGCAGAAGGACTTTCAGAAGTAGTGATATCGGCAAACCGCTTCAACACGATCGGGATAAATACTCCCGCTGCAATCAGGATCCTTAATTACAAACCGGTTCAGGATTATCAGCTTCGTACCTCAGCAGAAGCCCTTACTCTTACGCCAGGTGTTTTTGTCCAGAAGACCAATCATGGGGGAGGTTCCCCGTTTATACGCGGACTGACTGGAAATCAGACACTTCTTTTATTGGATGGCATAAGGTTGAGCAATTCCACAATGAGGTACGGCCCGAATCAGTATTTCAATACGATCGATATCTTCAGCCTCGACCGGATGGAAGTTCTCCGCGGAAGCGGATCGGTACAATATGGGTCCGATGCCCTTGGCGGGACCATTCAGGCATTCAGCTATGAGCTTAGCACAACTGAAGAGACTGCCTGGGGAGGTACCCTGCTTACCAGGATAGGAATCCCCGACATGGAACAGAGCATTCATTCAGATGTAAGCTTTTCAGGCAGGTCCGCTGCAATGCAGGCAGGAATAACCTGGCGCAATTTCGGGGATATAGTCGGCGGAGATACCACCGGACGCCAGGTTCCTACCGGGTATGATGAGTTTGACCATGATTTTAAAGGCAGAATATTCCTGTCTCCGCGGTCTTCATTTACAATACTTTATCAAAGTGTCAGCCAGAGGAATGTGCCGGTGTACCATAAAATTGCGCTTGAAAATTACGCAATCAACAAAGCTGATCCCCAGAAAAGGAAGCTTGGCTATCTGAAATTCAACCATGATTTAATTACCGGGATTCTTAAATCCCTAGTTTTTACTGCCTCTTTCCAGGAGACCCGCGAGGGCAGGGCGAGCCGGAAAAACGGATCGGATATTCTCCGGAATGAGTACGACAAAGTCCGGACCCTGGGATTTTCAACTGAGGCCATTGTTTCGGACGATGATCTCTGGTCGGGAACCATAGGTTTTGAGGTTTACAGCGACCTTGTAAACAGCAACCGGACCGATACAGACCTGCTCACAGATGCAGTGGCAAGCAAGCGAGGTTTATATCCTGACGGATCCACAATGACCAGCCTGGCCCTTTTTACGATACATTCAATGGAAATGGTAAAATGGAACATAACGGCAGGTGCAAGGGTTAATTCATTTATAATCAACGTAGATGATCAGGAACTTGGAATGACAAAGCTGACCCCCTCAGCCCTGGTCGGAAATCTGGCGGTTATGAGGAAACTCGATGCCAGATCCAATCTGTTCGTGTCACTGAATACCGGCTTCAGGGCCCCAAATATTGATGATCTTGGAACTCTTGGCATTGTTGACTTCAGGTACGAGACACCAAATTTCGGACTTAAACCGGAAAGCTCATTTCAGTATGAGGCAGGTTATAAATTCATAGGTCAAAAACTGAGGGGAGATCTGTTTCTTTATCGCAACGAATTGTATAACCTGATCACGAGGATAAGGATCGGTGATGAAACAATTGACGGTTATCCGCTTTATCAGAAGGAGAACAGTGAAAGAGCTTATATACAAGGAATTGAAACAGCATGGGACTTGAGCCTGCACCGTTCAGTTACCCTGTCGGGAAACATTACATATACGTATGGCCGGAATATTACGAAAAATGAACCTGTAAGACGCATCCCTCCTCTGTTCGGCCGGTTGGCATTCGATTACAGCCCAGGACAGTGGTATTTAGGTTTGGAGTGGCTAGCAGCCGCCATGCAGGATCGTCTTGCACAGGGCGATAAGGATGATAACAGGATTCCTGAAGGCGGCACTCCGGGCTGGAACATATTCAACTTTAGCACAGGCCATACATGGAAATTCATTGCCGCAAACCTGAGCTTCAACAACCTGTTTAACAAGGATTACAGGTACCATGGATCGGGAGTCAACGGATACGGACGGTCGCTCCTCGTAACCCTCAGGATTAATTTGTAGCAGATGAAATGGCCAGCCATCTATTTTAATGTACTTTTATGAAGAATAATACATCAGACTATGATAAACGAAATTAAACTACAGGACCTCATTGCAGGAGAATTCATTGATGAGAAGGTAAAGGAGATCTCTGATACCGCAGGTGATGGAATAGCCATAAATGCCCTTTCGGGAGGGGTCGATTCATCTGTCGTCACAATGCTTGGTCACCGTGCACTTGGCAGGAGACTGAGGACCGTGTTCATACAAAACGGCCTGATGCGCGAAGGCGAACCTGAAATGGTTGCTGGTATCTTCCGTAACCTGGGTGTCGAAATTGAAATTATTGATTCCCGGGTTGAATTCCTTGATGCCCTTAAGGGAATTACCGATCCTGAGATGAAGCGCGAAGCAATAACCCAGGCTTTCTATAAAAAGGTGTTTGGCCGTATCGTAAGGGAGAGCGGTGCAAAATACCTTCTGCAGGGTACGATACTTACCGATGTAGACGAGACTGTCGCAGGCATCAAGCGCCAGCACAATGTTTTCGCCCAGCTTGGAATCGACCCGCAGGAAACATTCGGGTACAGGATCCTGGAACCGCTTATCCAGCTGCGCAAGGATGGAGTGAGAGCCGTCGGACAGGCACTCGGTCTTCCTCAGGAAATATTTGCCCGGATCCCCTTTCCGGGACCGGCACTCGCTGCAAGGATCATTGGTGAGGTCACTGAAGAAAAACTTGCGATTGTACGTAAGGCAACTTCGGTAGTCGAAAGGCTTCTTTCCAACAGGGGCGCCTTTCAATATATGGCCATACTCCACGACGACAGGGTGACGGGCATGAGGGATGGAAAGAGGGATTTCGGAAGGCAGATCGAGGTCCGCTGCTGGGACAGCATCGACGCCAGAACAGCCACTCCGACCAGACTTCCGTTCGAAGTGCTCGAGAAGCTGGCAGGTGAAATTATAAGCGAAGTTCCCGGAGTCGTAAGCGTAACCTATAACATCACTTCAAAACCACCCTCGACAATTGAAGCGGTGTAAATTAGGTGTGAAGGCGTGAAGAAAGACTAAGAGACTAAGAGACTAATAACTGCAAAACCGCATAACCGCATAACCGCATAACCGCATAACTGCATAACCGTATAACTGCATAACCGGTGATTTTAATGACCCAGGAAGGAAAAACCGCGATCAAAATCTTTCTGGCAGCTGCAGTACTTACTATTGCTGTTGTTCTTGCAGCCTGTACGGGAATGTCGGGTCAGCTTAAAAACGCCGATGAACTTCTGAATTACAGGAACGCCTCAGCATCCAGGGTCCTGTCGGAGGATGGTGAACTTCTGGGACAGTTCTTTTATGAAAACCGGACTAATATCTCATTTAAACAGATTCCACAACATCTTATTGATGCCCTGATCGCCACCGAGGATGCCCGTTTCTATGAGCACAGGGGAACCGATGTCCGGAGCTGGTTCAGGGTCATCTTTAAGACAATCCTGATGAACGATCCGGGTTCAGGCGGAGGTAGCACAATAACCCAGCAGCTCGCAAAAAACATGTTCGGCAGGAAAAGGAAGGGTTTCATGCCCGTGGTTTCAAACAAGATAAGTGAGGTGATAATGGCCCGCCGCCTCGAAAGGGTCTTCAGCAAGGATGAAATCCTTACCCTATACCTTAATACGGTTGCATTCGGCGAAAATGTCTACGGGATTGAAGCGGCTTCGGAAAGATTCTTTGGCAAAACCGCCATCGAACTGGATACCGGGGAATCAGCCCTGCTGGTAGGAATGCTCAAGGCAAACACATACTACAATCCGCGGCTTCATCCAGATAATGCAAGGACTAGACGCAACGTAGTCCTTAAGCAGATGGAGAAATACAAGTTTATCGATGCTCAGACTGCCGATTCACTTTCGGGTTTGCCTTTGACGATCAATTATTCGAAATCCCGGTCTGGAGGGATTGCCGATTATTTCCTGGTACATGCAAGAAGTGAGACGGAAAAGATCCTTCAGGAGATTGGTTACTCAACCGGGAAGAAATGGGATTCTGAAAAAGATGGTTTGGTAATCACCACCACACTGAATTATTCCCTTCAGAAATATGCCGTTCAGTCATTTCGCGAACACCTTGAGGTGATGCAGAAGAGGCTGACTGACCAATACCGGAGTGCATCGGGGAGAAAGATTCTTGATCAGGTCGCAGCGAGGGAGATGAAGAGGCTTGGACTGGAAAACCGGGCAGATGAACGGCGCTTCCAGGAGATTTTTGACTGGAACGGGACCATAACTGATTCAATCACGGTGGCCGACAGCCTTAAACGGTCGCTCACCACTCTGCATGCCGGATTATTTGCAATGGATCCTTCCGGCGGAGGGATCAAGGCATGGGTTGGCGGGATCGATTTCAAGACACAGCCTTACGACCAGGTCCTTGCAAGGCGGCAGCTTGCCTCTGTTTTCAAGCCTGTAATTTACACAGCAGCGCTTGAAGACGGGTTTGAACCCTGCCATTATCTTGATAACGATTCAATTACACTTGCGGGATTCGATGATTGGAGCCCCGAGAATTTTGACCATTCCTTCGGAGGCAAATATTCATTGTCCGGAGCGCTTGCTCAGTCGATGAATATTCCGACATTCAGCCTTTTTCTCGAGATCGGATTTGAAAAGGTCGATGAGATGTGGAAGAGGATGGGATTTTCCTTCGCCCTCGATAATACACCCTCGCTGGCGATGGGCACCGCCGAAGCCAGCGCCATGGAGGTTGCAACCTCTTATTCCGCATTTGCCAACGGAGGCTACAGGATAAAACCATGGTGCATAAGGTCGATCGAAACTCCCGGTGGAGAGGTAATCTACACCAATAAACTTATACCGGACAGAGTCAGGGTAATGAATGAAAGGTCAAGCCTTTTGATGAGTGCGATGCTTCAGAAAGCCATCAGGGAGGGGACAGGCGTGTCGATGAACGCCGTTTACGGAGTCGATTTTCCACTTGCCGGAAAAACCGGAACTTCCCAGGATTATTCCGATGCCTGGTTTGCTGCCTTTAATCCCGGACTTGTAATAGTTTCTAGGGCAGGAGCCTCTTCGGGGGCGATTCACTTCAACACCGGCTCAAACGGGTCGGGAGGCGCACTTGCGCTGCCGCTTGTAGCGATGACCCTGAAAAAGGTTAAAAGGGATCAGGGGCTCAGGGACAGCCTTATCACATCCTTCCCGGATCTGCCCCCGGAACTTGCAAATGCACTCGATTGCCCCGATTTCAAGGATAAAAACCTTTTTGACAGGATTATTGATATCTTTGAAAAGGATGAAAAAACCTTTGACGGCACTGAAAAAAAGGTTGAAAGAACTGTAAAAAGCATTCTCAGGAAGATATTTAAAAAACAGAAATATGACAGGTAAGATATTTATAAAGCTTTTTGTTTTATGCACTTTGCTATTAATTGCAGGAAATGCCTTTTCCCAGGACAATAACTGGACGCATTTCAGGGGCAGCAGCCTTAACGGCATCTCCTCAACAGAAAAGGTTCCGGGTGTCTGGAGCGGTCCTGCAGTAAAATGGAAAACCGAGATTCATGGCAGCGGCCATTCCTCTCCGGTAGTATGGGATAACCAGATCTGGGTCACGACAGCTACCGGTGACGGGAAGGAACTGTATGCAATATGCACCGATTACACTACTGGCAAAATAATTCACGACATCAAAGTTTTTGAACACAGCGAAGCTATCGGTAAACATGGCATCAACACATACGCAAGTCCCACTCCGGCAATCGAAAAGGGATTTGTATATGTCCATTTCGGCAGTCTTGGCACAGCCTGCCTGAAAACATCCGACGGATCGGTTGTATGGAAACGCAACGATCTCAAATGCAATCATGTCCAGGGTCCGGGATCCTCGCCGGTGCTATACAGGAACCTTCTGATACTTCACTATGAGGGGACCGATGTAAGGTATATCGTTGCTCTCGATAAAGCTACCGGGAAACAGGTCTGGCGTACCGACAGGCCCGCCGAGCCCTATAATGCACTTGCAAATATCGGCAAGAAAGCATATGTCACTCCTTTGATTATCAATGTTAAGGGAAAAGACCTGCTGATCTCGAACGGTTCCGCAGTGACCTGTGCCTATGATCCCCTTACGGGAAAAGAGATATGGAAAGTAATCGGAGGAGCGGAATCGACGGTTCCGATGCCGGTTGCTGAGAATGGCAAAGTCTATTTCTATACCGGCTCAGTCAACAAACCGGGAGGCGGAACCTATACCGAAATGTTCGCCGTGAACCCCGATGGCACCGGTGATATTACAGGAACAAACATACTGTGGAAGAAACTGGATGATCAGACACATACGCAGATATCAACACCCGTGATAAAGGACGGACTGATATATACGGTTACCTCGAGGAATTATCTAATGTGCATCGACACATCCACAGGCAAGGAGATATGGTCAGAACGTGTGAGGTCCGATCATAATGCATCTCCAATGATTGCAGCCGGCAATGTATGGCTCTTTTCGGTAAAGGGAGAAGTGCTGGCGGTCAAAACCGGACGTAATTACAATGTAATTACACAGTTTCAGATGGATTCGGGCATCTGGGCGACACCTGCTTTCCTGAGGAATTCTGTTATACTCAGGACGGAAAAGTATTTGTGCAGGATCGATTGAAATAAAGCCCTTTTAACCACCGAAACAGATACGCATATGGAATGGTTCAGGGATCTGCTCTGGAACGAGGATGCAGCACATACAATTTTTTTATACAGTGTTGTAATTGCTGCAGGAGTATTCCTTGGTAAACGAAAAATATGGGGTGTCTCGCTTGGGATCACATTCGTATTGTTTGCCGGCATAGCCGTGGGGCACTTCGGGTTTACGGCAAACCATAAGGTTGTCGAGTTCATAAGGGATTTCGGGCTTATACTTTTTGTCTTTTCAATAGGCCTGCAGGTGGGACCTGGATTTTTCTCATCCTTTAAAAAGGGAGGAATTGCTCTTAATATTCTCGCCCTGTCAATAGTCATGCTGGGTGGATTGATTACCCTGCTTATCCATTTCATTTCAGGAACATCACTGCCCATGCTGGTTGGTGTAATGTCGGGTGCGGTTACAAACACACCCGGACTCGGAGCTGCGCAGAATGCCCTTGCACAAGCCGGAGCCGGCGGGGCATTGACAGAATTGCCCGACATCGGACTTGGATATGCCGTTGCCTATCCGTTCGGAGTACTCGGGATAATCCTGTCGATGATAGTACTCAGAAAAGTTCTGAGGATCGATGTTAAAAGGGAAATGGATATTCTTGAAAATGAATTGCATCCTGCTGAGTCATTGCCTGAGAAGCTGAACATACTTGTCATCAATCCGGGCATTTTTAACAAAACGGTGGCTGATATTTCAAAACTCCTGGGTCAGGGAGCCGTCATATCCCGTGTACTTCACAAGGGAGAACTTATACCGGCAACTTCCGAGACCATCATTCATGAGAACGATATTATACTTGTTGTAGCTCAGAGGGGTCTTGTTCCGGAGATCCTCAGGATGACAGGTGCGATTAGCGAAATGGACCTCTCCGCAAAACCGGGAAAGCTTATTTCGCGAAGGGTACTGGTGACGAACAGGGAAGTCACCGGAAAAAGCCTCGGGTCGCTTAAACTGCGGACAAGGTTCAATATAAACATAACCAGGGTTTACAGGTCGGGAATCGAGTTTATACCTTCGCCTCAGATACAGCTCCAGATGGGCGACACACTCACGGTGGTGGGTGATGAGAAGTCGGTAGGAAAAGTCACCGTGGAGCTTGGCAACTCGATGAAGCGGCTCGAAGAACCGAACATTATTCCCATTTTCACCGGAATACTTCTCGGAGTTATACTGGGAAGCATTCCGCTCAATATTCCCGGGATGTCACATCCCCTTAAGCTCGGACTTGCAGGCGGACCGCTGATCGTGGCCATTCTCCTGAGCAAATACGGTCACAGGTTCTCGCTCGTTTCCTATACGACGGTAAGCGCCAATCTGATGCTTCGCGAGATCGGCATCGTTCTGTTTCTTGCAAGCGTAGGGATAGTCTCGGGTGAGAAATTCATTTCAACCCTTACATCAGGCGACGGATTCATCTGGATGGGATACGGAGCCCTTATTACGGTTCTGCCAATACTTTCAGTGGGATTCATTGCAAGGATCCTGTTCAAAAGGAATTATTTCGAGATCTGCGGCCTTCTTTCCGGAAGCATGACCGATCCGCCGGCCCTTGCCTTCGCAAATGGCATTGCACAGTCCGAAGCTCCCTCGGTGGCATATGCAACGGTCTATCCGCTCGTCATGTTCCTTAGGATATTTATCGCTCAGCTGCTGATACTTCTTTTTGTTTGAATTGCCCAAAAATATATTTGACTTGTGGCTGCATATGGCTTAACTTTGATTTAGATCATCGATTTGAATTTCAGTTTTATCATTGTTAAACCTTTCTTAATCATGTCAAAATCATTCAGTTTGAAAAAGGCGAATCGGCTTATTTCATTGATTTTCCTGATCATTTTTATAGGTGTGATTCAGGGTTGCTCTTTTTATAAGGTGTCAAGATCGCAAGAACCTCCGGCACCAACCATGCTGAAATTTCAGGATGAAAAGAAATTCATCATTCTCCATTATGGAGACAGTGCCTGGCATTTCATGGATATTATTGCCGGTGACAGTATGGTGACCGGGTATTTATACCCCTTGAGGGGTCACGACAAATATAAAACTACAAATCCTGATGGAGTCAGCAGGTATAAAAGAAGTGTTAGGCATGATGAATCTGAAGTCCTGAATGAAGTGCATATTTATACAACTGAACTGACTGAGCAGGGATTCATTCAGGCCTCCTTTCCGGCAGCAGCTGTGAACAGGATCGAAGTTTTTGATCCGGCCGTAGGTGCGACTGTCGCTTCATACGTCTTCAGCGGATTGGCAATTGCAATTCCTGTCATAGTGGCCGTCGCCCTGCTCACCAAGGAGTCTTGTCCCTTCATTTATGTTTCAGATGATGGCTCATATAATTTTATAGGAGAAATTTACAGCGGTGCAATTTATCCCTCACTCGAACGGGATGATTATTTGCCGTTGCCTGAAGCAAAACCGGGACAGGCAGAATATATGATCAGGATGACAAACGAAGTTCACGAAATCCAGAATACAAATCTGGCTGAATTGCAGGTTATAGATCATCCTTCGGGAACCACTGTGCTGATGGACAAATACGGTAATTATCAGACCATGGCCAACCTTAAGTCACCAGCCGAAGCCTTGAATCTTAAAGGCAAAAATATTCTTGATGTGATAATGGAAAGAGATACTCTCCTTTATTTTGGAAACAATCTGGAAAAAGACGAATCAAGTACTGATGGGATTATTCTGAAGTTCAACCGCCCGCCTGATGCAAGTCATGCTAAGCTTGTGATAAAGGCAAAAAGCACTTTCTGGCTTGATTATGTCTTTACAAGATTTCACAGCTTATTTGGCGATCAATATGATTGCTGGGTTACAAAACAGGAAACAATCCCTGACAGGCAGATGAAAGAATGGAGTATAGAACAGAAAATTCCTCTGCTGGTATATGTGGAAAAGAAAGGGAAATGGGAATTCATTGATTATTATAATGTTACAGGACCAATGGCTGCGAGGGAGGATGTGCTTCCGATCGATTTGACTGATATTAAGACTGATACTATCAGGATAAAACTTGAATACGGATTCATGTTCTGGGAGATCGATTATGCTGCAATCGATTTTTCTCCGAATGCTGAAGTAATCCAAAGAACGGCTATACTCGAAGAGGCGTTTGAAAACAAGGAAACCGACGTGAAGAAACTTCTTGAGAGTACAGATCTGTTTTATTATGTGCAGGATGAGATAGGGGACAACGCCGATATGAAATTCACAATTCCGCCCAGGATCCGCGAGGAGCAATCATTATTTCTGCATAGCAGGGGATATTATAAGATCCTGCTCGAAGGAAAAGGTAAACAACAGGTAAAATATCTTCTTTCCTTCCGTAAGAAAGGACGATTCCCCGAATATTCAAATCAATTATTCCATCAGCATGCTGTTTCTGATCTTAGAAATTCCGCAAATTGAAATTAAAACCGGTCAATTATGCTGGAAGATAATTGCTGTTCCAATTGTATACGGGAATGTAAAACCGGCAACAGTTTCTGTCACCGGAGAGATGCAAACGGCTTTCTGAAAGACAAAAACAGGTATAATGCCGTTTCCTTTGATTTCCTGTTCGACAAACCCATAAAACATTTCAGGGAGAACGGGAAGCTACTTTCACTGGGCTCCTGGGGATGCAACTTCCGGTGCCTTGGCTGTCAGAATGCAAAACTGTCATGGTCCGAAACCGGCTCTGATCTGAGTTTCATGGAAATGACGCCAGATGCTGTAATTGACCTGGCATTGGCAAATAATTGTAGTGGCATTTGCTATACCTATAACGAACCTGCAATCCTCACTGAATCTGTTGAGGAAATTGCCGGCAGGGCACGGGAAAAAGGATTGTTCAATGTGATTGTGACCAATTCCACCCTTACTGAAAAATCAGCAAGAAGGATTTCCGGATTTATTGACACCGTAGCGGCAGACATTAAAAGCCTTAGTGATGAATTCTATTATGAATACTGCGGTGCAACAGGAATCCCTGATGTAACAAACAAGATTCTAAATTGCATCAGGACATTTCATGAAGCCGGGAATCATGTCGAAGTCAGGACTAACATAATACCGGGGGCTAATGATCAGAAGGAAAATTTTCATGTTGTGGCCTCATGGATCAGGGATAATCTGGGTGAGAATACACCATGGCATTTAACACGCTTCTTCCCTTCGCACAAACTCAGCCAGTTAGGGGCGACCTCACTGGGAACCCTGGTTGATGCACAAACTGCCGGTACTGAGGAAGGATTGAAGTTTACCTATATCTATCCTGACAAAGGGTGCGATTGCGCAAAGGAGACTTCACTGGTAAAACAACAGCCTGAAAAAACTTCATCGCATTGCTGCTGTGAAAAATAACCGGGGATGAGATTTCTGAATCTTATAGTGAGCATGCTTTTTCATTTGTTGCCTGCCAGGACAATGGACAGTCTCGCAAATGCATCCCTTCCGGCTTCAGGCAGATCTTTCAGAATCTTTGGCAATATCAAGCCATCACTGTTCGAGTATTACTCAGCGAAGAAGATGCTGTATATGTTCAGGAAAACTGCCAGGACCGTACCGGCCTATAGGAGATTCCTTCAGCACAATAAAATCAACCCGTCGGAAATTAACAGTATAAAGGACTTTGACAAGCTTGTACCTCAAACGACAAAAGAAAATTACATAAATGCCTATCCTCTTGCTGAAAGATGTGTAAATGGAGAATTGCCTGGCAATGGTTCTCTTGAGGAAAGTTCAGGAACGTCAGGCAAACCGACTTTGTGGATCAGGTCGCGGGAAGAAGAGAAATACACAGGTGCACTTACAAAAGCATCTTTCTTACACCTGTACGGATTCAGAAAAGAGGACAAATTTATTGTTTTAAACTGCTTTTTACTTGGAGGCTGGTCAGGAGGACTCAGGTTTGGCACTCGTGTGAGTTCACTTGCAGCTGTCAGGAATATTGGTCCTGATACCCTGAAAACCATCAACTGCATAAAAGAACTTGGCAGGGGATTTACATATCTTATTGGCGGCTATCCCCCTTTTATTTCGGAGCTTATTGTGTTCGGAAAGAACATGAGTGATTTTGACTGGAAGGATTACCGTATAAACATCTTTGCCGGCGGTGAAGGTTTTGTTGAAGAGTGGCGGGAGTATATTTCTTCGCAGCTTGCCGGTGGAGCCCTTATATTTTCAGATTATGGTGCAATTGACCTTGATGTTGGAATATCAGTTGAGACTCCCTTTACAGTTGCCCTGAGGAAACTCATCAGGAATGACAGCAGGCTCAGAACCTCTCTTCTTTCGTCAGAAAGGCTTCCATGTTTTATTGGCCAGTGTTCTTCCCAGGAGTTCTATGTCAGGGAAGCCGTTAGTAAAAGCGGAACAGGGGAGCTGGAGATAACGGTGATGAATCTTAAATCAGCCTCTCCCAATATCAAATATGCCATCGGGGATGAAGGGGGAATAATAAGGTTCGGGGATATTTGCAGGTGGCTGGAAAATGAAGGATATCCGCTGGGTAAAATCAAGGATGATTTCAATATTCCGGCAATTGTACCATTTCCGGTTCTCTATCTCTATGGCAGAAGAGACGGAACCATCTCAATCGACGGGGCACTTGTCTCACCTGCGGAAATTCAAAAGGCAATTTTGTCTGATCACGACCTGGTTTCAGCGATCAATACATTCAAATTATCTGCGGACCGGGACCCTGATAATTTTATCAGGCTTTTTGTTTTCCTTGAAGCGCGGACTGGCATCCGGATAACTGATTCACTTATCAAAAAAAGCAAGAGTGTTATTCTGTCGGGCTTGCTCGAATCGAACGAATGTTTCAGGATTGGTTACAAAAAGAATCCTGACATGCACGATCCAGTGATTGAAATTATGCCTTTCAATACAGGGATATTCTCTGAACAGGATTCTGCTGCAAAACATATGTACACTAAATGAAATTAAAGAACCATAAAAATAAGACAGAATATTATTCCTGCAGAAAAGCAATACCCGTAATGTTAAGGTTCCGTTTTTCTTTTCTGAAGTACATTATTCAGGGCAATAAGTATCCTTTGTTTATCATAAGTTCAAAGCATGGAGGTGTCGTTAAAACCTATCAGGTCCAGAAAAAGCTGAAGCTTAACAAGTTCGTCAGGAACAATGATCATTTTTATTTTTCATTGACTTTGCCTCACTGGCCATCAAAGGCATTCGATCATATGGTTGCAAACGGCGGGCTTAATATTACAGCAGCGGGAACCCTTTTAAAGAAACAAATTGATATAGTAATACTAGGGATAACGAGAAAATGCAGTTATGAATGCCGTCACTGCTATGAACATTTCAATCTGGGTGATTTGGATACTGTTCCCGTGAAAAGGCTGAAGGAGGTTATAAATGACCTTCAGCAGGAGGGTGTCAGCATAATAACCCTGTCGGGTGGTGAGCCTATGATGAGGTATGATGACGTTCTGGAACTGCTGAGAACGGCTGATCACTCCCTGTCCGACTTTCATATGCATACCTCTGGATATGGTGTTACGCCGGAGAGTGCAGGGGAATTGAAAAAGGCCGGATTACTGGCTGCAGGGGTGGGACTTGATGATTGTGATCCGGACCGGAACGACAGGTTAAGGGGAACCAGGGGAGCTCATAAACAAGCTGTCAGTGCGATCAGGTGCTTTCAGGAAGCCGGTATTTTCACCTATGTCAATACCTGCCTGACAAAGGAACTGATCAACTCCGGTGAACTGATGAAGTATTTTGAAATGCTCAGGGAATTGAATGTCGGGATTGTCCGATGGCTTGAACCCAAACCCTGCGGCGGGCTTATTAACGGTAATCCAGCTGACCTCCTTGATCCTGAGGAAAGAAAAATAATTACTGAATTTTATGAAAGGGCAAATACCTCGTCAGATTATGGTGATTACCCGTTAATTTCCTATGAGGCATATTATGAAGCTCCGGAAAATCTGGGATGCATGATGGGCGGAAATTCACAGATTTACATCGATACCCTTGGGAACGTTCAGCCATGTGTGTTCTTGCCTGTAACTTTCGGGAATATAATGAATGAGGATTTTTCCAAAATATTCTCCAGAATGAAAGCAGCAATTCCCGGTCCGTTGAAGGTCATTTGTCCTTCAGTTCAGTTAAGCCCTTCAATCAACCGGAAAAGAAATCAGGGAATCGCCAGTCCGGTACCCTATGAAGAGTTAACGGAAGAGTTTAACTCACTTTCCGGGCAATGATTTTTAAAGGTCACATTAACAGGTTTTTTGCTATCTTAAGTTTTAGATTGATAATAAATGAACCTATCAAGAATTTTATTATTAATTCCATCGCCTATCGCCTATATTACATCGCAAATTTTACGCCTTGCGTCGTGCGTCATGCGTCGCGCGTCTTATTCCACACCAGAAACCCTGTCAACCCCGCCAATGCCACAGATATTCCCGCAGGATAGGATATTGCTGCCGACAGGGAAAAGCCTTCAGGGGCAAATAGCAGGTATGTGCTGGTTACTGCTGTCATGAATACTGCGGGTATCAGGGTGATCCAGTAACAGTTTCCGGCTTTGGGCAAGGTAAACGGTTATCGCCCAGAGAACAACCATGGCAAGCGTCTGGTTCGACCATGCAAAATAGCGCCAGATGATATCGAAATTTATCCGTGTAAGGAGAAATCCAACAACAAAGAGAGGGACGCTTATGAAGATCCTGTTCTTAATGGGTCCCTGCTTGTATTTCAGGAAGTCGGCAACGATCAGACGGGCGCTCCTGAAGGCTGTGTCGCCTGAGGTGACGGGAGCGGCTACAACACCAAGAAGAGCCAGCACGGCGCCAAACTTTCCGAGAAGCGAATGTGATATCTCGTTGACAAGATAAGCGGCATTGCCCTGGTGCTCCGTCATCACAGTGTTGAGTTCATTTATTCCTCCGTAAAACGACATCCCTATTGCCGCCCATATCATCGCGACAATCCCTTCAGTTATCATAGCTCCGTAAAATACCCTTCTCCCAAGCTTCTCACTGGTTATGCACCGGGCCATCAGTGGTGACTGTGTCGAATGGAAACCCGAAATGGCTCCGCAGGCAATTGTGATGAACATCATCGGGAAGACAGGGAATTTCTCACTGTCAACATGAAAGTTCCTGAAGTTGGCGAAACTGAGCTCAGGGATACTGTATCCTTTTGCAAACAGGGCTGAAATAAGTCCAATGGCCATGAACATTAAGGCAAACCCGAAGATGGGATAAAGTCTCCCGATTATCTTGTCGATCGGAAGTATGGTCGCAAGCAGGTAGTAGACGAAAACCACCCACACCCAGAAAGTCATTGTGAGGGATTCCGGGGTCAGTCCGGCCAGTATTTTTGCAGGTCCCATGATAAACACGGCGCCTACAAGGACCATAAGCACCACTGTAAAGCCCCTCATAAACTGTTTTATGCCTTTTCCAAGGTAAATCCCTACTATCTCGGTTATGCTCAGTCCGTTATGCTTAATCGACAGCATTCCTGAAAAGTAATCGTGAACGCCGCCCGCAAACACCGAACCGAGCACTATCCACAGAAAGGCAACCGGGCCCCACATCGCTCCGGCAATGGCGCCAAAGATGGGACCGAGTCCGGCAATGTTTAGAAACTGTATCAGGAAAACCTTCCACCAGGGCATCGGGACATAATCGACCCCGTCATTAAGCCTGTATGCCGGTGTCTGGCGCGATCCGTCGGCTTGTTCAATCCTTTCAATAAAGCGGGAATAAAAAATGTATCCCAGTATCAGAACCCCAATGCTAACAATAAATGTGATCACCGTTTCAGCAGGTCAGTTGAACTTTAAATATACGGAAGATTTTGACAGGCTATCACGGTTACAGGATAGCTGAGGAGCATTATTATTTAAACTTCGCCTGTAAAAACACAATTGTTTCGCTAATCAGTTTCCCGAGGGCTTCCTTGTTGATATCGGACAGCTTCTTTACATAAATGCAGGCTTTGCCTGTCTTGAATTTTCCCAGGTCTTTAAGCAAATACTCATGTTCTTTCAGGCCCGTATAAACATAAAGTGAAATAGCCGCCTTTCGGGGAGAGAACCCCACCAATGGCCAGTCTCCCTCCTGACGGCTCCTTTCTGATTTATAGTGGTAGCTGCCAAACCCGATAATCGATTCACCCCACATCCTGGGTTCAAACCCGGTTAGATCCTGCATGAGTTTCACTAACCCGAAACTGTCGTTCCGCTTCTGCTCAGTATCGGCAAACGTGTTGATGAAGTCAATGACGTCTGCATTTGTCTGTTTGGTTTTTAATTCTGCCATTACTATTGTATTTTCAGTAATAAGGATTTTCAACCCCAAATGTTCACCGGGAGGATAGAACTCAAAATTTAATCCTGAACAGAAGTGAGGTCAGCCGATCACTTTTATTCAAATTATTGCAGGAGTAAAAATAAATAAAAATGACGGAAGACAGAAAAAAGACGCACAACGCACGACTCACGACGCACGACACACGACGCACAACGCACGACTCACGACGCACGACACACGACACACGACGCACGACACACGGCGCACGACTCACGACGCAAGGCACAAGGAAGAAAGGGGTGGGGGATGAGGTGTGAGGCATAAGGTGTAAGGCATAAGTGTGAAAGCGAGAGCGGTAGAGCTTTTATAAGGAGATGCTTGGAGCTTTAAAGGTAACAGGGTTATTGTTTAGTCCATGTTTGTAGTTTATTGTCTCAATTGATCCCGGGACGATTCTGATCAGCACGAAAATATCCTGCCATCCGGGGATCCCATTCCAGTAATCGCGCTTCATTTTGACAAGCAATTCCTTGTCGTCTATAACAGTTGCAGTTCCGTTTATGTTGACGTAGCCCTTTGCATTGATATGGTCGGCGAAATAAACACAGACTTTCGGGTTGTTTTTGATCTCCCTGACTTTGCGGCTTGTTCTTGCAGTGGCAAACCAGATTACGAAATCCTCCTTTACAGGAAAGGGATTCATGGTCCTTATCTGAGGCTGCCCAAGGGAGTCAACCGTGACAAGCCCGCAATACGTTGTTTCATTGATTATTTCATGAGCAGCCAGGATGACGGTATCCCTGTTTACCGGGGATTGTGCATTCAAAACAGAAAAGCCTGAACCGGATACTGCAACAAGAAATGCAAATGCAAATAAAACTAGTGTTTTCTTCATGGTTGAAAATTAATTTTGAGTTCTTATGATCATGACCCCCGAAACAGGATATACCCTATTAAAATATTACTGAAATTGCTTACAGATCCGATAAGGACTGCCAGCTATTTTCTGGCTGCTGGTTGCTGGTTCATAGTTCATGGTTCCTCGTTCATGGTTCCTCGTTTCTTACCTTTACGCCTTTACGCCTTTATGCCTTTCCTCCTGCCAACAGGTTGCAGGTTCCCTGGTTAGCTGATAGCTGACAGCTGATTGCTGACAGCTGACAGCTGATTGCTGACAGCTGATTGCTGATAGCTTGTTTCTGACTTTTTCTTATTTCAACGACATTTTATAAACGGCGATTTTTCTGAAATCTTCAAGTTTGTTTTTGTGGTCAATTTCAAGTGTCAGGGGTAATAATTTGCCGATTGGCTTATTCTGTGAAAATGAAGATTTTATTTTGTTGTCAATATCCAGACTTATGATTCCGGCGCCGGTTTTCTCAGTAAAGTAAAAACCTGTTTTGAAGGTGTTCTCCCATAGTGAAAGCCAGGCAACAGTTTTCTTCTTATGAGTAATTTTGCAAAGCCAGGCTTTACCGTCATTGTAATAACGCCATTCGTGCGACAGTCCCATTTCCGAAACCATCTTCAGAAGTTCTTCATATGTCTGGCAAAGTTGCTCGCTCAAAATATCACTGAACAATCTATCCCCGGGTTCTGGTTCGGGATTTCTAAGAAGTTGCGCTGAATTTTTATTTTCCATTTTTTATTGCTTTATAATAGTGTCCGACTAACTGTACGAGATTACCTTCGGTGAGCTCGTCCACCTGAAGGTGGACTCGGTTCTTCGCTTCGCTCAGATTGACAAACGTTTCGGGGGGTGAAGGAAGGGATTCATCATAATATGGTTTACTGTAAAACTGGTTTGTACTTATGGAGGCTTCTAAATAATCGGATCCTGGCAATACTGCTTTCGTTTACACTCTTTGCAAAACTTGCCTAGCCAGACTTCATCAAACTGATTCATAATGGCTTCAACGATTTTCGAATCGTCTGTTACAAATCCTGCTTCAAAATTCCGTGTATTCGGACTCTTTATTCCCAGTCCGGCCCCGGTGAGGTTTGCGGAACCGGAATACGCAAATTTGCCATCAATTATGATGTGCTTGAAATGCACCCTTGGGCATAATTGCCTTTCCATGTTATCCCACAGCATGGGATACTTGTCAAAGCTTTTCCGAAAATTGGGTCCGGGTTCTTTCGCATGCAACAGACGAATGGCAACTTTCCTTTTTAACAGGCCATCAAGAATAGCCAGAAATGATTGGATAGATCCTTTATGATGAACATGCAGGTCCTTCATGTCGGCTGTTCCGATCCATACAAAGGAGGACGCCCTGGATACCGGTTCGATAGCTTGTTTGTACAATTGGTCGTTTGTTATGAAGGTGATGCTCATTTGTTATTCTTTTCCATCCCGCTCTTTATTAAGAAACTCTGAAGCAAAAAAAGAGCTAAACCTGAGCAAAAAGTATCATGTAGTTGTGTCCGCTTTCTTTTGCGCATTTGGGGCAGTAGGCATAATGAACATAATAATCTTTGGCTGGTTGTCCCATTTCTTGCAGGTGTTTTTCCATTTCATTAATGAATTTCGGGACACTGTTATATGGCCCGTCAAACACCCTCGCGGCAAATGTTCCGGACACTCTGCTGTTATTGGCCCCTTCGACTTCTTTTGTAACAGCATAGTAAATCTCTGATTTAAATGCGGAAGGATCACGGAACAGAATCAATGCTTCCGTTTTATCAGGGATTGTTGCATTTGATTTTTGAGCCAATCCATGCAAAAGCGTTGTCTTTTTTCCAATCATGGGAGGGAAGGGGATGTGAAAAAGAGTTGGAAGGGATTCCTTAATGAAAAGTTTATTCTCCCATGTAAAAGTTTTTCTGTCCCATTTGACCGGGTCAAATTCGGGACAGCATTCCTCATTCTGGTTCTTCATAATTCTCTTGTTTTAAGTTAAATATGCTTTTTTCCTGAAGCCGATGTTTGTCCGTTTCCGATTGAAACTTATAAACCCGGAGAATTTTTCTGGCAAAACAAGTATTTCCGGTATCGTGCCCTCCCATATCCGTAAATTTAAATATTTTTCAGCCAACAATGAGTATGGTTTGATTTTTCGCACGAAACTCTTTACCAAAATAAACCGGATAAGGAACAGGCTCTTTATAGTGAAAGATGGTAAATGTTGTGCACCTCCTTCGGTCTCCGGCCTATTATAAACCCACCCCTACCCCTCCGAGGGGGATTCTGGCTGGTTGCTGACTGCGCTGGCGCGGATTTGGCTTCGCCGAGCTCGTCCCGCTCAAGCAGGACTCGGTTGTAATCCGTGCCTTGTAAATCCACAGGGAGGGTAGCTTGGTGCTAGATACCTTGAGTCGTGTGTCGTGCGTCGTGTGTCTTTAAGAACCCCACCCCAACCCCTCCACCACAAGTCTCCCCTGCAGTCTGGCTCCTCCCTAAAATTGCCCACAGGGCAATTTCTTAACGGTCGGCCCCCCGAGAGGGGAGCCTGAGAACATTACTTTTATTATATTGCGATCGTTTAACCAGCCCTTAATGATTAAGCAAATATTCACTTCACTTGTTATCAGCCTTCTGGTATCTTCTTTTGAGCTTTCCTCACAGGGGACAGGATTGGTTTTTAGGTCCGTCATGGAGTCAGAAATCAGGATTGACGGAAATCTGAATGATGCTCCCTGGCAGAGCGCGCAGGTAGTATCCGATTTTATTCAGTATGAACCTGTTGAAGGTGCGAAGTCAAACTTCAGGACTGAGGTGCGGATGCTTTTTGGAAAGGACGACCTGTATTTTGGTGCCATGTTATTTGACACAGGGGAGAATATTGAAAATAATCTGGGACGGAGGGACGAATATAACAGGGCCGACTGGTTCCTTGTGTCGATCGATTCGTACAATAGCGGCAAGACTGCTTTCACTTTTGCAGTCAATGCGGCAGGAGTTCAGCTCGACGGACAGCAGGATGACAACAAGAGAGTCAGTTCAGGGCAGACCAATCCTCTGCTCCCGGCAGGACTGGATATCTCGTGGGATGCTATATGGTTTTCTGAGGTCCGCATCGCTGAAGATGGCTGGGTGGCCGAAATGCGGATACCATATAACATGCTCAGATACTCAAAAAAGGAAGTGCAAACCTGGGGTATTTATTACTCAAGACGGATCCCGAAATCGGGTGAGGTCTCTGAATGGCCCTATATTCCGCGTAACATAAGGACCAACCTTGTGTCGGGGTATGCCCCCATGACAGGGATAAGGGGCATCGACCCCAGACGCAATATCCAGGTACGGCCATTTGTCCTTGCCGGGCTCGACATCTTCGAAAATGAAGCTGTTCCCGGAAAGGCTGATCACAGGATAAAAAGCAATGCAGGAGGCGACATCAAACTCGGGATCGGGCCCAATGTTATCCTCGATGCAACCATAAGACCTGATTTCGGGCAGGTTGAAGCTGACCCTGCTGTTCTTAATCTTACCGCTTTCAATACCTTATTTCCGGAGAAACGACCTTTTTTTCTGGAAGGTGCCGATATTTATAAATTCGGGATCGGACGAAGCAGGCTATATTATTCTAGACGATTTGGAGCCGGTGACCCTATCATAGCGGCAGTAAAACTATCAGGCCGCGGCGAAAAAGGCTTGTCGTTCGGTCTTTTAGGCACTACTGAAGGTAAGAATTTTGATCCGTCAAACAGCTATGCAGTATTTCGTGCGAGCCAGAGAATAAAGGAATACTCTTCAGCCGGAGGGATTCTAACTTACTATTACAGCCCTGCAGGAAAGGGGACCGGATGGCAAAGCATGACAGGCGGTGTTGACTGGGATTTAAGATTCAATGACAATAAGTACGGTATCGAGGGGATTGTCGCTTTCTCAGACAGAAATTCGCTGGCCGGGGAAACAAGGGATCAGACAGGACTGATGAGCAGTCTTGCGATCCGGAAAAGACAGGGACTCCTCGACGGGCACGTCGCTTTTCTGATGTTTACTGATCAGTACAATCCAAATGATATCGGATGGATAAGCTTTGAACAGAACTGGTACCAGATATGGGCAAACCTTAAATACAAGCTCAATGGAGGAAAACCCTTCGGCAGTTTCCAGAGAGGAGATCTAAACTTCGATTATGCAAGGAGACTTTCCTATCTTGAGCAGTACGACATGGGGAGTGAAATTAATCTGGGTGCGACCCTTATAACAAAGGAATTCAGGCAGATAAAAATCGGAACTGAGCTGGCCGATCCTCTCGGAGGCTATGATCTTTGGGAAACAAGGGGCCTGTGGGTCTGGGCAAAACCAAAGGCCGCTGAACTATCACTTGAATTTTCCACTGACGACAGAAAGAACTGGAAAGTAACTCCAAAAGCATCGGTCAGGAAATATGATAACAAAGGATCCGAATACCTGATCGACTTCCAGGGCATTATAAATACCGGAACAATGGTAGCTTTTAGTGCAAGCATCAAAGGTTCCTGGGAGACTAATAGAACTGCCTGGGCATCCAATGAATCTTTTATGCCGGATGATCCCGGCTGGAAGATCGGCAATTTGTCAACATCTCCCGATAACCTCAGCCCGGAAGATTTTACAGCTTTCTACGACAACGGGAGGCTTGGAAACATTCTTTCCGGGGTGAGTGAATATCAGCCCGGCCGGTATTATGTTCCGGTGTTCGGAACCCGCGACACAAGATCGCTCGATTTTACCGTGAGAGGCTCTCTTACGCTATCAAATAAACTCTCGCTGCAGCTTTATTCACAGTTTTTCGCAGCAAAGGGAAGATACGGCAGTTTCAGCATTCTGACCGATCCGGACAATATGGTTGCCTTTCCGGAGTATCCCAAAAGGAGGGATTTCAGTTACAAAAACCTCCACTCGAATTTTGTGACGAGGTGGGAATACAGGCCCGGATCAGCCATATATTTTGTCTGGACCCATACCCGGAAAAAGGATGATGAGATGAATCCGCTGGCCCCATGGGGGGAATCGCCATATGAACAATCCCTGGGACAACAGGTTTCGGATCTCTTCAGGCTCTTCCCCGGGAACAGCATTATGATCAAGTTAGATTACGCGTTTCATTAAAGAAACCCACCCCCGGCCCCTCCAGGGAGGGGAGCTTGGAAAGCGAACCTTACGCTGGCGCGGATTTGTAACCCGTGCCTTGTCAACCCATAGGGAGGGATGCTTGGTGTCAGATACCTTGAGCCGTGAGTCATGCGTCTTGTGTCTTAAAGAAACCCACCCCCGGCCCCCCAGGAGGGGAGCTTGGGAGCTGGTATCCCGAGCCTCATATAATTATTTGCTGCAAGGGGATTGAATTCAATGAATTCAACGGGAATACCTTTCCCGAAGGATTTGACGTAATCCTGAATTGCCATCCTGTTTTCAATTGTGCCGGTAATACCCTCCACCATTGGGACCCTCACAATAATTTGTTTTCCTGATTCTGCCAGGAAGGCAAAGTTTTCCATTATGATTTCATTCGACTCACCGGTGAAGCTCTTATGCAATACGGGATCGAATATCTTCAGATCAGCAATTACAAGGTCAGAAAGGGAGGAAATCAGCTTTATAACAGCTTCTTCGGCAAACAGCGATGTTTCGATGGCAGTGTGTATTTGCCTGCCCCTGCACAATTCCAGGATTTCCGCGGCAAACATCGGCTGGTAAAGCGGTTCGCCGCCTGTAAGCGTCACTCCTCCTCCGGATGAATTATAGAACTCAATGTCTTTCTCAATTTCACCGAACACCTCCTCCGGCGAAACAGCCGATCCGGTGAACTGCATGGCATCGGCCGGGCAAACCCTGACGCAGTCTCCGGAAACCCTGCATTTTGAGTGGTCGATCGAAATATATTGATCTGATCCGGTGTTCATGCCCAGGGCCTTCACCGGACAGGCTTCAGCGCATCTTCCGCACCTTATGCAGGAATTCTGGTTATACCAGATTGAAATATCAGGTCCAATACCCTCCGGACTGTGGCACCATACACATGCCAAAGGGCATCCCTTGAGGAAAACGGAGGTCCTTATTCCGGGACCATCATGCACCGAAAAGCGCTTTATCTTGAAAATCGTGCCCTTAGTTCCAGTCATCTTCACCCTGTGTCGTGCGTTGTATTATTTCATCCTGCAGGTCTCCGGCAAGTTCAGTGAAATAGGCGGTGTAACCTGCAACCCTGATTGTCAGTCCCCTGTATGAATCAGGATCAGCCTTGGCACTGCGAAGCTCATCAGCCGTCACCACATTGAACTGGACATGATGAACAGGCAGTCTGATAAATGCTTTGAGAAGCGCAGTGAATTTCGATCTGTCGTTTTCATTGCTGAAAAGCGAAGGCAGGAATTTCATATTAAGCAGAGTCCCGTTGCTGGCCTGCAGGGAGGGTATTCTTGCAACAGAATTGAGAACCGCCGTAGGACCGTTTTTATCCCGGCCATACATGGGTGACAGACCTCCGTCGGCGAGGGGAGTCATGGCATGTCTACCGTCGGGTGTTGCTGCAACATTCCTGCCCATCGGCACATGGGCCGAAACTGTATACAATCCCATATGATACCGGCCACCGCGGTAATTTTCATATTTCCTAAGCGATGAAGCGAAATACCCTAACCAGTATGCTCCCAGTTCATCTACCCATGGAACATCATTTCCGTATTTTGGAATACGGTTTATGCAGATCTGCCTGAGAGGTTCATTATCCCTGAAATTATTCCGTAAAGCTTCGAGCATCCCGGATTTCCCGATAAATCCTTCTTCGAAGACAAGCTTCTTCAGAACAGCCATGCTGTCGGCTATGTTGGCTCCCTGGATTGCCTGAATTCCCGACAGATTGTATTTTGCACCACCTGCGGTTACATCAGTGCCGTTTGAAAGACAATCGTCCACTACCGATGACAGGAAAGGGGAGGGAAGGTGTTTCTGGTGGAATTTTTCCACAACCGTACAGGCTTTAATCATTTTCGAAACAAAGTAATCGATCTGTTTCCTGAATGAATTCTCAAGGTCAGCATAATCGTGAAAATCAGGCAGATTGCCCGTTTCAGGACCCATCTGCTGACCTGTGATCATGCAGACACCATTATTCAGGGCAAGTTCAAGCGCCTTGACAAGGTTAAACATTGCAGCATCGCTCCAGCCAAGATAGTTCCCGCTGGCGCTTAGCTCGACGCAGCCCACAAGTGCATAATCCAGAGCGTCCTCAGGGCTGATGCCAGCCGATTCGATCGAAGGGATTATGCTTTCGTCATTTACCACCTGGGGCATCCCTGTTCCGAGGCCGATTATACGGCTGCATTCATCAAGAAATTCATAAGGCGAATTCCCATGAAGCCTGGCAGTAAGGTTTGGCTGCGGAAGACGGATATGTTCCTGGGCCTTAAGGAATAAATATGACAGTTCATTTGTGGCATCTGCCCCGTCGGGGCCTGAGCCGCCAATTGTGACATTAAAACCTATCGGGAACCCTGCAAAGTACCTGGCGCTGTGGCCGTTCCGCATATACACGATTTGGTTGAACTTAATGAAAAGGGCATCAATAAGTTCAAGTGTATAAGCCGTGTCAATAATACCTGATTCTATATCTTTTTTAAAGAAAGGAAAGAGATACTGGTCCATTCGTCCGGGCGAAAAGGAGGAGGCATTTGATTCCATCTGCAGTATCACGAAGAGGAACCAGACCGACTGAAGCGCTTCCCGGAAAGAGGAGGGAGGCTCCTGAGAAAGTTTTCTGCAAATAGCTGATATTTCTTCGAGGTTATTTTTAACGAGGAGATCCGGTTCTGTCAAAGCCATTGCGGCTGCCATTTCCGAATAGCGCATCATGAAGCCGCATGAGGCTTTTAGTACAACTGAAACACTTTCGTAAAAATCATGTTTCTCACCAGTTGCTTTTCCGAGCTTCTCGATTGCAATCTTCCTGAGTCCGGCCGGTCCAAGGGAAAGCCATTTTTCTGCATTGGGACAGATGTGCCCCTGTGCATGGTCCTTCTGATTTATCTTTACAACCTTTTCAATGGAATTGATTTCATCCCCGAATGATCCATAAATGTTGTCCTCGAGGGTTTTGCCCTTCCAGAAAGGTGCGATGGAGGTGGTGAAAAAAGATGAATCCTCCGGATGTACTCCGAAAGGGTCCTGCGGTCTTGAAGGCAGATCTTCAATTTCCTTTTCGAGCCAGCTGTTGCCGGCCTCGGGAAATACCACACCAGCCCGGATGCCTGACGTCCTGTTCCCTACAATTAATTCCTGCGGATCAATGGTTATGGCTATCTCCAGCAGTGACCTTTCAAGTGCGGCTGCTCTTTTCAGGATGACAGGCATATCGCCTGTTTCACTGTAAACCCGGGTGATAATCCTGGCCTGTTCAACCGACAGATATCTTTCAGCAGAAGCCGTTTTTTTTCTAAGGGACAGAATCCTGTCAGTGGGCGCGATTCTTTTTATTTTGCTATCCATCAGGTCATTGCCAGGACTTCATAACAAACAGGGATTTACTGGCCCTGATTGACTTTGTTTAGCACGAGAGCCCCTTCCGACTCGGCTGAACCCATTTTGTTTTTGTAGCTTATTGTGAATGAATTTTTTGTTTTGTCTGCTTTCCATGATTCCCTGGAAACAAAATCCTGGGTGCCCATATCACCCATAAAGGTGGTGACCGATTCGACAACCAGTGTTCCATCGGATTCCGACCAGACAGCCTTTGTCTTGCGCGGCATTTCGTAAATGGTTATGCTGTGTTCTTTTCCTTCGAGTGTCAGGTTTTCCGTAAACGGGTACTGCTGTCCGTCGCCTGTGTCGTAATACCTTTCGGTCAGAAGCGAGTCGCCGATTATCCTGATATCTATCCTGGTCAGGATTGGAGTGTACTCCGCAAGAGTCGATTTAGCCGGATCCAGCCTCCAGGTTCCGTTAAAATCACCCTTCTGGGCTGAAGCTATAAATGAGGATAAAATGGTCAGTGCCAATACAGGCATAAAGAGTTTAATTCTTTTCATAAAAATTATTTTTTTAATTAAGTTACTGATAATTAATTCTTTATTATATATAAGTTTTTATTTTGTGATCCTTTTTGTCTTGGCGGCTTTGTGGCAATTTTCTTTTGCTGCAAAGTCATACACCCATCAATAACACAGAGGAACATCGATATAAGAGGAATTAAGATCCGTGAGAACATCCGTGATATCCGTGCAGTCCGTGGTAAAATAAATAATGAAATTCACCACGGATAACACGGAAATACACGGATTTAAAATTCATGATTCTCTTTGTAGTTATTTACATTAGTAATATATAAAACACAAAGGCACAAAGTAGTACATTGGAAATGTGTACAATTTCGTTTATTGATTTCAGATTCCGCTTAGATCAATATTTTCAAACATCAGGGAAGGTATCCGCAATGATTCGTTTTCAAGGAAATCGTTTCCGGTCTCGGCAAGATTGAACCAGAAATTATTCATGTTGCCGGTAATATTCATCTCATTAACCGGGTGGACTTTTTTCCCGTCCTGAATAAAGAATCCTTCAATTCCGTAAGAAAAATCACCTGTCGATCCGTTGCAGTTCCCTCCGATGAAGCCCGTTATAAGGACTCCTTTCTTCATCGATTTTATCATTTCATCAGCGCCTCTGGTTCCGGTATCGAAGACGATATTCGACGAACTGCCTGAGGTAGGTTTCATCCCAAGCTTTTTACCGTAATAGTTATCAATGAAGTAATTCCTGAGTATTCCTTTTTCGATGATGGGACGCCTTACTGCTGCAATGCCTTCGTCATCAAACAGCCTCGAGCCTGCTCCCGATTTGATGAACGGATCATCATATACTGTCATCAGCGGGGAAGCCACCGGCTTGTTTTCCTTGCCGATAAGGAATGATTGCTTCTGGTAAAGGCTCGATCCCATGAGGGCCTGATATACCGGACTTGCAATGTTGCCTGCCACCCTGTTCTCGATAATTACGGGATATTTGCCTGAGGCAATCTTTGCAGGATTGATTTTGGCGATAACCCTTTCGAGCGCCCTTTTGCCAATGTCAGTTTTCCTGAGCCGGCCAAGGAAAATCCCGTTTTCATACTCGTAGGCGTTCGGCCTGCCGGTATCACTTTTTAGTGATACTTCAGCAGTGAGACCTATTCTGGTGTTTTGTGAATCTCCCCTGAAACCATTGCTGTTTACCATGATGCCGCCGGAGATGCTGTCGTAATAGTAAGAACTTACCGAGATCAGACGTTCGTCTTTTCCATAGGCTTCATTCAGGACCTGATTGGCCATATCGATTTTGGCCTTCGCATCAAGCGATCCGATTTTCGGGTCAAAGAGATCCAGTTCCGGGCCGCCTCCCTTGTAGTATAATTCAGGATCAGGGAGGGAGCGGAATTCATCGGCAGCAAGAAACCGTGTAGCGACGATTGCCTCATCGACGAAACTGAAAACATCCTCTTTCCTGAGCCTGTTGGTCGAGTGTGAAGAGAATTTATTATCCGCATAAATACTGATTGACAGGCCATTCTGGTTGGATTCCTTCAGACTGTCGATTTTTTGGTCCCGGATCTCTATATTGGTGCTTCTGTTGTCGTAGATGGAGACTGAAACCTGATCAGCACCGCTCTTAAGTGCATGTTCTATAACAAGATCAGCCAGATCGTATTTTTCCTTTGTATTCATATTGTTCTTTTTACCGGTTAATTATGTGTTTATTCAACCAACAGTGAGTTTTTTGATTTTGACCGTCGGGATGCCCATGGTTACGGGTGCTGACTGGCCGTTTTTCCCGCAGGTGCCTCCTCCGTTATCAATTGCAAGATCGTCGGCAACCATTGATATGTCGGCAAGAGCCTGAGGACCATTGCCGATGATGTTCAGATCCTTGATTGGGCGGGTGAGCTTTCCGTTTTCTATCAGATAGCCGAACTTCACAAAGAAGGTGAAATCGCCCTGTCCGATATTGACTTCACCATTGCTGAAATAATCAACATAAATGCCATTCTTGACGCTTGCAATGATCTCTTCCTTTTTATGAGGGCCATTTTCCATATATGTGCTTCTCATCCTTGGCATGGGGATATGCCGGAAGCTCTGGCGCCTGCCGTTACCGGTAGGCTTTACCTTGTAAAAGTTTGCACTTATTCTGTCATGAAGGTAGCTTGTAAGTATTCCCTTGCTTACCAGGGTGGTCTTTTCTGTGGGGTTTCCTTCATCATCGAAATTGAGTGAACCGCGGTTGCCCGGAATAGTGCCATCGTCGATAATAGTGACAAAATCCTCAGCGATTTTCTTATTCATCCTGTCACAGAAAATCGAAAGGTTTTTTCTGTTGAAATCGGCTTCAAAGGCATGTCCCATCGCTTCATGAAGCAAAATGCCCGACTGGCCGGCTCCCATTACCACCTCCATTTCACCCGGTTTGGGCTTTGTTGCGCTGAATAATTTGGATGTCCGGGCAACAACCTCTGCTGACATTTCATCGATTAGCTCATTTGTAAGGAATTCAGATCCCATCCTGTATGAGCGGCTTACAAAGAAATTCTCAATTCTGCCGTTATCTTCCATGATGCATACTCCGGCGAGCGCGACCATCGGCCTGTAGTCCCATGTCATAAGACCTTCCGAGTTATAAAAGAGAATATAGGATGTATTGTCGCTCAGATAAACGTTGACTTTTGAAACACGCTTGTCAGCTTCGAAGATCTTGTCATTCATCCTCTGCATGAAGGGTATCTTGTCCTTCACCGAAGTCTTTTCCCATGAATTCCTGACAGAATAATAGCTCTGAGGCTGGAATTCCCTTATATCTGCCGGTGAATACCCCGGGGAAGCATCTGCAATATTTGCGGCTGTCCTGGCAGCCTTTACCATTGCATCAAGTGACAGGTCTTCGGAATATGCATACCCGGTCTGGTCGCCTTTCAAAGCCCTGATGCCGACGCCGTATGAAATGTTCGAGTAGGCGCTGTTCACCTTGCCATCCTCAAGGGCCCCGGTATTATTGAGGGTATGTTCAAAAAAGAGATCGGCATAATCAGCCCCTTTTTCCATCGCGGCGGAAATAACTTTCTGCAGGATGCCGGTTGTGACTTCAAAGTGGCTGAGATAACTTTCAGCGTTGTCTGAAAGTATTATCTTTTTGCATGAACTGAATAATGGCGGAAGGATCACAGTACCTGCTGCTGTGATGCCGCTGATTTTAATAAACTCACGGCGTTTGAGATCCATAATAATGAGATTTTGGTTGATATTTGGCTTTAAAGACGGTTAATATTCAAAATTGCTGCAATCTCTGAGATGACTCCGGAAATGGGTTTTCACTTTGATAAATGCTTATAAGTGATAAACCACATCATTCATTTTAGTTAAAAGTTACTAAAGTATAAAAAATCCGCTTTCCATATCCTTGAAATTGGAATTATCGCTTCGCATTTTTCCATATATTTACTTGTTGCTGATTCCTTCCCTGTATGCAATTAAAAACTAACCCATGAAAGTACTGATCACAGGGTCCTCCGGTTCATTTGGTAGTATTATTTCCAAAAGCCTGGTTTCTAATGGAATAACTGTTGTAGGATTAGATATTAATGAACCAGTCGAACATTTCTCTGAGCAGTATTTCAAATTTTATAAATGCAGTATAACTGATAGGGAATATCTGAAATCAATCTTTACTGAAGAAAAGCCGACTCATGTAATCCATCTTGCGTGTACTTTCAATAAAGTCCGGAATCATAAGAGGGAACATGATATAGATATAGGCGGATCAAGGAATATCCTCGAAATCGCCGATCAGACTCTTTCCGTAAGACAATTGATTTTTTCGAGCTCTGCAACAGCCTATGGCGGTAACAGGAATAATCCTCTCTGGATAAAGGAGGATTATCCGCTTAATCCGGGTGCATACAGGTACGGATCAAACAAAATGCTTATTGAGGGCATTTATTCCGAAACTCCCGTCCGGAAAGATCTGAATGTTGTGCTGGTAAGGATTTGCATTGTCGTGGGTCCAGGTTTCAACAAGCGCGGCAGTACTGTGGCGATACTGAAAAGATGGAAAATATTACCAGGATTTTTCATGGAAAACAAAGTCCAGTTTTTACATACTGATGATTTTATTTCTCTGATTAATCTTATTATAAATGATGAACAGATAGAAGGCATTTTTAATGTTGCCCCTGATACGTACTCGGTTGTAAGAGATATTGTCTTTAACAGAATGTATATCAGGGTGCCTGTCTGGCTGGTAAAAGGATTGGCTTTTATCTTATGGAATCTCAGGATAAGGAATTTTGATCCGGCTGCAATCAGTGTAACAATCTATCCTGTTGTGCTGGATCCAGGTAAGATCATCTCAAGATTCAATTATAAATTCAGATTCAATTCCTCTGAGGCGTATGCTGATGCTGATATAAATGATGATCTTCCCCGGAGGTAAAAACTGATCTATAAGGCTCTATTCTCCGATTTTAACTGCCACTGATGCGGGTTTCAGACTTTTCGATTCAGCTTTTACGGTAAAAGAACCTGTTGCGCCCTTTTCTGCTTTAACAATTACAAGGCACATGCCATTGTAAGCTTTTCTGTATGATGCCTGGAATGGATCGTGGCTTGTTGCGTCGCCATTATCGACAGCAACAATTTTCCCGGGTCCCGAGATGCTGAAATTCACAAGGTTGCTGCTCCGGGGAACCATAAGGTTATTCTTGTCCTCGATTTTTACGGTAATGAATACAAGGTCGGAACCATCGGCGCGTACTGATGACCGGTCCGCTGATGCAGAGAGTCTGGCTGCCTTTCCTGTGGTAACCATTTTATCCTCGGCCCATTTTACTCCATTTTTATAAGCCACGACTGTAAGTTCGCCCGGCTGATAGACAACATCATCCCATCTGAGCCTGTACTCATATTGGCCTTTTTTCTTTTTCCCGAGCGATTTTCCGTTAAGGAACAGTTCAGCTTCGTCGCCCGATGTATAAACATGAACGGGAGTAACCTGTCCCTTCCTTTCCGGCCAGTTCCAGTGAGGAAGTATATGTGCCATTGGCATATCCGGCAGCCATTTCGACTGATATAGGTAAAAACGGTCTTTTTTGAATCCTGCCAGGTCGATAATACCGAAATAGCTGCTCCTCGAGGGTACTTCGGTGACATTCTGAGCATCGAGCAGAGCCTTGGCCTGTTCGTATCTCCTGTTGCCCGGACGCAATCCTGTAAGGTCGCCGCCATAGGGAGTCGGTTCTCCGATATAGTCGAAGCCCGTCCATACAAACTCGCCGAACACTCCCGGATGCTTATCCTGCATCTCCCATTGCTGGTCGGGTGTTGATGCCCAGGCCGGATATGCAAGGTCGTATGAGGAGATCTGAAAGATGCCTTTGCCCGGGAGATTTTTATTCAGGTCACCCTGGGCAACCGGGAAGAAATATTCTCCCCTCGAGCTCACCGTCGATGCAGATTCGGTCGAGTGAAAAGGAAGATTGTCATTGTCTTTGAAATCGAAGAAAGCATCATACCTGTAAAGGCGGTAATTGATGCCAAATACATCAACGGATTTCTGGAACCCGTTGGTTCCCGATTCATCCCAGTTGCATCCAACAGTCACCGGTCTTGTAATGTCTTCCGATTTGATTATTGCCCTCAGGCTTTCGGAAAGTGCAGGGTTGTTCTGGTCGTTCACTTCATTTCCCGTGCTCCACATGAAAACCGAAGGGTGGTTGCGGTCGCGGCGAACCATTGCCCTGAGGTCCTCCTCATGCCATGCATAGAAGAGTTTATTGTAATCGTTCCTTTTTTTCGGGGTTTTCCATGCGTCGAATGCTTCATCCTGAACAAGGAATCCCATCCTGTCGCAAAGGTCAAGAAGTTCCGGGGCCGGAGGGTTATGGCTCGTCCTGATGGCATTGCAGCCCATATCCTTCAGGATTTCCAGTTGCCTCTCGGCGGCCCTTGTATTGAATGCCGCACCGAGGGCGCCAAGGTCGTGATGATTGCAGACCCCATTGATTGGAGTCTTCTTCCCGTTAAGGAAAAATCCGTCGCGTGCCGTAAAATTGAGTGTCCTGAATCCGAATTTAGTCTCACTTACATCCGAAATAACGTCACCCTGCATCACCGTAACGGCAACCGTGTAGAGTTCAGGATCATCGAGGTTCCACAAAGCGGGATCCTTTACGGGAACATCGAGCCTGAAAACATGGTTTCCAGACGCTGGCACCATTGCCGCCGGACTTGTGAATTCGGCAACCGGCTGGACTGACGCTTCCCCTTTCTCATTCAGCTTATAGATTGATGCCTTAACTGTAACCGGAACAGGCAGTTCGATATGGCTTTCGACTTCTGCCTTTACGCTGAGAATGCCCCTTTCGGGTTTTATTTCAGGAGTGGTGCAGAAAACTCCGTTATGCGAAACATGAAGCTGTGAAGTCTTTACCATCCATACATTCCGGTATAATCCGGCTCCGGGATACCAGCGCGAATCCCAGCTTTTTGTGTCGAGCCTTACGGCTATCAGGTTATCTTTCCCGAAACTGACATAGGGCGTCAGATCGAGCCTGAACGAGGTGTATCCGTAGGGCCATCCGCCAACATATTTCCCGTTTACCCAGACTTCAGAGTAAGCCATGGCTCCGTCAAAATCGATGTAAATCCTTTTGTCTTTCTCGGATTCATTCAATGCAAAGTGCTTTCTGTACCAGCCAATTCCTTTCCAGGGGAGCAGACCGGTATTATTTTCAAGTGTATCGCTGAAAGGGCCTTCTATTGCCCAGTCGTGGGGAAGATCGAGGGTTCGCCAGTTGTTGTCGTTAACTGCCGGAAGCTGAAGTCCGGAAGGTTCCTTGTCGAAGGCAGCGGCATCGGTGGAGGCATTGAAGTATTTGATGAATTTCCATCCCTGGTTGAATGATTCGCGCGATCTGGGGGAATTCTGGGCAAGAGAGTATTCAGAGGTCCAGGTCAGAATAACCAGGATAAAAAGTGAAGCAGTTGCAATTCGTTTCATGATTTATGATTTTGGATTGGAATTTTTTTCTAAAATAGGCAATTAGGATGAATGTATTTAACAGGCAATATATTTTTAAAAGTTCTTTGTAACCGGAATAGGCACCCTTTTACTGAATTCATTATTAAAAGTGTAAAGAGTTACACCGAGAAGACACAGAGGGACAGAGTTAATAAATCAGATCTCTGTGGATCTCAGTGACTTCTCAGTGGATCTCTGTGTGGTTTATGTTCGCTTTACAAACCTTTGGCTTACAACTTCTCCTGAATCGAAAAATATCTTAATAATAAATAATCCTGATTGGAGCCTTGAGACATTTACCGGAGCGATATAATCCCCGCAATCAGTTTTATCGAGAATCTGATCTCCGGTCAGACTGAAGATTATTATCCTTTTGATAATTTCATCCGATTCAACACGAAGCGTTTCCCCGGCCGGATTCGGAAAAATCCTGTAAACCGGCTTGCTGTTATTGCTTCCCGTACCGGACTTGCCAACCATATTTGCATCAAGCCAGGCAAGGCGCCTGGCGATCCAGCCTTTAAATTTATCGATCTCCCCGCTGAAAGTCGCGGGTTGTTCCCCGTATTCGGGGGTGCCGACATTTATACCAAGAATTTTCCATTTCTGATAATGTCTCTCCTGCGCTTCGTTGAGAAGGCTGGCAACTGAATCAATGACACTGTTCAGATATGCTTCACCTAAAATGCTTTTCCGTAATAAAAAGTACCTGTCATGGATCTGGCCGGCAAATTCATCATCCTGCAAAAGTCTGATTTCCCACGATGGCGGCACGGGCCAGTTGTTGCAGTCATTAACCCTGTAAGCCCAACCTGAACCATCGGTCTGGTTAAAATGAATACAATTCTCGGTTATATCTTTCCATGCCCAGTCATAATCCCATGGCGGCCCTGAATGTATTAGTCCGCCTTTACTGTCTTTATCTTTAAAATAGAATCTGCTCTTTTTATAAGCATCAACATTTCTTGATAATTCACCTATCAGGAAGTAATCGACAAATGAATTAACATCGAGATATGCCCTGTATCCGCTGCTTCGATCCTTATATCCCGGATTGTACAATACCCTTTCGAATGAACTGACGAAATCCTTTAAATAGGATTTCTGAATTGCGGTCAGTTCTTCAGGCTTGGGATCATAATATACAAAATATACATCTCCGTCTGGTCTGTTCAGAGGTGAGTAATTGCTTAGCCAGCTGTTGGATTGCGTATAATAATCATTAACAAATATGTATCCGCCTGTGACATCATCACCTGAGTTCTCATCGGGATTTAGTTTGGCAATATCAACACGGTTTTTATCCCGTTTTATCTTTTCGCCAAGGAGATAGATGCCCTGATATTGCTCATTGACAACGACCTCACAGTATTCTGTCCTGGGTGCATAGTGGCCCATCTTCCTGAACAATTCAAATGCCAGGAAATTCCTTAGAAATGTTTTATCGTTGTAATTGGCGGTCAGCACCCAGTCATTCTCCTCAGGCATTCCGAGAATCGGTACATTAAGATTATTCCCGGCTTCATCGCGGGTTTCAAATCCATAAGGTTTCTGGGGAAGTGAGGCCGAATAACGTCCCCTGATCTCAATTCCCACCCTGCCTGAATATATATTGCCATTGTCGCTCACATTATTGATCAGCCCTGTACCGTTATTTACGATCTTCATATCAGCTGTTATTTTTGGTTCGTTAACAATCTCCTCCACCCGGCTGGTTTTAATAACAACTATTGGCAGGTTTGAAGATGTGAATTCCAGGCTTGGAACAAACCAGTCGGGGACCTGAAAATATGAATGCGATGAGTCGAGTATCCCCAATAACAACCAGACACTTGAGGACAGATCAGATGATGAGGCTGAAGTGTTATGAACCTCGACTGCAAGAATGTTTTCTCCCTGCAACAGGCATTCCTTAAGCAGTTTTTTGTTCAGGAGGAAAGATTCAGGCACGCCGCCCTGGTACATGGCCGCTTCATGATCAGTTCCGAACTGATTGTATGGGGGATGAGTTCCCGTGATGCCTTTCCGTGCAATTTCTACATCATTCAGATATGCAATGAAGGCATCATCGTAATCAAGACAAATAATCGCCGATCCAATAAGGCTTGTATCGGGTATATTGAATTTTCTCCTTAAACAGACGGATGGACATTGTGGAATAGTTGTATTATCATCATTATCCCCGAATCCGATTCCTCCGGGACCCTCTGCCCATGATCCGTCATCAAACAGCAATGATCTCCAGTCCGGGTCAGGTTCGGAGATGCCGGACCTGTATTTCCAGGTATCGGTGTTAAAAACTACTGTTTCCCAATGATTTATGATTTGGCTACTGCCGGCGTGGTGAAAGATAATTATGAAAATAGTTATCAAAAATACAGATCTCTTCATTGCCAGGAAAGATATTACTTCAGGAGAGAGTCATCAATTGATGGTCTGTTACCAGTTTCAGAACGGACCAGCTGTGTGTTTATTTGTGTTTTTTCGTCGATAAATCCGCAGTTTCTCAGGAAAAATGACGCATTTTCGACACCGCCTGCATAATCGAGCCGCGACTCCTTCCTTGCAGTAGCATCGGCGGTGAATTTCGCTGATGATAATTCGTACCATGTCCCGTTCTTGTCGCAAACCCACTGATTTGAATAAAATCCTTTGCGTGTAATGAATCCGGTTTCAGGAATGAAATTTTCAAGGAAAGAATAAAGGTTTTTAAGATAGCTGGTTGTCTTTGGCCGGCGGAAACCTGCAATAAGTTCCCAGTTTCCAGTTTCAGGCATATAAAAATACGCCGTATAATCAGTGGAATTATCGATTGAAGGCTCTCCTTTAAGAAGAAAGCGGTAGATCTGATCAGCCTTCCACATATACTTTCTGTAGCTTTGGCCTCCTGAACCTTCATTTCCGAATTCTCCGGCAATAACGTTTTCACCCTTCTTCAGAAGAATAATCTTATAGTCATCCGGAATCTCTTCCGGTTTATCCGATTCATAAGGGCTCCATACCGAAAACAGTATCCTTCTTTCATCATGTGAGTTAACCTGTATTCCAAAATAGCCATCGGCAAATCCATTTGCCATAAAAAAGGATCCTTCAATATCATTCCCGGCCGGGATAGTAATTTCATTATAGAACCAGACGATGTCCGATGCCTTATCAGGCATGTCGTACTTTAAATGTACCGAGGGCCCTCTTCTTCCAAAATAGAAGTCATCTTTTATAAAATATACTTTGCCTTCAGTTGCCGGACCGCCGATCAGAATATCGGACACTGATGCAAAAACTGCACCGCTTTTCTTTACTCCATGCAATTCAATAGCCTGATAACCGGGATGTTCAACCCTGAATTCACCAGCCATAATGGTGTCATATTCAACGTTCCTGATTTTGATCGTCCTTGAAATATCACCTGATGTCACCCTTATAACTGAGGTTCCTGTATCAGTTTTTGCACACAGGCCAACGAAAACCGGACCTTTTGTATCCGTGTAAAAATATGTCCTGATTATATCATCAGGTATTTTCCAGTTTTCAATTCCCTCCCGGGTTATGATTTCTTCATTATTTTCTGACAGGTTGATGTTCCATGAGTTTCCTGACGCCGGGATTGATATCATTCTGGCATTAAAGTCAGTAGTGCAATTTGATATTATAATCAAAAGAGTAATTAAAAAAAACGCAATTGAATATTTCATAGGTCAGTAAGGTGGTTTAGAAGCTGTAAAAATACAATTATGTATTATCTTATTACATTTGTTTTTACATTTGATTTGTTGTTTTCTCATATGAAAAGATTCTCCCTTTATTTACTTTTGGGCATTGCATTGATGTTCATCATGCTACCTGCCGGCGCCCAGTACCTTGCACCGTCTCAGACTAAATTTACCCGCCAGGATTCCCTGCGCGGATCCATTACTCCTGAAAGAGCATGGTGGGATCTCACTTATTACCATCTTGATATAGCGGTAAAACCCTCCGACAGCACAATTTACGGTTCCAACACAGTTACTTACAGAGTAATAAGAAGCTCTGATGTCATGCAGATCGATCTTCAGCCTCCTCTTGAGATACTGAAAGCCGAGCAGAATGGAAAATCACTCAGCTTCGCAAGGGAGGGTAACGTTTACCGGATCAGGATGGATGAAAAGCAGGTTCCTGGAGTTATCTATTCCCTGGTCGTGAACTATGGAGGAAAACCGAAAGTATCGCACAGGCCTCCATGGGAGGGCGGCATCACCTGGAAAAAGGACAAAAACAATCTCCCTTTTGCTGCATCCTCATGCCAGGGCGAC
Source organism: uncultured Bacteroidales bacterium (assembly GCA_963696535.1). Classification (GTDB taxonomy): domain Bacteria; phylum Bacteroidota; class Bacteroidia; order Bacteroidales; family VadinHA17; genus LD21. The sequence goes on from CAVOKP010000013.1 coordinate 213,269, forward strand.
GGAGCCAGCCTCTGGTGGCCATGCAAGGATCACATGTACGATGAACCCGACAGCATGCTTATAAGCGTAAATGTTCCGTCAAACCTGATGGATGTCTCCAACGGACGGCTAAGAAGCGTAGTAAAACATAAGAATAATACCACCACATACAACTGGTTTGTAGCAAACACGATCAATAATTACGGAGTGAACATTAACATTGCCGACTATGCCCATTTCTCGGAAGTTTTCAACGGTGAGAAGGGCAGGCTGACATGCGACTACTATGTACTGAAGGAAAACCTCGAAAAGGCTAAGGTTCATTTCATACAGGCCCCGATGATGCTGGCCGCATTTGAATACTGGTTCGGCCCTTACCCTTTCTACGAGGATGGCTACAAGCTTGTTGAGGCCCCATACCTCGGGATGGAGCATCAGAGTTCAATAACCTACGGGAACGGTTATCAGAACGGATATCTTGGAAATGATCAGAGCGGTTCGGGATGGGGAGAAAAGTTCGACTTCATCATAATCCATGAATCGGGACATGAATGGTTTGCAAACAGCATCACCTATGAGGATGTCGCTGACATGTGGATCCATGAGAGTTTCATAAACTATTCCGAAAACCTTTACGTGGAGTATTACTACGGAAAGGATGCCGGAACGGAATATGCCCTGGGAACACGCAGAGGCATCAGGAACGACAGGCCCATAACGGGATTCTACAATGTAAATTCGAGCGGCTCGGGCGACATGTATCCAAAAGGAGGAAACATGCTTCATACCCTTCGCCAGATTGTTGATGATGATGAAAAGTGGAGGAGCATTCTTCGAGGATTGAACAAGGATTTCTATCATCAGGTTGTAAAGGGAATCCAGATCGAGGAATACATCAGCAGTAAAATGGGGATTAACCTGAAACCTGTCTTTGACCAGTACCTGAGGGATATCAGGATCCCGGTTTTCGAATATTATGTAAGGGGAAACAAACTGACATACCGGTGGAATAACTGCGTTCAGGGATTCAATATGCCTTTGCGGATTTATATTTCAGGTGTAAGAAAAGATATTGTCCCGACAGCCCGGTTCACCACGATCGATCTCGAAACTGAAAATGCAATTATTCTGGTCGATCCCAATTATTATGCCGCCACACTGAACATGACGGGGAAATGATGGAAAGGCGTCGGGCGTCAGGCGTCAGGCCTTTCTGCGAAACTCTGCGGTTTTAACTCAGCGGGACTCTGCGAGAAATAAAAAAATCACTCGCAGATTTACACAGAGTCAACCGCAGATTAGCGCAGAGTTTTATTTTTCGATAAGGACGGGTTTCCCGAATCCGACTTTTTCAAGAGGTTTCATCTGTGTTGCAGCATCGCCGGCAACGAGGTAATACATCCTTCCGGGGATTATGTATTTCTGTGCCGCTGCTCTGTGATCCTCCACAGTCATATTCCTGATCACATCCTCTTCTTTCTTGACATAATCATTACTGAATCCGTATTTGCTCATTGTGGAAAGCATGCTTACAAGCGCCCCGTTTGTCTCAAATCGCAAGGCATTTGATCTTATCATTGAGTTCTTTATGAACTGAAGATCATTTTCAGAGACACCGTTACCGTATTTTTCCATTTCCTCTTTGAATATGCTTACTGATTCAAGGGTTGCATCCGACCTGACACTCGCTGATGCCACGAAGGGAGCGGTCGACTTCATTTCCTGGAATGAACTTCTGGCACCGTATGTGAATCCCTTTTCTTCACGCAGTATCTGCATAAGGATGCTCGAGAAAGCGCCGCCAAGCCTGTAATTTATGAAATCTGCCTTAACATAATCGGGATTATCCCTTGTAAGCGCCGGATAACCTATGTTTATCACCGACTGGCGTGAACCGGGGATATCGACAAAAAATACCTGTGATTTTGCTGGAAATTCCGGGTGCGGGTAAGCCCTGAGCTTTACATCTATTGCTTTCCATTCGTTTTCAAGCGGCTTCAGCGCTTTAACTACCTCTTCCCGTGTGACGTTTCCCCCAATATGGATCCTCGAAAGGGTGGGGGAGGTATTATTCGCATACCACGATTTAAGGTTATCAATAGTGATCCTCCCTATTGATTCTTTTGTCCCGTCAGGATTGAAGCCAAAAATATGATCGGGCCCGTATATCAGTTTATAGAATGCCAGGTTTGCCACCCTTGCAGGCTGCGCCGAAGCCTGAAGTATCCTGTTTGAGGTCCTTGTCCTGGCAAGATTGAATTCGGCAGTATCCCACCTGGGTTCAAGCAGGATCTCCTTAACGAGCGACATGGTCTTTTCAAAGTTCCTTGAGAGTGAACTTATGCTGATCGTAATTTCCTCCCTTCCGGCATAAACGCTTATGTCCGACCCCAGAAGCTCGATCTCCTCCTCCAGTTCTTCTGGAGTCTTGTTCCTTGTTCCCTGGGGCAGAACGGCAGCCACCATCCCGGCTACACCCGGCATACTGAGATCATCCATCGAGACCCCTCCGTCGATAGCGATGCTCACATTGACAAGGGGCAGCTCTGGGTTCTGAATTCCATAAACCTTTATTCCGTTTGACATTTCAGCTTTCCATATGCCGGGGACTGTTACCTGAGGCTCTTCTCCCGAAGGAGGTTCGATTGTGCGGTCGATGGCAGAGGGTGTTTTCACAACCTCTTCCTCTTCAGTAAGAGCGATTTCAACCTGGCTTGCCTCATTGATATTCTCTTCCTTGATTTCTGCGGAGACTGAATTTTCGGCCATCATGCCAGGATTTCCCTTCGGAACAAAACTTGTCACGACATGCGGCTTCCCCTTGATGTATTTATCATATACCCTCCGGATATCATCCATCGTAACAGCCTTTATGTTTCCGATATCCTTCTGAATATATCCCGGATCGTTAAGGAATGTGTTGTACATCGCCATCTGGATCGATTTGTTCAACACGCTGTTGAGTCCTTCATAAAATCTCTTTTCCGAGGCAGCCTTGATTCTCTCTACATCCTTTTCTGTAATTCCTTCCTTCTCGAACCTTTCAAATGCCTCATAAACAGCTTCCTCAACCTCTTTAAGGGTTTTTCCTTCGTTCGCCCTGACCGAAACCGTGAATTCCCCTGCCAGCTCTTCAGAATTATTATAGGCCGTTATTCCCGACGTAAGCTGCTTCTCCTTAACCAATACCTTGTATAATGGAGCTTTCTTGCCGTCGGCAAGGATCTTTGAGAGGAAATCGAGGGCATATGCATCCTTCTGATAGGCCGGTGGAACAGGCCAGACCATTGTTATTTCCGGAACATTCGCAAAATTGTCCTCATGATAAAGCTTTACGGTTTTCTCAGGAACCGGGACAACCGCCGTTCTTCCTGAAACTTCGCCATGCGATTTAATCTCTCCGAAATATTTGCTGATAAGTATTTTGGCTGAATCGGGATTGAAATCTCCCGACAGTATTAGGGTGGCATTATTAGGCCCGTAGAATTTCTCATAGAATGATTTGACATCATCAACCGAGGCATTCCTCAGATCCTCCATTTCCCCGATAACATCCCAGCTGTAGGGGTGACCGGCAGGATAAAGGTTTTTGTAAATGACCGAGCTGGTAAAGCCATACGGCTGATTATCAACTCCCTGCCGTTTTTCATTCTGCACCACATTCTGCTGGATGGCAAGAGATCGTGGTGTTACGGAATTTATGAAGAAACCCATCCTGTCCGATTCGAGCCATAAGACTTTTTCAAGGGCATTTTTCGGGAACTCTTCAAAATATGCGGTTATATCCCTCGAAGTAAATCCGTTGTTCGATCCTCCGGCTGCTTCAAGTATCCGGTCAAATGCTCCTGTTTTTACATTCTCGGAACCCATGAACAGGAGATGCTCGAACAGATGGGCAAAACCTGTCCTGCCAGGTGTTTCCCTGCTCGAACCGACATGATACATTATCACATACGACATCATCGGATCGGAATGATCGGTGTGAAGAACCACCTGCAGCCCGTTTGGCAATGCATATTTTTCATATTTGATGCTAAGCTTGTCATCGGGAGTTTTCGTGCACGACGAAAGGCCAAACAGGATAATACCTGCTGTGATCAGTTGGCAAAGAGTGCGGAATTTGCTCATTATAAGATTTTTAAGTTTAATGTATCAATGACTTTCCAAAATGAATGGCGAAATTATAAAATATCAGGATAATAAAAAACTTACACAACCTGTCCCGATCTATCGGGAGAGTTACACGGGGGAATCACAGAGTACCACAGAGAATAACAAATAGTATTTTTTAACTCAGTGGTTCTCAATATTTTCTCTGTGGATCTCTGTGCCTTCTCTGTGGATCTCCGTGAAAGTTCTTAAATTTATTATCTTTTCAGATAGCAATAATCCCGCTTTTACGTATATTTCAATTGCCTTAATCAGTCCGCTACATGAAAAAATCAATTGCCATTTCTGTTTTCAGCTTTGCTGTTGTTTTTGTTTCATTTTCACAACAGAAACCCTTCCTGTCTGATATTTATTCTTACCTCGAAAACACCTCTGTATATGAAACCAACCAGGAGGAGGGCCACGTGCCGCTGGTCCCGTTTTCGACAGTTGTCCAGGCTCTCAGCAAAAATTACATTAATCCCTGGCACCTCACACTGAACGGGATCTGGAAATTTCACTATTCCGACACTCCGGAAGGAGTGATTCCCGACTTTTTCAGGGAGGGATTCAACGACTGGAAATGGGATACCATAAGGGTCCCCTCCAACTGGGAAATGAAAGGGTACGGCGATCCCCTTTTCAGGAATGTGACAACCCCGTTCAAACCCGATCCCCCCAGAACCCCGAGGGAGTACAACCCTGCGGGATCTTACAGGAGGACTTTCACAATTCCTGCATCCTGGAAAAGCAGGGAGATCTTCCTGCGAATGGAGAAAACCGCTTCAGCCTCGTTTGTCTGGATCAATGGCAAAGAGGTCGGATATAACGAAGGTGGTCAGGAACCTGCAGAATACAATATCTCAAAATACCTCAAAACGGGAAAAAATACGATTGCAGTCGTAGTATATAAATATTCTGACGGCTACTATCTTGAAAACCAGGATTACTGGAGGCTTGCTGGCATTTTCGACGATATCTGGCTGTTTGCGGCGCCAAAGGTCCATATTTCTGACTGGGCCGCCATAACCGACTTTGATGAGAATTATTCGGATGCCAGGCTTAGCCTCTCCATTGACGTGCAAAATTATTCGGACCAGCCAAAGAGTGAAATGGCCGTGCGGGCTGTATTGTATGATAATGAAAAACGGATTATTAAAACATTAACAACAGAAAAATTCATGGTCCGGCCTGATTCGGTGAAAACCGTTTCACTGAATGAGATAATCTCCAAACCCGCCCAATGGTCAGCGGAGCATCCGAACCTTTACACCCTGACTTTTGAACTTCTCGGTTCATCAGGCACAACGGAAGAGGTTATCACCGGGAGGATCGGATTCAAGGAGACGGAGATAAGGAATCAGGTTTTTTACCTGAATGGCAAGCCGGTGAAACTGAATGGTACAAACAGCCATATGCAGCACCCGCTTACGGGACACACAATGGATGAAGCCACCATCAGAAAGGATCTCGCGATTTTCAGGCAGTTCAATATAAACTGTGTAAGGACTTCCCATTATCCTCCCGTTATAAAATACCTTGACCTTGCAGATGAGTACGGAGTTTACGTGGTTGACGAGACCGGTGATGAAGCCCATGCCACAGAGTACCTTTCAGGTAACAGGGATTGGGAAGGGATGTACCGTGAAAGAGCCAGGAAAATGGTCCTTCGCGACCGGAATCATCCGTCGGTGCTCTTCTGGAGCGCCGGGAACGAGAGCGGGGAGGGGGAAAACATTTGTGCCGTAATTGAAGAAGGAAAGAAATACGACAAAACAAGGTACTGGATGTACGGCGGCAACGCATTCAGCCACCGCTGTGAAGAGATTATCGGACCGAGATATCCCCAGCTGAGGGACCTTATGACTGAGGTATTCAATATCCCGGCTTCGGATGATCCAAGGCCTTCGTTCCTCGACGAGTACCTGGCAGTTACCGGAAACGGAGGTGGCGCCCTTGACGATTACTGGGAGCTCTTCTATACTCACCCCCGCAGTATGGGAGGCGCCATCTGGGATTTTGTAAGCACGGGTATCACCGAAAAAGTAAGGACGCTTAAAGACGGATCGGGAAAAAACGTCCAGGTGAATATCATGGGAAGGGCCAGGCTGGTCCCCGGAAAAGACAATCTCGGAATCGACCTCAACGGCCACGACCAGTGGGTGGAGGTTTACAGGGACGACGCCCTTGAAATCAGCGGCGATAAACTTACTCTTTCGCTGTGGGTATTTCCGCGTTCGCTCAGCAGTTCGGCCGGGACTCTGATAACAAAAGGAAACTGGCAGTTTGGATTAAGGCAGGTTAAAAATGAATCGCTTGAATTTTATGTTACGACACGGCAGAAACAGAGTGTCAAAATTGCCCTTCCGGAAGACTGGGAGAACAACTGGCATCATGTTACGGCAACCTACGACGGATCAGCAATTTACATTTCAATCGATGACTCGGTTAGTGAACACCAGTCCCTCACGGGAAACATACGTAACACACCTTTTCCCGTGAATATCGGAAGAAACGCCGAAACCCATGGACAGGAGACATCGGTATATATCTGCGATGCAATAATTGATCAGGTAGGGATCTTTTCAAAAAGCATCTCCCCTGATTTCCTGAAGAACCCGACGGAGGGAATAAAACAGCAAGCCTCTCTATGGCTCGATTTCGAAGAGGAGAGCGTCGATGGTGAATTCTTCAGCTACGGGATAGGCGCCAGGACCTATGGATCAATATGGCCCGACAGGCGGCCCCAGCCCGAGATGTGGCAGATGAGGAAATCGGCCCAGCCTGTAAGCGTTAAGCTTGTCTCTGCCGGCTCAGGCCTTGTTGAAATAACAAACAGGTATCTTTTTACGGACCTGAAGGAGCTTGAAACAAGATGGGCAATCCAAAAAAACGGAGAAATACTTCAGAGGGGAACCCTGGATCTGAACCTTGAATCCGGGGAAAAAGCCGTGGTCAAAATTCCGTTTGCCAAACCTGAAATAACGGATAGGTCAGACTATTTCCTTATTGTAAGTTTTCACCAGAAGGAGAAAACCCGGTGGGCAGAACCGGGATTTGAGATTGCCTGGGATCAGATGGCTCTGCCATGGTCAGGGCACGAAGTGGTTTTTCATTCAGTTGCCAGTGATCCGGTTGCTGTTGAGGAAACAGGTGACAAGCTGCTTGTAAAAGGTAAGGGTTTTACATACGGATTTGACAGGCAGACAGGCTTCCTGAGATCGATGAATGTGAATGGCAGGGAACTGATAAAACAGGGGGCTGAACTTAACGTCTGGCGGGCTCCGCTGGCTAACGAGACCGATGAATGGACATTCCGGTCATCCAACATAAAGAACCGCACCGACGGTTATGGCCGCATGGCTGCAACCGAATGGTATTCAGCAGGTATCGACAAAATGAGTTTCCTTGGTGATAAATTCTACTGGGAAAAGCCTGGTGATACAGTTGTTGTTGTCAGTTCAAAAAACATCTACTCAACAGGTAACGGAAGAGGATCATTTATAAATATCTCAAAATACACTATTGATGGCAATGGTATAATTACCCTTGAGAATTCGATTATTCCAAATGGCCAGATGCCGGCGTGGCTTCCGCGTATCGGCCAGCAGTGGGTGCTCGACAGTGCCCTTAACCGTGTTGGCTGGTTCGGCCGGGGTCCTCAGGAAAATTATCCCGACAGAAAGAGCGGTTACAGGGTGGGAGAGTATCAATCGACGGTGCAGGAAATGTATGAGCCATATCTTATCCCGCAGGATTACGGATTAAGAACCGACATCCGCCGGGTGAGGTTAACGGATGGAAATGGAACGGGACTTGAATTTACGGGTAACAGGCTTTTTAATTTCAGCGCTCATCCCTATTCGGCTGATAATCTGACTAAAGCATTGTATACCTACCAGCTTCACCCCTTTGACGGGATCACCTTTAATCTCGATTATGCTACAAGCGGAGTGGGATGCACGGCAGCAGGTGTCTTCCCGGAATACCAGGTGATGCCTCAGAGATTTGATTTTGTGACAACAATAAAACCTGTTTTGCCCCCAACCCCCTAAAGGGGGCTATTGTTAAAAGTCCCCTTTAGGGGATTTAGGGGCAAATCACAGAGACCAGTGAAGTTTATAATTCAGTAATTGCATACAGGTTACTTGCAGACAGCTCAACGGCTTTTTGCAGATTTTCCCTTGCTGCCTCTTTGTTACCAAGTCCCTTGTAACCAAGACCTTTAAGCAGATATGCATTCGAAAGCCTTGCATTTTCGGCTTCCTTCTCCCCGAACTTGGCAAAGAAATCTGCTTCCACCGATGCACTCTGCTTAATCTGCCTGTCACCCTCGGTAATTATTGCATTAAAGGCATCCTCAGCCTCCTTTTTCTTTCCAAGCCTCAGGAAGCTTAAACCCTGGTAGTACCTTATGTAACTCGAGCTTCGCGACTCCTGTGCAGTGGAAAGGGAATAGTACTGCTTTGATTTTGACTTATTCCCTATGGCTTCATACGCGGATCCAATGAAGTAATCAACCTGCAGATTCCTGTTCCCCGACCTGCTGCCCCCTGCCTCCTCTTCCGGCACCTGAGCAAGAAGGAATTCCTCAAGGGCTTTGCTGTAGTTCTTTCCGGACATGTGTTTCTTCCCGAGCATTAGATGAGCATCGATCATTATGTCCCTGACTCTTGAGCTTCCCTCACGATAGCTGAAATTTCTTCCGGTGAGGTATTCAACTGATTTTTCAGGCTTTCCGGCGAGGGTGAGAACCGTGATCTGGCGTGCAAAGGCATCATCACGTTTTGAAACGACATCATTTCTGCCCTCAAATAACCTGAGTCTCTTTTCAACAGGTGCATTGCTCATTTCATACAAGGCATCGAGCTCCTCATAATAAACAGGCTCATTCTTATTGAGTGCCATTGCTTTTTCGTAGGAGGCGATAGCTTTAATTCCGTCACCCTGATGACGGTAATACCCCCATCCCAGGTTCCGGTGGGCTGTTGAAAGGGAGGGATCCAGCAATACAGCCTTCTCCCAGGCCTCAATTGCCCTCTCGGGCTGTCTGTCGTACAACAGATTCCCAAGGTAATAACATGGTTTTGCATCATCCTTGTTATATCCGGCAGCAATCTCCAGAACTTTCACGGTTTCAAGCCTGTAGGGAAAAATGTAATCAACCGGCAGACCGGATCCTTCCCTGAAAAATCTGGCTGCTTCACTCTTATTTCCCCTTTTTATCCCCGATGTAACCCAGGTAATATGATATCAGGGGATTCCTGCCGGGGAAACGCCTGAAGAGCTCCTCAGCCTCATCTGTAAGTCCGTCGTTAAGATACGCTATCCCAAGCTCAAGGTAATTCTGATCGAAATCCCTCATTTTCAGTTTAAGGTCCGCAAGGGCAGCCCCGGCTTTCTGATTTTCGCCCGATTGCTTAAGGAGAAGGTAATATTCATTTCCTGCCCTGAAATCAAGGGGATCATTTTGAAGTAATTCAGAAAGTGTTCCGGCAGCAGATGCATAATCTCCAAGATACCTTAAAAGCGATGATTTGAGTCCGATGGCGCTGTTGTTCCGCGAATTTGTTGACAATGATTCATTTACCTGGTCAATTGCTTTTCTGAAATCTCCTTTCAGTGCCGATATCCTTGCCAGTTCAAGATAGGCAGCTGAATGGAAAGCATGGTCCCAGGTTGCCCTGTACAATGTGTCGGCGGCTTCATCATAAAGGCCCATTTCTTTCAGGGTAAGGCCCTGAAGATAAAGTGCTTCACAATCCGACGGGCGGGTATAGTCCTTAGTCAGTCTTTTTACAGCTGTTGAGAAATATTTTCTTGCAGTTTTATAATCTCCGTTTTTAAGATAGATGTTCCCGACAGCGGTATTTGTCCTGATATCTGAAGGATCCCGGTTAAGTGCTTCCTGATAATAGTCCATTGCATTCAGCGTCGGATTATAAAACTGTTCTATCCTGCTTCCTGCAAGATATAGCTCCTCGACCGTTCCGATCTCTTTTGGAATTGGAGGCCGCTTGACGATATCCGGAAGTTTTTCTGCCTTCGGTATCACAATGGGCTTGTATGAAACAAGCACTTCTCCCGTTCCTGAGTCGGTAAGTTCGGTATGGAGATCCGTTAGTTCGTATGGACCGTCAATCCTGATCAGCTGTGTAAATGCCTTTTGAGGCGTTATCTCAAGTGTCTTTGTAAAAATGGTCTTCTCCCTGTTTTTGAGTGAAACGGTTGCCTTGTCAACCTTTCTTGTGACGCAATACCCGAGGAACACCTGGTTCTTTTCCCTTGCCTCAAGATTGACGGCGCCATTGAGGTTGGCATTTTTAAATCCCTCGATATCTTTTACCGGATACCAGTACTGGGTAAAGGTCTTTACCTCGTAAGGCCTAATCCAGCTGTAATCGGGCTGGTTGTCGGAGAATGCGCCCACCATTATTTCGACATACGGCCCGTCATTTTCAGTCAGCCTGCCTTCTGTTGCCTGGCCCCTGGCTCCCGATCCCCATTCCCACAGCTTTGCTCCCTTGACTACATTATGATCCCCGATATGGACAGTTCCGGTCTCCTTTCCATGATCATACCCGCCCATGAAATCTTCCTTCAGGTCATAGGCAAAAAATGAATTTGAATTGGGAGAGTTCTTCCACCAGCTTATATCGATGCCCTTTGTAAAATCCTGACCGTTATATATTTCAGTTGACCAGGGCCAGTGTGTAAAGCTGTTCTTTGCATGATACGTAGCAACATTGACGCTTGGAGGGAAAATGACCTGGTAGTTCTCATTTGTATGCGCCGCCACGTTTGCCCAATATAGAAATGTATGCGTGAGTGACGTCGGATTATGGATCTTTACCTCAGCCCTGAAATAGGACCTTTCAGGGAAGGCGGTGATACCGATGGTCCATCGCATCCGGTGCCTTGGCTCCGTTTCACCGATCCAGATCGTCTTGCTGCCGTCGCTGTTTTCGGATGTCGTATAATCGACAGTCTGAAAAGTGGATGCCCTGTGATGATGAAGTACGCACCATTCGATTCCTCCAGAGACCCAGGCACCCAGCATGCCAATATTCGAGGGCTTCACTACATTGTTTTTATAGATGAAGTTGTATCCGTTCGATTTATCGGTTGCATAATAGAGCTTGCCTCCGATCTCAGGAGTTATGCACAATTTAATATACTCATTCTCAAGCAAAACTGTTTTCCATGGCTTTTCAACCCTTTTATCCGAAATGACATCGTTCATCCCGTATGGATAAATATACTTCGATGCACCCTGGTACGATTCACCCTTGAAAAACATGGGGTTCTTATCCGGAGGATCAACAAGGTAGGTCGGAAGAACCCAGTCATGTTCAGAAAGTTTTACCTGACCGGATACTATTGGGGTGATAAGAAGCAACAAGATCAAAAACGCATAGAATCTTAATGCCTGTTTATTGAAGATGGATTTCATATAAAATAAGAGTTTAAAGTGCCTAGAGTGCCTAAAGTTAAAATTTTAATTTGATTCAATATTCACTAACTTTAGTCACTCCAAACTTTAGTTCACTCTAAGTACTTTTTTAAACATAATACTTATGTCAAACATAATCTCGCTTCTAATCCTGGTTTTTCTACTGTCAGACTCAGTATATTGCCAGGATCATTCCAAAATCACTCCCGTCCAAAAAGAAAAACTTGCACAGCTTAAAAAAGAGGTGTCAGACGACCTTACGAAAAACATTCTTCCCTATTGGACGACCAGAATGGTAGATAACCTGAATGGCGGATTTTATGGCCGGATTGACGGAAACAACAAAGTTTATCCCGAGGCTGAAAAGGGTGGAATCCTGAATGCAAGGATACTGTGGACATATTCCTCGGCTTACCGTGTAACTGGCGATACGTCTTATCTTCGCCTTGCAAAAAGAGCAAAAGATTACATTATTGCCCATTTCATCGACAAAGAGTACGGAGGAGCCTATTTTAGCCTCAAAGCCGACGGAGCACCTTCAAATACAAGGAAGCAGGTCTATACAAATGCCTTCTTCATTTATGCACTTTCGGAATACAGTCGTGCCACGGGCGATAAGCAGGCACTCAACGAAGCCATGAAAATCTTCAATCTTTTTGAGAAATATGCCGCTGACAAGGAATCAGGAGGATACTTTGAGGTATTCAGCCGCGAATGGGAACGGATCCGCGAAAGAATGATAGGTGAAAGCTCGGATAAGGATGAGAAGACAATGAACACCAGCCTTCATGTGATGGAAGCCTTCGCAAATCTCTACCGGGTTTCGGGTGATAAGGCCGTAGGCGATGGTTTAAGAAAAATGGTGGAGATCTTTCTTGACAGGATCATTGATAAAAAGAGCTCCCACCTGATATGCTTCCTGGACCGGAACTGGAATGCCACATCGACAATCGATTCATACGGACATGATATTGAAAGCTCATGGCTGCTGTATGAGGCTGCTGTCCTGCTTAATGACAACGAACTTACCAGACGGGTGAAAACAGCCTCGGTCAGGATTGCAAATGCCGCTGCAGAAGGCTACCAGCCTGACGGAAGCATGCTCACCGAAAAAGACAATGCCACGGGGCATATCAGGACACAGCGTTCATGGTGGGAGCAGGCTGAGACGGTTGTCGGGTACATGAATTCATTTGAATTGACAGGTGACGCATCCTACCTTGACAGATCGCTTAAGAGTTGGGAGTACATAAAAAAGAATTTCATCGACAGGAAAAATGGCGGGTCCTGGTTCAGTTATATATCGGAAACTGGGTGTTCCATCGGGCGACAAGGGAGGGTTCTGGATCTGCCCATATCATAACGGAAGGATGTGCATGGAGGTGATTGAAAGAGTTAAGGAATGAATGAGTGAAACAAAATAATTCATAAATTTGGATTAGTTAATGTCTGAAAATATGGTCACTTATACATTCGGCGGCAAGGGCGGCACCAGGCATGTCCTGCACGAAAGCACCGACATGGTTGCGGTACGAACAAGAAACTCAAGGGATCTGGCAACCTCCGTAATCTCGGAAAGAGGAAGGAAAGCGCTCAAAACCATGGAAGTAGTGGTCGAATTTCCTGAAGCGGATATTACGGTCTTCAAAACCAGGGATTCGGCAAAAAATCCGCTGGCAACAAGGAACAAGGCAAGGGCAGCTCTGAAAAAGGAACCTGAACTTAGATTTGCCGGCAAGGTTCTTGTCGAGGAGGACGGTAAAACGGTTGTCCTTTATACAGAAAATATTTTCATTAAGTTTCATGACACGGTCAGTACGGGTACCTGCGAGAAGATACTGGCTCAGAACGGATTGACAATCAAGCATAAGACTGGGTTTGCAAAAAATTCATATTTTGTCAGTGCACCCGAAAACACTGGACTGAAGGTCTTTGAGATAGCCGGATCGCTCCTCGAAATGAAAGAGGTAGAACTCTGTCACCCCGAGCTCATAAGAAAGCGCGGATTGAAAAAGATCCATCCGAAACAATGGCATCTTAAATCAACTTCGATAAATGGTACCAGGATAAACGGAGGCGTAAAAGCTGACCTGGCTCATAAGCTGGCATTGGGAGAGAATATTGTCATTGCCCTTATAGATGACGGATTTGATATCGACCATACTGAATTCAACCAGCCCGGCAAGGTGGTTCATGGACGTGATGTGTCATCAAACAGCAATGATCCGCGTCCCAGGAATATGTACAATAATCATGGAACAGCTTGCGCAGGTGTTGCCACTGCTTCGGGGATTGAAGCGTCGGGTGTGGCTCCCTCTGCTATCCTTATGCCGGTACGGTTAAGCTCGAATCTCGGCTCGATGGCTGAGGCAATGGCGTTTAAATGGGCTTCGGATCATGGCGCTGATATAATCTCATGCAGCTGGGGACCTGAAGACGGCGACTGGTCCGATCCTGACGACCCTGTCCATACAACCCTCATTGATTTGCCCGACAGCACAAGGCTGGCAATGGACTATGTAGTTTCAAACGGCCGGGGCGGAAAGGGATGCATTATCACATTCGCAGCCGGAAATGGCAATGAGGATTGCAGCTATGACGGATATGCAAGCTATCATAAGGTAATGGCAGTGACAGCCTGTAACGACAGGGGAAAGAGATGCGTTTACAGCGATTACGGGAAAAATGTCTGGTGTTCATTTCCCAGCAGTGATTTCGGGTATGCACCCTTCGGCCATCCCGGTGCCCTGACAACGGGAATCTACACCACCGACCGGATGGGAAAAGAAGGCTATAATCCTGAAGGGGATTATACTGATGAATTCGGCGGAACATCCAGTTCCTGCCCGGGAGTTGCAGGAACATCAGCCTTGATACTTTCAGCCAACCGGGATCTCGACTGGGAGCAGGTACGGGGAATAATAAAAGAGACCTGCGATAAAATTGACCCCGCCGGAGGAGATTACGACTCAAAAGGCCGCAGCATATATTACGGCTACGGACGAATCAACGCTGAAAAAGCAGTCAAAAAAGCCCTCGAACTGAAAACAAAACATTTGAAGACTGCACGACCGCCCCGGCGGCGTAAAGGCGTGACGGTGTGACGGCTAAATTGGATAACTGCATAACCGCATAACTGCATAACCGCATAACCGCATAACCGCATAACTGCATAACCGCATAACTGCATAACCGCATAACCGCATAACTGCATAACCGCATAACCGTATAACCGTATAACCGTATAACCGTATAACCGTATAACTGCATAACCGCATAACTGCATAACTGCATAACTGCATAACCGCATATCTGCATAACTGCATAACATATTGATTATGAAACGAGAAATAGTAACAGCCAAAGATCTTCAGAGGATGAGCCAGTCAGGTTCCGAGGCAAGAGTACCGGCCGGTACGATAACCCGCGACGGATATTTCGACAGGCTTTTCAAATACATCCCTGCCGAACTTGTAGCAGGATATATTTTTGTCCTGGGTGTTGTGAAACAATTAACAGATGCCGGGGAAGTAAGGATGTTTCAATGGTTATTGTTCATTATTTTCTGCATACTCACTCCTTTATACCTCTGGAGGGTTCAAAAGGTACTGAAGGTTCAGCAGCATATTATCTCATTACTTTCATTTATCGTATGGGTTTTCGCCCTTGGAGGCCCGTTTGCCCTTAGCGGATGGTACAACCCGGTTTATGGTGCAATTCTGCTTCCGGTGTTCACAATGATTGTGGCGATCATTGAAGCTGAATAGGTATTTTGTGGGCATCTTTTATTTTGCCACAGGTTAACACGGATGAGCACGGGAAAAAACACGGATACAGAACGTAGAGAATAAAGTCTGCCTGTCATGATTAAATCATCACTTATACTCTTATCAATATTTCCACTGATCTTCATTATCTCCTGCGACCGGTATGATCCACCCGTTGTGTCTGAGCCCTGGGTGACGGAGATGGGCTCAACAAGGGTACTTTTCTCAGGTTATGTTCTTTCCGATGGAGGTTCCGCAGTTAAATCCAGGGGCGTATGCTGGAGCCTTTCGGATAATCCTTCGGTCTCAGGCAGCAAGACTGCAGAGGGACCTGGAATTGGATCATTTTCAACTGAAATCAGGGAGCTTATACCAATGACAAAATATTATGTCAGATCATATGCCGAAAACAGAGCCGGAACAGGTTACAGTAAAGCAACTTCATTTACAACAGGGAGATATGAGGTAAGGCTGTCAACTCTAGACATAACTTCCATTACTGATAACTCAGCCGTATCAGGAGGTGAGGTAACTGCTGAAACCGGAGCAGTTATCACGGCACGAGGTGTCTGCTGGGGAAAAAACATGCCGCCGACTCTGAACAATAATAAAACAACCGATGGAACCGGACCAGGATGGTTTTCAAGCAACATTACTGGCCTGGAACCTGGAACGACATATTATGTGGCATCCTATGCAACATGCAATGGCTTTACTGATTACGGATGGGTGGAGACTTTCAAAACTTATGATGGTTCGTTAACTGATGCCGACCTTAATGTATATTACACGATCAGGATTGGAAGCCAGGAATGGATGTCCTCCAATCTTAAAGTTACAAAATATAACGATGGAGAAGTTATCGGAACAACGACTCCTGCCACACTCGATATTCAGGCGGTTGAGAGTCCCAGGTATCAATGGCCTTCCGCGGGAAATGATAACAATGTCAATGGCTTTGGAAGGCTCTACACATGGTATGCTGCAACTGATGCCAGGAAACTTTGTCCTGCAGGCTGGCATCTGCCGGGTGACGGAGAATGGGCGGTTCTTGCTGCCGGTATGACCGGTAGTGACGCAGTAAGATTTAACTCAAAACCAGCGGGATACCGGTTATCCAACGGATTGTTCAGCCAGTTTGAACAGACTTCCAGATGGTGGTCATTAACGGATTTCTCAGCAACAGAAGCCTATGGCAGATATTGTGATGCTATCGATGCCCCGCCAAAAAGAACCTCCTCCAACTCAATGAAAGACGGACTCTCTGTAAGATGTGTCAGGGACTAATCCGTGACAATCCGTGGTAGCAAAAAAATGATATGATATCCAGGATTTTTAACCACGGATATCACAGATGAACACGGAAATAGAACACGGATTCAAACCTCCGTGTAATTCCGTGTAATCCGTGGTGAAATAAGAATGATGATATTAAGAACTTCTAGCCACGGAAATCACGGATGAACACGGATAAAAAACAAGGATTTAGAGCTCCGTGTAAATCCGTGCAATCCGTGGTGAAACCAAAAAAATCCCCTTTCAAATTCAGTTTTTGCTTAGGTAAATCTAAAACCACGTCGAAATTCTCATTTTTCATCAAACCCGCCATATTATTTGTCAAAATCGCAAGATTTCAGGATAGATTCAGAAGCGCTTTTGTAATAGTCATTATATCAATGTGTTAGAAACAAATATTGGCTTGAGAAAGACTTTTGATTCATTTTTCCTGTAAATTCCGGGTCCCTTTTGACCAACAACTCACTTTTGCCCGGCAACCATATTTAACCAGGTTGCAATCCACTGTTTTTATCTGATGAAACTTTTGTGAGATGATCACAAATGCCCGATAAATGGCCCTTTCATGCTTGCAGGGAGGATAGTGGTGCATTACTTTTACATCGTACCAATACCCCAAATAATGAAAACACTTTATAAGATTTCATCCGAAGAGACGGGAACAGTAGTTATAAAAAGAAGAAAGATCGCCAGGGCACTTCGCTGGTGGTTACGCGAAAATGGAATTTCATGCAGCCATTCATTCCATTTAAGCTGATCCTCCCAAAAAATAATCAATACATATGTTTAACTATAAAAAAGAAAGAGAAATGAAAAAAATCGTTTTTGTTACCCTGTTGGTTTTAATGGCTTTAACAAGCTGTTCAAAGCCTGAAAATGAAGATGAGCTTTTGTTAAAAAACAACGATCCCATTGAAGCTATTGCTATGCTGGCGAAAGACCTTCCAGCTTCCATCCCTGCTGAAATAAAAGGTATATCAGACACCTGCAATTCCAAAACCCATGCTTTGATAGCAGGCAAGACAATAAATGTCGGAACTGTTGTTGTTTCTAATGATCTGAACTTCCTCTATGTGACTTATAACACTACCGGAGACTGGGACCTCAGTGAAGTCCAGTTATACGTTCTTCCCAGCGAGCCCACTGAACGTCTTACACCTGGCGCTGCTCCATATAAAAGCGGTGCGCTGCCTTCAGGTACTACATCCTACACATTTACTATACCTTTTGGGGAATCCCTCGAGTGTGGTTCATTGATCTGGCTTCAGGCACATGCTGCTGTTGATTCTGAAACAGCTTATGGAGGCACAATAGTTGATCCGGAGCGTGGTTCATGGTATGGTAATATTTCATACACTATTGAATGCTGCGAATCGGATGAAGAATGTGACCTTGGTGCCTCTGCTATTGCAACTGCAGTTAAGTGTTTCGGTGCCAGTACCGGTAAGATTGACCTCACAGTTACGGGCGGAACCGCTCCTCTCACCTTCGCATGGAGTAATGGTGCAACCTCAGAAGACCTGGAAAACATACCTGCTGGTGAGTATTCAGTCAATATTTATGATGCCCATCAGTGCCTGGCAGCTGTTTCAAAAATAATGGTCCTTCAGCCAGCGTCAGGTATTTCGGCAAACGCTGTAGTTACTGATATTTCAGTATTCGGCGCTCACGACGGAGCAATTGATGTTACAGTGACCGGCGGAACTCCCCCATATAATTACCTGTGGAATAATGAAGCGGTAACTCAGGATCTTACCGGTCTCGGCCCTGGCACCTACAGCGTGGTGATAACCGATGCAAACGGCTGTAATACTGCACTTAGGGTATTGCTAGTTCAGGAACCTGATGAGGAAAAACCTGAAGGTATAGTTGCTTTCGCCCGTAAAACATGGGAACCAATGGTAAATTGCTTCATGAATTTTGGGTTTGATTCTTTCGGCTGGACAAATGGCGCGCTGGCGCCAGACGCAACATTCGAGTCAAACTTTGAACTCTTCGCAAATGTTGACGGTTGCGGAATCTCAGGTGCTACCAGGGTTGGATTGATGAAACTTCATTACTTTAACGGTACGGCCAAGGCAACGATCACCCTGCTTCCGGGCTACACCATGAGCAAGTCTGCTCTCTACCTTGGCAACGATATGTTCCCCAAAGTCGGCGGTGTAAATACGATAGATCCTGCAAATTATCCTTACAAACATGATCTTAGCGGAGCTGCATCTGATACCTTTACTGTCAATGGTCTTTCAGGAAACATCTACATAATCGGTTACGTACTTCTTGATCCCGAAGCCAATTAACAGACTATAAATCCTTTTCAAATAAAATCTTAAACACTAAGCATGAAATCCCGGGTTATTCCCGGGATTTTTGCGTTAATCCAGTAACCAAGATCTTTAAATTGATTTCTCTATTGATTTTTTACCACGGATTGCACGGAGTCCACGGAAGTTCTCACGGATTTTAAATCCGTGTTTATCCGTGTTTTCCGTGGTGAATTTCTTTTTGTATCTTTAATAATTAAAAGACAATATGCTATCAGAAGCCTCCTGAAGCAGCAAGTTTTAATTATTCTCAATCTGGCTTGTTCCTAAAGAGCCTTCGTGTAGGCTGACTTCCCGCCCTCAACCCCCCGCCCCGTTAAAGTATTCCGAGAATCTTTCATCAATATGCTGGTTGAACCACTTATCGATAATCGTTTTCCTGAACCTCCATTCCTTGCCCAGCTTTGCTGCAGGGATCTTCCCGTTTTGTGCCCAGGTATAAATTGTTTGAGGCTTGAGTTTCAAATATTTTGCAACTTCCTCAAGTGTCATTATATCTTCCATACTCTATTTGGTCTTTTTCAGCAGATTAATAACACCAGTATCATCCGTTTGAGTGTTGCTTTCATGGGAATCTTTGTATGGGTGTACGGTAACACCATTTTGAGGTGACTCATTCCTTGAAGCAAGTTGCTGTACCGAATAAATTATCGCAGTATAAAAGTTTCCCTCATATTTTCTGAATAATTTGAATTCTTCATTCTTGTTGCATAGAAAAGGCCTCAGATTCCATGCCAGTTGTATCCCGACAAATGCAAGAATTATGATCCATATCCTGAAAACCGTGACACCGATCTTTGGATATATGTCTTTTTTCTCACATGCAAATTTCAATGCTTCTATCATAAGTCTCATGCCGAATATGCCTGCGAAAAGGAATATCGCGACATGCAGAAGCTGCAGGAAGTGATAATTACCTCCCGTGATCTGGAATAAAATAACGATAGGTGCAAACGATATGGCAATTGAGGATGCAAGCACAAATCCGCTCATTACAATAATAATCATTTGTCGCAATGTCATTTTTGAACCAAGCACCTGCTGAATTACAAAAAAAGAGGGGAAACAGATAATCAATGCCGACAGAAAAAGAAATGTAACTTTCAGTCCGGCTGAAACCGACTGAATAAGACTGTGATAACTGCCCATCACAATTCCGTATAGAAAGGTGAATGCACATATCACCAGAATCTGATAGATGATCAGATGGTTAGATTCTGCTTTATTCCTTTCACTGAAATACGATTCAGCGTTCTGGAAAATTTTAAACACTTCCATCAATCCGTTTGAACTTTTCATGATAAAAGAATATTGATTTGACCATAAAGGTAAGAAATCCCTGATAATTTAAATACTGTTTGTTATTGTTTATTATTTAATAATGGTATTTACTATGGTAAAATTGAATCTACTTTTTTTACCACAGATTATATGGAGTCCACGGAAGTTCTCACGGATTTTAACTCCGTGTTTATCCGTGTTCTCCGTGGTGAACTTCTTTTTCATATCTTTAATAATTAAAATACCACATATCATGAGAAGCTCAATGAAGCAGCAAATTCTGATCATTCTCATTCTGGCTTTTTGCATAAGAGTATCAGCGCAGGAAGCTAAGACAGATCCAAAGACACTTGAACCAGGCTCAAAAGCCCCTGACTTAAGCCTTCTGGGAGTTGATGGCAAAAAGTACTCCCTTAAGGATTTTGAAAAGGCAAAGGTTCTGGTGATAATCTTCAGCTGTAACCATTGCCCCACTGCGCAGGCTTATGAGGACCGGATAATCTCAATCGCAAATGACTATAAACAAAAAGGGGTCGACCTTGTCATGATCTCCCCGAATTCGGTGAAGTCACTTAACTATTCGGAACTGGGCTACTCTGATATGGGCGATAGCTATGAGGAAATGATTCAAAGGGCAGCCGACAAAAGATTCCCCTTTCCTTACCTATATGATGGTGATGATCAGAAATGTTCACTGGCTTATGGTCCGTCAGCCACACCGCATTGCTTTGTTTTCGACGGGAAGAGGATACTCCGTTATGCAGGACGGGTTGACGGATCGGAAAAACCCGGCACAGGCAGGGGAGAAGACTTAAGAGGTGCCATTGAGGCCGTTTTGACCGGACAGACTATTAAGAATCCCGTCACGAAGGTCTTTGGCTGTTCAGTCAAGTGGTCATGGAAAAGCGATTATACACAGAAACTTTACAAACAGTGGGCCGAATTACCGGTGACACTCGAAGGGATAGATGTCCAGGGAGTGAAGGATCTGATAAAGAACTCCTCATCAGGAAAGTTAAGGCTTATCAACTTCTGGGCTACCTGGTGCGGTCCGTGCGTTGCCGAATTTCCTGATCTCGTAATCATTGACCGGATGTACCGTGGGCGCCCTTTCGATATGATTACCGTGAATCTCGACAAGCAGGCAAGGAAAGGCGAAGCACTCGACTTCCTTAAAAAACAGGAGGCTTCAAACAGGAATTATATCTTCAATGATGACGATGTTTACAAACTTATTGAAGAAGTGGATCCTGAATGGCAGGGAGGCATACCCTTTACACTTTTAATCGAGCCCGGAGGGAAAATCATTTACAAAAAGCAGGATATGATCGATCCTTTTGAAATGAAAAAGATGATTGTCAACAGCAGGTTTATCGGCAGGTATTATTAAAAAGATATCATTTTATGAAACCCACATGATTGATTTAAAACACAAACACGTTATGAATATAGTTTTCAATCATGTGCGGTTCCATCATACCGTTAAAATCTAAATTATATTATGATGAATAATCGTTTAACCAGACGTCACTTTTTAAGAAGAACTGCACTGGCTGCAGCTGGGGTTGCAATTGCTTCTTCCTCATTAAAAGCCGGAAAATCCGGATCTGCGGGAAATCCCGTCAGGCTGGGAGGTCCTGTTCCGGGTAAATTCGATGATCCGGTGCAGTGGGTAAAGGCCGTGAAATCTCTCAGGTATGGTGCAGCAGTTTGTCCGGTTCAGCCTGGCGCTCCCTCTGAACTGATAAGATCATTCAGGGACGAAGCTAAGAAGAACAACATCCTCATAAGTGAAGTAGGGGTCTGGAACAATATGTTTGATCCTGACAAAACCAGAAGGGATGCTGCAATGAAAAAGAATATTGTTTCATTGCAGCTTGCAGATGAGATCGGAGCATGCTGCTGTGTAAACATATCAGGGGCAAAGGGAGAAATATGGGATGGACCTTATCCTGGTAATTATACTAAAGAGACATTTGATCAGATAGTTGAGAATGTAAGATACATTATAGATCAGGTAAAGCCGAAATATACTTATTACAGCCTTGAGCCGATGCCATATATGCTTCCCGATTCACCTGATTCATATCTGGAACTGATCAGGGCAATCGATCACAACCGTTTTGCAGTTCACCTCGATCCGGTAAATATGATCTCCAGTCCGCAGCGGTATTTTAATAATGCCGCTTTTCTAAGCGAATGCTTTTCCAAACTCGGGCCATACATCAAATCCGTTCACGCAAAGGATATCACTATAATGCCTGAGCTTACTGTACACCTCGAGGAGCGCAGGCCGGGACTGGGTTCGCTCGATTATACGGTTTTTCTCAGGGAAATGAGCAGACTGAAGGATATTCCGATGATGATGGAGCATCTCGATAAACAGGAAGACTATCTGCTTGCAGCTCAATACATACGGAATATCGGCTCCGTTAACGGTATAGGTTTTGTCGAATAAATGATCTGCGAAGATCCGCGTAATCAGCGGGAAACAAAAATCTTTTTTCCCGCAGATGACGCAGATTAGCGCAGATAATAATGTGATTACTGAGTTAGAGCGAATAAGCCAACCCTATATTCCACTGGAATCCCGGATCAGGAGTGATATTGCTCTTAAGAACTTGTGTCCCCTGCCAGAATAGCGCAAACGGAATATCCCTCAATGCAAATGAGATCTTCGGGGATACAAATAATCCGTCATTGTTTCCGTCATATGTGATAACGAAAAGCTGAACGTTCGCCGACATCAGGACGCTTTTTCCTAGTCTAATGTCTCTCTTTTCGCCCACAAGATCAAGAAAATGACCGCTTATCGTTCCCGGTTCAATCCCGTTGTCGTTCCAGTACATTAGTGTCAGTGATGTATTTGACCGGAAATTGTATGTTGCAGCCATTTCAAAGGCAAGATATCTGTCGCCCCGGAGTATTGTTTCATCAGGCAGTTTATATTCAGTAAAAAAAGTGCTGAAATTCACGCCGGTCCTTAGTTCAAAGGCTGGCTTGCGGATTATCTTATAATGCAACCAGTTGTCTATGAACCATGGTTTCACATTCAATCCATACGCGAGAACGGGATCGTAACTGAACCGGTTTTTAGTCAGGGATACAGAAGAGATAACAGCCGGTTTTCCAAGCGAAAATGCAGGAATTGATGCTACCCCGTTGCTGTTCAGGCTTACGTTTGCAGCGGCTCTTAATTTTGTCCTGGAGGTATCAGTGATCTCTTGAGAAAGGGAAACAGCGCAGATGAGAATAAATATCAAGGAACAAAATATACGCATATCAGGAAGGTTATAAATACAATATAAAGAGGCAACTATGAAATATATGATCTAAAGATATCTAAATATTCCTTAAAAACAGGAATTGTCAAACAAGTCCTCCTCTGTTTTTTTGCCCCTAAATCCCCCGAGGGGGACTTGATGAATTACTGATGTTCTAAAGCCCCCCGTGGGGGGTTGGGGGGTTATTAAATAACAAACTCCGCTGGCGCGGATTTGGCTTCGCCGAGCTCGTCCCGCTAAACCGGGACTCGGTTACAATCCGTGGCCGTTTTAACCCACCCCCAGCCCCTCCCACCACAAGCCTGCCCTGCAGTCTGGCTCCTTCGCTAAAATTAGCCACTGGCTAATTTTTTAACGCTCGGCCCCCCAGGAGGGGAGCCTTGGGAAAGCCTCCCGTGGGGGGTTGGGGGGTAAATTTCATTTTTTGCAAAAGCCCCTGACGACTGAGTACACAGGTCGTAATGTCAAACTTATCATATTGATACTTTTCAGGCTTTGTATTTCTACAGTGTTCTTCGTACCTTCATCATGCCGAAACAGATGCAAACAAACCGGACCAGACATGATTCTTCCAGGTGATAAAGATGATATCCAACCATTTAATAATGATTCTTCCAATAAAGGAAAACCGGAAAAGTCATTTCTCGATTCAATAGAAGAGCTCGCCCTCAGGCAGAAAAGCAATCTCTCCGAAAATGCCGCGATCCGAAGCACCGAACTGTCAGATCTTTCAATTGATGATTATCCCGGAGCCGGATCAACTGAAAGGACCGATAAAAAAATTGACGAATTAAAATCAATTATTTCCGCAATCGAGAACAGAACTTTTGTACCTGCAGAGATCAGTTTCGAAAAATCCTTCAGGATAGATTATGCCAGGGAACTGAACAGGGCACAGCTTGAAGCAGTGACCACGATTAACGGCCCGGTGCTTGTGATCGCAGGTGCAGGAAGCGGCAAAACAAGAGTCATTGTCCACAGGGTTGCATTCATGCTTGAAAATGGTGTCGATCCGGGCGATATCCTCCTTCTTACATTTACAAGGAAAGCCGCTGCCGAAATGCTCGGAAGAGTCCAGCAACTTCTTAAGGATAATTCGGCCCAGAAGGTTTTCGGCGGGACATTTCATTCCTTTTCAAACTACATTCTGAGGAAATATTCAAACCTCATTAATATTCCGGCAAATTTTACGATAATCGATGAGGAAGACTCTGCCGACACAATCGACCTGATCCGGTCGGAGCTCAAGATTGAAAAGAGGGAAAAGGCATTCCCGAGAAAAAACAGGATCCAGGAAATAATTTCATCGGCCAGGAACAGAAATCTTACAATCAGGGAGGTCATTGAAGATGAGTTTTCGGGGCTCAGGGACTTCATCTCCGATATTGAGCTTATAAATCAAGGCTATGCGAAGTACAAAAAAATTTGCAAAATCTTCGATTATGACGACCTGATGGATGTTTTGCGCGATTCCCTTCGGGACAATCCGGTATTCCGCAGCAGGATGCAGAAGGAATACAGGTACATTATGGTGGATGAATATCAGGACACAAACGTGGTCCAGAAGGAAATCGTCGAATACCTTTCGGAAGGATCCCGGAATATTCTTGTTGTCGGCGATGACTCCCAGAGCATTTATTCATTCAGGGGTGCAAATTATGAGAACATACTGCGGTTCCCGCAGAAATATCCCGACTGCAGGGTGATCAAGATTGAGGAAAACTACAGAAGCAATCAGAAGATACTAGACTTCACTAACGAGATAATTCTGAATGCCAGAATCGGTTATAAGAAGCGCCTCTACTCAAAGATCACAAACGATTTTCTTCCGCTTGTGAGAAAATTTTATGATCAGGAGTCGGAGGCTGAGTTTGTGGCAGACAGAATCCTGGAATACAGGGAAAAGGGAATCGCACTCAACCAGATTGCCATCCTGGTGAGAGCATTCTGGCATGCAAGGTACATTGAGGTTGAACTTAACCGCAGGAGCATTCCGTATGTTGCCGTCGGAGGCCTCAAATTCAACGAGCGAAAGCATGTAAAGGATGTGATATCCTACCTGAGGATCATCCAGAATCCCTACGATGCAGTTGCCTGGCACAGGGTGCTGAAATACCTTCCTGGCGTTGGCATGGTCACAGCTAAAAGAATTATAGACAGGATTCTGACTGAAAAAGGAATGGATTCCGCTGCAGTCGAGAAGAGCAAGTTCGCTGATGATCTTGGGAAATTAACATCAATGATCAGCAGGGCAAGGGATAATACTATCCCCATTCCGCGCAAGATAGAATTTATCAGGGAGTACTACGCCCCTCTGCTCCAGGCCAGGGAGTACGATTACCAGGTAAGGCTTCTCGATATCGGCGTACTGATTGACCTTTCATCAAAATACGATTCGCTTGAAAAATTCCTTACTGAATTTGCACTCGACCCTCCTTCAAGGAATTTCGGTACCAAAACCGTTCCGCTTATCGATGAATCGGAAGACGCACCCCTAACGGTCTCGACTATCCATTCGGCAAAGGGATTGGAATGGCACAGCGTTATCATTCCACATGCCCTCGACGGATTGATACCTTCCGTCAGATCACTGAACAACATAGAGGAGATAGAAGAGGAGAGGAGACTGTTCTATGTGGCGTGCAGCCGGGCAAAACAGGATCTTGTGATAACAATGCCGTCATACGTCACCACCTACAACGCATTTTTATCTTATCCGAGCAGGTTCCTTGTTGAAATTGCCAGGGATAAATTTCACTATAAATGATATTCTTCTTATTTTAATGGTTATTAAAACTTACCGAAAATGAAAAATTATTTTGTGCTTTTAATTATTGGTATTCTGATGGTTTCATGCTCAAACCAGGACAAGAAATGGCGCCAGCTGTTCAACGGCAGGGACTTATCGGGCTGGGAACAGGTAGGTCCCGGTGAATTCGTCGTCGAAGACGGAACTCTGAAAACTGTCGGAGGCATGGGCATGATTCTTTTTCCTGCCGAAAAGTTCAGCAATGTTATTATCCGCGTTGTCTACAAGGTAAAGGATAACGACTGCAACGGAGGTGTATTTATCCGTATACCTGAAAAACCTGCTGATGAATGGGCAGCTGTAAATAAAGGTTATGAAGTGCAGATAGATAACGGCACCCGGCATGTTGGCGGAGATTATCATTGTACGGGAGTTTTGTATTCCCTGACAAAGGCAATGGCTCATCCCCAGAAAAGCCCGGGGGAGTGGAATACAATGGAAATAACCCTTGATGGTAACAGAACCATTGTTCATGTCAACGGTGAGATGGTTACCGATTTCACCGAAGGAGATCCTGTTCCGGAGAAAACCCGGGATTTTGAACCTGACAGGGGCCCAAGACCAGAATCGGGCTATATCGGGCTGCAGAATCATGATGCATTATCCACCGTCTGGTATAAGGAAGTTGCAGTCAGGCCATTAAAATAATACAAGTCAGGCGGTACTTCCCATTTTACACGGAAATTAATTTATCATTTCAGACAGGTTTGTCCTAAGGCAAAATCAATGATCTGCCGGATTCTCGATATATTCTTTGTTGTCCTGCATACCTCCGTAATAATTTTCAACCTGTTCGGATGGATATGGAGAAAGACAAGAAAGTACAATCTGATTCTGCTTGTCATTACGGGGTCATCATGGCTGATTCTTGGACTTATCGTCGGGACCCTGGGTTATTGTCCGCTTACCGACTGGCATTTTGATGTGCTGGAAAAGCTTGGCGCAACAGATCTGCCCTCCTCATATGTAAAATACCTGGCTGACAGGCTTACAGGGCTGGATATTAACTCAGCACTTGTTGATAAAGCAACACTCTGGGCATTTTTCGCAGCACTGGGATTATCATTGGTTCTTAATATCAGGGATTTTATAAAAGCAAGAAGAAAAGTTAACCGCAAAGGTCGCTAAGCATTAACGCAAAGGTCGCAAAGATTTGACTTTACGCCTACAATAAAACCAATTTAAGTACTTACACTGAGTTACACAGAGAAGTCACAGAGTTCCACAGAGTTAGGAAATCAAGTCTCTGTGGACCTCCGTGGTTCTCGGTGGATCTCAGTGTAAGTTTTTGATTTGGTATAAAGTAAGGACACAATGAAAACCAAAAATTAACAGGTAGTTCAATTCCGGTTTTATCGCCTGTTCTAAAGTTTCTTCAGATAATCTGCGCTTTCCTTAAAAGTCGACTCATCCATTTCAACGAAGATATTCTTCACACCACCCGTTTCAAGCGAAGCAAAAAAGTCTTTCCAGTCGACAATTCCCTGTCCGACCGGCACGGAAGCTTTTTTGACTTCGGAATAATCAGCCAGGTGAGCCGATATGAACCTCCCCGGATATTTGGTGAAATAATCCGATGCCTTATAACCGATATTTATGACAGCTACCTGGAACTGCATCTTAATATATTCAGGATCAAATTGTTTCAGAAGTACATCATAGATCAGTGTGTCATTGATCTTCTGAAATTCCCCGTGATGGTTATGGAAGCCCATCTGAATGCCAGAGCTTTTTGCCATTAACCCAAATTTGTTAAGTTCGTCTGCAGCTTTCCTCCAGTCATCAATGGTAGCATTCTGAGGCAGTCCGAAGCTCGAGAGTATCATCTGCGTCTGTCCCGATTCGAGTGCAAATGCAATCCGTTCATCGAGATGGTTCCTGAACTCATCCATTCCGTAATGGGAGCTCGGACAGATAAGTCCTGCATCGGCCACTATCTTTTTCATCTCCTTTGCAGTCATTTTCATCAGAGGTCCGAAGCCGGATGACTCATAGCCCGGAGGAGAACACATTTCCATGCTTTGATAACCGAGTGATGCCATCTTTTTCAATGTTCCGGGGAAATCCTTGATAAGCGAATCCTTGATGGTCCACACCTGGAATCCTATCGGTATCCTTATGGGGGCCGTAGAAGGTGCAGCTTTCATGTTAACCGGAATCTGGGAAGCAAGCAGGGCTGACCCTAATCCAAGGGCGGTTCTGCCCAGGAAATCTCTGCGCGATAATTTTTTCATGTGGTTAAATTATTTATAATCAATTAACTATCGATATTATATCATTATGATATCGTTTTGATATTATAATGATATCATTATGATATAATCAATCTTTCAAAGCACCTTTGCCCCCCCTGTCGCATGACTGATTATTATGACAATAAATATAATATAAATTGTCCGAAGTATATTTTTTTGCTCCGCATAAATCAGGAATCACTAACTTTATCACCGTAAGAACTTATCAAAAAATTTAATAATTCAGATTTTTTGAGAAATGTACAATTTAAAACGAGAGGGAATGAATAGGAAAAGCTTATTATTTGTTATTGTGGTGCTTTTATCCGGCACAACTCTGCTAAGGAGTCAGACTATGGTAAATAGTACCATCGATGTCATTATGTCGGGGTATTCTGCAAAAATGTTCTCACAGGAACCTGTTTCCGGCAAGGACCTTGATCTTATCCTGAAATGCGGAATGAAGGCGCCAAGCGCCAGGAACATCCAGCCCTGGAGATTTACCGTCTTAAAGGATAATGCGCTGACAAGCCAGATCATCTCTGACATTACACCCGGAAATGTACTGGTTATCATTTCAGGTTTGGATTCAGGGCAGCAGGGAGGATCCGTTGATTTCGACTGCGGCCTGGCAACTGAAAATATGTACATAGCTGCCCAAAGCCTTGGACTGGGGGCGCATATTTACTGGAGTCCTCTGGCAAACATAAATTCAAAGAAGGAAGCTTTCGGAATTCCTGAGGGCTTCAGGGCAGTTACAGTGCTGAGGATCGGGAATATCGACAAGAGCGTTGATGCGGTATCGGCTGCCTCTGCAAGGAAGAAATTCGAGGAAGTGGTTAACTATAAATAGATTACTGCTCACGAAATGACCCCCCCAACCCCCCTGTAAGGGGGGCTAATAAACCCAAATCAAAACTTTATGGGGAATAATGGTTTAGCCCCCTTTCAGGGGGGTCAGGGGGTTTATACAAAAAACCTAATTCAAGCTCTTCAGGTTCGTTATTGCCTCCGGCACATATTTATGTACACCTGCAACAATAGAGCAGGTATCCATAAGATCGCATTCGGCACATGTCTCAAATCCCTTTGCCTTTACGCAGTTCCTTATTTCGCACTCGTGGCAGTGGCTGAATTTCGGTCCTTCCTCCCTGCACCCCGTGCAGTTTATCATTGTATAGTCCAGTCCGGCAGCATTGTAAGCGACCTTCCATTTTTCGGCGGTTGCTTTTCTGAGTTCATCATCATCCGCCATTGTTGCAATGTAGGCGTCACAGGTCTTGCAGTCGAGTCCGCAGCAGGAGATTAGTTTTTCCATTCATCATATATTTAGTTTACATTGAAAAAGCAGGCTGTCTCAAAATCTCAAACATGCCCCCTGCCACCTAAAGGAGGTTTGAATAATCGACTGATACTCAAAAGTCCCCTTTAGGGGATTTAGGGGTGTTGTCATAAGAAATAAGAAAAAGAACTTAAAAGACAGTCTCTATTTTTTCTCCGGCTACAGATGATAAGTTCCTCTGTATTGGTAATCCATCAGTCTGTGGCTGCAGGCCTCCTTGTCATTTATAAATGTGTATGTTGCCGGATCCCATTTAAGCGGCCTCTTAAGTTCGTTTGCAATATTTCCGAGGCAGCAGGTAATTGCAGTGCTGCATCCGACCTCGATCGATGCGATCGGTTTCTCACGCGAACGCACGGCATCGATGAAGTTCTGCATGTGAGGTGAACTGATCTCGAACTGAAGTCCTGCCTGAGTGGGTGCCGGACGGGCTTGTCCCTGTGCAGCGGCGCCCTGGCGTCCCTGTGTGGCAGCCTGGCGTCCCTGAGCAGGAGCGGCGGGTCTTTGTCCCTGCGGAGCTCCGGCCGGACGTTCTGCCCTTGGCTGCGGACGGGTTCCTGCAATTTCTGCCGGAATCAGCGAAGCATCAGAGCATGCGATATATCCCCTTGCCACTTCGATCCATCCTTTTGTCCCGATGAATTTAATTCCCTGGGCGCCTGGATTATCCTCAAGATAAGGCTGTTCGGTCATTACAACGCCGGTCTTGTAAATATATGTCATGTATGGCTGGCCATTGTAGCCTTTCGGGATAATTTCGCTCGGGGCGGAACCATCCATTCCGATTGCAGCCTGTGCAATATCGAACATATGGGCTCCCCAGTCAGCGGTGTATCCGTTCCCTGTCTCGAGATACCAGCGCCATGCGCCCCAGAGCGTCTCATTCTGGACGGGGTCGAGGGTAATCTGCGGAGCAAGGTCGGAATGATATTTTATATTATCATCATTGAGCGGACCGAGCCACAGGTTCCAGTTAAGGTTACCCGGAATAGGCATTTCTGGAAGGTCGAGAGGTTTGGGAGGATCACCAACCTTTGCATAAATCTTTTCAATGTGCCCGATTGCCCCTTTCTGAACAAGCTCTATTGCTTTCTGGAACTCCTTGCTTGAACGCTGCTGGCTCCCGACCTGGACGACCCGCTTGTTGTCATTTGCAACCCTTGTCATTACCAGGGCCTCCTTAATGGTATAGGAGAGAGGTTTCTGGACGTAAACATCCTTTCCGGCCTGGCAGGCATGAATTGTCATCAGTGCATGCCAGTGGTCGGGAGTCACAACTTCTACAACATCTATATCCTTGCGTTCGAGAAGCTGTTCGTACTGTTCATAGGTATCACAGCGGGGTGCGAGCCCCTTTGATTTCTGCCACTCCTCGACGGTTCTTTTAAACCTCTGCTGCTTGATTGTGTCAACATCGCAACAGGCAATGACCTGCAGCCCCGGAGCACCTGCAAATCCCCTGAAATCGGAGAGAGCCTGACGTCCAAGACCTATTGTGCCCATAAGCACCCGATCGCTTGGAGCAACGCGTATTCCGTTAATAACATAGCTCGGCAGGATGGTGAGACCCGTCAGTCCGATTGCTGACAGCCCCAGGAAATCACGCCGGTTTAAACCTTTGGTAGTCTTTTCTTTCATTGTAAAATATGGTTTAGGATTAATTGTCCAATAACAGGCTAAAAATAGGAAATACTTTAATTCGGGTGGACGGGAGCCTGGATATTTTCAAAAAAAATCCGGCTGTGAATCTTATCACTGGCCGGATCCTTAAATCATCCGTAGCGGAGGCTATTTTTTAACAGGCGCCTTTGATCCGCAGGTTGCTGAACATGGTGCCACAGCTTCAGTGCTTTCTGTTTTTTTCTGGGCATCTGCCTGATGACCAGCACAGGTTGCAGGATCGCATGCACCTGCTTTTTCAGCAGCCTGCTGGCTTCCTGCTGCCTGACAAGGAGCTGTAACGGTTTCTGTTTTGGCTTTCTTTGGATCTTTCTTTGATCCTTCAGCGTTGACAAAAAGGATCACCACACATGCCATTATTAAAAGACTTCCGATGCTTATTAGTAGTTTCTTCATTTGTGAGTTTTTTAAAGTGAGACTTGCGATATTACTATTTTTTTTTGTATTTCACATTTATATGAACGGAAATTCATACAAATTATTTAATTTTCAAATGTTGAATCCTTAACTAACCTTATTTTGCAATGAGGAAGATCCTGATCCCGTTTTTCTTTCTGTTAATATCCCTGACAGCATATCCTCAGTATTCAACACTTAATGCCCATTCCCACAATGATTATGAGAACATCCCGCCTTTTATGCTGGCATATAATAATCATTTCGGATCGATCGAGGCAGATATCTGGGCAGTAAACGGCGAATTATTTGTTTCGCATAATGAAAATGACATAAATCCCTCGAGGACTCTTGATTCTCTTTATATTAATCCGATTGTCAGAATATTCAGGCTGAATGGTGGCAAAGCATGGAATGACAATCCGGGTACATACCAGCTAATGATCGATCTTAAAACTCCCGTTGATCCGACTCTTTCACTGCTTATAAAGAAGCTGGGCAATTATCCAGATGTTTTCAACCCGAGGATAAATAAAAATGCAGTCAGGATAGTAATAACCGGAAACAGACCCGAACCAGCAAGGTTTAGGGATTATCCGTCATTTGTTTTTTTCGATGGCAATGTGGCACTGGAATACAGTAAGAAGCAACTGAGAAGAATCGCCCTTTACAGCGAAAATTTCAGGAACTATTCATCGTGGAACGGAGAAGGCGCAATTAAGGAAAAGGAAAAAGCCAGGCTGGAGGGTATTATTGATTCGGTGCATTCAGTTAAAAAGAAGATCAGGTTCTGGAACACCCCTGATAATGCTGACGCATGGAGATTATTCATTGAA
Organism: uncultured Bacteroidales bacterium; assembly: GCA_963696535.1. Classification (GTDB taxonomy): domain Bacteria; phylum Bacteroidota; class Bacteroidia; order Bacteroidales; family VadinHA17; genus LD21. The sequence continues at coordinate 246,099 of CAVOKP010000013.1, forward strand.
ATGGGGATCGACTATATAAACACCGACCATATTGCAGGGCTCTCTGACTTTTTAACCAATCGTTGAAATATGAAGCAGTTTGAACTGATTGACTGGATAGTATTCTTCACTTACGCCACTGTTATAGTCGGTCTTGGATTATGGGTCTCAAGAACAAAAAAAGGGCAGCAAAAAACCTCTCAGGACTATTTCCTGGCTAACCGGTCATTGCCATGGTGGGCAATCGGATCCACACTTCTCGCGGCAAATATCTCGGCCGAGCACTTTATAGCAATGTCAGGATCAGGCTATGCCGTGGGACTTGCAATTGCAGCCTATGAATGGATAGCTGCAGCAGTTCTGATCCTTGTCGCCAAATATTTTCTTCCTGTATTCATTGAGAAGAAGATCTATACAATGCCGCAGTTCCTTACCCAGCGTTATGATAAGAGAGTAAGCACAAGCCTTGCCGTTTTCTGGATCCTTGTCTACATCTTTATCAATATGACGGCAGTAATATACCTGGGAGCACTTGCAATGGAACGTATAATCGGATTGCCTCTTATTTACGGGGTCATCCTGTTTTCATTGTTTTCTGCCTTATACTCCCTGTGGGGAGGGATGAAGGCTGTTGCATGGACCGATGTTTTCAATGTGTTTGTCCTGATACTCGGCGGACTTGTCACAACTGCATTTGCACTTAATGCCCTGAGCGACGGGAATGGGATACTTGCAGGATTTTCAGAACTTCTGGAGAGGGCCCCTCAGAAATTCCATATGATAATTGAAAAGGGAACCGTATCGGTGCCTGACGGTAAAGGCGGAATGAAGGATGCTTTCAATGATCTGCCGGGGCTTGGTGTTGTGATTGGATCGATGTGGCTTACCAATATCGGATTCTGGGGTTTCAATCAGTTCATTATCCAGCGCGGGCTTGCAGGGAAATCGCTAAAGGAGGCCCAGCACGGCGTTGTATTTGCCGGGTACCTGAAACTGCTTGTCCCCCTCCTGGTTGTAATACCCGGGATCGCCGTTTTTGCACTCGGCGTAAAACTTGGAAAATCGGATGAAGCCTATCCATGGCTTATCGCCAATATTATTCCGGTGGGGATCTCAGGTCTTTCGCTGGCTGCGATTGCCGCTGCGGCCGTGTCGTCGATAAGTTCCCTTGTTAACAGTACCTCGACGATTTTTACAATCGACATATACAAGAGCTATCTCAATAAAAACGCTTCGGAAAAACAGCTTGTGACAACAGGAAGGATAACGGCATTGATAGCTCTGGTGATCGCAACTGCTGTTGCTCCGCAGCTTAAGACCCTCGATCAGGCATACCAGTATATCCAGGAATATACCGGATATATCTATCCCGGAACGTTCCTGATATTCTTCTGCGGGCTCTTCTGGAGAAAGGCGTCTGCAAATGCTGCACTATGGACTGCGATCCTCACCATACCATTGGGGATACTGTTCAAAGTCATAAATCCGGAGATGCCTTTTATCCTGCGCATAGGTTATGTTTTCATTGTCCTCTCCTTTGTGATGATAGGTCTCAGCCTGATTGACAGAAATCATACAATTGAAAATGTTCATAATGCTGAACTCGCAAGGAAGAGAGTCTCTCTAGGGACAAGAATGATAGTATTTGCAGCTCTTGCCGGAATAACAATGGCTTTTTTCGCCGGGAAGTATAAAAACCTGGCGCTCGAAGCCGGATATGTGCTTGTTGCCGGATTTATCCTTCTGGGGTTGATTATTATCCTTAACAACACCCAGAAGAAAATGAATGAGAAGGGGATCATAATCAGGGAAGGGATTTTCAAAACCACCCCGGCGTTTAATATTGCAGCAATAGGTGTTTGCGGACTGCTGGCACTTCTTTATACGGTTTTCTGGTGATGAACCAGTAACGGGATATTCGGTTAATTGGTAGTAGGCAGTAGATGGGAAGAAACCCACCCCCGCCCCTCCCGGGAGGGGAGCCGGAAGGGACGGTCTTCTTGCTTCGGTCAGTAAACCAGTAACCAGCAACGAGCAACGAGGAACGAGGAACGAGCAACAATAAAATAATTACAACAACCACTTCTTCAAAAGATTTCCATGGAAACAGATTCACAGCAAAAAGAAGCATACAAAAGTACTCTTCACAAAATGACGCAAACAACTCCGACTGTCCTTTGGAACGATTCCTGTTCCATTGAGGAGCTGACTAACTCGATCGGTCACGGGGCTGTCGGAGCTACCTGCAACCCCGTGATCGTCCTGAATGTACTTAAGCAGGAGTGGAATATATGGAAAGAGAGGATCCTGCAGATAATCATGGAGAATCCCTTTGCAACGGAGGACGAAATAGCCTGGAATCTTATCGGCGAGATGTCGGTGAAAGCAGCAGCACTGCTTCGGCCTGTTTTTGACAGGGAGAACGGAAGGAACGGACGGCTGTCGATCCAGACCGATCCGAGGTTATACAGGGATCCAAAAAGGATCCTTGCCCAGGCTGTTCAGTTCAGTGAACTCGCTCCAAACATGATCGTGAAAATTCCTGTCACAAAGGCCGGGGTGGAGGCCATAGAAGAGGCAACCTACAGGGGCATAAGCATCAATGCAACAGTAAGTTTCACCCTGCCTCAGGCCGTTGCGGTGGCGGAAGCCGTGGAACGCGGGCTCACACGGCGGGAAAGGGAGGGAAAGGATATAAACACCATGGGTCCCGTATGCACGCTGATGGTTGGCAGGCTCGACGACTGGCTTAAGGTTGTGACCGAAAAAGAAAATATAATTGCCAACCCTGAGGCTGTCGACTGGGCAGGCGTTGCAGTAATGAAGAAAGCCTACAGGATTTATAACGAACGGGGATATCGTTTGAGGCTTTTAAGCGCGGCATTCAGGCATCACCGTCACTGGTCGGAATTCATCGGGGGGAACGTGGTCATCTCGCCTCCCTGGCAGTGGCAGATGCGGTACAATGCTTCGGATGTGACAGTGGAGAACAGAATGGATAAACCTGTTGATCAGGCAATAATAACCGAACTTGAGAAGAAATTTACTGACTTCCGGCGCGCTTACGATGAGAAAGGGATGACCGTAGAAGAATTCGACGGATTCGGAGCAACTGTCAGAACATTGCGCCAGTTTTCACAGGCTACAACGGACCTTATTTTAAAAATCAGGGATATAATGTTGATTAGATAATGTTGAAATAATGTTGAAATAATGTTGAAATGGTGTTGAAATAAAGATAAGATCAAGTGATAAGAGATAAAAAATGCCCATGGCTGGCAAAATCATACCCGGATGAGGAGAAATACCAGAACATCACTGCCGGGGAGGCAGGATGGAAGTATCTGAATTTCACGGCGAGGACCATGAAATCAGGACAGAAGTGGATTGGGGGGACCGGCGACAGTGAGTACCTGTTTGTACTGCTCGGAGGTAATTTCTCGGCGGAAACCTCTGCCGGTACCTGGAAGACCTGGAACGGCAGGAAAGATGTGTTCAGCGGACTGCCCCATGCTCTCTATCTGCCTCCAAATACTGAATATGAAATCTCGCCTGCAGGTGAAATCCTTGATATTGCATGCGGTTGGTGCGCCACCGAAAAGAGATATCCTGAAAGGCTTATATCACCTGCCGATGTGGTGCAAATGGGAATTGAATTAAGGGGCGGCGATAATGCCAGCAGGCAGATAAACAGTATATTGCCTCCCGGATCTGAGAGCAGCCGGCTGGTTTGCGTGGAGGTATATACTCCTTCCGGAAACTGGAGCTCGTTCCCTGCACATAAGCATGATACCAGAAAAACCGATCCTTCCACCGGCAAGCTTCTTGAAGCAAGCCTTGAAGAGATCTATTTCTATAAAATTGACAAGCCGCAGGGATTTGCAATCCAGAAGATTTATAACGACGACCGCAGTCTGGATGAGATTGCAGAGGCGCATTGCAACGACCTGGTGATGGTTCCCCAGGGTTACCATCCTGTTGTTGCAGGACATGGATACAATGTTTATTACCTGAATTTCCTTGCGGGCAGCGACCAGAGCCTTGTCAGTACGGATGATCCGGACCACAAATGGATCTACGGGACATGGAGGGAGATGGATTCGCGGCTTCCGATGGTAACAATTGAAATGAATTGCAGATAATCATTTACACCATTGCGGATTGCGGATTAACGAATTCGGATTTCCAATCCGAAATCACAAATTCGAAATCCGAAATTTCAATAAGTGCAACATAATAGGATTAACTTTATGCAAGGTTTATTTACATGAAAACACTCAGGTTAACTGCCGGACAGGCAATAGTAAGGTTTCTGAAAAACCAGTATGCTGAACGCGACGGCGTTGAAAACCGGTTTTTTGCAGGATGCCTGGGAATATTTGGTCACGGTATTGTCGCCGGAGTTGGAGAGGGCTTGATGGAAAATCCTGATTTCAGGTACTATATGACCAGGAACGAACAGGCTTCGGTGCATATAGCCGCTGCTTATGCGAAGATGAAGAACCGCATGGCAACTTTCGCATGCATCTCATCAATCGGACCCGGTGCCACGAATATGGTAACTGGTGCAGCATGTGCAACCATCAACAGGCTTCCGGTATTGATTATACCCGGTGATATTTTTGTACGCCGGAATGTCGCCCCGGTGCTTCAGCAGCTCGAATCCCCATTTTCACAGGACGTTTCGGTAAATGATTGTTTCAAGCCTGTTTCAAAATACTGGGACAGGATAAGCAGGCCTGAGCAGCTCATCTTTACTCTGCCCGAAGTTATGAGAGTGCTCACTTCACCTGCCGATACCGGGGCAGTAACCCTTGCCCTGCCGCAGGATGTTCAGGCGGAGGCTTTTGATTTTCCTGAAGAATTTTTTCAAAAGAGAATCTGGAAGATCGCACGGCCGAGGCCCGATTCAGATTCATTAAGGGAAGCGTCAGTCCTTATCAGGAATTCGAGGAAACCGGTTATTATAGCAGGGGGAGGAATAATTTACAGCGAGTCGGCGGAAATCCTGAAAAGATTTGTTGAACAGACCGGAATTCCCGTTGCCGAGACATTTGCAGGGAAAGGATCGCTGCCTTATGATCACCCTTCAAATCTTGGAGCTGTCGGTGCCACCGGAACTCCCGGTGCCAATGAGTTTACCTCCGGAGCTGACCTGATAATCGGGATCGGCACCCGATACAGCGATTTTACGACAGCATCAAAGACCGCATTTCAGAACCCTGATGTCAGATTCATAAATATTAATGTCGCTGCATTCGACTCATATAAAAACTCTGCATTGCCAGTTACGGCCGATGCAAAAGTGTGCCTTGAAGAGCTTGCAATGCTGCTTGGTGATTACAGGGTGGCAGAGGAGTACTCAAATCGTGCAGCCATTGCAAACAAATCATGGGATGAGAAGGTAAGTGAGATATGCAGGGAATCGGGAGCAATTCCTGTCTCCCAGGCCGAAGTGATCGGAGCTGTCAGCGAGTGTGCCGGCCCGTCCGATGTTGTACTGTGCGCTGCCGGAAGCCTTCCCGGCGATCTCCATAAGCTATGGCGAACTACCGATCCCAAAGGTTTTCACCTCGAATACGGATATTCGACGATGGGATACGAATGTGCAGCAGGAATTGGCGCCAGAATGGCATGTCCCGACCGTGAGATATTCGTAATGGTAGGAGACGGGAATTACCTGATGATGAACAGCGAAATTGTAACAGCAGTGCAGGAAGGGATAAAAGTCATAATCATCCTGCTTAACAACAATGGATTCGGAAGCATAGGCGCGCTCTCGGAATCGATCGGATCGCAGCGTTTCGGGACAAAATACCGTTACCGTGATCAGAAAACCGGCCAGCTGACAGGCGAAACCCTTCCGGTGAATTTTGCTCAAAATGCCCGAAGCCTTGGAGCATATGTAATTGAAGCCACGGATATAAAATCATTGAAAAATGCGATTGAAGAGGCCAAAGCACAGACAATGACAACGGTAGTTACAATTGAAACGGATCTCTATAAGGGTGTCCCTGGTTATGCATGGTGGGAAGTGCCGGTTGCTGAAGTGTCTGAAATAGACACAGTTAATGAGGCTTATAAGATTTATTTAAATAATAAAAAGAAACAAAGGTATTTGCTGTAACATTTACACTTTGCATCTTTGCGTCTTTGTGGCAAAAAGATTAGCCACTAAGGCGCTAAGGCGCCAAGAATTACTGAATTATTAAAATTAATCTAGCAAAAACATTGTGTAAAAGCATGACTGTAGTTCATAAAAATTATATCAACGGGGAATGGGTTGAAAGCAGAAGCGTTGCATTTCTTGATGTCGTAAATCCATCCGACGGCACTGTTCTTTCAAAGGTTCCTGCCGGATCGGGTGAAGATGTGGCGTTTGCAGCAGAGAAAGCTTACCATGCATATTTGTCGTGGAAGGAGGTTCCGGCGACCCAGCGCATCCAGTATCTGTTTAAGATGAAGCAGATACTCGAGAAAGACGCTGATGAGATTTCAGTGATCTGTACAAAGGAGAGCGGAAAAACTTTTGCCGAATCGAAGGCTGAGATCGTTAGGGCAGTTGAAAACATGGAGGTTGCCTGCGGGATTCCAAAGCTGCTTCAAAGCGAATTCTCTGAAGATATCACAAGGGGAATCGATGAATTTGTGATCCGTCAGCCGGTCGGCACGGGAGCTTGCATCGCCCCTTTCAACTTCCCTGTAATGATAGCATTCTGGTTCATGCCGTATGCAATTGCCTGCGGAAATACATATATTGTAAAGCCATCGGAGAAAGTGCCGGGTACAATGACCCGTATTTTCGAGCTCTTTGAGGAACTGAATCTTCCCCCGGGTGTTCTGAATCTTGTACACGGCGGAAAAGAGACGGTTGATGCAATCCTTAATCATCCGTCCATCTCTGCAATAAGTTTTGTGGGCTCAACCAATGTGGCAAAATATATTTATCAGACAGGTGTTGCAAACGGAAAGCGAGTTCAGGCACAGGGAGGCGCCAAGAATCCGGTTGTGGTGATGTCTGACGCAGATCCCGATACAACGGTTAAAATCATTGCCGACAGCGCATTCGGATGTGCCGGACAGCGATGTCTTGCTGCGTCTCTTGCGATACTCGTGGGCGAGGCGGGAAAAGTCTTCACTGAGAAAATTGTTGCTGCAGCCCGCGGGAAAAGGACAGGGGACGGCCTGGAGGAGGGAGTTGAAATGGGGCCTGTTATCACAAGTCAGAGCATGGTCCGCATCAATGGCCTCATAAAAAGTGGCCTGGATGATGGTGCAACAATGCTTCTCGACGGACGCGGTCTTAAGGTGCCCGGACACAAAAATGGGAATTTCATTGGTCCTGTAATCCTTGGGAATGTAAGTCCTGAAAGTGAGATCTATAACACTGAGGTCTTCGGGCCTGTACTGTGCATTGTAAATACTGAAACCCTCGACGATGCCATTGAGCTGATCAACAGGAGCCGGTATGGCAACTCAGCCTGCATATTTACACGAAACGGTGCAGCAGCCAGGAAATTCAGACACGAGGTTCTTGCCGGTAATATAGGTATTAACATTGGCATCGCTGCTCCAATGGCTTTCTTTCCATTCAGCGGATGGAAGGAGAGCTTCTTCGGGGATCTGCACGGACAATCAAACCATGCAGTTGAATTCTACACACAGACGAAAGTGGTTATTGAACGCTGGCATGATGAATGGACAAGAAAATTCTAAAACCTGACGATATGATAAAAATTGCAAATGCCCCATGTTCCTGGGGTGTGCTCGAATTCGAACTTGAAGGCAAAGCCGCTGGCTTTGAACAGGTACTTGATGAGATAAGGGAGACAGGATACCAGGGCACCGAACTGGGCGACTGGGGATTTATGCCTGTCGATCCAAAGGAGCTCAGAAAAGAGCTTGACAAACGGTCCCTCGCCATGGTCGGAGCTTTTGTCCCTGTCTTTCTGAAAGACGGGACAAAACATAAAGCCGGGGCTGAAACTGCCGTAAAAACTGCAAGACTGATGGCTGACGCCGGCTATCCGGATGCTTTTATAGTACTTGCCGACGAGAATGGCAGCATTAAGGAGAGGACAGAAAATGCAGGCAGGGTAAAACCATCTATGGGACTCGCCGATGCTGAGTGGAAGGTATTTGCAGAAGGCGCTGATCTTGTTGCAGGTGAGGTTAAAGCCAGAACAGGCCTGCGGACGGTGTTTCATCACCACTGCGCCGGTTATGTAGAAACACCTGCTGAAATAGATAAACTGCTGTCCCTTACCGATCCTGCACTTGTCGGACTGGTCCTCGACATGGGCCACTATATGTTCGGCGGAGGTGATCCGCTTCATGCCCTGAAAAAACATAAAGACCGGATCTGGCATATCCATTTCAAGGATTGTCATCCGGAAACGGTTGAAAGATCAAGGAAAGAAGGCTGGGACTATTTTAAATCGGTCGCCGGCGGAGTGTTTTGCGAACTGGGAAAGGGAGCGGTCGATTTCAATGCAATCGTGAAGGAACTTCATAATCAGAATTATTCAGGATGGATAGTCGTCGAGCAGGATGTGCTCCCCGGGATGGGAAACCCGAAAGTATGCGCACAGCGAAACAGGGAATATATTAAATCGCTGGGACTATGAGAAAATCAGGCGTCAGGCGTCAGGCGTCAGGTGACAGGCCTCATGCCCCCAGCCCCCGGCAACTTAATCAAACATCAGGCATAACCTTAAAAAGAAAAATATGAAAAAACTAAAACTTGGAGTAATCGGTACCGGTAGGATCGGCAAGGTTCATATAGCAACGCTTGTCCAGAATGTTCCGCAGGCCGACGTAGTGGCAATTGCAGATATCAATCTAAACAGTGCCAGCGAGGTTGCAAAATCGTTTGGAATAACCTCTGTCTTCACCAGTTACATGGACGTCCTTAATCATCCCGAAGTTGAGGCCGTTGCAATCTGTTCCCCGACCGACACCCATGCCAGGTACATTGTTGATGCGGCACATGCAGGCAAGCATATCTTTTGCGAGAAACCCGTGGATCTTTCGCTCGATGTCATAAAGGGGGCAATTGAAGCTGTTGAGAAAGCCGGCGTAAAGCTGATGGTCGGTTTCAATCGACGGTTCGATCCGAACTTCTTTAAAATAAGGCAGCTTGTTGCCGATGGGAAGATAGGGGAGCCACATATACTTAAAATCACATCGCGTGACCCCGCTCCACCGCCTGCTGAGTACAGCGCTACATCAGGGGGAATGTTCATGGATATGACAATTCATGATTTTGACATGGCAAGGTATATTACCGGCAGTGAAGTGACGGAGGTTTATGCAAAGTCGGCAGTCCTTGTCGATCCTGCCATCGGCAGGGCGGGAGATGTTGATACAGCAGTAATAACACTGAGCTTTGCAAACGGGGCGATAGGGGTTATCGACAACAGCCGCAAGGCGGTATACGGGTATGACCAGCGTGTCGAAATATTCGGGTCGAAGGGGATGGTGTGTGCCGATAATAATTTTCCTGACAATCACCGCTATTTTGCAGATGACGGCGTTCATGGTCCGCTTCCCCTTAACTTCTTTATGGACAGGTACCTTGAGGCATATGCAAACGAGATGAAGATCTTTTGCGATGCGGTGATAAATGACAGGGAACTTCCGGTATCAGGTACCGACGGACTTATGTCGGTTGCAATTGCACTGGCCGCGAAAAAATCACACCTTGAAAACAGACCGGTGAAGCTGAGTGAAATTATTTGAGAATTTCGGACTTCGGATTTGTGATTTCGGATTTCAAATCCGCAATCCACATTCCGCAATCCGAAATAATTTCATTCCGCAATCCGCAATCAAAAATCCGCAATCCGCAATCAATATTACACAGTTTTAAAGATTTATAAAATATGCAAAAACTCAATTATCTGTTTTTATTTCTTCTGCTTCCACTTTGTACCGGAGCCCAGGAACCAGTTTCTCCGGTTGCCACAATAAAGAAATGCAGTGATTTTACAGTGACAGGAGATGGGAGTTCAGCCGCCTGGAACAGGACCGAATGGATGAATCTTACTCATCAGGGCTCAGGGTCGACCATTTACGAAACAAAAGTCAAGGCGCTCTATTCACCTGCCGGTATCTATTTTCTTTTCAGGTGCCAGGATGCAAAGCTGACAACCACTATGCAGGCCGACAATATGAATCTCTGGGAGGAAGATGTTGTGGAGGTTTTTCTGTGGACATCCGAGGATTTCCCTGTCTATTTTGAATATGAGATCTCTCCGATGGATTTTGAACTGCCCATAATGGTGCCGAATTACAAGGGCAGGTTTCTTGGCTGGCTTCCCTGGAAATACGGCGGTGACAGGAGGGTAATTCATGCCACAAGCGCCGAGGGCGGTGAAAAGAAAAGCGGTGGCGCTGTAACAGCGTGGACTGCGGAATTCTTTATCCCGTTCAAGCTGCTGAATCCTCTGCCACTGGTTCCTCCGTCATCAGGAACAAAATGGAGGGCAAACATGTACAGGGTTGATTATGACAATGGCTCATCGAGTTTTGCCTGGCAGAAGACCAGCAGATCGTTCCATGAGTATAACAGCTTTGGGACGTTTATCTTTGAGTAGCCGGCACGGATGGTTTTCTATTTATCGTTTCCCTGAAGCAGGTTTTTAATATCAGGGTCTCCTGCGTAATCCATTGCAGTTTTGCCTTCATTATCCTTAAGATCGGGGTTTGCCCCTTTTTCAAGGAGCAGCTTTACAACATCCGCATGGCCGTTCATAGAAGCAACCATAAGATCGGTGTATTTTGCAGTTTTGTTCGCATATACCTGTCCGGGTCTTTTAAGGAATATTTTTGCGATTGCCGTAAATCCGCTTCTCGAAGCACGGATAAATGCTGTTGTTTTATCGGCTTTTGCGACAAGTTCGTCATTTTCCCTGCTCCATGGGGATAATTTGACAGCCTCCAGAGCCCCGCTTTCGTTTGAAGTGACCATTGCCGTAACATTCTCGGTAAACTGAAGCTCCTTTTTAAGTCCTGCGTAAAGTTTTGTCCGGATACTGTCAGCAATATCATCCCGTGCTGTAATTACAATTGCTTTTGTACCATCAGTCTCACGTGAATCTGGTTTAGCTCCGTTTTCAAGCAATGCCTTAACAATTGCCGTATGGCCGTTAAGAGATGCAAGAAAGAGGGCATTTGATCCGTCGGCCGTTTTAAGGTTGATATCGGCGCCGGAAGCCATAAGGAACTTCACGAAATCAGTCTGTCCAAGCATAGCTGCCGTCATCAGGGCAGTTGTTCCCCCCTTGTCGGCAAGGTTCGGATCTGCCCCTGCGTCGAGAAGCAGCATGGCAACAAATGTGTATCCGAATAGTGAAGCCTGGATAAGGGCGGTTGTATTGTAGTTATAATCCTGGATATCCACCAGGGCTCCCTTATCGAGCAATAGTGTAATTATTTCCGTATAACCGTTCTGTGCGGCCAGCATCAGGGATGTATAACCGTCGTATGCCCTGATATTCGGATTTGCTCCATAGTCGAGCAATAATTTGACTATTTCAGTGTGGCCGTTCTGGGCGGCCATCATAAGAGCACCAGTGCCGTCAAGGGCTTGCAAATCAGGATCAAATCCTTTTTCAAGAAGAAGTTTTACTATCCTGGCATGACCATTATAAGATGCGAACATTCCGGCAGTTGCTCCGTCAATGGCCGCCAGGTTCGGATCGGCTCCCCGGTTGAGCATGATCCTGACTGCTTTCGTATATCCCTTCGATGCTGCATACATAAGTATGCTTCTGTCGTAGATATCGGTGTAATTCACATTATTGACGTTCCTGGCAATTTCTAGCATGTTGATCCTGTCCTGTGCATTCTCCTGACGCTCCATTATTTTTTCTTCCTTAGCTTCCTGAGCTGAGAGATCGATTGTTCCACAGAACAATAATAGGACGATTAAGGCTGATGTATAAATCGTTTTCATCTGATGTGGTTTAAAAGCTGACAACCTGGTATTCAGCCATTAAACAAACAAAGAGCAGGAATGTTCTCTACTCCACAGTTTTTATGATAGTTACAACACCAAAGTTCCAAATAATCAATGTTATAAAATTACAAAAGATTCTGCTAACAATCATAATACTGAATCCGGAATTAGCGGAAGGGAACGGAGGAGAAACACGAAAAATTATGAAAATCCGGAGAAACACCTTTATTAGAGCCTCTTTCCTGCAATATACATCAGTGCCATGCCGTTTATATTAAGAATTATGAAGGCAAAAAGAAATATCAGGGAGAAGGTTAAAACCAAGTTTGTTAAGATTAACAATTCAACCTGGATTGAGACCGATGTTTCGATTCCTGATGAAGTTGCCAGAATGCATTATTATCAGAAGGCAAATCATACACAACCTCCCACATATATAGGCCAGCTCAGGGATTATATTTCAAACATCAATATCTGATCAGGATAGGCAGTCTGCCTCCGGGATCGTTTCCGGAGGTTTTTTATTGGAAAATATTTCCATGACATTAATAAAACATTGACTTTTGTGAATGCAAAGACTAAATTTGTATTGACAATCGCGTAAATATGGCCCAAAAGATATTCAACGAGTATCCCAAGCGAAAAACAGTCGCTTTCTGGATCGCAATAACCATAGGTTTGGTTTTGTTTGCCTGCCTGATGTTCCTGCTGGTCAATTACACCATGGCCCTGTTCTAGTGCCGGATTGGTTATATTAATGATATTCAGCTAATTACTGTAGATCCAGAATGCGGATTCTGTTCCATAGTTAATAAAATCTTATTTCAATTAAAAGTTTTATTTTTAAGCAACCGGTTAACTCTAGTCACTCTAAGTACTCTGATTTTAATAACTATTTTACCATGAAATATTCATTTAAACCTTTGCCTGCTCTGATAGCGGTAATCCTGTTTTTATTTCCCCGGATAGACTCACTGTCACAGGAAACTGCGATCGAGTTTGGGGAGGCCATTTTCCTGAAAGACTTTACTCCTGCTGACCAGAAGAAGAACATACAATTGAAATGGATAAATGTCAATACGGCTGAGGAGACATGGTCAAAGCGGAGAAAGGTGCTGAAATGCTTCGGTGATCCAATAGGTGTGATGCGATCAGAGAGGCAATTTGAAAATTTCATGCTGCATATCGAGTGGAAGCACACCGAGCCCGGAGGTAATTCAGGAGTATTCGTCTGGTCCGACGCCATTCCCGACGAGAAATCGCGCCTCCCAAATGGAGTTGAAGTTCAGATGCTTGAGCTTGATTGGGTAAAACTTAATACGCGGGATGGCGTCATTCCTCCTGATGCATATGTGCATGGCGAGCTTTTTGGAGTTGGTGGGGTGACTACAACGCCCGACAATCCAAGGGGAACCAGGAGCAAGTCGGTCGAAAACAGGTGCAAGGGCAGGGGCAACTGGAATGTTTATGATGTGGTGTGCGTTGATGGTGTAATTAAGCTTTCGGTAAACGGTAAATTTGTAAACGGGATAAGCAAGTCATCAAAGAAAAAGGGATATGTCTGTCTGGAATCAGAAGGAGCAGAGATCCATTTCCGGAATATAAAAATCATCGAGCTGCCTGCAGGAACGAATCCTGAAGGACTCTGATGACCCATCAGGCTTCAGGGATTCAGCCCCCGTCCTCCCTTCCTGATAAAACATGGTGCAGGATAAACAATGCACCTGTGATCAATATCGGAACCAGGATTATCAATGATCCTGAATTGCCTGAGAAAGTCTTGAAAAATATTGCAAGCGCCAGGCTCAGAAGGATAAAAATCATGCCTCCGATAATTTCATTTTTCCATGCGATGACCAAAGCAACGATCAGAACAAAGGCTGGAATGTTGTGGATCAGAAATCCAAGAAGCTGTTTGCCCATCGATTCTTCTCCTCCAAAGGAATCGAGGGAAAACATCATCATGAAGAGTATCGCAAGGATAGCCAGTATCCTTGGAAACCATAACAGGATTTTAAGCATTGTTTCTGATTTCGTTAATGAATAACAGGGAAATTTTGAATCAAATACCTGTTGAAAGGTATGATTAATATGAAAGCAAGGCAAATATATTTAATGCAATGACTGTCTTTATCCGCCTCCCGATGGATATTTGGTCATTATTATATTGATATACAATAATTTATATACCTGAAACAACAATTATTTTATCTGAAACAATATCTTTTTATTTCATCAAAAAGATGTCCTGAATAATTTGGAGAATTGCAATTTATAAACTACATTTGTAGATAGTTGTCACTAAAAGTAGACAGAATGTACCTGACAAACGCCGAGGAGCAAGTAATGAAGGTGCTGTGGGAACTTGAAAAAGCCTTCATTCGGGATTTAATGAATGAATTTCCTGATCCGAAACCTGCCCAGACCACTGTTTTTACATTACTGAAAAGAATGATCGACAAGGGCTTTGTGGGTTTCAGGCAGTACGGGAATTCGCGGGAGTATTATCCTCTTGTAACAAAGAGTGAATATTTTTCGCGTCAGATCGGCAGCATGATCAAGGATTTCTTCAACGACTCCACTGCGCAGTTTGCATCATTTTTTGCCGGCGCGACTGATATGACCAGGGAGGAACTTGAGGAACTGAGGGAAATAGTGGATAAAAAAATTGCTAATAAAAAGGCAAAGAAATGACTGCTTTCATCATCAAGTCAGGTATCAGCATGGTTTTGCTGTTCGGTCTCTATTATATGAATCTCAGGAAAGAAAAGCTTTTCATCTTCAACAGGTATTACCTGATATTCTCGGTTCTGTTTTCCCTGACTGTACCCTTCATTTCGATCCCGGTGAATATCGGCTCTCAAAATGCAGTCAGCGAATTAATGACAGTTCTGAACTATAAGCCTGAGTTAAATCCAATTGAGCCAGGAGCTGGAGCAGTCATTCCGGAAGAACCATTTCCAGGTATGGCAGATTTTTATTATTTGGATCAACCTGAATTAACAGGATTTCCCCCGTTTGACCTCAAAAAAATCCTGTTAATACTATACCTGTCGGGACTTATGCTGATGCTGGTCCGGTTCTGCAGGAATATTTTACTCGTTCGCCGGATGTACAGGCGTTCTGAAAGAAATGAACATGAAGGATACAAGATTGCCTTGCTTGATTATCCCGTTAATCCATTCAGCTTCCTTAGTACGGTTTTTCTTAACAGGCAGGACTACCTTGAAAAGCGGATTGCCGGGAATGTCCTCAGGCATGAGATTGAACATGTCAGACAATCCCATTCATACGATATCATTTTCTTTGAGATGCTGCAGATAGTTTACTGGTTCAATCCGGTGGTTTTTCTTTATGAATGGGCAGCGAGGATCAACCACGAATATCTTGCTGATGAAGCAGTAGTCAGAAACACATCAGACAAAGAGACTTATGCATCTGACCTGATTAATTTCATAACGGGCAGAGCCGGTGTGCCGTTTGCAAGCGGATTCGGTCAGTCCATGATAAAGAAGCGCCTGTTTATGCTGAACACGAAGAGCAGCAGGCGGACCAGTAATATCAGGTTGGGAATCACCATGATTATATCGGTTCTGCTGCTGATTGTCTCGGGAATCAGGCCAGCTTACTCTGACAATCAGGATCGCAAAAGCAAAAAGCAGATTGCTGTAAATGATGATATTGTGATTGAAGAAGTAAATTTCAGAAATCCAGATTTCAAGATTACGAAAGCCCTGGTTGTAATCGATGGCAGGGAACTTGGTCCAGATGACACTTTAAAAGTTGACCCGAAAAAGATTAAAGCCATTGGTATTCTCAAGGATCGCAGGGCAATCCGTAAATATGGCAGAATCGCCAGGAATGGGGCTGTTGAGATAACAACTTATGAAAATAACAAGGGATATGAACCTGATTCACTGTATTTCAAGCCAATTTATACAGTAAACAATAAGATACCTGAAGGTCCGGTAACAATCCCGTTTTTGAATCTGTATTCATTAAGTATCTGGACTTATCCGATATTCCCCCAGCAGGATCTCATAAAGCGGTGGAGGACGATAGATATAATGACAAGGGACTATTACAGGATAAGAGGAAAGGTTATTCAGAAGAATGGTGAACCTTTGCCCGGAGTGGTGGTAACCGTCTCTGACAATCCTTCGAGGGTGACTTCAGACAGAGACGGGCGTTTTCTCGTGGAGGATGTAGGATCAAAGGCCGTTGCTGAATTATCGGCTGAGGGATATGAACCTCTCTATTTTAAAGCAGGCGGAATGGTCTTCAAGTCTGACCTGACGATAACACTCGACAAAAAGGATGAACCTGATCAAACCGTGATATGGCTTAATGACAAAATCAGGGATTTTTCAGGCAGATGGAAATACAACAAGGAATTGTCCGGGCTGCCCGTCAATTTAAATAATTATGTTTATGATATCAGTCAGTATGGTTCTGATTCAATGATGATAAGCACTTCGGCGACTCTTAAAAATGACAGGGAGCTTAATCACAGCGGGGTGTTTGTCTTCAATTCAGTAAAGACCGAAGAATCAGATATATATGAAACCACAAAATCCACAATCACATGTTCGATCGATGCTGGCGGACAATCCTTCTCAATAACCCGTCAGATGAAGAGCAAGATTGGATTGTACAGTGAGAACAGAATGACTGATACTTATTCGCTCAGTGATGATGGAAAACAGCTGATAATCCGCACATTAATCTATATACCCGGCGATCCTTCCGGACTACCCAGAGAAATTCCAAAAATGGTTTTTGACAGGATGTGAGCTGGCATTCCAGATCCACAATCACCACGGATAACACGGAAATACACGGATTTAAAATTACCGGTTATAATAAAATTGACTTTGGCATTTTGCTGGTGTAACTTTGATATTTAATCTTTTATTATGGGAGAAATTGATGGAGAATGGTTATTCGCTGTCTGGATGTGGATAGTGGTTGTGATGCTTATTGTGATGGGAATAAGGGATTATCGGGCAAGAAGGCATTTGCCCAAGAATCCCGGGGACAAACGAGCAAATCGAAGAATTGCTTTGGATAATCTTAAATTTTTCCTTGGAATAAAGGATAAGGATGATGGTGATAATCCAATGAAACATTTGGCAGGAGATAATGATACACTTTTCAGATAAAGTATCCCCCCAACTTTAGAGCAGCACAGCCAATTTGATCCTTAGCCCTGAAAGGGCATGAAAAAGGCACCACCAATGTGGTGCGATGTGAATTACCACCGGTAAAACCGGTGGCTTATGGTGCCCCCTTGATGTCAAGCCCTGAAAGGGCGGGATGCTGCTTTAGAAAAGGATTAATCATTGATGAATATTCCATCTCCTGTGCCAAGCCAGATCCTCTTGTCGGTTGCCTGTTTGATTGTAAATACACTTGACTCTCTGAAGGTTGAATCATCGACAATCCATCGTTCTCCGTTAAACACTGCATATCCTCCTGACATAGAGCACCATATGTTATCCTCATCATCGACTGTCAGTGATTTTATTCTGGCCATGTCATTGATTCTTAATTGTTCCGTATTATGTTCATCAAATATGAACACCTGAGGTCCGGGATTTATCCCAAGGCTTGATAATGAATAATCAATGGCTCCGCATATTTTATTTTGAGAATTGATATCAATGTTGGTAAAATAATAAGGGACAAATCCCAGGTCTTCACTTGTATATGTCTTCCAGTTTGTTCCTGAGATCTTTATCAGATATGTATTATTTACAACTTCTGATAAGGCGAGCCAGACGTTATCATCACTATCGATAGCAATGCCCTTTACGGAATTGACCGGCAACTTTGAATTCTCCGGTGTAAAGACTTTCCAGTCAGTTCCATCAAATCTGACAAAACCTCCTTCCCTGAATCTGCAGGAAGTAAACCATACATTATCTTTTGAATCAATAGCTATCGAGTAAACAAAATCCTCGGGAATGGGGCTGTTGGATGTATTGTAATGTGTAAACTTACTGCCATCATATTTAATGATTCCGTCACAGCCGATCCATACATTATCCTTGCTGTCAACAGCAATATCCCAAATGACTGAGCCGGCAGGCAGAATTGAATTAGAAGAATTGTAAATTATAGTTTCCTGCGGATTATATTTTATTAATCCCTGTTTAAAGGTCCCGACCCAGGCATTTCCTTTGCTGTCAAATGCAATGGATTTAACGAAATAGCCTTCCAGTATTTTTAAGTCAAAGCTGGTGTTTGGATTACCTGGCGATTTATCAGGGAAACTTGTTTTCTCACAGGAAGCGAGAGAAATCAATAAAGCTAATATGGTAGCTATATTTTTCATTATCAGCATTTATATGATGAGTTTCATTACTGTTTCGTTGCGTTACCTGGTGATTTATTTTAATTGTTCAATTACTTACAAATGATCATTGTGTGTCATTTCCTGCCTGAAATAACAGCTCTGCCCGCGTAGCCAAAAGCATTTAGAGTGCGTTTGTTTTCTGCCTATTCCATGATTGCTTCAATAGCCTCGCGCGGCCGCATGTCATCCGGTCGTTCTTTTTCAAAGAATTTAAGAAGTCTCCCGGCTTCTTTAGCTGGTTTAAAACCAAAAAGTTTATGGTAGTAAGAATCACGCCATAATTTACTGTCTTTGGATTTTGGTGCTTTTATCATTTAAAGTCATTAATTCCCGTTTAAGGGCTAAAATTCCCACAAATTGTTACAAAAGTATCAGAAAATGATACAAAAGTGGTAGACTTTGATATTTGATTAGCCGAAATTTGATTTAGAATTTATGATAAGGATCCTGGAAACTGATAATGCAAACTCTGATATCAAATTCTTTATATTAACTAAATCCATTCAACTATGAAAACAAAAGCCTTCTTTTTGCTATGTCTGTTTCTTGCCTTTTCTGTTTCTCAGCTTTCTGCTCAAACCTTAAAGAAAGGTGCTGTAGTTGCAGTTGGCGTTTATGAAATGACACTTAATCCTGACGTATCAATGAATCAATTTATTGATTTTTACAACAATAAATATGTTCCGGAACTTGATAAGAACTGGCCGGGTATAAAGACATATTTAATGATTGGTGATAGAGGAGAGAACAAGAACAAATTAGGTATGATTCTGATTTTTGAATCTGTTGCTGTAAGAGATAAATACTATCCGGTTGAGGATGAGGAAACCCTCTCTGATGCAGTTAAAGCGGCAAACGAAAAGATGAAAGTAATTGATGCTGAAATGAGCAAATATGTAGTTTCTGGAACTAGGACAACCTATACTGACTGGATTATTAAGTAGTAATCTTTTAACAATCTGTTTCTTTTAAAGCCCTGGAAAATCAGGTACGAAGGGAAGGTGGTTTTTATTTTACACCAGTCATTTAAGATTGTGTTTAATGCAAACGTAGAGGTAACAGTTGATCACCATGTTGAGAAAATTCAATTCCCGGGGAATGTATCATTATTAAAGATGTTACAGAAGAATCAAATCCGGGGATTGCATTCTGACTTCGGATGGCATAGCAGGCTACATCCGATTAATCCGGCGATCCGTTGGCTCTATCCTAAAATGAAACCTCATGAAGAATTGTTATAGGTTTACTCAACTGAAGGGTCACTGACCTTTCCCATAAATAATATAGTGCCTGTTGAGGTTTCGTGGATGAAATACAGGAAGGGGCGATCAAGATCAATTTTCCAGATGGTCGGTTCCGGATCCGGTCCTGCCGAAGTAAACCTGATCTCCACGATTGTAGCTGCTGCCGCTTCCGTGCCCTCCTCATTTGTTTCGATGAATGACTGATGGATTACTCTGCTTATCTGAAGCCGTTGATCACTTATATTTCTGAAATCAGCCCCGTCGGAGAAGGCAATACCCATTCCCAGGCCTATCAGATCTTCATTTAATAATCTTTTGTAGTCATATTTGAACCTCGGCATGCTGAGTTCAACAATATGAGTGTTATTTTCCAGCAGCGACATCCATTTATTCCACTTTGATGATGTGAGAGACTCCGCTGCATCAGAAACGGAAACACCGGCATCGGGTAATACGATTAACATTGAATAATTGCCCTGCCCATATGGAATATCGACAATCATAAGTTCATTGTCTTTTGCAGCTTTCAGGTTTTCCTCCTGGTGCATCATCGGAACATTTTTGGGTTCTGCTGGTGTAACATAGAACGGTTCTTCCTTTGTGTCAGTCTTGTCAAACTGATACCTCCACTTCCCGTTGAAATAGACAGCATTTATCAGAAGCATTGCAAGATCAGGATCAAGGTTATCGAGCATATCGATAATCTTATCGTGGGTTTTTTCCTCAATCCACCCGTTTACAATATCAACTGCATCAGGATCTGTGACATCAATGCCTCTTGCTTCAGCTTTGTACCAGTTTTGTACGTCGTTCATAAACTTCTGTTTAACCAAAAGCCGTTTTTCAACCCAGACTGAGTTGGCGATTTCGAGTACCACCCGTTCATCAACCGGTACCATCTCAGTCATCAACTTGAGGTAGGTATCATTTATCTGTTCAAGTGTATTACCATCGAGTCTTAAAGCCTTTTTCATAGCTTCAAAGGTCTCGCCAGATGCACCATTAAGGGTCATTGAAAGAGCGCTGGTGATGCTGAAGGGAGAGATCATTATGTTCTCATTTCCTTTTGCATCAGAAAGGATTGGTTTGAACAGATCAAATGCAAATGTATTTGCAGAGTCTATTACTTCTTTTTGATGAATATCCGTAACAATGGTTACAGGATCTCCCGGATCGATGGGCTGATCATTTTGACCATTTTTTTTACAGGAAGGAACCAGAACAAGTGAAATGAAAGCTGTTAAAAACAATACAACTTTGGATATATTTTTCATATAGAGGGTATTTAGGTTACAATTCCTGAACAAAAATTGTACCATTATAAATCATTGATGAAGATTCCATCTCATGGACCAAGGCAGATACGCTTGTCGGTTGCCTGTTTGATTGTAAATACACTTGATTCTCTGAAGGTTGAATCATCGACAATCCATCGTTCTCCGTTAAATACTGCATATCCTCCTGACATTGAGCACCATATGTTATTCTCACTATCGATTGTCAGTTATTTTATTCTAGCCATATCATTGATTCTTAGTTGTTCAATTACTGACAAATGATGATTATCTGTCATTTCTTCCCTGAAATAACAGCTCTGCCCGCGTAGCCAAAAGCACCCAGGGCATGAGTAGGCACATGCCAGGACCCGACAGCTTGTCCGGCAGCATGTGCAGCATATTTTGCAGCATTGGATTTTGCATCCCGGGCAGCGGCATGAGCATTAAGAGATAGTATGCGAACCTCTTTCATTCCAAGAGTGCGTTTGTCCTCCGACCATTCCCTGATTGCTTCAATAGCCTCACGTGGTCGCATGTCATCGGGTCGTTCCTCCTCAAAGAATTTAAGAACTCTCCCGGCTTCCTTCGCTGCTTTAAGACCAAAAAGTTTATGGTAGTAAGAATCACGCCATAATTTACTGTCTCTGGATTTTAGTGCTTTTATCATTTGCAAGATAGAATGTTGTTATATGCTGAGAACCATTTCATTAGGCAGTGATGACTGCTTAATTGTTAATTATATTAGTGTAATAAAATTAACTGCCTATCCCTTTCAGTCAAGTATAAGATGACTTTCGGGAATGATATATAAAATTATCAATTTTTGTTATTTATACCCCCTTCCCAGCCTTCCCTGCAGACTGGCTCCTTCGCTAAAATTGCCCACCGGGCAATTTCTTAACGCTCGACCCTCCCACGGGGGAAGGAGCAAGGCCTCCCGCTTTGCGGGACGGGAAAGGGGGTCAATTAGAATAATAGAAAATTTACTGATTAATAAAGTTAAGATTCAAAATATTTTAAGACTGACTTCTTATTAGTGATTCCCGACACTCAATTTAATAAAATGTCAACTACTTGATTAAAAGGGATAGGCAGTTAAAATTAATTATAATACTCCATTATAGACAGATGAAGTCATCTTCGGCAAGTTTTATTTTATCCTGATTCTCCATCTTGCGACAATTGAACAGCTATGCAGATTACATTATGCTCTGCCCTGAAAGGGCAAAACAAAGGCACCACTAATGTGGTGCGATGTGAATAACCGCCGGTGTAACCGGTGGATGGATGCCACCCAATGATGTCAAGCCCTGCAAGGGCGCGATGTTATTCAAAATCCGCACAAATGAAAGATGACTTAAGGTGACGAGAATTCAGGATTGCCTCCGGCGATCCATTGGTGGGGGAGCTTCAAAGGCATCAGATCAGACGCCCTGCGGGCTTTAACGAGGGATTACCTCCTCTCTTCATTCGTCGGTGATCCCTTGTGGGGGAGGCTTCAAAGCCAGAGAAAAAACACGCCTCTGGCGTGTTTTATTTTTTGTTTTACTTTCGCCACCTTTCGAAAGCGAGCTTTCTTTGGTGTCTCAGTAAAACAAAAAAACCGTGCTTTGCACGGTTTTCTCTGGCTTTGGCGGAGAAAGAGGGATTCGAACCCCCGGTCCACCGATAGGCGGACAACGGTTTTCAAGACCGCCGCATTCGACCGCTCTGCCATTTCTCCATACACTTATGAACCCTAAACCGCATTCAACCGCGGAGTCTATCCCGCACGGCGGGACCATTTCTCCATTTCTCTCACTCTTTTCCGGTCCGCCGCAAAGATAATATTTTTTTGACTTTTTGGAATTTTTATCTCAAATAATCGAAATGTCAGATTATCAGACAGATATACTATTTATTAACAGGATTTTAACATTTCCAAATGCTCAAAATGCGGAAATCTAGAACTAATGGGCTGTTGCGACATTTTTTAATCACCGGGTAAATTTCCTGAAAAACACCCCACTTTGTACTAAAACCGCCACTATTTGCGCAAAATAGACAAAATTTATTTGCACATGATATAAATTGGAATATATTTGTACCCAATTAGAACCATTGGTCTAACCCTTAAATCTTTCATTATGACAAAAAAAGAATTAGTAAATGCAATTGCTGAGGATGCAGGTCTTTCAATCAAAGATTCAGGCAAGGCTTTGAATTCATTCGTTGCAGCTTTTGGAAAAGCAATGAAAAAAGGTCAGAGAATCCAGCTCCCGGGAATGGGTACCTTTAAAGTTGCAAAAAGAAGCGCAAGAGTTGTTCGCAACCCCCGTACCAATGCAAAACTGAATGTTCCTGCAAAGAAAGTTGTGAAATTCAAACCCGCCCCTGCTCTTAACAAAGGTCTTTAATCCCAATTTATTGAGATTGCCTTGGGGGTGTTTATCAAACACCCCCTTTTTTTGAACAAATCCACCATTTCCCTGTTTCTTGTTGAAGAAAAAGTTATGTTAGTTAAATACGGGTGTTTGAAAAACTATAAACACCATATTAAAATAATATTCGTAAAGTAGTTTTCAATTTTTTTACTATTTTTGATCTGCTAAATCCCGGTTCAAAAAAGAAAGCAATGAACTGTATAATAGTCGATGATGATAAACTGAGCTGTAAACTCCTTGAAGGCTATGTCAACAAATATGCCTCGCTGAACCTGGTTGGCGTATTTAACGACCCTGTTACCGCAAGGAATGAAATCTCGAAACAAAAAGATGTCGACCTTATACTGCTCGACGTTAAAATGCCCGAAATGGACGGCTTCGATCTTATCGGAAGCCTCGATCATCCGCCCAACATTATAATTGTATCGGGAGGCGGGGAATTTGCCCTGAAAGCTTTTGATTTCAATGTTGTCGACTTTCTCCTGAAACCTGTCTCATATGCGAGGTTTTGCAAGGCCATCGACAAGGTAGTCCGCTATTTCTCTCCCAAGGAAATCAGCAAATCGGGCGATGAGGAGATCTTTATTAAGAAAGGCTCATCACTTGTTAAGCTTAAGCTACGGGAAATCGTTTTTGTGGAAGCTCTTGAAAACTATGTCACCCTCAACACAAATACCGAGAAGTTCACTATTCATTTTACGATGAAAGCCATCGAAAGCCAGCTTCCGTCAGGTGTATTTATAAGGGTCCACAGGTCATTCATTATAAACAAGAGCATGATCCAGGCCATCAAGGAGAGCTCCCTTGATTTAATGGTTGGTCATACATTTAAGAACATTCCGGTTGGAAAATCATTCAGGGATTCACTTCTGAACGACATTAACGTGATGGCCAGATAATCAGCCGACTTTCAGATGTTCAAAAACCGGCAGCTTTTTCTTAAACATCTCGGACAAACATCTCTTTCACCCTTGCTTCTTGAAATAGAAAGGGCCGAAGGAGTTTTTCTTTTTGGCCCTTCAGGGGAGAAATATCTCGACCTTATATCTGGCGTTTCAGTAAGCAACACCGGACACAGGCATCCTAAAGTCGTAAACGCGGTTAAGGAACAGGTCGATTCGTATATGCATCTGATGGTTTATGGAGAAATGATCCAGAGCCCCCAGGTGAAATATGCTGAACATCTTGCCGGGTCACTTCCGCCTTCACTCGGTTGTGTCTATTTTGTCAATTCGGGAAGCGAGGCAGTCGAGGGCGCACTGAAGCTTGCCAAGAGATTCACGGGCCGCAGCAAGATTGTCTCATTTGAGAATTCTTACCATGGAAGCACTCACGGCGCCCTTAGCATCCAGGGCAGCGAAGAATTCCGGAATGCCTTCAGGCCCCTTCTGCCGGATACATTCCGTGCCAGGTTCAACGATATGGAATCCCTTGAAATAATTGATGAAAAAACGGCATGCGTCATAATAGAGCCAGTACAGGGTGAGGCAGGTATAATCTGGCCTGAAAAAGGGTTCCTTGAAATGGTTAGGCAAAAATGCAGCGAAACAAAGTCTCTACTTGTATTCGACGAGATCCAGACCGGTTTCGGACGCCTGGGCCACATGTTTGCACTCGACAGGTTCGGGGTTGTGCCCGACATTCTCCTTCTTGCAAAAGCACTGGGAGGAGGAATGCCTCTGGGTGCCTTTATTTCGTCGGGTGAGATCATGTCATCACTTGCTTCCAAACCGCCCCTTGGACATATAACCACATTCGGGGGACATCCGGTATGCTGTGCTGCCGGACTTGCATCAATGAAGGTGCTTAAGGAAGAATACCTTATTGAATCATGCTCCGGTAAATCAAAGCTCTTCAGGGATCTGCTGCGTCATGATCTTATTTCCTCAATAAGAGGGGAGGGGCTGCTGCTTGCAGTTCAGCTCAAAAAACCCGAACATGTGAAGATGGCGATTTCCAGGGCTCCGGATTTTGGCCTGATACTTGATTATTTCCTTTTCTGCAACGATTCATTCAGGATTGCACCTCCCCTTACAATCAGCGAGGAAGAAATCTCTCTGGCATGCAGGCAGGTTATCGCTCTTCTGGATGAAGTGCAGAGAAATACATCCGATAAATGAAGAAAATCTCCATATTCTTAATCCTTGCTTTTATTAAGTTGTTTTCAGTTTCTGAAGGCGTGGCTTCAGGATCTGATACTTCAGCGGTCCTTGCAAAGCTTTTTTCCCGGTTGATGGCCAGCCGCGATGACACTCACAGGATAAGAATAAATGATTCAATAAAATTCATTATTGACGGCTACTCCGAATCCGATACGGCATTCACTCACAGATTCGATAACCTGAAATACCTGGGGCAGATCACTTCAAAAGATTCCCGGCTGAAAATAATTACATGGAACCTGATCCTTGCAGATTCTCCGGGAAGGTATTACTGTTATTTTATTAACAATACCGGAAAGCAAAGCCGCGTTTACCGGCTTGAGGGCAGATACACTGAAGCCCCGGTAAAAAGCGAAGTCATATATAACGAAAAAGACTGGTACGGAGCTCTTTATTATGATCTGAGACGATATGGGAAAGGCAATGAAAACTACTGGGTGCTTCTGGGAATTGATTTCGGGAATCCTTCCATCACCCGGAAGATAATTGATGTGGTGAGCTTCACTCCGGAAGGCAGAATAATTTTCGGCCGGAGAATTTTTGGCCAGGGAGATACGGCAAAATTCAGGGAGGTACTTGAATACAGCTCCGAAGCCGTGGTATCACTGAAATTCGTTTCAGATAAATCGATAGTGTTTGATCATCTTGTTCCTCTCTCCCCGGCCATGAAAGATAATAAGCAATATTACGGTCCAGATTTCTCATACGACGCCTTCAATCTCGAAAAGGGTGCCTGGATCTTCAGGTCAAACGTGGATATAAGAAACAGGAAGAAGTAGTTTCTGGTTTCTGGTTCCATGTTGCTAGTTTCTGGTTGCTAGTTTCTCTCTGCTGTTTGCCTTTTTGCCCCTAAATCCCCTGAAGGGGACTTTCGCGTTATCCGGAAAATCAAAGAGGGTGTCTCATAAGCCAACAAAATTACCCCCTGCCCCCTAAAGGGGATTCTCTAAAATACTGAATATCTGAAAGTCCCCTTTAGGGGATTTAGGGGTAGGTAACGAGAAGCAGGCTTTTGAGACAACCTCTAGGGGACAAAACAACCAAAAAGTGACTATTTGTCAGTTTCCAGTGAACGGCATATATTTTGAATGGAAATGGGGTTGATTGTCTAACCTTTTAAAATTACCGATATGCAAACAGGAAAAATAGGAGTTACCACCGAGAACATATTTCCGATAATAAAGAAATTCCTCTATTCTGATCATGAGATATTTCTCCGCGAACTTATCTCAAATGCCGTTGATGCAACCCAGAAGCTGAAGGCAGTTGCCTCGGCAGGAGATTTTAAAGGGGATCTGGGTGACCTGACCATCAGGGTTTCGGTTGACAAAAAGAAGAAAACAATAAAGGTCTCCGATTCCGGTGTCGGGATGACATCCGGCGAGATCGACAAATACCTCAACCAGATAGCCTTTTCGAGCGCAAATGATTTTCTTGAAAAATACAAGGATCAGGTGAATTCAATGATCGGTCACTTCGGTCTTGGATTCTATTCTTCATTCATGGTGTCGGACAAGGTTGAAGTGATTTCAAAATCCTGGGATGAAACGGAACCGGCAGTGAAGTGGACCTGCGACGGGAGCCCTGAATACAAGATTGAAGAAACCGTCAGGGAGGTCAGGGGAACTGACGTTATCCTTTACATCGACAAGGAGTCGAAGGATTTCCTCGAGGAGAACAAGATTGAGGAGCTTCTTAAGAAATACTGTAAATTCCTTCCCGTTGAAATCGCTTTCGGCCAGGAGAAGGAGTGGAAGGACGGAAAATATGTAGAGACCGGAAAAGACAAGATAATAAACAACACAAAACCGGCATGGACCCTGAAGCCTGCCGATCTTAAGGAGGAAGACTACCTTAAATTCTATAAGGAGCTCTATCCCGTCGGCGATGACCCGTTGTTCAACATCCACCTGAATGTCGACTATCCATTCAAACTTACGGGGATACTCTATTTCCCGAAGATCAAATCAAACATCGAGATACAGAAGAATAAGATACAGCTTTACTCCAACCAGGTATTCGTTACCGATTCCGTCGAAGGGATCGTTCCCGAGTTCCTCACGCTCCTGCACGGGGTAATTGATTCTCCCGATATACCGCTGAACGTCTCCAGGAGCTATCTCCAGAGCGATTCAAATGTAAAGAAGATTTCTTCGCACATCACAAAGAAGGTTGCCGACAGGCTCAACGATATTTTCAAGAATAACCGCGAGGAGTTTGAAAAGAAATGGGATAACCTGAAGCTTTTTATCGTGTATGGAATGATAACGGAGGAGAAATTCTATGAAAAGGCCTCAAAATTTGCACTCTTCAAAACCACCGATGACAAGTATTTTACATACGAGGAGTATGAAAAGCTGATTAAGGCTAACCAGACCGACAAGAACAAGACGCTGGTTTACCTCTATTCAACCAATAAGACGGATCAGTATACTTATATCGAAAAAGCAAAAAGCAAGGGCTATGATGTCCTCAACCTCGACGGTCAGCTCGACATTCACCTTATCAATCACCTTGAGACCAAGTTTAAGGATTCAAGGTTTGTCAGGGTCGACTCAGATGTGATTGACAAGCTTATTCTCAAGGAGGAACCAAAAAAATCAAAACTTTCGCAGGTCCAGCAGGATGACCTGAAAAGCGTTTTCAACGTCAGGGTCAAATCTAAGGAGATCTATAACGCCGTTCCAGAGACTCTCGACGAAAATGATGCCCCCGTGATTATTACCCAGTCGGAATTCATGCGCAGGATGAAGGAGATGTCGCAGCTTGGAGGCGGGATGAATTTCTACGGTGAGCTTCCCGACAGCTTCAACCTTGTGGTCAATGTAAACCATCCGCTTGTGGTAAAGATATCGGAGGACCTTCAGACCCGGGAAAGCAGCAAACTCGAGGCAAATAATACCGAACGGGAAAGGCTCAGGGAGGAGATCTCATTCATGGAAAAGGAGCATGGCAAGAAAAAGCATGACGAGATCAGCCAGTTCGAAAAGGATGATCTTGAGAAACTCCGCAAGGAACTCGAGA
The DNA here is from genome assembly GCA_963696535.1 of uncultured Bacteroidales bacterium. Classification (GTDB taxonomy): domain Bacteria; phylum Bacteroidota; class Bacteroidia; order Bacteroidales; family VadinHA17; genus LD21. Next base: position 274,528 of record CAVOKP010000013.1, read on the forward strand.
CAATCGAATCGGCAAGGAAGGAGATTCTTGAGGGTTACGGATCAGGCAGCAAAATAGTCAAACAGTTGATCGACCTTGCATTGCTTGCAAATAATATGCTGAGGGGAGAGGATCTGAGCACTTTCGTGAAACGAAGCGTGGAGCTGCTTTAATATTACTGACCGCTGGCGCCGATTTGCAATCGGTGCCAGAATTGCCAGGCACGGATTGCAAATCCGCGCCAGCAAGAGAAATTAAAAGGGAGTTTAGATCATTCTTCCGACTTCACCCTTTATATAATCGATTGCTGCCCTTGTGGGCTCCTGATCGAGTTCCATCACCTTGCCAAGAAGCTGTTTGCTTAGTTCGAGGCCGGGAGCATCACCCTTAATCTTTTCGGCTTCGCTATTGATTATCTTGATTGTGTTGGAGCGGGCGTTCCTGACAACCTCCCAGGCCTGCGGGCTCATATAGATCTGCTGGGAAAGGTTATGCTCGAATTCACTCCTTATCGTTGTAACAAGGGCAGACTGCAGCTGCGAGGCTGTCATGTCGGGAGTGCTGACCCTCATAAGCAGGGATTCGAGGGATATTCTTTCAAGGAAAAGGACGATCCGTTCATATGCCTGGAGCTTGATCGGGGTGACACTCCTGGCACCCTGAAGGATTATTTCCTGCCTTCTCTTCTCCTGATCGTTTTTAATCATATTCCGCAGGATCATCCATGCAGTCAATAGAACCAGCAGAGCAGGAACAACGATTTTTATAATGTCAATAAGATATTCCATGGTAAACAGATTAAAAATACAAACGTAAGATAATTTCACTGAATTAGTTATTTCTAACGATAGGTTATTGTCTTAAAAAAGAACAAGAAAAATTAACCGCAAAGGACACAGAGTATTCGCAAAGGTCGCGAAGTACTTTTTAATAGTCTATTAGCTTTGCGTGCTTTGCGAATACTCTGTGTCCTTTGCGGTTAAAATCATTCTCGTAACATCCGGGGAATATTCTTTTTGTTTTTAATTTTTACTTCATACATTTGATTCCGTCCTTAACGGATTTTCACTTCAAAAATCTATTTATGGAATACTTATCTGACAGAATAAAATCGCTATCGGTTTCCCAAACGCTTGCAATGGCTCAGAAGAGCAGGGAATTAAAGGCAAAAGGTCTGGATATCATCAGTCTGAGCCTTGGGGAGCCCGATTTCAATACCCCTGAATATATCAAGGAGGCTGCCAAAAGGGCCATCGATGAGAATTATTCAAAGTACCCTCCCGTTCCGGGTTACAATGATCTCAGGGATGCCATTTCGAAGAAGTTCAGGGAGGAGAACGGCATCAGTTATACAAGCGATCAGATAATCGTATCGGCGGGAGGGAAACATTCACTTATCAATGTAATCCTGTCAATTGTCAATCCGGGGGAGGAAGTGATAATCCTGGCCCCGTACTGGGTAAGCTATTATGATCAGATCATTCTTGCCGGCGGAAAGCCGGTGGTTGTTGAAGCGCTGCTTGAGAATGATTTCAAGGTCAGCCCCGGCCAGCTTGAATCGGCAATCACAGAAAAGACACGGCTTGTGATTTTCAATTCTCCGTCGAATCCGACGGGGATGGTTTATTCGGGGGAAGAGATGGAAAAAATCGCCAGGGTGATTGAAAGGCATGAGGGGCTTTTTGCAATCTCCGATGAGATATATGAGCACATTATCTTTGAAGGCAGCCATGTCAGCCTGGCATCATTCGATTTTATTTACGACCGCGTGATAACAGTCAACGGAGTTTCAAAGGGATATGCCATGACAGGCTGGAGGATCGGGTATATCGGTGCTCCTCTCTGGCTTGCAAAAGCCTGCAACAAGCTCCAGGGACAGTTTACCTCGGGAGTCTGTTCAATTGCCCAGAGGGCGGCCCTTGCAGCCATCGGGGGAGATGACGGGTCGCGGCAGATGATGAAGGAGGCATTTCACCGGCGGCGCGATCTTATATGCGGGCTGCTGAATGAAGTTAAAGGAATTAAGTTAAGAGTCCCCCAGGGAGCTTTCTATGTAATGCCTGATATATCCTGGTATCTTGGGAAATCAGATGGAAATACGGTGATAAACAATTCCGACGATCTCGCACTCTTCCTTCTTGACAAGGCACAGGTTGCGGTAGTTGGCGGAGATGCTTTCGGAGCGCCGGAATGCATAAGGATATCATATGCAAATTCGGATGAATTGCTTGTTGAAGCTGTAAAGAGGATTAAGAAAGCCCTTGAACTATTGAAATAAAAGGGGAACTTTCCCAAAGCTCCCCTCCTGGGGGCCGACCGTAAAGAAATCAGCCTGTGGCTGATTTTAGGGAGGAGCCAGACTGCAGGGGAGATTTGTGGTGGAGGGGCTGGGGGTGGGTTAAAACTCTAGAGATTACAATTCAGTATTTATTATACGAAACCGTCACCTCCTGGGATTTCCGTTTCTTTGCCCTGTACTCGCCCTGCGGATAACCGATAGAAATAAGAAGTCCGACTCTTTTAGATGAGGGTATCTTAAGGATGCTCCTGACCTGTTTCTCATCATACCAGCCAATTATGCATGATCCCAGTCCTTCGGCAGTTGCCTGCAGACACATATTCTCAGCGGCAATGCCGATATCAATGTGTGAGTAGTCCTTGTTTTTGATTGTTCCACCGACCTTGGAGGAGAAATTAGGATTTTCCCTGACGATAACTATCAATACCGGAGCCTGGCTGACAAATCCATTCATGCCAAGCAGTTTGGCAGAAGCAGCTTCCGCCAGTGTGCTTCGCAGTGCAGGATCGGTGACGACAATAAATTTCCAGGGCTGAGCATTGCAGGCAGATGGGGCCATCCTGCCCGCCTCGGTTATACGATCGAGTTTTTCCTGTTCTACCGGTTTATCTCTGTATTTTCTTTCACTTTGCCGCCTGAGGATAAGCTCAAGCATTTTCTTTCCTTCACTCATCAATTAATAGTTTTCAGCCTTTAGTTCGAAATAGCTTTCAGGATGCAGGCATGCCGGGCAGTTCTTCGGGGGTTTGGTCCCGAAATGAACATAGCCGCACTTCCTGCAGTACCAGAAAACCTTTCCCTCGCGTTCGAAAACCCTGTTTTTCATAATATTGTCGAGAAGCTTCCTGTATCTTTCTTCATGAATCTTTTCGGCTGATGCTATAGCCTTGAATGCTGTGGCAATAGTCTTGAAACCTTCAGCTTCAGCTTCCTTTGCGAATGCCGGGTAAAGGTCACTCCATTCTTCATGTTCGCCGTCGGCGGCAGCCCCGAGGTTCTCACTCGTTGCACCTGTTTTTCCTGCCGGGTAGGATGCTGTTATTTCAACCATGCCTCCTTCCAGAAATTTAAAAAACCTCTTTGCGTGCTGCTGTTCCTGTGCGGCTGTCTCAAGGAAAATTGCGGAAATCTGCTCATATCCTTCCTCCTTTGCAACCTTGGCGGCAAATTCATACCGGTTCTTGGCCTGCGATTCACCTGCAAAGGCCTTAAGCAGGTTCTGTTCTGTCTTTGTTCCTTTCAAACTCTTTTCCATATAATCTGTTTTTAAGTATAATAATACAATTAGGTGATTTATTAAAAAAACTATCAGGTATTAGTTTTGGCAAAAATACCTATCTTTAGTTTCAAATTTACCTTATTGGCGATATTTATTAACCTTAATTAATCAAAAAAATGGCAGTATTACTAGTGATTTTTGCGATCATTGTGCTCCTTGTCTTCTTTGCTATCTCGCTTTACAACAGGCTTGTCAGGCTGAGGAACAACAGGGAGCAGGCATTTGCTGATGTTGATGTGCAGCTTAGACAAAGGCATGATCTCATACCCCAGCTTGTTGAAGCCGTCAAGGGTTACATGGTGCATGAAAGGGGCGTGCTGACCGAGATAACGGAGGCGCGGGCGAATGCCATGAAAGCGACCACGATAAATGAGAAGATAGCTGCTGAAACCAGGCTCTCAAGTGCCCTTGATGGATTGAAGGTGTCGGTGGAAGCCTATCCCGACCTTAAGGCCAGTCAGAATTTCCTTGATCTTCAGAATGAGATTTCGGATGTCGAAAACAAGATTGCAGCAGCCCGCAGATTCTTTAACTCAGCAACCAAGGAGCTCAACACCGCAACTGAACTGTTCCCTTCGAATATTGTTGCCACACTTTTCAACTTCAGGCGCGAACCGATGTTCGACCTCGGGGAAAAACGTGCCCAGATAGAGGAACCGCCTCAGATCAAGTTCCAGTAATATGAAGTATTTCGGACTCCAAAGCCAGATAAGAAGAAACAACACGAACTCGGTTTTGATTCTCCTGATGTTCCCGCTCGTGTTTTACGGTCTTACCTGGCTTTTCCTCTTTTTTACATCGATGCAGATGGAGCGCGAAGAGATGGGTTTGATAAATGTGAACCGGACATTCCTGTCAACCATCCCATGGATAACAATCGGTGTAGCCGTGTGGTTCCTTGTTGCATGGTTTTCGCATACCTCCATTATCAATTCCGCAACAAATTCAAAACCTCTTGAAAGAAAAGAAAACAAACGAGTGTATAATCTTGTCGAGAACCTCTGCATCTCGGCAGGTATGCAGATGCCTAAAGTAAATATCATTGAGGATGATTCACTGAATGCTTTTGCGAGCGGGATAAACGAAAAGACATATGCCGTGTCGCTTTCAAGGGGTATTATCGACAAGCTTCAGGATGATGAGCTCGAGGCAGTGATCGCGCACGAACTGACCCATATCAGGAACCGGGATGTAAGACTTCTGATAATCTCTATCGTCTTTGTCGGCATTTTCGGTTTTATAACGGAAATGCTTTTCAGGTCGATGAGGTTTGGGAGTATCGGCAGGGGTAAAAAAGAGGGCGGAGGTATTATTATTGCCCTGTTTCTTGCGCTTTTCGGTTATCTGCTTGCCTCACTTTTCAGGTTTGCCCTTTCAAGGAAGCGGGAATATCTTGCTGACGCCGGTTCTGCCGAGCTTACAAGGAGGCCTCTGTCCCTTGCCTCAGCACTCCGGAAGGTGTCAGCTGATCCTACCATTGAGGCTGTAAAAAGAAAGGATGTTGCCCAGATGTTTATCGAAAACCCTCAGGAAGGAGAGGAGAAGGTCAGGTTTTCTTTTGCCAATCTGTTCGCAACTCACCCTCCGATCCTGAAGAGGATACAAATTCTTGAGCAATACTAGGATTTCTTCCTGATGAGCTTTGATTCTTCTCCCCTGAGGAGTCTTGAAATGTTCTTCCTGTGAGTGAAGATGAGAGCTATTGCCACTGTAACGGAGAATATTTTAAAAAATACTGAAGGAGTTCCGAAGAAAAGGAACAGAAATACCGGAAAGGCTATCCCGGCAATCATTGAAGAGAGTGAAACATAACCGGAGATAAGGAGAACGCAAAGGAAGACTCCCAGGCATGATATTGTAAGCAGGGGATGGATCGCCAGGAGAACTCCGGAAATTGTTGCCACTCCCTTCCCGCCGCGGAACCTGGCAAACACCGGAAAAATATGACCGGTTACTACAGCCATTCCTGCCAGGATCTGGTAATTTGTAATCATTGCAGTACCTTCACCTGCCAGGTTGAAGAATACAGGCAGCATTGCAGCTGTCCAGCCTTTAAGGACATCGATCAGCAGAACCGGAACACCAGTTTTCCAGCCAAGGACCCTTATCACATTTGTGGCACCTGCATTTCCGCTTCCGTGCTCCCTGACATCAACTTTATGGAAGATCTTCCCGGCCCAGACCGCCGTGGCAATTGATCCCAGCAGGTATGACAGTATCAGTGTGAGGGATATTTTTAAAAGACTCATTTTATACTCCGATTGTCAGATTCCGGGTCCCGATTCTGCCAGCTTCGCAGTCTCTTCGTTCGAGGCAAATTTGCTGAAGTTGTTAATGAACTTCAATGCCAGATCGGTGGCGGCAAGATGCCATTTAACGCGTGAATCCCATGACTCTGAGGGATCGAGCAGATTAGTCCTGACTCCGTCAATCTTGTCGGGGATGCTCAGATTGAAAACAGGAAGTGTACTGAATTCATATTTTTTTATCGAGTCATCAAGGATGGAATTGATTATCAGCCTCGTGGTCGGAAGTTCAATCCTGCTTCCCGTGCTGCAGGGCCCGCCTGTCCATCCTGTGTTCACGAGCCATGCCTCAGCATTGTGAAGCTTCATTTTCCGCGTGAGCTCATTAGCATAAATTATCGGATCGAGCATAAGGAAGGCTGCCCCAAAGCATGCTGAGAATGAGGGAACAGGCTCGATGATGCCTCTTTCCGTCCCTGCCACCTTGGCTGTATATCCGCTGAGAAAATAATATCTTGTCTGTTCTTCCGTAAGCCGGCTGACCGGGGGAAGGACGCCGAATGTATCGGCTGTCAGGAATATTACCTTGGTTGCATGACCAGCTTTGGAGATGGGTTTTACTATATTGCTGATGTGGTAAATAGGATATGAGACCCTTGTGTTTTCCGTTTTTGAATCGTTGTTGAAGTCAATCGTTCCGTCGGATTGTACAACAAGGTTTTCGAGAAGTGCATCGCGTCTGATGGCATCGTAAATGTCAGGTTCATTCTTTCTGTTCAGCCTGATGCACTTGGCATAGCAGCCTCCCTCGAAATTGAAAATGCCGTCATCGTCCCATCCATGCTCATCGTCGCCTACCAGTGCCCGGTCGGGATCGGTCGAAAGGGTTGTCTTTCCGGTTCCTGAAAGTCCGAAGAAAATGGCAACATCTCCCTTTTTTCCTACATTGGCGGAACAGTGCATCGATGTAATCCCCCTGAGAGGAAGGTAATAATTCATTACGGAGAAAATCCCTTTTTTCATCTCGCCGCCATACCATGTACCTCCAATCACTGCCATTCCGGCCTTAAGGTTGAAGAAGACAAAGTTTTCTGAATTGAGCCCCTGCTTTTTCCAGTCGGGATTTGTTGTCTTTGATGCGTTGAGAACCACAAACTGCGGAGCGAAATTTGCAAGCTCCCCGGGTTCGGGCCTGATAAACATGTTTTTAACAAAATGCGCCTGCCATGCAACTTCAAGCACAAATCTGACTGCCAGCCTGGTATTCACATTGGCTCCGCAAAAGCAGTCGACCACGAAGATCCTTTTCCCTGACAGCTGTTTTGCTGCAAGCTTCCTGCAGTGTTCCCATATCTCATTGGAAATTGGCTTGTTATCGGAAACTTTGGCCTTCTCGGATTTCCACCAGACTGTATCCCTGGTCGTATCGTCCATCACAACATATTTATCATTTGGGGATCGTCCCGTGAAAATGCCTGTATCGACTGAAATGGCGCCTGAACGGGTTATTATTCCTTTTTCATAGCCTGTCAGCCCGGGTTTTGTCTCCTCGGCGAACAGTGTGTTGTAGGATGGATTATAAAGAATTTCGACAGGATTTTCTATTCCGTAATTCCTGAGATCATCGGGGGTTACCATAGCTGGTTTTTTCTGATTGTAATAAGAGTTATCAAATGTATAAATTATTTCAATAAACAGGAGAGGGTTTTTCCCGCTGCAGGGGTCTTTAATATGGTTAAAAACAGAGGTTCATAGTTCAGGGGCAGGCTTGAAAAGCGAAAGGGCGCCGTAAGGGCGCCCTTTTCTGTGTGTTGGGATAAAGATAGAATTATTTCCCGTATTTTATCGACGATTGTGCTGCAGCAAGCCTGGCTATCGGAACCCTGTAAGGGGAGCAGCTTACATATGTCAATCCGGTTTTGAAACAGAATTCAACAGAAGCGGGATCTCCTCCCTGTTCACCGCAAATACCAACTTTTAAATCCGGTTTTGTAGCCCGGCCTTTTTCGACCGACATCCTGATCAGCTGTCCCACACCTTCCTGGTCAATAGTCTGGAACGGGTCGGCTGCAAGCATCTTCTTGTCGAGATAGTCATTGAGGAATCCGCCGATATCATCACGGCTGAATCCGAATGTCATCTGGGTAAGATCGTTGGTGCCGAATGAGAAGAAATCGGCTGATTTTGCCATCTGATCGGAAAGCAGTGTTGCCCTTGGGATCTCGATCATGGTGCCATATTTATAATCGATCTTTTTTAGTCCTGATTTTTTGAGGACTTCCGCATAGACCTGGTCAACCACTTTTTTGGTAACATCAAGTTCGGATACATCGCATGTTACAGGCACCATCAGCTCAGGTTTCGGATTCTTTTTCTCCTTGAGAAGATCGGCCGTAGCCTCGAACATTGCGCGCACCTGCATTTCTGTAATCTCGGGATAGGTTATGCCAAGACGTACTCCGCGGTGACCCATCATCGGATTGCTTTCATGGAGGGCTTCACCCCGTTTTGCGACATCTGATTTCTTAATACCCAGTGCTTTGGCGAGTTCAGCCTGTTTTTCAGCTCCCTGTGGAACAAACTCATGAAGAGGAGGATCCATCAGACGGAAAGTGACCGGCAAACCATCCATGGCTTCCAGGGTGGATTTCATATCTTTCTTTACATATTTGTGCAATTCATTGAGCGCTTTGCGGCGTTCAGCTTCATTTGCACTCAGGATCATTTTACGAAGGAGGAATAAAGGCTGTTCTGATCCTTTGCCATAAAACATGTGCTCGATGCGGAAGAGTCCGATGCCTTCAGCTCCGTATTCGCGTGCGATCACTGCATCCTCTGCTGTATCTGCATTTGTACGGACCCCCATTTTCCTGTATTTGTCGACGATCTTCATAAACGACTTGAAGCTTGGGTTTTCCGTTGCATCCATTAGTGTTATTGCACCTTTGTATACATTTCCCTTTGTACCGTTGATCGTGATAACATCACCCTCTTTCAGAACCAGGTCGGTTCCGGATACTTTTATCTTTTTAGCTGATGCATCAACATGAAGGGAGCCTGCGCCCACAACGCAGCACTTTCCCCAGCCGCGTGCAACCAGTGCAGCGTGAGATGTCATTCCTCCGCGTGCAGTAAGTATACCGACGGCAGCACGCATTCCTTCAACGTCCTCCGGGTTTGTCTCTTCGCGAACCATGATGACAGTCTCTCCTTTCCGGGTCCAGGCAACTGCATCTTCGGCAGTGAAAACTATTTTACCAACCGCAGCACCGGGTCCGGCAGGCAGACCTTTGGCAATCGGAGTTACTTTCTTCTCGGCTGCAGGATCACAAATCGGGTGAAGAAGCTCATCAAGCTGCGACGGATCGACACGTGTGACAACTGTTTTTTCGTCGATCAGTTTTTCTTTAAACATGTCCATAGCCATGTTTACGGCCGCGGTACCTGTCCGTTTTCCGACACGGCACTGAAGCATAAAGAGTTTATTCTCCTGAATTGTAAATTCTATGTCAAGCATGTCGTGGAAATTCTTCTCCAGGATATGGCGTATTTCCACAAGTTCCTTGTACGTTTTGGGCATTGCTTCCTGCATGCTCTTCAGATGTTTGTTCTGCTCATTTTTGGTTTCGTTGTTCAGGGGACTCGGAGTTCTTATCCCGGCAACAACATCCTCACCCTGTGCATTTACGAGCCATTCACCATAGAACTGGTTCTCGCCGGTTGCAGGGTTGCGTGTAAAGGCGACACCTGTTGCGGATGAATCACCCATGTTTCCGAATACCATGGCCTGAACGTTCACGGCAGTGCCCCAGTTGTCAGGAATCCCTTCGATACGGCGGTACGATACGGCTTTTTTCCCGTTCCAGCTCTTGAAAACAGCCTTGATACTTCCTTCGAGCTGTTCCTTTGCATCATCAGGGAATGGTTTTCCGAGAACCTGTTTGATTTTCTTCTTGAATTTCTCTGAAAGATCCTTGAGCTCATCAGCAGAAATATCGGTATCTGACTTGTAGCCTTTCTTTTTCTTGAAATCATCGAGCATTTCATCAAGCTGCTTGCGGATACCTCTTCCTTCACCAAGTTCAATCCCTTCAGCTTTCTCCATAACCACGTCGGCGTACATCATAATCAAACGACGGTAGGAATCCCATACAAAACGGGGATTATTGGTTTTTTTGAGGAAACCCGGAATTGTAGCTGTGCAAAGTCCGATATTCAGAACAGTGTCCATCATGCCGGGCATCGATTTGCGTGCGCCTGAACGGCAAGATACAAGCAAGGCGTTTGAAGGGTCGCCATATTTCATTCCCATAGTCTCTTCGGTCAGCTTCATGGCTGCCCAGACTTCAGGCATCAGTTCCTTGGGAAGAGTGCAATCGTTTGCGTAATATTCATTACATGCATCGGTTGTAATTGTAAAACCGGCGGGTACGGGCAGCCCGAGGAGACACATTTCTGCAAGATTGGCCCCCTTGCCGCCAAGAAGATTCTTCATATCTGCTTTACCCTCTGCAGTCTTCCTGCCAAAGGAATAAACTCTTTTTACTTTCGACATACTTTTATGAATTTATTATAAACTTAATTTGTTGGTTCCGGAAAATAAGGTGCAAATTTAATATTAAAATTTGAATTTCTGAACAGCATTTGAAATTCATGATCGCGGATGAAACATAATAAGGGTATCGCGCAGGTAACTCCTGTCGATATGGGTGTAGATCTCGGTTGTTAGGATCGATTCATGCCCGAGCATCTCCTGAACTGCCCTCAGGTCGGCACCTGCCTCTACCATATGGGTTGCAAATGAGTGGCGGAAGGTATGGGGGCTGATCTTTTTCATGATCCCTGCTTTTCCTGCCAGATCCCTGACTATTGTGAAAATCATGGCCCTGGTCAGCTTCCTGCCGCGGCGGTTAAGGAAGACCACGTTTTCGTCGTGAATCACTGGCAGCCTGCTTCGGTCAATCCTGTAAAGGTCGATCTCCCTGAGGGCCTTATTGCTTACCGGCACCAGCCTTTGCTTATTGCCCTTGCCGGTTATGCTGACGAAGCCTTCGCCGTAATGGATATCGGTAAGCCTCAGGTTCACAAGTTCTGAGACCCTCAGCCCGCATCCGTAAAGAGTTTCAATGATTGCCTTGTTCCTGTGTCCTTCGGATTTGCTGAGATCGATCGCATCAACTATCCTGTCGATTTCCGCGACTGATAAAACCTCAGGCAGTTTTAGTCCGATCCTTGGGGATTCGAGCAGGGAAGATGGATTTTCGGCGATTTCACCGTCAATCAGAAGGAATTTGTAAAAAGCCCTTATGCCTGAAAGCACCCTCGACTGGGTTCTTGCATTCTGATTGTCTGACCCGAACCTGTTGATGAAATCCTTAAGATCGGGATAACTCACGGATGATGGTTCAATTTCCTTGCCTGAAATGTGAATATATTCCTCAAGCCTTCTGACGTCGGCAAGATATGCTTCAATGCTGTTCTCCGATAGTGATTTTTCGAGCCTCAGATAATTTTCGAAGTTCTTTAATGCAGCTTTCCAGGAAAGGCTCATCCGGTTTGATTGGTTTTACAGTGCAAAGTAATACAAAGTAATGCAACCCTGCAGATCCGATCCTTCAATATTTTAGTTATTTTTGCACCTTACTGACATCTGAAAACCACCGGGATGAAAATTCAAATAATAAACGGTCCTAATCTTAATCTGCTCGGAAAAAGAGAGCCGGAAAAATATGGCACTGAAACTTTTGAGGAGAGGATCAGTACTTTAAGGGAAATATTTCCTGAGATAGCGTTCGATTATTTTCAGTCGAATATTGAGGGGGAGATTATCAACAAGCTCCATGAGACGGGATTTTCATACGATGGGATTATCCTTAACCCGGGGGGCTACACCCATACATCGGTTTCCATAGCAGATGCCGTGGCTTCGGTGAAGAGTCCTGTGGTCGAAGTTCACATAACCAATATTGCAGCAAGGGAGGAGTTCCGGCATAACAGTCTTGTGGGAAGGTACTGTGCAGGCACTATTGCAGGCTTCGGTCTTGATGGTTACAGGCTGGCAGTCGAAGCATTGATCGGGATCAGGAAGAAATCAAAACAGCCGGAATGATAAGGAAAAGGACAAAGATCGTGGCGACCATTTCTGACAAGAGATGTGATCCTGATTTCATAAGGGAACTCTATAGGGAGGGAATGGATGTGATAAGGATCAATTCAGCACATCTGAATACCGAAGGGGCCCTGAGGATAATCCAGAATGCCCGTATGGTTTCGGATAAAATCGCAATTCTCCTCGATACAAAAGGGCCCGAAATACGGACGACTGTGTGTGATGCCCCGATAGAGCTCAAAAAGGGCTCAGCAATATTGATTGCCGGAAATCCCGGGGAAAAAACCACCGGCAATATCATTAATGTTTCATATCCTGCATTTGTTGCTGACGTACCTGCAGGTTCTGCAGTTCTTATAGATGACGGGGACCTGGAGCTGAAAGCCGTAAAAAGAAATGGTGAATTCCTCGAATGCCTTGTGGAAAATGATGGTATCCTGGGATCCAGGAAAAGCGTTAACCTTCCCGGTGTAAAAATATGCCTTCCGTCGCTGACGGAAAAGGACAGGATATTCATTAAAATGGCTGTCGATAACGGAGTCGATTTCATCGCACACTCATTTGTAAGGTCAAAACAGGATGTTCTTGATGTTCAGGCGGTTCTGGACGATTATCAAAGCAGTATCAAGATTATTGCCAAGATTGAGAATGCAGAGGGTGTTGAAAACATAGATGAGATCCTCGAAAATGTCTATGGGATTATGGTTGCCAGGGGTGACCTTGGCATTGAGATTCCATATGAAAAGATCCCAGGCATTCAGAAAATGATGATCTCAAAGTGTATAAACGCCAGGAAACCGGTAATAGTAGCGACGCAGATGCTCCATTCAATGATCACCAATCCCCGGCCCACACGTGCCGAGGTAAGCGATGTGGCAAGCGCCATATACTCTCAGACTGATGCATTGATGCTCAGCGGGGAGACTGCCAACGGGAAATATCCGGTTGAAGCTGTGAAAACAATGTCAAGAGTTGCACTTGAAGTTGAGGAAAACAAGGAAAGGTTCCTCGATCTTTCTTCAGCCGGGATAACAGGCCAGATTTCAGCATATCTTGCGAAGGTTGCGGTTAAAACATCCGTACGGATTGGGGCAAAAGCAATCATTGCGGATACGACAGCCGGAAAAGCAATCAGGGATATGGCTTCGTACAGGGGTTATAATCTGATCCTTGCGCAATGCTATCTTACATGCACGATGAGAGAGCTGGCCATGTCGTACGGAGTGTACGCAAATTACCAGGAAAGAAAGAAATCGGTTGACGATTTCCTGAAGATTGCCCTGACGGATCTTTCAGCACGGCACTACCTTAAGCCGGATGATGTGATAGTGGTCCTGGCCGGAAATTTCTCGGGGCAAACGGGATTTTCATTTATCGAAGTCGGGACCGTCGGGTATCTCAAGGACAGGGTCGACATAGTGGATTGACATATATTTATGGTCTGATTTTTGATGTTATTTTAATGCCGTAAACAAGGGTTTCAATGGTCAGATTGCTGTTTTTCTCATTGTGGATGGCTGCCCATCCCGTTCATGTCTCTCTGATGAGCATCGATTACGTGAAGGAGCGGAATATTTTCAATGTGTTTCTGAAAGTATACTTTGATGATTTACTCGTTGATTCGGGAATTGAACCAAATGCACAGAAAAAACTTGTCTTTTCGGGGGATGATGAATTCACACGTAAGGTTATTTCTGATTATCTGAACGACAGGATCATGCTAATTGTCAACAACCGGCAGATAAAGGCAAAACTTGTAAATATGGATCTTTCGGATAATGAATTACGAATGAATCTGGTTTTCGGTGCAGCCGGAAAAGTAAATTCGATTACCGTGAAGAATCTTATAATGACCTCCCTTTACAGCGACCAGGCAAATATGATAATTGTGAAAGTGAATGATTTTGAGGAGGGTGTCAGACTGACCAGTCTGGAAACTGAGAAGAGGTTTGAAATTAATTAACATAAAGGTTGAGAGGAGATTACGCAAGGTGAAGAGTCTGAAATTCAAGAAACTGATAGTCATTGCCCTTCTGCTGATCGGTTTCAGTCAAATACGGGCAACCCATAACAGGGCTGGCGAGATCACTTATGTTCAGCTGTCGGATCTCTCATTCGAGATTACAATCACAACATATACATACACACTGAGCTTTGCCGACAGGCCCCAGCTTGAAGTTGAATGGGGGGATAATTCGACTTCGATAGCTGACAGGCAAAGCATTCTTTTTCTCCCCAATTATTACAAGAGGAATATATATAAAATAATACATACCTATCCCGGGCCAGGTGTCTATAAGATTGTTGTTCAGGATCCTAACAGGAACGCTGATGTTCTTAACATACCAAACTCGGTTAACGTTGTTTTCTCAATATCAACTGTTCTGATCGTAAATCCGTCGATCGGCCGTAACAACACCCCGGTACTGCTTAATCCGCCATATGACAAGGCTGCCCGCGGATATATTTTCATTCATAATCCGGGTGCATATGATCCGGATGGAGACAGCCTTTCTTATGCTCTTACAGTCTGCACCAGGGAGGATGGTAAGCCGATTGAGAATTACCGCCTGCCTCCGGCAACGAATTTTATCAGGGTTGATTCAATCTCTGGCGACCTTATTTGGAACACTCCGCGTGACACCGGGGCATATAATGTCGCAATGGAGATTCAGGAGTGGCGTTTCGGAAAAAAGATCGGAGTGGTTATAAGGGATATCCAGATAAACGTTTACGATACGAAAAACAAGCCTCCTGTCATCGGCCCTCTGTACGACAGATGCGTTGTTGCAGGGGAGGTAGTGGATTTCAATATTACCGCAACCGATCCCGACAATGACTTTCTTAGTCTTTTCTCAACATCAGGCATATACAGCCTTGCCGCCTGCCCCGCCACATTTACGAAAATTGATTCAGTTGCCGGACGCTCAACTTCCCGGTTCCGCTGGGCAACATGCCTCGAGGCGGTAAGGAATCAGCCATATGATATCATCATAAAAGCGGATGATTACAGCGGCGAGAAGAAGCTGTCGGATATCGACAACTTCCGGATAAAGGTTCTCGGACCTCCGCCTGTTCTGACAGGCGTCTCACCTGAAGGGAAGTTCATGCGTCTGGTGTGGAATAATTACGGTACTTCTGCTATTTCGGGCTTTAATATTTACCGTAAGGAGGGTGCTTCATCATTTGCTCCCGATTCATGCACTTCAGGGATTCCGGCATCAACAGGCTTCGTTAAGGTTGGTTACATATCCGGCAGCACCACTGTTTCCTATATCGACACCGAAAACGGGCAGGGCCTTCAGTACGGAAGGGAGTACACCTACCGCATCGTCGCAGTTTTTGCAAACGGAGCCGAAAGCAAGGCTTCAAACGAAATCACCTCATCGCTGGTTTCCGGGGTCCCGGTTATAACGAATGTAACCGTTAGAACCACCTCTGCGACAAATGGATCAATCGTTGTTAGATGGATAAAGCCTGACAAGCTCGATACGATCCCAGCCGCAGGACCATATGAATACCTTATTTACAGGGCTGACGGAATAACGGGCACCAACTACACACAGGTGAGGTCAATACAGACAGCCACTTTAAATGAGACATCTTTTACCGATACCCTTATCAATACCCGGGCAGGCGGATTTATTTACAAGATCGAACTTTACAA
Source organism: uncultured Bacteroidales bacterium (assembly GCA_963696535.1). Lineage (GTDB taxonomy): Bacteria > Bacteroidota > Bacteroidia > Bacteroidales > VadinHA17 > LD21. Next base: position 290,107 of record CAVOKP010000013.1, read on the forward strand.
TAATGCTCCGGGAAACAGGTTCCTTATCGGAGAACCCGGCTATGCATCGTCGGTATTTCTTGTGGCGAATCCGGGTGACAGGAAGGTCCGTTTCACCATAAGCCGGAATGTGCCATGGATTAACACAAGGTACGATTTCTTCAGGCTTAATGAGGCAACAATGAGATATGACTCGGTTGGAACCTCAAACCTGCTTGAATTCGTTGATGCGGGACTTGTTAACGGCAGGCAGTACTGCTATAAAGTCAGGTCAACCGGAGGATATACCCCGGTTGATATGCCCAAAAACCTTATTAACTTTTCACAGGAGACATGTGTTACTCCAATTGACAACGAAGCCCCGTGCCAGCCAGGGATTACAGTCACCAGCCAGTGCGACAGCCTTTACAATACTGTCCGCTGGAGCATTACAGATGCCGCCTGTCTGGATGATGTAGCCGGATACAATATTTACTACAAGACGATTACTGATGAGAATATGGCCCTGTCTGACTGTTATAGATGACAAGAACACCTTCAGCTACAAGCACCTGCCGGGTGAAGTTATTTCAGGGTGCTATGCAGTTTCTGCCTTCGACCTGATAGGCAATGAGAGTCTGAAATCAGTAATGATCTGCGTTGATTCATGTAACTTTTACGAGATCCCGAATGTCTTTACGCCAAACGGGGATGATATTAATGACTGGCTTAAGGCAAAAACTTCGGGGCTTGTCGAGAAGGTCGATTTCAAACTTTTCAACCGTTATGGGGTGCTTATCTTTCAGACCGATGAGCCGAGGTTAAACTGGGACGGCACTTACAGGGGAAAGATTGTTTCTCCGGGCGTTTACTTCTATCAGTGCGATGTCTTTGAAAGGAGGATCTCCGGTCTTGAGCAGTTCCACCTTTCAGGCTTTATTCATGTTATTACTGAAGCAGGTGCAACAGTCACCAAACCGGAATTGTAATTAAAGCGAGATTTTCGGACATGAAAAAAATATTATTGTTTATTGCGTTAACCGCGATCGCCCTAATCACGGCAGCACAAAAGCCGGTTGATTATCTGATGGAGGGAAAAGCTCTAATTCAGGCCGGAAAGCCAGATGAAGCTGTAACTGTATTGTCGGAAGCGCTGAAGAGCTTCCCTGAAACAGGATTATATCTGGGACGTGCCGAGGCATATATGGCAAAGGGGGACTATTCACAGGCAATAAACGATTATAATTCAGCCAATAAGATCACTCAATCATCAGGAGAATTCGGGCTGGCGAGGATTTATGCCCTTAAGGGGGATGCCGCAACGGCTGTTTATCACCTTGAATCAAACCTGCGATCCCCATTCAGGAAAAGCGAGAAGGAGATAATGCTTGATCCCTCTTTCAGCACAGTTGAAAACCGTCCTGAATGGCGACAGTTCTGGAAGAAAGATCTGTACGGAGCTCTCGAGAGGGGTATTGCTGAAATAGAATACAGCATCTCGACCGGAAATACAGGTGATGCAAAAACCATCCTTTCCGAACTTTCAGGGAATTATCCAGGACATGATGAAATTGCATATGCTGGAGCACTCGTAAGCTTGGCGGAGAAGAAGAATGCTGAAGCTGTCAAAGCACTTACGATTCTCCTGGCTGACGAACCGGGGAATGAAAAATACCTGAGGCTTCTTTCCCGTGCACAGGAAGCATCGGGGAACTTCGCCGGAGCATCATCATCGTACAGCAGGCTTATGGATAATGGCGTTGGCGATCCTGAACTTCTGATGCTCAGGGCAGAATGTTACAGGAAAACCGGTGAGACCGGAAAGGCTCTTGATGATGTTGCAAGGTATCTCGGTCTTTATCCCGGAAACAAAAAAGCGCTCAGCTTTGCCGGAAAGATTGAAGCGGCATCCGGGGATAATCTGAAGGCTCTCCAGTATTTCTCCGAAAACCTTAGGCTCCATCCCAATGATGCAGATTGCTATATTGACAGGGCCAACTCCTACTTCGTATCACGGTCGTGGGATTTTGCAATAAAGGATTACAGCATGTCGCTCGACCTCCATCCTGAAAATCCGGATGCATGGCTGAACAAGGGCATTGCCCTTCTCAATTCCGGAAAGAGGGCGGATGCCTGTTATGATTTCAGGAGATCATTCAATCTTGGAAATAAAAAGGCCGCAGAGTACCTGAGCAGAAACTGCATAAAATAATCCCTGACCGAACGTACTATTTAATATTCCTGAGGATCTTCTCGAACAGGTCGCGGGGCTTGAATGGTTTCAGCACATAGTCGTTGATACTCAGGTTTTCAATCTTGTCATGGCTTTCCGACATTATTGCCGCCGTCAGTGCTACGACGGGAATTGATCTTATTTCCGGGTTTCCGGATTCCCTGATCTTCCTTGTTGCCTCAATGCCATCCATGACGGGCATATGAAGATCCATAAGGATCAGGTCAAAACTTTCCTTCTCCAGGATCTCAAGAGCAAGTTTCCCATTTTCAACATGGGTTACTTTGACACCCCACCCTGTCAGGAACTTGTTTGCAACGAAAAAATTGATCCTGTTGTCTTCTGCAACAAGGATTTTCCTTCCCTCCAGTCCGGTATATGACTCATTCGGCTCTCCTGCCTCAATCCTTGCACCGCCCTCGGGAATGCCGAAGCTAAGGACAAACCTGAAGGTTGATCCTTTATCAGGTTCACTAATCACCTCGATCTTCCCATTCTGAAGTTCAACCAGCTTTTTGCATATTGCAAGTCCCAGCCCGGTTCCGCCGAAATGCCGCGTGGTATCAGTTGCTGCCTGCGTAAAACTCTCAAAAATCATTTCATGCTTGTCACTGGGGATGCCTATACCGGTATCCCTGACGATAAATTCAATGCTTGATTTGCCATTCTTCCGCTCAAGTTCTTTTATAATAACATGAATACTGCCCCGCTGGGTGAATTTAAGTGCATTTGAAAGCAGATTTGAAAGAATCTGGTTAAGCCTTATTGAATCGCCGATTACCTCTGCAGGCAGGTCATTCTCCTTTATAATGTCAAATTCGAGATTCTTGGATTTGGTCCTGAAAGAATAAGTCCTCATTATATCTTTCAGGAAGGCGTCGAGATTGAACCGTGCCTGTTCGAATTCTATCTTTCCCGACTCCATCTTGTTGTAATCGAGTACATCATTGACAAGTGTGAGGAGGTGATTGCCTGAAAATCTCAGGGTTTTAATGAAATCCATCTGATCCTCCCTGGGGTTACCCTGCAGCAGCAGATTTGTAATCCCGATCACTTCGTTCAGGGGAGTGCGGATCTCGTGGCTCATGGTTGACATGAACTGCTGCTTGGATGCAGCAGCCTCCTCGGCTTTTCTGCCCGCCTGGATAACATTGTCGATCATTATTCTCCGCTGTATTGCAATAGCTATCTGATTTCCGATAAATTCAAAGACATTTACATCCTCCTGTGAAAATTTATCCTCGTCATGATAATCCTGGAAAGCCATTACTCCTATGATCTCCTTGTCGGCTACCAGCGGAACACCCATCCATACTTTGCATGGTGTGCCAATCATTGAAATATCTCCGGAGTTCTCAAGGTTTTTAAGGTCATTTACCTTTAGCAGAACTGACTTTCTAAGACCTATTGCCCATTTTGTGATTGTTTTGCGGGCGGGGACATTTTCAAACTTGTCTTTTTCATCCGAGAAAAACGGGAGGGAAAGGGAATCGGTCTTCTTATCGTACAAGGCTATGAAGAAATTGCTTGTATCCCAGATCTTGCCTAATTCATGAACTATTGTCGGGTATATATCCTTGATATCAAGCTGGTTAAGGGCCGCGGTTGAAATGTTGTAAAGAATCTCCTGTATTATCTCATGCTTTTTTTCCTGGGAAATGTCCCTGTAAATGCCAAGCGAAGCGACTATCTTATCATTTATCAGAATATTTGTTGCTATCAGCGATACCTGAATCCTGCGGCCTGATTTATCGGATCTTATTGTCTGCCTTGTCAGTTTGTGCTTTTCAGCTGCAATTATTTCCGGGCTGATGGATTCGGATTTCATCTCCTCGGGCAGAATAAGATCATCTATCATCCTGTTGGTTGCCTCTTCCGCTGTGTACCTGAACAGATCGGTGAATTCCCTGTTGATCAATACAATTTTCCCATCATTGTCAATTATGGCAATTGCTTCAGGGATTGAATCAATCAGATGTTCCAGGAAAGCTTTTTCCCTGCTCACATGCACCTGATCACCGCCGGATAGATTCTCTTTCCGCCTGCCGTCCCTCGACTTCAGGGATTCGATTTCTTCCTTAAGCTTCCTGTTTGCCAGGAGGAGTTCCTCATATTTGAGTTTTGTTTCAGTCATGCCTGTATCAGAGTGCATTATTGTTAATAGTAACGTGATTTTGGTCAGGTACCGTATATAAGAAGTCTAATTCTGCTTTTTTTTCTCAGAGTAGAATCTGCAAAATTCCTTTAATCCGCATTCGTCGCAAAGCGGTTTTCTGGCCATGCAAATGTATCGTCCGTGGAGTATCAACCAGTGGTGAGCCTCATGCATCATGTCAGCAGGAATGTTCCTTGAAAGCTGCATCTCGGCGGCAAGAGGTGTTTTTGCATTTCTCACGAGACCAATCCTTTTAGATACCCTGAAAACGTGTGTGTCGACTGCCATTACCGGTTTACGGAAGACAACTGAGGCTACGACATTTGCAGTTTTCCTTCCTACACCGGGAAGCTTTTGAAGCTCAGAAGGTTCGGATGGGACAACTCCTCCAAAATCGTTCACAAGCATTCTGGCCATACCCACGAGATGTTTTGCTTTGTTATTCGGATAGGAGCATGACCTTATATACCCGAAAATATCTGATGGTTCGGCTTTCGCCATTGATGAGGCATCAGGATATTTTTCAAGAAGCGCCGGGGTGATAATGTTAACCCTTTTGTCGGTGCACTGAGCCGACAATATCACAGCCACAATCAAACCGAACGGATCGGTGTAGCTCAGCTCCGTTTCGGGGGCAGGCATGCTTATCCGGAAATAATCGATGGTCCTGCGGTATCTTTCCTTGAGTGTCATAAGAAGCGGGAAAAGTAAGATGTTAAGTTAATGTTTTTATCGTTAACCGGAATCCGCAAAGAGTTTGAAAGTGTTTTAGCATGTAATAACAGATGTTTTTATAACTTTAACGGGCAATAGAATAGATTTGGAAAAAATAACCATTAATACAGGCAGTTCTGTTTCAGAGATTCTCATCGGTGCCAGATGGGAGGATGTCCGTGGAATGCTTCCGGAATCGGATGTGGCGGTTATCACCGACAATAACATCTACCGGATTTACGGGGAAGGATTTCCTGATTTCCCGGTCTTTCAGATCAAGGCTGGGGAGGCAAGCAAAAAGATTGAGGTAGTCGAATCACTTGCAGAAAGACTCATTGACGCCGGCATAGACAGGAAAGGGCTTATCCTTGGCATCGGAGGAGGAGTGGTGTGCGACATTGCCGGGTTTCTGGCTTCAATTTATATGCGAGGGATCAGATGCGCCTACGTTTCATCTTCACTTCTATCCCAGGTTGATGCCAGTACGGGTGGGAAGAACGGAGTTAACCTGGGCGGGACGAAAAACGTGATCGGGTGTTTCAAACAACCGGAATTCGTAATCTGCGATCCTGCAATGCTGAAAACTCTCCCTGAGGATGAATATTTTTCAGGTCTTGCAGAACTTATTAAAACAGCCCTTATCGGTAATGCAAAGCTCTTTGAGATTATTGAAAACAACTATGAAGCGATAGCCAAAAGAGATCAGAACCTCCTTTCAATGTGCATTTCAATGGCAGTTAATTTCAAGGCAGCTGTAGTATCGGAAGATGAGAAGGAGGAAGGGTTAAGGAGGATACTCAATTTCGGCCATACCTACGGGCATGTGATCGAGGTTTACAAATCCTTCAGGCATGGATATGCAGTTGCATCAGGTATGGAGCTTGCAGCAAAATTCTCTCTGGCAAGGGGATTGATCACCCCCCGGGAGTGCAGCAGGATAATTGCTCTCCTTAAATCGTTCAGGCTCCTCCGGATGCACGATATTCCTGATGACCAGATGAGGCAGCTTGTAATGAGAGATAAGAAAAAGGCAGGGAACGATATATATTTTGTTTTTCTGAATGGAATCGGAAAGGCAGTCGTTGAAAAAATTCCGGCAGCCGAGGCGGTTGATTTTTACAGGGATAACAGGCCCGGAAACTAATAATCTTCATTATGAACTCTTTTGGTGTTGTTTTCAGAGTGTCGGTTTTCGGTGAGTCGCATGGCAACTCTATCGGAGTGGTTATTGATGGTTGTCCTCCGGGGATACCCATCGCACCCGATGATTTCATGACCGACCTTTCAAGAAGGCAGAGCGGGAGCAGGGGTACAACAAAACGCAGGGAGGCTGATACCCCGGAGATTCTCAGCGGTGTTTACGACGGCAATACCACAGGTGCCCCGGTTACTATTGCTACAAGGAACAGTGACAGGATTTCATCTGATTATGATGATTTTAAAAGTGTTCCGAGGCCTGGGCATGCTGATTATGTCTCAGGAATCAAATTCTCCGGTTTTGCCGATATGCGGGGGAGCGGCCATTTCTCAGGACGGATCACATGGGGTCTGGTTGCGGCAGGCGTAATAGCAAAGCTGATTGTACGTCCCTCCGTTATAAGCGCAAAACTGATCTCAGCAGGAGGATCGACTGACATAGAGCAGGCAATTGAAAAGGCGATGGCTGAAGGGGACTCAATCGGCGGCATTGTCGAATGCACAATCGCCAATCCCCCGAAAGCATTAGGGGAGCCATTCTTTTATTCAGTGGAATCTTCAATCAGCCATATCGTTTTTTCAATTCCGGCAATAAAGGGGATCGAATTCGGTGCAGGTTTTTCGGCTGCCTCAATGAAGGGTTCAGCTCACAATGATCCTTTTATTGACGGAACCGGAAAGACACTGACAAATAATTCAGGGGGCATCAACGGCGGTATCTCAAACGGAAACGAAATAATCTTCAGGGCGGCTGTCAAACCAACATCATCGACCGGTTCAGTTCAGCGGACATTCGATTTCAGCAGGGGAGAAATGACTGAACTCGGCGTAAGGGGGCGCCACGATACCTGCATTGCACTAAGAATGCCGGTAATAATCGAGGCGGCCGCTGCAATAGCATTGGCTGATCTTCTTATGATCGACCGCGGGATAAACGCCTCAAGAAAACTCTGACATTTTCTAAAGGTTTTTATATTCAATTTTCAATATTCTGGATGTTGAGGTTGTTACTTTAAACCTCTCGTCAAGCCTTTCTCCGATTATCCACACTATTTCCCCTGCGGATTCGAGTATCAGGGCATTTTCCTTTCTTAAAAGCGAATATTTTGAGTCGATAAAATAGTCACTAAGCTTCTTTTTATTATTCATTCCCAGGGGATAGAAAAAATCCCCTTTTATCCATCTGCGGATAACCAAAGGGTATTCAATCCTTTCTGAATCCATGCATGCAATGCCCTTGCTTCGGGGTATCCTGTAACCAGGACTGATATCAATTTCAATGGCCGACTTTATTCCGGGCACATTTTGAAGATCTTCAACACAAGCAATTTCAATTTTCTCATAGCTTTCGGTACCCAGAGGAGAAACTATGATCTCATCCCTGTCCCTGACGATCCGGTGGGTTTTGGTAAACAGCTGTTTTCCGGTCCCTCCTGAAATGAGTCTGATCAGACCGGTCGAAACTGAACCTGTAACGTTGTAGGCACTGAACAGCTCGTAGAGCAAAGCCCGGCTTTTCTGAAACTTTTTAAGGCTTTCAACATTGAAAATCGTTGTTTTTCCTTTCTTAAATGAAGAGCCTGCCCTTATCTTTTCAATGTATTCAGATAATATTTCATCGATTCCGGCAAGCCTTGCTGCTGTTGCTTTAAGGGATTCCTCAAGCGAGGGATTTATTTCTTTCAGAACAGGAATGACTAGATGCCTTATTTTATTCCTTGTATATTTGGTTTCGGCATTTGATTTATCTTCCCTGAATGGCACCTTGTTTTCAATGCAGTATTTTTCGATATCATGCCTTGATGCAAACAGAAGCGGACGGATGATCTTGTTGGCCGAAGGCCTCATTCCTGAAAGGCCTGTCAATCCCGTACCCCTTGTCAGGTTGATCAGCATGGTCTCGATATTGTCGTTCATGTTATGGGCAACTGCTGTATGGCTGTAATTGTTTTCAAGCCTCGTTTTTTCGAACCATTCATACCGCAGTTCCCTCGCGGCCATCTGAACGGAAATACCTTTTGCCGAAGCATGCTCAATGGTTTTGAAACGGATTGAATAAAAGGGGATTCCGTTCTTTTCGGCAAAGTCCCTTACCATCTCCTCATCGAGATCAGACTCGGTACCTCTCAGGCTGAAATTGCAGTGGGCAATGCCGGTGTCCGTTCCCATCCTTTTGAACAGGTGTGTCATAACCATTGAGTCAATCCCGCCGCTGACTGCAAGAAGTATCCTGTCGTGCTTACCGAGAAGATTGTTTTTTTTGATATAGCTTTTAAATTCTTTAAACATGCTTTCAGGATTGGATTTTATCGGAATGGTATTACCGATGGTTGACCTGGTTCAAAATTATTTGGTTTCAGCAACTGTTGCCCGGAAATCAATAATGAGGATGTTCTTGAATATTTCGGAAGGTCCGGGAAAAATCCAAGCCGGATCTGGAAAGTGTTGAATATGAGATTGTCGTTTCTGATCCTTATACCAAGACCTATTGCTGAAAGGACGTCTCCGCTCCCTGCAAATTCGTTGGTGCCGAACAGGAATCCGGCATCTGCAAAACCGAAAAAAGCAAACCTGAAGCCGTAGAAATTAACCGGACTGAAAAACACCGATTCAAAACTGACCGAAAGCCGTTGGGTATTTTCAGTGGAATCATTCCTGAATCCGGAAAAACCGTTTTCACGGTTAAAAGTGAGGCCTTCATCCGAATACCTGTCAAAACCCCTCGTGTAGTCTGCGTTAACAAAATTTCTGATCCGGTACCTTCCGAGATATGAAAGATTTGAAATAAAGTTTGCCCTTAAACAAAGAATTCCCTGTTCGGATTGCCCCTCATTTATAAAGGTTCCCAGTCCGGCAGAAGTATAAATATAGCCTAGCCCTCTTACTGATCCGCCTATTGATCCTGAGAGTGAGGCATAACGTCTTTCCTTGAATTCGTTGATCTCTTTTCCAAGTGTGAGATTCATCAGTCCGCCGTGCGGGATATCTTCTGTGCGGCCGTAGCCATACACAAGACTTGCTTTGTAAAATTTCTGTACCGACCATGAGACTGATCCCAGGAATATCTTATACTGCTGAAGGTGATGGTATGATTCAGGCAGGATAAAAGGGTGGCTGAAAACATTATTGTTGGTGTACCTTGCACCCAGGATCAGCCTGCTGACTTTGCCGGCATCCAGAAGAAAAGACCTGAGGAGCCAGTAATCCTGGAGGTTGTATTTAACCGGGGCAGGTTCCGGGAGTGAATCGAGGTCATCAGATGTGAACATCTCCCTTACTGAGATGCTCCCGGCATATTTTGTTGAGGCGCTTATCAGCTTGCGGCTCAGGTCAAAGCCAAAGGTCTTTTTCCCAAGGCCGTCAAAGTAATAGATTTCAAGATTTGCAAACGACCTGCTTATGTTGTTTATCTTGTAGTTTACTCCAAACCCGGGTGAATCAGTGAATTCTGAATCCCATGGTAATTCAACCCCGAATTCATGCCCCATGCCGAAAACATTTTTTTCAAACAGCGACAATGATCCTTTGTCAACTCCGCTGAGGCTTGCCTTTGCGCCAAGTGAATAGATGTCCTTTGTGACAACTATAATATCGGCTTCAGAACCTGATACGGGAACAACAATTATCCTAGCATCGTCAATATAAGGCAGCTCCCTGAGATATCTTTCATTATCGCTGAGGTTAAGCGGTGATATGGTATCCCCTTCATGGAAAAGGAGATTTTTCCGTACAATAATTTCGTTTGTATTGATATGAGTCCTGTTCAGCAGCTTCTCGGTTTTATTGGGTACGTTGAAATCGGGGGTGCTTATATTTGAACCGAAGACATTCAGGCGTCTGATCTCAATCTTCCTGATCTTCAGTCCTTTAAAATCAATGAAAGGGATATCGCTTGAACCGGTTATCTCTTTTCTGGATTCCGGCTCGTGAGATATGATAACGAAGTCATATAATTTTCTGGTAATCAGTTTTTTTGACGCCCTGCTCTTCAGGGAGTCAAGAAAGACAAGGGTTATCTGGTTATCCGAACCTGCAGGGGAAATAAGGTCTGAAAAGCCTGAAAAGTCGGTTCCTGATAATGATAAATTAATGTTTCCGGTTTCAATTGAAGGGATGCTGGCGTGATCTCTCCTGCCCGGTTCATCTCCGGCCGGTTGCTGGGAGGATACTGTACTGAAAATAAAAAAGAATGCCTGGAAGTATAGGAGTCTTCTAAAATACTGGTACTCTATTGTATGAACATTTTCAGGTTTCATGAGGAGTTTTGAGCAGCACATCATCAGAGTTGAACTGGAATCCAAGCCGTTTGCCGGTAATAACCCTTGAATGCTGGATTTTTGCTTCAGCCTGCCCGACAGTGGCTATCTTGACAGTATCGTACGGCGGCACCAGGAGATCAAATTCAAGGCAGTACTGAATTGCCGTGGATATTATCACCTGCAGGGAGGGTCTTGAAATTGCTTCATTTCCATAGTTTGAAAACAGCATCCCCATCTGGCGCTTCCCTTCGACGAGATACTGATTCTCATGGTTTATGAATATCCTTGCAATAAGATAGCCAAGGTCATCGAACCTTGAGTACTTGAATGAATCAAAAAGAAAATTGTAGATGTTTATTATACCCGAGTAGGCATTGAACTTGTTCTTCTGAATATAAGGTGTTTTCCAGGCCGGATGTTCCCTGTCGAACTGAAAGATGTTTGAATGCATGCTGAAGAGCAGGATATCCCCGGCAACCTTTAGCTGGGCATCAAAACTGCTTCTGTCGGTGTATTCCATTTTTATCCTTGAATCTACGTCGCCGAGGTTTACATTGACATCTTTTGCAAGGTTTTTCAGAATATCCTTAACCACGCTGAACCATTCGAGGGTATTGTCATATACCCTTTGTTTCAGCATTGATTTTTGCTTCAGTGTGCCGATAATTATCGTTTTCTTGTCATCAAGTTCCGACATGGTCCGTTAGATTTTAAAGTAATTCACCTCTAAATTAATAATTTAAATTCAATACTGACGGCAGCTAATATGATCTGGCAAACAGAACACGTCTCTTTGACGGCTTCCCCGAATAAATGCATTTGCCATCCTCTTCAGGGGAATCAAAGGGTATGCATCTGATTGTTGCCTTGGTTTCTTCCTTTATTTTCTCTTCGGTTTCAGCTGTTCCGTCCCAGTGGGCCATTATAAAACCTCCCTGATTATCAATTATTTCAAGGAATTCGCTCCAGGTGTCAATATAAAATGTATTATCTGCCCTGAATTTTATTGCCCTCCGGTAAATATTCGACTGAATTTCTTCCATGAGGCCCTTTACTCTGTCCGTAACGGAGCCGGCGGGGATGGTTGTTTTTTCGAGGGTATCCCTCCGGGCTATCTCAACTGTATCATTTTCAATGTCGCGCGGACCAATGGCAATCCTGACCGGAACACCCTTAAGTTCATAATCTGCAAATTTATATCCCGGTTTATAGTTATCCCTGTCATCGTATTTAACTGAGATTCCGGCTTTCTCAAGGTCCGCCTTTATAAACCTCGCTTTTGCAGAGATAGCCTCAACCTGATCGGATGTTTTATAGATAGGGATAATCACAACCTGAAGCGGAGCGAGACGCGGAGGCAGGATAAGTCCGTTATTGTCGGAATGGGCCATGATAAGAGCTCCAACCATCCTTGTTGACAGCCCCCAGGATGTTGCCCACACATAATCGAGCTTCCCGGTTTTGTCGGTAAACTGGACCTCAAATGCTTTTGCAAAATTTTGTCCGAGGAAATGACTTGTCCCGGCCTGCAAAGCCTTGCCATCCTGCATCAGTGCCTCAATGGTGTATGTGTCGAGGGCTCCCGCAAACCGTTCATTTTCACTTTTATATCCCTTGATAACAGGAAGAGCCATATAGTTCTCGGCAAAATCAGCATAAACATTAAGCATTCTTTCTGTTTCCTCAACTGCCTCTTCCCTTGTGGCATGGGCGGTATGGCCCTCCTGCCACAGGAATTCGGATGTGCGGAGAAAAAGCCTCGTGCGCATTTCCCATCTTACTACATTTGCCCACTGGTTTATCAGTATCGGAAGATCGCGGTACGACCGTATCCAGTTCTTGTATGAATTCCAGATTATCGTTTCGGATGTGGGACGGATTATTAGCTCCTCCTCAAGCTTCGCCGAAGGATCAACGATAATGTCCTTTCCATTTTCATCCATCTTGAGCCTGTAGTGGGTTACCACTGCACACTCTTTTGCAAATCCCTTAACATGGGCGGCTTCCTTGCTGAAAAATGATTTAGGTATGAAAAGCGGGAAATAGGCATTGACATGACCGGTTGCCTTGAACATTTTATCCAGTCCTGCCTGGATGTTTTCCCAGATTGAATAACCATAGGGTTTAATAACCATGCAACCTCTTACTGCAGAGTTTTCAGCAAGGTCGGCTTTGATAACCAGGTCGTTGTACCATTGTGCATAGTTTTCCTCCCTGTTTGTTAAGAACTTCGCCATTTTTTGGTATGGAATTTGTTTTTAAGATTGTTGAAAAAATCGGATCGTAAAAATAGCTAAAACTCGGGAAATAAAAAACAGGTTCATTTTCATTGTAAAATGGACAAACTAAAACACTTCGGAACCCGTTTTTAAATTAAATTGGCAGTTTGATAAATAATATTAAATTTGCTGAAGCGCAAAAAGATAAACGAAAACATTTGGTACAGATTTTGATAGTTATAAGGTGAGAAACAAAAAGAAATAAATAAACATCATGAAAGCATTGTATTACATATCCGGACTTGCCCTTCTTACTTTTGCTTCCTGTTCATCGGGACTCTATGTGGGAACGGAATATGATGATCTCTATTTTCAGAGTTCGGACCAGCCTGTAACGCAGGTCCGCACGAGGGCCAGCCAGCCAATGGCAGAAGGTAACCTGCAGTCCGGAGCATACTATGATAATATTTATGCAGCCGATACGCTTGTATCAAGGGAATACACTGAAGCTGTTGGAGATGATTATTCGGGTGGTTACACTGATTATAACTACTACGATAATTATTCATATGCCGGCAGGCTGAACAGGTTTTACGGAAATTATTTCAATCCTTACTGGAGAGATCCCTTCTACAGCAGCTGGTACCCTTCATTCGGCTTTAATTATATGTACGGCGGATTCCCCTACTCATACGGGTACTACGACCCGTTCTATTATGACTATTTCAGCCCGTACAGCTACGGAGGCTTTTACAACAGCGGCTATTTCATGCATAATTATTACGGGGGCCTCTATGGGATGAATTATTACAGTCCCTACTACAGACCATGGTATTCACCCTACTATTATGGCGGATATCCTTCTTACTCGTTCAACGACAGGGACGTGAATTATGGCAGAAGGGAAAGACCAAGCACCCTTTCCACGAGATGGAGCGGCGGCGGCGGATCCTCTTCACCTGCGGCTGCATCATCAAGAAGGACAGATATCAGTACAGGTGCAGTTTCTGCCAATCCCGGATCAGCAACGGGCACATCTTCTGCCACCTCCAGGCGGACGGTAAATCCTGCATACAATACCCAGCAGCCAGTTACCGCTACCCAGCGGGCAGCAACCCAGGGTACGGTGAAATCTGGAACCGAAAGCTCCACAGGAACCCAGACAAGAAGGGCACCAACAACCCGCCCCGAGTACAATCAGTCTGACAGGACCTATACTCCAAGCTACAGCAGTCCCCGTATCAGCACACGGCCGACTTATAACAACACAAGGGTAAACAGCAATGTTAACACCAACACGACCAGGCCGGCAATCCAGAGAAACAACCAGAACTCATCCACCAGCGGAAGAACCAGCTCATCATATTCTTCAGCCCCGGTCAGAAGCGGTTCCTCCTCAGGCAGCTCGGGAAGCTATTCCGTACCAACAAGGAGGAGTTCAGGCAGCTCGTACTCATCAGGATCATCATACAGCTCAGGAGGCAGCAGATCATCATACAGCAGCGGTGGTTCATACTCATCAGGTTCATCGTCAGGTTCATCATCAGGTTCATCATCAGGGTCGTCATCATCAGGACGTTCATCATCGGGTTCCTCATCAAGCGGCAGCAGAAGGTAACGAAAGAACTGGTTTATTTCCATAATTGACATTTGATTTCAGTACATTCTAAATTCAGGAGTGCAGATATACTCTTCAGTAAAAAGAAAAAATAATGAAAAGAACATTATTAATATTGGCAGCAGCAATCATGGCATTTACAGGAGCACTGGCCCAGAATGTCGATGATGCACTTAGATATTCCCAGATATTCTACAACGGAACAGCCAGGTTCATGTCGATGAGCGGGGCATTCACGGCGCTCGGCGGCGATCTTTCGTCGCTCAGCCAGAATCCCGCCGGAATCGGGGTTTTCAGATCATCCGAAATATCCCTTACACCCCAGCTATTTCATTCCAAAACATCAGCCAGCTTTAACGGAACCACGAATGACTACCTTTATAATTTCAATCTCGGACAGGCCGGGATTGTCACCAATATGATAAACGGGACTGGTACAAGCGGACTGATATCCCTTAATATCGGGTATTCATTCAACAAAACCAATAACCTGAACTCTTCAACAAGGATCCAGGGAAGAAGTACCGAAAGTTCAATGGCTGATTACTGGGCTGATTCCGGTTACGGAACCACGTATACTGATCTCTCAGGTGCTGCGGGAATAGCTTATGACGCCTGGATTATTGACACAATAACCGGAAGCGGCGCAAAAAGATATGGAACTGTGTTTTCCAATTACGGTGACAATGCTGTTTCAGATTACGGCCAGAGCTTAAGGAGGCTGATAACAAACGAAGGCTATACCGGCGAACATGCATTTTCTATCGGCGGCAACTATTCAAACAAGGTATATTTCGGTGCAACCCTTGGGGTCAGCAGGATAAGGTATACCGGACATTATGAACACCTCGAAAAGGCCGATTACTATCTCGACTCGGAATTCAGCGATTTTACCTATGTCGAGCATTTTGAAAACACCGGCACCGGGGTATCCCTGAAAATAGGAACCATAATCAAACCAACCGACGAATTAAGGATAGGGCTTGCATTTCATTCACCTACACTGTACAAGATCTATGAAAGATTCTATGATGATATAACTTCAAATTTCACAGATGGCGAACAGTACGAATACTACAACGAAGAGTTAAAATACAACTATGCCCTTACCACCCCGTTCAGAGCCCTGGCAGGTGTTGCTTACCAGTTCAAGAAACTTGGATTGCTGAGTGTTGATTATGAATTCGTTGACTACAGCACAATCAGGTTCTCCGAGACGGGTGATAATTATGATTACAGCGAGAAGAACCTTGAGATCAAGAACACACTGAAACCTGTAAGCAATATCCGGTTAGGAGGCGAGCTCAGGCTCAACAAGATGTATTTCAGGGGCGGCTACGGATACTATGGCAAAGCCTTCAGGTCAGGAGAACTGAATGATGACACTTTCTACAGGTCAGTTTCACTCGGAGCAGGTTTCAGGGAACAAAACCTTAATATCGACTTTGGATTTACAAACCTCCGGAACGACCAGGATTACATACTTTACAACGCCTCCGCTGAAACAGCGGTCGCAGGACTGGTTAATTCGAGGAATGTCTTTGCGGTGACACTGGGATATAAGTTTGGATATTGAACCAATATTTATTCTGACCTGATTCCTGAACAGAGCTATTTAGAAAAACCTCTTTTTTCTGTTACCCCTAAATCCCCCAGGGGGGACTTATGGATTTACAGGTGCTTTTAAAGCCCCCCTTGGGGGACTGGGGGGTAAATCAAGGCTTTTTCACCAATTCCCTTGTTACAAGTAATCAGTTGCTTCAGGTCCCAGATTGAAGATCAAATCCAGGATGCTGAGACCAGGAACAAACTTATCCCCAAAAACCTGAATATACTGCTGTGAAGTGGTTCCCGGGTGCTTTCCCGGGGTAATCCTGTACCTGTAATCATTTGAAAGCCCGGTGTGGGGCAGGAAAGATGAAGTGTAGTTTATACACTTATCCATGTCAAGGAATCCGAGGCATTGCAGAAGCAATTCATTATTAAGGTCAATGAGAAAACTGTGTTTCTTCTGAATTATATTTATGATGGGGTCTGAATAGAACTGGAAAAACGGTGACCGGCTGTAAGCCGAAGTCAGTGCCCTCAGATGGACCTGTTGCCATCTTTTTGAATAATCGATCGTGATGTCCTTAACTTTAGCTTTTAAGACATTTCCCTTCATAACCGGAACCGTAAGATTCAGGATGCCGCCGGATGTAAGTATTCTGCACCTGTTCCGGTATGTCTGCCTGACATAGTTTTCTTCCCGCTCAACAAATACTTTATCCGAATTCCTGATCAGGCTGAAATATATTGCAGGAGGAAAATAGGCAGTTGAAAGAAGTATTTCTTCCGGCATGGAAAATAGTTCACTTCATCTGGTTTATCATGCTTGCCGAGAATCCCGCACCGAATCCGTTGTCGATATTTACCACAGTCACTCCTGAAGAGCAACTCGTAAGCATGGCAAGAAGTGCTGAAATACCACCGAAGTTTGCTCCATAGCCAACACTGGTAGGTACGGCGATCACCGGTTTGTCGACAAGTCCTCCCACTACGCTTGCCAGTGCGCCCTCCATCCCGGCAATCACGATAATGACCCGGCATTTCTTTATTTCAGGCAGTTTGTCAACAAGGCGATGAATACCTGCAACTCCGGCATCGTATATCCTGACGACATTATTGCCAAGAAGTTCGGCAGTGACTGCGGCTTCCTCTGCAACAGGCATGTCGGATGTTCCTGCGGTTATTACAGCGATGCTGGTAGCGGGAGGCTCCGGCTGCTTCAAAGGGATGCTTATTATCCTTGCGACCGGATAATAAACTGCTTCCGGGATCACTTCCTTAACCAATTCGTACATTTCCCTGTCGGCCCTGGTGCCTATCACATTGTTCTTTTTATCCGACATCAGCCTGAATATTCCGACAACCTGGTCAACCGTCTTGCCGGCACAGTAAACGATCTCAGGATATCCGGTACGCATCTCCCTGTGATGGTCTATTTTTGCATAACCCAGATCGGTATAGGAAAAATTCTGCAGGACCTCCAGCGCCTCATCGACACTTTTCTTCCCGTCACGAATCTGATTAAGAAGTATTTCAATTTCCTTTCTTGTCATAAGCATCCACTTTACTGATCAGCGGCTACTGATCTGTCTGCTTTATCATCCAAAGATACATAACTCCGGCTTAGTAGCGAAATAATGTTGTTATATACCTCTTTGACAGGTATATTCCTTTCTACCGCGATCTTTCTGCATTCCTCGAACTCAGGTTTTGCCGAAACCTCCCTGCCTTTGAAAAATGATCGTTTTATTGTCACCTCGCCGTAAGGAGTTCCGAGTTTGGTGAATTCCCTGGCAAGGGTGTCTTTCCTGAATTCGAATGTCCTGATACCCACGGTTGTTGATTCCGTAAAAATTATTTCCCTTACTATATGCTCCAGTCCATGTTCACAGATCACTGTTAAAACCACGCCGGGCCTCCCTTTCTTCATTATTATCTGTGAACAGTAAACATCCGAAGCCCCTGCCCTGAACAGCCTTTCGGATATATGTTCATAAAACTCCGGATTCATATCATCGATATTTGATTCGATAATCAGAGCCGAATGCCCGGTTTCGTCAGTTCCGGTCGTTTCTCCCAGATGCACTCTGAGCAGATTCGGTATAGCAGGATGGTCCTTATGTCCGACGCCATAACCTGTTTTGAGGATTTTCACTTTCGACCTCCCGCCGAAATCCGTCCCCAATGCTGCAACTATCGCAGCTCCGGTTGGAGTTGTAGCCTCGAAATCCACTCCTCCTGTCCTTACAGGTATTCCCTTGATTATCTCAACCGTTGCAGGAGCCGGAACAGGAAGCCTGCCGTGGTCACAGTTAACAAATCCACTGCCAAGCTCCACATCCGAGACGTAAACGGCTCCGACGTCCAGGGCATTGAAACAGATTGCAGCGCCTGCAATGTCGATAATTGAATCGATTGCGCCCACCTCGTGAAAATGAACTTCATCTACCCCGATACCGTGGACTGTGGCCTCAGCAGTTGCAATTTTCATAAAAATATTCATACTCAGCTTCTTAACTGAATCAGGAAGCGATGATCCAATGATGATTTTTTCAATATCTGAAAGGTGCCTGTGGGCATGTTCATGCACAGTCTGCCTCACAGTGACTTTCGTTCCGGTGATCCCGTGTCTCTGGGCTTTACCGGCAACCAGTTCCCAACCCTTCAGGTTAAGCTTCATCAGCTCGTTTTTAAGATAAGAAAACTCAATACCCAGATCGAGCATCGCACCAAGATTCATATCACCGCTGATTCCTGAAAAACAATCGTAGCACAGAACTTTCATGGACAGTCAATTTTTTTGTTAATAAATGGAAACGGCTAAAGCTGGAATGTATTGGACAGTTTTAACCTGTTTTACGCCGCTAATATACAATTTACTATCGTTGAGGAATAATAAAAAAAAAATCGTATTTTTGAAAACTTTTCGGTTAACCATTTTAAATTTCAACGATCTGCAATGAGAAGAAGAGATTTTTTTAAAACCTCAGCAGGAGCAGGACTTGCCGCAGGCGCTGCTCTCAGTCTGGGAGGATATGGCAGATTATGGGCATCATCGCCAACCCCGGCAAAATACGACATGGTTGCCATCATGGGAGGAAATCCCGACGCGATGTTCGATCTCGGAATCCAGGAGCTGGGAGGGATGGGAGCCTTTATCAGGAAAGGTCAGAAAGTACTTGTAAAACCAAATATCGGGTGGGATGTGATCCCTGAACTCGCAGCCAATACGAATCCTATCCTTGTTAAAAGGATTATCGAGCACTGCTTCAAGGCAGGGGCCAGGGAGGTTTATGTTTTTGATCACACCTGCGACAACTGGGTAAACACATACAAAAATTCAGGAATTGAGAAGGCAGCTAAATCTGCAGGTGCCAAGGTTGTTCCCGGAAACTCGGAGAACTATTATCAGGAAATCGAAATCCCGGGAGGGAAAAAACTGAAAAAAGCCAAAGTGCATGAGCTGCTTCTCGAGACAGATGTATTCATTAATGTTCCGGTCCTTAAGGATCATAATTCAACAAGAATGACAGCCTGTCTGAAAAATACCATGGGAATTGTTTGGGACAGGGGATTCTGGCATTCAAACGATCTGCATCAGTGCATAGCTGACTTTGCCCTGTTTGAAAAGAAGCCGGTTCTTAATGTCATTGATTGTTATAATGTTATGGTCAAGAATGGGCCGCAGGGTGTCTCAAAGGAAGATGTCGTTCAGATGAAATCCCAGATAATAACAGCCGACTGGGTCGCGGGAGATACGGCAGCAGCAAAAATGCTTGGTGTTGATCCCCTTAAAATAGATTATATTCCCATCGCGGATAAGATGGGCCTGGGTACTATGAACCTTGATTCCCTCAATATCAAGCGAATTAAAATGTAAACCGTAATGACTTCCTCCTTACTCAGAAAACTCCGGACAGGGTTTTCTGCAATCGTATTGATCTGTTTTATTTTCGTATTTGCTGACTTCAGGTCGGTAATCCCCGAAAAATACATAAGCTATCTGCTGTATCTTCAATTCATTCCATCACTCATCAGGTATATTGACCTCAAAACCATGGCTGCAGGGGGGTTTCTTATTGTGATCCTGCTTACCCTGCTTTCAGGTAGAACTTACTGTTCATTCCTGTGCCCCCTCGGCATTGGGCAGGACCTTTTCATCCGGATAGGAGGAAAGATTAAGAAAAAATTCAGAAGGTTCGGTTTTAAAAAGCCACATACAATAATAAGATATTTTCTTCTTGCGGTAACGCTCGGAGTTGGTATTATCTGGGGTATTTACCTTGTTACTCTATTGGATCCCTACAGCATCTTCGGGCGTTTCATGACCTATTTCGGCAAGCCTGTCGTACTTGTTCTGAATAATTTCATTGCATGGATCCTTGGGAAATTCGATGTGTATACATTTCATCACATAGAAATCAAGGGATTCAGTCTGCTCACCTATTCTATACCTGTCATATTCTTTCTGCTTGTGGGAATTATGTCGTTTGTAAGGGGGCGTCTCTATTGCAACATGATCTGCCCGGTAGGGACATTGCTTGGACTGATATCGAAAGTTTCCCTTTTCAGGATCAAATTCAATGAAAGCAAATGCACCAGATGCGGAAGGTGCTCTGTCGGGTGCAAGTCGTCGTGCATAGATTTCCTTAATTACCATGTCGATGTAAGCCGGTGCGTGGATTGCTTCAATTGTATTGACATCTGTCCCGACAAGGCCTTGTCGTATAGTCTTATAGGTTCCAGGAACATAGCGGCGGGGACTGACGAGGGAAAGCGTAAATTTGTTGCCGGATCCCTGATGATGCTGTTCGGGATCACCAGGTATGCAACTGCCCAGGATAAGAAGAATGTTCCGGTCCCGAAGAAGGAATCTACGGTTAAGGAGCAAAGGACCTCCTGGGTTTGTCCTCCCGGAGCCGGATCGATAGAAGATTTCACCAGGCACTGTACGGCTTGTTCACTCTGTATTGCAGCCTGTCCCAACAATGTTCTCAAGCCTTCGGTGAAGCAATACGGCATTGCCGGACTTTTGCAGCCTGTAATGGACTATCATGCAAGTTTCTGCACATACAACTGCACTGTATGCACGGAAGTATGCCCGACCAGCGCATTAAAGCCGCTTTTGCTCGAAGCCAAGAAGCTGACCCAGATTGGCAAGGTTGTTTTTATCAAGGATAACTGCATTGTCAAAACCGAAAAGACTGCCTGCGGGGCCTGCTCCGAGGCGTGTCCGACCAAAGCCGTGTTCATGATACCCTATGAGGGCAACCTTGTGATTCCTGATACTGATCAGGATATTTGCATCGGATGCGGGCATTGTGAGTATGCCTGCCCGGTAACTCCCTACAAGGCTATCTTTGTCGATGGAAACACTGTGCATATGGCAGCCAAAAAGCCCGAAAATGTTGAATCAGAGATCACTACTCCTGTGGAATTTCCATTCTGACATTATTCCATCCGCGAAAATTTTATAAACATGATATTTATCTGCCTGAGGTATTTTTAAGCAGCTAATTTTGCTTAAATTATACTTTTTGTATTTTCAAATATCAACAGATGGAACCCTCACATATTGAACATATTGGGATTGCTGTTACCAATCTTGCCGCATCAGTGGCCTTTTATGAGCAGGTTTTCGGGCTTAAATGCTATAATATTGAAGAAGTTGCTGATCAGAAAGTGAGAACGGCATTTTTCAGAATCGGCCAGACAAAAATTGAACTGCTCGAATCGACTGATCCCGAAGGACCAATTGCAAAATTCATAGAAAAGAAGGGCGAGGGGATCCACCATATCGCATTTGCCGTTGAAAATATCGACGAACAGCTCCGGCATGCAGAAAAAAAAGGAGTAAGGCTGATCGATGCCAATCCCCGGAAAGGAGCTGAAGGTCTTGATATAGCTTTTCTACATCCGAAATCAACTGGCGGAGTACTTATTGAATTATGCGGGCGCAAAACAGAATAACACATAACCTTTTTTGTGAAACTTGGTGCCATAGTGTCTTATTGGCAAAAAGAAATGCCGCTAAGTCACAAAGACGCTAAGGATCGCAAGTCAATATAATTATAATTTCAAGCGCACGACACGTTAATAAATAATACTTTTAAATAATAAATTCCAAATGGATAGCCAGGAAAAGGTTAAGCAACTGATTGATCTCCGTGAAAAAGCACGGATCGGAGGCGGATTGCAGAAAATCGAGGATCAGCATTCAAAGGGAAGATTAACTGCAAGGGAAAGGATAAATATACTTGTTGACGAGGGAAGCTTCGAAGAGTTTGATATGTTCGTCACTCACAGGACTGAGGATTTCGGCATGGGCAACAAGAAATTCCTTACCGATGGTGTGGTAACGGGGCATGGCACCATTGACGGAAGGGTGGTATATGTTTTCGCACAGGACTTTACGATATTCGGAGGATCGCTGTCGGAGGCCTTTTCGCAGAAGATCTGTAAGGTAATGGACCAGGCAATGAAGGTTGGCGCTCCGGTAATCGGGATTAATGACAGCGGAGGCGCTCGCATACAGGAGGGAGTGAGAAGCCTTGCGGGATATGCCGAGATTTTTGAAAGGAATATCCTTGCTTCAGGGGTCATCCCCCAGATCTCTGCGGTTTTCGGTCCATGTGCAGGCGGTGCGGTCTATTCCCCTGCGCTTACCGATTTTATTATTATGAGCGAGAAAAGCAGCTATATGTTTGTTACAGGTCCCAAGGTTACAAAGACTGTTACAGGTGAGGATATTTCAACCGAGAATCTTGGCGGCTCAGCGGTTCATGGCACCAAATCGGGTGTCGCGCATTTTGTCGTCGATGAGGAAGAAGAAGGACTTCTGCTTATCCGGAAGCTTCTGAGCTATCTCCCGCAGAATAATCTGGAGGAGCCGCCCCTTACCGAATGCGACGATCCTATTGACCGCAAGGAGGATGACCTCAACAGCATTATCCCTGAAAATACCAATCATCCTTACGATATAAAGGACGTAATCTTCAAAATTGTCGATTACAGCGAATTTCTCGAGATTCATGCCGGATATGCACGAAACATAGTCGTTGGATTTGCCAAAATGGGAGGTATGCCTGTCGGGATCATTGCCAACCAGCCCAATTTTCTGGCAGGAGTACTTGATATTGATGCCTCTAGAAAGGCCGCACGGTTTGTAAGATTCTGCGATGCATTCAATGTCCCTGTTGTAACCCTGGTTGATGTTCCGGGATTCCTGCCCGGAAGCGGCCAGGAATACGGAGGAATAATCATTCACGGTGCAAAGCTTATGTTTGCCTACGGCGAGGCAACAGTGCCCAAGGTCACCATTACCCTTAGAAAATCATACGGTGGAGCGCATTGCGTTATGTCGTCAAAACAGCTCAGGGGAGATATCAATTATGCCTGGCCTTCCGCTGAAATAGCAGTGATGGGCCCTTCAGGCGCTATCGAGATACTCGAGGGAAAAACCCTGGCTGAAATCGATGATCCCCAGGAAAAGGCAAAATACATTGCTCAAAAAGAGGCGGAATACCGGGCCAGGTTTGCAAATCCGTATGAAGCAGCAAAATACGGCTTCATTGATGATGTCATCGAACCCAGGAACACTCGGTTCAGGATCATCAGGGCCCTGCGGACAATCGCCACCAAAAAGGATCCCGGTCCAATGAAAAAACATGCAAATATCCCGTTGTAGCCATACCATAAAACTATGCATAATAACTTCAGTAACCTTTTCATCATAAACATCGATGAAACATCGGCAATCAGGCTTCTGATACTGCTGAACATCGTCCTGCTGTCGATAGTTATTGTATACTTAGTTTTCAGGGTTGTAGTTCCCCTGATCAAAAAATATAGATCAAAACTGAAGGAAAATAGATCAACAGAGGCGAAGACAGAGAAGTCCACAGAAATCAGGACTCCGGATACTGAGGCAGCAATCGCATTGGCGTTATATATGTACTTCAATGAGATGCACGATGAGGAGAGCGATATAATCACTGTCAAGCGCGTTTCAAAAACCTATTCTCCATGGAGCTCCAAGCTGTACAGCATGAGGAATTTAAGATAATCCTGAAATGCCTGGAGGAGATCAACCCCCCAATCCCCCAAGTGGGGGGCTCAGAAGGATTGAAGGTTTCATAAGTCCCCCGGATGGGGGATTAAGGGGGTGGATGACATATAGGAATTTGGGGGTAAAATAGGGTTGAGTTGGTTGGCATGAAATAGACTAAAGGAACATAAAAACATGAAAAACTTTAAGTTTTCAATAAAAGGGAAGAATTATGATGTGAATATTCTTTCCCTTGACGGGAATGTAGCTAAGCTGAAAGTGAATGATGAGGATTTTACTGTTGAAATCGAAAGAAGCAAGAAGCCGGGTAAGACTCCAATAGTAGTGAGGTCAGGCGTGAAGGATCCACAGAAGGAGATCGAGAAGAAATCGGGCGGCCCGAAAACCGAAATAAAATCCCCGCTGCCTGGGATTGTAGTCAGATTCTTTGTCAAACAGGGCGAGACAGTGTTAAAAAATCAGAAACTCTTCAGTCTTGAAGCCATGAAAATGGAAAACGAGATCAAGGCAGAAAGAGATGGAGTGATCACCGGAATAAGGGTTACAGAAGGCCAGACAGTTCTGCAGGATGAGGTGATCATGGAAATGGATTGAGATCAGTTTATACGAAATAAAACTTTTGGGAACATGAGCGGCAACTTTGCAAAATCAGGAAATTCAGGTCCGAAGGTCAGGTCCGACTGCGAAATGAGTCTGGAACTCAGGGAAGAGGGCGGGATTATTATCGGACTGAAATCAAAAGTCGGGGTTCTATATGGAGAATCAATACACAATCAGTGTATTGAGATATTGAATTATTACCAGATCAGGAATGCTGTGCTCACTATTGACGACTCTGGGGCTTTGCCTTTCGTAATCTCAGCCCGTCTTGAATCAGCAATAAAACAGCTGATATCAACCCAACTGGATTATCTTCCGGAGATGCCGGATGAGAACAAATATTGTACTCTGCCTGACCGGTTTCGCTTTACGAGGCTCTATCTTCCAGGAAATACACCCGGGTTAATGATTAATGCCGGTCTGCATTCAGCTGATGGGATAATCCTCGATCTTGAAGATTCCGTCGCTCCCGCCAGGAAGGATGAAGCCAGGATCCTGGTAAGGAACGCCCTGAGGCAGCTGGATTTCAATGGAGCAGAACGGATGGTAAGGATAAACCAGGGTGAGAGGGGTATTAAAGACCTGGAGGCGGTTATTCCGCAAAATGTCAATCTGGTCCTGATCCCTAAATGTGAAGATGCTGGGACTGTAAGGAATATTGAGGAGAAAATTTCAGGGATAAGGTCAGAAGCCGGGCTTGAAAATCCGGTTTATCTCATGCCGATCATTGAGACTGCCCTCGGTGTTGAGATGGCTTTTGAAATTGCCCGTTCTGCCTCAGGTGTTGTGGCAATGGCGGTGGGGCTCGAAGATCTGACCGCTGATATGGGAGTCGCAAGGACAAGGGAAGGAGGGGAGACACTCTACGCCAGGACCAGGATCATCAATGCTGCAAAGGCTGCAGGTATCCAACCGATTGATTCGGTATTTTCGGATGTCGGCGATATGGAGGGACTCCTTCAGAATGTTCACTCTTCCAGGGCTCTGGGGTTCGAAGGGATGGGATGCATCCATCCGCGGCAGATCCCTGTCATCAGGAAAGGCTTTTTACCTGGTGCCGATGAAATAGAAAAGGCCGGAAAAATAGTTGTGGCAGCTGAAAATGCCCTTTCCATGGGACTGGGTGTTGTTTCCCTTGGTTCAAAAATGATCGATCCTCCGGTAGTTGCCAGGGCTCGAAAAATAATATCCCTGGCTGTAAAGCTTGGGTTGATTCCTGGAAACTGGATGGATGAAATGTCAGCAGAACTTAAATAATCCAATTAACAGCTTTCAATATGGCGATCCCGACAGTTATAAATGCAGCCGGAAGGGCTGTCCCCACAGAGATCAATGGCAAGCCGGCAATCCCTTTTATGGGTGTCGGAAAACACCGACCCTATGGAAATAAATATGGTCCCCCCATTCCTTCCTGTTCTGATTTTCCGGACGACGGTAATAAGGTGGTAGCCACACTGGAGGAAGCCCTTCTGAGATGCGGTATCCGCGATGGAATGACAATCTCAACACATCACCACCTGAGAGATGGCGACCTTGTCAGCAACAGGGTGTTTGAAATAGCTTCGGCTATGGGAGTGAAGGACCTGGTTTGGTTCCCTTCAGCCTCCTTCCCATGCAACGATCCTGTGATCAAATATCTGCAGGATGGAACCATCAACAGGATTGAAGGGAGCATGAACGGACCCCTCGGGAGGTTTGTATCCGAAGGCAAAATGAAGGGCACGGCCGTTTTGCGCTCTCATGGCGGCCGCGTTCAGGCAATCCAGGACGGTGAAGTAAAAATCGATATTGCAGTTCTGGCTGCACCCACGGCCGATCCATTTGGAAATGCCAGAGGAACCGGAGGGATTTCAGCATGCGGTGTTCTGGGGTATGCAAAAGCTGATTCGATGTACGCCGGGAAGGTTATTGTTGTGACCGACAATCTGGTTGATCTTCCTTGCTTTCCGATGGAAATTGAGGGCAATTATGTTGATTACGTCGTCGTAGTCGACAAGATCGGGATACCCGATAAGATAGTTTCAGGCACAACACAGATAACGAAAAGCCCCGACAGGCTGCTAATAGCTGAATTGACAGCTGCCTTCCTCGAAAAATCAGGCATCCTCAGGGATGGAGTTACAATGCAGGCCGGAGCAGGAGGCACTTCCCTGGCAATAGCTGTTTTTCTGCACGGGATACTCAAGGAAAAAGGCTGGAAATCAAAATTCGGATTCGGAGGCAGCACAAAATACATGGTGGAGATGCTTGAACAGGGACAAATGGGATATATACTTGATGCCCAGGCTTTCGATCTGGATTCGGTTATATCTGTCAGCAAGAATCCAAATCATGTTCCATATCCGGTTTTCAATGCCTACAATTTCCACTCCAAGGGAAATCTTACAAGCATGATGGATATCATGATCCTCGGGGCCACCGAAGTTGACCTGAATTTCAACGGAAACGTTGTTACGCATTCGGATGGATATCTCCTTCATGGAATCGGAGGCTGGCAGAACTGCCTCCATGCAAG
Source organism: uncultured Bacteroidales bacterium (assembly GCA_963696535.1). Lineage (GTDB taxonomy): Bacteria > Bacteroidota > Bacteroidia > Bacteroidales > VadinHA17 > LD21. Next base: position 317,191 of record CAVOKP010000013.1, read on the forward strand.
GAATGTTATCCTTCCTCTTCCCTTGTTCCGCGACAGGATCCCTGTAATTGTTGATGAGGTTACAACATTATGCGGTCCGGGTGAACTTATCGATGTTATTATTACTGAAAGGGGAATTGCAATCAATCCTCTTAGGCAGGATCTTATTGATAGTGTTAAGGATAGCGGACTGCCGGTAAAGACAATTGCCGGGCTTAGGGAAGAGGCTGAGAAGATCTGTGGCAAGCCTTCGAAACCTGAATTTGAGGATGAGATTGTCGCTGCAATAAAATGGGTCGACGGGACAGTAATAGATGTTGTCAGGAAGATAAAGAAATAAGGATTTATTATATGGAACGATATAAATGTGTCATCTGCGGTTATATCTATAATCCTGAAGAAGGGGATGCATCCTCCGGGATAGAACCGGGAACCGCCTTCAACGATCTCCCGGATAATTATTTGTGTCCGGTGTGCGGGGCCGGTAAGGATGAGTTCCTTGCTTACGACTGAGAACTTCGTATAACGTCGGTCAGCAGGTCCCAGAACATCTGAACCGTTTTGATTTCAATCCTTTCTTCCGGCGTATGGGCACCTCTTATCGTGGGCCCGAATGAAATCATATCCAATCCGCTGAATTTCTCGTAGAAGAGCCCGCATTCAAGTCCTGCGTGGATGGCTTTTACCTGAGGTTCCTTACCGAAAAGCCTGAAATATGATTCACGTGTGATCCTCAGGATCTCCGACTTCAGGCTCGGTTTCCAACCCGGATAACCATCAGAGTGTTTTACATCAGCACCTGCAAGCAAGAGGCACGATTCAACCATTCCGGCAACATTATGCTTTGAAGATTCAACTGAACTTCTCTGGGTTGTTATAATCTTTATAACATTACCCTCCGTGAAGTTCACCGAAGCAAGATTTGTTGAGGTTTCAACCAGATCATCCATTTCGTGCGACCATGCAATCACACCATGAGGGCAGCAGTTGAGAGAGTTCAGAAGCCTGGCCTGGCTCTCCCTGTCCATAACCTTCAAAGGGGCTTCAATCGCTTTTGTAGCAATTTTAAGATCCTTCTCAAGCTCACCGAATTCTCCGCTCAGGCCATCCTGATATGCCGTTATCGTTTCAATTACATCGTCTTTTACCGTCGAATCAACTGCGATCACGGCAAATGCCTCCCTGGGAATGGCATTGCGGAGATTTCCCCCGTCAAACCTGGTCACAGAAATTGAGAATTTATCCGACAGGTATTTCAATATCCTTGTCATAAGCTTGACCGAATTTCCGAAACCTTTGTGGATCTCATCTCCTGAATGTCCACCCCGCAGGCCGGTTAATGAGATTTCAATTCCGGACGATCCGCCGGGCAAAGGAATGCTCTCGTATTTAAGGCTTCCAACGGTATCCATTCCTCCGGCGCACCCTATGAACAATATCCCTTCGTCCTCCGAATCGAGGTTTATCAGTGTCTTACCTTCAAAAAATCCTGGCTGAAGATTCATGGCGCCTGTCATCCCCGTTTCTTCATCAACGGTGAAGAGACATTCAATTTTGCCGGCTTTGATCCCGGAGTCCGTAAGCACAGCCATCTGCGATGCTATTCCGATACCGTCATCTGCACCCAGGGTTGTCCCCCTGGCTCTGACATAACCACCTTCAATATAGGGAACAATCGGATCGGTTAGCCAGTTGTGGGGATAATCTGAATTCTTCTCCCCAACCATATCCATATGACTCTGAAGAACAAGTGTTTTCGTGTTTTCAAACCCGGGCGAGGCAGGTTTTGTTATCAGGATATTCCCGGTGGTGTCTTCCTTCGATTCTAGTTTATTCATTTCAGCAAATCTGAGAAGGTAATTTCTGATCTTACCTTCATTTTTACTCAACCGCGGTATCCTGCAGATCTCTTCAAAATAGGTCCATACAGGGACTGGATTTAGTTCGGATATAAGGTTCATACTTATTTAATTGGCTTACAGTAAGACCTAAAAGTACTGATTTTTTACTATTTTTACCGTGTATGATATCCTAAAACTCAACTTTCATGGCGAAACGGACAATAGTAACACTACCGGGCGACGGTATCGGTAGTATAGTGATGAAGCAGGCCTTAAGGGTACTGGATGCTTCCGGATTTGAAGCGGAATATATTCATGGTGATATCGGGTGGGAATTCTGGTGCAGGGAAGGAAATCCCCTCCCTCAGAGAACACTTGATCTTATTAGGAAACATAAGATAGCATTGTTCGGAGCCATAACATCCAAACCAAATGAAGAGGCAAAGGCTGAACTAGATCCGTCACTTCAGGGGAAAGGTTATACGTACTCAAGCCCGATAGTCGGACTCAGACAGAAATTCAATCTCGATATCTGTGTCAGGCCATGCAGATCATATAAAGGGAATCCTCTCAACTTTATCAGGAGGGGAAAAGGAAATACGATAGAGGAGCCTGTAGTTGATGTTGTAATTTTCCGGCAGAATACCGAATGCCTCTATTCGGGTGTTGAATGGACGAATCCGCCTGAACAGGTTTACAAGGCACTTCTGACACATCCCAAATTTGCTGAAAACTTTGGCAGGGTTCCGGTTGAGGAATTGTCTGTTTCGACCAGGATATTTACAAGGAGAGCTACAGAAAGGATCCTTCAGGCGGCATTTGACTATGCCAGGAAATATGGCTACAGGTCGGTCACCGTATGTGAGAAGCCCAATGTAATAAGGGAGACTTCGGGCCTGATGTGGAAACTGGCAAAAGAGATCCAGAAAAGCTCATATCCTGATATAAAGCTTCTCAATACGAACATTGATGCCCAGATGATGTGGCTGACAAAAAATCCTGAGGATTACGGGGTTATTGTTGCCGGTAACATGTTCGGCGACATTGCCTCCGATGCATTTGCGGGTCTCATCGGAGGCCTTGGCTTTGCCTGCAGCGCCCAGTTCTCAGAGGACGGAATTGCTGTTTTTGAACCGACGCACGGATCAGCACCTAAATATGCTGATTATGAGATCCCCATTGTCAATCCGGTTGCAATGATCGAGTCGGCCTGCATGATGCTCGATTATATCGGCGAGAAAGAGCCGGCGGAGAAAATAAGGAAAGCCATTGCCGGATTAATCCTTGAAGGCAGGACAAGGACCTATGACATGATGAAGATGACCGGCTCTCCTGAAGTTATTTCAAATGGCGCAGCATCGACCGTGGAGATGACTGATGCGATTATCTCGAGATTAAATTGATTAAAATCCTTCAATATGGATGAAGTTGTAAAAAAACTGTGGCCCGAACTCGAATGGATCAATGACGCCGGCCTCCGTGAGAAGACCGCAAAAACCTGGGAGACTGCACTCCAAAGGAGCGTACTGAAAGCTGAAGATCTCGACAGGATCCCCTTTACCCTTCTCTGCGGACCGGATATGAAGGTCACTTTTATGGAACATAAAAGATGTGTTGTTCATGTTGCAAAAGCAAGCGGGGAGAAGATGAATGAATTCTTCGGGAACAACCTGACTGTTAACATGGATGTCCTGATTTCCGGAGCCATACTTGCTGATGTCGGCAAACTACTTGAATATGAACTTGATGCAACCGGAAAAGCTATACAGGGAAAATATGGCCAATATCTCAGGCACCCTTTTTCAGGGGTATCGCTTGCAGAAGAGTGCGGGATTCCTCCCGAAGTATGCCACATTATTGCTGCACACGCCCATGAGGGTGACTTAGTAAAGCGGACAACAGAGGCTTATATCGTCCATCATGCCGATTTCATGACATTTCTTCCGTTTAAGAGCCGGCTTGTTGTTTAGTGGCCGGGCCAGGCTGGTCAGCCAAGTTTCATTTTCTCAATTTCCTCGATGTTCCTTTCGTTGCTTACATCCTTTGCGTATGGAGTATAGAGATATTCAATAAGATCGGCATACCTGTCCATAATCTTGCCCCTCACAATCTTCATTGTCGAATTCATCAGTCCGTTATCTTCCGAAAAACCCTCTTCAAGTATTCCCATTGCAACGGGCAGCCATCTTTGCGGAAACATGCTGCCATATTTCCCGCTGGTACGGTACTCATTCATTTCATTTTCAAGCAGGGTGGCAACTGAGCGCTTGCCTTCATCGGAATCGGCAGTAAGGTTCTTCTCCTCTAGATAAACCTTAAGTGCATGCTGGTTTGGAACAATCAGAGCAACTGTATAAGGTTTCTGATTATTATAGAGCATGCACTGATCGATATATTTGGATTGTTGCGAGATTGCTTCCTCAATTCCTTCAGGACTGAATTTTTCCCCGTCATCGGCAATAAGCAGACTCTTAAATCTTCCGAGGACATAAAGAAAGCCATCTTCAGTCATATATCCCATGTCTCCCGTATAAAGCCAACCGTCTTTTATTGCTTCGCGGGTTGCAGCTTCATTTTTCCAGTAGCCGTGCATAACATTGCCGCCTTTTATTACAATCTCGCCCTTTTGGCCTGAGGGGAGCTCTTTTCCATCATCATCGCAGATCTTAAGGTCCATATTATTGACAAGAACACCTGATGAGCCGAGCCTGTGCCTGCCGGCAGAGTTGGATGAAATGACAGGAGATGCCTCGCTGAGTCCGTAACCCTGGTACATTGGAATCCCAAGGGCATAAAAGAATCTTTGAAGTTCAATATCCAGCAGGGCTCCTCCACCGATAAAATAGTCGAGTTCGCCTCCGAAGCTCTCACGGATCTTTTTAAAAAGGATCTTGTCATAAAGCGTAATCAGCGGTTTTTTAAGCCTTTGCAGCCCAAGACCCTTGTTCCATCCTTCCTTGTTATATGTATATGAAATTTCAATGGCATGATTGAACAGGAGTTCAATAACCTTTCCTTTTTCCTTTATTCCCTTTTCAATATTCTTCCTGAAATTTTTGGCAATAGCCGGAACACTCATCAGTAGGTTTGGTTTGATCTCCTTCAGGCACGATGGCAGGTTCCTCAAGGTTTCCATTGGTGTTTTCCCTGTTTTGACCGAGGCAATGCTGGCTCCCCTTCCCATAAAGGCATATATCCCGCAGGTGTGCCCGAACGAATGATCCCATGGGAGTATAAGGAGGGTTTTGTAAAATGAGGGAATATCCATCAAGCTGTATGCCTGGTAAATATTTGTAACGTAATTACCGTGGGTAAGGATTATCCCCTTCGGATCAGCTGTTGTTCCGGATGTATAACAGATATTTGCGAAATCGGAGGGTGTGACTTCGGAAGAAATCTCCTCAAATCTCTTGCGGTTTTCAGGTTTTTCAAGCCATTCCCTTCCCGCCTTTCTTACTTCGTTGAAATGGATTTCATTTTCAAGGTAATCTTCCTGTGTGTCAAAGTGAATTATCTTTTCGATGGTTTTACAATCCTTTATAACTCCCTTAAGCTTGATTGCCTGAATCGATGATGCCAGTACCATTCTTGACCCGGAGTGGTTTATCCTGAACTTGATCTCTTCGTGAGTAAGCTTTACCGAAAGCGGAACGTTTACAGCGCCTGTATAAAGTATTCCAAGTTCACCTATTACCCAGTTATTGCGCCCCTCCGAGATCAGGCACAGCCTGTCGCCCTTTTTTATCCCCATTTTAATCAGCCCGGCGGCAAATTCATATACCTGTTTTCTGGTTTCACCAAATGTTGTGCCCTCATATTTGTCCTGTGGTTTTTCCCACAGGTAAACGTTGCTTTCAAACTTTTCAACACTCTCTTCGAAAAACCGGATCAGTGATTTCATCAGGCAAAGGATTTAAATTGATGTAATTACATTGTAATTACATTGTAATTACGTAATTATTGCTCTTTTGTTTCAGTCGCCTAATATACAAAATCCCTGCAAATACCTGAATTAATCAAAATGTAATTAAGATTCTGCGACTTGGATTGGTTTTCAATTATTTGTATTTTTGAAAATATTCTTCATCAACAAGGGAATGGATCCCGGTAAATCCTAAACAGTTTGACATGAGACAATTTTCAATCGTTTTAATTACTCTGCTGCTCATACTCTCACCCTCCTGTAAGAATATCAGGGAGAGAGGCCTGTTCGGGAAAAAGGCAAAAACACTTGAAATGCTGAGAGCACAGCAGGACAGCATCAGGGTGGCCGACTCCCTGAAAAGGGCTGAAAACCGCCTCAGGGCTATTGAGGAAGCCCGTCTCGACAGCCTTATACAGGCAGAACAGGAAAGGGCTGCCAATGAAGCCCGTAATAAATACAATATTGTTGTGGGGAGTTTCCTGACTCCGGAATTTGCCAAGGCGTGGGCCGAAGAATACCGGAAACAAGGCTACGAAACCAGGATTGTAAGAATGGATGACAGCCAGTTTGACCTGGTTGTGGCTGAGTCGTACGACAGGTTCTCAAAGGCAATGGAGCGGCTGGATGCGTTTCAGGACACCGTCGATATTGATGCCTGGCTCTATATTTTTAAGTAACCGGGGGCTACCTGAAAATTGTGGAGTTGCGGTCGGGCCCAACCGATACTATTGTAACCGGTAATCCGGTCAGCCTTTCGATGAATTCAACATAATTTCTGAGATTTTCCGGTAACCCGGCGTAATCCCTTATACCCGTGATATCTTCCTTCCATCCCGGGAGTTCCGAATATACAGGATCGATGGCGGTGCTGTTATTAAAAGGCAGTTCAACCTGTTCCCTCCCTTCAATGTTGTAGGAAGTGCAAACCTTTATGGTTTCAAAGCCCGACATAATATCAGATTTCATCATAAAGAGACTGGTGGTTCCATTCAGCATGATCGCATATTTAAGTGCCGGAATGTCGAGCCATCCGCATCTTCTTGGCCGTCCGGTGGTGGCGCCGTATTCGCATCCCTTCCTTCTGAGCAGTTCACCTGTTTCATCATTGAGTTCTGTGGGAAAGGGCCCGCTTCCTACTCTTGTGCAATATGCCTTGAAGATCCCGAAGACCTCACCGATTGTTCTGGGTGAGATGCCAAGGCCCGTGCAGGCTCCTGCACTTATTGTATTTGATGATGTGACATAGGGGTATGATCCGAAATCCAGATCGAGCATTGTCCCCTGGGCTCCCTCGGCAAGAACTCTTTTGCCTTCAGAAACCAGGTTATTGATAAGATACTCGGTATTTTCTATTCTGAACTTCTTCATCATTTCAATTCCTTCGAACCATCCCTTCTCGTACTCATTAAGGTCAAAATCAAAGTCGTAGTTTTTAAGCTGGGAGAGATGGCCTTCAGTATGCTCCCTGTACATTTTCCTGAAATCCCTGTGAAGGATCTCTCCGGCTCGAAGGCCGTTTCGGCTTGCCTTGTCGGTATATGCCGGACCGATTCCCTTCAGGGTCGATCCTATCTTAAGCATCCCTTTCTGATGTTCACAGGCTGCATCGAGGATCCTGTGAGTCGGAAGGATAAGGTTCGCCCTTGCTGAAATGACAAGCCTTCTTACAAGCTCTTCCACCGGCGGTCCAAGTTCTTCGATCTCTTTTTTGAAGACAGCGGGATCGAGAACCACACCGTTGCCAATAATGTTCAGTTTATCAGGATGAAAAATGCCAGACGGGATAAGATGCAAAACGTGCTTTACATTATTGAATTCGAGTGAATGCCCTGCATTCGGACCGCCCTGAAAGCGTGCCACCACATCATAGGAAGGAGAGAGGGCATCAACAATCTTGCCTTTCCCCTCATCACCCCATTGAAGGCCTAACAATATATCAATCTTCATATTAAAACTTCAGGATTTCTGAAAACAGTTTCGAAGTTACAAAATAAAACGGCTGAAAATAACGTTGATATTATATTGTTGATAAATGAAAGGGGAATGTCAGCAATAATTAATTATGGGCGACCTCAAAATTCCGGTCTGTCGTAACTTTATTAATTATTGGTATGAATTGTATTAAAAACCTTAAAGTATTATGAAAAAAGCAATGTGTCTTCTGTTAATCAGTATGGCATTTTTACTTCTTGCATCTCCGGTTTCTGCACAGGAAACTGAAGGAGAAAAGGATTATAGATTTACTATTAAAACGAATCCACTGTCAGCTCTTGGAGGTCCTTTCTGGCTGGTAATCATGCCTCTTACAGGTGAATATAAAGTTCTTTTTGAAGCAGCTGTTGCTGAAAAGTCATCAATTCAGTTTGGGGTGGGGTATATAGGTCCAAGTGTTTTACTGAATCTCGACGATCTTTCAGATGATGAAGGCGAAGAAGGTGAAATATCAGGTGTAAGAACAAGCGGTTTCCGTGTACAGGGGATGTATAAGTATTTTATCAGCCGCGATCTTTCAGCACCCGAGGGATTCTATGTCGGACCTCATGTGTCATATGCGACAGCCCAGATAAAGAACAAGGCAGAAGAATCCAACTATATAAAGGGGACTAAGATTAATATTAACGGAGTGTTTGGATATCAATTAATTACTTCCGGAGGATTTACTCTTGATATTTATACCGGAATGGGGTTTGTATCAAGAAAGTATGAATTAACGGGAACTGACTGGGACCAGGATACATTCAAAGACCGGACAAGCGTGAGCGTACCCTTCGGTTTCTCGTTTGGTTACGCGTTCTGATAAAAGGTATTGTGAGCAAAAAAGGGTTGCCTGGACAGACAACCCTTTTTTAATTCTCATCCTTAACTTTCGTCTTTTAGTCTGCCGTAGATATAAAGGGAGTGATACAACGGTGTAAAACTGTGCAGACTGCTGGCTGTCCGTATGATCTCATCTATCCTGGGATCGCAGAATTCGATCACCTTCCCCGACTCCACATCGATAAGATGATCGTGCTGACTGCATTGATAGGCCCGTTCAAACTGAGCGATATTCTTACCGAACTGGTGCTTTATCAACAGGCTGCAGTTGAGAAGAAGTTCGATTGTATTATATAAGGTAGCCCGGCTGACCCTGTAATTCTTGTTCTTCATGAAAATGTAGAGTGATTCAACGTCGAAGTGACCGCTCCTTGAATATATCTCATCGAGGATAGCATATCTCTCAGGTGTTTTTCTGTGTCCCCTCTTTTCGAGATATTCAGTGAATATCTGCTTTACCGTCGACCTGGTATCATCGTTAATCATATCTGGTCTGAATTAAAATAATGGCAAAAGTAAGATTATTTTCTCAGAAACACTCCGGAGTTGAATTGCAGGATCTATTCGGAAAAATCCTCAACCCTCTTGATGGTTTCTATTCCCCTAATGTTGGAAATTTTGAGAATCAGATTGTTAAGGTCTTGTGTATGATGAACATAGAGATCAATTATCCCGTCAAAAATCCCGTCCCTGACGCTGATATTGATATTTGTCATATTTACTTTAAGTTCGGAGGAGATGATATTTGTCAGGTCATTGACAAGTCCGATCCTGTCCACTCCTGTCATGCTTATCCTGGCAAGGAATGAGACAAGCTTATGGATCGCCCATCTCACTGCAATTATCCTGTTTCCCTCGTTCGACATTATCCTGATGGCAACCGGGCATTTTGGTTTATGTATTATGATTGCGCCTTCGGGCGACCTGTACCCTATGACTTCATCTCCAGGTATCGGATTGCAGCATTTGGCAATTTCGTACGACTGTCCTGCATTTTCTATATTTTCCCTCAGAAGGAAAGGCGATGACGTATCTATTTTACCGGTGCTAATTTCCTCCTCCTCTTCCTTCTTCTCCTTTTTTGGTCCAAGCAGTTTAAGCTCCCAGTATTTGATAACGTTTTTTGCCGGAGATTTCCTGATGATCTTTTTGATGCTATCGAGGTTGATTGTCCCCAGTTCTATTCCGGAGTAGAGTTCATCCTTGTTCGGAACATCATACGACTGCATCAGCCTCCTGATAATCTCTGTATTGGGTGAAAGCCCTAGTTCGGCAAGCTTCTTTTCAAGGATTTCCATGCCTTTCTGGATCCGGTTCGTTGATTCGGTCTTGAGGGCACTCTTTATCGCTTCCTTGGCTTTCGATGTGGAGACAAAGGAGAGCCATTCCTTTTCGGGCTTTGCGATATCCGAAGTGATTATCTCCACCTGATCGCCGCTCATCAGTGTTGCGCTTATGGGATTCAGCTTGTAGTTTATTTTGGCCCCGATTGCCCTGTTGCCTATTTCGGTATGTATCTCATAGGCAAAATCGAGGGCCGAAGCTCCCTTTGGAAGGCTCACAAGTGTCCCTTTTGGAGTGAAAACCATTATCTCGGATGAAAAGAGGTTCATCTTGAACTCATCCAGGAACTCGATAGGGTCCTCGAGCGGATTCTCAAGCAACATCTGGATCTTTTTTATCCATTTGTCAAGCTCGGTTTCGGGAGTGTTGTCTCCCTTGTATTTGTAATGAGCTGCATAACCTCTTTCTGCGATCTCATCCATCCTTTTGCTCCTGATCTGGACCTCTACCCACCGGCCCTCCGGCCCCATTACCGTTACATGCAGCGCCTCATATCCGTTTGGCTTGGGCCTGCTCACCCAGTCCCTAAGCCTGTCAGGTTTTGGAAGGTACGAATCGGTTATTGTCGAATAAACATTCCAGCATGTAGTCTTTTCAGGTATTCCGGGCAAGGGCTCAAAGACTATCCTGACAGCCAGGACATCATATATTTCTTCGAAAGGGACGTTCTTCGACTGCATCTTCTTCCATATGGAAAAAATTGATTTCGGCCTTCCGCTTATATCGAATTTTAGTCCCGATTCATTTAGCCTGTTTATGATTGGCAGGCTGAACTTGTTTATAAGTGAATAGTATTTCTTCTCCCCATGCTTCATCTTCGATGCGATCTCCTCATAGATGACAGGCTGCCTGTATTTGAAGCTCAGATCTTCGAGTTCGCTTTTTATTGCATACAATCCGATCCTGTTGGCAAGAGGTGCATAGAGGAAGATTGTCTCTCCGGCCACCTTCATTTTCTTGTTCTCGGGCATCGAATCGAGAGTTCTCATATTGTGAAGGCGGTCGGCAATCTTAATGAGGATTACCCTGAGATCGTCGGAGAGAGTAAGAAGCATCCTTCTGAAATTCTCAGCCTGCATCGATGATGAACTCCCCTTGTTATATGTGCCTGATATCTTTGTCAGGCCATCAATAAGTGAGGCTATCTTCGGACCGAATTCCCTTTTTACATCCTCGAGGGTGTAATCGGTGTCTTCGACTGCATCATGAAGCAAGGCAGTGGCTATGGACCTGGCTCCAAGCCCGATTTCCTGGTTGACGATTTTTGCAACGGCAATCGGGTGGATGATATAGGGTTCACCCGATTTGCGGCGCATATTCCAGTGGGACTTGTTTGCCACATTGAAGGCCTTACCGATCAGCTCCCGGTCGCCCGGATTATTACACCTGAGAAGATTATTTACCAGCGAATCATATTCAGATTGAATACGGTTTATGTCTTCTTCATCAAAAATATCCTTGCTCCCCATAAAAAAATCAATCTATTCTTTTCTGCCGGATACAAATATAACGCTTATTCATCTGTTTTTAATGACTGTCACCGTTCCTGTGCGCGTGATATTTCTGCCAGAAGGTGTGGTTAATTTCAGGAACCATAAATAGACTCCCCTGGAAACAGAACTGCCATCCGCGGAACCATCCCATGATTCATTGTAATCGCGGGTTTCAAATATGGTTTTCATCTGCCTGTCGGTTATCGTCAGCTGATAGGTCGCAGGAGAAAATGTAATGACAGGCCTGAAAAGGTCATTCAGCCCATCTCCATCAGGCGAAAAGATGTTAGGAACTGTAACATTTTCCTCAATTGAAATGCATGATTTATCCGAAGCACTTTCTCCGGTTATTCCATAAGGATTGCCGGTCTCGGATGCCAAGACATAAAAGCAGACCTTATCACCGGTCAGGTTGTACATGATATCGGGTACGAAAACCGCGTAGGTCGTATCTGAAGGTGTCAGAATATCTTTTTGGGCAAATCCGTTTCCTGTATCCATGAATATCCGGTACGATGCCACCTGTCCGTTCCAGCTGCGATACCTGTTCCACTGCAGCAGGATATCATTTCCGGCAGCCCTGACCGCAAGGTCCATATTTGAGGCAATGTTGGAACTTATCACCCTGACATTGCAGGAGTTAACAGCTGAGAGCCTGTAGAACCAGACGGCATCCGGGGTCGCAGTATTGTCGGCATATATTACTTTTTCACCGTCAGTCACGGGTATCTGAGCGAGCTGGGTGAAGATGCCGGAATATCCCTTACGGCGGTCGAGGGCGAAAAGATCAATTTCTGAACCCGGATCGACGGAGAATGAAAGGGAAATTTCGCCTTGTTCAATGACGGTGGCATAATCGGCATTTATCCAACCGGGAGGTACCTGCATCTTTGCCGTAAGACAAGCCCTGTAGGAAAAGGAATTCACACCACCGGAGATATTTGCCGCTACCCTGAAACAATATGCTGCACCGATTTCGAAATTACTCACTGTGAAGCTTGACGTTTCGGGGGATACACTTCCTGCTTCAGTGAAGCTGCCTCCATTAAGCGACATCAGAATTGTATATTTTGTTACATTCTGAGGGGTAGGAGGGGTATACCTGTTCCAAGATATCTTTATCTCCTTTTTGCATGTATCAATTGCGGCATCAGCAAATATGGTGCTTAAAACATTCGAAAGCTCGCTTGGACATCCCGGAGCCCCGGCCCTGAATGCTGCTATCCTGTACTGGAAGCTTTTGTACTGAATTCTTGTGTCGGACCAGGTTGTGGCTGACGGATCCCAGATAGTATCGATGGCAAAGAAGCCCGGGTTGCCGAGCCTGATATCATATAAATATATTATATAGGCCGAGATGCCGGGTGAGGGACTCAGGGTCCAGTTCAGCAATGCAGTTGATGTTTCAGGAATTATTGAGACAGATGTAAGCTCAGGAGGCAGGGGTACTTCACAGTTGACTTGGGCAAAAGCGCTAGAAGTATTAAGATTCAACAGGGCCAGGATAATATATAAGAACCTGTTCTCCACTCTCATCCGGCAGTAATCTGGTAAAAATCCTCACTAGTGCAATATTTCAAGGCCAGCTCCATTACTTCATCCGGGGTTATGGTCCTTATTGTTTTCATCATGCCTGTGAAATAATTGAAATCAAGGCCGAACTCCCAGACTGCCTTGAAACTTTCAGCAATTGCAAATGGACCATCGAACATCCTAACCATTTCACCGGCCATGTAATTCCTTACAATCTCAAGCTCATTGATTCCTGGGGGAACTGAACGGAGGAGTTGCAGCTCCCTGTGTATCTCATCAATTGCCCGGGCTGCATTTTCCTTGCTAACCTCCGTTGAGACCAGGAAATAACCTGACAGATCGTATGATGAAACAGATGAGTGAATCCCGTAGGTGAATCCCTTTTCCTCCCTGATGTTTTTCATTAACCGTGATCCGAAATATCCTCCGAGCAATACATTCAGGAATTTCAGTCCCGGGTAATCGGGGTGACGTTTGGTTATAGTTGCTGAACCAATCCTGATGGCCGTCTGGATCGCACCCTTCTTCTCAATGTGCACTTTTTTCCCGGGATTTCCTGCAATACTGGCCTTTGAATCTTCCATATAAATATCCATTGAACGGAGTCCGCCGAAGTATTTCTCAAAGGAATCAGTCGCTGACACAGGTATTTTTCCTGAGACTATCATGGTCATCTTCTCAGGCCTGTAGAATTTTGAATGAAAATCTTTAAGCAGCGACGGCATTATCACTGCGAAATCAGCTTCCTGTGCCTGCCTGCCATAAGGGTGATGTGAACCGAAAACAGATTCAAAGAACCTGTCGCCAGCGATATTCTGGACCTTCTCCCTGTTGACCCTGAACCAGTTCAGCCTCTTGTTCATCAGAATTCCCAGTTCTTTCCCGGGAAACAGGGGACGGAAGAGTATCTCAACAAGTAATTCAAGAACTTTTTCAAGATGGCTGTTCAGAAAGAATACGGTAAGGCCCGCATTTTCCTTTTCTGCACTCATGTTCAGGAAAATTCCGTAATAGTCGAGTACGTCGTTCAGTTCTTCAGCCGAATAACCTTGTGAACCTTCAGTCATCATCATGTTGGCAGAGGTTGCAAGCAGGGGAAGATCCTCCCTGATCATCCCTGCCCTGAACACAAACTCGATCCTCATTATCTCTTCGGTCCCGGCTTCGATCATGAAAACAGCGGCACCGTTGCCAAGGGTCAAAGCCCTGACCGGGATATCCATCCTTGCATCAAAAGGATAAACAGGGGGTTGTATCCGGCTGAATCCTGTCATTTTTGTTCCTTTCCTGACGAGAGATAATACAGGGTGGAGCAGTTCGCGCGAGTAAGAAACCTTGTCGCAGTTTCCCTGACCATTTCGCCGCTTACCGCCCTGAAGTCAGCCACCTCTCTGTTAATAAGGCCGGGATCGCCGAGCAACTCGCAAACAGCAAGGTTCATTGCCTTATTAAGTATGCTGGTGTTTGAAAGGACATTTGAAGATTCATACCTGTTCTTGACCTTCTCAAGTTCATAGTCTGATACATCGGAATCCTTAAGCTCATCAATAACCTCATTTACAGCGTCATCAGCCTTAAAGATATCAGTGCCCCTCAGTAGTTTTCCGCTTATTACAACAAGCCCGGGATCAATGTCGGAAGTGATATAGGCATTTATCTCGCTGAACAGGTTCCTCTCCCTGACAAGCCTGTTATGGAGCCTGCCCGATTCACCTCCGGCCAGCAGATCGGTCAGGAGATCAAAGGCATGGTAATCACTGCTTAGACGTGAACCCATGTGCCAGGTTTTGTAGAGTGCATGGGTCGGGACATTCCTTTCGACGGTAAGCTTTCTTTCCTCAGTCTGAACGGGTTCTGCGGGAAGGAGGCGTTCTTTCCTGGTCCGGGGAGATATTGATCCGAACCATTTGCAGGTAAGTTCGAATGCCTTTTCCGGTTCAATATTACCAGCAAGGGCAAGAATTGCATTATTGGGTGTATAATGGGTTAGAAAGAAGGCCATTGCATTATCAGGAGTGACATTTTCAATGTGCGAAATATCCATTCCAATGGTTGGCCATCTGTAAGGATGTGTTGAATACGCCAGGGGGCGCAGGAGAAGCATCGCATCTCCGTATGGCTGGTTCATGTAACGCTGTTTGAATTCTTCCGTCACAACGCTTTTCTGAATGTCAAGCTTTTTCCCGGTAAAACCTGGTTCAAGCATTCTGTCAGATTCCAGCCAGAAGGCAGTCTCGGCATTTCCTGCGGGAAGTGTGAGGTAATAATTGGTTATATCGTTCGACGTAAATGCATTGTTCTCCCCGCCGGCAAGCTGAAGCGGAAGATCATATTCAGGGATGCTTTTGGTGCCGCAATACATAAGATGCTCGAACAGGTGGGCAATACCGGTCAGCGAAGGATCTTCGTCCCTGGAACCTACATCATAAAGAAGATTCATTGCAACAAGGGGCGTCGAAGTGTCCTCATGCACAATTATCCTTAATCCGTTGTCCAGCCTGAACCTGCTGAAGTCTATCATTCCGCGCGAAGTTTCAAAGGGACAAACTTACTTAAAAAACGGAGAAGGTCTGTTAATGTTTTTATATTTGCATCATTATGGTCAGGAACAGGTTTTTAAGGAAATTCTATACAAAGTATCTTGAAATTGATCAGGTAAGATTAGTTTACATATTGAGCCTTGTGGTCGGACTTTTCAGCGCCCTTGCAGCTGCAGCCCTCAAGAATGCGATCCATTACACAAACAGGATACTCACCCAGGGAATCACTCCTGAATCAGGAAGCTATTATTATCTTGCTTATCCCGTTCTGGGGATGTTGCTTACGTTGCTTTTCGTCAGGTTTATTGTAAAGGACAACATCAGTCACGGCGTCAGCAGGGTGCTTTATGCAATTTCCAAAAAGAAGAGCCGTATCAGTGGTCACAATACATGGACATCGCTTCTTGCTACAACCCTTACCATTGGTTTCGGAGGATCAGTGGGGGCAGAGGCCCCAATAGTCCTGACGGGTTCGTCGATTGGATCCGTTATCGGAAAATACTTCAGGCTTAACTACAGGAATGTTACATTGCTTATAGGGTGCGGTGCTGCAGGGGCTGTTGCAGGAATCTTCAAGGCCCCGATTGCAGGGATTGTTTTCACACTTGAGGTGCTTTTACTCGATCTGACCATGTCGTCGATAGTACCGCTCCTTATTTCATCTGTTACGGCAGCAACGGTTGCATATTTTCTGATGGGCAACAATGTACTCCTTTCATTCACCATTGCCGGATCATTTAATATATCCAATATTCCCTGGTATCTGCTGCTTGGAGTTGTTTGCGGATTCGTCTCCCTCTTCTTCTCGAAGATGACCCTCCTCCTTGAAAGCAACTATAAAAAGATAAGCAATGATTTTGTGAAGCTTGCAATCGGCGGCTCTGTTCTGGGAATGCTTATCTTCCTGTTCCCTGCATTTTATGGTGAAGGCTACGATACAATAATGTCACTTTTGGAGGGCAATGCAGTTACTGTATTTGAAAGTTCTGTATTTTCAGGACTCGGCAACAGCTACATAATATTTGTCCTGTTCTTTGCGGGTCTTATCTTTCTCAAAGTCGTTGCAAGCAGTTCAACAAACGGAGCCGGCGGTGTGGGAGGGATATTTGCACCGACTCTTTTCATAGGCGGTGTCACCGGATTTCTTCTTGCAAGTCTTCTTAACCGGTTTGCCGGTGTTGATCTTCCCGATAACCGATTTGTGCTTGTTGGCATGGCAGGTGCAATGGCCGCCGTTATGCATGCGCCCCTTACGGCAATCTTTCTGATTGCTGAAATTACCGGAGGTTATACCCTCCTGATCCCGCTCATAATAACATCAACAACAGCCTACATTACAGTAAGAGGTTTTGAGCGTCATTCAATCTATCATGTTCAGCTGGCGGAAAGAGGAGAGCTTATTACCCACGATAAGGACAAGGCAGTACTTACCAGGATGAACTGGAAGAAAGAAATTGAAAGGGACCTGTTAACTGTAAGGTCTTCGGATAATCTGGGGGAACTTGTGCATACAATAGCAAAGTCGAACAGGAATATCTTTCCGGTGGTGGATGAATATAACATCCTCGAAGGTGTGGTCCTCCTGGATGACGTAAGGGAAATTATGTTCAACAGCGATCTATACAAAACAACTTTCGTAAGGGATCTGATGACAATTCCGCCGACATACCTGGATGTTCATGAAAGCATTGAGGTTGTCATGGATGCCTTCACAAAAACAGAAGCATGGAATCTGCCGGTTCTGGATAAAGGATATTATGTAGGCTTTGTCTCCAAATCGCGGCTGTACACCACTTACCGTGATTTGCTGGTGCAGTTCTCAGAGGAATAAAAATATATATTTGTAAATATTTAAAAATAAATACGGTAAAAATGATAAGAGACACTGTGGTATTTGACCTTATTGAAAAAGAACGGCAGCGTCAGCTGAACGGAATTGAACTGATTGCTTCGGAGAATTTTGTAAGCCCCCAGGTTCTTGAAGCCATGGGATCAGTTCTCACAAATAAATATGCCGAGGGTTATCCCGGAAACCGTTATTACGGAGGGTGTGAAATAGTTGACCAGACCGAACAGATTGCCATCGACCGGCTTAAACTGCTTTTCAATGCCGAATATGCTAATGTGCAGCCTCATTCAGGAGCCCAGGCAAATATGGCTGTTTTCCTCGCTGTTCTGAAACCCGGAGATACCTTTATGGGCCTTAACCTTGCCCATGGTGGACATCTTTCGCACGGATCGCCGGTAAATTCATCCGGGATTCTGTACAGGCCTGTGGCCTATGGCGTAATTGAAGATACCGGCCTGGTCGATTATGACATGATGGAAGAGCTTGCCCTGAAGGAAAAACCTAAGCTGATAATAGGGGGGGCTTCAGCTTATTCCCGCGAATGGGATTATGAAAGGATGAGAAAGATTGCTGATTCTGCAGGAGCAATCTTCATGGTCGACATGGCACATCCGGCAGGACTTATTGCAGCAGGGCTCCTCAAAAATCCGCTGAAATATGCGCATATTGTCACATCAACCACTCACAAAACCCTTAGGGGACCAAGGGGAGGCATTATACTCATGGGCAAGGATTTTGTCAATCCATGGGGAATTACGACACCCAAGGGTGAGGTGAGGATGATGTCCTCAATTCTAAATTCCGCCATCTTCCCCGGGATACAGGGTGGTCCCCTGGAGCATGTTATTGCCTCAAAGGCAGTCTCATTCGGAGAGGCACTGCTTCCCGAATTCGGAAAATACCAGGAACGGGTGAAAAGGAATGCAGCCGTTATGGCAGAGGCATTCATTGCAAAAGGATATAAAGTTATTTCCGGCGGAACCGACAATCACCTGATGCTTATTGACCTCAGGACCAGATTCCCTGAGATATCAGGAAAAAAAGCAGAGAATACACTTGTACTGGCTCACATTACGGTTAACAAGAACATGGTACCATTCGACAGCCGGTCGCCTTTCCTGACTTCCGGACTCAGGGTGGGGACACCCGCAATCACCACCAGGGGCTTAAAGGAGGAGGATATGGGAACCATTGTAGACCTTATTGACGAGGTGATTTCGAATATAGACAATGAGAGTGTTATTAAAAATGTCGGAGAGAAGGTTGTTGATATGATGAAATCATTTCCTCTCTTTTCAATGTGAACTAAAAGAGGTTAATAAACCATTTACCTCAGTACAAAATTGTAGGTGATCGTTCCTTTCTGGACTGCTGGGGCATCGGGTTTGGGTTCAAATGTTGCCTTAAGCGCTGCTTCCTTTGCCACCTTGAGAAGATTTTCATCGAGAGTTGTGGAGCCTCTAAATCCTGGGATTGCCTGAACCACTTTGCCGGACCTGTCGACACTGACTTCAACAACCACTTTGCCTCCTTCCTGATACTCATAATTGGGTTTTGGCAATGACCTGAAATCTGCGTCCGCCAAGATCGTATGATATTCCCTGAGTTCCAAGTCCGCTGCCATCACCCCGGTTTTTGGAATCCACCGCTCCGGTCTTGACACCCTGGTTGCCTGTACCTCCGGCTTCGCCTTCACTTTTGGATGTTGTTCCTGCATTTTTGGAATTTGCCAGTGCATCACGGGTTTTATTCATTATATCAGCCTGCCGTTTTTGTTCAGACTCAATCCTTTTTCTTTCAGCCTCTTCAGCCTCTTTCTTTTTCCTTTCGGCTTCAAGCTGTTCCTTTATTTTCCTGTCAGCTTCGATCTTTTCAAGCCGTTTCCTTTCAATTTCAGGGTCCACCTTTTTTACTTCGGGAGCCTCCTCATTATTCTGTGTAAGCAGCGCCTTTTCCTTCTGTGTCTCTGCGGCCGGGGCGGGCTGGGGAACCGAAGCCTCTTCCTGCACGGGCGGAGGAGAGGGCTCAATCATCCCTAGCCCTGTCTCGTCGGTTCCAAAATTCACAAGGATGCCTTCTTCGGTTTCGGGCGGTTCAGGCAGTCTGAATGCCACCACGATCAGCAGAATCAATATGATGATGGTCATTATTGATGTGCCGATTATCCCCTTGCTTTTTTCGGAAGGGATCTTTCTCAGGTCGTTATTTGGATGAGGTTGCAATTATTAGTTTATAATTATTTGCCTGGGCAATGTTAAGTACAGCCACTACGGTTTCGAAAGGTACGTTTTTATCTGCATGCAGCGAAATATATGTTTCAGGTTCTGCTCCCAGCTTCTGCTTCAGGAGCGCTTCCAGAGTCTCAAGTGTTACTGGCTGCTGTTCCAGAAAGTATTTCTGGTCCGCCGTAATTGAGATGGTGGTCTGGGGTTTTGCCGAAGTTTGTGTGCTCCCTTTCGGAAGAAGAAGTTTGAGGGCAGTAGGATGCACCAATGTTGAGGTCAGCATGAAAAATATAAGCAGATTGAAAACAACATCTGTCATGCCGGTCGAGCTGAAATTAACACTTATCTTGTTTCTCTGTGATATTGCCATCTTAACGTACTGTTTTTAACGGTTCATTTAAAATATCCAGAAATTCGGTATTGGTGGCCTCCAGGTTGAAAACCACTCTCTCCACCCTGACAACCAGGGTGTTGTAGGCAAAATATCCCAGGATACCGACAATTAGGCCGGCAACGGTTGTTATAAGCGCTGTGTAAATTCCGCCTGACATCATTGAAACGTCAATATTATTTCCTGCCTGTTCCATGTTATAAAAAGACTGGACCATTCCGATAACAGTGCCGAGGAACCCGAGCATTGGTTCGGCTCCTGCTATTGTTGCCAGTGTGGGAAATCCCCTTTCGAGTTTTGAAATTTCAAGCTTGCCGACATTTTCAACAGCAGTGCTTATATCCTGAAGGGGCCTGCCGAGTCTGCTGATCCCTTTCTCGATCATGCGGGCGGAGGGACTATCGGTCGATTTACACAGAGCCATTGCAGCATCCACTTTGCCATCATGTATGTAATCCTTTATCCGGTTCATAAAGTTGGCATCCTCCCTTGTAGCCCTTTTAATGACATAAAACCTCTCAATGAAAATATATGTGGCAACGAGGAATAAAATAAATATAGGAATCATCACCCATCCACCCTTGATTGCGAAATCCAGGAGGGTAAGTCTCTCTGCTACTGCCGGTTGTGCTGCTGAAGGTAACTCCTGCACAATGAATTGTAAAAATCCCATAGTTTCCCCTTGTATTAATTAGTTAATAAACAATCAATTATCCTCTTCCTTTTTATTTTTTCACGGGCGAAGATATTACAAAACGGAAAAATGGCATGGTCTATTATTGTGTGTTAATAACATTATGATAATATTTATCAACTCTCAATCTACAATGGTGACCTCATCCTCTTTTTTTATGTCTGTATTGATTTTCCTTTTAAAAAGGTCTGAGAATTTGTTGAAATCCTGCCTGTAGGTAAGTCCAAGTCCCTGGGTGTATGGTGCACCCTTGCCGGTATATGGTTTATTATACCGGTTGAATACTTTAAACCTGACTTTTTCGGTTAGTGCGATTTCAACATCAAAGTCACCGATCAGCGGAGTCTCTTCAGCCCCGGTTCCGGCAACATCAAAATTGCCGTTTATTGTTACCTTATCATTCAGCAGCTGAGTCGAAAGTGCCACCTGCAGCTCCTGCGAGTTTATATCCCTCGTTCCGGGGGTGTACAGGAACCCTACATTGAAGTCATTGCTGATCTGTGAAAGCCAGTTGCTCACCTGGTTGGCAAGCATCTCGGTCGAGGTCACAAGCGCTGCAGATGTTCCGGTTGAGGTAACCCCTGAAGATGACCTGAAAGACGGATCTGCAAAGAAGCTGTTCATCACCAGGAGATAAATAAACTGCTTGCTTAACTCTTCCTGGGTTGTGATTGCGTTTCTCAGGTAAGTCCTTGTCTCCTCATCCGCATTCGGAAGGTAGATATTGAAACCAACAACGGGATTAAAGAGGTTTCCTGACAGGTTCAGCTGAGGCTCAACCGGGATCCTTGCCTGGTATTTGGGATCCTGCAATATGGGATAGAGTATTGGTTCAAGGGAAGTTCTGATGTTCCTGTATTTTGCAGTCAGATCAATCTCTGCATTTTCAAGGTCCCCGTTGAATGTAACCTTGCCGCCGCTTTCAACTTCAAACCTCTTGTTAAGGATGTTCTTGAGGGTGAAAAGATAATCGCCTTCATCAATTACATAATCGCCAGAAATTTTAAATTCACCATTCCTGTTAAGGCTGATGTTGAGTTTTCCTTCACCCTGTCCCCTGATTACATCTCCCGCCTTCGGATCGATAAGCAATTGAACCTCAGCATCAGGTGTAACATCAAGGTCGATATTAAGCTCCAAAACCGAACCTGAAGGCTGGACAACAGCCGCCTGCAATTTCTTTGCTCCGTCAATCCGTGACGTATCCCGGTTAATAAAGGTAATGAAGGATGATTCGGAAACCGACATTCCCGAATTAAGCGGAATAAAAAGCCTGGTGCCCTTTCCTGTCCTTGCTGAAATATCAAATGAAAGTATATTCGCATTGCTTTTAATTGTCGTGACACCTGATGCGTATGCTGTACCGTAAAAGAGTTCATTATGCTTCTGCTGTGTGTTCAGAACCAGGCAGGCATTCTTGTCCATATTGATTATCAGGTCCACGGTAAAATCATTAAATGATTTATGGTTGATGGCTCCTGAAAGCAAGGCCTGATTGCCCCTTTCATCGGTGATCCTTGTGTTTCTGAATTTAATGCCGTTCCTGTCGAACCTAATTGAATCACTTACCGTATAGGTGGTCTGAAGATAATCGATTTTCATCGACGCATTCTCAGCCAAAAGAGCTCCGGTGAGAATCAGTTCCTTTGGGGCTCCCGTAAGTTTGAATTTTCCCGAGACACTCCCCTTTATTCCTGAAGCGAAAAAGCTCAGCAATGGATTAAGGGCTTCAACCGGGAGTTTCGAGGCTGTTCCGGCCAGGCTGAATTTCTTTATTCCCGGATCATAAATACCGGTTATGTCAAAGTTCTTCATGCCGTTCAGATTGTTGCTTGCACTTATATCTGCGACATTGCGGGCAGAATTCCACTGCGAAATCAGGGCGACATCCCCGTAATCTCCCCCGAGTATTGAAAAACCGTTTACCCTTATGTCACTCTGAATCAATGGATTCTTTAAAGCGCTGGAAATAATTATATTACCATTAATGATACCCTTGAGGTTAAAAGGAATTTCATCTTCTTTGGCTGCCTCCGAAAGCTGTGCAGGATTGCTCAGCGGACTCAGGTCAATACCATTAAATGCAAGGCTAAGTGTGTCAGCAGCATTCCCTGATATACTTCCGTTAATTGTATAAGAGTTAAAACCGCTGGCAATTATAAACCTATCAATGCGTGTTGAGCCTGAGTCAATATAAATTTCCGACTGTTTGATTTTCCAGATGTTATTCCTGGTTATGACATCTGTTGAGTCGATCATGATTCTCAAACTGCCACCCTCTTTCCCGTCTATAAGCGGGATAAATGATCCGCGCGCGATAAATTCTCCCTTGCTCACTATCTTTTCCTTGTTGTCCCAGTCGAGGCTGAAGGTAAAATTATCGGGCACTGCACTGAATCCGGCTTTAAATCCCTTGAGGTCAGAGCGTCCAAGGACCATAAGGGATGAGCTTTTCAGGTCGGCGGTCAGTTTTTTTCCTGAATATATAGTATTAAGAAACAAATTGTTGAATACATTGCTTCTGTAGTTCAGGCTCTTTGCATTCAAAGAGATATTTATCAGGCTGTCACTGTAGAAAGATCCGTTAATGGTGCTCCTTTCGGCAAGAATAAGGCCTGTTCGAAAGAAAATGTTTATTTTATCGGAGTTTTTGAAGTTCAGATTAAATGTGAACTGGTTTCCTGACTGATTTTTTAACAGTTCCGGCGCTCTGAACTTTGAGGGCGCAAGCCCGGCCAGCGCTGTTTTCAAAACATTTCCGATCTCTCCGAAGTTATAATAGCCCCTCAGATCAGCATCAACAAAATCAGTCCTCATGGATATGGCGGGTTTATTGCTTTCATTGAAAGCCTTTAGCGAAAAATCATATAATTCCAGCCTGTTGCCATATTTCCTGATAGTTGAATTTATAAGTCTGATTTCGCCGAACAGGTTGTCGATATTGTTTCCCCTGAAATTTGCTGTAACCAGCATCGCAAGGTGGGAAGTTGAATCGTTTTTGTCAAAATTCAGCCGGTGGAGGTTCGATTCAGCAAGGTTAAGCGTAAAATCAAACTCGGGAACTTCATTTCTGAAGTCGAGCATCCCAAGCATATCCATTTTAATATTGCTGTCGGAAATTTTTATGCTTCCATCCCACGTTTTTTCAGTGAAAATGCCGTTCAGGGCGACATTTCTGTAAACATAGCTGTTGACCTCGATGCTGTCGATCTTTCCGGTGATGTTTCCGGATACACTTTTCAATGATGTCGCAAAGCCGTCAACCTCAGTTTTCATAGTCAGTCTGCCAAGGATCTCACTCCTTCCGGTTAGCAGCCCGAGGTCAACGCTATTCCCTCTGACCAGTCCCTTTATCCTAAACGAGTTCTTCCCTTCAGGCCGGAATGAAATATCAGTGCTTATGTTACCGGCTTCAGTGGCTAACTTGCCGTAGGTTACAAAATCGGTCAGGAAGCCTGTAAAGTTTCCATTAAATGAAATATTTCCCAGTTTATAAAGCACATCCGGTATGGTAAGCCCCTCACTTCCGTTCCTTTTGATATTTTCAAAATCCTTTGCGTTGGCTGTGAGGCGGTTGAATCCGATATGAATAAATGTGTCCTTAAACTCCGGCAATCCCGATAAATCGAAATCACAATCAAGATAACCATAAGTCCGGTAAGAAGCCCGGATGTTCCTTCCTTTGAGCTCGGCAATGGTTCCTGTAATTCTTCCTGATAGTTCGGCTGATTCATTGTATCCGGATAGCGCCGGGAGAAAGAACATCAGATCGGCACTGCTTATCAGTGATTTCTGGAGTGCAATGTCGAGTCGGACAGCATCCGTGAACCTCTGGAATGAATCATCGGAATCTCCTTTAAGAATAATGTGGTCAGCGTTTATTATTGAGCTGTTGAGATATAGAAACAGATCCCTGAAAATAATATTATTTTCTGCGAGAGCTACTTTGCTGTTAATGCTTCTTACCAGAAAGCCGCCTGATTCCGAGAATCCCAGTTCGTTAATTGTGAAAAGGGTAGAGTCATTCATTATTCTCAGATCCCCAATTTCGCCGTTGATCCCGGAAAGCCGGAGGTTATTGAAATCGATAGTGTTTTTGATTTCCCCGTGCGACCTGTTGAGCATCGCGAACCTGCCGTTATTAATTGTGATCTGATTGATCAGGAATTTGTTAGTGTTCTTTTTTGCTGTATCCTTTGGGGATCCAAGCAAATCGAGATACCATCTGAGATTCATTACCCCAAGGGAGTCTGTGATTAAAGCGAAAACCGGTTCATAAAGCTCAACGCGACCAAGTTTAATTGTCTTGCCGGTGAAATCGAGCCGGTTTATACCTGCTGCGATCCTTTGCGAATAGATTAGCGTGTCATTGTTCTGATCTCTGATAAGAAGGTCATTAATCGACAGTTTATTAAAGAAGGTATATTCAATGCGCCCCAGTGTCATTGAAGACTGAATCTTTTCGGAAAAATGACCCATGATCCGTTTCACCATGAATGTCTGAACCTCCGGGATGCGCAGAATAAGGGATGCGAATGTGGGTACAAGCAAAATGATGCCCACAAGGATCATCAGATATTTAAATGATTTTTTAATACTTTTGAGCATTCAAAACCGGTTGAGTATTCATATATCAAAATAACCTAAAATATACCGAAAATCAAAGGGCGCATGGGAGTCACAATATTAGCCATAGAATCATCATGCGACGACACATCTGCGGCTGTCGTCAGGGATGGATATGTTATGTCAAACCTTATTGCAGGGCAGGAAATACACATGTCGTATGGTGGTGTTGTTCCCGAGCTTGCTTCAAGAGCACATCAGGCAAATATTGTGCCAGTGGCCGACCAGGCTCTGAAGAGAGCCGGAGTCAGGGTTGATGATATTGATGCAGTGGCCTTTACCCAGGGACCAGGCTTGCTGGGGTCGCTTCTTGTCGGCACCTCCTTTGCCAAGGGTTTTGCCCTTGCACGCAATATTCCACTGATCGAGGTGAATCATCTGCATGCCCACATAATGGCACATTTCATCCTTGAGAAAGAAAAGGGAAAAAGGGTGCCGCAGCTGCCGTTTCTTTGCCTTCTTGTTTCAGGTGGCCACACGAGGATAATCGTTATGCGAAGCCACCTCGAAATGGAAATAATCGGCAATACAATTGATGATGCTGCAGGTGAAGCATTTGACAAATGCGGTAAACTTATGGATTTCCCTTACCCCGCCGGCCCGCTGATTGACAAGCTTGCATCAATGGGGAACAAAAATGCTTTCAGTTTTTCAAAACCCTCGGTCAAGGGTCTTGATTTCAGTTTCAGCGGATTAAAGACCAGCTTTTTATATTTCCTTCGAGACAGGCTTAAAGAGGACCCGGAATTCATAGTGAAAAGCAAGGCTGACCTTTGTGCTTCACTTCAGGAGACAATTGTAAGTATTCTTATCAATAAACTGGTCAAAGCTTCACAGCTGACAGGAATCACGGAGGTGGGTATCGCCGGCGGTGTTTCTGCCAACTCAGGCCTCAGGAAGGGACTTGAAAGGGAAGGTGCAAAAAGAGGCTGGAACCTTTTCGTACCTCCTTTTGCCTACACTACTGATAATGCAGCAATGATAGGTATAACCGGCTATTATAAATACCTCAGGGGTGACTTCTCAAGTCAGGACACTGCTCCTAGGGCCAGAATCTGATTTTTATCCTACATTCAGGAAAATCATGATTATACGGTTGTTTTGGAAGTTTCAATAAGGGAAACAGCCAACAATATGGAGTAAATGTTCGCGTTAATTCAAATGATACACCCATATTAGCCGGGCATTGTAAGTTATTGTTCGTATGAATGAATTGAGAATACCAGCCACAAAAAGCTCCCCGGAGATCCTGCTGAACCCGGAGGGGATGATCAGGATCAGGGGGCGATCAATTCATGAGAGCATGTTCGAGTTCTTCAAACCTGTCGAAGAGTGGGTGAATGAATACATCAAGAACCCGGCTGACATCACATGCGTTGATATGAGCCTTGAATATTTCAACAGTGCCAGCGCTAAGCTCCTTATCCAGCTCTTTCAGAAGATCTCGCATGTTCAGCTTAAAAACAAGAAATTTATAGTCAACTGGTACTATGAAGAAGGTGATGAAGATATTTTTGAACGGGGCGAGTATTTCTCATCGGTCCTGAATATCCCGTTCAATTTCATCAGGATCATTTAGTTTCCCCGGATCTCCGCAACAGGATTTCTCCTTTTAAAGAACAGGAACAACGGAACTCCCAGGATCAGGAAGCAAAATCCTATTAACATATGCAAAGGCTTGTTTACCATAATATTTATAACAAACCAGGTGTTGATTACAATGAATATCAGAGGAGTAACAGGGTAACCGAATGTTTTATAAGGCCGTTCTGTATTTTTCAGCTTCCTCCTGAAAATAAATATGCCTGCAGCGGCCAGTGTGAAAAAGATCCATTCAACAGATACAGTGTATGTTATCAGGTTTTCGAGGGTGCCCCAGAAAAGCAGAAGTACAACAGACCATAATGACTGTACGATAATTGCATTTACAGGTGTTTTGAAGACGGGATGAACTTTTGCGATGCTTCTGAAAAAAAGACCGTCTTCCGCCATTGCATAATAGATCCTGGGAGTCGAAAGTGTGTAAATGCCTATTGTCCCGAAGGTGCTGATCGCTATCAGACCGGCTACAAGCAATCCGCCGGATGGTATTACCGTGCATACGGCCTCCGCCGCAATTTTTTCAGATGCTATTATTTTATTCACGGGAAGCAGGAGCATGTAAGAGGTATTTACAAGCAGATATATCAGGGTTACCACGGCTGCACCCGTTATCATGGCAACCGGAACATTTCTTGAAGGGTTTTTGGTCTCACCGGCTAAAAAGGAGGCATGCTGCCATCCTCCATAGGAGAAGAGAACACCGGTAAGTGCAACTCCAAATCCAGAAAGGCCGGTGGTATTTGTTGTGAAACCTAAATCACTGAATGAGAAGCTCTTGCTGCCAAGGAAGAACCCTGCACAGATAATTATTAGAATCCCTGTCAGTTTCAGGCCGGTGAAAATATTTGAAAAGATCTCGCCGAATTTTGCCCTGAAAACATTCAGTGTGGTAAGCAATGCAATTGTAATAATGCTTGTTATTGTCCTCCAGGTGTTATCCATCGGGATGAAAAAGCTCAGATAGTGCGAGAATGCCAGTGCGAGCACCGCAATTGAACCGGATGTTATAATCACGAGATATGCCCAGCCGTAAAGAAATCCAAGCCATCCTCCGTATGCCTCTTTAAGGAAAACATAGATCCCCCCGGCTTTCGGGAACAAGGCGCCCA
Organism: uncultured Bacteroidales bacterium; assembly: GCA_963696535.1. Lineage (GTDB taxonomy): Bacteria > Bacteroidota > Bacteroidia > Bacteroidales > VadinHA17 > LD21. Next base: position 345,159 of record CAVOKP010000013.1, read on the forward strand.
TCTCACCGAAAGTAAGTGCACCTGTGAGTGCGATAAGGCCTCCAAGGGCCCATACCAGAAGAATAAGTCCGGAAGAGGGGATGAGCCCTGCAATCTGTGAAGGTGTGACAAAGATCCCTGAACCTATGCAGGAACCGATCGCCACCATTATCAGACCGTAAAGGGTCAGCTCCTTTGCCAGCTTAGTCATAATGATTTATAAGGGACTAAAGTCCATCAGCTACCGGTTTGTAGCAACCACGGCTAATTCACTGAGGGATCAGCAACCCTTCCCATAAAGATAATTGAATTTGTGGTAGTTTCCCTTATTATGTATATGAACGGATGGTCCATTTTGAAGACCAGCGGGGGAGGGGGCATTGAAGTGGTCCCCACTCCAACCACAGTAACTGCAGCTGCTTCCGTTCCCTCTTCATTCGTTTCGATGAAAGTCTGGTGCAAAACATCATTTATAAGAAGATCATACTGATCGGATATATTTGAAAAATCAGCCGCATCGGTGAATGCAATTCCCATCCCCATATCAGAAAGCACCTGTGACAGAGTTTTATCGTAACCGTATTTGAACCTGGGGAACGATAAATCAATTTTTTCCTTGTTCATCTGGCTCACCCAGCTGCTGAAACCAGCATCAGTCAGCAAGCCGGGTAAACTGCAGGAGCAGCTCTGTTCGTCAGGGAGAAGAACATCCATTACGAAATTCCCCTGACCATATGGAAATTCGGCCATCAAAAATCCATTGCCTTTATAAACACTGAATTCAGTCTCCTGTTTCATCATCGGAACATCAACCTGGATACTCCCCGCTTTTTTAAAAGGCATGTCAATGGTTTTGGATTTATCAAACTGCGATTTCCACATTCCCTTGAAGTAGATTGCATTGATAAGGAGCATCACGGTATTATCCGGAAGATCTTCAATCATTTCCTGAATAAGTCCATTTGTTTTATTTTCTATCCAGGTGTTAATCTTATCAGGAGCAGTTGCATCATCAATATCAAATATTTTAGATTCAGCATTGTAAAAACTGGTAAGGATGTCAATAAATGCTTTTTTTACAAGAAAATCATTTTCAGTCCAAACGGAGTTTGCTATTGACATAAGCACCCTTTTGTCAACCGAAAGCAGCGCCTTCGTCAGCTCCTTGTAGGAATTATTTAGAACATCAGCAGTAATGCCATTAATTCTCAGGGTTTCCATCATGGCATCGCGTGTTTCTCCGGCGGCACCGTTGAGAGCCATTGAGAGGGCATACGAGATACTCAGTGGAGAGATCATGATATTCTCATTTGTTCCCGATCCCGCAAGCACTCTCCTGAAAATGTCAAAGGCAAATTCGTTGCCTGATTCTATCAGTGCAATCTGATCCTGTGTGAGATCGATTGTAACCGGTTCTGTCGGAAGTGCATCTTCGTTCTTGCTGCACGACATGAGCACGATCGAATAAAGAAGAAAAACAACCGGTAAATGAATTATTTTTTTGATTTTCATATGAGGCCGATTTATAGATTAACACTAAACATTTCCAAGAACGGTCTGTATGACCGGTTTATGATGTTAATCACGAGCAAAAATTATGCCATGCGGTTATTGTTTACTACGGAACTTCTTGTTTGACTTGATGGTTGACCTGAGTGAGAAAATCGAAAAGCTTACAAGGATGAGGCTTATCAGCAATAATACTATAAATGAGAATATGGTGGTTTTTTCAGTCCCGGGAATGGGGTTCCTCAGTCTTAGGATATATCCGAATATTGTAAAAATAAGAACCGTAACCGATATTGCCAATGTGAAGATGGCCGAAGATGCGTTAAGGATCCTTGTGGATTTGTAATATTTACTGTTTTTAAAGCTGTCAAATGATTTTCGGGCATAGTATTGCGCACGCTGCTGCGACCTGTGCTGCCTGTATTTTCGCCACTCCTCCATGATCCTGAAGAATTCCTGATCGCTCAGGTCACCTTTTTCATGGTTTGCCATGAGAAAGTCATACGCTTCGGTCACCCTGATGAACTTATCCTTGGCATCAGGCGATTGATTGACATCGGGGTGGTATAACCTGGCTTTTTTCCTGTATGCCTTTCTTATCTCTTCAAGGGAGGAGTTCAAAGGCAATCCGAGGATATTATAGTATTCAGAAATCAAGCATAGAACAGGAAAAAAGGAAATAATTGAAATAAAGGAATAAAGAAATAATTGAAATAAAGGAATAAAGAAAAAAAAAATACGGAATGAATCTCGTAGGTTATATTTGCTTGTTGCCTGACGCCTGACGCCAGACGCCAGAAACCTGTTGTCCCCAGTACAAATGTTTTACTTTACAATCCCAGTGAATCCCATGAATGCAAGCGCCAGGATACCTGCGGTGACAAGTGATATCGGGTACCCCTTTCATGCCTTTTGGGATATCGAGAAGCTCAAACTGTTCCCTAATACCTGCAAGGATGACAAGGGCAAGTCCGAAACCGATGGCTGTTGCTGCACTGTAAACGACGCCTTCAAGAAGATTATAGTCTTTCTTGATTACGAGAATTGCTACTCCAAGCACGGCGCAGTTTGTTGTTATAAGAGGAAGGAAAATGCCAAGCGCCTGGTAAAGCGGCTGGCTTATTTTTTTCATGATGATCTCGACCATCTGAACAAGAGCTGCAATGACGAGAATGAAGGTTATGGTCTGCATAAAGGAAATTCCCAGCTTCTCAAGTATATAAACCTGTATCAGATAGGTGACAATGGTAGCCAGTACCATAACGAACGTTACAGCTGCGGACATCCCCAGCGATGTGCTGACTTTATTCGAGACCCCGAGGAAAGGGCACACTCCAAGGAACTGTGCAAGAACCACGTTGTTAACAATGATGGCAGAAATTATTATCAGAATATATTCCATGGCATTGAATTATTAGATCTTCCTTATTTTATTGACAAGAGCAATCATGTAACCAAGCGCTATAAAGGCTCCCGGCGCGAGGATGAAAACAAGTATGCCGTCGCCCGGGATAAATTTATATCCGAATATTGCTCCGCTCCCTGCAATTTCACGGAAAGCGCCCAGAATTCCAAGGGCAATCGTAAATCCGAGTCCCATCCCAAGACCGTCAATAAATGATGACCAGACCGTATTCTTGCTTGCGAAAGCCTCGGCACGGCCCAGCACTATGCAATTCACCACAATAAGCGGAATAAAGATCCCAAGGGTTTTATAGAGGTCGGGAACATAAGCCTGCATTACAAGGTCGACCACTGTCACAAATGATGCTATAACAACAATAAATGCAGGTATCCTGACTTTATCGGGAATTAATTTTGCAAGAAGGGCGATCACCACATTTGACCCTATCAGCACGAAAGTTGTTGCTACTCCCATTCCCATTCCATTCAGGGCTGATGAGGTTGTTGCGAGTGTTGGACAGGTTCCCAGGACCAAAACCAGGATTGGATTCTCTTTCAGCAATCCCTTTGTGAGATTTTGAAGCTGATTCATTTTATACCTCCTTTCTGAAGCGTGTTGTATGCGCGCTGAACAGCGTCGCAAAATGCCCTTGAGCTTATAGTGGCTGCTGTAATTGCATCAACCGGACCTCCGTCTTTTTTTACCTTTAATTCAAATCCGGATGGATTTTTATCTTTAAACTGATCCTTGAATCCTGGTTCCGTCATCTTGGTGCCAAGACCCGGTGTTTCCTTATGATCAAGCACTGAAATATTTATAATGGACCCGTCTGGCTTAAATCCTGCCATAAGGCTTATGTTGCCGCTGAATCCTTTTGAAGTATATGTATTTACGGCATAACCGACAATCACATCATCTTTCTTTGCTGGATAGATTTCCAGACTGTCGCCTTCCCCCGTCGGCAGCATATACATTTCATCATTTGGATTATTTGTGAATTCCGGGACCACCTGCTTAATGGCATTAAGTTTCTTATTAAGATTCGAAAGAGCGATTGGTTCCCTTGTTAATTCATTAACAAATCCCAGCAGGGCAGATGAAACCAGCGCTATAAGTGTAAGCGAAAGCGCCATATTCCTGAATGTAGATTCGGTTTTAGCCATTTTTCACCTCCTCGCCAAACCGTTTTGGCTTAATGTAAGAATTCATAAGCGGTACAAATGCATTCATTATCAGGATCGCAAAGGAGACTCCTTCGGGATAGGCTCCATAAACCCTTATAATCACTGTAATTATGCCTATCCCGCAACCGTATATGAGCATAGCTTTGGGAACCATGGGCGATGTGACATAGTCGGTAGCCATAAAAATTGCTCCGAGCAAAACACCGCCGGCAAGGATGTGAAAAATAGGCGAGGCATTTTTTTCAGGATTTACAAGCCACAGGATTGCTGTAAAGAGCGCCAGGCTTCCGATCACGGAAACAGGAATATGCCAGGTGATCACCTTTTTAATAAGAAGGTAGATAAATCCTATCAGCAAAGCAATTGCAGCTACTTCTCCCATCGACCCTCCCATATCACCAAGAAACATCTGGGAGGGTGTGGGGATCCGGGCAACCAGATCAGATAAAGGTTCTCCGTTTTTCAGTCCTTCCTTAATCACTGCCAGAGGGGTTGCACCCGTAACAGCATCAAGGTACCCGGTGTCAAATCCCTTTGGGACGGGCCAGCTTGTCATCTGAACGGGAAATGAAATCAGCATAAAGACACGTCCGACGAGTGCAGGATTAAACGGATTATTGCCAATTCCCCCGAAAGTCATTTTAGCCACCGCAATTGATATAAAGCTTCCAATTACAATAATCAGAACCGGAATATTTGAAGGAAGATTAAAGGCAAGGAGAATTCCGGTTACCAATGCTGATCCGTCAGTTATCGAGATTGGTTTCCTCAGGACAAATCTTTGTATGAGATATTCAAAGAGCAGGCAGGAGACAACTGATGTTGCGGTCACAATGATGGCACCTGCGCCGAAGTAGAATACTGAAGTGATAAAGGCAGGTGCAAGGGCAATTACGACATTAAGCATCAGTCTTTGAGTCGATTCTTTTCCGTGCACATGGGGCGACGGGGAAACATTAAGCAGATTACTCATATGAATGAATTCCTTTTATTTCAAGTTCCTCTGACGGGCCATTTTTATCACATTCGATTTGCCAAGCCTTATGTAGTCAAGCAACGGTCTGCCGGCAGGGCATGTAAAGCTGCACGAGCCGCACTCCATACAATCGGTTATTCTCTCTCCTTCGGCACGTTCGAACAAGCTTCTTTCAGAAAGGGACATAAGCAGATAGGGCTCAAGGTTCATGGGACAGGCTGAAACACATTTTGCACATCTGATGCACGGTTTTATCTTCTCTCTTACCGAATCTTCTTTTGGGACAAGGATGACGCCAGACATTCCCTTTACCACAGGAACATCTGTATTGGTGACAGCCTTTCCCATCATGGGCCCGCCATTGATTATCTTTCCGGTGTTGTCAGGAATGCCGCCGGCGGCTTCAAGAAGCTTTATAAGCGGCGTTCCAATCCTGACCATGAAATTTGCCGGTTTCGCAAGTCCTTTTCCGGTGACTGTCACAACCCTCTCAAAAAGAGGCTTGTTTTTCTGAACAGCTTCATAAACCGCATAGGCTGTTCCTACATTATGAACCACGGCTCCGACATCAAGGGGAAGCCTGCCTGATGGCACTTCTCTGTTTATTAGAGCCTTAATAAGTTGTTTCTCAGCCCCCTGAGGGTATTTTACCTTCAGCGGATGAACAGTAATGCCTTTGAATGATGCGGCAAGTTTTGTCATGACGGCGATAGCGCCGGGTTTGTTGTTTTCAATCCCGACCATCGCTTTCTCCACTTTCAGCGCCTTCATCAGAATAGTCACTCCGACCAGGATCTGCTCTCCTCTCTCAAGCATGAGCCGGTGATCGGATGTAAGATATGGTTCGCACTCAACGCCGTTGATTATAAGTACCTCGCATTTTTTCCCCGACGGGACCGTAAGCTTGACGTGCGACGGGAAGGCAGCACCTCCCAGTCCCACAATACCCGACTCAAGGCATCTCTTTACAATCTCTTCGGAAGTGAGCTGTATATCCCTGATTATTCCCGGGCCCCGGTCGATTGCTTCGAGCCATTCATCTCCATGAACATCAATGAATACTGCGGTCTGCTTGTATCCTGAACTGTCTGGTGCAAGATCGACCTTGCTCACTTTTCCAGATACGGAGGAATGAATGTTTGCCGAAACAAATCCTTTTCCGGCAGCAATAATCTGACCAGCCTTAACGGTGTCGCCCTTTGCCACAACCGGATTGGCTGGGGAACCTATGTGCTGGGAGACAGGTATAATAACATTCTCAGGGACAGGAAGATATTCAATAGGAATATCAGCTGTAAGCTTGTTTTCAGGTGGATGAACGCCTCCTATTGGAAATGTTTTCAGCACTTGTATATCGTTTTATTGTTCATCAGTTAACCGTTTGCAACATCAGCTTCCACTGCGGCCTTTGGCTTCTTAGGCGGAAAGTTCAGCTCAAGTATTGAGTTTGTGGGGCATTCGTCAGCACACTTTCTGCAGAATGTGCATTTTATTGCATCTATGTATGCAAGGTTGTTTTCGATTGTTATGGCATTGAATGCGCACGCTTTCTGGCATTTGGTACAGGCTATGCAAGCTACCCTGCACGCTTTTCTTGCCGGTCCTCCCTTATCACAGTTGGAACATGCCACATATATTTTCCGGTCTTTTTTTGCTTTTTTCCGTAATTCTATAAGGTTTCGCGGACATGCTTTAACACATGCACCGCACGAAACACATTTATCATCGGAAATTTCAGGCAGACCTGTTGCCAGGTTCATATGCAGGGCATCAAACGCGCATGATCTTTCACAGTCGCCGTTTCCAAGGCATCCGTAACTGCAGTCGGTTTCGCCGATATAAAGACTGCTGGCTATCCGGCACTCAGAAGCTCCGTTGTACCTTGATGTCTGCTGCCTGAATTCAGGTGATCCGTTGCATTTCAGTACAGCTACTGTCGGATCGACAACTGGTGCAATCTTGCCAAGGATTCTGGCGGCTTCCGCCATAACAGGTGCTCCCCCGACAGGACAATTCAATCCATCGAATGTATCTGCTTTTACCAGAGCCTCCGCCATATTCCTGCAACCTGCAAAGCCGCATCCACCGCAATTTGCAGCCGGCAGCGCTGCCTGAACCTCATCGATCCTGGGATCTTCATATACTTTGAATTTCTGAGCGACAAAGTAGAGGATAACAGCTGCCATAAACGCCAGCAGACTCAGACTTATTATGGTTATGAGAACTGTGGAACTCATTAATTGTTATGTTTTATCGTGAAGGTGAAATTCCTGCTAATTCTATCCCGGAAAAAATGGAGTATGAGAAACCAGGGGATCAGCATGGAAATTGAAACCAGCCCCGCAGTCAGTTCCCTGAATGATAACAGATTCAATACAACCAGACTGGCAACAACAATAACCATTGGGATCACGTAGCTTAAGGCAACAGCTCTGAATCCGGCAGATTGATCCATAAGGACAGTTACCTGGTCACCGGGTGATACTTTGTAACTTCCCCTGATATCAACTATTTTTTCCTCTTTTCCTGCAATTCCGCACAAACCTTCAGCGTGACATCCTGAACATGAAGCATTTGAGGTAATGCTTACAAGAACGGAGTTGCCGCCAACTTTCCTGACTGTCCCGTCATGCTGAATTGTGCCTTTTAAACCCGATTCTTTCATTGAAACATCGGTTTGTGTGAAGCCCGCAAATTTATCATTACTGTAAAAATTCGGACTGTCTTTTGTCAGATTTTATAAAAGCCTTTATTATTTAGAACGATTCCAATTTGTCTTGTTGCTTGTTAAGACAGAGGACCGAAGACCGAGGACCGAAGAAGAAATCCTTGCAAAACACAACAAACATCATTTTACAGCCCCCAGCCCCCAGCATCTTTCAGTTCTAACCTATATTGCTCCACGTCTGGGTTACACTGAAAATTCGTTTCAATTCCGATTTCAGGATCAGGTTATTGTTGTCTTCCAGCAGAGGATCTCTTTCAAGTATACCTTCGGCGATTTTCCTCACATATTCTATTACCTGGCCATCTTTCCCCAGGTTGGCAATTTTAAGGTCGAAAGGGATCCCGCTTTGCATTGTTCCCTCAATATCACCGGGTCCGCGGAGCTGGAGGTCAGTCTCAGCTATCTCAAAGCCGTCGCTTGTTCTGATCATCACTTCAATCCTTTTTGCGGCTTCAACGGGCAGCTTATCGGAGGTCATAAGGATACAGTATGACTGATCGGCTCCCCGGCCCACACGACCTCTTAGCTGATGGAGCTGGGAAAGGCCGAACCTTTCAGCACTTTCAATTACCATTACTGAAGCATTGGGAATATCGACACCCACCTCTATCACAGTTGTTGCCACAAGAATATGTGCATGGCCATCCTTGAAGAGCTTCATCGAAGCCTCTTTCTCGGCAGGGGTCATTTTGCCGTGAACGATACTGATGCAGTATTTTGGAGCCTGGAAGATTCTTGAAATTGAATCCCATCCGTCCTCCAGGTTTTTGTAATCCACCTTTTCCGATTCCTGTATAAGAGGATATACGATAAAGATCTGTCGTCCCTCATTGATCTGATTCCTAAGAAAGCCAAACACTTTATTCCTTTCCGAATCAGTGAAATGCATGGTTTTCACAGGAACCCTGCCTGGTGGAAGTTCATCGATCACAGAAACATCCAGGTCACCGTAAAGGGTCATTGCCAGTGTTCTGGGAATGGGGGTTGCAGTCATAACAAGGACGTGCGGCGGATTCATGCTTTTTTCCCAGAGCCTGGCACGCTGCGCTACACCAAACCTGTGCTGCTCGTCTATAATAACAAGTCCGAGATTGCTGAACACGACATTCTCCTCTATCAGTGCATGGGTGCCGATGAGGATATTCAGCGAACTGTCCTTAAGCGATCCATCGATGGTTTTGCGCAAACTCTTTTTTGACGACCCCGTAAGCAGGCTTACATTGATCCCTATTCCATCAAGCATTTTGCATATTGTTGCATAATGCTGGTTCGCCAGTATCTCGGTGGGAGCCATCAGGCAAGCCTGGTATCCGTTGTCGATTGCTATAAGCATGCTCATCAGAGCTACCAGAGTTTTGCCGCTGCCCACGTCACCCTGGAGCAGACGGTTCATCTGTTTCCCTGATCCAAGATCCCTCCTGATCTCTTTCATCACTTTTTTCTGGGCTTCAGTAAGGGAGAAGGGCAGATTGTTGTAATAAAAGCTGTTGAAGAAATTGCCGACACTCGAAAATACAAATCCCTTGTTTTTCCTTGTCCGGTTCGTTTTGAATCTGAGCAGATTAAGCTGGATAAAAAAGAGTTCCTCAAACTTGAACCTGTACCTCGATTTTTCCATCTCAACCGGATTTGACGGGAAATGGATCTTGTGGAGAGCATCATGAAGATCCATCAGATGATATCCTGAAACAATATAGGATGGCAGGGTTTCCGGTATCCTGAATTTTATCTGTTTGAGAAGGGTTCCTATAAGCTTGCTAATTGTTTTTGAGGTGATAAACTGACTTTTAAGCTTTTCGGTAGTGTTGTACTGTGCCTGGAGTGCAGATGATATTCTCTGAGAGGCTTTCTCCGATGCTTCGATCTCGGGATGGATAATGTTCAGCATCCCGTTAAAAACCCCGGGTTTCCCAAAGACAATGTATTCCATTCCGGGAGGATAGGTTCCGGTTATCCATTTTGTCCCCCTGAACCAGATCAGCTTTATTGTACCCGTTTCATCCTGAAAATCAGCAACAAGCCGTTTCCCGTTTCCGTGTCCTTCTGCATAATAACCCCTGATTGAACCTTTTATCTGGATAAGAGGAAGATCCGGATCAAGTTCTGTAATCGTGTAAAATCTGGTCCTGTCGATGTACTTGTACGGGAAGCAATAGAGGAGGTCCCTGAAGGTATTGATGTTAAGCTCTTTGCTTAACAATTCCGCTCTCCTTGGGCCTACTCCTGTCAGGTAGGTGATATTTGATTCAAGAAAATCCTGCATTTGCTCTTGTGGGAAATCTGGTAAAAAGATACCCGAAATTAGTTATTTTTGGTGACCTGACCTAACACGAAATTCAGCGGACCTATGACCTTTTTCAGCACAATCCGGTATGTGATTTACCTGATTTTTTCCCGACACTGGCGGGGACACGGGATAAATGGGCCCTTTGCTTACAGCCTGGTTTCAGAAACTTTCCGGAATAAAACCGCTCCCGAAATTGTCTGTTGTATTGAAAAGATACGAGCGAAACTACTTGCCGATTCCCGGTCAATAACCGTTAATGATCTTGGATCGGGATCAGTTAAAATGAAATCCAGCCATAGAAAAGTGTCCGACATTACCAGATATTCAGCAGTTCCCAGGAAATACGGAGTGTTGCTTTCCAGCATGGCGAGAGCTTTTGGGGAACCGGTTATCCTGGAATTTGGCACATCGCTGGGAATAAGTACAATGTATATGGCTGCTTCGTGTCCGCAAGCAACCGTAATAACAATGGAAGGGTGCAGGGAAACCTCCCGCCTGGCAGCTGAAAATTTCCGTGAAGCGGGTCTTGATAATATCCGGGTAATCAACGGATCATTCGATGACATATTACCTTCGTTAAAAAGCGAAAAAGTCACTCCTGGTCTTGTCTTCATTGACGGAAATCACTCTAAGGAACCTGTAATGCGCTATTTTAACCAGGTGGTGGATATGTCGGGGCCAGAAACTGTTGTTATGGTTGACGATATCAATTCCTCAAGGAGTATGATAGAAGCATGGAGCGAGATCAGGAATCACACGGATGTGACCCTTTCGGTGGACATTTTCAGAATGGGAATTGTTTTTTTCAGAAAGGGGCTTTCCCGGACAAACTATGTAGTCAGGTATTAACAAAAATTAAGTTTTAATAATTTCTTATTTGATATAATTAGTCTAATTTCGAAACTTCAAATTAAGCACACTATGGATAAAGTAATTGAGATTCAGGATATTGTTAAGAATTACCAGGTTGGATCAGTAATTGTCAGGGCCTTAAGGTCTGTCACCGTACATATCGAAAGGAACGAATATGTTGCAATTATGGGTCCTTCGGGTTCAGGGAAATCAACACTGATGAACCTCCTTGGCTGTCTTGACACACCTACAAGCGGCACTTATATTCTTAATGGGACTGATGTCAGCAAGATGGAGGATGATTTTCTTGCAGAAATAAGGAACAAGGAGATCGGATTCGTCTTTCAGACCTTCAACCTCCTGCCAAGATATACGGCTCTCGAAAATGTTACTTTACCATTGATATACGCTGGTGTTCCCAAGGCTGACAGGGAAAGGGTTGCAGTAGAGACACTTGACCAGGTAGGTCTTGGTGACAGGATGACCCATAAGCCGAACGAGCTTTCCGGCGGTCAGCGGCAGCGTGTTGCAATTGCCAGGGCACTCGTAAACAAGCCGTCTATTATCCTTGCCGACGAGCCCACAGGTAACCTCGACAGCAAGACATCCCTTGATATAATGGGGCTTCTTGATGACATCCATAGGAAAGGAAATACGGTGATCGTTGTTACTCACGAGGAAGAAATAGCCAGGCATGCGGCACGCATTATAAAGCTGTTCGACGGGGAAGTGTCACAGGATTATGCAAATACAATGTATAAGAAAGCCTGATCTACTAAACCTCATTTTAGAATTATTCCATCTTCAGTGAATCATGAAGATTTACACCCGCACCGGTGATGACGGTTTCACTTCCCTGACTGGAGGACGAAGAGTCCCGAAGTCTCATCCAAGGGTGGAAGCCTATGGTACAGTCGATGAACTTATTTCATGGATAGGACTTCTCAGGGATTTCAGGGAGAATGAAGGCAGAAGGGATATACTGATTTATATCCAGGATCAGCTTATGAGATGCGCTGCAACACTGGCAACTGAAGGACCGGATATCAGGAAATTAGAAGAACTTCTTCCCGGGGAGAAATGCATTTCAGTTCTTGAAAATGAAATCGACGTAATGGAAGCCAGCCTTCCGCCCCTTGGTAATTTTACCATTCCCGGCGGACATCTGGTTGTATCTTATTGTCATATAGCCAGATGTGTCTGCAGAAGGGCAGAAAGGTCGGTGGTGAGACTTAATGATGCCGAAAAAATTCCATCAATAATTTGCAAATTACTCAACCGTCTCTCTGATTATTTGTTTATTTTATCCAGGTTTATAAGCTTAGAGGTTGATAATAAAGAGATTAGCTGGACTCCTTAGTCTGCGGCAAAACATAAAATATAGTATTGTTTTTTAAATAAAATAATATTTATATTTGCAGACTTTGTTAAACAATAAATTTAATCAGTAGACATGTATTGGACACTTGAATTAGCATCCAAACTCGAAGATGCTCCTTGGCCTGCAACTAAAGATGAGCTGATTGATTTTGCCATAAGGTCAGGTGCTCCGATGGAAGTGGTTGAAAATTTGCAGGAAATTGAGGATGAGGGAGATATCTATGAAGGTATTGAAGATATCTGGCCCGATTATCCCAGCAAGGATGATTTCTTCTTCAATGAAGATGAATATTGAGTAAAAAGGCTGGCATCAACTGTCAGCCTTTTTACTTTTCGAATATATCCATCATTTTTTTAGGTCTGATAAGATCGAACCATGAAAACCCTTCGAGTCTGAGAGTTTCCGGATTTACCCCTGAGGGCGGATCGATTACACCCTCGGGATTCTGATACTCATATATCTCAGTGATTTTACCATCCTCAACGAGTATTTCGATTCGTGCGCATTTTGCCTGGTTGACTCCGACTATTTCATCCCCGTCGAGCAGATAATATATTGTCTCTCCATTGCCTTCGACATTTATTTTATACAGCTCATTATCCCTGAAGAAACCTGTCAGTGATCTTCCCTTTATCTGGTTGAATCTGACATCATCGACCTGGCTTGTTACAAAAGCTGAACTGTACAGCTCCATCCTTTCAGCCTGGCGGTTCTTTGTAAACAGGGCAATCGAATCTGCAACAAGCTGGTTTTCCTCTGACCATAAAACAGGCGCGGTGTACATCCTGATAACCGAGTCGCGGAATGAATAGGAGAGGGAGTCGCATTTTGCCTGAATATCCTTGCTGTATATCCTGCATCCGTGGAAGGCCCTCATCAGCCTGTAATCCTTCATTACCGAATCCGACAGTGTTATTGCGCTTATCGTATCTGCATGAAGGAATAGGGAGTCCTTTTCTGATACCTGAATGAAAACCGCTTTATCCGTGACCATAAACCTTTCGGGTGTCTTATAGTACCATGCATAGTCGCCTTTGACAATAATACTGTTGGTTGTATCGGTTATACTTGTATTGCGGAAGGCGAGCCCATAACCCTTCTGATCGTCATAATATAGTGAGTCACCGCGTATAACCTGCTGCCTGTTGTCAATAACCGCATTCTTCCATATCCTTGAAATGTCATTTTTAGTATCATACCAGCCCCTCTCGCAATACAGATAAATACTGTCACCCACCATCTCTGAGGGACCTGTAAAAAAAGCAGTCTCAGTTTTTGTATTGTAGTCCATTGTATCAGCAGTCATAACGTAATCAGGATTTACAATATTCACACTGTCCTTGAAATGGAACAGGTTCTGGGAAACGTAATATATTCCTATAATGCTTGTCAGGGTATTATCTCCGTTGGTAATCCTCCCGCCCGTATTGTACCGTGCAATTTTATTTGCGACATCATATTGGGCCAAACGTGTATAGAGGTGGGTATCTTTGTCGACAAGTTCCACGTTCCCGTCGACTGATGCCATTTCAGAAGCTCCGTCATAGAAAAGGTAGTCTCCGTAAAGGTGAAGAGTATCGGCCTGATACATGTGAATTCTGCTGTATGCCTTAACCTGGTTGATCCCGGTATAGAACCAGGCACTGTCGCAGGTCATGTAGGTATTTTCCTGTTTAAGTGAAACGTTGCCGAGCAGCCGTGTCAGTCTTTTTCCGGTAGATTTTTCAATTTCGTCATATCCGTCATCCGCATGAATCACTTCAATCATTTTTTTGCCGGGCTTCTGTTTTGGAAGGTCCTGGCTGAAGAATACAGGAGAGAATAAAAGGATAACTACGAAAAGCAGTATTTTTCTGAGCGAAGGTGAAGAAAAAACAGATATAGATGATGTTATTTCAACCATCCTGCTTCCAGAAATTTGCACGAATTGAACTCATCACTGATCTTGATATAGGTTTTTTCTATTTTTTCACGTATCCATTTCTGGTACGTCGCCTGACGTTCACTCATCATGGCGGCATTAAAGAAGAACTGGTAGTCATCTTTCAGGTTTGCTCTGTGTGCCGGGATTTCATCATCAAGCCTCACAACCCTGAATACAATGTTCCCGATTTCATCGGTTGTCTGGAATGGTTCAGAAATCTCCCCGGTTTTGAGGTCCCTGACCTTCACATACATCTCTTTGTTTAGCGCATCGAGTGAGAACCAGTTGCTTCTGTCAGAAGGATTGGTGCTCACAAATTTACCTCCATTGATCCTGCTGTCGAGGTGGGTTGAGAATCTTAATGCAGCATCCTCGAATTTCAGGCTGTCTTTCCTGATGAGCCTTGTAAGGCTGTCGAGCCTGGCAATCGCTTTTTCCGTGTCCTGAGGTTTAACCTTTGGCCTGATCAGGATATGCCTGGTGTTAACGAGATCGCCCTTACGGTCGATAAGCTGGATAATATGGAATCCATATTTCGATTCAACTATCTTTGAAACGGTATTCTTGGATAGACTCCATGCGGCATCTGCATATGGCTTTTCAAGCTCCCCCCTTAATTTGTAGCCTATTTCTCCGCCGTTCACTCCCGATCCATCATCAGAGTTCAGTACGGCAAGCATGCTGAAGCTTTTCCCGGCGAGTATCTGACTGCGGATATCCAGCAGTTTCTGCCTTGCCTCAGCCTTGTTCTCCTCGTTGTTCGGGGGATCGAGCTGAATTATGCTGATCTGCACTTTAGCAGGAATAACCGGCAGGGAGTCTCTCGGAATTCCATTGTAAAACCTTTTAGCATCATTTGGGGTAATTGAAAGGTTGGAAGTAATAGTGCCCTGGACCTCAGAGACAACCTGCTGTTCCACCAGGGCCTTCCTTATATCCCTTCTTATCTCGACCATACTCTTCCTGAAGTACTCCTCGAGAGCCTTTTCACTTCCTGCGGTTCTAATGGCCTCGTTGATCTGCATATTAAGATCACCTTCAACAGTATCATCGGTAACCTGTATGCTGTCTATCCTGGCCTGATCGACAAAGAGCTTTGCGATCAGCAATTCCTGAAACACATTGCACCTTATCTGGTCGACCGGTGTCCTTGGATTCCCTCTCCGCATGTCCAGTACCCCGTTCTCAATATCCGAAAGAAATATTACTTCATTTCCGATTATTGCAGCAACAGACTCCACAAGGGTCTGAGCATGTGATGATAAAACGCCGGGTATAAGCCAGACAAGCATTATTAATCGCAACCTTCCGCTTCTTTCCATTTTCAATAAGTCTTAAAATCGTTTTCCCTAATAGCTTCGTTATAAATGCCATTCTCAAGTTCCTGGATGAACTCGATCCTCCGGTTATTCCAGATTATTCTTTTAATGTCTTCCCTGACATATTCAAAAGGGGCAAGTGTCCCCCGCAGCCTGAATTCATTTATTGCAATCAGGTAAACAGAAACTGAATCACGGGTTTCATAGAATTTGTTCCGCCTTATGAAATCCTCCTGGTTGCTGATTTCCTGGTTGAGTTCAATGGAAAGCCTGTCCATTGTGATCCACTCCTCATTGAAATCATCAAATTTCTCTGCAAACTGGTAACAGAGGCTCTCAAGCTCCTGAAAATCCTTTGGATTGTCGGACCTGGCGAGCGATTTTATCTTCCATATGTTGGGAGTCTCAACAGGAAGTTTGATAAACAGCGCTTTAACAATATTTGATGGGAGCATGAAGCTTGATTCATTTTCAGAATAATACCTTTCCAGCTCTTCCCCGGAGATCAGAGTATCCATTTTCTGAACCATCATCATTCGCTGATATTCATATGCAATTAGATTCAGCCTTGTTTCCCTGAGCTGCTCTTCGATATCATTCATCAGTCCGGAAGGGAGGTTTTCCACTGCTTTCTTATACATTAGCTCGCGGCGGGCCCATTTGTTTATATAGCCCTGAATCAGGGAAATGCTGTCGGCGGGCGAATCCCAGCTTTTTACATGCATGGGTATCTCATCATAATAGAGAACTTTGTTTCCGGCTTTGGCCACAGGAATCCTGTTCAGCTGGCTGTCGCTGTTACTGCAGCCACAAAATACCGATAGTATCAGAATGATAATTAAGAACTTATTCATTTCCCAGTCTCTTCTCCACTTCATCAAATACCTCATTGTCGATTTTAACTGTGTATTTTCCCTTTAACTGCCTTATCCATTCCTCTGTCAGCCAGTCCTGATAACCGGAAATGATTTCTTCCTGAACCTCAGTAAGCGGACGCGGTTCAGGCTCATCTATCCGGGTAATATTTATGAGTGAGGGAAATCCGGCCTTAGTGAATGACTGCAACCCCGGTATCCAGTCAAGCTGGTCAATATACTGGTCGTCGCCTGCTTTCCATCTGCCTTCTTTTATGGTCAGCAGAGTGTCGCCCTTTGAATTGAATCTTGCAAGGAGCCTCTTATCCGTTCCAGGCTTCCGTGAATATTTCCGGTAGGCCTTTTCAAGGTTTTTCGCACCGCCTGGTTCCCTGAGCGAATAGATGATGGCTTCAATGCTTTTTTCTGTCATGAATCCGGACTTGTGCGCATCATAGTATTCCTCCAGTCCTGCAGAATCTTCCTGAACCTTATTCCATACTTTCTCAGATGAAATTTCAAAAAGAAGTATACCATCATGAAACTCATTCATCAGATACCTGAAATCGGGATATTTCTTTTCGAGGACCGAATTTTCATATTTCAGTATTTCTTCCGATGCAATCGATTCAATCGAAGAATCTACGAAGTAATCAGGATTATTTGTGAGGATCATGTTTCCCCTCTTTTCAAGGAAGGATGCAAAGTCCCTTCCTGAAAGATACTTATTTGCAAATGTATAAATATTGTCTGACGGAATGTTTCTGCGGTTATATTTTGAGGTTCCCCTTATAATGAGGGTATCGGTATTGGTCACAAACCAGCTGCGAACTGCAGGATTGACCCTGTAATTGTATTCTTTTTTCAGTCTGCTGATAAATGATTTCTTCCCAAGTGATATCAGGTTTGACTGATTAATCCTGCTTTCGAGAAATGATTTTGATTCTTCCCATGAACCAGGTGCCTTTTTCTCCAGGAGCTTTATAATATGAAAACCGTATACTGAACGGACCGGTCTTGTATACTCACCTGTATCCCTGATTGAAAATGCTGCCTCAGAAAAATCATTTATGATTTCACCTGCTCCGAACCAGCTCATTTCTCCGCCATTATCTGCCGATTCCCTGTGATCAGAGAGCTCTGAAGCCAGCTTGCTGAAGCGTTCGCCTTTCCTTAGCTTCTCGTAAATAGTGTTAATTTCCGTTTCCGCTTTCCGGATTGTTTGTTCATCCGATCCCGGAGGCGCTGCCTTCATAATATGTGCAACTCTCACTTTTCCCATTGCAGGCCGGCGGTCGGATACTTTTATAATATGGTAGCCATACGGGGTTCTGACCGGCATTGATAATATACCGGGTTTAAGAGTGTAGGCTGCATCTTCAAATGGCGTGATCATCTGGAAAACAGTAAAATAACCGAGATTACCGCTATTAATCAGGACTGATTTATCATCAGAAGTGGCTTTGGCAACCTGTTCAAATGATTCTCCCCTGGCTATTCTTTCCCTGATATCCAATGCTTTTTTGTAGGCTTTCAGTGTGTCCTCAGGCATGGCATCAGGTGGGCAATTCACAAGTATATGAGAGGCGTTCACCTCTGAGAGTGAACGCTCATATGCCTTGCGGAGAAGCTTTTCCTTTATTTCCGGATCGGTAAGATAACTTTGAGCCAGCTGATTTCTGTATCCTGCCAGTTCTTCCCTGAAGGCGGCAGTGGTGTCATAACACTTGTCAATTGCATCAGCAACCTTAAGCTTGAAAGCAATGAATTGTTCGAGATAGTTTTTAAAATCCGTTTTGTATGCCGGGTCGAGGCTCTTGTTGTACATTCTGATGAATTCACCTGCCTCAATACCTCTTCCTGCCACCGTCATCAATATCTTTTCATCAGGCTTCTGCCCGAAGGTGCCTGCGAAAATCAGGCTGAACAGTGTGACTGAAAGAAGGGATCTTATTTTCATGTTTTCCTGAAGAGATCCGTTATTCAAACGATTTTCTGCTGTAGTTGGGGGATTCCCTTGTTATAGCAACATCATGCGGATGACTTTCGATTATTCCGGAGTGTGTTATCCTTACGAATCTCGATTCCTTTTTAAGAACTGCGATATTTCTGGCTCCGAGATAACCCATTCCGGCCCTTAGTCCACCCGTCATCTGGTAAATGACCTCGGAGAGATTTCCTTTGAACGGGACCCTGGCTTCAATACCCTCGGGCACAAGCTTGCGGATATCATCCTCCATATCCTGGAAATAGCGATCCTTTGAACCCTGCTGCATGGCTTCAATTGATCCCATTCCCCTGTAAGCCTTAAACTTGCGGCCGTTATAGATTATGGTGTCGCCTGGTGACTCCTCCACACCGGCAAAGAGTGACCCTGCCATAATTGAATCGGCTCCGGATGCGATAGCCTTGATTATATCACCCGAATATCTGATCCCTCCGTCCGCAATTACCGGTATTCCTGAACCGTCAATTGCCTTTGCTACATTGTAGATTGCCGAAAGCTGAGGTATGCCGACACCTGCAATCACCCTTGTGGTGCAGATGGAACCAGGTCCGATTCCGACCTTAAGAGCATCAGCACCCTCGTTTGCAAGCAACCTGGCTGCCTCTGCCGTTCCGATATTACCTGCAACAACCTCCGCAGAAGGAAATGTTTTCTTGATTTCCTTTAGGATCCTGATTACACTTTTTGTATGTGCATGAGCTGTATCGATTACAACAGCATCGGCGCCTGCATTTAAAAGAGCTTCAACCCGGAGAAGGGTATCTGAGGCAATCCCGACTGCTGCAGCCACTCTGAGCCTTCCCTTGTCGTCCTTGCATGAATTCGGGCCCTCCTTTGTTTTTGTTATATCCTTGTAAGTGATTAGCCCAATGAGCTTGCCCGATTCATCTATCATAGGCAGTTTTTCAATCTTATGCTTCTGCAGTATTCGGGCGGCTGCCTGAAGATTAGTCTGGTGGTTTGTCGTGATGAGATTCGTTGTCATCACCTCAGTTATCTTTCTGGCCCGGTTGTTTTCGAACCTGAGATCCCTGTTGGTTACTATTCCCTTGAGGATACCGTTTGTATCAATAACCGGAATGCCGCCTATTTTGTATTCACTCATCAGGTTCATCGCTTCACCCACAGTGGCATCAAGACCGATTGTTATAGGGTCAAATATCATCACATTCTCAGCTCTCTTAACCCTTTTGACCTGGGCTGCCTGTTTTTCAACCGACATGTTTTTATGGATCACACCAATACCTCCCTCGCGGGCAATGGCAATTGCCAGCTCATCCTCAGTGACAGTATCCATGGCTGCTGAGACAATAGGGGTGTTAATCCTAATGTTACGGCTGAACATTGAGCTTAAATCAACCTCGCGGGGAAGAACTTCGGAATAGGAAGGAACCAGGAGCACATCATCAAAGGTCAATCCTTCATAGAGTATTTTATCCTTAATAAATGACATTGTATGATCCTTTTAGTTTTTGTGGGCGCAAATTACTAAAAAAAACAGGACTCTGAAAACAAGTTACTACATTTGTATATGACTCAGCCGGCGGTTACTATAGAACAGTGCAGGAAAGTACTTACCAGATACTGGGGATTCACCTCTTTCAGGCCGCTTCAGGAGGATATTATCAGGTCGGTTGCAGAAGGGCATGATACCCTTGCCCTGATGCCCACAGGAGGAGGCAAATCGATCACATTTCAGGTACCGGCGCTTGCCTCGGAGGGTACCTGTCTCGTGATAACTCCTCTGATTGCTTTGATGAAGGAGCAGGTGAACCGGCTTAACAGCCTTGAAATAAAATCGTTGATGATCCATTCGGCAATGACGAGGGAAGAGATCGATATCACAATCGAGAACTGCATTTATGGTGATTACAAATTCCTGTATGTTTCACCCGAACGTATTTCAACCCAGCTGTTTCAGGGAAAGGTTGGCCGCATAAACCTATCGCTTGTTGCAATTGATGAAGCACATTGCATCTCGCAGTGGGGATACGATTTCAGGCCTTCGTACCTGAAAATAGCATCACTGAGGGACCGGATCTCACCGGATGTGCCATTCCTCGCCCTTACAGCCACTGCGACCCCGAATGTTGTTGACGACATAATGGCCAAACTGGCATTCAGGGAGAAAAATGTGCTCCGGACAAGCTTCGCCAGAAAGAATATTTCGTACCTGGTGAGACAGGTCGAGGAAAAGGGAACCTACCTTGTCAAAACGCTGAAAAAAGTGAAGGGCAGCGGGATAGTTTACGTACGGAGCCGGAAGAGATCTAAGGAAGTTGCTGAAATACTAGTAAGTAACGGTATTGATGCAGATTTTTATCACGCAGGGCTCCCTGATGAGCTGAGGGACAAAAAGCAGGCATCGTGGTCGACAGGAAAAACCCGCGTAATTGTATCCACAAACGCTTTCGGAATGGGTATCGATAAGGCCGATGTCAGATTCGTCATCCACTGGGATATACCTGATTCAATCGAAAACTATTTCCAGGAGAGCGGCCGGGCCGGACGTGACGGCAAACATGCCTTTGCAGTGCTGCTTTACTCACCAGCCGATAAAACCCGGCTGAATGATTCGATGAGACAGAAATTCCCTCCCGTTGAGAAGATCAAGGATACCTACGAAGCATTGTGTAATTTCCTGATGGTGCCTCTGGGATCGGGAAAGGACAATGTTTTTGATTTCAATATGGCAGAATTCGTCTCGCGGTTCCGGCTTCCAGTCATCGAGACATACAACAGCCTTGCATTCCTTCAGAGGGAAGGGTACCTTGAATTTACAGAGGAAATTAACAATCCTTCACGAGTCCATTTTATTGTAGGACGCGACGACCTCTATAAATTCCAGGTTGCAAATGAGTCATTCGACGGATTTATAAAACTCTTACTAAGGTCTTATACCGGAATGTTCACGGAGTTCGTGGCGATAAATGAAGAGTCACTGGCAAGGAAGTCTGCCATAACAAGGGATAAGGTGTACCAGTTCCTCGTTAAGCTGTCATCAATGAACATTATCAGGTATATTCCGGGAAAAAAGACAGCGCTTGTAATATTCACCGAGGAGCGTCTTGAAAGAAAAGCCCTGATGATATCCCCTGACAACTATCTGCATGTAAAGGAAAAATATTCTGCCCGGCTTGAAAAGATGATAGATTATGCTGAATCGAAGAACAGATGCAGATCGGTAATGCTTCTCGATTATTTCGGAGAGGAAGCTGACAGGTGCGGTACCTGCGATGTTTGCAGGGAAAGGAATGAACTTGATTTAAGCAAGTACGAGTTTGATATTATCCTTGATGAAATCAAAAGTATCCTGGCCGAAAAGACTCCCGATTCCCAGGAGCTTGTCAGTATGATCAGCTATCCCGAAGAAAAGGTGATTAAAGTGATCCGCTGGCTCCTGGATCATAATAAAATCATTCAGGACAGGGATCATAAGTTATCTTGGAAATAAATCACCACGGACTGCACGGATTAACACTGAGAAGAACCTGATCATATTGCAATGTGCTGGTTAAATCCGTGTATTTCCGGGTAATCCGTGGTGAATTTCTTATTTTTTATTTATTTACCACGGATTACACGGATATCACGGATGTTCTCACGGATTTTTACTCCTTATATTAGAGTTCCAAGTGTACCAAAAAGTTATTTCTATTGATATTCCTATTATTTTAATGATGTGTGTATGACTTTGCGGATAAAAAGGATTCTAAATATTATAGTTCAGTTAGTTGCAGGTTTCTCCAACGTACCTTAATTCCGCCTCCGCTATGTATTTGAAGCATAATCCGGCCTTTACCCTGACCTATCTTCTCATCTGTCAGGTCGGTCATCACTTCTCCGTTAAGCCATGTTGTGATTTTATCTCCGACAACTTTTATTCTCATTGTGTTCCAGTCGTCTTTTTTGAGTATATTTTCCTTTTCATCAGGTATCTGCCATATCCATCCCCTTCCGTACGATTCATAAATGCCTCCTGTATCATTACCGGGAGGAGCCACTTCGACCTGCCATCCTGATATCTGAACTCCTTTTTTGATATATGAGCGGATAAATACACCGCTGTTTCCGTTAGCCTCCTGCTTGAATTCGAGGGTCAGATCAAAATCATCGTAGTATTTCCGGGTACCCAGATAGCCATATTCTTTATCCGGACCGCTTTCGCAGACAAGTTCGCCGTCCTTTACATACCATAGCTCTGTTCCATAAACCTCCCAGCCGATAAGGTCCTTTCCGTTGAACAAGGTTTCCTGTTGTGGCTTGTCAGGCAATTCCTTGATCTTCATGTTTCTGAACCATACCCTGCTGCCATGATCCTGAAGAGCAAAAACCCCGCTTCTGGCTATACCGTATTCAGGGGCGTTGTCCCATTTGCCGCTTCCCTTGCGGGCAAACCAGTCATCGGTCCAGGCCTGGAATTCGACCACCATTTGATCGTTAAGCCAGTACTCGACGTGGCCATTGTCAAAAACTATCTTTGTGGTGTTCCAATCCCCAGCCTTGTTAAGTCTCTTTTTAGAAAGGTCAGGCGTGTACATTGCATAATCTGCAGCTGCCTTCTGCCACTCTTCAAGGGGAGACGCAAAACCTGCATCATCAACTAATTGATATTCAGGTCCTGTTACGTATGGTACATTAATTTCCGGCCTTTCGACCACATGATAAAGAAGGCCGCTGTTGCCTCCCTCGGAAATCTTCCAGTCGAAAGCCAGGATGAAATTTTTGTAATCTTTTCTTGTAACGATATACCCTGTACTGTCACTGCCAAGGCCAAGGGAGGTCAGTGTCCCTTTTTCAACTTTCCATGGTGCAATCTTAACGGAATCGCCTTTGAAATCGCGCCAGCCGTCAAGGGTTTTGCCGTCAAAAATGAGTGTCCAGCCATCTGCAGCTTCCTGTTCAGAAAGCTTGTTCTGAGCTTGCTTGCAACCTGATAATAATAATCCGGTGATAAGGATCACGAGCCATGGGGAGATTTTCTGTTTCATATTTATTGAAAGTTTAAAGTGACTAGAGTGACTAGAGTGACTAGAGTGACTAAAGTTATAAAAATTTTAAAATGACCGGGATAAAAAGTGAAAGACCTGATTATTTTACCTCATATTCTGCTTTTCCGGTTACCGGAATTCCGTCAGAGGTAATGCCTTCAACAGTTATTTTATACGTTGAAGAAATATCAGCATTAAAATATTTCAGAAGATAATCCTGATTGGTAACCACTTCTATATCCGGAAACCAGTATAAGGTGGATCTGAGATCCGGCATGTAACCGTTTTGTCTGGTTGTACTATGCTTCGGTGAATAGAAGATCCTCGGGGCATCATAACCTGAAATCTTAGTATTGACAGAATATGAAACCGCTTTATAAGGGATATCTTCAGCTGTTTTTGTAATAACTGAGATTATACCATTTGCTCCCCGGACTCCAAATCCTGATGCCATTGCGGATTTTATTACATCAACTCTGTCAATCCAGTTAAGAGGCACTGAAGATAAAACATCATATGTAACCATCAACCCATCAAGCAGGAAAAGAGGTTCAGAACTCATTCCAAATGATGATCCGGAACCACGTATTCTGATTCCGGAATCACCCCGTGAAGCAGGTTTAACAAACATTATTCCTGAAACCCTTCCGATCAGCAGATCTCTTATGCTTCTCATACTTTCTAACTGCGGAGTTATTATTACTTCCTTGTCAGGCAGTCCATAAACCATCCGGCTGGTGTTAATACGAATTTCCTGAGGAGTCTCCTCCCTTTTACCATAAATTCTAACCTCATCAATCAGGATCGTGTCAGAGAGCGTATATTTTCTTTTGACAGATTTCTTAACCACATCTGTTTCCTGTAATCTTGCGAAATTTTCATCTTCAAGCTGTCTCTCTTTAACCGGCATGATCGTATTGGATTTGATTTCCTGAACTTGTGGAGGAGAATATATCAGAGAATCCAATAATAGTCTTCCCTGAAAAATCCCTTTTTTATCCATTGCGCTTATAACCAATCTTGCGTTACCTTTCAAATACTCTATATCGAGCCGGAACCTTCCTGAAGAATCTGTCTGTACATTGGTTATTACATTATTCTCATCCTGCAATATGCCAATTGTCACCATGGAGTTAATCAAAGGTGCGTTTGTAATTGATTTTCTTAATCTTCCGGATATCGTAAATCCCGATTCAGGCAGATACTTTAGTTCCTTATATTTCCATTCAAAATCGCGCCATCCCTGGGTAAGCAGAAGCAGGTCAAGATCTTTTAACCGGTCAGGATTTGAAGGATCAAAATAATAAGAAGGCTCTTCGACCGGTCCATGAACATCTGACTCAAGAAGAAACCATGAAGAAATTGAAGTAGGAAATCGGGATGTCATGGTTGTATAAATATTCTCAGCTGCCGATAAAGACAGAAATACATCCTGACCCGTTCCGAAATCCTCAAGTATAATAAGTCTGACAGAAACCGAGTCACGGTGATTATAAACTTTTTTATCGGGTTCAATGATTACCTTGACCTCCTCGTTGTTCTGAACATAAATCAACCGCTCGCATAATGGATTATTATCCAGGCCAAACAAGGTGATCATTACAATTC
Organism: uncultured Bacteroidales bacterium; assembly: GCA_963696535.1. Taxonomy (GTDB): domain Bacteria; phylum Bacteroidota; class Bacteroidia; order Bacteroidales; family VadinHA17; genus LD21. The sequence continues at coordinate 370,164 of CAVOKP010000013.1, forward strand.
CGTCAGGTAGTTCTTCTACAGGAATAATGAAACTATTATCGAGTGCATTTATTCTGACAGCAAGAGTTTTAATTATTTTTCCGTGAGATGAAATAGTTACCAACAGATCACGTCCAAGAAACCTGGGTAATGTTTCAGGATTTGTATTTAGTGTCATTAAATGTTCATTCATCTGGTTGAGCCGGGCATTTATTACAAAACCTCTTAAAAGACTCTTTGGAATTTCACGTTTAATTACTTCGCTCCCGGAATTTTTAACATTTGCATAATAGCTTAAACCATGGACCGGTTTTAAATTAAAAGTGCCCATGCCAAGATGTGTACTTCTGAATGTTGTGATTAATTCCCCGGCGGACGAATAAACATCACCCGACACTTCACATCCCGATCCTGTTCCATTTACAGCTTTAAAGGCAATAAGGGATGTCACATTTTCAATTAAAGAGCCGCCCTCAGGATAGAAGCTGATTTCCACATCACCGTTTGTTGATTTAATATCACTGGCAACTTTTCCCATGGGATCGGTCCCACTGATGATAGTGATCTCTTTGCTGAAAAATAACTGATCACCGAAATTCCGCATATAGTTGGTATATGCTCTCAGACGGTATATGCCCGACCTGAGACTGTCGGACAAATTAAAATCTCCGGTTCCCAGACCATTATCCAACCTGATTATTCTGCTGTCAAAAACTATCGAGGAAGGTGAAATAAGTTCAACATGCAGGTTTTTGGAGCTATCCTTTGGTAAATGAGTCAAGCCATCAACAACATAGGACTTATACCACACAACATCACCCGGATGGTAAAAATCACGATCGGTATGCAAATAGACTTTTTCTGTCATTCCGGTTGCCTGGTTATCTGTATGATCGGCATAAACAGTATCCAGTACCCTTAAATCGATGTATGAATTGTCCCGCATATTCTCAGATGGCTTATAATCATAAGGGAGCAGGTCGGCGATCCCCTGTTTTGCCATCTCCCCATGCCATATAATCCCGGGTCCTTTATAATATCCGGTTTTATCGAAGGGAATATTGTTTCTCAATATCTCTAATCCGGTTTTGGCCTTGCCTGGCCTCCATTCAACTGACAGGATTACCGGAATAGCTTCGGAATAGTAAATAATCCTTTTTCGATGAACGGTATCGATACTGAGTTGATTTCTTACAAGGTCCCTGTAAGAAAGTTGTCTTTTTTCATTTTTAATGATATAACCTCCCTGTTTGAGATCATCTTCCCAGAGGGATCTGATAAAGTGCATTTTTGATCCGAAATATGCATTGTCCCTTCTGGCATCTAATTTTTGTCTTTCTGATGTTGAAAGGGTGTCCTCATCAAATAAGGAATTCCCGATGAGCTGATTGAGATAGGCCGATTTGACATATGTGAACTTATTCAGGTAATAGGTAATTTTATATCCCAGCCCACGGTTAAAGATAAATAATGGTTTCAGGCAAACAGCCCTGAGTGTGTCTTTGTCAGCGCTGGTAATAAATCTTATATCATCCTCATTTATGATTTCGCATTCTTTTGCATTTCCGGTTCTGCCAAGAAACTCCCTTCTGAAGATAGCCAGGTTCTCCCTCCTGATATTGGGATTACCCCTGGCATTAATGGAGACATCCTTCATCTCAAAGACTTTTGGTTCCAGATAAACCAGAATATCCTTCCCTGACAAAAAATCAGTTACAGTGACGGAGTAATATCCTAATGCACTTATTGTCAGAGGCATTGAGGTATTGTTTTTTATGTCAAGCCTGAAAGAACCTTTAGTGTCCGTATATGAAGCAACAGAAGTCCCGTCGAAGTAGACCGCCGCAAAAGGAACCGGAGTTTTTGTCTCCCTGTCGAGGATGGTCCCTTTAATAATCTGACCATAGGAAACTAAACAGAGATTTATGAATACTATGAATAGGAATAATCTTTTCATTTGCATGAAATGCCCAATCAGCCGTAACTACGAAATTCGTCATTATTTTAATTTCATCAAAGAGAAATACATTTATTTATATGTTGTCTTAAATTCCCCTTACATAACGACAAAATACATAATTTTGCAGGTCAATTAATTTTAACCCATGACAACCAGGACCGATCCGGTTTATTCGAGAAATGTTGTTGAGTTTACTGCTGCTGCCGTTGAATTCTGCAAATATGCAGAACATGCCGGGGAGCTGAAGGGCGATGAACTACTCAAGATTCTTCAGCGGATCCTCCCGTATTTATACATAAAGGCATCCCTTTTACCAACGCTCGAACCTTATTTTGAGGACGGCAACGAAAAATTCGTTAATGAGTCAGACTGGTTCAGAATACATGACACACTCAGGGAGAAATTCGGTACTGCCGATGACTATCTTGAGGTGTTTGATGAAAAAATGAATGAATCGGATGGTCCCATCGTATCAAGCATTTCGGAGAATATGGCTGATATCTACCAGGATCTCAAGGATTTTCTTTTGCTTTACCAGACAGGCACACAGGAGGTTATGAATGACGCAGTCTGGGAGTGCAGACAGAATTTTGAGAACTTCTGGGGACAGAAACTGACTAACTCGCTAAGGGCAATTCATAAGTTCATTTATTCGGGTGAAGAGATCGGAAAGGTAGAAAAAGAGGATGATATGGTAGGTGAAAGAGACACCTCTAACTGGTTTGTGACACGAAGGCAAAAGGATTTAAGAAAATAATGGTAAATAGCAGATATCCGGAATCGATAACTTCCGAGGAGATTGAAAAATGTGAATTGTCGTGGTTCAAGGGTGAGATAGTTCTTGTAGATAACATTGAGTCCTTCAATGAAACGTTTCCAAGGCTCCTCACTTCAGAAGTACTTGGATTTGATACTGAGACAAGACCCTCGTTCAGAAAGGGCCGCAAGAACAAGGTGTCGCTTATCCAGCTTGCTAACGATAAGCTTGCCTGCCTGATCAGGATCAACAGGGTAGGAATACCGCCGCTGCTTGCTGAGCTGCTTGCAAGTGAGGATGTTATAAAAGCAGGAGTGGCGGTCCATGACGATATCAGGTTCCTCAGGAATGTAAAGGGATTTAACCCCTCGGGATTCGTCGACCTACAGAAATTTGTCAGGGATTACGGGATTCAGGATTCCGGGTTGAAAAAGCTTGCAGCAATAGTGCTTGGCTTCAGGATCTCAAAGCGACAACAGGTTACCGACTGGGAAGCTGAACAGCTTTCAGAAGCACAACAGGTTTATGCGGCGACGGATGCCTGGGTTTGTTACCAGATTTACAGAAAGCTAAAAAATTCTTACCCCCTTCCCGGCCTTCCCCCAGGGGGGAAGGTGCCTGCCGATCCTTTCCCCCTTGGGGGAAATTAGAAAGGGGGTATTCATATAAAAGGATGTTCCTGATTAAAATATTTTACCTGTGCAGAAAATTAAAATAATCCTGAAATCGGGGAAGGAACAATCAATCCGCAGGTTCCACCCATGGATCTTTTCCGGCGCAATTAAGAAGATTTATGGAGAGCCTGCAGAGGGAGATCTCGTGGCCGTATATGACAATAAGGAAAATTTCCTTGCATTTGGTCATTATCAGCCGGGTTCAATAGCTGTCAGAATACTTTCATTCGAAGATACTGAACCGGATACTGAGTTTTTCAGACGAAGGATCAGGAGCGCTTATGATTTCAGGAGGTCATTAGGATTGATTGATAATCAGTCGATTAATGTTTACAGGCTTATCCATGCCGAGGGCGATAATCTTCCGGGTCTGATTGCTGACTACTACAATGGTGTGGTAGTTTTACAGATGCATTCTGTGGGGATGTACAGGGTCAGGAAAGAAATTGCTGAAATCATATCCGGATTACTGGGAACCAGACTGAAAGCCATTTATGATAAAAGCGAATCGACAATCCCATATAAAGCAGGGACCGATGCAAGAAATGAATTCATTTACGGAGATTCGGAACCGGTTGTTGTAACGGAAAACGGTTTTAAGTTCAAAATTGACTGGACCACCGGACAGAAAACCGGATTTTTTATTGACCAGCGTGATAACAGGAAGCTTCTGAGTGAATTTACAAAAGGCAGGAGCGTCCTTAACATGTTCGGATATACCGGCGGATTCTCCGTTTACGCAATGAAGGATGCCGGACTTGTACACAGCGTAGACAGCTCTGCATCAGCAATCCAGCTTGCAGATGAGAACGTCAGGATTAATTTCGGGGATGACATCCGTCACAAATCATTTCAGGTCGATGCCTTTGAATTTCTAAATGATATAAGGGATAAATACGATCTTATAATTCTTGATCCGCCGGCATTTGCAAAGCACAACAATGTTCTCGCAAATGCCCTGCAGGGATACAAAAGGCTTAATATGAAGGCAATCGAACAGATAAAACCTGGAGGCATCATTTTTACCTTTTCCTGTTCACAGGTCGTAACAAGGGAAAACTTCAGGAAATCAGTTTTTGCAGCTGCTGCCAACACCGGGAGAAACGTCAGGATACTTCACCAGATGAGCCAGCCTCCTGATCATCCGGTAAATATCTACCATCCCGAGAGTGAGTATCTGAAGGGGCTTGTGCTGTATGTGGAGTAGACCCCCCAACCCCCCAAGGGGGGCTGAAAAGAGTCCGCGATCTTAAGTCCCCCATGGGGGATTTAGGGGTGAAAAAAAAGAATAGACTCAGATTTATATATCATTCGCATTAATTGACTACACAATATGAGCTCCAACAAAAACATTATCCATATTGCCTCGAAGCTCGGGCTGCACGAATGGCAGGTTGAGAATACGATCCGTCTGATGGATGACGGTGCTACAATCCCGTTCATAAGCCGTTACAGGAAAGAGATGACCGGCAGCCTTGATGAAGTTAAACTGCTGCATATTAAGGAAGAATACCAGCGGCTCAGGGATTTGGATTCACGGAAGGAAGCTGTTATAAAATCAATTGTGGAACAGGAGAAGATGACTCCTGAGCTCATGTCGAAGATTGAAGCGGCTATTACGATGGCGGAGCTTGAGGATATTTATCTTCCCTTCAGGCCGAAGCGCAGAACACGTGCCACAATTGCAAGGGAGAAAGGACTGGAGCCGCTGGCTATGATTATAATGGACCAGAAAGAACCCGATCCCCGTCATAAAGCTGAAGAGTTCCTAAATGATGATGTCAAAAGCGTTGATGAGGCAATTGCCGGAGCCTGCGATATAATTGCTGAGTGGATCAGTGAAGATGAGAAGGCCAGGAGACAGCTCAGACGCTTATTCGAAAGGGAAGCGGTTATCTTTTCAAAAGTTGTGAAAGGAAAGGAAGCGGAAGGGATTAAATTCAGTGATTATTACGACTGGTCGGAGCCATTGAGAAAATGCCCTTCACACAGGCTCCTGGCAATGAGAAGGGGTGAAGATGAGGGATTCCTTCGCCTCTCGGTCGAACCTGACGAAAAAAATGCAATTGAGATACTGAATTCAATTTTCATTAAAAGTGCGACCCATTCATCTCGTCTGGTGGGCGAGGCGGTAAAGGACAGCTGGAAGAGACTGCTGTCATCCTCGATGGAGACGGAATTCAGGAATAGTTCAAAGGAAAAGGCTGACGATGAGGCTATACTGGTGTTTGCCGATAATCTGAAGCAGCTCTTGCTGGCCCCTCCCCTGGGTGAGAAAAATGTGCTTGCCATCGATCCTGGATTCAGAACAGGCTGCAAGGTGGTTTGTCTCGACAGGCAGGGAAACCTTCTTCATAACGAAACCATTTATCCTCATCCGCCGCAGAACGAAACGGCTCTTTCAATCAAGAAGACCCTTTCGCTTGTAAATGCTTACAAGATTGAGGCAATAGCAATCGGTAACGGAACTGCTGGACGCGAGACCGAAGATTTTATAAAGTGGGTCAAATTCGAAAAGGATATCCAGGTATTTGTTGTTAGTGAGGCCGGGGCATCAATATACTCTGCATCAAAGGTTGCCCGCGATGAATTTCCCGACTATGATGTAACTGTCAGGGGTGCGGTTTCAATAGGGCGAAGACTCATGGATCCACTTGCAGAGCTGGTAAAGATCGATCCAAAATCGATTGGAGTGGGCCAGTACCAGCACGACGTTGACCAGCAAAAGCTTCAGAACTCCCTCGACGAAGTTGTTATGAGCTGCGTGAACGGAGTGGGAGTGGAGGTGAATACTGCGAGCAGGCATCTTCTTACATATGTCTCGGGACTTGGTCCACAGCTCGCCCAAAATATTGTCGATTACCGCGCTGAGAACGGTCCCTTTAAGTCCAGGGCGGAGTTAATGAAGGTCAAAAGGATGGGGGCAAAGGCATTCGAACAAAGCGCAGGCTTCCTGAGGATAAGAAATGCCGAAAACCCTCTCGATTCAAGTGCTGTCCATCCCGAGAGCTATCATGTTGTTGAAAGGATGGCGAAGGATCTCAGCTGTGGCGTAAGGGAACTGATAACCAACGAAAGCAAACGCAGGGAAATCAAACTGGAAAAATATATTACGCCCTCAACCGGGCTGCCGACATTAAAGGATATTATGGAGGAGTTGTCAAAGCCCGGACGGGATCCGAGATCCAGGATAAAGGAGTTCAGTTTTGCAGACATTCACACCATGGAGGACCTGGTTCCCGGAATGATAGTTCCGGGAATTGTAACAAATGTTACAAAATTCGGAGCGTTTGTAGATATCGGAATCAAGCAGGATGGACTGGTTCATATCTCCAATCTGAGCAACAGTTATGTTTCAGATCCGTCAAAAGTAGTAAAGCTCCATCAGCAGGTGATGGTAAAGGTTCTTGATGTGGATATTGAAAGGAAAAGGATACAGTTGTCGATGAAGGGGATAGATAAGAAATAAGGCGGGCTAAAGCCCAAAAAAAGCAGAGGGGGGCCTTTATCCGTCAGCTGAAGCTGAAAGTATCTGATTAAAACCAGGAGAGAAACGCTGACCTGAATAAATTTCTTAAGTCGGTTATTTTATAATCTATAAATCCTTTACCTTAAGACCCTAATTTTTTAGCAATCTAAAATTCCTTCACCATGAGAAAAGTCTTTGTAGTTTCAGCAGTTATAATCGCTGCCTTTTTGCTGGCAGGTGCCTGTAAAAAAACTATCAAACCGCCTGTAGCCGAAAAAATTGCTCATGAGGTTTTCGACAAAAGAGCCGACAACTATTACTGGATGAGGCTTAGTGATGACCAGAAAACTGACTCTGTTCCCGATGAACAGACAAAAAAAGTTCTCGACTACCTTAACAAAGAAAATGAATTTACAAAAGTAACTCTGAAGCATACCGAGAATCTTCAGAAAGCACTTTATGATGAAATTGTGGGGCGGATCAAAAAGGATGATGAATCAGTCCCGTACCTTGAGAATGGTTATTATTATTACACCAGGTTTAATGAAGGTAAAGAGTATCCATTCTATTGCCGCAAAAAGGGCTCCCTGGATGCTCCGGAAGAAGTGATCCTGGATCAGAACAAGCTTGCTGAGGGACAGGAGTTCTGCGCCGTTGCACAGGTGGCAGTCAGCCGCGACGGCAGAGTAATGGCTTACAGCGTCGATACTGTAAGCCGCAGGCAATATGATATTTATTTCATCGACCTCTCAACAGGGAACCTGCTTCCGGAGAAAATCGATTCAGTATCGGGGCAAATGGTATGGGCCGCCGACGGGAAAACTCTCTTTTATACCGGGTCTGATCCTGTAACATTAAGGGACGACAGAATATTATCCCATAAACTTGGTGAAAATATCATCAGCGATGATACTGTATATTTTGAAAGCGACGAAACTTTCACTGTTTACCTTACTGAAACCAAGAGCAAGAAATACATTGTCATTCAATCTCAGCAGACACTTTCAGCCGAGGCCCGGCTGATAGATGCCTTTAAACCGGATCTTCCCCCTGTAATTTTTGAATCGCGCCAGGCCAATCATGAATACCAGATTGATCATCTCGGGAAAGAGTTTTATATCAGAACTAATTCGGGCGGAGCATCAAACTTCAAACTCATGAAGGCCCCCGAGGGCAAAACTTCCATGAAAAACTGGACGGATGTGATTCCCCACAGAAATGATGTTCTGCTCGAGGGATATGAACTGTTTGATGATTACCTGGTCACCGCCGAACGTATCAAGGGTCTGAGTAACCTGAGGATCATAAACCTGAAAGACAGCAGTGAACATTATCTCGATTTTGGCGAAGATACATACACCGCCGGTATCAATATCAACCCGAACTCAAATACTGATCTCCTCAGATATAGTTATACCTCCATGACAACCCCCTCATCAGTTATCGACTATAATATGAAAACCCGCGAAAAGAAGCTGTTGAAAGAGCAGGTTGTGCTTGGGGGATTTGATAAAGCAAATTATGAATCAAGACGTTTATGGGCAAAGGCCCAGGATGGGACCATGGTGCCACTGTCAATAGTATACAGGAAGGGTTTTGTGCAGGATGGAACGGCCCCATTGCTGATTTACGGATACGGGTCTTATGGCTACTCAGCCAATCCGGGATTCAATTCTTCAATACTGAGCCTCCTCGACCGGGGATTTGTCTATGCCCTGGCCCATGTCAGAGGTGGCAGCGATATGGGGCGCTTCTGGTACGAGGATGGCAAGCTCTTCAAAAAGAAAAACACATTTACAGATTTTAACGATTGTGCACAATTTCTTGTTGATGAGAAATATACATCTCCCGACGGGCTTTTTGCAATGGGTGGTAGCGCCGGTGGACTATTGATGGGCGCAATCCTGAATATGCGACCCGATCTGTATAAGGGTGTCATTGCAGCAGTCCCATTTGTAGATGTTGTTACAACCATGCTCGACGAGACAATTCCCCTCACAACTTCCGAGTGGGATGAATGGGGCGATCCGAGGAAGAAAGAATACTATGATTATATGTTATCTTATTCACCGTATGATCAGGTCAAGGCAATGAATTATCCCAATATACTTGTTACAACAGGTTTGTGGGACTCACAGGTCCAGTACTGGGAACCTGCCAAATGGGTTGCAAAGCTACGCGACATGAAAACCGATGACAATATCCTGGTGATGGATTGCAATATGGATGTCGGACACGGAGGACCATCCGGAAGATTTGAACGTTACAGGATCACCGCACTTGAATATGCGTTTATCCTCGATATTGCAGGAATAAAGAAGTAAGTTTTATCGATATGAAAGGTATTTCCCGGTTAATTGTTTTGTTTTGCCTGATTGTGATTTCATGCGGAAAACAGCCGCATGAGGTATTGATTGAGGCTGAAAGCTTCAGTGAAAAAGGAGGGTGGGTGGTCGATCCGCAGTTTGTCGAGCAGATGGGATCCCCCTATCTTCTTGCTCACGGACTTGGTTCCCCGGTCAAAAACGCAAAAACAACAGTCAATCTCCCTTCTGCAGGAAAATATTACATCTGGGCCAGAACAAGGAACTGGGCAGACGGGGAATGGGAGGCTCCGGGAAGATTCCGGCTGTTTGTAAACGGTGAAGAACTTGAAGAAGTTCTTGGTACCGGTGATGAAAACTGGCAGTGGCAGTATGCCGGCAGAAAGTCAATTAAAGGGCCTGCGGCTGTTATAGAACTAAAAGATCTCACCGGTTTTGAAGGCAGGTGCGATGCTGTTTATCTGAGTACAGAAAAAAATGTTCCGCCTCATACTTTTTCCGAATTGGCTTTGTGGCGAAGGCGACTTCTCGGGGAAACCGAAATACCTGTCAGATCAGAGGAGTTTGACCTTGTTGTTACAGGAGGGGGGATAGCCGGATGTGCCGCTTCAATCGCTGCTGCAGAACAGGGCATGAAGGTTGCACTTATCCACGACCGCCCGGTACTGGGCGGCAATGCAAGCAGTGAAATAAGGGTTCATACTGAAGGGATCACCTGGAAATCGGAGAGGATCCTGAGTATGCTTAATACTGTCTGGTGGCCCAACGGATCTCCTGATGCCGTAATAGATGACAAGAAGCGCCATGATAATATTGAGAAGTATGATAATATCAAGGTTTTCCTGAACTGGAGGGCATATAATGCCAATTCAGAGGCAGGAGCAGTATCATCTGTCGACTCCAGACACACTTCCACCGGTGAAACAATGCGTTTTTCAGCGCCCTTGTTTGCCGATTGCACCGGCGACGGCTGGATTGGTTACTGGGCAGGAGCAGAATATATGTATGGAAGAGAGGATTCCCTGACCTACGGAGAAAACTGGGACAAATACAGGGAGCTTTGGAGCCCTGCTGCGCCTGATAACAAAATAATGGGTTCGTCGGTCCTGTGGCGGACATTTGATTCAGGTGCTCCGGCCGCTTTCCCCGATGTTCCGTGGGCAATGGATGTGGCAGGGGAATATTCAGCCACTTCAGGAACATGGAAGTGGGAATTTTCGCGTAACGACCTTCACCAGGTTGATGATGCCGAATATATTCGTGACCATATGTTCAGGGCAGTTTATGGTTCTTTTTCCAATGCTAAAAAGAAGTCTGAGAATGCAAATCTGGCTCTTGAGTGGGTTTCTTATCTTGTTGGAAAAAGGGAATCCAGAAGGCTTAAGGGTGATTACATCTACACGTTCAATGATGAGAGGAATATGGTGGAATTTCCCGATGGAGTGGTCATGGAGAAAAGGAACATTGATGTTCATTACCAGCAGATTGAGGCTGATACTTCCCAACCTGATTTTCTTTCAGAAGCCCTTTATTATCAGGTCGATTATTACTATATCCCGTACCGTTCGCTCTATTCGGTAAATATCAATAACCTCTTCATGGCAGGAAGATGTTTCAGCAGTTCACATGTCGGACTGGGAGGGCCAAGGGTTATGAACACAACCGGACAAATGGGAGTTGCCGTGGGTTATGCAGCTTCATTGTGTAAAAAGTACGGTACGAATCCGAGAGGGATTTACGAAAACCATATTAAGGAACTGAAAAGCCTGATTGATCGATCAGGAGCGATCGAATAATTTTATTAATTCATCACCGGTACCGGTCTCGCCTGATTCTGCTGAATACTGGTCCTGGGTTTCATCACAGGTTTTCCCGGCAGCTTTGCGTCCCTCATTGCAGCATTGTATGCGAAAGAAGCGGTGACAATTGCATTATGCCTCAGATCAGCCATAATAAGCCTTTCCCAAGTATCCATCACAGAATGATACCCGCGGTCATATTCTATTTCGTCCTGAATGAACTGGAACCCAGGCAAACCCACAGCATCGAACGACTGGTGATCCGTTCCTCCGGTATTCCTGATGGCGATGGTTGTAACACTCATATCCGCAAAAGGCTTCATCCATTCTTCAAATATCGGCCTTACCATATCGTTTTCCTGCAAATAGATGCCCCTGTATTTTCCGGTGCCGTTATCCATATTGAAATAGGCAGCAAACTTGTCAAAGTCAGGTTTGTGCTCCCTTGTTTTTGAATCGACAAGGTATTTTTCGACGTAACCGCGCGATCCGTTAAGTCCCTGCTCCTCGCCGCCCCAGAGGGCCACCCTTATTGTCCTGCGTGGTGCAACATCAAGGTTTTTCAGGATCCTCAGGGCTTCCATCATAACTATGCATCCCGAAGCATTGTCAGCAGCGCCTGTTCCTCCTGAATATGAATCGATATGGGCCCCCAGAAGAACCACTTCATTCCTAAGCAGCTTGTCGGTTCCCGGAATTTCCCCGATCACATTATATATTTTCGGACTGTCAAAAAACCTGTTCTGAATTTCAATTTCCATTTCAACAGCCACATCACGCTTTATAAGCCTTTCCATTCTTCCTGCCGCTTCTATCGGAAGGTTAAGCTCAGCAACTGGTTCGGGATTGCCTGCAGTATGCCTGGCGTTTCCGGACCGGGGGACATTGAATGTCCCTGAATTTCTGAGTATAACTGCAGCACCTTCCGTCCGTATGAACTCAGAGATCTTGTTGCGGAGGATCATTTGTGCAGCGTAATTGCCCATGTCGCCCGCAGGCAGCCTGCGACCCTGCTGCGGGGCTGCCTGGCTCAGCTGCTCAAGCTGTTCCTTGGTGTACCTTGATGCAAAGGGTTCAAAACTGACTTCATATGCTGTTGTTGAAGGGATCAATACTATTTTGCCAGTGATCTTGCCCTTATATTTTTCAAAATCCGTATCGGATTTGATATCAAGGAGAACAACTTCCCCTTTTACCAGGCCTTTTGTGCTGCCGGTCCAGGCTATGGGATTGCATGCAAAATTTGCATAATAGGGAGCTGTCATTGCAGCATATGTTTTTAGGTTGTCCCATCCCCCGTTGCTGAAGCTGCGTGCTTCTTCGATCCTGACATTCTGAAATCCAAACTCTTCCATCTTCTTTTTCGCCCATTCGTTGCCCCGGGTGCTTCCTGACGACCCTGTAAGCCTTGGTCCGGTAAAATCGGTAAGTCCGAAAGCAAGATCCTCAATGGCTGAATTCCTCTGACCCTCCTGCTTGATTTTATAGATCATATTAAGGTCAACCTTCTCTGTCTGTGACATTAATAATGCCGGAATGAACAAGATTAACCATGTACTGATAATAATTCTCCTGATTTTCATTTGTTTACTATCGTTTTGATTAGAATTTCCAAAAGTATTAAAAAAATAATGCCGGTATTCGCCTGCCATTAATCATTTAACAATAGTTAACTTTGTCAAACGACGCAGGGCGCACGGCAAAGGGCACAGAGCAAATCAGGTTTTCCTGACGCCTGACGCCCGTCGCCTGACGCCATTTAACTTTATTTTTTTTATGATTTATCCTGAAAATTTTGAAACCAAGATCGGCTTCGACAGGATAAGGCAGCTGCTCTCCGACAACTGTCTGAGTCCGATGGGCATGGAACAGGTTGCCGGAATACGTTTTGAAAAAAATGCCGGGATAATTGGATACAATCTTTCCGCTACTTTCGAGTTCCAGCAGATACTAAGATTTGAGGATTATTTCCCGTCGGAGTACTATTTTGATTTATCGGTTGCACTTGATAAAATAAGGATTCCGGGATCATTTCCTGAAGTTCAGGAAGTTTTTGACCTGAAAAGGTCGGTTGAAACTGTAAAAGCAATAATTAGCTTTTTCAAAAAGAAGGAAGAGAAAGGTTACCCTGTCCTGAAGTCGATGATTTCGGCTGTAAAGTTTTATCCATATGTACTCGATTCAGCCGACAGGATAATTGACAGGGAGGGAAAGATCCGTGACGGAGCTTCACCAAGACTGAAAGAGATCCGTGGGGAAATAATACAAAAAAGCATCCATGCCTCCAGGAGGCTTAATTCAATACTGAAGCAGGCTCAGTCGGACGGGATAGTCGATGCCGATACGGCTCCATCAGTACGTAACGGTAGGGGGGTTATCCCTGTGAATACCTGGGATAAAAGGAAAATCAGGGGATTGATTCATGACCAGTCATCATCGGGTAAGACAGTATACATAGAACCTGCTGAAATTGTTGAGATCAATAACGAGATTGTTGAGCTGGAATATGAGGAGAAGAGAGAGATTGTAAGGATCCTGACCTCCTTTGCCGATGACATCAGGCCATACATTGACGACCTGCTTGAATCAAATGATTTTCTGGGTAAAATTGATTTCCTGAGGGCAAAAGCTTTGCTTGGGAATCAGCTAGGCGCGATAAAACCTGCAATCACCGGAACCCCGGGAATATTCTGGAGAAATGCCGTGCACCCGCTCTTGTTTCTCACATTTCAGAAACTGAAAGGCAGAAAGGTTGTACCTCTTGATATTAAACTGGAAGCAGAAAACAGGATAATTCTGATCTCCGGACCGAATGCAGGGGGTAAATCGGTATGCCTGAAAACTGTGGGACTTCTTCAGTATATGATTCAGTGCGGGCTTACCATCCCGGCAGGAGAAGGATCTGAATCAGGAATCTTCAGTGATATTTTCATTGATATCGGCGATGAGCAGAGTATTGAAAATGATCTGAGCACATACAGCTCCCACCTTATCAATATGAAATACTTTGTCAGGAATTCATCGGACAAAACCCTTATCCTTATTGATGAATTTGGAACAGGCACCGAGCCAATGCTTGGCGGGGCAATTGCGGAGGCCATCCTTGGTGAGTTCAATACAGCGGGATCGTACGGGGTAATAACTACACATTACACGAACCTCAAGCATTTTGCTTCACTTACATCCGGTATAGTAAATGGGGCGATGCTCTTCGATCATCATCTTATGCAACCTTTGTTCCAGCTGAGCATAGGCAAGCCGGGTAGCTCCTTTGCTTTTGAGATAGCCCGAAAGATCGGTCTTCCGGAAGAGATCCTTGCCAGGGCTTCCGAGAAGGCCGGGGTCAAGAATATTAATTATGACCGAAACCTTAAGGATATTGCGCGTGATAAAAGGTACTGGGAGACAAAGAGGCAGAACATAAGGCAGCACGAGAAGAGGCTGGAGGAGCTTATGGAACAATATGAAAAAGAGATTGCCGGCGCCAGGGAACTGAGGAAAGAGATTATTTCAAAGGCAAAGAATGAAGCCGGGTCGATGCTTAACGAAACGAACAGGATGATCGAGAACACTATCCGGCAGATCAGGGAGACCCAGGCGGAAAAAGAGAAGACAAAAGAAGCAAGGCAGAAGCTTGATGAGTTCAGAAAAAGCATTGAGGAAGAGATCATTCCTGCCGAAACCGCGTCGGAAGAAAAGGTAAAAAGACTATCCGGAAAGGTTAGGGCGATAAAGCCGGAACCAGCCGGTTCAAACCGGAAAACACCTGAGAAATCCGAAAAGCCCATTAAACATGGCGATGCAGTAAGAATGACAGATACAATGGCTTATGGCGAGGTCTTCTCGGTCGAAAACGGGATGGCTCAGATCGAAACAGGGAGCCTGAGGTTTTTTGTTCCTGTTGAAAAGCTTGAAAAGGTAAGTATGGCAGAACTGAGGAAAAGTTTAAGGTCAGTTACCAATATGACTGAAAGCGACCCTTACATAAATCAGCGAAAGCTGAATTTCAAGCCTGAGATCGATATCCGCGGCGTAAGGGGGGAGGAGGCGATAAATCAGGTCAGGGACTTTCTGGACAATGCCCTGATGGTGCATCACCGGAGCCTGCGGATCCTTCATGGAAAGGGGAATGGCATACTGCGCCAGCTTGTAAGGGAATATCTTTCAGGAATGGATATCGTCAAATCCTACCGGGATGAAAATATCGATCTCGGAGGAACAGGTGTTACGGTGGTGGAGATGGATTTTTAAGAAGATTTCCCGCAGATTACGCTGATTTTCGCAGATAATTGTGTCCAATCAGCGCATATCTGCGGGATCAGCGGGAAATAAAAAAAGGGACATCCTTTTGTCCCTTTTTCTCTGTCCATTAGTATCCAATCATTTCAATATAGCTTTATAGAACCGTAGGAGGCCCTTATGTAAACTTTTGATGCAGGATCGCTCTCCTTGCCAATGATACCTGAAGTTTCGGTCGAGTTATTCGCCACGATTCGCCTCTGGTGCTGAAAATTGCTTTCATCAAATTTAATGTCGCCGTACGTTGTTTTTGCATCCAGCCCGTAGTTAGCATCGCTTTCAATACCGAGCCTTACACCTATGTAACGTGAATCAGATTCAATCGATTCGAAACCTGCAGGAATCCTGTCGACTGTAATGGATCCGTAACCGCCGTTGAATTTCAGCTTTTTAGTGAGCTTTCCGACGTTAATGTCGGTATATCCTGCATCGAGGACAAGGTTGTTTATATTTTCAATTTCAACCTTGTCATATCTTGTTTCCCCTACGAAGGAGCTTACGTTTTCAATCCGGATCTTGGAATATTTGCTGTCGAGCAGAACAGCCTGGCATTTTCCGATTCTGAAATTTCCGGCGTATCTGACCGTAGCATCAAGCCATCCGGCTGATTCGATGTCGGCTTTACCATAGGCAAGACTTATGTGATTCATAGGCTTTTCATTACCCCTTGAAAGGTTATAGGCTAAAAGATCACCATATTTTATATCAAGCCTGACAAGACCTTCAATGTTATCGAGTTCCGAATTCCCATATCTGTTTGCAAGGGTGAAGTTGATTTTTGATGGCATGGTTACCTTATAGTCGATGCTGAAGCGCCTTGATCCTCCGCCCCAGCCCGAGAAATTGAATTTGTCATCTATGTTGGTCCTGGCCTTTAACAAATCCCCGTCTTCCGAAAACTGCACATCAATATAGTCGAGGAGCCGCTGAGCCCTCTCCCTGTTCGGGTATTCGACGGTTACCTTAACATCGATGGTTATCCTGTTCTGGTCAGATGTTTCCACTACAACCTTCCCGTACCTGTTGCTTATATCAAGTGTTGTGGCAACACCGGCAGTCCATTCCTTATGAAATTCCTTTGAAACCTCCTGTGCGGTAAGTCCTGCCGAGGCAAGGCACACAGAAAGAACAATGGCTAACCCTGATTTACAAACTTGTCTTTTCATCTCTATTGTTGTTAAGATTTTCATTCCTTATGGCTTTCAGCTGATTGACTATATATGACATTACTTCGACTTTGGTCTGGTAATGCTCGATCATGGCATTGATTATCCTCTCATCATTGGGATTGGCCTTAAGTTCTTTCTGAAGCTGAACATAGACGGAATCCATGCTCCTCATTTCAGAAAGGAGGATCTGTTTTTGCTCAGGATTGCTTTTAAGGTCAATACCCGACAATTCACTTTCCATCAGGTTCACCTGGTGTGCGTAGTAATTTTCAACCTCTTTGTATTGGGGTGATACATCGCCGAGTGTCATCCTGTTTCTGTCGGGCCTGATGAAATGATCCCATGTCCACAGTGATGACAGTGTAACCAGAAGTGTAACGACCGCAGCCTTCAGAAGGTATGGTACGATACTTCTTTTGACGGTTTTTTCTCCGCACCTGATCTCCAGTTTCCTGGAAAATCTTTCAAAGTGTCCTTCTGATGGCTCTGCTCCATCAAAGAACTCCTTGTTATTTTTGATTATGTCTTCTATATTTTTCATTTCCTTAAATTTTCTTCATTTCTTCTTTAGTTCAGAAATAAGTTTCTGTTTGGCCCTTGAAAGCTGCGATCGGGATGTGCTGCTTGATATTTTAAGTATTTCAGCAATTTCATCGTGATCGTATCCTTCGAGAAGATAGAGTGAAAGTATTATTCTGTAACCATCCGGGAGCCTGTTTATTGCTTCCTTCACTTCTTCCACCCTGATGTCAACTTCTTCTTTCCGTATCAGGTCCTCCTGGCTGTCGTCCCTGATACCTATATAAAAATCAATATCTTCAAAGATCGCTTTCTTTCTGCTCAGGGTATCGAGTGACCGGTTTATAACTATTTTTTTAAGCCATGCGCCGAAACTCACTGTTCCCGAGTAAGTATCAATTTTTTCAAAGGCCGACAGGAAAGATTCCTGCATTACATCCTCGGCTTCCATCGAGTCGTTCACAATCCTCAGGCTAGTATTGTACATTGCCTTGTAATACAACTTATAGATCTGAAATTGCGCTTTCTGGTCGCCATTTTTACACCCGTCCAAAAGGTCCTGGTGTATGTTTCTGAATGCTGCTTCTACATTTGCCATCTTTGAATAAAGGCTGGTTCTTATCTGAGATGCTGCACCCACTGTCTTTCATGTTTTTCAATCAAAAGACGGGGTCATAAATCAAATGCTGCACTCAATTTAAGAAATTTTTGAAATCTTAAGGAAAAATATCATTAATAATCCCTGGGTCACCTTCCCTGATGAATAATCAAGTTCTGAACCAAATACGCTGTGCGGTATTGAGAAGATAACCAGCAAAACTGCAGCTGCAAGAATTGTGTAGAGCGGCCTCTCTTTTTTCCGGTTCATCGCCACTGCAATTATCCAGAAGATGAGGGCTATAAGAGTTTTATTGTCGGTAAGGTCCCAACCGAATGGGATCCCGGTCCAGAATTCACCGAATGCATATTTCTGCATTATCGGCCCGAGTATCATACCTCCGGCAATGAGGCAAATAAGGGTCCAGACCGAATATTTCCTGAAAAGGGGATGCTTTATGAGAGCCATTAGTCCGGCAAGGGTCGAAAAAAGCATTGCGATGAACATGAATAATATGTGAGGAGTAAGGATATACGAGGGAACGGCACCCTTAAAGCGGATAACCAGGGGTGTATCTTTCACAAGGGTCGTTGTACCCTTTGAATCTGTTATTTCTATATAATATTGAAGTTTTCCGGCAGGCGGTTGCTGAGGAAGCTCCGCAAAGAAGCCCCTTTCTTCAGTAACCTTGAATACCTTGTTCATCAAAGGGGAATTGACAGGATATACCTTGTACCTGAATTCACTTATACTGTACTCGTCGGTGGTCTTGAACCTCTTATAGAATATCCGGGCTCTCAATGATGTATCGGAGATCCTGAGTTTCACTTCAGACCGTTCATCAAGTCCGAGGCTCCGGACAAGCTTCAATTCATATAATGAGTCATTTACAGTTACATTAATTGATTTCGGGTAGGTAGGTCCGGTCTTTCTCTGGTAATAAGCCGCAGCCAGGGTTATGACAATCGCAAGAAACCAAAGAATTGATTTTTTCATTGAAATCTGTTTTATGTCTTAGACGAATAAATTCTACAATTGTATCAGCAATACTTCCTTTTTCCCATTCCTTAAGACCTCTACGCTGATAGTTTCCCCATGCTTCAATTGTCCCATCCGGAACATGTAATCCTGTATGTTGTTAATTGTCTTGCCGTTAATTGCGGTTATGATATCGCCTTTTTTCATTCCTCCGATCGCGGCAGGTTTGCCTGGCGTGATAAGATCGGCACGCAGGCCATTTTTTATGTTTCCTGCAAAATCGGGCATAATGCCAAGCGTCACACCCTGCCTTCTCATTGTCCGTACAGTCTCTGTCTTTGGACCAGCCTCCCTGAATTTGAGCCTTTTCGCCTCATTGGCAAGGTTTCCGGCTAATTCATAAATTATGTCTGATACAGTGACCATTCCCGGATAATTTATTCTGTCCCAAGAATCCGAGGGAGTGTGGTAATCGAGGTGTGCCCCCGTGGAGAAAAACAGCACCGGAATATTCTTTCCGTAAAAGGATGAATGATCAGATGGTCCGGAACCTTCGTCCGAGATAGAAAGGGTTACCCTGGTCGTGTCTATGGACGATCGTATCATTTCCTTCAAACCTTCGGCGGTGCCTGCACCTCCTATCTGGAAAGAGCTTGAATCCCTCAGCCGGCCGACCATGTCGAGATTCAGCATTGCATTTACCTTTAAGAGATCGACCGGCGGATTATCAGTGAAATATTTTGAGCCGAGCAATCCAAGTTCTTCACCGGAGAAAGCAGCAAATATCATGCTCCTTTTATGGCTGCCTTTGGTAAGTGCAAACCTTTCTGCAAGTTCGATCATCGCGGCAATTCCTGAGGCATTGTCGTCAGCTCCATGATGGACTGCAACTGTATCACCGGCCCTGCTCGACGATCCGCCCATTCCCAGGTGATCAAAGTGCCCTCCGATTATGACATATTCATTTTTCAGTATTTCGTCTTCCCCGGACAGTACCATGATTACATTCCGGGTTTCAGATTCTGTTACGATGACCTCGGATCCGGCGTGAACAACAGATCCGGTTGCAAAACCTGATGATTTTCCGGTGGTGTTGATTGATTTTTCGAGATCACCTGTGGTTTTTTTTGTTTTTTCAAGGATCATGTCAGCAATTTCCCTCTTTATCCTTAATACGGGGATCCCGACCGAAAAAGCTTCGGATGGTAATGAATCAAAACTATCCTCCTTATCGTTTATGGGTCCTGAAACCAAAAGGACACCTGAGGCGCCCATGTCCTTTGCCATCATAACCTTATCCCTGTCGCTGTTGAAAGGTATGAAACCGCTGACTGATTTATTGGGTTCCGGATCGCCTCTGAGGAGGAGAACCCATTTCCCTTTTACATCAGTGTTTTCATAATCATTCCATTGAATGGAATCGTTATTAATGCTGAATCCATAACCGGCAAAAACAACCTCAGCCTTCGCTTCAGAGTTTCCGCTGAACGAAAACGGGGTTAATCCTGACGATTTATCAAATCTGTGATTATCAAAAGTCAGGAAATTCTTTTCTCCGGCTATCACCTTATCGGCGATGGTGAATCTCTGGAAACCGTCACCCGAAAGAGGTTCAAGCCCTGACCGTTCAAGCTGCCTCCTGATATAGATTGCAGCCAGGCTGTCACCGGCGGTGCCGGTGCGCCTTCCCTGAAGCAGATCGGATGCAAGAAACTTAATGTGATCACTGAGTTCAGCAGTGCTGATCTCCCTGTTAACAGGATCATCGCAGGAATAAGCAGTGACAAGAAAGAATATGAATAAAGGCAGGATCTTTTTTATCAATGGCAGTAAAACGGATTTAAGCATATAGATTCGTTTAATAAAATAATACATTTCCCTGTTCTAAAGCAAATAAAATTTTGGAATCGCAGAGATGCCTGAACAGAGAACAACCTTCTACTGAAAAAGCTTAAATGCTTCCTTAATGAGTCCGATCGCTTCCCTAAGCTGCGGTTCGGTAATTACAAGAGGCGGAGCAAAACGAATAATATGCTCATGGGTAGGTTTTGCGATTACTCCCGCATCCTTCATCGCCAGGCATACATCCCAGGCTGTTTTTCCGTTTTTTGGCCTTACAACGACTGCATTCAGCAATCCCTTTCCCCTTACAAGCCCGATCATGTCTGATTTGATGCTTTTCATTTCGTCCCTGAAAATTTTCCCCAGGCGCTCAGAATTTTCAGCAAGATTCTCATTCTTTATCACTTCAAGTGCTGCGATTGCAACCTTGGCTGCCAGGGGATTTCCTCCAAATGTAGAACCGTGCTCCCCCGGCTTTATTGTCAGCATTATCTCATCATCTGCAAGCACGGCGGAAATAGGCATTATTCCACCTGAAAGCGCTTTGCCAAGGATTAGTATATCGGGACGCACGCCCTCATGATCGCATGCAAGAAGCTTACCGGTACGGGCAATGCCTGTCTGAACTTCATCAGCAATAAACAGGACATTATGTTTTTTACACAGGTCATATGATTTTTTAAGATATCCCTCATCCGGAACAAAGACACCTGCCTCGCCCTGGATTGGTTCGACAAGGAATCCGGCAACATCAGGGTCTTTAAGCGCATTTTCAAGGGCATTGAGATCATTGTAGGGTATTATTACAAAGCCCGGGGTGAAGGGACCGTAATGGTTTCTTGCATCCGGATCGGTCGACATTGAGATTATGGTAATTGTCCTTCCATGGAAGTTGCCTTCACAGCAGATTATTTTTGCCATGTCTTCTTTAATACCCTTCTTCTTGTAGGCCCATTTGCGACAGAGCTTAAGTGCAGTCTCATCACCTTCGGCTCCTGAGTTCATGGGAAGAACCTTGTCATATCCAAAATATTTCGTTACATATTCTTCGTATTCACCAAGCACGGAATTATAAAATGCCCTGGAGGTAAGCGTAAGCTTCTGAGCCTGATCCGTCAATGCCTTTACTATTTCCGGATGGCAATGTCCCTGGTTCACGGCTGAATATGCCGATAGAAAATCAAAATATCTTTTTCCTTCCACATCCCAGACAAAAGGTCCCTCACCTCTCTCCAGTACAACTGGCAGGGGATGGTAATTATGTGCTCCATATTTGTCTTCGCGATTAATATAATCTTGCGCATTCATATTGTTGATATTTAATTAATTACAAATTTCCCGAAATCAGTTACAATTTTACAAAAGCTTTTGGTCATTTCAAAATTTCAATCCTCACCGGACCTGTCAATCCCGATTCAGCCAATGGATCATCTTTTTTGTAATACCTGTGAGTTGTAAAGGTATAGCGTTTGGATGGTCTCTGTGAGCCTGTCAGAAGCCAGTCCGGCCATTTACCCTTTTCGATTCCGTCCCATGGTTCCGATTCATCTCCGATAAGTCTGTTTATCCAGAGATTTATAACCGTGATTTTGAGATGATTGTCAGTCGGTTTCAAAGCATCAGTAATATTTATCTCCCATGGAGATGTCCAAACAACACCGAGCTCCCTGTCGTTAAGTTTTACGCTGGCAATGTTTCTTACTTCACCAAGGTTGAGATAGATATTTGAGGATTTCTTTGAAGATGCTTCAGATTCAGGTATTCTGAATATTACAGAATAAACCGCCTTACCCGAATAGTGCATGATTCCATCCTCAGGCCGGACAGACCAGTCGGAGAGATCCTCAAATTCAATTTTCCCGGGTCCTCCCCACGAGGTATCAAAAGTAACGCTCCACGGACCCTCAATTGTCATCAATAAACTCTTATCGGGGAAATTATCTTTTTCTGCTATTCTGTTCTGACTCTTTATTTCTGATTTGTAAAACACAACAAAGAAGCTTTGATAAGGAGCCAGCTTTACCGGAATGCCGGTCATGCTATCCTTTGAAAATAAATCAGGAACTGGTCTGATTATTCCGGTCACCGCATCCCATAATTCTGCATATGTCTGTCCGTCACGGAAATAGCAAGTATCGGCCAATTTGTTTCCAGTCCTGTTCGAGATGAAATAGATCTCACGGTCATGGGTTGTCCGGTGAGTGTACCGGATATTGCCTGAGGATTTAAAATCAGGAATCATGCCTTTATCTGCAAGGATTTTTTCTGTCAGGGAATAAACCGGATAAAGTGAAAGGGAGTCAGGGTGAGAAGGAATGCCCCTTCCTGGGTTGAGTAGTTCCTTACCCCACCAAATGATTCCCTTGCCGTGGGAACGATTCGTCAAATCTTCTGGTATATCATCACCTCCCCAAAGTTCTTTGGCTATTGCAGCCACTTTCTCATCACATTCAGGGAAGCCCGAAAGTGAAGGTGATCTGACAGGAGGGTTGCCTGTTACAGTTGCTCCTGACCCGACTAGCGATCTTATTATTGAAAGAAGCTCTGGGGTCATTGTCTGAACGTCCGGCAAGACCAGCATCCTGTATGATGCACCTCCTGGGAAAACAATTGATCCGTCTCTGACCGATGCATTTTCTTTGAGGAACAGGGGAGAACAACCATCAAAGGAGAAACCGCGTTTATCGGGCATTTCCGGAGTACCTTCAAGGGCTGATGAAGGAGGACGGAATACATTGGGAGCTCCTTCTGCCGCAAGGTAAAGAATATCGGCAACTGGTTTTCCCTGCGAGAGGAGATACTGGCATCTCGAAATATAATTGTGATATTCATGTACCATCGGCCACCAGGTTTGGCCACGGTCCCAGTGAACGCCGTAGGGTCCCATCGTCATGCCAGGACGATGCTGAGCACCATATGGCTTGTGGGCAAAAGTGTGGTAGATCAATCTGTTGATCCCCATACAAAATGCCCAGTCTCCCTGGTTTTTCATATTACCGGGGTATTTTTTCCACGCTTCACGACTATTGGCGGTGAAGGCTTCGGCTGCAACCACTGGTGCTCCCATAAGATGGGCAACTGAAGCGGATTCAATGCAACTGAATGCTGAATTAAAGCCATATCCTTCACTCCAGAATTCGCACATCGGTATATCTGCAACACTCCCAAGATCAAGATCCGAAGCAGGATTCATATCATAAGGCTCAATTGAAAGCCTGAATCCGTTCCTTCTCCCAAGCTCCTTGAAGCGCTGAGCATGATTTTCTATTATCAGTTGGCTTGATGTAAGGCGTAAATCCCATAGAAACCTCTCACTAATCTCAGGAGTGTTCACTACCAGGCCTGTATAAACAGGTAGAAATAGTTCGGGGTCATATCCGCGTCTTTTAGTGAACTCTTCCCTGAATCTGTTGGTCCAGTTCTGGGCTCCCATTTCCCAGCTGTCGATATGGATCATTGTCCAGCCACCGCCGCTTTTTACTTTCTTTGGCCTGGTCTTGTTAATCAGTTTTTTTACATATGCATTATAATGAGCATCAAATGAGGCTGTATCGAATTTATCGGCTTCAAATCCCAGTCCGGGCTGCGGTGCAGGACGTGTGACTGCTCCGTTATTCCTCTTTCCGAATCTCATTATTGTCCATTTGCCTGGGGGGATTTCCCAGTTCAGAGTTCCGTCTTTCTTAAGTTTATCTGAGATATTTAAAATACTTTTCTGGTCTATCACCGACCCCCCGGATCCTTTTGCTGTGAAAGGCTCCGGTAAAAAAGGAAGCACTCCGGCCTCAGACGTAAAAGGTGCACGGTAATAGAGGGCTTTTTCATCAATTCTGCTGATGATCTCCGGATGTTCAGGAGTCGGAAATGCAAGAACAACAACATCCTCATACCAGTTATCCCTTGCCGATCTGAGATCCTTTGTAAGGATACTTTCCCCAAAAAATGGTCTTCTCGGAGCGGGTACTGCGAGCCTGCCACTGAACATTCCCGGACCTTTTACAATGGTATCGCCTGCCACCAGATGCATCATCGACTGAGATGGTGTCACCCATGGTCCGCCGCTTCCTGCCCAGCCAGGACCGGATCCAAGAATTATCCTTATTCCAAGCCTTTCAGCCTCTCTTACGGCATGACTAAAAAGCTCCTGCCATTCATCGCTCAGAAAATCCACTTTTCCTCGCGGGACGCCGACATTTACCTCGAGGAATACCACATATCCTATCCCTGCCTCTTTCATCGATTCGAGATCGTCTGTGATGCCTTCCTGCTCAATATTGCCATCCATAAAATACCAGTAGACTCCGGGTCTGGCAGAATCGGGAGGATTAATAAATCCTTGTTTCAGGTAATCCGAATGTTCCGGATTGCTGCAAGAGGAAATAAAAGTGACAAAAAGCTGAAAGGACAATAATCCGGCAAAAAAGCTGAATTTATTCATCGTCTGAAAGATCTGGACGTAGTTCCCTGGTTCTCAGAATTGACTGTTCATGCCGCCATTTTTCTATCTCAGCGGCATGACCGGAAAGCAATATATCAGGAACTTTCCATCCCCTGAATTCTGCTGGTCTGGTATAAACGGGAGGTGCAAGCAGATCATCCTGGAAGGAGTCGGAGAGGGCCGACTGTTCATCAGACATCGCACCCGGGATAAGCCTGACAATAGCATCGATAATCACTGCCGCAGGGATCTCACCACCTGAGAGGACAAAGTCACCAATCGATATCTCCCTGGTGATCAGATGATCCCTTATCCTCTGGTCTATACCTTTATAGTGGCCACAGAGGATCATAATATTATTTGTAAGCGAGAGAGCATTTGCTGTTTTCTGGATGAGCTTTTCCCCATCCGGTGAGGTATAAATTATCTCGTCATACTTTCGCTCACTTTTAAGCTTTTCCACTGCCCTGAAAACAGGTTCGATCATCATAACCATCCCTGCTCCGCCGCCAAATGCGTAATCATCGACACTTTTATATTTATCGCTGGCAAAATCGTGAAGGTTGATAATATTTAACTCAACCAGCCCCTTATCCCGTGCTCTTTTTACAATGGAATAGTTAAGTGGACTCTCAAGCAATTCTGGTAAAACAGTAAGAATATCAATCCTCATCCTTAATCGTTTGCCCAAAAGTACAATAAAAAACCCATCAACCTTCCAACATAGGAATGTCGCAGATGAAACCTGCATGGAAAACTCTCATAGCTTCTTTTTATTCAGCCCTGAGCGCATTTGCAGGATTGTAATTGGCTGCTTTAATGGTCTGGGCGCTTATTGATAACCATCCAATTATCAGGGTGATCAGAGTTGCCAGAATATATATTAACGGACTTACTGATATCCTGCTGGCAAATCCCTGAAGCCAGAATTTCGATCCGAAGTATGCCACAGGATAAGCGAGCAATGAGGAGACAATGATAATATAAAACATCTCTTTCGACAGGAGTGCAAGGATAATCTGGTTTGAGGCTCCGTAACTTTTTCTTATTCCAATCTCTCTTGTCCTTTTATTTGTTATGTAAGTTACTAGTCCTATTAGTCCGATACAGGCGATAAAAATTGCCAGGAAGGCGAAGATCAGAAATATTCTTCCTGTTTTTATTTCCGAGGAATAGAGATTATTCCACCTGTCGCTGAAAAAGTCGTACTGGAACGGCATATCTGATGTGAAATTCTGCCAAACCTTTTCAATTTCAGAAATGGTGCCCTGAATATCTCTGCCGGATAATCTTATTGTAGCAAACTGATCTCCTCCGCCTCCGCCATTTACCGTAAAACACACCGGGGTTATTGCCTTATGCATCGATTCAATGTTAAAATCCTTCATAATACCGATAATCTTAAGCCTGTTCCACTGCTGAGGTCCGGCAGGCTGAAGAATATATTTGCCCAGCGGATCCTTTAATCCCAATGACTTTACAGCGGTCTCATTGATAAGAACTGCCATGGAATCAGTTCCGTATTCCCGTGAGAAGAACCGACCATCAGTTAGCTGCACTCCAAGAGCCTCCGGAAAGTCGAAACTTACTGCTGTCTGGTTTATGAGATATGTGTTCTTTTCCGGATCATTGTCATTAAAAAATGCGTTATTATTGAAATCTGTTCCAGGCACTGCTCTCGAAAATCCTACTTTTTCTACTCCCGGAAATTCCAGCAGCTGAGTCCTGAATGGTTCCAATTGCTGCCAGAAAGCATCAACTCTCCTGATAATAATAAGGTTGTCTTTATTAAATCCAAGATCCTTTTCAGTCAATAAATTCAACTGATTATATACAATAATGGATCCGATTATTATTATTATAGAAACAGTAAACTGAAAAACCACAAGAAGACCCCTTAACCTTTTTGACATTGAACCGGGACTCATAGTACCTTTCAGTACAATGGCAGGATTAAAGGAGGCCAGTACAAAAGCGGGATAAAATCCTGAAGCTATTCCGATTATAATTACCAGCGCAACGAGCGATAATATACCAGGAATATTATTAATCAGACCAAGAGAGAGATCTTTGCCAGTCAGCTGATTGAAAGATGGCATGAGGATAAAAACCATGAGCAGTGCGAGTAAGGTGGCAATGCCGACAATAATCAGTGATTCTACAAGAAATTGGATTATTAATCCCGATTTGCTGCCACCTGACACCTTCCGAATGCCAACCTCTTTTGCCCTTGCAGCTGATTTGGCAGTGGCCAGATTAACATAATTAATTATGGCGACAACAAGTATCAAGATTGCAATGACGGCAAAAATATAAACTGTAGTCACGGAACCAGGAGGCTCAAGATTGTACTGAGTAGCTCCTTTAAGGTGAATATCCTTTAAGGGCTCAAGAATATAACTGAAGTCATTACCAGCTTTTCTGAAATCTTCAATTGTCTGACCAATAATCTCTTTCAGTTGAGGTCCCACGTATTTTATGACCATTTCCCGGAACTTATTCTGAAGTTCATTCTTGTCTGTACCATCTCTGACTACAATATAGGTCAGGAAGCTATGACTAACCCAGAACTGGTCATTGGCAAGTCCGGGGTATGTACTCATTGATGCCAGCATATCAAATTTAATATGGGAATTATCCGGGACATTCCGTAGTACTCCTGTCACGGTATAAAGCACTGTATCGGATTCCACAATCATCCTTTGACCTAAAGGCTCCTGGTCCCCGAAATACTTTTTTGCATATTCTTCAGTAAGTACCATTGATCTGGGTCGGACCAATGCTGTCTGAGGATCTCCTTTTATCAGTTTGAAATCAAATACATCAAAAAATGTGGAATCAGCAAACATGACACCATCCTCATTGAACTTTTTATCCCCGAACCGGATAAGCCAGTCCCCCATTTGCCTGACTCTTGTAACTTTCAGGACTTCCGGGTAATCCCGTAGCATGGCCTGCGCCATTGGAGCTGCAGTAACAGCCTGGTCGAGCTTACTTCCGGCCATCTGGCCCACAATCTTTATTCTGTATATATTCTCATAGTTCCTGTGGAACCTGTCGTAACTTTGTTCATTTATTACGTATAATAAGATAAAAAGAAAGCTTGTAAGGCCTATGGCGAGACCTCCTATATTAAGCAAAATAAATCCTGCACGCTTTCTCATTAAACGCTCAGTATTAATAAAAAAGTTCTTCATCATTTGGGTAGTATCAGGTGAATAAGAGTGTTATCAGTAAAAAGACACCAAAATAATGTACTCGCTGCAAATATGATAGATTATTATCACAAGAAGATATTTGAAAAAGAATCCCGATGTACTATTCGGTCCTGATAGAACTTGCAGGATTCATTACCGATGCCTGGTAAGCCTTGAAGCTTATTGTAATGAAAGTCAGCAGAATTGTAATCAGAGCCGCGGCTGCAAGGATTGACACTCCGATATTTGTTCGGTAGACATAGTTTTCGAGCCAGTTGCTCATGAAGTAGTATGCCACCGGAACGGCTATAATGATTGAAATTGAAACCAGAATAATGAAGTCTCTTGAAATTAACCTGACAATAACCCCTTCATCAGCCCCAAAGACTTTCCTTATGCCTATCTCCCTCGTCCTTTGTTCAACCATGTACGAGGCAAGGCCGAATAATCCAAGGCAGGCAATGAGTATGGCAAGAATTGTAAACATTGTAAAAATAAGTCCCCGCTTCTCATCAGCCTCAAACTGATTGTTAAATCTTTCAGACAGATAAGTATATGTAAAAGGCTGATCGGGGAATACCTCCTTCCATTTGTTCTCAATGAAACTCATTGTCTGTTCTGTATTGTTCCCGCTAAGCTTAATATATATTATATTATTCCTTTCCCTGTAAACGAGCATAAGTGACTCAATCTCATTGTACATACCGGTCTGATGATAGTCTTTCATAACCCCGATTACCCTTGCATTGATCTGGGCGCCATCCCCCAGCTGTACCTTTTTTCCAATTGCATCGCTCCATCCCATCCTGTTTGCCAGAGTCTCATTCACAACAACAGAAGCAAGCGTATCCGAAGGCATGTCAAGTTGGAAATCACGTCCGGTTATCATTTTAATGCCAAGCGCATCTACAAAATCATGATCCACTACAGCAAAATTGATCCCCCTCTGAGCCATTCCCTGGTCTGTTTCCATACTAAAGATTACCTTGCCGGAACCTTCACCGATTTGGGTGTTTGTCGATGTAACATACTTTATATCATCGTTTTCCTTAAGAGCCAGCTTGAGGACCGGATATTTTCTGATCATCCCCTGGTTAAGTTGAAGTGAAAGAACGTTTTCCTGATCAAATCCCTGGTCCATGGTCTTAAGATATTTCAACTGCCGGAAAACCACCATTGTGCAAATTATCATGGCAACAGAAATTGTAAACTGGATCACAACTAGGATCTTCCTGAAAAGAGCGCCAGCTGAACCCTGCGTGACCTCACCCTTTAGTACTGTCAACGGGCTGAATTTTGAGAGAAAGAAGGCAGGATAACTGCCCCCGAGAATGCCGGCAACAAGAATAATCCCAAGAACTGCTGCTATTACAACTGGGCTGTACAATATGGCAAGATTGAATGATTTCCCTGCAAGAAGGTTGAACTTTGGCAGTAGTATTATAAACAATACAATACTTATTAACAGTGATATAAGCGTCAGCATTACGGACTCCGACAGAAACTGAGCCACAAGCGGCCCCCTTCGCGAACCGACAACTTTTCTCAAACCCACCTCGCGGGCACGGCTTGCTGAACGGGCAGTTGCCAGGTTCATGTAATTCATTGCAGCTATCAGAATAAGAAAAAGCGCAACGATACCGAAAATGATCACATAGGTAATACTGCCTGTTGGCTCAGGTTCTCCCGGATTCGTCGAATAAAGATGAATTTTGGTAATTGGCTCAAGTATATATTCAATTTTGATTTTAAGTGGCTCAAATATCGTTTTCATATGTGCATCATACATTCCCTGGATCTTGGTTTCGAATGCCTTTACATCAAGATTCTGAGGGAACAGGAGATAAGTAAATACACCAAAATTGCCCCATGTTCCAAGTTCTTTTGGCAGGTTATTCCTTGCCGCAACAGCATCAAATCGGAAATGTGAGTTGGTGGGTACATCTTCAATGACTCCCGTTACCTCAAAGGTGCTTGTACCTGCACTAAGTGTTTTCCCTATCGGATCGGCACTTCCAAAATACCTTGCAGCTGCAGTCTCCGTCAGGGCTATTTTTCCCGGATCCTTTACAGCCTGCCGTACTTCACCTTTAAGGACCTTATATGTAAAAACATCGAACAGTGTTGAATCAGCATAGTAGAAATCCTCTTCAATATATTCTTTATCCTCATACTTGTAAAGGGAGCGGGGCATATTTATGAAGCGTACATAAGACTGAACTTCGGGATAATCCTGGACCACCTGTGGTCCCATAGGTATCTGGGCTACATTCCAGGTGAATTCGTCATCTGTCTCGGTTATTTTTGAAGAGACACGGTAAATTCTATCCGCATTTTCATGGTAACGGTCATAACTGATTTCATCAGATACATAGATGATCAGGAAAAGTGCACTTGAGATACCAAGAGTAAGTCCAATGATATTTAAAATACTGTAACCCGGATGTTTACGAATGTGGCGGATGCCAATTTTGAGCAGATTCTTTATCATGGCGTTAAATTAAGATTAATATGTGACCTGAATATAAGGTTATATTTTATTCCTGCTGATTTATTGTTACAGCATTAACAGGACATTAACAGTTTAGTGATAACTTTTGTAATTTTCTTTTACAAAAGACTAGTTTTATTTTGAAATGCAACAGTAAAGATAAAATTTCGTCATTATAATAATCTTATTGACCGGATCATGATAAAAAACACTTTGCGTCTTGCTTTACGCAGTATATTTAAGAATAAGGGTTTTGCTTTTTTAAATATATCAGGACTCGCAGTCGGGCTTACAGCATCATTACTGATCTTTCTTTGGATCCAGGATGAGTTGAGCTTTGAGAAGTATAACCTGAATGCTGAAAATATTTACAGGGTGGAAGAGGATCAGTTTTATTCCGGAGAGAAGTATCATGTTACTGTTACACCTCACCCCAGCGGACCTGTCTGGAAAGAAAAGATCCCTGAGATCAGGGAACAGACCAGAATAAACCGTCTTCCCCGAATCTTGTTCCGGCAGAATGAGAAAGTATTTTTCGAATCATCGATAATCGCTGCAGACTCCGGTCTGTTTAAGATCTTTACGATGCCATTGGTGCTTGGAGATCCTGAAACTCTCCTGAATTCTCCCCATTCGATAGTATTGACGGAAAAACTGGCCTCAAAATATTTTGGAGACACAAATCCATTAGGAAGAACTCTTACACTTGAGAATAAATTGCAGTTTATGGTAACCGGGGTCATGAAGAATCTTCCGAAAAATTCCATGTTTACTTTTGAAGGCGTTATTCCATACTCTTTCCTTACTGAAATCGGTGCAATCAGCAATTCGTGGGGAAATAATTCAATTCTAACATTTGTCCTTTGTGAAAAAGGATTGGATATTACAGCCGTAAATAAGAAACTGACCGATATCGTTCTTGAATATCTTCCGCAGACAACAACAAAATATCTTCTTTTCCCGCTTCTTGATATTCATCTTCATTCACAGTTTGGTTATGAAGTAAGCAAAGGTCCTGTAATTGTTGTAATTATTTTCTCACTGATTGCGGTTTTTGTACTTCTTATTGCCTGCTTTAATTTTATCAATCTCTCCACTGCCAAGGCTTCGGGCCGTACAAAGGAAATTGGAATTAAAAAAGTTACGGGTGCGGATCAGAAGACCCTGATCATACAGTTCATGCTTGAGACTTTTTTCCTGGTTTTGGTTGCGCTGGTTTTAGCTTTAATATTAATAGGACTTTCGTTACCAGTTTTTAATAATATTTCCGGGAAGCATTTCATTCTTTCCGATCTGGTGCATATAAAGTTCATTGCAAGCATCCTTGTTTTTGGTATTGTTACCGCGATAATTGCTGGTTTGTATCCTGCACTTTACCTGGCTTCATTTAAACCGGCAACCGTTTTAAAAGGGGGATCCGTTTCAGAAAAGGGCAATGGAAAGCTGCGACAGGTTCTTGTCATAATTCAGTTTGCACTTTCAATTCTGATAGCAATTACTTCAGTTTTTATGTTCATGCAGTTAAGGCACCTTCAGGATGCGGATCTGGGATTTGATAAGGAAAACCTGATTTGTATTCCCATGATGGGAGATATGAATCCTAAATATAATTCTCTTAAGAGTGATCTATTGAAAGAGACTCTTATTCAGGGAGTTACTGCAGCCAGAAGCAACCCGGTCCGAATTGGAAGTAATTCAGGCGGTGCCAGCTGGGAAGGGAAGGATCCGGAAAAACGAGTGCTGATTGGTACCAATGCAGTTGATTATGATTACATTGAAACATTGAAGATGGAGCTTAAATCGGGCAGGAGTTTTTCAAGAGAGTTCCCTTCCGATTTTGCAAAAGATACAACGGGTAATTTCCTGGTCAACGAGGAAGTGGTTAAAATAATGGGAGTTGACGACGCTGTGGGCAAGAACTTCAGCTTTATGGGCATAAGTGGCCGAATAGTAGGGGTTTTGAAAAATTTTCATTTTAAAGGTGCTGACCAGCCGATTGAACCTATTGCTTTTGCATTAACTGATCCTGTACGTCTCAGCTATATACTCATCAGACTTGACCCGGGAAATATTCCAGAAGCCCTAAAAACAGCGGAGAATGTGTGGAATAAAGTAATTCCCGAATACCCTTTCGATTATTTCTTCATCGATGAGGACTATGATAATCTGTTCAGAACGCAGCTTCGTCTTACCAGGTTGTTAAAATACTTTACCATACTTGCAGTAATAATAGCCTGCCTTGGACTATACGGATTATCGGCATATTCAGCTGAGAGAAGGACTAATGAGATTGGGATCAGGAAGGTGATGGGAGCCGGCACACTGACAATACTGTATTCGATGGTAAAGGAGTTTATGGTACTTGTTCTTATCTCGTTGATTGTTGCACTTCCGGCAGGCTGGATCATTGTTGGAAAGCTTCTCAGCCAGTTTGCAAACAGAATAGATATGAGTATCCCAGTCTTTGCCTCAATAGCAGCAGGGGCTCTGATACTTGCGCTTGTAACCGTTATCTTTCAGGCATTTAAGGCATCATTAATTAATCCTGCCGAAGCATTAAAAGTAGAATAATCAATTAAATTATAATATGTTAAAAAGTCTTCTAAGATACAGTCTAAGATCTTTCAAGCGTCAAAGATCTTATATAATCATCAACATACTTGGACTCTCAATAGGCATAGCCTGCAGCCTGCTCATTGCACTTTTTGTGATAAACGAGGCCAGCTATGATAGATATAATATTAAAAAGGACAGAATCTTCAGATTAATCCTCAATGGAAAAATGGGAGGTCAGGAAATCACCGCATCCGCCACACCATCACCAATGGGCTACACTCTGGTAAAAGAATTTCCTGAAGTTGAAGATTTCCTTAGAATGAACGGCAGGGGTCCGACAATAGTTGAATATGAAAATCAAACCTTCACTGAGGAGCACCTTATTGAAGCAGATTCCTCTTTCTTTAATTTTTTTTCAATACCTGTCCTGAAAGGCGATCCGAAAAACCTGCTTAACGCTCCTCATAAAGTAATACTGTCAGAATCAACTTCAAAAAAAATATTTGGTAATGAAAATCCAATTGACAAAACCCTTAAGATAGGTTCTGACACAGTTAGTTATGTAATTTCAGGAGTAATGGCAGATGTTCCAGGTAATTCTCATTTTGAGGCCAATATGATCTCCTCATTTTTAACAAATCCGAGAGCAAATAGTCAAATCTGGTTAAGCAATAGTATCAGTACATATATATTGTTAAAGCCAAATTCAAGCTATGTTAATGTTGATACGAAATTATCTGATTTGTTAATTAAATATGTAGGGCCTGAAGCCCAGCAGCTTTTTGGAATTTCATTTAATGATTTTATTGCACAGGGTAATAAATACAGGTTTTTTTGTCAGAATCTTAAAGACATTCATTTGGATACTTCAATTCAGCAGCAGTTCAAAGCTGCAAGCGACCCAAAGTACCTGTTGATTTTCGGTAGTATAGCCATACTCATTGTACTGATTGCTGCAATTAATTTCATGAACCTTTCAACAGCACAGGCATCGCGAAGGGCAAAAGAGGTCGGGATAAAAAAAATCGGAGGTTCGACAAGAGGCTTGTTGATTACACAATTTCTTTCAGAATCTTTTATTCTGTCATTTATATCATTGATTTTTGCATTGATTTTTATAAAAATTACTATACCATATTTTAATAACCTGCTGGGCACAAGTCTCACACTGGGCATTGTTGCAGAATGGTATACAATACCTGCTTTGATACTTTTCACGATTTTTGTCGGATTACTTTCAGGAAGCTATCCAGCCTTCTTTCTTTCCTCATTTAATCCCCACGCAGTATTGAAAGGTAGCATTAAAAGCAGTATACAGAATGGCCGGCTTAGAAGAGTCCTGGTTGTTTTTCAGTTTGCTGTTTCTATTTTACTGATTGTTGGCACATTGGTTATGTACAGACAAATAAAATATATGCTAAACAAAGATGTCGGATTCAACAAGGAGCAGTTAATAGTAATAAACAGGGCTGGAGCACTTGGAACAAAAATAAAGTCATTTGAAGATACTGTCAGGGAGATTCCGGGGGTAATTAATATTGCCAGTTCCTTCGGTGTTCCTGGCCGTAATTATAGTAATAATGGCTATATGATAGAAGGAAGGAAGGACGAAACATTCCTGATTCAGACCAACTATATCGATTATAGTTATCTTAATACCTATGGTATTACACTTGTTTCAGGGAGATCCTTTAATGAAACATTTAGCTCCGATAAGCAAGCTTGTTTGATTAATGAAACTGCTATCAAGGATTTTGGAATTGACGACCTGGAAAAGACAAGGTTTATTCAGCCGAATGAAAATGGCACTATAGGTTACTTGCAGGTTATAGGTGTTGTTAAGAATTTTAATTTTGAGTCACTTCGTAATCCTATAGGTCCCTTTATGTTCTGCCTTAAAACTGATGATATGTTGGGTGGTTATCTGTCTGTAAAGCTTTCTGCGCAGAATTATTCAAAGACGATAAGTGAGATTGAAAAAAAATGGAAGGAGTTCACAACAAATGATCCGCTACAGTATTACTTTATTGATGAGGATTTTGAACAGATGTATTTGCAGGAAAAACAAAATGCCCAGATGGCGGTTATCTTTTCAATACTTGCAATATTTATTGCATCACTGGGACTTTTCGGACTCACATCATTCACGGTTGAACAACGAACCAAGGAGATTGGAGTAAGAAAGGCTATGGGCTCTTCTATTAGTGGTATATATGTTGTTATATCGAAAGAGGTCATAATCCTTGTTTCAATATCAGCCCTTATTGCATGGCCAATTATATATTTTATTGCAGACAAATGGCTGGAGAATTTCTACTACAGAATTAACCCTGGTGTTTTTAGTTTCGTTGCAGGCTTAGCTATTGCTCTTGGTATTGCGATTTTTACAATCAGTTATCGGATTCTCAAAGCAGCCAGGGTGAATCCTGCTCAATCACTTAAGTATGAATAGAAACCTGCAAAATCTTAGTTCGAAAAAATCGATTGAAAATTAATATTTAAATGAAATTATGAACCTTCCAAATACCTAATTATTATGTTACATAATCTCATTAAGTATAGCTTAAGCTCCTTTAAGAGACAGCGGGCATACATTATTATCAATGTAATTGGCCTTTCGATTGGTGTAGCCTGCAGCCTGCTCATAGCACTTTTTGTAATAAACGAGGCCAGTTATGACAGATTTAATGTCAAAAAAGACAGGATTTTCAGATTAATCCTCAATGGAAAAATCGGAGGACAGGAAATTACCGGATGCAGCACTCCTTCGGTTATGGGACCGACAATGGCAAAGGAGTTCCCTGAAATCGAAGATTGTCTCAGAATGTCGGGATGGGGCCCTACTGTTGTCGAATATAATAACCAGACTTTTACAGAGGAACATATGATTGAGGCTGACTCCTCTTTTTTCAATTTTTTCTCAATCCCCGTTCTTAAAGGTGATCCTGCAAATCTTCTTAATGCACCTAAAAAAGTGGTATTATCAAAATCTGCGGCGCGAAAGATATTTGGTGAAGAAGATCCTATTGATAAACCTGTTAAGATCGGATCTGACTCAGTAAAATATACTGTTTCGGGAGTTATGGATGATATACCTGGCAATTCGCATTTTGAAGCAAATATGGTCGGATCTTTTATGACCAACCGGAGATCGGGCGATCCAACCTGGCTGAATAACAGTTTCGCCACCTATCTTTTGTTAAAACCAAATTCAAGTTATAAGACAGTTGATGAGAAAATTCCGGAGTTGCTCAGGAAATATGTAGGTCCTGAAATTCAGAAGTTTATGGGTATCAATCTGGAAGACTTTCTTGCCCGGGGAAATAAGTACAGGTACTTTCTTCAGAACCTGACGGATGCCCATCTCGATCCGTCAATACAGCAAGAGTTCAAAGCTGCAAGTGATCCGAAGTATCTGATTATTTTTGGAAGTGTGGCTATACTTATTGTGCTTATTGCTGCAGTTAATTTTATGAACCTGTCAACTGCCCAGGCTTCAAGGAGAGCAAAAGAGGTGGGTATAAAGAAGATTGCCGGATCAACAAGAATGATGCTTATTTCCCAGTTCCTTTCGGAATCATTAATCCTCTGTTTTATCGCATTGCTATTAGCTCTTGTGCTAATTAAGTTAACTCTACCGTATTTTAATGATCTTCTTGGAACAAATCTGACTCTCGGATTATTAAGGAGCTGGTACACTATACCCGGCCTCATCATTTTTACTGTGATTGTAGGATTTCTTTCCGGTAGCTATCCTGCTTTTTTCCTCTCATCTTTCAATCCTTATGATGTGCTTAAGGGAAGTGTGAAGAATAGTCAGATTAATGGCAGGCTCAGACGTGTACTGGTAGTGTTCCAGTTTGCAGTATCAATACTTCTCATAATAGGCACCATGATAATGTACAGACAGATTGATTTCATGATAAATAAGGATGTCGGATTTAATAAGGAACAGGTGATTGTTATTAACAGAGCCGAGGCAGTAGGATTAAAAATGAAAGCATTTAAAGAGAGTGTGAAAAATATACCGGGTATCGTTAATATTTCCAGTTCTACTGCAGTTCCGGGACGTATCAACAATAATAATGGTTATCTGATAGAGGGCAGGAAGGATGAAACGTTCCTTGCAGTATCCAATTGGGTCGACTATAATTTTTTGGAAACCTATGGAATGACGTTAGTATCAGGAAGAAGTTTTAATGAATCATATTCTTCTGACAAGCAGGCATGCATAATTAATGAGACTGCCAGAAAAGATTTTAATATAACAAATATCGAAGAAGTAAGATTCATGAATCCAACAGATTCAGGTAAAATAGAATACATGCCTATTATCGGAGTCGTAAAAAACTTCAATTTCGAATCACTTCGTAATCCCATTGGGCCTTATATATTAAGGTTTCAGAATGATGGTATGTTATGGGGTTATATCTCGGTCAGATTATCAGCGCAAAATATTTCAAAAACTATCAGTGAAGTTGAGAAAGTTTGGAAAGAATATGTTTCAAACAATCCTTTGCAATATTACTTTGTTGATGAGGATTTTGAGAAGATGTACATCCAGGAAAAACAAAATGCCCAGATGGCGGTTATCTTTTCAATACTTGCAATATTTGTAGCCGCGATCGGGCTTTTCGGACTTACCTCCTTCACTGTTGAGCAAAGAACCAAAGAAATAGGAGTAAGAAAAGCTATGGGCTCATCTTTAAGTGGTATATATTATGTGATCTCGAGTGAGGTTCTTATACTGGTCTCAATTTCGGCTCTTATTGCTTGGCCATTAATTTACTATATTTCCGGGAAGTGGCTCGAAAACTTCTATTACAGGATAAACACAGGAGTATTAAGTCTGTTTGCAGGATTAGCCATCGCCCTGAGCATAGCTTTAATAACTATTAGTTACAGGATTATGAAGGCAGCCAGTGTCAACCCGGCCCAGTCACTAAAATATGAATAAAAACCTGGACAATGTTTAAAAACTATCTTCTTGTTACTTTCAGGAACCTGCTGAAAAACAAGATTTTTACACTTATAAATATCCTTGGTCTGGGTATCGCGCTTTCAGTTTGTATCGTTGCCTTTTTCAACCATATGTTCAATTATGAGTTTGACCGGACTCACGAAAACTTTGATGAGATATACAGGGTAACGAGTTTCAGGGATATGCAGGGGAGGGAGCAGGAATATGGTGTTGTTCCCTCTACTCTGGGACTTGAGATTAAGAAGGATATTCCGGGCATTGAAAGAGCTGCCAGGCTAATGAGAACCGGATCTCCGGTTAAGATCGGAGATAATCTCTTCCCTGCGCAGGTGTCTTATATCGACCCTGAATTCCTTGATATTTTCACATTCCCGATAATTACTGGCGATAAAACATCCATTACCGGCCAGGGAAATGTTCTTGTCAGCGAGACAATGTCGAAAACGTTATTCGGTAATGAATTTCCGACCGGTAAAACAATTTCGATTGTGAACGATCAGAATAAGGAGTTTACTTTCACAGTTGGAGGTGTTTTTAAAGATTTACCTGAGAATTCCAGTTTCCGGATCGATATTCTTGCGCATTATGACAACTTTCTGCTTATGTGGAATTTGAATGACGCTGACTGGAAGTTTCTGACTACTGTACTCTTTGTTCAGATCCCTAACAAATCTCTCTTAGCTTCAATTTCTGAAGGATTAAAAAGTTACCTGCCAGTTCAGAACAGGGCAAATGAAGCTTTCAGAATAAACAGGTTTTCCTTTGTTCCATTGAAAGAGGTTGGTCCAAATACAAGAAATATCTGGTCATCAGGACTTTTCCCCTCCATGCATCCTGCTGCGCTAATCGCTCCGCCTCTGATGGCATTTTTCATACTCCTGATCGCCTGCTTAAACTTTGCCAATACATCCATTACCACATTCAGCAAGAGGCTTAAAGAAATAGGACTTAGAAAGACATTCGGTGGCCAGCGCAGGCAATTAGTAGTGCAGTTCATGTTTGAGACCTTCATTATCTGCTTTTTAGCATTGCTAATAGGGATTGCCTTCTCCTCAGTGCTTGTGCCTGCCTATAGTAATCTCTGGGCGTATATGTCAATCGAACTTACATTCATCAGATATGGTTTCTTCTGGTTATTCCTTGTTCTTCTTCTTCTTCTTACAGGTTTTATTGCTGGTGTATATCCTGCTATCCATGTAAGCTCATTCAGTCCTGTAACTATAATGAAAGGTAGCAATCTTTTCAGAGGTTCCGGGAAACTTTCTTCTATCCTTCTTGCTTTGCAATTCACTATTTCGGTCATGGCCCTGGTTATGGGGATTGCATTTGCCAGAAATGCTGAATATCAGAGAACTCTGGATCTTGGATATGATCGTGATAAATTGATAGTTGTTCCGATAAACGGCGAGCTGTTCACCTCATTTCGAAATGAAATTATTTCAAATCCTAAGATCATCTCTGCCGAAGGTACAATGCATTACTTAGGATGGGGAAACTACAGGAGACCTGTAAAGGATGCTGAAAAACGGATTGAAGTGGACGTGATGGATATCGGACCCGGGTATGCAGAAACCATGGGACTCCGGTTAATAGAAGGCCGTCTTTTTGACAAAAACAGGGTACTAGCCGATCGTGAAAATAATTCGATAATTGTAAATCAGAAACTTGTAAAGGATTTTGGATGGAACGAGGGTGTAGGAAAAACAATTACGCTATATGACACAACTACACTTAGAATAATAGGAGTTGTTGAAGATTTTTACATGAGCGGGGTCTGGGAAGCAATTGAACCGGCAATGCTCAGGTTGTCAGTTAGTGACCAATACAATGTCCTTGCTGTGAGGGCAAATCATGAAGACCTCCCTGATGTACTTGAATTTCTTAGTCAGAACTGGAAGACCTTTGGTACAAACCAGATTTTTGGCGGAAGACTCCATGAAGATATTATGCAGGAAGAAAAGGATATAAACGGAAGCATTCTGAAAGTGAACCTCTTCCTTGCTGTTGTGGCAACACTGTTATCCCTGGTCGGGATGTTTAACCTGGTTTCAATTGACATTATCCGTCGTACGAAGGAGGTTGGAATACGAAAAATACAGGGTGCTTCGTTTCAGATAATAATGATCCTTTTAAGCAGGAAATTCCTGATTGTACTGTTCATCGCATCAGTTCTCGGATGTGCAGGAGGATATTATTTGTCGGTTGCTCTTATGGACAGTATATGGGATTATTTTGTAACTGTTGGTCCGGGTATTTTACTTTCAGCTGCTTTGATAATGATTTTTGCTACGATACTAACCTTAGTTGTCAGGATAAGCAGGGCAGCAATGAAAAATCCCGTTGATTCTTTAAGGTATGAATGAATAAAAGATAACCGGTTAATTTTCGTTACATTTTACGGTTAATACATCTTATTAATCAGCTGGCCAATTTCATCACGCTTCCTGAGCGGAAACATGTAGCTTTTACCGTCGCGTGTAACAATATTCAGTCCCTTTACCGGGAATAATCCCTTTTTATAAAAGATTACCTCAAGGATATTCTCAAAAAGGATTTCCAGGTTGGTAAAACTGTTATTCTCTGTCAGCGGCTTGAAATAGATCCTTTGATTTGTTACAATGAATTTGCCGGTAACTGTCTTGTTTTCAATGACCTGATTTGTGTCTCCGGCATTCAGGACAACTTCGTTGGGATTTAATTTTACAGTCATGGCACCTTTATTTTCAGATTGTTTTACAATTTAAGTTCCCTTTAGGTCTCTAATTTATATAAAGACGTAACTGCCGGGGAAATGATGCATGGTAACCTGTTTTTTATTATCTTCTTGTTATATTTATATCGGATTATATCACACCTTTCTGGGATTGAATCATGTCGGTAAGTCCATAAAAGACTCTATGAATAATGGGAAGTTTTATTCTCAGGACAGCAATCAGGAATTTAATCAGTAACAAGCTCTATTCCATTATTATCATCATAGGATTATCAACTGCTGTATGCGCCTTCATCTTCATCATGGTATATGTCAGACATGAAAGAAGTTTTGATGCATTTCATAAAGACTTCACCAATATTTACAGATTAAGATACGAACGGTCCAGCATCACCGGAGAGTCGGTAAAATTTGCATCCTGTTGTCCTCCGGCTGCTATCAGGATCAGGGAACTTTATCCTGAAGTCGAAAAGATTGGCAGAATCTTCAGGTACCGGGCGACAGTAATCTTCGGGGACAGGAAATTTTACGAGGAAAGGATGTTTTTTGCCGAACCTCAGATATTCGAGATATTTAATATCAAGTTCATTGCAGGAAATCCAGCTACAGGAATTTCCTCCGCAAACTGCGCTTTTATTTCCGAGTCTTATTCCAGAAAGTATTTCGGTCAGGATAATCCCTTGGGGCAGACAATTAGTGTCGACAAAGAAATGAGTTTCGTGATCACCGGTATTTTTAGTGATATCCCCGAAGACTCCCATCTGAGTATTGATATCCTATTATCATGGCCAAACCTTATTACTCATTATGGTGCGGATATAGAAAGTTCATGGGGGGATACCGGTTTTTATACCTACTTCAGACTGAGTCCGACCACATCTCCGGTATTATTTGAAGAAAAGCTGAAAGAGCTTGTGGAAAGAGATTTTGGTGAAGAGCTGAGATCTTACAAGCTTACTTGCAGCCTTAAGGTCCAGGCTCTTAAGGATATCCATCTGAAGTCGGACTATATGCAGGAACTTGAGGTAAACGGCAACAGTGATACGGTGTTGTTTCTGAATATAATTGCATATTTCATATTGATCATCGCTTGGGTTAACTACATAAATATTACCACGGCAAGAGCTCTCACCCGGGCAACGCAGGTCGGTTTAAGCAAAATTGCAGGAGCTTCGCGAATCCAGCTTGTCTGGCAATTTGTTGTTGAAACCTTTCTGATAAACATTGTTGCGTTGGCTGTCTCTTTTGTTCTTTTGGTCCTGTTAAAACCTCTTTTTCATAACCTTACAGGTATACCACACACCTTTAATTACTGGATGAAGGATTGGTTTTGGCTTACAATGGTAATAGTGTTAACCTCAAATGTTATTTTTTCAGGCATCTATCCGGTTTTTGTTATTACATCAGTAAAGAGTTCCAGAATAATACAGGGAAATTACTCTCATTCAAAAAGTGGTTTGATTGTCCGAAAAGCACTTGTGACGTTCCAGCTTCTTATGGCAATATCCCTTATTACATGCACCATTTTTGTCTTAAGGCAGAACAGATTTATCCGGGAACAGGATAAAGGTATTTCAATTGATAACATTCTAGTGGTAAGGGCACCTCGTGTCAGAGATTCATCATTTGGAACCAGGCTTGTCACATTTAAGGAGGAATTGTTGAAGAACCAGGCAATCTTAAAGTTCAGTGTCGGGACAGAAGTGCCGGGGAGGCAGATTTTATGGGATGCCGGAGGTATTTTCAGGGTTGGTTCAGATCAGAGCAAGAATTATCAGATAATCGGGATCGACTATGACTACCTCGATCTGATTGGAGCCAGAATAATTGCGGGAAGGAATTTTGACCGTAGCTTTGGGTCAGATTCCTCTTCGCTTATATTGAATGAAAAAGCTGTCCTTTGGATGGAATTTGAATCACCGGCCCAGGCTGTGGAAGGGAAAGTGAATTATTGGGACAAGATCTATACAATTGCAGGTGTGGTGAAGGACTACAGTCAGCAATCACCAAAAGCAGCCTTTGAGCCTCATATTTTCAGGTTCATGCCTCATGGAAGGGATGTCAGGGGATTCCTTATGATGAAGACCTTACCGGGAAATGAAAAAACCATACTGCCCCTGGTCGAACAAAAATATCAGGAGTTCTTCCCTGATAATCCTTTTGATTTCTTCTTTCTTGAAGACTATTATGCCCAGCAATACCTCGATGAAAAGCTTCTTGGGGATCTTTTCGGCATATTCGCTTTGTTATCAGTAATAATAACCTG
This sequence comes from uncultured Bacteroidales bacterium, assembly GCA_963696535.1. Lineage (GTDB taxonomy): Bacteria > Bacteroidota > Bacteroidia > Bacteroidales > VadinHA17 > LD21. The sequence continues at coordinate 413,173 of CAVOKP010000013.1, forward strand.
TCTTGGTATTTTTGGACTGACTTCTTATTTGATGATCCAGAAATCAAAAGAGATCAGCATCAGGAGGGTAATGGGTTCGGATGTCTCAAATATCATCCGGTTCTTTTCAAAAGATTTTGTTTATATCACTGTGATAGCATTTATGCTGGCAGTACCAGTGACATATTTCTGGATCACAAGTTGGCTTAAAACATTTGAATTGAAGCTTGCAATAACATTCTGGGATTTTTTTCTTCCATACTTGCTGGTCCAGTCCATTACGCTGATTACCATTGGTTTCATCGTAAGAAAGGCAGCATCTGCAAATCCTTCCGTTAACCTCAGAACAGAATAAATTCAAGTGTATAAATTCCATGATTGTTCCTGATATTAAGAAAATGTTTGGGAATATGTCTTATAATTAGACATAATTGATAATTTCACTAAATATATTTACATAGAATGGTTAAAGGTTTTGAGAGACTTGTACATGGCGTCTCACCGACAATGATCAAAGTTCTTAATATTGTGCAAAAAATTGCCGCAACTGATGCCAATGTACTTATCACCGGTGAGAACGGGACCGGTAAAGAGCTTGTTGCCACAGAAATACATAAACGGTCGGGGAGGGCAGGGGAGCTTATGATCAGTGTTGATCTGGGGTCGATCCCTGAAACCCTGTTCGAGAGCGAGCTGTTCGGTCATGTTAAAGGTGCTTTCACCGATGCCCGGGAGGATCGCAAGGGAAAGTTTGAGCTTGCAGGCAACGGTACTCTTTTCCTCGATGAAATAGGCAATCTTTCATTGAATTCACAATCGAAGCTGCTCAATGCCCTTCAAAGCCGGAGGATTACCAGGGTTGGATCAAACAGGGAGATCCCCGTTGATATACGGCTGATAACCGCTACCAACTGTGATCTTATGAAAATGGCAGCCGAAGGAAGGTTCAGGGAAGACCTGTTTTACAGGATAAATACAATAGTCATTGATGTTCCTCCCCTCCGCGACAGGGTTGATGACATCCCGATTCTGGCCAGTTATTTTCTCAGGTCTTATTGTGAGAAATATGGAAAGCCGGCAATGAAAATCAACACGCATGCTCTTGAGAAGCTTTCAAATTACAGCTGGCCGGGAAATGTAAGGGAGCTTCAGCATTCGATCGAGAAAGCAGTAATTATGAGTGAATCCACCACACTTCTTCCGTCCGATTTTGAATTCAGGCAGATTCAGCGGACCGAACACCAAAGTGAACCTACACTTGAAGAATTGGAAAAGAAGGCTATAATGGAAAGCCTTAGAAGGAATAACAATAACCTGAGCGAGGTAGCAAAAAAGCTCGGGATTACGCGGCAGACGCTTTACAACAAATTACGGAAATATAACATATAAGGATATGCCATGGTTAAAAAGGACATGCCATGGCATGTCCCTAAACAATCTGACCATCAAACAGATTAACTATCCTGTGAGCATATCCTGCATCCCTTTCGGAGTGGGTAACCATAATGATGGTTGTTCCCTCCTTGTTAAGCTCGCAGAGAAGGTTGATCACTTCAATCCCGTTTTTTGAATCAAGGTTACCTGTCGGCTCATCCGCAAGGATCAGTTTCGGATTTGCCACAACAGCCCTGGCAATTGCTACTCTTTGCTGCTGACCTCCCGATAGCTGCTGAGGGAAGTGCTTTGCACGGTGAGTTATCTTCATCCTGTCGAGGGCCTCTTCCACTTTTTTCTTACGTTCGCTGGTTTTCATCTTGAGATAGATCAGCGGCAGCTCAACATTCTCAAATACATTGAGTTCGTCAATCAGGTTGAAGCTCTGGAATACAAAGCCGATATTTCCCTTCCGGAATACGGTGCGGTCGCGCTCTTTCAGGTTGGCAACTTCGGTCCCGTTGAACAGGTAGCTTCCTGATGTGGGATTGTCAAGCAGTCCCAGGATATTCAGCAGGGTCGATTTGCCGCATCCCGAAGGACCCATTACTGCAACATACTCCCCTTCCTTTACATTCAGGTTGATTTTATTGAGAGCTGTGGTCTCAACCTCTTCAGTCCTGAAGATCTTCGTTAATTCATTAGTCTTGATCATGACATTTAATATTAGTTTAAAGTTAAAACTCTTATATAGCTCTAGTGATCATTTCGGATTTCGGATTTGTGATTTCGGATTGCATTTATATCTTAAATCCGCAATCTTAAATCCGCAATCCGCAATAATTTCATGTCTATTTCTTAAATACCAGTTTTTCATTTTTCCCAAATGTCTCATACCCTGAAACAATAACTTTCTCACCAGGCTGGAGTCCTTCGAGAACCTCATAGTATTTGGGATTCTTCCTTCCAACCGAAATGTTCCTTTTGGATGCAAATGATTCTGAAGGATCCAGTACGAAGATCCATTGCCCGCCGGTTTCCTGGAAGAATCCTCCTATCGGAACCATAACCGAAACTTTAGGCTGCCCTAGCTGAAGGCTTGTATAATATGTCTGTCCGGTCCTGATATTATCGGGCATGCTGTCCGCGAACACCATGTCGATTTCGAAGGTGCCGTTCCTGACTTCGGGATAGACCCTTCTGACAACGAGATTAAACATGCTTCCCTGCCTGTCGATGGTTGCGGTAAGCTGGGTCCTGACCCGGTCGATATAGTGTTCGTCAATCTGGGCTGTAACCTTATATGACGTAAGAACATTTATCTGACCCATATTTGCTCCTCTTGATATTGATTGCCCGATCTCGGGGACCAGGAGTCCCAGCTGGCCATCGACTGTTGCCTTGACATTGAGGTTTTCAACTCTTTGCCTGACAAGAGCCAGGTTGCGGCGCATATTTTCAAGATTTGCTTTAAGTGTTTCCACCTGAACCGACCGGAATATTGAATCCTGCCTTTCCCTTTCAAGGAATAGCTCCCTCGAACTGAGAGCCATATCCAGATCCTCCCTTGACCTGATAAACTCTTCCCGGGATATCAGACTGTCCTTTATCAGAACACTGTTCTGTCTGTAGATGCGCTCCTTTCTTTCAATATCATATTTCAGGCTTATAAGTTCTCTTTTTATTGATATCCTTTCCTGTTCCATTGTCACCTGGGTGTTTCTCAGAAAGTTTTCCTTTTCGGCAAGCTGGGCCTCGCTGTCGAGGATATTAAGGTACAGATCGGGGTTGCTCAGCCTCAGGATGATATCACCCTTTTTAACCATCGATCCCTCCTCTATAAGGATTTCCTCAACACGTCCGCCCTCCTGGGCGTCAAGGAATATTATGCTTATTGGTTCAACAGTACCCGGAACGGTAATATAATCGTTGAACTGGTCCTCAATAACAGTTTCAATTATAAGCTTATCTTTTTCAACTTTATAGGTTGAAGTCCGGTCCGTAAAAAATGCCATGTAGAACAGCACGATTATTATCAGGCCGAAAACTATATATCCGATATGCTTCTTCTGAAGTCCTTTTTTCTTCGGAATAGCTTTGTCCATTTTTTCGATAGGAGTATCCATAACAGGTCTGTATATTCTAGTTGTTGATTATTTTTTCATATTCTCCGGTGGAATAGAACTGGATTGAAAGTTTCCTTATAAGCAGCTGAAGCCTTGTTCTCAATGCTTCTGTCTCAGCTCTGAAAAGCGTTGTTTTGGCTGCGGAATAGTCTGTTACATCAACCAGTCCGGCTTCAAACTTCTTTTCTACCGCTTCGAATGATTTTCTATTGTATTCGAGATTGCTGGCAGCCGCACCAAATTCGTCCTTTCCCCTGTTGTAATTAAGACAGGCATTTTCGATTTCAGTGTACAGGTTGTTTTTTTCAAGTTCGAGCTTCAGCCCGGCGTCACTTCTTCTGATTTTTGCCAGCCTTATATCTCTCCCGGCAGTGTAGTTGTTAAAGACAGGAATGTCAAGGGAAAGATAGAGTGCCTGGCTGTTATTGTTTTTTAGCTGAGTTGTGAAAGGATCCTGTGGCGGGGCATCCTTGCTTGTGATTTTATAAAATCCGGTGTAGATTGCGCCACCTGCCGATAATCTGGGAGCGATCGATCCCCGTGCGGCTGCGACCCGGCGCCGGGAAGCCATGAGTTCGTAGTTGATAGCTTTAAGCCGGGGAAGTGTCTGGGCCGCAATGTTATAAACACTGTCGACATTATAGGAATGATCAATTATAAGAGTATTTTCCAGGTCAGGCATTGCAATTTCGAAATCAGTTCCAGATTCCAGCTGAAGCATCTGCTTCAGGGATGTAAGAGCCGAGCCGGCAGAGTTCCTGGCAATAGTATAGGACAGTTTGTCATCCGATGCCCTGCTTTCAAGTTCAAATTGCTTTGAAAGAGCCTCCTTTCCGGTCTCAACCATCTTCTTTATTCTGTAAAGCTGCTTCTCTGAAAGTTCCAGCTGCATTTTTGCAGCATTCTCAAGGCCCTTTGCATATAGAAACTGGTAATATGCTCCAAGGATGTCGAGGATAAGGGTGTTTCGGTAGACTTTTCCGGTTTCCAGACCAGCCATAAGCATGAACTTATTGGCAGAAATTGTGTTAAGCTCTGCCAGACCACCGAAGAGCTGAACTGATGAGCTTAAAGAATATGAATTGCTAAGGTTTTGCTCAAATGTAATGAGGTTAGTGACCGGGTCGATTGACCTCCCGAATCCAACCCGTGCGTCCGATCCGAAACTGACAGATGGAAGCATATTCATCCTGGCTTTCAGTAAATCAACTTCAGCCGATTCCGTCAGAAGCATTTGCCTTTTAAGTCCGATATTGTTTTCAACAGCATAATTGATACAATCCTGAAGTGTCCATTTTTTTGCTTCCTGGGCTGATATCCTACCGAAACCTGCAATTTACAAAAATATAATCAATGACCCGATCGTCCTGTTCATTTCCCTGTTATGTATTTATCCTTGTAATTCAAAGTACATGCCAGGATATTAAATCTCAGTGATACAGGAATATGCGGTCATTCAGAAATTGTGAGATGTAAAATAACAAGACAATACAGTGTCTAAATAATAGACATAAGATTTTAAAAAGGGAAAAATGGACTGAACATTACCCGGTTGTTTTCAGTCAAAAACAGGTAAAACGGATTCTTTAATAAACAGCGGGCTAACCTGAGGTGTAGTATAATTACGTTCAGTAAATGCGATTACAAGCCTATAGTCGGGGAATACATATAATTTCTGTCCTCCTGCACCTTCGGCAGAGGCCATCATGATAGTCTGATTCTCTCTTACGGGCAAATATCTGATCCACCAGAAGTAGCCATATTCTGAAGTATCAATGGATGTTGCAGTATATGATTTAGTCATTTTTCTGATCCATTCCTCCGACACCACCGGCTTTCTATCCCATTTACCATTATTCAATACAAGTATCCCGATTTTCACAACATCTGAAGGAAGCATTCTCAATCCGCCGCCAGCATGGCAAAATCCAGCCGGATCTTTAAGCCAGCTGTAATTATTTATATTAAGCGGACCAAACAGATAATTATCAGCAAATTCATCAAGCCTCATTTTTGTGGCTTTTTCAATAATTCCCGCCACTATCATGGGGCACCCGCTGTTGTATTTAAATTCCTTGAACGGTTCGGTGGCCATCGGGCGGGATAATGAATACCTGAGCCAGTTTCCGCTTCTGTACATCCTGGCATTATCGTTGGCCGGATCATCAAATGGCATCATCTCTTCCCATGAAAATCCAGCTGTCATCGTTAGCAGGTGCCTGATCGTCACGCCCGATTTAAGCTTATCCTCCTTATTGAAATATTCTGGGAAGTAAGATGCAACCGGGATGTTTTCATTTTCAACAAAGCCTTTATCAATTGCAATACCCATCAGCAGGGCCACAATACTCTTGGTCTGTGACTGAATCAGATGGAGTGAATCTCCATTGTACCCATTATAGTACTTTTCAAATTTCAGTCTGCCGTCAGAAAAGACAATAATACTTTCAACATTCTTAAAGAAGATACGGTTATCCGTTTCTATTATCCTGTCTGCAACCATGATCGCAGAATCAAGTTTTAAGTTATCAACGGAAGCCGGCTGGGCAATTATATTTGGGAAAGGAATCAGCATAATCCCTGACACCAGAAACAAATATATTTTATTCATAGTTAATGTTTTAATTATAGTTACTCTACTGCAACAAACTGAGAAAACCGATCTTATACCGAATGGTTTCATCTCTGTGAAATTAATATTATTAAGTTTGGGAAAATTTGTTATTTCAATCATTATCAGTAAATTTAAGCATTGATATGGTACCTGTAACAAGAAACCAACAAATAACGAGGGCCATTTCACAAGCGTTACTTTATACGCAACCTCCGGTAATTGAATAGGGTTGATCAGCTAAGTTGATTATTACCGGCTTTATATCAAAGTGATATCATTTTGATATCACAATAATATCAAAATGATACTATAATGATATCAAAATGATATAAAAATATATAATTTATTACGATATGGATTGCAGAAAAGGGTGTGGTGCATGTTGTATTGCGGTTTCAATTTCTTCTCCGATTCCAGGGATGCCGGGTGGTAAACCTGCAGGAGTAAGATGCATTCACCTGCTTGATGATTACCGGTGTGCCATTTATCACATCCTCCGAAAAGCCAAAGGTTTGCAGCGATTTTAAAGCCGAGCCCGAGTTTTGCGGGAAAGACAGGGAGGAGGCGTTGCATATACTGTATAATCTAAGTAAGTAAAAAGGTCGTGCAGGTCGGGCAAGTCGTGCCAGTCGGATCTTAAAGACCTATTCTCATTATAATATAATAAGAGGCTGCCCCTCTTTTGTTTTAAGACAGCCTCTTTTATTTTCCGATCTGCCAATCAGATTTTTTTCGGAACTTAGTATATCTCTTTATCAAAGAAAAGTGGGGTTAATGCTGAATCACCTCCAATTTTAGCAGAAGCAGCTTCGTAATTATCAGCATTTAAGGTCTGCTCCGCAACAGGGTAGAACAAACGAACTGGCACTTTGTTAATTTCCAGAAGATATTCTGGTGGAGCATACAGCCTTGGATAATCCAGTCTCCTGTAAGAATTCCAGAGGGTATTACCACGTAGCCAATAGGCCAACCAAGCCTGTGTACCGATCTTCTGTTTCCAGTCACTGAAAGCAGTAGAGTATGCTACAGAAGGTTGAGCTAAATATGCATCAGCTTCGGCGGCAGTTCCACCCCAGAAAACAATCGATGATCTGACTGCATTGTTATAATGCTCTTCAGCAGTTCCACCTACTGAAAAACCTCTTTCAAAAGCTTCGGCTAACAGGAACTCAGCTTCAGTGTAATCCATGATTACCCATGGTCTGTCAGCAGTCAGGTGTATCGGATTCACGTGGGAAAATGATGGATAACCATTTGCACAACCTTGTGCTCCGCCGTAATATACAGGAGGAACACTTCCAACAACTGGTATGGCATAGAATTTAAGACGGGGATCTGTGACTGTAACACTTAGAATACTATGTTCGGGAGCAGGATTAGTTGGCTGCATGGCATCAATTATATTGGATGTTACAACATAGTCATCACGACCGGATGCCACAAAATCTACGTACTGCTGATTCTGGTTGGGACTTGCTGTCAAATAATGCATGCTCATTACATCACCTTCCGTGAAAATATGCGGAGCGGCAGCTTCAACAACGGTTTTTGAATAATTGTTATCTATATCATAAAGCATTAAACCCATCCTGAGCTTTAAAGTGTTTGCAAATTTGTACCACATCGCAGCCTCCTCACCTGTATCACCGAAAATATTATCATACCCCGGAGGCATACCGGCTTCAGTAAGGGTCAGCTTATCCATTGCTGCACTCAAACGGCTGATGAGGTCTTTATAAATGGTCAGGCCATCATCGTAGACAGGAGATGGAAAATTATGATCGAGCGCTTGCGAATATGGTATATCTCCAAAATTTTCAACTACATAACTCCAGGCAAATACTGTCATTATTTCAACGATAGCCAATTGATTATCACGTTGAGTTTCCGAAATACCAGTACCGGCGAGAGGTTGGGTTTGCAATACCCTGGCGGCTTCCATGTAATTCTTAAGGACAAGTCGGTACATTGTATTTGATGTAAAAACAGGTATTCCACGACTGGTCATGTCGTACCTGCTCTCATCATAATATGTAGTATTGGCTAAATGTTGCATCCACATCAATGTTACATTAGAATTTACATTTTGATTGGACAACTGATTAATAAATTGCAGGGTTGCTCCGTTATATAGCGATTCCCCCGATACCACAGCAAAATCCTTTACATTTACATTTAAATCTTCCAATTTAGTGCAACCGGATAATGCCAGGAAAACCGAAATAATTATTAATATTTTTTTCATGGTTTTTAAGATTAAAAGTTAAGTTTTAAATTGAAACTGAAATCGCGGGTGGTGGGAAGTGATCCAGTCGAGTAACCCTGGATATTACCGGCTGTCATTCCTGATTCGGGATCGGCATACGGTAGACTTTTGTGAATAATCCAGAGGTTCGAACCAATCGCACTTACTGATGCCCCTTTGATAAATGTCTTTTTTAATATTCCGGAAGGAATGTTATACGTAAAGACAACTTCTCTCAATTTAACAAAGCCAGCATCATATATAAATGCTGAATGTGGCAGAAGACCTGTTCCAAAAGCATCGGAATTGGTAGCATCAACGCGGGTTTTATTTGGTGTGCTTAATCCGTCGTCATCAACATTTACACCTTCAATAATATACCCGCCGCTGTTTGCTGCATAACCTTTGCTCGGGATCATCCGGATCAATAAAAACCAGCGGATCTCTTACGGGATTACCCAGATCATTGATAAAAGCAGTCTCAGGATACAATCCGCTGTATAAGCCATAATACATATCGAGCGACCAGATATCGCCACCCTTTTGGAAATCAATGAGGAAGCTGAGCGATATATTTTTATAAGTGAACGAGTTATTGATACCACCTGTCCAATCGGGAGTAAAGTTTCCGATAGGAATGGCGGCCGAAGTAGTTAAAACCGGCCTGCCGGATGCTGCATTGATAATAATTTTCCCGTCAGCATCATAGGTATAATCCTTGCCCTTGATTGTGCCGTAGGGCTTTCCCACTTCTGCATTCACAGTAACACCACCTTGCAAATTAACTGAATTTAAACGAAGATTTGTAATTCCGGGTAATAAGGAAATCACTTTATTTTTATTCTTAGCCCAGTTTACTCCGATATCCCACCTGAATGATCCAATTGTTACCGGATTGGCAGCTAATGAAACCTCAATCCCCTTGTTTTCAATTTCTCCGGCATTTATCATTATACTTGAAAAGCCGCAAGTCTGGCTGACAGTAAGAGGAATGATCTGATCCAGTGAATTGGTCTTATAAAGGGCTAAGTCAAAGCCGAAACGGCTCTTAAAGAATGACATTTCGAGTCCGGCTTCAAGGCTGTTGGTGCGTTCATTCTTAAGGTCCGGATTCTTTTTTGAAGGAGCAAGCTGATTATTGGCACCATTCATCGGACTGTTAGCCAGGTAAACATCCCTAAGTTGATCAAATCCAGCAAGATTACCTACCTGAGCATAATTTAAACGAAGCTTACCCAGCGACAACCAATTCCATTTAACAACATTGGAGAAAAGAAATGCTCCGGTTACTGAAGGATATCGATATTTATTGTTATTTACAGGCAGTGTAGAAGCATAATCCTGGCGGAAAGTTCCATCCAGGAACAGGAAATCCCTATACCCCAGCGATATACTGGCATACTGGCTCCTGACACCTACTGTCTGATTAACTTCCAAAGGTAAAGGTAACGGGCTTCTGGTGTTTTGTAACGAATAGATTCCAGGATTAAGCAACCCGCCATTGGTAGCGTTTGAAAAGTATGTATTATTAGTTCTTCGTTCATTAAAGCCTAATACTCCATTAATGCTTATTGACTGGGTTAATCTCTTATTGAATTTCAACATTAGGTCAAAATTGTACTCGCTGAAGGTATTGTCCCTTCGAATATAACCCGACTGAACCCTGTCCGGTACGTTTGCAAGTCCAAAGCGCATAGCCACACTTCCCACTGCTCTTCTTTCTTCCTGCAATTCATAATATGAATCAGCTGAAATGCGTCCCAGGACATCTAACCAATCGGCAACTTTATAATTAACCGAAGCATTTCCGATAAAGCGGTTCCTGCTATCAGTCTCATAGTTCTCGTAAGCATCCCAATATGGATTATTGGAATAAATCGGATAATTTAACGCCGAATTATAATTCCATGTTAAATTTCTTTTGGTAAGTTCATAAGCAGTTTTCAGGTCCTTAAAATCGAGGTTTGTTTGTTGCCACTGGCGGAAATTGGTTGCAATATTGCCATTATATCCGGTTGCATTACGGCCTTTTCCGTTTTGTTTAATGTAATTGGCTATGCCGGTAACTGTCAGCCTTTTATTGATGTTCCACTGTCCGTTCAGCGAGACATTATTTCTTTTCAGGGAACTATTAGGCTGCAATCCGATTCCATTGTAATTGGTATAAGATAATCTTAAAGAACTGACATCAGTAGCTTTTTCAATTGCTATTGTATTCGTATAAACTAACGGTGTTTCGAAGAAAGTGATAGGGCCGTTTTTTGAAAATTCGTAAGGTTTTGATTGTTTGTACCAGGGTGATTCAGGATCGACTGAATACCAGCCCCATACCGGTTCCCCATCGAATTTCGGTCCGAACGACGCGTCTTCGGTTGTTTGTATCCATCTGACCAGAGGATCATTGACCGGATCATTTGTTGTAAGGCTTCCTGATACAGTTCTCATTGCAAAATCAGGAGGATCTCCGTAACCATACCCGGCACCATATTGATCCTGATAAGTCGGGAATGTTGATTTATCAATTTTGCTGAAAGTGAAGCCGGAACTAATTGAAATTCCTACAGGAGCTTTTTCTCCTTCGTTTAGTATTTTTCCCTTTTTGGTGGTGATCATGATGACACCAGCCGATGCGCGGGAACCATACAATGCTGTCGCCGCAGAACCTTTCAATACATTGATTGATTCAATGCTTTCAGGGTCAATATCAGCAGCAGCATTCCCGTAATCATATCCGGCGCCAGATGCAGCCTGGCTTGAGGTTACTCCAATATCAGTGTATTTTCCAATGTTATTATTGATGGGTACTCCATCAACAACGTAAAGGACCTGGTTGCTGTTTACCAATGATTTGCTGCCACGGACAATAACATTGGTAGAGCCACCCATGTTCTGGTTCCTTTGAACCTGCACGCCTGAGATCTTGCCTGAAAGGGTGTTCATGAAGTTGGCTGTTTTAACTTTTGAAAGTGCATCCCCTTTAACTTCCTGTGTAGCATACCCTAAGGATTTTCTCTCGCGTGAGATACCGAGGGCTGTCACAACAACTTCATTAAGACCTAATACATCAGGTTCCATAACCACGTCAATAATATTACGTCCGGAAATTTCCACTTCCTGTGTCTTCATTCCAATAAAAGAGAAGACAAGAGTTGTGGCATTCTGGGGAATTGACAAGGAATATTTTCCATCAATTCCCGTATTCATACCAGTGGTTGTTCCTTTTACAATTACTGTTACACCGGCAATGGGGCCTTCTGACTCAACAGAAGATCTCACTGTGCCGGTTACGACTTTGTTTTGTGCCTGAAGAGATAAGACACAAATAAACAAAAATGCAGTAGTCAGAAATACAAATTTCTTCATAGGGATTAGATTATGTTAATACTAAAATTGTTTAATGATTCTCTTCCTTTCTTTTACTGTCCATGGATGAGAATCATCTGGCTGATCAAAATTGAGAGAATATATTTATCCTGAAAAATAAAATCAACGAACGACAAGTTTCTGTCATCAAACGTTGATTCAGATCCTTGAACGACAAGAACCTGATTATGAAACCCCCATGATTGATTTCAAACGCAAATATTTAATGAATATAATTTTCAATCAGGTGCGGTTCCCTGTCTGCCGACAGGCAGGCATCATATCGTTAAAATCAGATTTATATTATGATTAAAAAGACTGAACAGGAATTTGACAATAGTCCGGAGAATATCAAGCAACCACCTTTTTAATTCATTGTCAGTACAAAAATGTTATTCATATTCATTAAACTGAATTTCACTGCATTTTGAGTTCAATCAAGGTGCTATTCTGAATTTGATCGTATCTTTGAATTAAAACCATAATCATTATATGCTTAAAGAAGCGGTTAAAAGGTTTTTTTCTGACAGGAACCTGAGTTTCTATATCTTTTACTGGATCTTTTATATTTTGTTTTTTTCTTTTCAGAGATCCACGGCACAACACTATTTTTTTGCAGTAGGGGGACTCAATCTGGATTATCTGGAATCGTTAAAGATATCAATCCTGTCGAATCTGGCTTTTCTCCCTGGGGTAATCGTTGTAACTCATTTTGCGGTAGACTTTATCCTGCCAAAGTTTTATTTCACAAACAGGTTCTTCCTTTTTTCAATTTTCCTAATTCTTATAATTATATTTTACCCGGTTATTCCATATCTGGTCAGGGCGTATGTAGTTGAGCCATACATTTATAACGACCCCAACGATTACATTTTATATAACTATTTTGCGGCGATACTGATTTTTGTTTTTGGGATGGCCCCGCTGGCAGCATATAAAATTTCCAGACATTTGAGAGAAACAGCATTGATACACCAAAATATCGAGCGCACCAGGCTTGAGTCGGAGCTTAAACTTAAAGAAGCTGAATTAAAACTGCTTAAGAGCCAGATTCATCCTCATTTTCTTTTCAATACCCTTAATAATTTATACTCACTATCCCTTGAAAAATCCGATAAGACACCCGACCTGATAATCAGACTGGCCGATATGCTCAGTTATATTATTTATGATTGCCGTTCCGACAGGGTTCAGCTGATAAAAGAAATTGATTTTCTTAACAGTTTCATCGAGTTACAAAAAGTCAGGTATGATTCCTGCGATATACAGTTCAACACCAGCGGTGAATTCATTAATATGCAGATTGCGCCTATGATTCTACACACTTTTATTGATAACAGTTTTAAACACGGACCCGACAAAGATTCAGGAAGTTCATGGATTAGAATCTCAGTTGTCGTGAACGGCGGTCAATTGTTTTTTACAGTTATCAATAGCACCTTAAATGATGATTACGATTCCAAAGCCTCGGGTATCGGTATAAGCAATGCAAAGAAGAGACTTGACCTAATTTATCCTGAGAAGCACGATCTGGTTATCAATCATTCAGGGGATACGTATTCTGTTTTTCTGAAATTACAATTGCAATAAAATGGAGTGCAATAAAACAAGATGTCTTATCATCGATGATGAACCCTTAGCAATAAAACTTATAAGAACTCATCTTGAGAGGCTTGAATCTTTTGAAATTGCGGGGGAATGTAAAAGCGCCCTGAAAGCAGTTGAATACCTCGGGAGAGAAAAAATCGATCTTATGTTTCTGGATATCAATATGCCTGAGATAAGCGGACTCGATTTTCTAAAATCAATTCCCGATCCTCCTTATGTAATTATAACGACCGCCTACAGGGAATATGCTATAGAGGGATATGATCTGGATGTTGTTGATTTTCTGCTTAAACCTATATCCTTTGAAAGATTTCTTAAAGCAATCAACAGGTACTGTAACCGGTCAAGGAAATTAGTAACGGAGAGCACCGGTCTGCAATCCAGATCCAAGGAATTGAAGTTCATTTATATCCAGGACGGTAAAAATATCTTTAAGATACTTTACGATGATGTAATTTACTTTGAAGGTTACGGGGAATATGTAAAGGTGATTACAGCTGGCAAGAACTATATGGTCCGTGATTCCCTTACAGAATTTGAGCATAAGTTTTCAACTGATCATTTTCTGAGGATACATAAATCATATATTGTGAACAGTCAGAAAATAACCGGCTTCAATGCGATCCAGGTAATTCTTAAGAATACACAATTGCCGATCGGAAGAATGTATCGGGAAAAAGTAATGAGTATTTTAAAACCTTCCGGAGGAGTTAAATGATTCAATTTGCAGGTACTATTTCAAAGAGCTATAAACAATCTTACCCCCGGCAATTGTATAATCTATCTTAGTTTTCATGATCTGATCCTCCGGAATCGTCAGAAGGTCTTTATCGACAATTACAATATCAGCAAGGTAGCCTGGTTTTATCATACCCTTGCGGTCCTCCATGAACTGTGCATAAGCAGATCCCAGGGTGTAGTATTTTATTGCTTCTTCCATCGTGAGTTTTTGCTCCGGGAACCAACCCTCACCTTCTTCGCCAAGTCTGTCTTTCCTTGTCACAGCGGCATATAATCCTTCCATCGGATTAAGCGGTTCAACCTGATAATCAGTCCCGAATGCAAGCATAGCTCCTGTATTCAGAAGGCTCCTCCATGCAAAGGCGCCTTTACTCCGTTCAGTCCCGATCCGTTTTTCATAAAATCTTTTATCTGAAATACAGTGAGTTGGCTGCATAGATGCAATCACACCAAGCTCAGAAAAGCGAGGAATATCTGACAGTTGAAGTGTCTGGGAATGTTCATCCCTGTGTCGGCTATCCCTCCTGCCATTCACCATAAGAGCTTTTTCAAAAGCGTTCAGAGTCCAGTTATTTCCTTTGTCACCAATTGAATGGACGCCGATCTGGAACCCCATTTTATCAGCTGTCACGACCATTTGTTCAAATTTTTCATATGGCATCATTGCAAGTCCTGAAGATTCCGGATTATCGGCGAAGGGTTCAAACATCAGGGCTGTACCTGATCCGATGGTGCCGTCGATAAATGTCTTGAGGTACCCGAACCGGATCCAGTTCCCTTCAGGCGGGTATTTCTTTTTAAGCTCGATATATTTCAGGAGGAGAGAAGTATCGCCTGTCAATGATTTTCCGATATCGATCCTGCTTGTCAGGTTACCCCCGGCCTGAAGCTTTTCATAAGCGCTAAAATCAGCGCCTCCGGGGATCTGAATACTGGTAACACCATATTCCCTTGCTTCTTTTAATGCAAGAAGATATCCCTGCCATGTCCTTGCTGACTCTTCTTCAGGTGTCCTTCCGGCTTTAACTTCACCGGTCTTTATAAAGTATTCCGCACTCTCTTTAAGTATGCCGGTAGGCTCTCCGGTTACAGGATCTTTCTGGATCTCACCTCCGAAAGGATTTTTGCTGTTTCCGGTTATGCCAGATTTTTCCAGAACATAACTGTTGACAAGTACTGAATGCCCGTCGGCACGGCTCAGGACAACGGGATTATCAGGTGATACTTTGTCAATCAGCTCTTTCGAAGGCCATTTCCTGTCAGTGAACATTTCATGCTCCCAGTGGCCGCCACTTATAAGTTCTCCCGGTTTCGACCTGGCAACCTGCTCTTTCACTTTTTCGGTAATCACCGAGGGATCGGTTGTATAACGGAGTTCAATATAGTCAGGATCAAGCGGTCCGAAATGAACATGTGCATCATTGAATCCGGGTATTACAAGCCTGCCTCGGGCATCGATCACCTGGGTGGTTCCTTTTGCGATAAAGGCGGAAATTTTCCTGGTGGTACCAACGGCGATGATTTTTTCTCCTTCTATGGCTATTGCTTCAGCAACAGGATTATTGCTGTCGATAGTCAGCACCTTACCGTTGATTATAACAAGACCAGCTTTCTTAGTTTTGCTGTTTGAACTGGCAGTCATAATGGTTATAATTGATAATAAAGTGATTAGGTTTTTCATATTGGTGTCTAAATAAGTTGGAAATATATTAAAATTCCAAGAACTTACACAGAGCTAAAGCCCCCAACCCCCTAAAGGGGGCTTAAAACCTGATGTTATGAACCCCCCTTTAGGGGGGATGGGGGGCAGATGGAGAGAATTTAACTTCTTGTTAAGATTTTTAAGTCTTTCTTATTACTTATCATATGTTAAAAGAGATAAATTCGCAGAAAATCATAAACATGAACATTGCACTTATCGGTTACGGACGTATGGGTCATGAGATCGAATCGGTAGCTGTGAGCCGCGGTCATCTTATCAGGCTTATCATTGACAAAGACAACCTGAATGATCTGAATGAGCGCAGCATAAGGGATATTGAAGTGGCAATCGAGTTCACCACACCTGATACTGCATTTGAAAACGTAATAAAATGCTTCCGGTTGAAAATCCCCGTTGTTTGCGGTACCACAGGCTGGCTGAAGGATTATGACAGGGCTGTTGCTGAATGCAATGAAAACAGGACATCATTCATTCACTCCTCAAACTTCAGCATTGGGGTGAACATCCTTTTCAGACTCAACATTGAACTTGCCGGACATATGGCATATTTTAATGATTATAAACCATTTATTGAAGAGATTCATCATGTAAAAAAGCTTGATGCCCCAAGTGGTACCGCAATAACCCTGGCCACTGGCATCACAAGCCACCATTCCGGTTATGATGGCTGGTGCCCTGAAAATGATCTGACTGCTTCAAAGATACCTGTCAGGGCGGTCCGTGAAGGAATGGTTCCCGGAACACACACAATTACCTGGGATTCTGAGATCGATACAATTAGTCTCAAACACGAGGCAAAAAACAGAAAAGGTCTGGCTCTGGGTGCTGTTATAGCCGCAGAATACATCCGGGCAAAGAAGGGAGTATTCACAATGAACGATGTACTCGGTTTCTGATAATTATTCTTAATTTTACCGGTTCTTATTCAATAATCTGATATGACTCAATCTTTAAAAAGGAAATACATAAGGTTCTCAATAGTTGCATTTCTTTATATCCTGATGGTGATCTGGATCGGCAAATTCATCCTGTTACTGGGTTTGGGGATTATATTTGATATGTATGTCACCGAGAAAGTCAACTGGACCTTCTGGAAAAAAAGGGAGGGAAAGAACAGCAACTTTATAGAATGGCTCGATGCAATAATTTTTGCCGTCATAGCAGTATCGCTTATAAATATCTTCTTTTTCCAGAATTACCGGATCCCGACAGGTTCGATGGAGAAATCGCTTCTTATCGGCGATCACCTATTTGTGAGCAAGCTTGCATATGGGCCCAGAATGCCGAATACCCCGGTTGCATTTCCATTCACACAGAATACGATGCCCCTTACAAAGGGAAAATCGTGGTCAGACCTTATCACCTGGCCGTATAAACGGCTTGCAGGATTTGGTAAGGTAAAGAACAATGATGCTATTGTATTCAATTTTCCTGCTGGTGATACTGTAGCACTTGAGAGAACGGAAACTGCCTACTACGAAATAGTGAGGGAGACAGCAAGGGATATGGCCCAGAGGGAAAGCTACGGGAATCCGAACACCAAACCGGCATCATTTTATATGAAGGCGGCAAGAAAAGAGGTATGGGACAGGTTTGCCATAATATACCGTCCTGTCGACCGGCGCGATAATTACGTAAAGAGATGCATTGGCATCCCGGGTGATACCATACTTGTTGAAAAGGGGTCTGTTTATGTCAACGGAAAGCTTGTTCCGGAAAACAAAACACAGCAGCTCAATTACCTTGTCGCGACCAATGGAACTACAATCAATCCAAAAACATTTGAACGTCTTGGCATTTACAAATCGGATCAGACAATGCTTTCCGGATCTGTATATTTCATACCAATGACAAAGTCGAACTCTGAGGCAATTTCCAAATTTGCCAATGTAAAAGAGGTCACACCATATTTTTCCACTCCTGGAGAACCCAATGTTCTGATTTTCCCCCACAGCAAGACATACAGATGGAATGAGGATTACTTCGGACCTCTCTGGATACCTGAGAAAGGAGCAACAATAAGGCTCGATACCTCAAACCTCTGCCTTTACGATCGAATTATTGATGTTTATGAGGATAATGACCTCAGGGTTGAGGGCAGGACCATTTATATCAACGATAAGCCGGCGGACGCCTATACTTTTAAGATGGATTATTATTTCATGATGGGGGATAACCGTCAGAACTCGGCCGATTCGCGGTTCTGGGGTTTTGTTCCAATAGACCATATCGTAGGAAAGCCGAAGTTCATCTGGCTCTCGATCGACAAGGAATTGCCGGGGCTTAAGAAGATAAGGTTTAACAGAATTGCAAAGAAGATAAGGTAAAGCTGATAGCATAACAAAACAAAACATAACTTAATATAACATAACATAAAAGGGACATGCCATGGCATGTCCCTTTTTATTATTTCTTGTTCCCGATTTTTAAACGATATTTTTTATTTCACCTTTTCCACAATTGTCCTGAAGGCTTCAGGATGATTCATGGCCAGGTCGGCAAGCGTTTTTCTGTTGAGGGCGATGCCCTTCTTTTCGAGTTTACCGATAAATTCAGAATAGCTGATACCATACTGGCGCACACCGGCATTGATCCTCTGGATCCACAGCGCCCTGAATTCACCTTTCTTTTTTTTCCTGTCGCGGTAGGCATACCCCAGGCCTTTGTCGAGAGTATTTTTTGCAACTGTTATTACGTTTCTTCTTGAACCGAAGTTCCCTTTTGTCTGTTTAAGAACCTTTTTTCTCCTGGCTCTTGATGCGACTGCATTTACTGATCTTGGCATAACTCATTTTTTTTGACCGTCAGCGTTCCACCTTTACGGAGGACCCTTTAATGCTGGGCGATCTGTTAATACTTGTTTTTTATCAATGCGTACGGCATTTACTTGCTTGCAAGCATAAGTTTTACGTTCTTCTTGTCTGCTTTGTCAACCAGACCTGAATAAGTAAGGTTTCTCTTGCGCTTTGTCGATTTTTTGGTCAGGATATGACTTTTAAATGCATGCTTACGCTTGATTTTTCCTGTTCCGGTAAGGGTAAACCTCTTTTTTGCACCGGAATTAGTTTTCATTTTTGGCATCTTTCCGTTTTCAGAATATATTTATAAACTACTTCTTCTTTTTTGGTGAGAACGAAATTATCATTCTCTTTCCCTCAAGGCGCGGGAGCTGTTCCACTTTTCCATAATCTTCCAGGTCGCTGGCAAACCGCAGCAGTAAAACTTCGCCCTGCTCCTTGAACAGGATCGATCTTCCCTTAAAGAACACGTAAGCTCTTACTTTTGCACCTTCCTCAAGGAATTTCATTGCATGCTTGAGCTTGAAATTGTAATCGTGATCATCGGTATTCGGACCGAACCGTATCTCCTTCACAACAACCTTTGCAGCCTTGGCCTTGATCTCTTTCTGCTTCTTCTTCTGCTGATAAAGAAATTTCTGATAATCAACGATTTTGCAAACAGGGGGATCTGCATTTGGGGAAATTTCCACAAGATCGAGCTCCATCTGATCTGCCAGCTTCAGGGCATCCTGGATACTCAAAATTGCTGTTTCTATTTCATCACCGACGACTCTGACCACTCTTGATGTGATCCTGTTGTTAATCTTGTGAGCCTGCTGTACAACCCTTGCAGGGCTTCGCCTAATTGGTCCGGTAATAGCTATTTCCTCCTTACTTTCGTTAATACTCGTATTGATTTAAAAGGTGCAATTAATATGCAACTTCCCTGTTAATCTCATTTGCAATAAATTCGGCAAATTCTTCAAGTTTCATAGTTCCCTTATCTCCTTCTCCCTGCTTACGGACAGCAATTGTTCCGTTCTCAACCTCTTTTTCTCCAATGATCAACAGGTATGGGATCCTCTTTAATTCATTATCCCTGATCTTCTTACCTATTTTTTCACTCCTGTCGTCAATTAGTGTGCAAATATCGGAATTATTTAGAAAATCCAAAACTTTTACAGCATAATCATTAAATTTTTCGCTTATCGGCAGAACAACTGCTTTTTCGGGGGCAAGCCAGAGCGGGAATTTCCCTGCGGTGTTTTCGATAAGGACGGCAATAAACCGCTCCATCGAACCGAATATGGCGCGGTGGATCATAACCGGCCTGTGCTTTTGATTATCACTGCCGTTATATGTCAGATCGAACCTTTCCGGAAGATTATAGTCGACCTGTATTGTACCCAGCTGCCATTTCCTTCCAATGGCATCCTTAACCATGAAATCGAGCTTAGGGCCATAGAAGGCAGCTTCACCCGGCACAATGGTTGTCTCGAGCTTCTTTTCGTCAGCAGCTTCCATTATAGCTTTTTCGGCTTTTTCCCAGTTCTCATCCGATCCGATGTATTTGTCTTTATTATTAGTATCCCGAAGAGATATCTGGGCAGTAAACTCATTTAAGTTAACGGCTTTAAAAATGAACTGCACAAGGTCGATTATGCTCTTGAACTCATCCTTCAGCTGATCGGGTCTGCAAAAATGATGGGCATCGTCCTGGGTGAAGCTTCTGACCCTTGTAAGTCCGTGAAGTTCACCGCTCTGCTCGTACCTGTATACGGTTCCGAATTCGGCCATTCTGTAGGGCAGATCCTTGTATGAGTGAGGGGTAGCATTGAATATTTCACAATGATGCGGACAATTCATTGGCTTAAGCATGAATTGTTCCCCTTCCTGGGGTGTCGACATAGGCTGGAAAGAGTCCTTGCCGTACTTTTCATAATGTCCAGAGGTCTTATAGAGATTGACGTCACCGATATGGGGAGTGGCAACGATAGAATACCCTCTCTTCCTAAGGACCCTGGTCATGAAATTAATAAGGTTCTGCCTCAATTCGGCTCCTCTTGGCATCCATAAAGGGAGCCCCATTCCGACTTTAGGGGAGAAAGTGAACAGTTCCAGTTCCCTGCCGATGCGCCTGTGATCCCTTTTTTTTGCCTCCTCAAGAAAAACAAGGTAATCGTCGAGCAATTTCTGCTTTGGATACGATACTCCATAAATCCTTGTAAGCATCCTGTTTTTTTCGTTGCCTCGCCAGTATGCCCCGGCAACACTCAGAAGCTTGATGGCCTTTATAGGTTCCGTAGAGGGCAGATGGGGTCCGCGGCAAAGGTCCGTGAAACTGCCCTGGGTATAAAGGGAAATTGTTCCGTCTTCGAGTTCGCCAATAAGCTCGACCTTGTACTGATCACCTTTCCCTGAGAAAAACTCCAGCGCTTCCTTTTTGCTTACTTCTTTCCTGGTAATAACGTGGTTCAGGGCTGCAAGCTCTTTCATCCTGTTCTCGATCACAGGGAGATCGTTGTCGGTGATAGGTTTACCGTCACCCGGATCAACATCATAATAGAAACCGTTCTCTATGGCAGGCCCGATACCGAATTTAATTCCATGGTAAAGGCTTTCGAGAGCTTCTGCCATCAGGTGAGCTGATGAATGCCAGAAGGCATGCCTTCCCTCGTCATCATCCCATTTGTGAAGCTTAATGGTCGCATCCGAAACAATGGGTCTCATCAGATCCACGACTTCTCCGTTGACAGTTGCAGCATAAACCTCTTTGGCAAGCCTTGGACTTATCTTTTCAGCTATTTCAAGACTGCTGATACCGTTTTCATATTCTTTGACAGAGCCGTCGGGGAATGTTATACTGATCATTTTATGAGTGTAATTTTTTATGGAGTGCAAAGATAATGATTTTTTTTTTGAGCATGTAGTAAAAACTGTTGGCAGGCCGTCTTAATCATGGCACGTATTTTGAATTTGTTATAATGTAAATTAAAAATCAAGGCCATGAAAAAGGTTATATTCCTCTCAATCGCTCTTTCTCTGATACTTTTATCATGTGAGGTATCGCCCAAGGCATATTTTTCAGCATCCCCGGGCGATCCCGTTGTAGGGGAGGAGGTCTGGTTCACAAACGAATCAGAAAATGTTACTGACTTTGAATGGAATTTTGGTGACGGATTCATTTCCAACGAGGTCAATCCCATTCATAAATACACATCGACCGGAGCTTTTACCGTGATCCTTAAAGTATGGTCGAGAAGCGGCCTGACTGATGAGGCTTCCCTTGTTCTCGATGTAAAGATTCCGACTCTGCTCGAAATAGAAGTTCTGGAATACTATGAAAAGTATCCAGTCGAAGGAGCCAGCGTAATTCTCTACCCGACCCTTAAGGACTGGGAGAATGAAACTCACAGCGTGAGCGAGGGGTTTACTGATGAAGATGGAAAAACAGTATTTGCCGATCTCGACAATATTGTGTATTATGTTGATGTCTGGGAAGAGAACCACGACAATTACGATTTGAAAGCTGATGATATTGGATTCATCAGGACATTTGAAATAATGCCAAACAAGATAAACAGGTTCATTGCATATGTTGATTACGTTGAGCATTCAAAGGGAACGGCCAAGCGTGACAGAACGGTTGTCATAAAAAAGATTGAACGGAAATCAACCGACAGGATTCAGCCCGGAGTTTCGTCAGATACATCAGGGTGGGAGGAACTCTACGCAAGAAGAGCTGTAAAGAAATAAATTACACTAAATGAATTGACCTTAAAACCTGGCTGGTAAATTGTCCCGGCCAGGTTCTTTTTTACTAAATCAATTCGATCTCAGATTCTTATTGAACCGCGGAATCCCCTTGCAGCATAATAGGATTCTGCGCCGTTATGATAAACGAAGACATGGTCATAGCGGCGATCACAAAAGAGTGCGCCGCCTCGTTTTCTTATCCCTTCAGGTGTCATCACCCAGCTGGAGGTTTTTGTATCGAAATTACCAAGTTTCTGCAACTCCCTGTATTGTTCCTCAGTCAACAGGTCGATGCCCATTGAAGCAGCCATATCCAGAGCGCTGTTTTGAGGCTTATTCTCTTTCCTCGATTCAAGTGCTTCCCGGTCGTAGCACAAGCTTCTGCGGCCATCAGGACTTTCCGGTGAACAATCGTAAAAAAGATACTCGTCGTTATCTTTATCATAAGCCACAACATCCGGCTGGCCTCCGGTTCTTTCCATTTCACTTACCGACCACAGTTTTTTTGAGGACGATGTGGAGTCGAGCTTTGCCTGTACTTTAGGCCATTCAAGGCCTTTATGCCGGTCCATGTATTCCTCAAAACGGATCCTTAATTTTCTGATAAGTCCCTCCCGTTGCTCCGGTGAGAGCTCCTTTATTGTTTCAAAGGCTGACATGGCTTGTAATTTTTCAGTAAATCAGGATGTTCATAATTTAATAAATTAATTAGCGGCAGGTAATTATTCGATTTGGCTTTCATTGTAGTTGCAGAAACTTATTTCAATATGAATAACAATAAAACCTGTACTGTGTTCAAAGTTTCTACCTTTCTTATTTGCCGTAAGCCCTGCCCTTAGGCTGAATTTTCTTTGGTTTCATTAATTCCTTCAAAATGCAAAATGTGCATAATTCTATGTATTATCGGAGAAAAGAATACAGCTGTAATACTTAAAAATGCTATCCCGCTGTATAAAGCATAGAGGGAAGAAAAAATCTTCGCACCAGCAGTCGTCATTTCATTAACTGGTCCCATTCCGGTCAGAATCATACTGGACATATGAAAACTATCGAGTAAACTGAGTTTTCCAAAAAAATGATACCCTAATATACCTATCAGGAGAGAGAGGGCAATTAAGATTAAGCAAAAGAACAGATACTTGCTTAGCCTGAAAAGAAATTTGTGCAATGGCAAGACTGACTGTTTGTGATGTTCAAATCTATATTTATTCATAGTTCTCCAAATGAAAATAAATATTAAAAATCTGGCATTGTATCTGGGTTGTCTGTGTCATAAGCCAGGTCTTATTATCAGTTTAATACCTGTCGTATTTACCTTCAATTATAACCTCCTTCACTGCTTCAAGGTAACCGAATCCATTGAGCATGTCGGGCAGCAGGTAACTGCCTTCTACCCATTCGTTCCATGCATTGATTGTAATCAGTTTGGGCTGATCGGGATGGCTGTCCGCATATTTCTTCGCTTTTGAAAGAAGTGTTGCAAAACTCTGTGGCGTATTATTGTAGTGAACCACATCCTTTATGCCTTTTGCAGGGAAACGGGGTGTATCATCCCAACCTATTGATACACATGGAAAGACAGGCACATCCAGAATTGCATCCATTTGTTCCCTGATGCTTATTGAGTTGGTACCATAAACAATATAATCTTCATTAAGGCCACCCATATTGTACATGGCCACACTATTGAATCCCATCGTTTTCACATTGTTTACAAACCTCGCTGCGGACTCTTCCGACATAACCGACCCGCCGCCCTGGTTCCACTGAATATGCAATCCGGGGAAACCGGCCTTTTTCACTTCATCGCGGAAATAATCCAGAGCTTTCCGGGCTTCTTCTGCGCTGTTATTAAAGCTTTCCAGCAACTTGCCTATACTGAAGATGGAGAACACCGGCTCTCCGTTGATTTTAAAATAGTTGGGACGCTTGAAATACTGGTTTATGACCCTGTTCACAATAATTTTATAGTTTTCCCAATCCACAGAAGCGTTCCAAAGAATAGAAGTATTGTCACCGTGGAGGTGATAATTCCAGTAATTGTACTTCACATCGTGGTTGGCCCACATGATGTAAAACTGCATTTCTTCGTTGTTCTTTGCTTTCAGGAAACCATCGTTAAGGGCACTTTCCAGATATGGGCCCCCTTCATACCAGTACCAGTCGTAAACGAATACATTAATGCCGTGGTAAGTGGCTGCATCGATCCATTTTTCAACCACTTCCGGATCGTTATCCAATTCGTATCCCCAAAGCGGCTGACGGGGTTGGTAGTGTCCGTCGAAACGTGGATTGCCCTTTTTGATCACTTCCCATTCGCCTGTGCCTTCCGGCCACAGCTTCTCCCTGCCCAGCGAATCGTCGTGGCACGACGGCCAGATATACGCTGCAACATAATAATCGCTTTTTACCGTTTCCCCTTCCTTCTGAAGCGATTCAACACCTGGTGAACATCTGAAAAAGATAACAGGTATTATCAGAGCACTTAATTTAAAGATTGGATTTTTCATTGCATAAATTTTGAAACAATTTAATAAAATTCCTGCAACTGAGAATCTTAAATTCTTATTTATGGGCGAAGTTCCTTTGGAAATCACTATGGTTTCCTGGAAAGGCTAAATTATCGTAATTGCAGTATTGATTTTATTATATGCCTGAATGTTCAGGAATATACATCATTTGGGGTACAAATAACGTTTAATTGACTTATTGGATTAGGAAATATTACGGAAATCAATTCAGGATCAGAACCAGTTCCTGATCAGGTTCTTCCTGTCATGCTGGAACTCACTAAGCTTGTAACTGATTGAATTGTCGTCCGATTCGATCTGATACTCCCAGTATGTCGACACCGGACCTGGTGAAAGCTGAATTCTTTTGATATAAAGCCTGTCTCCCGGCTTGAAATCACATCTCTCGGAGTAAGCCGATATCTTACCATAGGTGCTGTCCATCGTTGTTTTGATCCAGATCAGGTAAGGTTCCCCGAATTTTTCAGGTATATGCTGTCTGTATTCGACAAAGTTCCCGACATATTTTCTTGTAATAATAAGAGAGTCTTCCTGAACGCCCGATTGTTGGGTAGAGGCGCAGGAAGCAAGAAGTAACAGGAAAATATATACAACTCTCTTCATGTCTTTCTATTTTGTAGGAGCTCATACGGAGAATGCTTCTATGAATTCCGTAATTCTGATATAATCAGATGATTCCAATAATATTAAACGTTCAAATTTACAAAAAATTACCTTTTCTTCATACAGAAGCCAAAATCCAGGCTTATGGTTTGCCAGGCCAGGCAATTGTACCTTCATACCTGTTGAATCCCTCCGGGGTTCTTAATGACATTTGTGGATTCCTGTTTCCGGTCATTGCAGCACAACCAACCTCTCCATGCCGGTTTATCGCAACAAACTTCTCGCTTGGATAAAATCCTGGATTCACTTTCCTGTACCTGTCGATTATCATGCTCAGCGCTGCTTCGCATGCCTTTTGCGGGGAGAGGCCTTCCTTCATCTTTAAAACAATATAATACGATGCACACGATTTTATGACATCTTCCCCCCGGCCGGTGGCGCCTGCAGCTCCAACCTCATTGTCGACATAAAGTCCGGCCCCAATGATGGGTGAATCTCCCACACGGCCATTTAGCTTGAAACTCATCCCACTCGTGGTCGTACATCCGGCAATGTCGCCGTTAATGTCGATTGCCAGGACGTTGGTTGTACCGTAATGGTGCTCTACGTCAGGAAAATCCTTCCAGTATGATTCATTTTTCCTGATATTCTGAAGATGTTCAGGTGCACCCCAGTCATCGGCGGGACTGAGCTCTTCTTTCCACCGGAGCCAGATCTTCCTGGCTTTCTCGGTAAGAAGGTTCTCCTCCTTGAATCCCCATGCCCTGGCAAACTCCAGTGCTCCAGTACCAACAAGTAGTACGTGATCGGTGCGTTGCATCACTAATTTTGCTACTGATGAGGGAGTTTTTATATTTTCAAGACAAGCCACCGCACCCGCAGAATAGGTTTTTCCGTCCATGAATGACGAGTCGAGCTGAACAACGCCATGTTCATTTGGCAATCCTCCGTAGCCGACGCTGGTATCCTCGGGATCGACCTCGATAATATTGGCAGCCTTCTCTACTGCGTCAACCGCATTTCCCCCTGCCTTAAGGATTTCCCATCCAGCTTCCATTGCATTGCGGCCTGTCTCATTTGTGTGGCTTGTTATGATCAGGGGTTTGATCTCCCTCCCTGATTTCTGTTTCATCATACCAGAAATATCCGGTAAAATAAGTGCACCGGTTCCGGCTCCGACTGTAGTTGTAACGAATTTGCGGCGGGATATGAAATTTTTCATTGTAAGCGGTAATTTAAATTAATGTAAATATGAATTACAGCAAATTTAGGTATCCAAATCAGGATTTACCAAAATTTTCAAAAATAAGTTGATCTTGAGAGAAATAAGACTTAGAATCTTATTATTCCACGACCATGTCTGAAATTACTTTTATCCTTGCATCGCTTTTCTTATCCCATACTGTAAGTTCACAATGCAGCGGATTATTGAATTGAGTTCCTGGAATACTGAAATGAGCCGAAACACGTTCAGCCAGATTAACTGAACCTATTCCTGTATTACTGTAATCAGTGAACAGGTCATCACTTTCCAGGACAATGTTGTTTGCTGAGTCGGAAGCTTTTATGCTCAATCCGGGAAAAACCATCCCGTTGGTTTCAGCGAAACCTTTAAGGCCTTCGATAATTATATAAACATTTTCATTAAAGTTTATCCTGTTGTCAGTGATAACCTTGTCCTTACCCTGGGAATAAATATAAATTTCGTCATATTCAACTTTCAATGGTTCAATTGCAATCCTGTCACTTTTTTTAACAGTAAAATCAAATTTTGAACTTAAAGTTCCATCTCCTTTCCTGTCGCGGATATTAATAATGGCAGTGTAATTTCCCTCTGATTTTATTGGTGAGGCAACTGTTAGATCGGCTGTAAGGAGAAGCGGGGAAAAGTTCATCCCATCAGGATAGTTTGAGATAAGATCACCGGTTTTCATCAGAGTATCACCAGTAACATTAATAACATTCATGATCATGCTTGGGAAGACATTGCCATTCTCTTTTGTAAAGCCAGTGACATCGCTGAAATTAAAAGTGAAGGTTTCTCCATAAATAAAAGAGCTTCTTTGAGTTTTTTCACCATTGACTGTCAGATAAACATCCTCGCTTGAGATAATATTTCCCGTTGAAGATACTCCTGATATAAAGTCTTTTTTGACCGATTTACTGTACTGACAACCAGTAAGGATCAGTAACAGAAGGAGAAAATGTAATGTTGGTTTCATAATGATAATTTTTTGAGATGGATTCCTGAGAAATCAATTTAATCATGATATCAAATATCACTCAAGTTACGATTATTTCCCGGAAGGATTGTAACTGTGATTGTATGAACAAACGTAAACTTTCCTGCCCGGCTGCTTAATATATGGGATAGAAATAAGATATAATTATCCCTCCAACTGGGAAATAATAAATATCTTTTGTAACTATTTATTTACCACAAAACATTATTCAGTTCATTCCTGATTATGCCGGACCAGATCCTGTAACCCTCTCCGTTCAGATGAAGTTTATCTTCAATAAATAGCTCACCGCGGGGAAGACCGCTTGCATTTGTAAAATATTTCTCCGTATCAATGTAATATGTGTTTCGGTGACTCTCGCATATCTCCTTTATCATTCCGTTTGCCTCCTTAACCTCAGGCCAAACATGCCATCTTGAAGGAGTGGGCGTGATGCTGATCCAGAAAACCGGGGTATCCGTGAATTTCCTCCTGATTATGTAAAGTGTCTTTTTGAATAATTGAGATACCTCGAGAGGACTTTTGTCATTGTCATTTCCGGAAATATCATTTGCAATAAAAATGACTATTGCCTGGCATGGGTGCGGATAGATTATCCTGTCGGCATAAACGGCGAAATCGCTGAGCTTTGCCCCTCCGTAACCCCTCTGTATTACATTGTAGGGAAGCATGTCCTTACCTATTGTCGACCACATTCTTATGCTTGAACTTCCTGCAAACAATATGGCGTCGGATGGGTATGATTTGGTAATGTCGAGTTGTTCAAACTTCTCTATTTCGTTTTCCCATGCCTTTACTTCAGGGAGGTCCCTGTATTTACTCAGGGGTGCACAGGATATGATGAACAGAAAGGATAAAAGTATAATATTACGTCTCATTGCATTAAATTATCATTTCGATAAAGGTAGCGGTAATTTGTTAAAATTTTATAATTATCCCCATGCGACAATTAAAGATTTGCTTGTGTGACCTTAGAGTATTTTATTTTACGAAAAAAAAGTTACGTTTGTAAGTGTTAACCTATCCGTAAAAGCCTTTATCTGAAATCCGATGTCAAAAAACAAACTGTTTCTTACAAAATCGCTGAGCCAGCTCATGACTGAATCGAAGGATTCCGGCGGCCTCAAAAGATCTCTTTCAGCACTAAATCTTACCACCCTTGGCATTGGCGCTATAATAGGAGCCGGCATTTTTGTCCTAACCGGCCAGGCTGCGGCTCAGTACGCCGGTCCTGCAATTGTAGTTTCTTTCATTATTTCGGGTCTTGCCTGCGGTTTTGCTGGTTTGTGCTATGCGGAGTTTGCTTCCATGATACCAATTGCAGGGAGCGCCTACACATATTCATATGCAACGCTCGGGGAGTTTCTGGCATGGATAATCGGCTGGGATCTTATACTTGAATATCTTTTTGCGGCTTCGACTGTATCAGTCGGCTGGTCAGGTTATGTCGTAAGCTTTCTGAAGGACCTCAATATTTTCATCCCGCCGCAATTCACGGGAGCAACAGGCTCCGTTCTGATTGATGTTCCCGGGATGGGCTGGAAGCCTCTTACCGACGCATTTACCCAGACATTGGCGGCCTCAGGAATCAATGTCGATTCACTTGCTCATGTTACCTGTGTTCTTAACCTGCCGGCCATGTTCATTGTTGCACTGCTGTCGACTTTGCTGGTGATAGGTATCAGGGAGTCTGCCAATTTCAATAACCTTATGGTTATTACAAAAGTATCCGTAATAATACTTTTCATTGCAATCGGCTTTATGTTTGTTAAATCGGCAAACTGGCATCCCTTCATACCTGCAAATGAGGGCACATTTGGAAAATTCGGATTAAGCGGTATCCTGAGGGGGGCAGGAGTCATTTTCTTTGCCTATATCGGGTTTGACGCTGTATCGACGGCAGCGCAGGAGGCTAAAAACCCTCAGAGGGATATGCCCATAGGCATACTGGGTTCTCTTGGAATCTCAACTGTTCTCTATATCCTTGTTGCCATTGTCCTTACAGGAATTGTAAGCTACACAACACTTAATGTTCCCGATCCGGTTGCCGTAGGCGTTGATGCTATGGGCAAGGGAATGTTCTGGTTAAGGCCGATAGTAAAAGTTGCTGCAATTGCCGGTTTAAGCTCAGTGATTCTTGTTATGCTTCTGGGCCAGCCAAGAATATTCTTCACTATGGCAAAGGACGGGTTGCTGCCACCGGTGTTTTCAAAAGTTCATCCTCGTTTCAAGACCCCGTATATAAGCACAATAGTAACAGGTTCAGTGGCGATGATCATAGCAGGCATACTGCCCATAAGCATTCTCGGGGAACTCGTGTCAATAGGTACCCTGCTGGCTTTCATAATAGTATGCATAAGTGTGCTTGTTTTAAGGAAATCAAAGCCAGATATCCACAGGCCTTTTAAGACCCCGTGGGTTCCTTTTGTTCCTATCGCAGGAGCATCGATCTGCTTTCTTCAGATGGCGGCCCTGCCGCTTGATACATGGCTGAGGCTTATTGTATGGATGGGACTCGGCTTATTAATTTACTTTCTATATGGGAGAAAACACAGCAAGGTGAGAGCGGAAAATAAGAATTAATCCCCTAAATCCCCTGAAGGGGACTTTGTTTTATCCCCCTTTAGGGGGCAGGGGGCTATGGGTGAGGTTAAATCTCATCGGAGAACACTACTCCCGGCAGATCCCTCAGATTATATCTCGATGCCATCGCTTCGCCATAGGCTCCTGCCGATCGGATTGCTATTATATCACCTCTTCTTGTCTCAGGCAATTCTATGAATCTGGCAAAGGTATCGGCCGATTCGCAGACAGGCCCCACTACATCATATTTGCTTAATTTGCCTTTTGATGTAAGATTCTCGATCTTATGATGTGCCTGGTACAGGGCTGGTCTTATGAGGTCAGTCATGCCTGCATCAATGACGGCAAAAGTTGTATTGCTTCCCTTCTTTATGTAAAGGACTTTCGAGATAAGCGACCCGCATTGCCCGACAATTGCCCTTCCCGGTTCAATGTGGACCTGCTGTCCCTGTCTTGATTTTATGAACTTCCTTAACAGGGAGAAATACTTTTCAAAGGGTGCAGGACTTTCAGGATCCGTATAGTCTATCCCAAGTCCGCCTCCCAGATTGATTATCTTAAGATCAGTATTCTGGGATGCAAACCATTCCCGAAGTTCATTCACCCTTGAGCAAAGACTTTCAAAAACTGACATCTTTGTGATCTGTGATCCTATATGAAAATGAATACCCGTCAGGGTAATATTATTCAAGGATTTAATCCCTTCGAGAACATCCTTCAGTTCCCATGTAGCGATCCCGAACTTGCTTTCGGCAACTCCTGTTGTAATGTATTTATGGGTATGTGCTTCAATATATGGATTGATCCTGAGCGCAATCGTGGCATTCTTTTTAAGTTTCCCGGCAATTGCATCGATGACTTCAATCTCGGCGATCGATTCACAGTTAAAGCAAAAGATATCAGCTTTCAGCGCAGCCTCAATATCCATGTCGGATTTGCCAACGCCTGCAAAGACTACTTCAGCAGGACTGAATCCTGATGAGATGGCTCTTTCTATTTCATTAAAGGATACACAATCAGCCCCGAATCCGTATGATGCAATAATTTTCAGAAGTCGGGGATTGGCATTAGCCTTAACTGCGTAATGGACTCTGAATCCTGCCTTTTCCGATTCTTCCCTGACGGTACTGCATGTTGATCTCAGCACATCAAGATCGTAGTAATAAAAGGGTGTCTGCAGCTCCCTGAATTTTACCGTTGTAGTTTCTGTTATCATCCTACTGGTTAAAAAGGTATTTATTAAGAAGATTAAGGGCATTGACCTTATCCTTTGAATCAATAAGCAATGAAATGCTGTAAGGGCTCCCACCGTAGGAGATCATTTTAAGAGGTATGGTGTCGAGAGCTTCAAAGATTTCGGGTGCCGACCCTGTTCTTTCAGTCCTGAAATCACCTACAACGCAGAGTATTGTATGATCCTTCTCTACCTCCACGGAACCAAACTCCTTCAGGTCGTGGGCAATCTGGTCAATAAACTGTGAATTATCGATGGTTATGGCCACCGATACCTCTGAGGTTGTTACCATGTCAATGGGTGTCTTGTATGCTTCAAAGATCTCAAAAACTTTCCTGAGGAAACCGTATGCCATAAGCATCCTGTCGGATTTGATCCTCAGCACTGATATACCGTCTTTTGCGGCAACCGCTTTATAGTCCTCCAGTACCGTATGCGAAGTGATCAGTGTGCCTTCATCATCCGGGTCCATAGTATTCTTGAGCCTTACAGGAATGTTTTTCTCCCTTGCCGGGTTAACGCTTGAAGGATGAAGGATCTTTGCTCCGAAATATGCAAGCTCTGCCGCTTCGTCGAACGAGATCTGGCGGATCACTTTTGTATTCCCGGCAAATCTCGGATCATTATTGTGAAAACCGTTGATATCGGTCCATATCTGGATCTCCGAAGAATTGATGGCGGCACCTATCAGTGAGGCAGTGAAGTCACTTCCGCCACGTTTCAGATTGTCGATTTCCCCATACGCGTTCCGGCAGATGAATCCCTGGGTGATTATTATCTTTTCATCAGGATAGTTTGCCAGTTCCCTCCTGAAATTCTCCGCAATGTAAAATGAATCAGGCTCGCCGTCCTTGTCAATCCTCATGAAATTGAGCGCCGGCAGAAGCACTGATCTTATATTTCTTTCGCTTAGAAGATGATGAAAGAGCGCTGTCGAAATAAGTTCTCCCCTTGCAAGGATTTCCTTATCCCTTTGCTTTGTATAAGAATTTGAAATGAACTCTCCTATATAGTCAAAATGAGAATTTATGAGTTCATGTCCCTCCTTTTTATAATAGTCTGTCGAATAAAGCTCATCTACAACCTGATGGTATTTAGATCTCAGGGCTTCATTTTTCTGAGTTGCCTCACCGGTTTTGCCGGCATAAAGAAGTTCTGATATTTCCACCAGGCTGTTCGTTGTACCCGAGAGTGCGGAAAGCACAACTATTACATTTTCTTCACCGGTTATCAGCGGTATTATTGATCTCATCCTGTCGGGATTGCCGACTGATGTACCGCCGAATTTCATTATTTTCATTTTTAGCATTTTATAGATTATACAAAAAAACCTGCATCATCCTGCAGGCCTGGCAAATCTTTGATTCCGGAGAAGCATTAAAAAGATTATGCAGACCCGTTGTGGGGATATCTGGGAAGTTTTATCTGTTTTTTTATCAGCATTTTCAATTAAAAATGTCAGGGAGCAAAAATATACTTTTCTGTAATATCCGATTAGTTGTTTTTAATTTTTTTCTTATTTTTGTGCCCGCGATTGTTTTGCCGCCCAGATGGCGAAATTGGTAGACGCGCTAGTTTCAGGGACTAGTGTCAGCGATGATGTGCAGGTTCGAGTCCTGTTCTGGGCACCAGAAAAAAGCGCAGAGCACAGGGAAGGGAGCATAAAAAACTGAGCCCTGAGCCCCATGCCCTGAGCTTAAAGGACGCCCAGATGGTGAAATTGGTAGACACGCCAGCTTGAGGGGCTGGTGCCGGTTACGGTGTGCAAGTTCGAGTCTTGTTCTGGGCACAATCTTATATGAGTAAAGCCTTGTAATTATTATAATTGCAGGGCTTTTTTATTTCTTAACTAAATAATTACTAAAACAATTGTGCTTTAAAGCTTCTTTTTGAAGGCATTTTATTAAGTCATTATTCATAATTTATCAGTAACTTGCTTTTTGAGTTGACAGTATGTAAAAAATCCCTTTAAATAAATGACTATGAAATGTTTATGTAGAAACCTATTTGTCATTTTCATAACCATGTTGCCTTCCAGGGGATATACTCAGGTAAACCAGCCAGAACCGGAGCGTGGTAGTATATTGCCAGGTTATATTATTACTCTTCAGGGAGATACCATAAAAGGACACTTGTTGAATATAAACCTTTGGTTGAATCAGAAAATGACTTTCTTATACAAAGATCCTGAGGATAGGGAAGGAAGGGTCAAGTATAAGCCAAAAGAAATCAAGGCCTACCAGGTAGGCCCCAGGTATTATGAAAGTGTTGATCATCCTTTTACAAACAGTATGCGTTCTGATAATTTCCTTTT
The DNA here is from genome assembly GCA_963696535.1 of uncultured Bacteroidales bacterium. GTDB lineage: Bacteria > Bacteroidota > Bacteroidia > Bacteroidales > VadinHA17 > LD21. The sequence continues at coordinate 446,990 of CAVOKP010000013.1, forward strand.
ACGGAAGGTGGATGGTCAGATAAAATATTATGTCTGGTACTTTGATGAAGATAAAACCAAACTTACGTACTCAGATAATATCTCTCTGGCTGATTTAGGAAAGGCATTTCTCTTTGATGAAAGCGAACTGTGGAAGAATGAGTTCGCACGAAAAGGCAACGAAGTGACACTTACAGAATTTGGTCTTAAATTTCTGATGAAATTCGCCAAAAACATGTCAGAATTTGTCAGCGATGATGTGGAGCTTGCGCAAAAAATTGCAAATAAAACTGAAGGTTACAAGAATATCAATATAGAAGCGATCATCAGGGAATATAATGACTGGTACCTTAAAACCCACCTAAAGAAATAGAGAAGTCCTCCCTGGGATTCACCCGGCGTCCAGATGAAAGCTTCTGGGAGCTTGAATTGCAGGGGGGTATTGACATTCAAATTCAGGCTGTTTGGGTCTTTATTTTGAGTGTTTGTCAAAATCCTGATAATTAATGTATTAGTTTGGTTGAATAGGCTTTACATTTGATAGAGCCAATACCTCATCAAGCTATCAATTTGGTGCTGGCCGCACATATATATTGTTAGCAGGGGTATTGGCTTCTCTTTTAAACACGAAACACGACACGCGACGCAGAGCGCATGGCGCACGACTAATGACTAAAGAGGCACAGCAGATTATTCTTCCTGCCCTGCGTCGTGTGTCGTTTGTCGAGTGTCATTGACTGAATCATATACTGCCTGAAGTATATACGACCTTATTCTCAGATCCGACAGCAGATTGTTGTTTCGTGTGGGGTTTACCCTGTTTGAAAGGAATATGTAGCTGATCTCATAAACCGGATCTGTCCAGACAAAGGTGCCTGTATAACCTGAATGGCCAAAGCTCTGGGGAGTGGCGCTTTTTGCAGGATAAGCCTCAGCCTGTTCTAGCTCCTGGTTATCAAGGTATGGTTTGTCAAATCCCAGAGCTCTTCTGTTATCATTTTCAGGAAATTGAACCCTGGTGTACTCTTCAAGAACCTTGGCGGAGATGATCTGTTCACCCCCGTATTCACCCATTCTACGGTAGAGCTCCATAAGTTTCATCAGGTCGTTTGCGGTCGCAAACAGACCGGCATGCCCTGATATCCCGCCCAGCATTGCCGCTCCTTCATCATGAACCGTCCCATGAAGCAGCTGCCGCCTGAAAAGCGAATCATACTCTGTAGGCACTATCCTCCGGAGAGGGTATTTCAGGTAAGGATTAAAGCAAATATCATATGCTCCTAATTTGTGGTAGACATTCCTTGTCACATAATCATACCATTTTTCTCCGGTCAGATTATCAATTATACCGGTGGAGATAATAAAGGTGAGGTCTGAATAGACATATTTTTTCTCACCAAGAGGACTCTTATTGATCTCGCGGAAGATCTTCTTCCTGTAGTTCTTATTTATATACAGATCATTTGCCACCTTCAGAGGATATTTTTCAGAATACTCATAACTGAATATTCGCCTTTTGAACGAAGAATCGGGCTTAACTGTCTTCTTCCAGAAAGGAATCCAGGCTGTAAGGCCTGCCTGATGAGTCAGGAGATCCTTCATAAGAAGGTCACCCTTGTTTGTTCTTCTGAAATAAGGAAGATACTCACCCAGCTGTTTGTCGACCGAAAATTTCCCTTCGGAATCGAGCAGCATCAATCCCGCAAGGGTTGATGATACTTTTGTCACCGACGCAAGATCGTATAGATCATCCTTCCTTACAGGTATTTTTTCATCATAGGTATGGAAGCCATATGTCTTATGAAAGACAATGATCCCTTTCCTGGCAACCATGATCTCGCAGCCCGGGTAAGCTCTTGCTTCCAATCCTATGGTTGCAATGGAATCTATCTTCCTGTTCAGTATATCCGATGATAAACCTGCATTTTCGGGCAACCCGTACTGAACCCTTAAATTACCAGGTGTGGCAATTCCATAACCTTCGGGCCACTCCTTATTAATAGCTAGGGGAAGGGTTCCGCATGCTCCGATGCCTCCGAATATAAGCTGAGCCGAAAGGTCCTGGGTATAATCATTATTCTCGTATGCAAATACAAGGCCATCAGCTTTAGAGAAGGCATCTGGATTGCTGAGTCCAGAAGTATTTCCGAAAAATGTGATTATGGTTTTTACCGATTCAGGAAGATTATGCAGGATGCACCATAACCGGGTTAACATCCTGTAATATATCTCCTTATCAGGAAAGGAATCAGATATTCCGGTAATAACCAGATCATATGCAGATAATGCGGCAGTGATTTCACTGATCTGCTCTTCATCGTCCGTATTGACCCGGAAAGTATCCGCAGGATGATAATCAAGCAAACGATCCTGGTAAACAGGGAACTTTTTCCCGTTTAATTCAACAATAGCTATTTTTAAATCCTGCAGGCTCCTTACAGGTATGATATTATCTTTATTGATCAGAACAGTCAGGGATTTTGCAAATTGGTCCCTCAGGAGTGCTTTCGTTGAAGGATTATCTTCGGCATCTTGCAGATTGATGGTTCCCTCTTCGGCTTGGAGTGAATCGGAAAATGAATCAACCCGATGCATGTTCGAAACGTCAGGTATAACCTGTCCGGCTACCGGTACTCCTGACGATGAAGTGATTGTAAGGATAGCAGCACAAAGAAAAGACCTTAGCGATCGGAACGGGGCAGAAGATTCAATAGGCATAATTAGGATAATCAGAGTCTTTTGATAATTCATTAAAAATAATCAAAAAAATGATGGATTTATGATCAGCCTGATGACAGGATAAATTCAATCAATATTACTATATTTCTGACCTGATTGACCTTTGGATGAAAAAAACTCTCCTTTTCAGTTTATTATTTTCTACCAGTTTGATCCTGACCTGTTTTCAGTCTTTATATTCCCAGGATTCCGATAAATTTACTAAGGTCCTGGTCAAAAAGTTTGGCAACTGGAAGAATCCCCTGACGCAATGGGAGCATATTGCAAAACCAAAACTTGACTCCGTTCTGATCGGGAAAAACCCTCAAGCCGCAACGCTTTGGTTTGCGCCTGGTTTATCGTACTACCCTTTCAGGGAGGATACTTACGAAACCTTCATGCGATCAATTAATAACTCGCTCGGAAGGAAATTCAGGAATTACAGAATTGAAGTAATGACAAACAATTATCCGATCGATCAACTTATCCCGAATTATTTCAGAAAAGGACTCCCTGTTGATTCATCACGCTTTCCGGTCTCACGGAAAAGTCATAAAATGCCTGTCAGGAGAGCAGCGGTGGATTACCCTTCCCTTGGACTCTCAGGTAATTCAGTGGCTCTCTGGCACAGCCACGGCTATTACTATGAAATGTCGCTCGACAGATGGGAATGGCAAAGGGCAAAACTATTCGGAACAGTCGAAGATATATCAATCATGGGTTATGTCGTTCCCTATCTCACAAGGATGCTTGAGAATGCCGGAGCGACTGTTTTTCTTCCCCGCGAAAGAGATACCCAGACTCACGAAATAATTGTGGATAATGACACTTCATCCCAGGGTTCTGAATTTGTCTTATTCAACAGCGGGGACTTTCAGAAAGTGCAAACGGGCTTTCGTATTACCGACACCCTTTTCCCGGGTCAAAACCCTTTCAAAAGAGGAACCTCGCTTCGCATTCTGACCGACTCGGCAGCATATATCCCTGATATTCCGGTAAAGGGCGATTATGCAGTTTATGTTTCATACCCGCGATTTAAGGATAACACAAGTGAAGCCATCTACATTGTATCCCATTCCGGAGGAAAAACGCAATTCATCGTCGATCAGACCATGGGAGGAGAAACCTGGATCTACCTGGGGACATTTAATTTCAATTCCGGAAAGAATGCAAAATCCGGTTCAGTTATTGTAAAAGGAAATCCCGGGAAAGACGGTTTTGTGGCACTTGATGCAGTAAGATTCGGGGGAGGAATGGGAAATGTTGCCAGGCGGCCGTCTGCCGATTTAATTAAGAACCAGCAGTCGCTCAATGAGAATATCCCTCAAGTTATTGAAGGCGGGAAAGAGGATTCTCCGGGTTTCTCATGGAAAACAAGCGGAATGCCCCGTTTCCTTGAGGCCTCCAGGTATTGGCTTCAATATGCAGGAATGCCTGATACACTTGTTTATACTCCCACGAATTACAGGAACGATTACAACGACGACTATCAGTCGAGGGGCTTCTGGGTAAATTACCTGAATGAAGGGCTTGGATTGCCGGTTGACCTTTCGCTTGCTTTCCACAGCGATGCGGGCATCACACCGGGTGATTCCGTAATCGGGACGCTGGGAATATTTTACACTGCCGCTGACAGCGGAAAATTTCCCGATGGCACATCCAGAATGGCGAGCAGGGATTTGTCGGATATTATTCAGACACAGATTGTGGGGGATATCAGAGAGGAATATGAGCCCCGATGGACAAGGAGGGGATTATGGGACAGACCTTATTCCGAAGCCCGCAGGCCAAATGTTCCCGGAATGCTTCTGGAACTCCTTTCTCATCAGAACCTTGCGGATATGCGCTATAACCTCGATCCAAGGTTCAGATTCTCAGTCTCAAGATCAGTTTACAAGGGCATATTAAAATACCTCGCCTATGTTGAAAACAGGGATTATGTTATTCAACCTTTACCTGTTACCACTTTCGCTATTACCCCGGTCTCCGGCAAAAAGGTCAGGCTCTCCTGGGAACCCTCAGTTGATCCGGAAGAACCCACTTCAATGCCTGATAAATATAAAATCTATACAAAAACGGGTGATAATGGATTTGATAATGGAATCATTGTTGAAAATCAATTTACTGAAATTGATCTCCCGGCTTTTGATTCCATCTACAGTTTTAAGGTCACTGCAATTAACCAGGGAGGCGAAAGCTTTGACTCTGAGGAGCTCTCTGCAGGGATTAAATCAGGTAACCAGGGAAATGTCCTGGTTGTGAATGGTTTTGACCGTATCTCAGGTCCTTCATGGATCGAAAAAGGGGAAATGGCCGGAATATCCTGGTGGGATGACAATGGGGTTCCTTACCATAATGATGTTATAACCATTGGGGATCAGTATGATTTCAACAGGAATAATGAGTGGCTCGATGATGATTCGCCAGGATGGGGAGCAACATATACCGACAGAGCCGGAAAGATAATTCCGGGCAATAGCTTCGATTTTCCGCGGATACATGGAAAAGCTATAATGTCGGCAGGACTTTCGTTTTTTTCGGTATCAGATGAATACTTCACATCATCGTCAATGGAAAACATGGATTATGAGGTTATCGACCTGATTCTCGGCGAAGAGAAGTCCACTCAATTCTTCAATGACACTTCAAGGTTCGATTTCCGCATCTACACTCCGGAATTCATGAAGAAAATAGAACAGGTAACAAAGGCAGGAACCGCTCTCTTTATGTCAGGGGCATATGTGGGTTCCGACCTTTTGACAACAGATGATTCGACGGCAATAAAGTTCGCTGAAAAAACACTTCATTTTCTTCCCCGGACAGGACATGCAGTGAGAGGCGGCAATGTGTATGCGACCGATTATGCGAAACCTTCGTTTACCGGTAAGTTCAGTTTCAATACCGGATACTCTCCTTCAATTTACACCGTGGAGGCGCCTGATGCGATTGAACCCGCCGGCAAAGGTGCTCTTTGCTCATTCAGGTACGCTGAAAACAATGCATCGGCTGGAGTTGCTTTCAATGGAACAAACAAAATTGTAATATTGGGATTTCCGTTTGAAACAATCATTGATGAGAAACATAGAGACCAGCTGATGGATCAGATTATGAGATTCTTAAGGAATAAATAACAGACAATGGGAAAGAAAATCACTGCATTTTTACCGGATTCAGATTCTGAGTCACTTGGCTGCACGGTAAAATCGCTTAAAGACTCCGGAGTTGTAGCCGGGATTTTCATCATGACTGGAAATACTTCTGAACCAGGCATTAAGATCCCCGAAGCCGGTTATCTGAGATCGGAAGGTTTTACCTCCACTGCATCGGTGAGGAAAATGGCTGAGGTTACAGCTACAGATTTTCTGATCGTTTATTCCAAATCATCACCTCTGGACCTTGGGAAATATGCTCTTGACAGGATGATGCAGGTTTGTGAAGACATGAACGCAGGAATTGTTTATTCCGATTATTTTGAAAAGAAGAACAATCAGAATTTACCTCATCCGGTCATTGATTACCAGGAAGGCAGCCTTAGGGATGATTTCAACTTCGGATCGGTGATCCTTTATAAGACATCGGCATTCCGGGAGGCCTGCAATAAAATGAACATGGAATTCCGGTTTGCCGGATTGTATGACCTCAGGCTCAGAATATCGCAGGAACATAGCATTGTACATCTGCCCGAGATTCTGTACACCGAAATTGAACACGACACCCGGAAATCAGGTGAAAAGCAATTCGACTATGTGGATCCGAGAAACAGGGAGGTCCAGATCGAAATGGAAAAAGCCTGCACCAGTCATCTGAAAAAAATAGACGGCTGGCTGAAACCGGAATTCAGTGAGATAAGGTTTGAAACCGGCATATTTGAATTTGAAGCTTCGGTAATCATACCTGTAAAGAACAGGGTGAAAACAATCACTGATGCAATTACTTCCGTACAAAGCCAGGAAACAGATTTTAAGTTCAACCTGATAGTTATAGACAATCACTCCACCGATGGAACAACCGAAACGGTGAGTAGATTTGCCAGGAAGGACCCAAGAGTGATCCATATCATCCCTGAACGACTTGATCTCGGCATCGGAGGCTGCTGGAATGAAGGCATCTTTAATGAGAAATGCGGGAAATTCGCCATCCAGCTCGACAGCGATGATTTGTACATTGATAAAAAGGTTATAACCAGGATTGTGAATGCATTTTACAGTCAGCAGTGCGCCATGGTCGTGGGATCATATAAAATGGTTAATTTCAATCTTGAATCGCTTCCACCCGGACTAATCGACCATAAGGAATGGACGCTTGATAACGGAAGAAACAATGCACTGAGGATTAATGGATTAGGTGCGCCAAGGGCATTTTACACCCCGGCTATCAGGAGCATAAGGGTACCCAATGTGAGCTATGGTGAGGATTATGCCGCAGGCCTGGCAATCAGCCGGCACTACCGCATTGGAAGAATATATGAGCCTTTGTATCTCTGCCGGAGATGGGAGGGTAATACTGATGCCGCTCTCGATATTCCCAGTGTCAACGCCCATAACCTGTACAAGGACAGGTTAAGAACAATAGAACTACTGGCAAGGAAGCAGCTTAATATTGTGTCATCTCCTTCCCCCCTGGGGGAAGGTTGGGGAAGGGGGTGGAATCCACAAAAAAGAATTTTAATGTTCACCGAAAAAATAAACGAACTTTTTTCTTCCCAGTTTCAGGAATGGGAACTTGCAAGGCTCAATTACAGCCTTCTTGAAAATGTCAGGACAAGAAAGATTGATTTCGGCACATTTGAGGTATCAGTGCAGTTCAACCCTGAAAGGATGAGATCTTCAGCCGCAAAAGTGGATGCCAGGTCAATAGGAGAGAGGCCCTGCTTCCTTTGCAGTAAGAACAGACCACCGGAGCAGAAGGGACTTTCATTTGACAGCAGGCTGATTATTCTTGTCAATCCCTTTCCCATATTCAGAAGACATCTGACTGTGCCTTCGGAGGACCATATTGATCAGAGAATCGGGAATAACTTTGGGCTCATTCTCTCCCTTGCAAAGGCAACGCTATTATATACGGTTTTTTACAATGGGCCCCAATGCGGTGCATCAGCTCCTGACCATTTCCATTTTCAGGCAGGGAACAAGGGATTTATGCCGCTGGAAAATGATTTTCAAATTGGAAAGCATACAACATTGCTCTTTTCGGAACCGGGTCTGGAGGTCTGGAAGTGGGTAGAATACCTGCGTGGAATAATCACACTTAAAGGCAGTGACAGGGAAAAGTTGATCCGGGTTTTTGATCGTTTATTTTTTGGGTTAACACAGATTCAGCCTGACAGGCCTGAACCAATGCTGAATATTCTTGCCGGATATGAACAGGGAGAATGGATAGTTCACATAATACCCAGGAAACAACACAGACCGGAGCAGTTTTTCATGCATGGAACCAGTCAGCTCCTTGTCAGCCCTGCCGCAGTGGATCTTGGCGGTGTTATAATAACCCCACGGGAAGAGGATTACAACAGGATCAGCAGGAACGACATTGAAGATGTTTTCCGGCAGGTTTGCTTTGGAGAAAGTGAGCTCGACAGATTATTGAACGATATTATATGATACAAAAAGAGAAGGTGCCAGAGATTCAGATCGGGATATTCTCCGGAAAAGAGATCATCTTCTCATTGAATTCATTATACAATTTAAAGAACGCAACTGGCAAATTTATTGGAGAATGTACAGCAGCTTTTTCACATGGAAAAATAGTGCTGGCAAACGGTGACAACAAGTTTGAGAAGGAAGAACCTGTTTTGCTTGTCCCCGGCACTCCCGAGGAATCATCCTTTACCCTCCGCGCAGTAACGATTGGTATTGATTTTCACTGGCAGCGCAATGAGGATCAGGTTTTCAGGGGAAGCCTGAAACTGATAATCGAAGCTGAAATGATAACGGCAGTAAATATAATTTCGGTTGAGGATTACCTGACTAGTGTCATTTCGTCCGAGATGCGTGCGACTTCGTCAGGGGAATTTCTTAAAGCACATGCCGTTATCTCTCGGAGCTGGCTGCTGGCCCAGATCCAAAAAAGCAACAGGATTAAGGCAGAAGGCAAAAAATTCAATGCCTTTACAAGGACTGAAAATGAGATTGTCAAATGGTACGACAGGGAAGATCACCAGAACTATGATGTCTGTGCCGATGATCACTGCCAGAGGTACCAGGGGATCACGCGTGCTTCAGTACCGGCTGTCGAAAAGGTAATCAGGGATACTTATGGAGAAGTGCTTACTTACGACGGATCGATATGTGATGCCCGCTATTACAAATGCTGCGGGGGCATGACAGAGTTATATGAGAACACCTGGGAACCTGATAGCCATGGATACCTTCAGGCGGTTTTTGATAATCCTGTTACACCTGAAGGTTATTCCGCCGACCTGTCAGACGAAGAGCGGGCCTGGAAATGGATAACCGGAAGACCGGAAGCATTCTGCAATACATCCGACCGGGAAGTGCTCTCTCAGGTCCTTAATGATTATGATCAGGAAACAAATGACTTCTTCAGATGGAAGGTCATTTACAGGCAAGGTGAGCTCAGCGATATTGTAAAAGCACGTACAGGAACCGATTTAGGTATCATCACTGAGCTTGAACCGCTTCAAAGAGGTGCTTCCGGAAGGATCACAAAACTGAAAATCACGGGCTCTTTAAAAACATTGATAATAGGAAAAGAGCTTGAAATAAGGAAATCACTTTCCAGAACACACCTTTACAGCTCTTGTTTCGTCGTTGAAAAGCTAATTGTTTCTGATGAAACAAGGTTTATTCTTTATGGTGCGGGATGGGGGCACGGTGTTGGATTATGCCAGATAGGTGCAGCAATGATGGGTGCAAGGGGATATTCATACAGGGATATCCTGATGCATTACTTCAGGGGCGTCCTCTTTGAAAAATTGTATTAAACCATAACTTTGATATTATTTTAATTATCTATGAATCAGCATAAAGAACGCTCACCGTGGGCATGGATCCCGACACTCTACTTCTTCCAGGGAGTGCCATACAGTATTGTGATGGTTACATCCGGCCTGATTTACAAAACAATGGGAATCTCCATTGCTTCATTTGCTTTCTGGACCAGCGTTCTTTACCTGCCATGGGCGATCAAGCCTTTGTGGAGCCCTTATATTGATGTTGTTTCAACCAAAAGAAACTGGGTTGTCTGGACCCAGCTGCTTCTTGGTGCCGCCTTTATTGCGGCCGGGCTGGTCATGCCGCTGCCATTTTTTTATCCCGTTAGCCTCGCTGTATTCGCCGTCATTGCGGTTTCATCGGCAAGCCACGATATTGCTGCCGACGGTTTTTATATGTATGCCCTTGATCAGCATAAGCAGTCATTCTTTGTCGGAATACGCTCAACATTCTACAGGTTTGCAATGCTGACGGCCCTGGGACTGGTTCCTGTGCTGGCCGGAACGATTCAGAAAAACACGGGACTTGATCCGGTCACTTTGCAGGCCAGGTCAGTTCTTCCGGAACAATATGCTCCTTTTAATCCTGATGGGTTAATTATAGGGCAGCCTCAGGAAAAGCTTTCGGTGCTTTACTTTCCTGCCAAAATAACAGTTCCTGTTTTTCAGGAAGGAAAATCCCCTCTCGATTCATCCATGGTATTTATTGCCTTGTCGGCTCCGCCGGAGGAGGGAGAAACTGTGGTTGTCAACATTTCACGCAAATCGGGCAGCAAGGATATCGAACTTTCAAAAAGCACCACAGGGAGATTTGAATTTGACAGAAACAACTGGAACAAACCGGTGGCAGTACCCATTAAGGTAAATCATAATCTGACCGGCGAGACATCCACACAATTTCTGATTACTGCAGGGAATATCGCCTTCAGCTGGACAGCATCCCTCGTGATAATGGGTTTTATACTCCTGGCCATAGCCATTTACAACAGGATTATGATGCCCCATCCCGATGAGAATAAAACAAGTGAAAGGATGGGATGGAGCGTCTACAAGGAAGTGTTTATATCGTTCTTCACAAAACCAGGTGTTGTGCCGGCACTCATCTTCTTCCTGTTCTACAGGCTTGGCGAATCCCAGCTGGTCAAGGTGGCGACTCCTTTCCTTGTCGATTCGAGGAGTGCAGGTGGTGTAGGCCTGACCTCGGCGCAGTACGGTATTATTTACGGTACCATAGGTATGCTTAGCCTTACAGCTGGAGGTATCCTGGGAGGGATTACAGCCGCCAGGATCGGACTTAAAAAGGTCATTTTCATGATGGCTTTGTGGATTAACGTACCCAGTGCCGTCTATATCTACCTGGCACACTTCCAGCCAATGCCGGGAAATTTAATGGTATCTGTGTCAGTTGCCTTTGAGCAGTTCGGTTATGGCTTCGGATTCACCGCCTATATGCTTTATATGCTGCATTATGTGGGGGAAAGCAAGTTCAAAACCGCTGAATATGCAATTGGAACATCACTTATGGCCCTGGGCATGATGCTTCCCGGAATGATCTCGGGAGCAATGAAGGAACTACTGGGCTATGAGAATTTCTTCATATATGTAATTATTTGTTCAATACCTGGCATCCTGGCAATAAAATTCCTTAGGATTGACCCTGCTTTCGGAATCAAAAAGAAACAGTAATGATATGGAAACAAAAGAACTTTCAAATGTCGAGCGATCATTTTATCTAAGCTCGGGAAGAGGCAAATGCTCCACAAAAACCACCTATCTGGTGGTTCAGAATTTCCCTGACCTCGGACTTCTGACATCTCTCAGGTTCCTGGAATGGGTCTCTGAAAATCCAGAGGGCATAATAAGTCTTCCGACAGGTAAAACTCCGGAATACTTTATTAAATGGACAAAAAAATTCCTGGAAGGCTGGAATCTGAAAGAAAACAGGATTCTGATGGAAAAACATGGTCTATTGATCCCGGGGAAACCATCTCTGAAAGGACTCCATTTCGTTCAGACAGAAGATTACTATCCAATTGAACCAACCCAGCATAATAGTTTTTATGATTATGTAAATAATTTTTATATAAGAGGGTTCGATCTCGATCCGAATAAGGCTTTTCTCATCAATGCCAATGAAATAGGCCTTGCCAGGGGAAAACACTATTCAGAAATTTTTCCTGACAGCCGGATTGACCTTTCGCTCCGCAACAGGGAGGCATCCTCTCACCTGGAAGAGTTACAGCAGGAGTCCATTTTCAGGATAGATAACTGGTGCACCAATTACGAGAACAGGATAAGGGAAATGGGAGGGATAGGATTTTACCTCGGAGGCATGGGGCCTGACGGTTCAATTGCTTCAAATACCCGCGGAAGCGATCATAATTCCACAACCAGGCTGACACCAACCAACTTCGAGGCACAGGCTGCATCGGCAGGCGACCTTGGAGGTATAGAGGTTTCAAGGAACAGGCTTGTAATAACAATCGGACTCGGCACCATCACCTTTAATCCGGATGGAGTTTCGATAATTTTTGCAGCAGGGGAGGCTAAGGCCCCGGTCGTCAAAAATGCACTTGAAAACCCTCCTGATAATATTTTTCCGGCTACAGCCCTTCAGAGGCAGAAAAATGCCAGGTTCTACCTTACAGAGGGTGCTGCGGTGCGCCTTCATGACAGTATTGAAAAATACTACAGGGAAGGAGAATGGACATTTGAGAAAACTGAGAAGGCCGTTTTTGACCTTTGTCAGAATATTAATAAATATGCACACAGGCTTGAGATTGAGGATCTTAAGAATGACAGATACTGCTGCCTGATTCCTGACCTGAGCATGGACCGGGTTAAGGAAGTTATTGAAGCCACAAAACAAAAAATCATAAGGGGTAATGCGAAAGAGAAAAACCAGGCTTTTCTTCATACCGGCCCGCATCATGATGATATTATGCTGGGGATTTTTCCCTGCATTATCCCTCAGCTCCGCGAAGCATCCAACAAATTTCACTTCACTGTCTGCACCTCCGGATTCACGGCGGTTACAAACGACATGCTGCGGGACTTCCTTCAGGAGACCCTGAATCATATTGAACAGGATAAGGTCAAGATGATTGAATATCCAGATTTCTTTGAACAGGGTTACAAATATAAATTCGACAAGGATGTCAGTCATTATCTCGATAAAATCGCGGCAAAGGATGATCCCGGAAAACTCCGGGGTGTTTGCCACAGGATAATAAGGGTAATGGTTGATGTTTATAATCTTAAATCGAGGCAGGAGCTCACTGACCAGATTGAGAAAAATATTGAGTTATTGAACTCGAGCTACAGCGGTCAGAAAAATCCTCCTGATATTCAGAAGCTTAAAGGCATGATTCGGGAATTTGAGGAGGAACTTGTGTGGGCTCATTATGGTGTAAAGGTTCAGGATATACAGCACCTGAGGCTTGGCTTCTATACAGGCGATATATTTACACCCCAGCCAAACACAAAGCGCGATGTTGAGCCGATCCTGGAAATGTTCAGGAAGGTTCGGCCGACTGTTGTCAGCATGGCTTACGATCCGGAAGGCTCAGGGCCCGATACACACTATAAGGTTCTCAAGGCACTTGCTCAGGCGCTGAGGATCTGGAAGCAGGAGGAGGACCTGTCAAAACTTAGAATCGTTGGCTACAGAAATGTCTGGTTCAGGTTCCACCCCTCAGAAGCAAATGTATTCACTCCGGTTTCACTGAACTCGATGGCTGTACTTGAAAAATCGTTTAAGGACTGCTATATAAGCCAGGTAAATGCCTCATTCCCAAGTTATGAGCTTGACGGTCCGTTCAGCGATCTCTCGCAGCAGATATGGGTTGAACAGTATAAGCGTGTTCAGCTTGTCCTGGGAAAGGACTATTTCTATGAAAATGAGAGCCCCAAGATCCGCGCAACCCATGGAATGATTTTCCATAAGGAAATGATGCTTGACGAGTTCCTGTTCCATGCACGTGAGCTCGAAAAGAGCATGGAGGGAGAGAGTGAAAAAGAATAGAAGCTGAACCGACTGATTTTCAATACAACAGGGATTTCCTTACCTTGTTTCTGAAGGCAGTCACGTCGCCGTTCCACAAATCCAGTATTGAGTCCACCCTGTAATTTTTGGTGAACACCTTTCTTACTTTGTCCGTTCCGCATACCTTGTCGAACATCTCCAGCCGCGATTTGTCACACATGGAAAAAATATCTTTTCCGGGCCATAATTTATTGGTTTCCTGCAGTAAATAAAACTGGATAAGTGACAATGGAGCCTCTTTTTCGTCGGTAAGGTGTATATGTACGCCGTGAACCATTTTACCCTGCGATACGCCGTAATACGGCTTATAATGGACGGGCCTGAAAATTACACCCTTCAGATTCAGCTTATTGAGGTTTTGTGCAAGTGAGTCTGCATTGATCCATTCTGCGGCAAATGTCTGAAATGGGAGGGTAAAGCCAACGCCGATACTTGCAACATACAATTCTCCGAGGATCCCCGTTGCAGGATAAAAGAGGCAGGTCAAAGCCTGTGGAATATGGGGAGATGACGGTACCCAGGGCAATCCGGTTTCATCAAAACTCATTTCCCTTTTCCATCCAGTCATTTTAATCACAGTCAAATCGCATTTAACTCCATTGCCAAGAAGTCCTTCCCCGTTAAGGAACATTGCAAGCTCCCCCACTGTCATTCCATGGATGTAAGGGATCGGATACTGGCTGACAAAAGAGGTAAACTCCTTTTCAACGAGGGGTCCTTCGATTCTGATGCCTCCAAGGGGATTTGGCCTGTCGAGAACCATAAACGGAATGTTGTTCTCCGCGGCTGCCTCCATGGCAAGCCCGAGTGTGCTTATGAAAGTATACGACCGTGAACCGATATCCTGGATGTCGTATACAAGAACATCTATTCCTTCGAGCATTTCTTTAGTCGGTTTCTTTGTATTGCCGTATAAACTGTAAACTTTCAGTCCTGTCACCTGATCAATAGAGGAACCGATTACCTCCCCGGCACTGTAATCCCCCCTCACACCATGCTCCGGCGCGTAAAGCGAAACAAGCTTTACTCCCGGAGCATTGTAAATGAGGTCAATACCTGACCTCAGGTTCCGGTCAACTCCTGTGGGGTTGGTGATGAGTCCCGCCCTCTTGCCCTTCAATACTTCAAATTTGCTTTTTACTAGCATTTCAAGTCCGGTTTCAACAGGCTGACACTGCAGTGAGCATGACAAGGTAAGGATGGAGCATGCCAGAAAGATCTTCATGAATATGGAAATCCTGTTTCTCATGAGTTGATGGTTATTGATGGACTGGTGGAAGTTTTCTATAAAATAAGCAGAAATTCACGTAAATATAATCACGTGTTTTGTCCTATATTCTTATTTTTATGCCTTTTTACTGCCATCAGATGAAAAAGAGCTCCGGCCGGTTGATTTCCCTTGATATATTCAGAGGTCTTACAATAGCTTTCATGATCATCGTGAATACGCCCGGAAGCTGGCAGTATGTTTATGCACCGCTGCGCCATGCCAAATGGCATGGCTGCACTCCAACTGATCTTGTCTTTCCGTTTTTCCTTTTTATCGTCGGTGTTTCGATGTGGTTTTCGCTGAAGAAATACGGAAATGAGCTCAATGGGAGCTCATTTCTGAGAATTGCACGACGGACGGCATCCATTTTCGCCCTTGGGCTTTTCCTGAATATCTTTCCCAGCTTTGACAGGGACTATTCAACGCTCAGGATAATGGGAGTGCTTCAGAGAATTGCTCTTGCCTACGGACTGGGTGCACTGATATGCATGTCGGTCAACCGTGATTATTTATGGATCGTTACCGCAGTTATTCTGCTCCTTTACTGGGCATTGCTGGCATTCTTCGGAGGCGTTGACCCGTATAGTCTTGAGGGGAATTTTGTTCTCAGGATCGATAAACTGATTCTGGGTACAGATCATTTGTACAAAGGTTTTGGGATACCCTTCGAACCTGAAGGATTATTAAGCACCGTCCCTTCAATCTGTACGGTAATCATTGGATATTACACCGGAGAACTTGTCGGGAGAAAATCTGAAGGAGGAAAGAATGTGCTGAAAATACTTGTCATTGGGGCCGCTCTGATTGGACTCGCCATTTTATGGAATAAGTTTTTCCCGATCAATAAAGCTCTCTGGACAAGCTCTTATGTCCTTTACACTGCCGGAATCGCCATGATGGTACTGTCAGTTATCTACTGGCTTGCAGATGTGGTGAAATTCCAGAAATGGGGCTGGTTCTTTGTAGTATTCGGAACCAATGCCCTTTTTTCATACTTTCTTGCCGGGATATGGACAAGAATGATGCTGCTGATAAAAATACCAGCTGGAAATGATGAAATTAGCCTCTATTCCTGGTTTTATGAAAAGATTTGCGTTCCGGTTGCCGGAAATCTGAACGGAAGCCTTATGTTTGCCATAATCCAGATGCTGTTTATCTGGTGCATTGCGTTAATTTTGTACAGGAAGAAGATTTTAATAAGGCTTTAGGCGTCAGGCTCTACTCACAGAAGAGCCTGCCCAGCTTCGGCGGGGGGCTGGGGGTGGGTTAACAGGGCACGGATTACAAATCCGCGCCAGCGGAGGACGAAAGACCGAAGACAATCCCACAAGCTCCCCTCTCGGGAGGGGCTGGGGGTGGGTAAAATAAATACATTAGACAATAACAATTTCATGGATGATTCCGATATAATTAAAATAATCTCAGAAGGTTATAAAGAACTCTTCGGAGACACCATAACCTCTGTCAATCCCTTACCCAGGTCCGGTTCCGACAGGAGATACTTCAGGATCCATCAAGTAAAAAAGACTACAATAGGAGCATTCAATGCCAATCGCGAAGAAAATGAAGCTTTTATAGGATTTACCAGCCATTTCAGAAGCAAATCACTTCCCGTGCCGGAAATATTCGGATATATTCCTGATAAATCAGTCTATTATCTTCAGGATCTCGGGGATGACAACCTTTACACCTGGCTCCATAAGAAACCTGTCATAGCTCCATTTGATGAGGATACAATGAATCTGTACAGGAAAATCCTTGATAACCTTATTTTGTTCCAGATCAACGGAATAGATGGACTCAACCTCGATCTGTGCTATCCCCACCGGAGCTTCGACAGGCAATCGATGATGTGGGATATGAATTATTTCAAGTACATGCTTCTCAAGCTTCTTGCAGCACCGTTCAATGAGCGTAGGCTTGAGAATGATTTCGAAGTTCTGGCTGATTTTCTTCTTGAAACGGGGCAGGACTATTTCCTTTACAGGGATTTTCAGACCGCAAATGTCATGGTGGTGGGAGAGGAACCCTGGTTCATAGATTACCAGGGGGGCAGAAAAGGAGCGCCCCAGTATGATGTAGCTTCAATGCTTTATGATGCCAAAATTCCAATGAATGAGGATGACCGTGAGTCACTGCTTAGCTACTTTATTGGTAATTTCTGCAATATAACAAAGGAAAATCACCATAAATTCAGGGGATACTATTCCGGATTCAGCATGATCAGGGTAATGCAGGCTCTTGGTGCTTTCGGGTTCAGGGGATTGTATGAACAGAAACCAACCTTTACCGATTCCATTGTACCCGGAGTAAGGCTGCTTAATCAGATTATCAACAAGGCTGAAAACCATATCTCTCTTCCCGAATTATTCTCAACTGTTCGATCAATACCTGATACACAGATATTTGTGAGACTGTCTCAAGGCAGCCACCTTTAAAATCCTGTCAATGAAAGCGATGATAATGTCGGCCGGGAAAGGGACCAGGCTGGGCAAGATTACCGAAACAATACCAAAGGTCCTTGTCGGTATAAATGGTAAAAGCCTTCTTCAGATTGCTGTTGAAACCTGTACCAGGCACGGATTTGATGATATTATTGTTAATGTGCACCATCTGGCCGGCATGGTCGAGGAGGAGGTAATGAGGTTGAACAAGCTCGGATTCAGGATTGCCGTATCGGATGAACGGGAATTGCTTCTCGAAAATGGAGGAGGGCTATATAAGGCCAGGGATTTCTTTGACGATAATCCTTTCCTTGTTTATAATGCCGATATTGTAACTGACCTCGATCTATCGGCCCTTTATCGGTTTCATCTGAAGAAAAAAGGCCTGGCCACGCTTGCTGTCAAAGAACGTTCGGGCAGCAGGTTCCTTCTTCTTGATTCCAATGGAGTGCTTAAAGGGTGGTGTAATATCGCCACCGGAGAGAAAATTCTTGCTGACAATGCCGGGGATGATCTGACCCGGGTCGGCTTTTCATCGGTCCAGATAATCGAACCGGAGATATTCAGTTATATGAAAGAAGGAATTTACACAGTTGTAAACCTGTATCTCGAACTGGCATCCTCCCATACTATCTATACCTGGCGTCATGATGACGGCTACTGGTTCAATGTCGGAACCCTAAAAGAACTTGAAAAGGTCCGGGATTTTATAAAGTAATGAATACTATATCAAAGTAATTCTTCCCTAAACCGCAAACCGCAAACCTCATACCGTTTTTATATTTTCCAGAATGACCTTGTGAAAAGTATGAAGATCGTATAGATCTCAAGCCTTCCGATTATCATTAAAATAACGAAAATCAGCTTGCTGATATCCGGGAAAACTGAATAATTCGACATGGGACCAATTGATCCCAGTCCCGGACCGGCATTGCCGAGTGATGTGGCAACCGCACTTGCAGCAGTTACCGGATCGGTGCCGATTATGACAATCACAACTGTTGCAGCAAGGAAAATGAACAGATAGAGGATTACAAAGGAAATAGTTGAGATATTTATCTTATCAGATAATGGCTTATTGTTAAGCCTCATCTGGGTGATCATATTGGGATGGACAAGTTTTGTAAGGGCATTTCTTATATTTTTTGCCACAATCAGATGTCTGACCATTTTAATGCTTCCCGTTGTCGAACCGGTGCAGGCACCGGCAAACATCATGAGAAAGATAATGATTAGTCCGGCCGGCGGCCAGTAAAGGTAATCGGTTGATACATACCCGGTTGTGGTTATTATTGATATTACCTGGAAAAAACCTTCCCTGAATGCCGGTTCAAGTGATTTGGTAGTGTTAGCCAGAAGCACGCATGTTGCAACTGTTCCGAAAAAGAGCGTTGTTCCAAGATAAAACCAAAGCTCATCATTATGCTTAACCTTCCGGAAGTTGAGTTTGACAATAAAGTAATAAATAACGAAACTGACTCCCGAGAGAAACATGAACAGGGCAATAATATACTGGCTGTATGCCGAGAAACCTGCAATGCTGTTGTTCCTTGTCGAGAAACCTCCTGTTGCAACAGAACCAAAAGTATGACAGATGCTTTCGAAAAAGTTCATTTCCCCCAGATAAAGCAGGATCACTTCGGCGACGGTTAGTCCGAGATAAACAAAGAGCAGCCGCAAGCCTACCGCTTTTGTCTTTGGATGGATTTTTTCCTTCAGCGAAGATTCCATTGGGAGCAGCTGACTCGCAGTCATGCCAAGAGTCGGCATGATTATTATCACGAACATAACAATCCCCAACCCTCCGATCCAGTGGGTAAAGCTTCGCCAGAAAAGAATTGAATATGGAAGGGATTCTACATCTGAAAGTATTGAAGCACCAGTTGTCGTGAACCCCGATGCTGTCTCAAAAAACGCATCAACGAATGAGGTTATTGATCCGCTTAATAAAAATGGCAATGTCCCGATGCACGAAAGAACCAGCCATGAAAGCGAGACAGCAAGAAACCCTTCTCTCTTATCCACTTTTTCAGCTGCTGCTTTCTTCGATATCAGATACAAACCAACTGATACCGAAACAGCGATAAGGGATGACCAAAGGAAAGGATCGGGTGACTCGTTGTAAATGAATGCAACCGGAAGACAGAATAGGAAAGAAACTGCCTCAATAAAAAGAATAGTGCTTAGTATATAAAGAATCACATGAGGATTGAACAGCTTCATCTTTGATCCTGAAAAATATCACTCAAATATAAGTAGAAATTAATTCAGGTTGCTGGTTACACGTTTCTTGTTGCTGGTCGATAACCCGAAAAACCTTATATTTGGGTTATTCTTAATCTATATTATCTGACATGGGAAAAGTATTGGTTATCGGCGCCGGAGGCGTGGGATCGGTGGTGATCAGCAAAATGGCCTCGCTGCCTGACGTATTTACTGAGATACTGCTTGCAAGCCGTACAAAATCCAAATGTGATGCAATAGCAGCCAGAACCGGATCGAACCGGATCAGGACCGCACAGATAGATGCCGACAAAGTACCTGAGCTCCGTAATCTTATCAAAAGCTTCAAACCCGATCTTGTTGTAAATGTCGCACTACCCTACCAGGATCTTCATATAATGGATGCATGCCTTGCTGAAGGAGTTTCATACCTCGATACCGCAAATTATGAACCGCTCGAAGAAGCCAAATATGAGTATGGCTGGCAGTGGGCTTATTATGACAGGTACAAGGAAGCCGGAATAACTGCAATTCTCGGCTGCGGATTCGACCCCGGAGTGACTTCAATCTTTATGGCATATGCAGCAAAGCATCATTTTGACGAGATACATTACCTCGATATCGTCGACTGCAATGCAGGTAACCACGGAAAACCCTTTGCAACAAATTTCAATCCCGAGATAAACATCCGGGAAGTCACCCAGAAAGGTAAATACTGGGAAGACGGAAAATGGATTTATACAAAACCGCATGAAATTCACAAGCCACTTACATATCCTGAGATAGGACCGAAGGAATCTTACCTCATTTACCATGAAGAGCTTGAATCGCTTGTAAAGAATTTTCCGGCATTAAAGCGTGCAAGGTTCTGGATGACTTTCGGACAGGAATATCTCACACATCTGCGAGTAATCCAGAATATTGGGATGGCGGGCATTGAGCCGGTAATGTTCCAGGGCAGAGAGATTGTTCCCATTCAGTTCCTTAAGGCAATACTTCCCGATCCCGGGGAGCTTGGAGAGAATTACACGGGACAAACCTCTATAGGTTGCCGCATCAGAGGGATTAAGAACGGAAAGGAGAAGACCTATTACATTTATAATAACTGCAGTCACGAAGCCGCCTACAGGGAGACAGGAGCTCAGGGGGTAAGCTACACAACGGGGGTGCCGGCCGCAATAGGGGCAATGATGTACCTTAGGGGTATCTGGAAAAAACCGGGCGTTTTTAACGTTGAGGAATTTGATCCCGATCCGTTTATGGAACAACTTAACCTTCTGGGTTTGCCCTGGGTTGAATTACATGATGTAGATCTGGAATTATAACAAAGGCATCAGGCGTCAGGCTCAGGCTCCACTCTTGGGAGGGGTTGGGGGTGGGTTTCTTAAGTCAGAAGACAGAAGACCGAAGACCGAAGACCAAAGACAATCCCACAAGCTCCCCTCTCGGGAGGGGTTGTGGGTGGGTAAGTTGAGAATTAAAATTATCTAACTTGAACATCGACTATTCACAAATTCCGTCACCCTGTTATGTTATTGAGGAGGATCGATTCCGCAATAATCTCTCACTGATAAAGAATGTTTCTGTCGCTTCAGGATCTGAGATAATTCTTGCATTCAAGGGATTTGCAATGTGGGGCGTCTTTCCGATACTGAAAGAATACATCTCCGGGGCCGCAGCAAGCTCACCCCACGAAGCCCGTCTCTGCTTTGACGAAATAGGTGTTCCTGCCCATACCTATTCTCCGGTTTATAAAGAGGCTGAATTTCATGAAATCCTGAAATACAGCACTCATGTAACATTCAATTCACTCGCTCAGTATTCCTTATTCTCTCAAAAGCTGGCAGGCTATCCGCGAAAGATTTCAGCCGGACTGAGGATCAATCCTGAGTATTCTGAAATCGGACATGATATTTACAACCCGTGTTCTCCCGGTTCAAGGCTTGGTATTTCTGCAGGGGACCTTGAAAAGGAAGGTATTCCGGACGGAATTGAGGGATTCCACTTTCATGTGCTTTTTGAATCGGATTCATATGCCCTGGAGAAAGTGCTGGGAGTTGTTGAGCTGAAATTCGGCAGGTACTTTAACAGGCTTAAATGGATCAACATGGGAGGAGGTCATCTTATGACCAGGAAAGGGTATGATGCGGAACATCTTGTAAAGATCCTGAAGCAATTCAGGGAAAGGAACGGACTTCATGTGATACTGGAACCCGGCAGCGCTTTTGGATGGGAAACCGGAGAGCTTGTTTCAACGGTGGTGGATATTGTCGAAAACCAGGGGATAAAAACCGCGATCCTCGATGCTTCATTTACCGCACATATGCCCGATTGTCTTGAGATGCCATATAAACCCGGAATAATCGGGGCCACTGATCCGGTTCCCGGAAAGCCAACCTACCGGCTGGGAGGAAATTCCTGCCTTTCAGGCGACTTTATGGGCGACTGGTCATTCGAAAGGGAACTCAAACCTGGCGACAGGATAATATTCCTTGATATGATCCATTATACAATGGTTAAAACCACAACGTTCAATGGTGTACAGCACCCCTCGATCGGCATCTGGACCCTGGATAACAAATTCAGGCTGATCAAAAAATTCGGGTATGATGATTATAAAAACCGGTTGTCGTAATCACGTAGAGACAGGTCTGAGACCTGTCTCTACTACATCGTTTTTTGTGTAATTACAATGTAATTACATTGTAATTACGCGTTAATAACCCCCGACCCCATCAATTCATCCCCGTCGTACCATGCCGCAAACTGCCCGGGTGCGATACCCCTCTGCAATTTGTGAAATATGATGTACATGCCGTTTTTTCTGCTGAACAATCTGGCTTTTTGCAACGGCTGGCGATACCTTATTCTTACATCATAATCCCTGGTTTCACCGTCCGTCATCGCAAGATCCTTCCTGATCCAATGTATCTCCTCATTCTTTATTGACAGCCCTTTCCTGTAAAGTCCGGGATGTGATTGCCCTTCTCCTGTAAACAGCAGATTTTCAGTGATGTCAATCCCAAGAACAAACAACGGTTCCTTATAGCCGCCAATATTGATGCCCTTCCTCTGGCCAATTGTAAAAAAATGAGCGCCTTCGTGTTCTCCGATGATCCTTCCTGATTCAGAATTATAATGATGGGGTTCTGAGGCTGAAATAAGGAAGCTTTCATCAATGTCATTTTCAGGGATCCCTGCATCCCATTGCCTGTGCCTGAAATCAGGCGGGATCTCAATCACTGAGCCTTTCCTTGCCCTGAGCTTTTGCTGGAGGAATGTCGGAAGATGAACCCTTCCGACAAAGCAGATCCCTTGCGAATCTTTCCTGTGTGCAGTGGCAAGTCCCAGTCTGGCAGCTATTTCACGTACTTCAGGTTTGGTAAGGCCTCCTATAGGGAAAAGAGCATAGTCAAGCTGTTCCTGGCTAAGCTGGCAGAGAAAATAGCTCTGGTCCTTGTTACCGTCTTTGCCGCTAAGGAGCCTGTTTATCTTTTTATCGCCGGTTTCAACAACCACTTTTCGGCAATAGTGGCCGGTTGCGACATAATCGCCTCCAAGCTTTCTTGCCTCAGCAGCAAAAGAGTCGAATTTTATTTCCCTGTTGCAGAGGACGTCAGGATTAGGTGTCCGTCCTTTTTCATATTCCGAGAACATGTATTCAACGACCCTCTGCCTGTATGGTTCGCTGAGATCGACTGAAAACAAAGGTATATCGAGTTTTCTGGCAACCATTTCGGCAAACATCAGGTCATCTTCCCAATGGCAGCCGCTCTGAAGAAGCCCGGTTGTGTCGTGCCAGTTCTTCATGAAGAGACCTGCGACATCATAGCCCTCCTCCTTAAGGAGCCAGGCTGCAACACTTGAATCGACACCTCCCGATAACCCTATTACAACCCTTTTTTTCATCCTGCAAAGTTAATTAAAATGGCTAACTTTACCCGGTAATGGGCGTCGGAACATTAACAATCTATAGTGCTTCAGCAGGTTCGGGTAAAACATACCAGCTTGCCTATATCTATCTTGAAAAGCTGTTCAGGTCGCGTCTGAATTACAGGAAAATTCTTGCCGTCACATTTACCCACAAGGCTACTGCCGAAATGAAGGGGCGCATCCTTGAAGAACTTAATAAACTGTCATCCGGCGGGGATTCGAAGTACCTGGATGACCTTGTAAAATCCACCGGCAAATCATCAGCGATAATAAGAAAGGAGGCAGGGGAAATACTCTATTCGATCCTGCACGATTATTCGAGGTTCTCCGTAAGCACCATCGACAGTTTCTACCAGAAGATCGTCAGGGCATTCGCGCGTGATATCGGCCTTTATTCAGGATTTGATATCGAAATTGACTATACAAATATTCTTGCAACGGCAGTCGGCAATATGGTTTCCTCAGCCGCAACTGACGCTACAATAAGAAACTGGCTGATTATGTATGCCAGGGCAAATATTGAAGAAGGCAGAACGTGGGACCTCAGGAAGAGTATTACAGGACTTGCAGGAGAGCTGTTCAACGAAAAATTCAAGCTTCTCCCTCCTGAGGAGAAGCAAAAGCTCCAGGATAAGGAATTCCTGAAATCTTATATTAAGGAAATGAGGTTAATCACCTCATCATTCAGCACGAGACTTAAGGAGCTTGGACGGAGATGTCTTGGGATAGTTGAATTATACAAACTTTCCGATGATTTGTTCTACCAGAAGGGTAAAGGGCTTCCTCTATTTATCAGGAGTGCTGCCAGGGGAGAGGTCAAAGCTCCTAACTCATATGTCAGGGCTGCATTGGGAGAGCCTCCGCGATGGTCATCGGGTCCTCCTTCATCTCCACTCAGGGAAGCAATGGGTGCCGGACTCGAAGAATCAGTGAGGGAACTGGTCGGTTTCCATGACCACAATATTATTTTCTTTAAAACCGCGAATGTGATCTTGTCGTATATCTACATTCTTGGAATATTGTCCGATGTTCTCAGCCAGGTAAATCTCATCACACGGGATGAAAACAAATTCCTCCTTTCAGACGCCGGAGAACTGATCTACAGGATAACCCGGATGGATCAGACGCCTTTTATATATGAAAAGGTTGGCAATGCCTTCGAGAATTATATGATAGATGAATTCCAGGACACATCGATAATTCAATGGAAAAACTTCAGGCTTCTGATAGATAACAGCATGGCACAGGGATTTGAAAATCTTGTTGTGGGAGATATAAAGCAGTCGATTTACAGGTGGAGGAACAGTGACTGGCGGACACTTCGCGATCTTAAAAAAGAGGTTGATGGCAGGCGTTATATTTCGAAACCACTTCATACAAACTACAGAAGCTGTTCAAATATAATCAGGTTCAATAATTCCCTATTTTCAATTATTCCTGTACAGATAGATGCGGAACTTTCTGATAACACTCAGGTCACAGCATTCAGGGAGCTTTTTTCAGAAGCGGTACAGACAGATCCGGGAAACAAGGAGAATGGTTATGTCAGGCTCGAATTCATTGATAGCACTGATGAATCTGTATGGCAGGAAGAGGTTCTGAAACGTCTTCCCCGGGTTGTCGAATCAGTTCAGGATAAGGGATACAGCGCATCCGACATCGGGATACTTGTAAGGGATAATAAAGAGGGTGCTGCTGTTCTCAGGGAAATGATCGGCTATTCTGTTGTCTGTCCTCCGGGGAACAGGGAAAAATACAATTATAATATTGTCTCAGCCGAGTCGCTGCTTCTGGCGAATTCCCCTGCTGTCAATTTCATCATTGCCGTCCTCAGGGTTCTCGATAATCCCGGAGATTTGATTGCAAGGGCCCTTATGCTGAGAAATTATCTCCTGGCTTCGGGTATTGAGGAAGCAGGGCAGATCGCTCTTCCGGGTGATGAAATTATAGAGTACTCGGCACGTTTCTTTCCGGAAGGCTATACCAACTTTCTGAACGGTATACGGTATAATACACTATGGAACATCACCGAGCAAACGACTGGATTCTTCAAACTGGGCAATTACTCCTTCAATGTTGCATATCTTAACAGTTTCCAGGATATCGTTATTGGTTATGCGTCGGCCAGTAACCCGGGGATCACTTCATTTCTTGAATGGTGGGACACCGAAGGAATCAAAAAGTCAATTTCGGTGCCTGAGCAGAATGATTCAATGAAGGTTCTGACAATTCACAAATCAAAGGGCCTTGAGTTCAGGATTGTAATTCTTCCGTTTCTTTCGTGGAACCTCGATCATAAGGCATTTCATTCGAATATTCTATGGGCATCTCCGGATTCACCGCCTTTCAATAAACTTGGAATAGTTCCGGTCAGGTATAAAAGCGACCTTGCTGAAACAATCTTTGCGGAGCACTATTATGAGGAAAAATACTCGGCCTACCTCGATAACATTAATCTGCTCTACGTTGCATTCACGAGGGCAGCCGATGCAATTATCGGATTTGCCCCGGCTAAACCGCGCAATGAAAACCGTATCGCATCTGTAATCAGGGATGCCATTTCATTCAGGGGAAGTCACCCTGATGGATCAGATACTTTTCTTCATGATCATTTTGACCCTGAGTCAGGGATATTTGAATTTGGACTTTTGCCTGATATCCAGCAGAAAATATTCAACCCGGAAGGTATCAGGATCTCAAACTACCCGGTAAATGACAATGCCGGATCGCTTAAGCTGAAGCTGCACTGGGAAGATTATTTCATTGCCGGCAGGGATGTGGTCCGTGAAAGGATCAGATATGGTAAAACCATGCATGAGATCTTTGGTGATGTTCAAACATCTGCCGATATTGAGTCGGCCGTGAGGAAGAAGGTACTGGAAGGGCAATTGGATAAAAATGAGGAAACCCTGACTATTAAGAAGATAAAGGATCTTATAAGCCAGCCTGATGTAAACAAATGGTTTGAGGATGGCTCCATCATCCTGAATGAAGCCTCCGTTCTTATGCCCGATGCATCTTCACGACGGCCCGACAGGGTCATCATCAGGGAGGGAAAGGCCGAAATCGTCGATTTTAAATTCGGGGATGAGAACCCTTCTCACCTGACACAGGTAAGGAATTACATGAAGACCCTTGCATCAATGGGCTATGATGTTGCAGGCGGGTTCATCTGGTATGTGGATGCCGGTAAAATTATTTCTGCCTGAATGGAAGCAGCAAAAAAGATATCATCCGGTTACCCATGGGAACATGAACGCAGGTTCAATGCCTTTGCTGATAATTTCAGGAAGATACATGGCGTGAGGATGCAAAAAGTATCTATTGATGCCGGTTTTACATGCCCCAACCGCGACGGCTCAAAAGGTACGGGAGGATGCACCTATTGCAATAACAAGGCCTTCAATCCCTCTTACTGCCTTCCTTCAAAGTCAGTTTCACTTCAGATTGAGGAGGGCATTGAGTTCCACAAAAAAAGGTACAGGAAAAGCGGATCATATCTTGCTTACTTCCAGGCGTATTCAAATACTTATGCTACGGTTGACAAGCTGGCTGATCTATATAATGAAGCCCTCAGTCACAATGAAATCAAGGGATTGGTGATCGGTACAAGGCCCGATTGCATGAATGATGAGATACTTGATTTTCTGAAGGATCTTTCGGAAAGATGCATCCTCCTCCTGGACTTCGGAATTGAATCGTGTTACGATAAGACCCTCGTCAGGATCAACCGCGGACACTCCTTCAGGGATGCGGTCGATACACTTGAGGCTTCAGCAAAGAGAGGCATTGATACAGGAGCACATTTCATCTTCGGTCTTCCTGGCGAGACCCGCCAGGAAATGCTAAAAGAGGCTGAAATCATTTCAGGATTGCCCCTGCGAAGGGTGAAGTTTCATCAGCTTCAGATTATAAGGGGAACAAAAATGGAGGAAGAGTTTAATAGTAATCCCGCTGATTTTGAAATTTTTACATGGGATGATTATCTCGATTTCATAATTAAATTCATTGAGAGGCTGAATCCTTCCATTATAATCGAAAGGTTTACAGGAGAGGCTCCGCCCAGGTTTCTTTCACGGGAGATATGGGGCAAGAAAAGAACCGACCAGATTATCGGGTTGATCGAGAAACGGCTTGAAGAGCTCGACACCTTTCAGGGACGACTATACAAAGGCGTGAAGGCGTGAAGGATAGACTAAGAGACTGAGAGACTGAGAGACTGAGAGACGAAGAAATGAATAACCAATTAACTGCATAACTGCATAACCGCACAACCAATTTTGGTATGATCTATTTTCTCGAACGCATAGCGAAGCACCTCCATGACCAGAATGTCGGTGACATAACCAACCATTGCCTGGTGTTTCCAAGCAGGAGGGCCGGGATATATTTCCTTAAATACTATGCGGCCAACCTCGATAAGCCGGTGTGGGCCCCTGCGATCATGACAATAAATGAATTCATAGGTACATATTCGGACCTTGTTATTCCTGACAATGAAGTACTTCTGTTCGAGCTTTATAAAGTTTACAGGCAGCTCAGGAATGGCGCTGAGAGCTTTGATGAGTTTTATTTCTGGGGTGATATGCTTGCGAACGATTTTGA
This sequence comes from uncultured Bacteroidales bacterium, assembly GCA_963696535.1. Lineage (GTDB taxonomy): Bacteria > Bacteroidota > Bacteroidia > Bacteroidales > VadinHA17 > LD21. The sequence goes on from CAVOKP010000013.1 coordinate 475,159, forward strand.
CGATATCGACAAATATCTGGCCGATGCTCCGGCGTTGCTCCGGAATGTGCAGGATTTTAAAAATATAGATTACCAGTTTGGAGATATCGACCCGGAGCAGGCTGAAGTAATCAAGAGATTCTGGAAGAATTTTGACCCTGAAAAGAAATCTCCCGAAAAGACAGGGTTTATATCGGTCTGGTCGATCCTTAATGAACTGTATAACGGCTTCAGAAATACTCTCAGATCGCGGGGACTGGCTTATGAAGGGATGATTTCAAGGGATGTCGCAGAAAAGTTCATGGAGGCAGATTATCCTGAATCAAAATGGGAAAAGGTGCATTTTATCGGCTTCAATGCCCTGAACAGGTGCGAACTTGCCATAATGAAGAAACTTCAGGATGAGGATCGTGCCTGCTTTTACTGGGATTACGACAACTCCTATATCAGGGAGGGAAAACTCAATTCTGCGGGAAAGTTCATGTCCGGCAACCTTAAAATTTTCAGGAACGACATGCCTTCAGACTGGAAATACGACACTCTTCTAACCGTAAGCGATCCGAAAGTCACCAGGAATATCATTGAAACAACATCGGAAATTGCCCAGGTCAAGCTGATCCCTTACCTGATTGACAGGATGCCCGGATTGTCACCGGAGGATGCCCATCATACTGCAGTGATCCTGGCTGACGAAAACCTCATTGTCCCAATGCTTACAAGCCTGCCGGAAAACACGGGCGATATCAACATCACAATGGGTTATCCCCTGAAAATGACTGGAGTATACAGCCTGGTCAGGCATCTTCTCAACCTTCAACGCGTCCTAGCACCGGTAAGCGGCAGCATCTTTTTTGAATCCGGTGAAGCCCTGGAGATCCTCAGGCATGAGCTGATAGTTAATATTTCGGGCGACGGGGAAAGTACAGTAATTGATGATATAACCGAAAAAAGCCTTTTCAGGATACCCGCTGATTTCCTGTGCCGGACGGAATTGCTTAAATCGATCTTCAGAAAGACAAATACACCGCAGGAACTATCGGAATATTTGAAGGAAATCCTGGCAAAGGTTACTTCAGGAAATCCGGATGATAACGACGACTCTCCCGACCGGGCAATGCAAAGGAAGCTCCAGAAAGAATTTATCTATTCAGTATTCAAGTCGGTTACCAGACTTGAAGCTATTACCTTTTCTTCGGATGTTACCTTCAGAACTGAGACCTACACAAGGATTCTTGACAAGATCCTCAGAAACCAGTCGGTTCCGTTTACCGGTGAGCCCTTATCCGGAATACAGATAATGGGATTCCTTGAAACAAGAGCTCTCGACTTCAGAAACATTATTCTGCTTTCTGTCAATGAGGGCATACTTCCAACGACAAGTCAGGGATCCTCTTTCATTCCTTACAGCATCAGGGAGGCCTTCGGACTTCCTGTGATAAACCACCAGGAATCGCTCTATGCTTATCATTTCTTCAGGCTCCTTCACAGGGCTGAGAATGTTACTTTCATTTATAATTCTGATTCGACAGGGATGAGGACAGGTGAGATGAGCAGGTTTCTCACCCAGATGAAATACGAGAAGATAATCAGGCCTTCTTTTTTGAATCTGACCTTTGACATCAGAACACCCCCGGCGATAGCTCCCATTGTTCAAAAGAACGGATCCCACCTTAAAAGACTGCTGTCGATGTACAGTGATGATTCCGGAAAAGCTCTCCTGTCGCCGACTGCGATCAACACCTGGCTGGCATGCAGGATGAGATTCTATTACAGGTATGTCAGCGGACTAAAGGAACCTGAGGTCCTGTCAGAGGAAATTGATCATGCTGTCTTCGGACAGATTTTTCACCGGATAATGAGTACAGTATATAGTGATTCCCTGAACAGGACAATAACGGACAAATTTATTGAAGATCTGGAAAAGGATGAAAGTTATCTCCTGGATATTACGGACAAGGCCATAAATGAGAATTACGGACCTGACCTTATGCGCCCATTGAGCGGCAACGACATTATTGTCAGGGATATACTTTACAATTATCTCAGGAGGATACTGGATGCCGACAGGGCACTGGCACCATTTACGATAATTGAACTTGAAAAGCAATTCCGGTTCATACTTCCATGCCGGTCGGGCGGAGACACAATAATGGTAAGAACGGGAGGCAGTATTGACCGGGTCGACCGTCTGGCAGGGAAAACGAGGATTGTCGATTACAAGACGGGGGAGACAACTCAGAGGATTTCATCACTGAGTGACCTGTTTACCGATGACCGTAAAAAAGATCTTGACGGCTGGCTCCAGACTTTGCTCTACTGCGAAGCTTTTCTGTCTCAGAATCAGAGTGCCGTTGTGCGTCCGTCGATTTATAGAGTAAAGGAGCTTTCTGCGGGTGAATTCTCGGATATGCTGAGGATCAGGGAAGAGAGGAACAGTGAAATAGCCGTGGAGGATTACCTGACAGTAAGGGAAGAATTCATGGAAGGACTGAAGGGAGTTGTAACATCAATCTTCGACCCAGAAGAGCCTTTCAGGATGACAGTCAGTACCGGAAAATGCGGGTATTGCCCTTATCGTGGTTTATGCCTGAGGTAGATAATCCGGTTTTTATTCAATTTCACGCTGGAGCGCTGCCATTTTAATGGCTGTAATTGCTGCCTCATCTCCCTTGTTCCCGTGTTTGCCTCCCGCCCGGTCGTGTGCCTGTTCAATATTGAGTGTGGTGAGTACCCCGAAAATGAATGGTATATTGTATTCGAGATTCAGCTGTGTTATGCCGTAAGCAACGCTCTGGCAAATATAGGTGAAGTGAGGTGTTTCGCCCTGGATAACGCAGCCAAGGCAGATAATTGCATCAAGATCATCATATTCAGCGAGAAACTGCCCTCCAAGGGTAAGCTCAAAACTGCCGGGCACATGCTTTACGACTATGTTGTTATCAGATGCACCATGCTTTTTAAGGGTATTCACGGCACCGTTGAGCAATGCCCGGGTGATTTCCCTGTTCCAGTCGGAGACCACAATGCCGAATCTCATTTTTGCGGCATCGGGGACCAATTCAGGATCATAAACTGAGAGGTCCTTGGTGCCCATCTATTTCGAAAGGAGTTTGGCCCTTGCAATATACTTGTCGATCGATGAACCCTCAGTGCTGGTGGGATACTCTTCCTTTATCCTTTCGTATAGCATCAGGGCATCTGAATATTTGCCATTGAGTTCATAAAGCTCGGCCGCTTTCATCAGAAACAGCGGAGTATTGAATGAATTGTCCGCATACGCTGCAGCTTCAAGATATTTTGAAATGCCCTTTTCGGTGTCGCCGAGTTCAACCCATGCATCACCCGTTGCACCGATAGCTATTGAACCGATAACTTTATCCTTTTTTGAGTATTCTTCGAGGTAATCAATAGCTTCCTCATAGTTCCCGAGGTGAAGATTGCATATACCGGCGCTGTAACGTGCAAGATTTCCGGCTTTTGTGAATTTATATTCCTTTGCTATGTCAAGAAACCCAAGGTAGTTGCCGTCGCCATTCAGGGCAAGGTTTATAGAATCGAGTTCAAGGTATTTCTGTGCCTGGTACATTTGTGCCTGGGCCTCTTCATTCTTTTTAGCAAGATACATTCTCCCGAGCCAGAAAATACCCACAAGAACAACCACAACAGCCAGACCAGTCAATAATGGTTTGTAGTTCTCTTCCAGAAATTGTTCTGTTTTGGTCAATGTTTCCTCAACATTCTTAATTCCCTGGGGATTGTCATCTTTCTTATTCTTTGCCATAACAGTTTATGCTTAAAACACTTAAAAAATTAACTCCGCAAAAGTAGTGCTTTTAAGGGAATATTGAAATAAATAGATAAAAAAAAGGAAATAAGGAAATAAAGACTTAAAATACTGTATAACAATTGTTTAAAGTCATAGTTATGTTAACAGTTTCTTTTTTTATAACTTAGCAGAGTAATTGATTGCAATCGTACCTCATACCTTAAACCCCGAAACCGCGAACCTCAAAATGCATCTTAAAAAACTATCCCTGACCAATTTCAAGAATTACAGCCAGGCCTCACTGGAGTTCTCTCCGAAGATCAACTGCATTGTTGGCAACAACGGAGTTGGCAAGACCAACATCCTCGACGCCATCCATTATCTGTCACTTACAAAAAGCTTCTTCAATAACATCGACAGTGGCAGCATCATGCATGGAGAAGAGTTTTTCATTATCCAGGGGTTATTCATAAAGGAGGGGGAGGAGGATAATATTTTCTGCTCTTTCCACAGGCAGAAGCAAAAGGTTCTCAAACGCAACGGGAAGGAGTATGAGCGGTTGTCGGACCATGTAGGGAGATATCCCGTGGTGATGATCTCTCCTGCCGATAGTGCACTGATAAGTGAAGGCAGCGAGGAAAGAAGGAAATTCATGAACAAGATCATCAGTCAGTACAATGCGGAATACCTCGATTCAGTGCTTAACTACAACAAGGCTTTGCAACAAAGGAATAAACTCCTGAGGGACTTCAGTTTTTCAGGCAATTTTGACGATGAGATGCTTTCAGTGTGGGATGCGCAGCTGATAAAGTACGGAAATGTGGTTTATTCCGAAAGGGACCTTCTCGTTAACGAGCTGACCCCGGTTTTCCGGGAATACTATTCCCTGGTATCGAACCAGAAGGAAAAGGTGAAGCTCAGATACAGGTCGCATCTCAGCGATGGAGATTTTTCGGGGATCCTTAGAAATGCAATCGACAAGGACCGGTCGCTTGAATATACCACAGCCGGCATCCATAAGGATGATCTGCTGTTTGAAATGGATGGTTACTCAGTCAGGTCGCTTGGTTCGCAGGGTCAGCAGAAATCATATCTCGTAGCTCTTAAGCTTGCAAAATTCGACTATATTAAAAGGAAGGCAGGATTGACACCCATTCTTTTGCTTGATGATATCTTCGACAAATTTGATGCTGAAAGGGTTGCACAGATCATCCGGCTTGTCGGCAATCATCGTTTCGGACAGATATTCATTACCGACACGCATCAGGACAGGCTGCAGACAATACTGAACACCATTGAAACAGATTACAGGCTTTTCAGGATTGGTGATACGGGGATAGATGAAATAATTCAAAATGGTACTGGCAGTATATGAGAAGGAGCAGGACCATAACACTGGCCGAGGCAATGAAGGATTACATCAGGGAGATGAACCTTGAAGGGAAGCTTCTTGAGGTAAATCTTATAAGTTCATGGGAAGAGGTCGTCGGTAAAGCTATATCATCACGGACATCAAGGGTCTATATCAGGGATCATGTACTTTTTGTACACCTGAGCTCTTCCGTTGCAAGGAATGAACTAATGATGCTTAAGGAGGCCCTCAGGGAAAAACTCAATGAAAGGTCGGGCCGGGAAGTTATAAAAGATATTGTATTAAGGTAGGTCGGCAACCGAGTAGGATGTACCCGAGATCGTCACCGATTTTTTGAATGATTTTGAAGATTTGAATGAGTATTCCTCATTATCATATTTCAATGTAACAGCCTCATTGACTATATCAATAACCAGGAATGCCCCCGGATGTTTCATTATTATGAAATCAGCAAGAAGTAAAGCTTTTTCAATACCATCCCCGCGACGGAAATTCCAGACTTCATCAGGAAGTGACAGCCGGTTTCCGTCATAGATCGATTCATCTGTCAATTCCTGAAGGATTCCGTAAACTTCAGCCTGAGACCTGCCATTCAGGTCAGTGAAGCATACCGGATTCCTCTCAATGGCAGCCTTGATGAACGGAATCCAGTCAATCATATCCATCTGCCTGTAAACATACATGGCAAGCAAGGCACTTTCTGATTTGTCAGCAAGCTCCGTTATGGCTTCAATTATGTTTTCACGTGAATGCTCAGTCGTAATGACGGGGAAAGGGGATTTTAGATATCCTTTATTAATGTCCGGAAGCTTTGGATCGGTGAAGATAAAATCGTGGAGATCCTGAAACATTTCACCAACAAGATTGTCGCTGATTTCGCCGGAAAACTTCCTGAATTTTTCACGGAATTCATCAAGGCTAATCACTTTCCCTTCATGGAAGATGCTTTCGACGTCGTTCAGCATCATCTTGCCGAGAATCGGGCTCAGATGGAATTCATCACCCTCGATCTCATTAACCAGCTGTGCCCTTGTCTCCATTGCGACATTATATTTGCTCGTATGCTCATATTCAAACATCTTTTCAAGGCTTATATACCTCTTTTTGCCGGAGCAGTCGCACATGTACTGGAAAAGTGCCTTGTACTTTGATTTGAATCGAAGGAAATTAATAAAAATAAGATCCGTAAGCCCGGTGCTAAGGAATTCTCTGAGCTTTGATGAAAACTGAACATATGCATCCCTGTTAATGGTTGCCTCTTCATAAATGGTATGTATATATCCGGAAATATGGGATACTATGGTGACCTTTTCATTTTCCAGGGCCCGCCTTGCTTTTTCTGACAGCGACGTCCCGTTGTACCACATATTCTTGGTCATAATCCTCCGGTTATTTGTTATGATGCCTTCCTTTTCAATTATGAAGTCTTGTGAATGTAGCGGTGTAGCGATTAGAAATATTTTTTCAAGGGGGATCCTTCCGATAATGAACATCGCAGCAGCATAAAGAGCTGAAAGCGAGACGCATTCACCAGCCCCTGTCGAGAAATTCTCCCTGAACCTGAAAGCTGTCATGGCCTCTACAGTTTCAGTCTTCCAGTAAGGTATTACATCAGTTGTGTATTTATCGAGACCGAAGTGTTTTCTTATATCGATATCAAAATAATATTTGTCACCCTCGTAACCGAAAAGAGCATTTGACTGCCTGAGCAATTCCATGTCGAAAAAATCCCTGAACCGCTCTATCTCCCTGGTTTTTGTAGTGAGTCCCCATGTGGATAGGTCAAGGTTAAAGACATAGTTCTGGATTATGAACTGCTTTATCCTGTTGACCTTATATATGAAGCTTTTCTTTTCAATGCCGCTGAACCACTGATCATCACGCCAGTTCCATATGACTGGCGACATTATATTTGCAAGAACCAGAGGGTAAAAAAGTTCGGGAAAAATAAAAATCTCCATGTCGGAAAGGGTAAAAGCTGAAGAGTTCCTTTCCAGTCTCTTCTTCAGGGCGAGGTTGCCCATAGTATCGTTTCCCATGGAAATATCAGAATCTCTCTATGTCAGAAAAAAAGAAATTTGCTTCCCGCACCGCGTTTTCATCGCTGTCGGAGCCATGGACGGCATTCATCTTTACCGACACTGCGAATGTTTTCCTGATAGTACCGGGTTCGGCTTTAGCGGGATCGGTGGGACCGATCAGCCTGCGAAATTCCTCGACTGCGTTCTCATGCCTTAGGATCATTACCACCACCGGGCCGCTTGTCATGAACTCGACAAGCTCTTCATAAAATGACTTTCCCCTGTGGACCCCGTAAAATGATTCAGCCTGCAGCCTGGTCATCTGTACCATTTTGATGGCCGAAATCTCAAATCCCCCCTCATTTATCATTGAAAGGATCGGCCCGGTCTTGCCAGTCCTTATGGCATTCGGTTTAATAATCGAAAATGTGTAACTCCCGTTCATATGCATCGTTTAATGATAATCCCCTATATAATTCAGGCTAAAGGATAATTTTCTATCTTTAGCCACTCAATTCATCAGAAGTAAAAGTGTTTGATCTGGCCAAATATACAAAAGAATTATCGGAACTTCTGGATACCCTGGATAATATCTTGCTCATAAGTCATATCAATCCCGACGGCGATGCTGTCGGCTCTCAGCTTGCACTATATCAGTATCTTAAGAGCAAGGGAAAAAAGGTACAGATGATGTGTCCGAATAATCTTCAGGAGTTTCTTAAATGGATGGATAACTCTGAACAGATCAATGTTTTCATCAGGAAAAGGAAGAAGTGCATCAAACTAATCGAATCTGCCAGCCTGATCATAATGGTGGATTTTAATCAGCCAAACCGGCTTGGCGAAGCTGAGAAATATGTAACCGGATCAAATGCAGTCAAGGTGATCATTGACCACCACCTTGAACCGAACAACTTTGCGGACCTCACAATTTGTTTCCCTTCAAGATGTTCCACATCCGAGCTTGTTCATGAAATTGTGACTTTTATGAATGGATCTCCCTTCAATGATAAATCATATGCAGAAGATATCTATGTCGGGATTGTGACGGATACCGGGAACTTTGAACACGGAGCCTATACGGGCAGGACGCTGAGAGTTGTCGCCGACCTGCTTGATTCAGGGGTTAACAAGGATCACGTCCTTAATATTGTGTACAACAACTTTTCCGCTGACAGGATGCGGCTTCTTGGCCTGGCTCTGAACCAGCGGATGACTGTTTTAGCCGAATACAGGACCGCTTATATCCATCTTACAAAAAAGGACCTGTCGGATTTCAATCATGTTAAGGGAGATACTGAAGGCTTTGTAAATTTTCCGCTTTCGATTAAAGGGATACATTTTTCGGTTTTGTTTATTGAAAAGGACAATTTTGTCAAACTCTCCTTCCGTTCAAAGGGAGATTTTCCCGTAAATGAGTTCGCTTCAAGGTATTTTGCAGGAGGCGGTCATCTTAATGCTTCAGGGGGAGAGTATTATGATACGCTCGAAAACACTATCAGCTATTTCCTGAAAGTACTGGAAGAGAATGGGGAAAGGCTGAGAAATGAGTTTTAGGATCATGTCTGGAAGGTTATTAATATTCATTATGCTCCTGTGCCTGGCCTGTTCATCCAGGAGAAACCCTGACAGCAGGGAGTTGCGGACAAAGCCCGGGACTGATGAAATGACCGGGCTTAACAGTTACCTTGTACAAAAGGACAGGGAAATAATCGGGAATTATATCGAAAGGAAGCATCTCGGAATGACTGAGTCCCCGACTGGCTTATGGTATCTGATAAAAAACGAGGGTTCAGGTGAATACCTAATGGACAATGACAGGATAAGAATGAACTACAGATGCGAGCTTATTGACGGCACACTCTGTTATACCTCAGACGATCTGGGTTCCCGACAGGTCATAATCGGAAAGACAGATATAGAGCCCGGCCTCAACGAAGGGCTCAGGTTATTGAAACCGGGAGGGGAAGCACTCTTTATCCTGCCTCCCTACCTTGGACACGGGCTCGTTGGAGATGGTAACAAGATACCTCCACGGACCATAATTGTATATCATGTTGCTGTTCTCGATGAAGAATAAATGGAATGATTATTGCGGAACAATTTTTTCAAATTAAAATCATATGATACAAAGAAATACGATTAAGCATTTTGTTATGCTTTCAGGGTTGGTTGTGATGGCTCTTTTATCATCATGTGATCCCGCGAGTAATAGTGTTGATCTCGAAGCTCAGGAACAATTAAGCATCGAAAGTTTCCTTTCAGCCAATGATACCCTTGATTTCGAGAGGAAGACCAGCGGACTTTATTATTTTGACCTTGCTGTAGGAACCGGTCCCATGGCTGAAGCCAACGACACTGCCTATATGTTTTACGCAATGCAGTACCTTTCCGGGATAATTTTTGACACTAACTTTGAGACAACCGACACTTTGATTTTTAAGGTTAACGGAGGTAAACTTATCCCCGGATTTGAGGAGGGAGTAACATACATGAGAGAAGGAGGCAGGGCAATTTTTCTTGCTCCCTCGAGCCTTGCCTATGGTTCGGCCGGAAACTACTACATTTCTCCTTATACACCTTTAATATTCCAGACCCACCTGGTCAGGCTGGTGAAACACCAGGGAAAATAATGGCTTTATTGCAGGACAAAGACGGCAAGCCTGTCGTTTATAGAGGGCTTGTTCTTCTTCCATTCCGAAATTGTCAGGGTCCGTATATTCTCTGTTGCAAGGGTGATATCAATTGCTATGCATAGCATTGTTCCGTCACTGCAGACTGAAAGTATCGATTCAAGCATCCTTTCGTTCCTGTAAGGCGTTTCCATAAATACCTGGGCATAGCCATCCCTCGATTTTCTCTCAAGTTCCCGTATACTTGATGCCCTGTCGGCAGGCTTCACGGGAAGGTATCCGTTGAAAGTAAAATTCTGGCCATTAAGACCCGAAGCAATCAATGCCAGTAATATGGATGAAGGACCGGATAGAGGAACAACTTTTATCTTTTTACAGTGCGCAATTGCAATAAGTTTTGAACCAGGATCAGCTATCCCCGGAAGGCCCGCTTCACTCATGATACCCATGTCTGATCCCTTAAGCACCGGTTCCAGATAATACCCAATCTCGGAATCATTAGTGTGTTCATTCAGCTCATTGAAAACCGTCTCATTAATCGGGAAATCCTTTTCAATCAGCCTGAGGTACCTGCGCGCACTTCTTAAATCCTCAACGGCAAATATCCTGAGGGAACGTGTAATTGCAAGGACCTTTTCAGGTATTACCTTGCGGAAATCCTCATCACCGAGAGTGACGGGAATAAGATAGATTTTTCCGGCTGCCATAATATGTTATTACTGTAAATTTAGCATAAAAAAAGTATGGCTTGTTGTCAGTTAAGGAATTTTGATTTAGGTTTGCTCAGAAATCTCTCTTAAGTGAAAATAACTTTCCTCGGTACCGGTACCTCACAGGGTGTTCCTGTCATAGCATGCGACTGTGAGATTTGCCGGTCGGGTGACACACGCGACAAGCGTCTCAGGACTTCGGTCCTTATTGAAAAAGATAATACAATTCTCGTTATTGATGCCGGCCCTGACTTCCGCCAACAGATGCTCAGGGAAAATGTCAGGCGACTCGATGCTATTATCCTAACGCATGAGCACAAGGATCACATAGCAGGGATGGATGATGTAAGGGCATTTAACTACAAAAGTCAGGATGCCATAGATATATTCGCTGAAGACAGGGTACAGAAAGCTGTCAGGAAGGATTACTCCTATGTATTTGCCGAGTATCAGTATCCCGGAATCCCAAAGATGAAGCTGAATCCGATAAGCGAATATGGTTTTTCAATCAGGGGTACAGCCCTGACACCCCTGCGGGTTTTCCATTACAGGCTGCCTGTATATGGCTTCAGAATAGGGAATTTTGCATACATAACCGACGCAAATTATATCCCGGAGGAGACAAAGGAGAAACTATTCGGAATTAAATACCTGGTTATAAATGCTTTAAGAAAAGAAAAGCATATATCTCACTTCAGCCTCAGGGAAGCAATTGATCTGATAAGGGAAATCTCGCCAAGGAAAGCATTCATAACGCACATAAGCCACCAGATGGGCTTTCACGAAGAAGTGTCGGGTACACTGCCGCCCGGAATAATGCTTGCATACGACGGTCTGAGCTTTATGTGCGACGAGTGACTAATACCTTACCTTTCTTTTATAGCTTTTGCTCAGCTTTTTCTGGTAATCATTTGAAAAGTAATATCTGTTCCTTCCAAGCTGCTTTGTATTGTTTCGCGAAGCCTTTATTCTTTTTTCATAATATGGATTCTTCTTTGTGGAAGCACAGCCTGACATTACAAATGATATTGAAAGGAGAAGCAAAAAAAGAAGTCTTGATATTTTTTTCAGGAGCGTCATAGTTTGCATTATTTCCTTAATACTTTCTAAAACAGTTTTTTTAGTCTTCCGTAAGTTTTAAATTGCATAAATTTTTATTGGCAATTTTTATTAATTATTAAATGGTATCCTGCAAAATATTATTCCGGATCACTCTTTTCTTAATTATTCTGATCCCGTTTCCGGCAAAATCCCAGTCACTTTACAAAGTCAATATTTCGCAACAGGACGGACTTGTTGCCGACAGCCTGACCTTGTCTGACAATACTGGTTTTCATATTAAACGCAGGAAACCGGTTTTAAGTTTCCTGCTCGACGAAAAAATGTTTACTACCGGGGATGTTCCTGCCTTAAGTTCAGAGGATAACATCTCCCTTGAGTTTGAAAAAAAGCTGAAATTATTGCTATTAAATCCCGGATCAGCAGGGACAGGATGGCAATGCGAATTTGAATTTGAGAATATTTCGTCCGACACAATTTCAATCAGCAACGTACTCCCCTTTGAATCAGATGATGAATCAGTAATTATTACAGGCATGGGTCCATGGGACCTTGCACGCGCCTGGCTGTTCCGGCCGGGTTATCAGCCCGTCAGGGTAATACTGCCCGATAATGCCTGGGAGATGGGTTATACTTCATTCGAAGCGGACAATGGTTACTCGGTGTGCGCAATAGCCAGGCGGCAGCAAACCAGGGGAGGAGAGAAGCAGAGATATCTTACGCTCCTTCCTCCAAAGGCAAAAGTCACTTATAAGGTATACGCCGATATCTTCAGCGGTGAATGGCAAAACGGATTGCGCCTGATGTTCCGTGACAGATATTTACATGATCTTGAGAAATTCGATAATATTCTGTATGAGCGGCCCGATCTGGCGTGGATAAGGTCCAGCTATCTGATAATACTTCAAATGGCCTGGGACAGGGAGTTTTATGACCGGACAACTGGCAGATACACATTCCCTGACCTCCTCAGAAAAAGTAACGAATTGTTCGGCAACATTGATGTATTTGGTATCTGGCCTACCTGGCCCCGGCTTGGCCTTGACCAGAGGAATCAATGGGATCTCTACAGGGACCTTCCCGGAGGTACCAACCAGCTAAGGAGTTTCGCCCGTCTGGCCCGCCAGAACAATACCAGGTTTTTTATCTCCTATAACCCATGGGATAACAGTACCAGAAAAGAGGATCATTACCGGGGAATGGCCCGCCTCATTAAGGAAACTGAAGCAGACGGAGTTGTCCTTGATACTCAGGGCAGTTCGAGCTACGAGCTTCAGGCGGCTGCTGACAGCGCCAGGAAAGGTGTCGTAATGTTTTCAGAAGGAATGGCAGTTACGAAGGATATGCCAGGCATTATCTCCGGAAGGGTGCACAATGCTATTTTTTTCAGTCCTGAACTCAATCTTAACAAGCTGATAAAACCTGATTTTTCAATTTTCAGGGTATGTGATGTGGGAGAGGACCTTATTCATCGCGAAATTGCCATAGCGTTCTTCAACGGATACGGAACAGAGCTGAATATGTTCCGTCCGGGAGGCAGGGATGACAACCACAGGGCCGATCTTGAGTATCTCGCCAGAACCACATTCACACTCCGCCAGAATAATGATGCATTCCTCGACATGAACTGGACACCGCTTGTTGAAACCCTGACGGATAAGGTGTTTGTAAACCATTGGGAGGCAGGAGAGAAAAGTGTTTATACTGTTCTGAACATGAGGCCAGAAGGCTTTGAAGGCAGGCTTTTTAAAGTCAGTGATAACATCCCCAGGCATTATGTTTCGTTATGGAACCACGAAAACATTCTTCCTGTTACGGAAAACGGAATAACCTGGATTACTGCAAATGCAGAAAAATACCCATCTTCATTCTCCGGGACAAGGAAGGAAGGTTCTCTCGATTGCATCGCCGGTTTCCCGTTATTGCTGAAATCTGAATTAAGAGGCGATTCCCTCATTTTACGGTCGGGCGGGAAGAATAAAATAATCGCCTGGAAGGGAAATCCCTCATATAATACTGTTAATAAGGAGTTTTATCTTAAAAATGATACAGCGGTCAGGGTAAAGGACCTTTTTGGTTATTATGAGGGCAAGATTGTGGTTCAGTTGCTTAACGGCAAGCTTCTTATCGATGAAAATATCCATATGTTAAAGGGCGGAAAGCCATGGCTTGTAAGCAATCTGGTTCCTACAATAAAGGCAACGGGAATTGCCCCGGAAATGATCCTTATTCCGGGTGCTGAGTTTTCATTTGAGGTTACTACAGGGGAGGATTTTATCCCATATCCCGATGTAAGCGGCATTAAAACCAAGGTTGACAGTTTCCTGATCGACAAATATCCCGTCACGAATGCACAGTACTATGAGTTCCTGCAAAGTTCAGGATACAGGCCGGCAGATACCGCACGGTACCTGAGGCATTGGGAAATGGGTATCTACAGGCAGGGACAGGAAAGGTATCCGGTTGTCAATCTGAGCTATGAAGATATGAAAGCATATGCAAGCTGGGCAGGGAAGAGACTTCCGACCCAGGCAGAATGGCAGCTTGCGGCACAGGGGACCGACGGCCGGAAATGGCCATGGGGCAATGAGTTTCACGGGACGCTTTGCAACAACGCATTCGGAAAAGCCACGCCAGTGGATGCCTTTAACAAAGGGATGAGCCAATACGGGGTGGTTGATTTGGTCGGGAATGTCTGGCAGATGACAAATGATATGTACTTCAATGGATCATACTATTTTGCCGTGATCAGGGGAGGCAGTTACTACAAGCCCGACTCAAGCTGGTGGTATATCCAGGGAGGCCCCCAGCCCCTTGACAGGACGCAGATAATGCTGATGGTTTCGCAGGGCTACGACCGTAATGCAACAGTGGGATTCAGATGCGTAAAGGATATTGACAGGGAAGCTTTTAGAATTAAGAACAAGAAGTAAATTACAGGAATCAAGGGGTGGTTTAACTTCAGACCTTCAGTTTTTTCTCGATCTCATTGATCTGATTCCTGAAATGCTTATCGGTATCTATCAGGTTATTGACGGTTTTGCATGCATGAAGTACAGTAGCGTGATCCTTGCCGCCGATATGCGACCCGATGCTGGCAAGCGATGCCTTGGTAAGACTTTTTGAAAAATACATTGATACCTGCCTTGCCTGGACAATTTCCCTTTTTCTTGTTTTCCCCTGGATCATTTCGATAGGGATCTTATAATAGTCGCAGACAATCTTCTGTATATATTCGATTGTGATCTCGCGCCTTGATGTACTGACAAGCTTTTCAACCATCTGCCTCGCCAGGTCAAGGGTTATTTCTTTCCTGTTAAGGGTCGACTGGGCATACAATGATATCAGGACTGCTTCAAGCTCCCGTATGTTGTTCGAGATATTTGCGGCAAGGTATTCGAGAATCTCATCCGGAAGCTCAATCCCGTCATTATAGGCTTTCTTTTTAAGAATTGCCAGCCTGGTATCATAGTCGGGTCTCTGAAGATCGGCCTGCAAACCCCATTTGAACCTCGACAACAGCCTTTGTTCCATTCCCTGAAGCTCCACAGGCGGCCTGTCGCATGTAAGGATCAACTGTTTTCCCGACTGATGGATATGGTTGAATATATGGAAAAATGTATCCTGTGTCTTTTCCTTTCCCGCAAACTCGTGGACATCATCAAGGATCAGAACATCTATCATCTGGTAGAAATGCAGGAAATCATTCTTGTTATTGTTCCTTACTGATTCTACAAACTGGGTCTGGAATTTATTTGCATTTACATATAGAACAACCTTATCGGGGTGTTTCTCTTTTACAAGGATCCCGATTGCCTGGGCCAGGTGTGTCTTTCCAAGCCCTGAATCACCGTATATCATAAGCGGATTGAAGGCAGTGCCTCCAGGATTGTTTCCGACGGCTATTCCTGCTGACCTGGCAAGCCTGTTGCATTCACCCTCAACGTAGTTATTGAAATTGTAATCAGGGTTAAGCTTGGGATCAAAATGCACTTTTTTAATCCCAGGTATTACAAAAGGATTTTTTATTGAAGGCTGGGTAACGTCGAAAGGAACCTGAACGGGCTTATTATGGAGATCGGCCTTATTACGTGACGGATATCTGACCGTATAGGGTTTTCCATCGGAATAATTGGCATTTTCAAGCACAACATTGTACTCAAGCTTGGCATCTGCACCGATCTCCCGTCTGAGTGTCTTTCTCAGGATATCAATATATTGTTCTTCGAGGTATTCGTAGAAAAAGGGACTTGGAACCTGGATGGTTAGGATATTGTTTTCAAGTTTCAATGGAATAATGGGTTCAAACCAGGTCTTAAAACTGACGGAAGGAATAATGTCTTTTATTATCTGCAGACAGTTATTCCAAACATCGGTATGGGTTTTGTTCATGAAAATACTTGTTGTTAGTCTTAAGGTTTCCAGTCTCGCTGATTCAGACAGCAATATTTGTAAAAAAAAAGGTTATAAAAAAAAATTTTTTTGCTTGGTTATTTCAAAAATAGTATATGTTTTTAATCATCAGCAACTTAATACAATAAAATATTTTATATTATTTTATTGTGTTGGATATCAGGTATTTACAAGAGTAAATTCGGGCTTGCCGGCATTGGACAATTTAATATAAAATCCCGCTCTGATAAAAAATTACAGTCATAAAAATGCTGAAATTTTTTCAATCACTTTTATATTCCATTTTAAGATCAAGATAATCTGATTTTTATAAAAAACCTATTCTTCCGGAATATTTTTTTTGCCGAAAACTGAAAAATGAACGTATCGTTTGGGATTAGCCTTCAGATCCTGTAAAAGTATGTTCAGGCTTCCAAGGCTGTTTGAAAGGTTCGTAAAAAGGGAATCGTTCGTCATAAGCTGTCCGGCACTTCCCTTTCCGTTATTAAGGTTCTCCATCAGGGTAGCAGCTTTTTCGAGGCTCGATTTCAGACTGTTCACGGAATTATATATATCGGCAGCTGCAAGAGTGTCGGCAATATTTTCAAGACTGCTGAATGTCGATGTCATTCTGCCCGTGTTTTCAGCGAGCATTTGTGTGAATTTATTAACATTATCCAGGGTTGATTTCAATTCAGATTCATCTATACTCCTTGCTGTATTGCTGAGGCTGGCGACCCCTGACCTCAGGTCCGATCTGAACTTCGGGTCCATAACCTCATTGATTGATCCGATAACGGTATCAATTGCTGAGATGAGATCAGATATTTTGTCTTTAAGGGGAAGGAGCTCGGTTTCAACCTTTGAGAGTACTGATACTGCAAGTCTTCCCGGAATGGTGTCGCCGCTTGAATAGGTTCCAGGACCGTTGCCATATACAAACTGTATTTTCATGCCGGCGATAAGGGATGCTGTTGTTATCTCCGCCACAGTATTTACAGGAAGCCTGAAATCCTTTTCAACAGAGAGCTCGACAAGCAGCCTGCCGCTCAGAGGATCGAGGAACCTGACAGACTGGACAACCCCTACTTTGTACCCGTTGATTTCGACGGGACTCGATTCTGCAAGTCCGCCGACCTTGTCATAAACAACATAATAATTTGCAGTTTTGCTGAAAAGATTCTTCCCCTTAAGAAAGTTGAACAGCCAGATAAATACCAGAATTGCAATCAGAGCCGTGATACCTATCTTGACTTCATTGGAGATTTTTTTCATTTAAGGTCTTGATTTTTTTTATTTTGAATTAAGGGCATCCTGTAAAGGTACTATTTTATTATTTTTTACGGCAATCACAAATGCGTCGGGGTAGAGGTTCCCGATTGCTTTTCGGTATTCCGCGGCCGGAGCATACTTATCAAAACTGCCTGATGCATATTTATAAATATCATTTGAGGGTAATTCGACCACATCCTTAATACCCTTGAAATTCGCCGGATTCAGCGGCTTTTTCTCGGCCGAGGATGCAATCTGAATCATGAATTTAAGCTGGTCTCCACCGATATCGGTTTTTCCTGCTGAAGTGTCAGGTACTGAAGCCGTTTCACTTCCGGTGGAAGTTGAAATATTCGACTTCTTGTCAACCTCGTTAATGTAATCCCGCGTGGCCCTGTACATTGCTGATGCAATGTAATCCTGCCCTTCCTTTGAATTCAGAAACTTTTCTTCCTCTGAATTCGTGATGAATCCTGTTTCCACCAGCACACTCGGCATGGTTGTCATGTAAAGGACCCAGAAACCTGCCTGTTTAACCCCGCGATCGATCCTGCCCGCCCGTTCCCTGAACTGGTTCTGGATTATTGATGCAAACTGGGTGCTTTGTTCCTTGAAGGTGTTTTGCATAACCGTGAACATTATGTATGATTCAGGCGATTTCGGATCAAATCCTTCATATTTTTCCGAAAAATCGTCTTCCAGGAGTATTACTTCATTCTCTTTCATTGCAACCTCCAGATTCTGTTCATCCTGTGCTGGTCCCATAATCCAGGTTTCTGCACCTTTTATGGTGCTTTTGCTTATCCAGTTGGAGTGTATGGAAATAAACAGGTCGGCTTTGTTCTTATTTGCAAATTCCGGCCTGTCCCTTAATTCCACGAATACATCTGTTTTCCTTGTATAAAGCACTTTAACGTTGTCGAGGTTATTCTCAAGATATTCACCTGTTTTTAAAGCGATTGCCAGGTTGATGTTCTTTTCCCTGCTGATCGAACCGAGAGCTCCAGGATCCTTGCCGCCATGTCCCGGATCAATTACTATCACCCACTTCTTCTCTGACGGATCCGAGGGCTTCCATGCCGATACCACAACCATGAAAAATGCCATTATAAGCAATTTCAGCGCATATATATAAATGGTACGCTCTTTGCGGTTTTTATAATCTGAACCCATATTCAGTTCATGTTTTTTAATTAGTTTTGCGCCTGACATCCGGACGTCACGCAAAAACTGTACAAAAATAGTATTAAAGTTGTATTTTTTTAAACAAAAGCGGTTACTTGTTGTGTTCCTTGTGATGGTCCGGTCTCTTTCATTGCTCTCCCAGCAGGGAATTCAAATCACTGATTCGACATTTATTAGTCAGGATACAACGACAACCGACACACTCCGCAGTAATATAAAGAAGATCTCACCCGAAGCTATTGACAAGCAGGTTACCTATAAATCAACCGGGACCAAAAGAAATGACCTTGTCAATAAAAGGGTTTACATGTCGGAAGAAGCAGAGGTAAAATATGACGATATAGTAATAACAGCCGATTCCATTGTGTTCGATATGATAGCAAATACCGTCTATGCAACCGGACGGACCGATACAACAGGAAGTGTGACAGGCAAGCCTGTATTTAAACAAGGCACACAGGAAATAGAATCCGATTCGCTGTTTTACAATTTCATTACCCGGAAGGCCATAGCTTACAAAATAGTAACCAAGCAGGAGGAGGGCTTGCTCAGAAGCCAGGTTACCAAACTGCTGGAGGACGGGACATCAAACATAGCCAGGAGTACTTATTCAACCTGCGATGCGGAAATTCCCCATTTTTACATTAACCTGCCCAGAGCCAAGATCTACCCTGGTGAGAAGATAATCTCGGGTCCGGGATACCTTGTGCTTGAAGGGATCCCGCTTCCTGTAGCCCTCCCGTTCGGATTTTTTCCCATACAGACTAAAAAAGCTGCCTCCGGAATCCTGATACCGAGAGTCGGCCAGGAAGCGGAGAGGGGCTACAACCTTACCGAAGGAGGATACTATTTCGCCATAAGCGATTATTTCGACCTTGCCCTGCGTGGCAGCATTTATACAAATGGCACCTGGATGCTTTCATCCCAGTCAAATTATTCAAAGAAATACAAATTCGACGGGCAGTTCTCTTTCAGCTATGCAAACAACATTTCGGGGCACAAGGGATTGAAGGATTACAACAAGGCAACAAACTACAAGCTGGGATGGACCTTTAATCAGAATGCAAAGGCACGGCCCGGATCAAGGTTCTCGGCCAACGTCAATATGAGTTCGAGCGGTTATGACAAAACAAACAGCTATAATGTAGCAGAGCATGTCACCACTCAGAGACAGTCGAGCGTGAGCTACTCTAAAACCTGGGCTGGAACTCCTTTCAATCTTTCAGCAAGCATGAACCACAGCCAGAATGTGAAGAATAAAACCGTGGCTTTGAATCTGCCCAAAATAAATTTCAACGTCAGCAGGATATATCCCCTGAAGGGCAGAAACAGTACGGGCCCTAAAAAATGGTACCAGGAGCTTCAGCTTCAGTATTCTGCAGCGCTCGACAACCAGATCGATACATACGACAGCCTGCTGTTCACGAAGAAGGTGTGGAACAATATGAGAAATGGCTTCAAGCACGAGGCACCCTTAAGCATCCAGTTCCGCCCCTTCAGGAACTTTTCAATTGCTCCCCAGATGACCTACAGGGGCGTCCTTTATACCCAGAAATATGAAAAAAGATGGGATCCCACTTTTTTCAATGCCGCAAGGAATGAAATTGTTCCTCAGGTGGTAACCGACACCCTCAGGGGGACTTTTTATGGCCATGCAATCAATCCTTCCGTCAGTGCGAGCTTCAATCCGCAGCTTTTCGGAATATTCAACTTCAAACCCGAATCAAGGATCAATTCAATCAGGCATGTTGTAAAGCCTTCTGTAAGTTTCAGCTATGTTCCTTCTTTCAAGGGACTTAGCAGTGACTTTTACCGGACGGTTCAGTCTGATACCCTCGGCAATGTCACCGAATACTCAATCTTCGACAGGAGTATTTACGGAACTCCTTCACTGTCAACACGCAGCAGTAACATCTCATTCAGCCTGGTGAATATCCTGGAGGCCAAGGTATTTGAGAAAAACGATACCTCCGGCAAGCCGCAAAAGGTAAAGATCATTGATAATTTTGGCATAAATACCTCCTATAACGTTTTCGCCGATTCAATGAAATGGGCACCTGTTACAATGGGTATGCGGACTACTCTTTTTGACAACATCGGAGTCTCGGCTAACAGCAGTTTTTCTCTTTATGGGCTCAGCGAGCGCGGAACACCGATAAATACATTCGCCTTCACCCAGAATAAAAGACTCATGAGGTTGACAAATTTCTCCGTGAGCCTCGATTTTGACCTTGGAAGGCTTCTGACAGGTAAAAAGGATAAAAGCGGGCAGGACGGATCACAGACGGGGGTTGGACAACCTGCACGCGGATTTGCACAGGAAGACGCTATCGGCATGCCCCCTCAGGGTGCACAGGACGCTTCATTATATGACGAATATGGTTATTATATTTTTGATGTGCCATGGTCGATGCGGGTCAGCTATAATATAAATTATTCCAAACCTGCCTTCAGGTCAAGTCTTACTCAAACGCTTTCTGCAAACGGGAATGTGACCCTGACCAAGAAATTTGCCATTACCTACACAACCGGTTACGATTTCACCCAGAAGGAGATTACAATGACCCAGATCGGCATTACACGCGACCTTCATTGCTGGACGATGAGCTTTAACTGGATTCCCAACGGAACGATGAAAATGTGGAACTTTACCATAAGGGTCAAGGCCGCCATATTGTCCGACCTGAAATACGAACGCCGCAAAGATTATCACGATCAATATTAGCCCCCTTTCCCCCTAAAAGGGGTTTAAGTCCCTTTCAGGCCGTCCTGACCGGAGTGTCAGGGGGATTTAGGGGCAAAAAATAAGGACATGCCATGGCATGTCCCTATGTAAATATTTTCCTATTTATTTATTCTCCAACGATCTCAAATCCAACGTCGACCTTTACATCCCTGTGAAGCTTGATGACAGCCTTGTACTTGCCGACTTCCTTGATCTGATCCTCGGGAAGGGTAATGTTCTTGCGGTCGATATCAAACCCTTTCTCCTTAAGCGCTTCAGCAATCTGTATGGTATTTACCGATCCGAAAATCTTGCCCGATGAACTGGTTTTCGCACCTATAACAAGTGCTACTTCGACCAGCTTTCCGGCAATAACCTGTGCTGTTTCCTTTATCTTTTCCTCCTTATGGGCTCTCTGCCTGAGATTCTCGGCATGCATCTTCTTTGCCGAAGATGATGCGGGAGTGGCAAGGCCGTTCGGGATCAGATAGTTGACTCCATAACCGTTCTTGACATTGACGATATCGTCCTTTTGTCCAAGTTTGTTTACATCCTGCAGTAAAATGACTTCCATAGTTTTTCCTCCTTATTTTAACAGGTCAGCAACGTAAGGAAGAAGGGCTATATGACGGGCTCTTTTAACAGCCTTAGCCACTTTCCTCTGATATTTAAGAGATGTCCCGGTTAGCCTGCGCGGCAGAATTTTGCCCTGGTCATTCAGGAATTTTTTAAGGAACTCCGGATCCTTGTAATCGATGTACCTGATTCTGTTCTTTTTGAACCGGCAGTATTTCTTCTTCTTGACCTCTACGGTTGGCGGGGTCAGGTATCTGATTTCTGATTCGTTCTGTGCCATGTCTTATTCCTCCTTCGATTTACCTGATTCTTTTTGTCTTCTTTTCTTCTCTGCATATTCGATGGCGAATTTTTCCATCCTGAAAGTCAGGAACCTGATTATCCTTTCATCTCTCCGGTATTGTACCTCGAGCTTTTCGACCAGGTCACCTGCGCCCTTGAATTCTAAAAGATAGTAGAAGCCTGTCGACTTCTTCTGAATAGGATAGGCCAGCTTTTTAAGGCCCCAGTTCTCTTCATGAACGATCTCACCTTCATTCTCGGTGATGACCTTCTTGAATTTTTGTACCGCTTCCTTCATCTGGTTCTCAGATAAAACGGGAGTTGCAATGAAAACGGTTTCGTACTGATTTAACATAATAATTAACTGTTTAAAATTTTAATGTTTTCGGATCGCAAAGGTACAATTATTTTAATTAAAGAAAAACATTTAACTGAAAATCCACATAATATTATGGATGAGGGTGTCTCAAAAGCCTGCTTCTCTTTACCTGCCCCTAAATCCCCTAAAGGGGACTTTCTGATATTCAGTTTTTTAGAGAACCCCCTTTAGGGGGCAGAGGGTAATTTTGTTGGCTTTTGAGACACCCTGCTTAACCTTATTGCTTAAGGTTAAATTGAAGCGGTTTTTCAGACAGAATGCTTTTTGATTATATTTGTACTTCAATTAAAATCATCAGTGCAGGATTCAACACCCTTATGGAGAACTTCATAGTATCAGCAAGAAAATATCGTCCGGCAACATTCGATATGGTTGTGGGGCAGGATTCAATCACCAATACTCTGAAGGCTGCGATTAAGAACCGGCATCTGACACAATCGTACCTTTTTTGCGGTCCCCGCGGTGTAGGAAAGACCACCTGTGCAAGAATATTTGCCAAGACAATCAACTGCAGCAACCTGAAAGAGAACGGCGAGGCATGTGATGAATGCGAATCGTGCATTTCATTCAACACACTTAGATCATTTAATATTCATGAACTTGATGCTGCATCAAACAACAAGGTCGATGATATCAGGAACCTTACTGATCAGGTAAGGATACCTCCCCAGGTCGGGAAGTACAGTGTTTATATCATCGATGAGGTTCATATGCTGTCATCATCGGCATTCAACGCATTCCTAAAAACACTCGAGGAACCTCCCGCCCATGCAATATTCATTCTGGCAACAACCGAAAAGCACAAGATTATACCGACAATACTTTCGAGATGCCAGATTTTTGATTTTAACAGGATAAGGATAGAGGATATTGTAAGCCGCCTGGTGTATGTCGCAAAAAATGAAGGAATAACTGCCGAGGAGGAGGCGCTTCATGTAATTTCTCAGAAAGCCGACGGAGCGCTCAGGGACGCCCTCTCAATTTTTGACCAGATAGTCAGCCTCAGCGGGAAGAAGATCACATACAAGGATGTCATCGAAAACCTTAATGTACTTGATTATGAGTATTATTTCAGGACGGTTGACGGAGCACTTAAGGGTGATGTATCGTCTGTTTTGATGACATTCAACGAGATTCTGGAAAAGGGATTTGACGGACATAATTTTGTTTCAGGCCTGGGCAGCCACCTTCGCGATCTTTTGGTCTGCAAGGATGAAGTGACCCTGAAACTTCTGGAGGCCACCCCTGTTATCAGGCAAAGATATCTCGCACAGACCCGGGATTGTCCTGAAGATTTCATTTTCAAGGCACTCGAACAGGGAAATAATTGTGACCTCGCATATAAAACAGCCAAGAATCCGCGTCTGCATGTTGAGTTATTCCTGATCAGGATATGCCGCCTGACCGGTTTCTCAGCTGAAGAAACTGAAAAAAAAAGCCTGATCTCAGGTTGACCGATAAATCCGCGGAAGAGATACCCCTCCCGTCAAAATCCGAAATCATAAGGGAGGTCAGGGAAAATACCGGCTTCAAAACAAATCAGGATGATAGTGCACCGGGCAAACACACTCCTGTTATTGAAAAACACCCAAGGTCATTTTCCATCAGGAATATAATCTCAGAGGAAAAGAAGGCTGTGAATGAGAGCATGAAACCTGCCACAGACACTCACGGGGATGCAGTGGTGACACCAACTGAAGAACTTAATGCACAATCATTTGAGAAAGTCTGGAACGAATTTACCGATTCAATGAAAGGGGAGGGCGCCAGGGTGATCAGCATGTTCAGGTCAGTAAAAACAGAAGTTGAAAATGATCAGAACATACGGATACACCTGAGCAATGCAGCCCAGAAGGACCTTTTTGTTCAGAACTTCAAACCGAAGCTTAATGCTTTCCTGAAGAACAGGTTTGCGTCGAAGGAGATTGATATTGAAACCGTTGTTGATTTATCCGAAACAAACGAAATCCTTTATTCAGATGAACAGAAATATAATTACCTGGTTTCAAAATACCCGGGTCTGAAGGATATTAAAAAAGCCTTTAATCTTGACATCACATGACAGATGAACATATGGATTGAAAAAATTGTTATTAGTGCAAATTTTAATTTTTAAGATCATGATAAACAAAAAAGTGGAAGATATCTGCAATCGTCAGATAGAAAGAGAAGGATACTCTTCAAACCTTTACCTTGCAATGGCCTCATGGGCTGAAACAAGCGGTTTCGGCGGAGTGGCCGACTGGCTCTATGCCCAGGCTGATGAAGAACGTGTTCACATGCTTAAATTTATCAAATATGTGAACGAAAGGGGAGGCAAAGCTGTTCTTCCTGCCCTTAAAAAACCTCCCGTCGACTTTAAGGGAGTTGAAGAAATGTTTACCGAGGTTCTGAGACATGAGGAATACATCACGGCTAGCATAAACGAAATTGTTGCGCTTACCCTTGAAGAAAAGGATTTCAACACGCATAACTTCCTTCAGTGGTTTGTAACCGAACAGGTAGAGGAGGAAGCCTCGGTCAGATCAATTCTTGATAAGGTGAAACTGGTCGGTAAAACCAATATGTATCAGTTTGACAGGGACATAATGACCCTGAGGACCCCGGCAGGCGATGGTGCCGCTACTGCATGACAAAGGATTGCATTTTAATTGCTGCTTTTCTGTTTTTATTTCCTGTGACAGTCATCACGGCTCAGGGACTTATTTCAAATCGTTCAGTTACAGGCGTTTGTTATGCCGGCACCAAGGTAAACAGGATTTATATTCCCCCTCCAAAAAGCTTCCTGGAAAGATCAGAGTCAAAAGGAGGGGGTAAAATTACTGTTATCTATTCAGGATTTTCGGCAGAAGCCAGAACTGCAGTAGAGTATGCGGTAAATATTCTGGAATCGTTGCTTCCGCCGGATATTAAAATTACAATCAGGGCATCATGGACCAGGATATCAACCTCAGGAGTGCTTGGAAATTCATCAATAACCGGTTTTGCAACCGGCTGGAGTATAGATGCCCTGGAACCTATGGCTTACTACCCGATTACTGTTGCGGAGAAAATAGCGGGAGAAGGTCTGAATGAAGAAAATGAAGCTGATGTCGAGCTTGTGCTGAACAGCACGGCAAAATGGTACCTGGGTACTGACGGCAATACCCCCGTTTCAAAATATGACCTTGTAACCGTAGTGATCCATGAATTATGTCATGGACTTGGCTTTTTCGACAGTATGGACGTGGAGAACTCATCCGGATCATATGGTCTTGGCTCAGTACCGATCATATATGACAAGATGGTTGAGAACATTTCTGAAAAAAAACTGACTGATACAACTTATTTTAAGCAGAATTCGGCAAGCCTCTATCAGGAGATGGTCAGCGGACAACTCTATTTTGCAGGGCCGGTTACCCGCAGATATTTATCCGGCTCCAGGGCAAGGCTTTTTTCACCTTCAGTTTGGGATCCCGGCTCAAGCGTATCTCATCTTGATGAAACACGTACTGCAAAGGCTGACGCACTTATGACACCCTTTATTGATCTTGGCGAGGCAATTCATAATCCGGGGAACCTTACAAAATCAATTCTTGGTGATCTGGGATGGATCAACACAAGGATCCTGCCACAGGAAATCAAGGATACGGAAGAACATCTTTCTGTAATTGAAATAAATGCGGCTGTAAAATCAGATACTGCGTTTAACAGGGAAATGGTCGGACTGGTCTGGTCGTTCAATGATTTTCTTACGGCTGACACACTTATAATGTCATCACCATTGTCGGATGATTTCTTTTCAGGTATCATCCAGATCCC
Organism: uncultured Bacteroidales bacterium; assembly: GCA_963696535.1. Classification (GTDB taxonomy): domain Bacteria; phylum Bacteroidota; class Bacteroidia; order Bacteroidales; family VadinHA17; genus LD21. The sequence continues at coordinate 501,311 of CAVOKP010000013.1, forward strand.
CTCCTATAACACAAAAATTGATTATTACTTTTTCGTTCCTGACGATTTTCTGCGTCTTTATAAATCTCCCTCTCTGGCAGAAAAAAATCCTTACCACATTTATATCGGTACCGACACGGTTAAGCCTGTAATATCACATTCTCCTGAAAAATACTACTTCGAAAATATTGATTCGATTCTTTTTGAAGCAGTGGTAACTGATAATCTCGGAATTGACACGGTTTATATCGAGTACAGGGTGAATGACGGACCTCTGAAATATTCAGGCATGTCATCAGTTGAAACAGATGAATACACCTTAAACCTGTATGTGAAGCCGGAACTTCTAAAGGGAGGTGACTCAATTGATTACCGTATTATTGCAGTTGACAAGGCTTCAGGCCGGAACCTCAGAATATTTCCATCAGACGATTATTATTCGATCAGGATTGAGACTCTGATGACTGCAGTGACAAGTTATTTCACTGACTTTTCCAATTCAGCAGGTGATTTCTTTAATTCTGGATTTGAAATCAAGAGACCTTCAAACTTCAATACAACGGGCCTGCACTCAGAACATCCTTACAAAAGTCCTGACGAAGATAATAAGAGCTTGGAGTTCAGCTCAGTACTGCGCCATCCTGTGATCTGTGATGCTTCCGGATTGGTAATAACTTTCAGAGAGCTTGTCCTTGTGGAACCGGGAGGTGAAGGTTCGGTTTACGGATTCTCCGATTTTTACGATTATGTCATTATTGAGGCTTCGAAGGATTTTGGCAAAAACTGGTTTGCCCTTGCCGACGGATATGACAGCAGATATATACCATCGTGGGAGACAGCATACAACAGTTCCATAAGCGGGGATAACTCAACCTATGAAGGTAAAGAATCCATGATGGTGGAACATGCTTTTTATCCCCGGATTTCTGACATCATATCAAACGGCGACTCCTTGCTGATAAGGTTCAGACTCTTTTCCGACCCTTATGCCAATGGTTGGGGATGGGTGATAGATGACCTGAAAATAAATCCTCTTGTCGATAAAGTTGAAGAATCTAAGCTCCCTGATATCAAAATCTATCCAAACCCGGGGAACGGGAAGGTAAATATCATGATTGGTTCCGGTGAAGGCGCTAAGAAGGTCTTACTTAATGTATTCAATTATGCTGGTGCATTAGTCTATCAAGGGGAATCACCACCAGAAGAAATAATTGCTCTGGATATTTCCGGTAATTCTCCGGGATTGTACCTTATAGTCATTAATAATGGTCATGGTCTTAATACTTTTAAATACAACCTTATTAAGTAAAAAAGTCATTTTGAAATTTGTTTTAAGTTCCTTCACAGCTTTCCCAAAAGTGAAAATCTCTTTATTTTTACCTTTTTGTCACTTAGTGTATACTTTGTGTTCCTTTGTGGTAGAATGAATTAGTACTAATCACAAAGGAACACTAAGGTATTCACTAAGGATCTCAAAGGACTTTTCGGCTGGTACTATCAGAAATCTGAAAAATAGCTAATTTTGCGGAATATTTACAAAATCAGTAAAAAGGTATTAAATGGATATTGTTAACAAGGTACTTGGTTTGTTTCTTGGGAATAAGTATGAAAGGGATATAAAGGATATTACTCCCTACACGAAGGAAATCCTGATGGAATATGACAAGCTAAAGGATCTGTCAAATGACCAGTTAAGGGATCTGACCACCGTATTGAAAAAGGAGATCATGGAGTCTCTCGAACCGGATGAAAATGAGATCAGTTCGCTTAGGCACAAGGCTGAGGCTGAAGAAGATGTATACCGTAAGGAAGAGTATTACAATGAAATAGATAAGATCGAAAAGCTTATCGAGGAGAAACTCGAGAAGACTCTCGACGGTCTTGTACCCAGAGCTTTTGCCATAGTCAAGGAGACAGCCCGCCGGTTTAAGGAAAACAGCTTTTTGGAAGCTACGGCCCGCCAGTACGACAGGGATCTGGCGGCAACAAGGGAAAGCATTACGATAAACGGCGATAGGGCAATCTGGAGCAACCGGTGGATTGCCGGAGGAAACGAGATCGTATGGGACATGGTCCACTACGATGTTCAGCTTATCGGAGGAGTTGCCCTTCATAAGGGGAAAATCGCTGAAATGGCCACAGGGGAAGGAAAAACGGTTGTTGCAACACTTCCGGTTTTTCTGAATGCACTTGCAGGCAAGGGCGTACACATAGTTACCGTGAATGATTATCTCTCCAAGCGCGACTCCGAATGGATGGGCCCGATATATGAGTTTCACGGCCTTACCGTTGACTGTATCGACAAGCATCAGCCCAACTCCGCCGACAGGCGAAAGGCATATAATGCTGATATCACTTTCGGCACCAATAATGAATTCGGCTTTGACTACCTCAGGGATAACATGGCAATTAACCCTGAGGACCTTGTTCAGCGCAGGCATCACTATGCAATAGTTGATGAGGTCGATTCAGTTCTAATCGATGATGCACGAACTCCCCTTATAATATCTGGTCCGACTGCCAGGAGCGATACCCAGCAGTTTGATGAGCTCAAGCCGAAGGTCGATAAGCTCGTAAACGCCCAGAAACGACTTGTTACTCAAATTCTCGCCGATTCCAAGAAACTGATCGCTGAAGACAAAAATGAGGAAGGAGGCAAGCTTCTCCTGAGGGCATACAAAGGCCTTCCCAAGAATAACGCCCTGATTAAGTTCCTGAGCGAGGAAGGCAACAGGACTCTCCTTCAGAAGACTGAGAACTTCTATATGCAGAATAACAGCAAGGAGATGCCGAAAGTTACCGATGAGCTCTATTTCATAATTGACGAAAAGCAGAATTCAATAGAGCTCACCGAAAAGGGGCTAGACCTTATTTCCGACTCGGTACAGGATATAAGCTTCTTTGTTCTGCCTGACGTGGGCTCCAGGATTGCCGAGCTTGAGAAAGCCGGGCTCGATGAGCGGGAGAAGATCCGAAAGAAGGATGAGCTGCTTCAGGATTATGCAGTCAAATCGGAACGTGTCCACACAATGACACAACTCCTGAAGGCATGGACCCTCTTTGACAAGGACGTTGAGTATGTGCTCATCGACAACAAGGTCAAGATCGTTGACGAGCAGACGGGACGCATTCTGGAGGGACGCCGGTATTCCGACGGACTTCACCAGGCTATAGAGGCAAAGGAAAATGTAAAGGTGGAGGAGGCCACCCAGACTTACGCAACAATAACCCTCCAGAATTACTTCAGGATGTATCATAAGCTTGCGGGCATGACCGGAACAGCTGAAACGGAAGCCGGCGAATTATGGAATATCTACAAACTCGATGTTGTCGTTATACCGACAAACCGTCCCGTGATCAGGAACGACCACGAAGACCTCGTCTACAAGACCAAAAGGGAAAAATACAATGCGGTGATCGATGAGATCTCACAGATGTACAAGAACGGACGCCCGGTTTTGGTCGGGACCACATCGGTTGAAATCTCTGAGCTGCTAAGCAGGATGCTCAAGATGAAGGGGTTGAAGCACAATGTCCTCAATGCCAAACTGCACCAGCGTGAAGCAGAAATTGTTGCTGAGGCCGGAAAAACAGGCACAATAACAATTGCAACGAACATGGCGGGAAGGGGGACGGACATTAAGCTGACCCCTGAAGTCCGTGCTGCCGGAGGACTGGCAATCATAGGCACCGAACGCCATGAATCGCGCCGGGTTGACCGTCAGCTCCGCGGACGTTCCGGACGTCAGGGCGACCCGGGTTCCTCCCAGTTCTTTGTATCGCTCGAAGATGAGCTCATGCGGCTGTTCGGTTCGGAAAGAATAGCCGGAATCATGGATAAGCTGGGGCTAAAGGACGGCGAGATGATCCAGCACCCGATGATAACAAAATCGATCGAACGGGCTCAGAAAAAGGTTGAGGAGAACAACTTCGGCATAAGGAAGAGACTGCTTGAATATGACGACGTAATGAATTCCCAGAGGGAGGTGATCTATAAGAAAAGACGGCACGCCCTCCTTGGAGAAAGGCTCTCTGTCGACGTCGCCAATATGATGTATGATGTCACAGAATACCTTGTTGAGACCTACCATAAGGAAGGTGATTTTGAGAATTTCGATTTCGATCTTATACGCTCATTCTCAATGGACTCTCCTGTATTAAAGGAGGAATTCCAGAAGAATTCATCACAGGAGGTTACTGATACAGTCTACTCAAAAGTTCTGGATACTTACAGGAGAAAGGTTGAGTCAATTTCACAGCAGGCCTATCCTGTCCTTAAAGATGTTTATGAAAGGATGTCTCACGTTTATGAGAATGTTGTAGTTCCTATTTCAGACGGTCTGAGGGTGTTCCAGGTAGTCACCAACCTTAAGGCCACGGCCGAATCGGAGGGAAGGGAACTCGCAAGATCATATGAGAAAACGGTAGTCCTTGCTACAATTGATGAAGTATGGAAAGAGCACCTTCGCGAAATGGATGAACTCAAGCAATCGGTTCAGAATGCCACATATGAGCAGAAGGATCCGCTGCTGATTTATAAGTTTGAATCATTTGAACTTTTCAAAACCGTCATTTCAAAGGTAAACAAGGATGTCGTCAGCACCCTTATGAAAGGCCATATTCCTTCCCAGGATCCTGATCAGGTAAAGGAAGCCCAGCGGAGACGACAGGTTGACATGAGCAAATACCGGGCTTCCAAAAGCGACTTTTCACAATACAGCAGCACCGGCGGCGGTGGCGGCGGAGCACCTGATAAGAATCAGAAAGTGGAACCGGTGAGGGTTGAAAAGAAAGTGGGTCGGAACGATCCCTGTCCCTGCGGCAGTGGAAAGAAATACAAGCAGTGTCACGGAATGAACCAGCCGTCAGCTCCTGCGGCCCCTGCAAGATAATCAGGTTTTGCTGACCTCTTCAATCGCCTTCTGTATCCTTGTCATTGTAGTCCGGCTGACCGGTACTAGAGGCAATCTCAGGTTATTCTGGCAGATATTGAGCACGTTAAGCATGGCTTTTACCCCGGCAGGATTACCTTCGGTAAACAGCAGTTCAATCAGGTTAAGGTAACGGAACTGTAATTCCCTTGCTGCTTTGAAATTGTTTTTCAATGCATTGCCTGCGAGCTCGGCACAGGCAGCCGGAAATGCGTTTGCAAGCACCGAAATAATCCCTATGCCTCCGGCGGCGATTACCGGTATAGTAAGCATGTCATCACCTGAGATCACATCAAATTTTTCAGGCTTGCCCCTGATTATCTTCATTATCTGGGTAAGATCCCCCGATGCCTCCTTTATACCTGTGATATTCTCGCAGCTTTGAGCCAGCTCGAGACAGGTATCTGCGGAGATATTACATCCGGTTCTCCCTGGTACATTATACATTATCACAGGGACCGGGCTCCATGTTGAAATTGTCTTGAAATGGAGAAACAACCCCCGCTGGGTGGGTTTATTGTAATAAGGGGCAACTGAAAGCACCGCATCAATATCCGAGAGGTCGGCCTGCCTTATGCTGTTTACTACATCCTGTGTGTTGTTACCTCCTATGCCGATTATGATGGGCACCCTGCCGTCGACAGCTTCCCGGGCATAAGAAATGACAGCCTGTTTCTCATCTTTTGACAGGGTAACAGATTCCCCCGTTGTACCAAGAACAACAATGTAATTGATCCCACCGTTGATAACATGGTTGATCACCCGTCCCAAAGCTGAAAAATCAATGCTTGAATCATTCTTAAAGGGCGTTACTATAGCAACCCCGGCTCCTTTGAATCTTTTCATTATCTCGTAATTAGACTGCTTTTTTTGCTGATTCCGAATTTATCATGTCAAGGTAGTAAACAATCTGGTCAAGGTATCCTTCCATATTTACCGGATTTTTCATCGATATCATCAGGTCGAAAGGTGAAGTCTCAGGTTTCAGGCCTGCCAGCCCCACTTTCAGTCCGGCCCGGGAAAGCGAAGTGACATAAACCAGCGGAAAATGATTTCTGAAGTTCAGATCAATCAGTATATCGAATTCCGTGTTGATGAAGGACTCTGTGTCAGGATGAACAGGACAATACAAAAAGTTGACTTCATCCTTTTTCATGCAGGTAAAATACCTTATCGCAGTGTATTTATCAGGAAGTTCCTTCCCCGGAAAATATCCGAAGATCTTCACATCCTTGTTCTTCTCGGCCATTTTCTGATGGAATCTCGACAGTATTGGGAAATCTTCGGGTCTTGATGCATCCCATACAATACCAATGCTTCTGACATTGTAAAAGTTGAGAAAATGAACCTTCCGGCTGATCCGGGTAATTTTACCGGACAACCTCGACCTGCCTGCCATTACCCGCAGATTTCTCAGAAGCTCCATGGTGCAAACCTAACAGTTTTTTATAAATGTAAGCATTATGCTGCTATTAATCTTCGCCGATGATACCCAGAAATTCCTCTTCATCAATAATCTTTATTCCGAGAGCCTCTGCCTTCTCCCTTTTGGCCGGACCCATATTCTCGCCCGCAAGGATTAATGAGGTGCCTGATGAGACGGAGGAGGAGTTTTTTCCTCCGTATTTTTCGATGAGATCCTTGTATTCATCACGGGTATGCCGGATGAAAACTCCCGAGATAACCACTGCCTTGCCGGAGAGGGGACCCCCGGTGTTCTGTTTAAAGGTTTCCGCCGATATTTTTATACCGGCCGATTTCAACCGCCGGATGATTTCTCTGTTATCATCATCGCTGAAGTACGCAATTATGCTGGAAGCTATTTTGGGTCCGATCTCACGTACCTCAGTCAGAGTTTCAGGACCAGCCGACATCAGTTCATCAATCGACGGGAACCTGGCCGCCAGTATCTTGGCAACGCTCTCCCCGACATGCCTGATTCCAAGTGCAAAAATCACCCTGTGATAAGGAACATTGACGGACCCTTTTATGCTTTCAATGATTCTGGAGGCCGATTTTTCGCCCATACGTTCGAGAGGAACCAGCTGTTCAGCGTTAAGCTCGTAAAGATCGGCAATATTCCTTATCAGGCCTTTCCCGAAAAGTAGATCAACTGTCTCTTCTCCAAGCCCTTCAATATCCATCGCCTTGCGGGCTATGAAATGCTCAATCCTTCCCTTTATCTGAGGCGGACAATGCATATAATTTGGACAAAAATGGCTGGCTTCACCTTCATTCCTGACCAGGGGTGTTCCGCATTCCGGGCAGGTGTCTATGAACTGAACAGCAATGCTCTCCTTACTGCGGGATGAGTGTTCAACCCCGACTATTTTTGGTATTATTTCACCTCCCTTCTCGACATAGACCTTATCCCTGAGATGGAGGTCAAGAAGGAATATCTGGTCGGCATTGTGAAGGGATGCACGTCTGACGGTGGTTCCGGCAAGGAGCACAGGCTTAAGATTGGCCACCGGAGTAACGGTTCCTGTTCTTCCTACCTGGAAAGATACCGACAGTAATTCAGTTAAAGCCTGTTCTGCCTTGTATTTATAGGCAATTGCCCACCTTGGTGATTTGGCAGTAAACCCCGCTTCCTTCTGCTGGTCAAGTGAATTGACCTTTATGACAACACCGTCGGTATCATAAGGAAGATCAGTCCTTTTGTGTTCCCACGAATCGATGAACCCGATTACATCTTCAATGCCTTTGCACAGGCGGATACTGTCGGCAACCTTAAATCCCCAGCCTGCAGCCTTCATCAGGTTTTCATAATGAGACGTGCAGGGAAGCTCCTCTCCAAGGAGAAAATAAAACAGGCAATCCAGGCCTCTCGATGCCACAACAGCCGGATCGAGCATCTTGAGGGTTCCTGAAGCAGCATTGCGTGGATTGGCAAAAAGATTCAGTCCTTCTTTTTCCCTTTCCTCATTAAGCCTGGTGAAAACAGCCCTCGGTATAAGGATCTCACCCCTTACAATAAACTCACCCGGGATATCCGGGGCTTTCACTTCCGAAGGAATGCTTCTTATCGTCCTTATATTTACGGAGACATCATCGCCTTTCGTGCCGTCACCCCTTGTAACGGCTGTTGCCATTTTACCGTTTATATATGTAATGCTTATCGATGCGCCGTCGAATTTAAGCTCGCAAACATATTCCACATCCCCTGACACCGATTTTCTGACCCTGCTGTCAAAATCCCTTATTTCTTCATAATTATATGTGTTCCCAAGCGACAGCATAGGGTATTTATGCTCGTATTGAATGAATTCCCTCGTTAAATCACTGCCGACATGCCGTGTGGGAGATGATTGTACAATGAACTCAGGGAACTTCTTTTCAAGCGTTTCCAGCTCATTTACAAGGAGATCATACTCAAAATCCGAGATCACCGGCTGACTAAGCACATAATATCTCCTGTCATGTTCTTCGATTGCCTTACGAAGTTTTTCGATACGTTCCTTTGCATCAGCCTGATTCATTGGATTTTCATGATTTTAGCTCCAGACACCGTCAATTTTCCTTCCGCATTTGCCGCATTTACCTTCTGCAAGGTTGTTGGCAGTTATCCGGTATCCCTGCCGGACGACCATAGTGCCTCCGCACCCCGGGCATTTAGTATCGGACAATTCACTTCCGGGAACATTCCCTGTGTAAACATATAATAATCCTTCCTCACGGGCAATCTGTGCAGCCTTATTCAGTGTATCAACCGGAGTTGGCGGAAGCTGTTCGAGCTTGTATGTAGGATGGAACCTGCTGAAATGAATGGGAACTTTCGTAAATCCGTTTTCAGCGAGCCATCCGCACATCTTTTTTATTTCGTCCGTGTTGTCGGTCCATTTTGGTATTATCAGGTTTGTGATCTCAAGCCAAACACCCATATCCCTGTAAATCCTCAGCGAATCAAGCACAGGCTGCAGTTTCCCTCCGGAAAGCCTCAGGTAGGTGCTTTCGCTGAAGGCCTTCAGGTCGATATTGGCAGCATCAATCACCCCGCAAAGTTTCTTCAGCGGTTCCGGATAGATATATCCGTTCGATTTAAAGATGTTCCTGATCCCTGCCTGTTTTGCAAGGACCGCCGTATCGTAGGCATATTCGTAGAATGTAACGGGTTCTGAGTAAGTAAAGGCAATCGATTTGCATCCCTTTGCGATGCTTTCCGTCACAACCATGTCTGGCATGAGACTGTTATTCCTGGTTTTGTCGGGACTGGTCTGAGATATTGTCCAGTTCTGGCAGTTGAGGCATACAAGATTGCATCCTGCAGTGGCTATTGAAAATGCCCTTGTTCCCGGTAAGAAATGGTACAGCGGCTTCTTTTCAATAGGATCGACATTTGCTGAGCAGGGATTGCCATACGCAAGCGTGTATAGCTTTGACCTGATGACTTTCCGGTTATTGCACTTGCTCAGCTCACCCTCCTTCAGCACGCATTCATTCGGACAAATCCTGCACATGATGCCTCTTGCCGTCTCTTCCTGGAACATTGCCTCCTTCCTGAAACCTGTCTGCTCTTCAGAAAGAAATCCCGTTGCCGGCAGGCAGAGGGCCCCAGCCGACAGGGCGGCACATTTCCTGATGAAACTGCGTTTGCTGATCTTATGATTCATGCCTTGAATGATAGGGATTACACCCTTCAAAATTAAGAAAAAACTAATGCTTTCTGCCGGTTAATGAAAACAGAAAACCGACAAGGACGAGTATCGGTAGAAAAAACAGCGATCTGCTGATCCCGAAAAGGGGAACACCAAGTCCCGAAAATGCAATGAATCCGATTGCCGATCCCGAAAGATCTGCACTGTATATTCCCGCAGTATTAGAATTTCCGGTTCTTCCGGAAGTAAGGGCACGGAAAATACTTCCCGTCACAACTGCAGGCAGAAATCCGGAAAGAATCAATATAACGGTCACGGCAAAACGCTTCTCCATTGCAATAATGGTACCTGCAATAAGACCCAAAACCGCATAAATCATGATTAACAGGGCAGCTTTTGGAGCAATCGTCCATCTTTCCAGATACGGAATTCTTAACCCAGAACCTGCCGCCAGGCCAGCCATCAGACCCGCAATTATCAGTCCGGTCAGCTGGTACATGTTGCCGATTGAAACCTGGAGAAGCAGGAGCAGTATAATTTCGTATCCGGCAAGGGTCAGACCGCTGAAATACATCATTGAATTATCTGGTTTCAAGCTCTTTATGGATAGTGCGAAGAGCAGTGCCAGGAGAACTATTCCGGGTATCTTCTCATTCAGGTTCTTACTGAGGCTGAATGATTGGTAATAAAAACAGGCTACAGGAAAAGCTGATCTGTTCACCTTGATACCGTTGTCCATCAGTGAGGTAATTTCTTCGGATTTTAATGCCGTCAGGTCATCGGAAAGATAATCGGGACCAACGTAAAGGTTGTTAATGTTTTTCCGGACTGCGAGTTCTGAGAAAGCAGTTGAAAGTTCTCTGTCGCTGGCAATAAAATAGAGCTTGTTGCCGCTCACAGGCACCACATTTTCGAACACGGCTTTCAGGCTGTTGAAAACCGAAGAATAGAGCCTGATGGATTCCCTGTTGAAATAGTTGGGATTTATTCCCGGCGAGCAAGAGAAGACTCCTCCGGGATTCATCCTGTTCCTGACATCAGTGAAGAATTCGAAAGTATAATATCTGTTTAAAAGGAGCGATGAGGGAGGAGGAAGAAGCATTATTACTGCATCAAACTTTTCTTCGGTCTTTCTGACATAGCTCAGAGCATCATCATTCACGATTTCCAGAACAGTCGAAAACCCTGTTTTGGCAGGAGGTTCCATTACCGACAGCGCAGGATCGCGCTCTGCGAATACCACCCTCCCGGGATTATATTTGCTTAATTCCTTCATCCTTGAATTGACCGGACCTGAGATCAGCAGTACGTTTCCAGGTTGATTGGTCTGAAGCATCCCATAGTGAATATCTTCTTCACTGTCAGCTGCGTCGTTGTTATAGACCAGCAGCCTCTGATTGTAATAGATGCTTGGCTCATTCCGGTATTCTCCCTTTGTCACGTTTCCGTAAGGTGTGTCGAAAGTCTCCGTTACGTTTATACCTCGAAGAAGCACCTGTCGTAAAATCCTGTCAGGTGAGCCGAGTATCAGAAAAATTGAAAAGAAAAGAACAGCGCTTTTGAATGCAAGCTTTTTACTTTTATTGTAAATGAAGAAGGTCAGGAGGGTCCAGGTTATTCCCAGTGTGACGATAAGCAGCAGGGTTTGATATGTATTCAGTATTCCTGCACAAAGAATTGATACAATTATCCCTGCAGCTATTCCTCCTGCCGTTTCAATGGAGAATGATTTTCCCGGAATAAGATTCCTGTCCTGACCTGCTGTGACAAGCTTTATAAAGGTGAATCCCGATATCAGGCAGAAGGGGAGAAGGACAAGGAAAGTCAGAACCATACCGGCAAGAAATGATGGAGTCTCTCCCGGTTCCAGAAAAAGCCGCGACAAAAGCAGCAAAATGGCAACAGACGCGACTGGTCCTGCCGAAAACAGAAGGTTGATCCTCCTGATATCTGTCAATGGAGATTTTGGCGCCAAACCTGATCCTGCGGCTGAACCAATAAGCCAGGAACAAAGAAAGGCGCCTGAAATAAGCTCATAGCCCCCTGTTATGTTCATCATCTCCCGTAATAAGAGAAATTGAACTGATGAACTTATAAACCCTGTAATGAAAAGATTAAGCGGAAGGTCCCAGCCTGATAAAACCTTGAAATCTGCCGGCCGGGAAGCCTTTTCCTCCTGTTTCGGCGGTCTTCCCGTAAAGTATGAAAAATGCCGCAGGAAATGAACAAAGCCCGTCACCGTCATACCGATACCCATCTCCACGTGCCACCTGAGGATTGTTTTTATAACCGGGATATTCCATTTGTAATTGACCTGCAGAGCCAGGAAAATACCGGCAAGGGCCGTCAGGGTAAATGCTGCTGCAAGGATGAAATTCCAGAGTTTTAAGTGGGATTGCCGCGAAAACAGATTGGTGCGGCATAAAATGTAACTAATGAAATAAAGGACTATTGTTGTTGTACCTATACCTATAACATTATACATTGTTACTTTTTCGTTTCTTCAAGCACTATGCCTTCATATATGTAAATTTCAGCATCCTTCCAGCCGTCCCAGCCAATCCCTGCCTTGTCGCGTGAAGTGTAACCCAGGAATTGTTCCACGGTCCAGTTATTTTCAGTTGCCACCTGGGGCAGCATTGTGCCCGACCGCGAATCCTTTTTGATGTATATGCCATGCCGGCCCAGAACAATCTCACTTATTGAGCTGATTTTCTTCATCGGGCCAAGAACTGTTATCTCGATATCTGTCTTTGCAAGTTCATCCTTTGTAAGCGGTGAGAACCGCGGATCTTCAAAAGCGGAAGAAGCGGAGGATTCAATGACCACCTCATATAGAGGATCGGAAGAGATAAACCTTCCAATGCAACCTCTGAGTGAATCATTGATCTTTAATGTCACGAAAGCCCCGAGCGGTTCCCTGAAAACTGCCGGAAGCAGCTCCGGATTGACAGCAACCTTTTTTCTGTTGTAAAGAAGGGATTTAATATTGTCGCGGGCAATCGAAATCAGCAGATCCTTTTCCTTCCCTGTAAAGGTTATCTTCTCAGCCAGATTCCCGGAGGCACTGCTTCCGGAGTTCTTTCCGAAAAGGGCAATTGCATGGTATCCGACCACTTCGTCCTTGCTTCCGTAGCGTGAGTCTCCTGAATTGCAGTAATCGATCTTTTTAAACTGAAGGCCGGTGCCTTCAGCCAGGTAGAGAAGAAGCAGTCCCGACGTCCATCCGCACATACTTGTAGAGAGTCCCGGATGGTCAGCCCTGGAGTTCTTCTCAAGCACATCCAGGAACTTTTCCGGATCGCCCGATACTATTGCTTCGGCTGTTGCATTGTCAACTTCATTTGCTGTTTTATAAGAGGGGTAGTGGGAGAAATCGCTGCTTATGACAAAAAGATTCTCCGGAGTGAACCAAGGCTTTAAGATACCGGCTAACTTTCTGATATTATTCGCATTGTTTGTTGCGATTATTATCGGAACAATCTGAGGGTTATTTTGGAAATAATACTGAATGAGGGGCAGCTGAACCTCAAGGCTGTGTTCCTGCAGGTGTGCACTGACCGGAAAGCTGAATAGCTTTTCAGCTTTAAGCTTATTGGCAATTTCCTTATTTACAGTTACTCTGCCGAGTGGTGTCACAAAATCACCGGTGTTATATACTGATGCTCCCTCAAAGGTCATTACGTGGCTCGAACCGATAATGAAAATATTCTTATATTGAGTATTCCTGCCGGTTGCAGTATAGGCAGAGGCCGCAACCTTTCCCGAAAAGACATAGCCTGCATGCGGACTGATTACTGCCCTGGCCATTCCTGAACCTGAAGAACTCTTTACGCACGATTTAAAGAGCTCCGAAACGTCGTTCATCAGTGTCTCCTTATCGGCTGAATAAAACCTGCCGGCAGCCACAGGCTGCCTGTCTGATGACCTGGATTGGGAAAATGTTTCCATAACGATAAAAATTGTTAGCAATACAAAACATACCCGGCGCATGGTGTAATGCAATTAATTTACCGTAATAAAGTTAGGGCAAAAAATCAAGAAAACTTTAAAGGGGGGAAGATAATTGAACGGAAGAGATTAAATAAATATCATTGATTCCTTAAGGACCTTTCCGCTTTCGTCTGTTCCGTATATCTTAAGACCGACGCTTACCGTTGCACTGCTGATAACATCGATCACGGGGCTGAGATCATCCTTGATATCATCGATATCATCGAAATCCTCAATCGGAAAATATATATGAAGGATAAGAACACACTCCGGTTTGCTGATACTTGTAAGAGCCTTGACAATTTTTGCAATCCAGATTGAAGAAGCGGTATTGAAATATTCAAGATTTAACCTTAAATTTGTCGTTTGCCTTGGATTTTTCACGTATTCGTTGACCCATTCAAGAATGGGTTCGAAGATCCTGGGAGCGTTGATCGGAATTGATTTGCCTGACAATATAAGTTCTCCATTCATATGGTTCAGGTCAATAAGCGGGGTTTTATCACTTTGTTCGACGAACAGGTTCTTTAGCTCCTTCATAACAGGCTCGGTTTTTATTCCTTTTTTAATACTCTAAATGTCATACTCAAAAGTATAACATCTTTTTATTTCTTAATGAAATTTTAATCAAAAAGAAAAGGTCAGTAGTCAAATAAAACTGTTTGTTGATATAAAATCCTGATGCCTGACATAAAAACAACGCCCATTATATCGCATTCTGATGGTTTATACGCCGATCCTATTAAAATGTTATATTTGCAGACGAAATTTTTTTTAAGCAATGGAGATTATTTTAAAGGATAAAATAATAGAAGCTGTAAAAGTCCTTTATAATAGCGAGGTGCCCGGAAATCTTGTTCAGCTGCAGGAGACGAGGAAAGAGTTCAGGGGAGATTTTACGCTTGTTGTGTTTCCACTTCTGCGCTATTCTAAGAATACCCCTGAAAGGACCGGGGAAAACATTGGCAATTACCTTCTTGAAACATTCCCTTCCGTTTCCGGATTTAACGTCATCAAGGGATTTCTGAACCTCGAAATCTCCGACAGGTGGTGGATTGAGTACTTTGCCGGTCTTGCATCCGGAAAGAATCTGTTTTCAAACTGCCAGACGGCAAATCCGGAAGTGATCCTTGTGGAATATTCCTCACCCAACACCAACAAGCCCTTGCATCTCGGGCATATCCGGAACAACCTTCTTGGTTTTTCGCTTTTCCGGATCCTTTCCTCCTGCGGAAACAGGGTTATCAAAACCAATATAGTCAACGACCGCGGCATCCATATATGCAAATCGATGCTTGCATGGAAGAAATATTCAAACGGCGAGACTCCCGAGTCAAGCGGCATTAAGGGCGACCATCTTGTCGGTAAATACTATGTACGGTTTGAACAGGAATATAAAAGCCAGGCTGAAGGTCTGGTAAGAAGCGGGATGAACGAGCCTGAGGCAAGAAACTCGGCACCACTGATGGTTGAAGCAAGGGAAATGCTCCTGAAGTGGGAACAGGGCGACTCCGAAGTGGTAGATCTCTGGAAAACAATGAATTCATGGGTATATGCCGGGTTTGACCAGACCTATAAAATGCTTGGTGTCGATTTTGACAAAATATATTATGAGTCAGAAACATACTTGACCGGGAAAGAGATTGTCATGGAAGGGCTAAGGAAGAATATCCTTTATCAGCCCGAAGACAATTCAATTTGGGTCGATCTTACTTCTCAGGGACTCGATCATAAGCTGCTCCAGCGATCCGATGGGACAGCTGTATATATGACCCAGGATCTTGGAACCGCTGTGGCAAGGCAGAATGATTTTCATTTCAATAAAACCCTGTATGTGGTTGGTAATGAGCAGAATTATCACTTCCAGGTACTAAGGGCCCTGATGAAAAAGATGGGCTATGAGTGGGCCGACGGCCTTATCCACTATTCTTACGGAATGGTCGAGCTTCCCGAAGGGAGGATGAAATCACGCGAAGGAACGGTGGTGGATGCCGATGACCTTATAAATGAGATGAAAGAGACCGCAAAAACGGTCTCGTTGGAACTTGGCAAACTAACCGATTACCCTGAGGATGAAAAAGATGATATCTTCAGAAAAATAGGACTGGGCGCCCTTAAATACTATATTCTGAAGGTCGATCCCCATAAAAATATGACTTTCAATCCTTCAGAATCAATCGACTTCAACGGGAACACAGGACCCTTTATCCAGTACACCTATGCCAGGATCAAATCGGTTTTCAGAAAGGCGGAGCAGATGGGCATAGCTCCCGACCTGGGATCTGTCCATACGGCCAGGCCTGGGATCAAGGAGATTGAACTGATAAAACTGCTCAGGAAATTCTCAGATACGGTCAATGAAGCTGCATCGGAATATTCTCCTGCAGTAATTGCAAATTACTGCTATGAGCTTGCAAGGGAATTCAACCAGTTCTATCACGATTTCTCCATCCTTGGAGAAGAAGATAACTCCAGGAGGAATTTCCGACTTTTCCTTTCAAAGGTAACCAGCGAGGTTTTATTTTCAGGGATGTGGCTTCTTGGGATTGAAATGCCTGAACGAATGTAGTTTTTAAATTTCTATATACATATATGTTTGAATCACTTAGCGAACGACTGGAGAAATCCTTCAAGATACTTAAGGGACAGGGTCGGATATCCGAAATAAATATTGCTGAGACACTTAAGGAAGTAAGAAGGGCTCTGCTTGATGCGGATGTGAACTTCAGGATTGCAAAACAGTTCACCGATACCGTAAAAACCAAGGCCCTGGGACAGGAGGTGCTTAAATCAGTAAATCCCTCTCAGATGATGATCAAGATAGTTCATGATGAACTTGTTGATCTGATGGGAGGCGACAGGACCGACATTAATATAAAGGTAAACCCTTCAATAATCCTGATAGCAGGTCTGCAGGGATCAGGAAAAACAACCTTCAGCGGAAAACTGGCCAGAATGGTCAAAACCAAAAGAGGAAAGAATCCCATCCTTGTTGCCGGTGACGTTTACAGACCAGCGGCCATTGAACAGCTTAAAGTCATTGGCGGTCAGATTGAGGTGCCGGTATATACCGAAGAGGGGAGCAGGAATCCCGTTCAGATTGCAAAAAACTCCGTCAGGGAGGCAAAACTGAAAGGACATGATGTCGTTATCATCGACACAGCCGGACGCCTTGCGATCGATGAGGAAATGATGAATGAGATAGCTGCAATAAAGGATGCCGTCAACCCGCATGAGATACTTTTTGTGGTCGATTCAATGACAGGCCAGGATGCGGTGAATACAGCAAGGGAATTCAACGAAAGGCTCAATTTCGACGGCGTTGTGCTTACAAAGCTTGACGGCGATACACGAGGCGGAGCCGCACTGTCAATACGATCTGTCGTTGACAAGCCTATTAAATTCGTAAGCTCCGGTGAGAAAATGGATGCCATCGATGTATTCTATCCGGCCCGTATGGCCGACAGGATACTTGGAATGGGAGATATCGTATCGCTTGTTGAAAAAGCCCAGGAGCAGTTTGATTCTGAAGAGGCAAGAAAACTCCAGAAAAAGATCGCCAAAGACCAGTTCGACTTTAACGATTTTATTTCCCAGATACAGCAGATCAAGAAAATGGGCAACGTCAAGGACCTGATGGCGATGATCCCTGGGGTCGGCAAAGCTGTCAAGGATCTCGATATCGACGACAATGCCTTCAAAGGGATCGAAGCGATAATCAGAAGCATGACCCCCGAAGAAAGAACGAATCCCGTAGTCCTTAACGGCAGCCGCCGGAAAAGGATTGCTTTGGGAAGCGGTACTTCCGTCCAGGAGGTGAACAAGCTTATTAAACAGTTTGACGAAACCCGCCGCATGATGAAAATGGTGACTAAAAGCAAGAATCCGGCCAGAATGATGGGCCGCAGATAAAAAGAAACATGTATACCCTTATTGACGGAAAAAGCACCGCATCCCTTATCAGGCAGGAAATTGCCGGAGAGGTTGCAAAGAGAAGGGAATCGGGCAGGAAGATTCCGCATCTTGCTGCCATCCTTGTCGGAAACAACGGTTCAAGCGAGACATATGTGAGTAACAAGGTAAAGGATTGTGCCGAGGTTGGTTTCAAATCAACCCTTATTCGGCTTAAGGATGATGTGACTGAATCAGAGCTAATAGGAAAGATAAACGAGCTGAATGAAGATCCGGATGTCGACGGCTTTATCGTTCAGCTTCCGCTGCCTGATCATATCGTGGAGAACAGGATTATTGAAGCCATTGATCCTGAAAAAGATGCAGACGGCTTTCATCCGGTGAACATTGGCAGGATGGTAATCGGACTTCCAGGATACCTGCCAGCCACTCCATTTGGAATTGTTGAGCTTCTGCGCCGTTATAACATACCGGCCTCAGGCAGGGAATGCATTATTATCGGGCGAAGCAGCATAGTGGGGCGCCCGCTGAGTATCCTGATGTCGCAGAAGGGAATGGATGCAACGGTTACGGTTGTCCACAGCAGGACAAAGGATATCGGTGCTCATTTGAAGAGAGCCGACATTATCGTCGCAGCACTCGGATCGCCCGGATTTGTAAAGGCTGATATGATCAAGCCGGGCGCGGTCGTTATCGATGTTGGCACAACACGAATTTCCGATCCGGGATGCAAATCGGGATGGAGGCTCGCCGGAGATGTTGATTTTGAGAATGTTGCCCCTCTCTGTTCGTATATAACTCCTGTTCCGGGGGGTGTAGGCCCAATGACGAGAGTGGCTCTCCTCAGGAATACTCTGATGGCCGTCCGGAATAAATAGAATATGATACTGGGTCCTGGTTCCTCGGTGCTTGTTAGTAATCAAGGATTTGGTTGCCAGCTACCTGTTCCCAGTGCCCAGAGCCCAGAGCCCAGTGCCTTTTTCATACTCACAAAGTAATCCCTGTAAAGTACAGGTCGAATCCTCCCAGGCCACCGGGCCGGTTTGAGGAAAACATCAGGAACATATTGGAGAAATTTTCATCACCCGATAAAATTGGCCTGTATTCGTCAGAAGAGCTGTTTATTTCCGGACCCATGTTCACAGGAGTCTCCCAGTTTCCGTTTTTAAACCGCGAATAATAGAGGTCATAGCCTCCGAATCCTCCATCCCGGTCGGATGCAAATACCATAATTTTCCTGAAAATCCAGGGACACTTGTCATTGACGGCACTGTTCAGTACATTAACCTTCTGAGGAGCCGCCCATGCGGAATTAAGCCAGGTTTCAATCTTTACTGAAGGATCTCTTTTCAAGACGTAAATATTGAAATCACCATCTGCATCTGAGGTGTAGTAAGCAGAGTCCTGGTTGGTGTCAAAACAAAAATAGGCATCATTGGAACCAGAATTGAGTTTTACTGCAAGAAACGGTCCGAAAACCGAAGGAACAACAGCTCCGAAATATGGAAGATTCATGACGTAATTAAAGTCAAGATTTCCATTTTCGTTTACTGATGAGACTATTGTATACTCGTAACCGTCAAGGGAACTGTATAACCGGTAAGGGCCAAAATCGTCCTTATCAGTACTAAGTCTGGTTGTTAGCTCTGTAAAGAACGGATTATTGTTATTCTCCGACTGTAGCAGGAACTCTCCGGTGGTCTGGTTAAAAATATAGGTGACCACCCCCTGCACAAGATCAAACTGTTCACCGCTGCTTAGCCGGTTGCTCGAAAAAATAACAGGCAGGTAATTGTTCAGGGTGTAAATGTTGAGATTGTAATCATCATATGCAGAATTTAATCCAGTCAGAGGCAACAGTGTATCAGGGAAAATCCCTTTTTCATAAACGATGGGGTTTTCAGTTTTTTTGCATGAAACATACAGAGGATTCACAAGTACCAGGAATAGTGCCGAGATCAGATAATGTTTTTTTTTCATTTTACACCGGTAAAAGTATTGCATTATGTAAACGCTGGCCGGAGAATAAAAATTATTATGGCGGTAAATATTAAATGAAAAACCGGGTTTATGCCCGGTTCTTCGAAGGTAGAATTTAGGTTAATTCCAGGGTAAATGAGGTATATTAGTTATTGGTCTTTGTTTCTAAATCAATAGATGGAAAAACCTGCCGGGAGGTTGCGTTGAAAAGTCGGAAAACTCCAGAATGCTTCAATTATTTTCTTATTGTCTTGTATTTCAGCTGTTTAAAAAATATTTAAAATGTTGATAATATACCAACGGCCAAAAACGGATTATTTAAAATGTTATTAAATTTGTACTCAATATTTTACAGGGGATGGAAGAAGACAAGTTCAGTTTTTTCTATGAGGAGGAGTTGAAGAATGCCGTTCAGAAATTTGAACGGATGAAGAAGAATAATGAAAGTTATTTTTTCGATGTCATTGAATTTGAGACGATTATTGACTATTATATTGAGAGCAACAATTCAATAAAAGCATTTGAAGCAGCAACTCTTGCCTCTGAACAGCATCCGAATTCCGTTTCAATCCAGCTACGTAAAGCCAGGGTCCTTCTGGATAAGGGACGTGCCGTTGAAGCACTGAGGATACTGAAAAAACTTGAAAATATTGAACCTGGAAACCATGAGATATATGTGGCAAAGGGAACCGGCATGGGTATCCTTGGCGATATCCAGGGTGCGAAGAAAATGTTTGACTTTGCCCTCACGCTTGATTCTGACGACCCGGGAAATATCCTGTTCTCAATAACTTCAGTGCTTCAGAACCTCAATTATTACGAGTATCTGATACCATACATGAAAAAGCTGCTGACCCTTGAGCCCGACTTCTATGCACACCTTTATGACCTGGCCTATGCATATGAAAAGACCGAGGATTTTGAGAACAGCATCTCCTATTACCTGAAATACCTCGAGGTTGAACCATTCTCCGACAGCGCATGGTACAACCTTGGCATAATATATAACAAGCAGGAGGATTATGAAAAGGCGCTGGAGGCTTATGATTATGCACTTGCCATTAATAACCAGAATACATTTGCCATATTCAACAAAGCCAATATCCTCTGCAATCTCGAGAAATATGCCGACGCCATTCCGGTTTATCACGAGTACCTTGAGAATGAGCCCGACAGTTTCGAGGCAATGACCTACCTGGCTGAATGCTATGAAAAAACAAACGATCTGGTCCTTGCCAGGAAATATTATCATGAGGCAATCGAGATAGCTCCGGAATATGCCGACCCTTGGTTCGGGCTTGGCATCATTGCACTTGAGTCAGGCTCCCCCGATGATGCCATGATTTTCCTCCGGAAGGCTGTAAGGCTCGACGATGAAAATCCTGAGATATGGTACATGCTCGGCAAGGCTCACTATGCAAAGAACGAGAAAAAGGATACCCTGCGATGCTTCAGGGAGGCTCTGAAGCTTGATGCATATTATAATGATGTCTGGACCGATCTGGGCAGGATGATCCTCTACGATGGCTTTGTACCGCGTGCTCTGCCGTATTTCGAGAAGGCATATAAAATTATAGGGGACGTTCCCGGCATCAATTATATCCTGGCTTCCTACTATCTTCACGACGGATCTATGGAAAAGGCACACAAACACCTGGCGCTTGCCCTTGACGTCGACAAGGAACTCTTCAGGGAGTTTCATGATATTTTTCCGGTCAACCTGTTCAACCGTAAGATCAAGAAGCTCCTTGAAAACCATAACCTCCGCTGATTATCCGCATGCCCCAAGCCCCAAGCACATAGCCATTTAAATCATATCATTACTGTCATGAAGAACATACTCCCATTCCTGCCTGATCGTCCCCCAAAGCCAAGAAACCACGGACTTACAATGGTCATGGATAAGGGTCTCAGTATACGCGAAGCCGAAGATTTCATGTCGGTGGGAAGTGAATATACCGACTTTGTGAAACTCGGATTCGGAACATCACTTATCACTCCGGGTTTTGAGAAGAAACTCAGAATCTATAAGGATGCAGGATGCGTCCCTTATTTCGGGGGCACTCTTTTTGAAGCCTTTGTAATCAGGGATATGTTCAGGGAATATGTTGAATTCCTTGATAAACATGAGATCAGCCTGGTTGAAGTCTCCGACGGGTCGTATGAAATAGAACATGGCAGGAAGCTCGAGTTCATCAGGATCCTGTCAAAGAGGGGAACTGTCATTTCGGAGGTTGGATCAAAGAAAAAGGATATAATCTACTCTCCGGGTGAATGGGTTGAAATGATGAAATCGGAACTTGAAGCAGGCTCTGTCAAGGTAATTGCCGAAGCCCGCGAATCCGGAACCATTGGTATCTACAATGATGATGGCTCTGTAAACATGCCTCTTATCGAGGAGATTTCCGGCCAGGTTAAGCTCGAAAACGTACTTTGGGAAGCCCCGCTAAAATCACAGCAGGCCTGGTTTATAAAGCATTTCGGCGCCAATGTCAACCTTGGAAATATTGCTCCAAACGAGATAATTCCCCTTGAATCCCTCCGGCAGGGTCTGAGGGGAGACACTTTCTTCCAGTTCCTTCCTGAAAACATGAAAGGATAACTTCCCTGGCTGTGATGAGAAGATTCGGGCTAATAGGGTTCCCTCTAGGGCATTCCTTTTCAAAAAGATACTTCTCTGAAAAATTTTTACATGAAAATATAAGGGATTGTTCCTATGATAATTTTCCTCTGCCCGACATCAGCCGGCTGACTGATCTTATCTGGGAAAATGACCTCGAGGGATTAAATGTTACAATACCCTATAAATCATCCGTGATGCAGTTCCTCGACAAAATCGATCCTGAAGCGTTGGAGGTTGGAGCAGTAAATGTGATCAGGATTGAAAAACTTATAGGCAAATCCATTCTTAGCGGATTCAACAGCGATATCACCGGGATTATGGACACTCTGAAACCCGTGATGAGTCAGGAAGTTACAGGGGCTATAGTACTTGGAACCGGCGGCAGCTCGAAGGCGGTTTGTCATGTCCTGAAAAGACTGGAGATACATTATACTCTTGTATCCCGGGAAAAGAAACCAGGTGTCCTGACTTATTCAGATCTTGATAATGCGATATTGCGGAACTCTCAGCTGATAATAAACACAACCCCGCTTGGAATGCACCCCGAAACAGAAGGTAAACCTCATATTGACTACAGCCTTCTCGGGCCCGGCCATATTCTTTTTGACCTTGTTTATAATCCGGAGATCACTTCATTCCTTAAAATGGGGCAGGAGAGGGGATGCACTGTTCTGACGGGCCTCAGAATGCTTTATTCCCAGGCAGAAAAATCATGGGAAATCTGGAACAGTGCTTAAAACGGATATCGTTTCAGGTAAAATAATTACCGTTTTACATGTAATAATACACTATTGTCCGATTAAAATTTTAGATTCATTAGTAACCCTTGTAAGTAACAGATTAACAGTGATCATATTTTTATTTTAAAAATTTACCCCCGGCATATTAAAGCATAGCTGTAACCCTGGCGGAGCCGGTCTTCCTTTAAAGGCTCTCCGTGTGCTGCGCAGAAGCTCATTTACATCAAGCATACTTATTAAATGGATCCTTACCAGTGAAGCCACTACTGAGAAGGCTTTTTTAGTCTGTGCTATCTTTTGTGTTACTGTCAACAGCAGTTGAGCTATTAATGTGCACCATACCTGGGTATATATGGCATTCTCATTCTCTCCGTAAAAGTAATGCAGCTGGAAGTTCTGCTTCATCTTCTTGAACAGTAATTCAATCCCCCACCTTTTCTTGTAAAGGAATGCAACTTCTTCTGCCGGGATATCAAAATTGTTTGTCAGAAAGTCGTAATGGTGATTCTGATCATCCTGATAACCGATCCTTCTTAATTGCAGTTTTAGATCTGTTTTGATATCCTGCTTGCCATCTTCTTTCACAGGGTGATAAGTAAGCTGAATAATTTCTTCCCTTAGAACCATTGCCTGATCTGTCTTCAGATCATACGCTTTTTTAATTTCTCTGACTTTATAAGCAGACTTCCTTTTCAGGCGGGTGATAAAATACACTTTCTGCTCTGTCCATTCTGCAAACTGACGGTAATCGTTGTATCCCCTGTCAAAGATGATCATACTGCCAGGAACAAGTGCCAGGCTCTTTAAAAACACGTGATCATGAACTCTGGCTGCCGTCAGTTTAATAAACCGTCCAACCGACTGAACTGCATCAATAAGCATATGGACCTTCAGCCCGCCTTTACGTCGTCCGTCTCCGCTGGGATTACGGCCAACCCCTTTGAGGATATCGCTGAACAGGCGGATTGTTGTGGAATCGATTAAAAGTATCTCTTTAAATGTAAGTCCAAACGTCCGGCTGTCCGACAAAAAACTCTGGTAATGCTTTACCAGATGAAAATACAAGTCCTCAAAAAACTTGCAGCTCCTGTTACGCAGTCCGTCACAGGCTGTGCTCTTTGCCGGGGCCTGATCCAATCCCAGGTGATTAAGCTTTCCGCTTAAAGCCCTCAATCCTTCGCATATCTCGGTCATGGAGTCACAACGGCTTAATATCCCGAACAGCATCGTAAGAAGATGTGTTCTCGTTTTAAAAGATTTGTAATAGTAATCACTCTGATGCTTGTTGATCAACCATTGTATATCAAATTTATCAATCAAATTCATAATCTGTTTGAAAACCGGCTGTCCGACAAATTTTATTTCTGTAATTTTACCCATGTTGTATTTAGTTTGTGGAAAAACCAAATTACAACATCTGGGGGAAACCTTAGGGGAGTACCCCTTCTTTTATTATTTTAGTCGGACACTAGTGGTAATAATAATCGTATTACGATAACTATTTCAATATTAACCGCTATACTTTATTTCGTCCCATACGGGACTTTAAAATTTTTTTGAGAACAAAGGCTATCAATATTTTGTCCCTATGGGACAGTTCCGTTAGGAACTAAATATTTATAGAAAAAATAAAGGCCCCAATGTTTATAAATCCCGTAGGGATGGAACAAAGATGAATAGTAACAGTGATATGTATGTTTTTTGTCGGACAGTATTGAATCTGATCATGGAGATTACAGCGATGCATTCGACTTATCCGTCGCCATCACCATCTTGATATCAAGCCTTACACCGACTTCCAGGACATCCACGAGATCCTGTATATTAAGGCTTTTGGCAAATCGCAGGACGACTGTCGGATTCTGAATCCCCTTTACATGTTCCTGAAGCTTCTGCTCCAGTTCCGAGAGCAGAACCTCATTCTGGTCGATAAAATACTTTCTGTCGGCAGTTACGGTAAGGTTAACCTGCTGTTTATCAATCTCCTGGGCGCTTTTCGACTTTGGCAGAAGGACCTTGATGACATTCGGATTTGCCAGTGTTGAGACGATAAGGAAGAACAACAAAAGAAAGAACATGATGTCGTTCAGTGAGGAAGTGCTGACTTCCGGTTTGAATTGTTTTCTTCTCCTGATATTCATCTTACACAGCCTTTAGGAATTGTATCAGGGATTCCTGAAGCCTGATAATGTACCTGTCGATCTTCATCTGGAGGTAATGATATGCCGCGTAGGCCAAAACACCGACTATCAGTCCGGCCCCGCTGCAGATCATTTTCTGGTAGAGCCCGCCGGCAATTATTCCGATGCTTATGTTATCGGCAAGGGAAATATTATAGAAGATCTTAATAACCCCCGCAATCGTCCCGATGAAACCAAGCATTGGAGCCACACTGGCTATAATGCCAAGGTAGCCGGTGTTCTTTTCCATCTTGGTGATCTCCAGATTGGTGGAAGTTTCCATGTTTCTTTCAACCTCGGTCTGGGATTTTCCAATCTTCTCTATTCCGCTTTCCAGTATTCTTCCAAGGGCTGCCTGATTGTTCCTTGCATGGATCAGGGCATTTTTGGAATTACCGTTCTGGAGTTCTCCTGCAATTGCTGCCACAAGTCCGTTCTGAATGGATGTTGTCCGCCTTATATAGACGAGCCTTTCAATAAAAATGTAGAAGCTGATGATTGAAAGGAGAACGATCGGAATCATTATTATACCTCCCTTCATCAGCAGATCGAGAATGGTCGTTGCCTGTTCTGTGGATGAAATCGCGGCAAGCGGCTCTGAAAGTGCAGAGATCAGTATCATATTCATATGTTTTTTAAGTGTTTATCCTTTTGATTTTATTACAAACGATTAAAAGAATCAAATATTTCCCGTCAGATAAATATCTCTTCAGGATACTCGATCCCCGTCAGGAACAAGCCTTTTGCAGGAGCTGACATTCCGGCGGAGGAACGGTTTTTCGACTCAAGTATCCTTTCAAACTCTTCCGGTTCTATCCTGCCTTTGCCGGCTTCAATCATTGTCCCGACAATTGCTCTTACCATGTTCCGCAGGAACCTGTCGGCCTTAATTGTAAAAATCAGCATGTTTTCTTCAATCTTCCATCCCGCACTATATATTTTACAGGTATTGGTTTTGTTATCTGAGTGAAGCCTGCTGAAGCTCGTGAAATCGGTATGGTTCAGAAGAATCGCGGAGGCCCTGTTCATGGCATCAATATCAAGGTTACCATGTATGAACCACGATGTTTCCAGTCTGAAAGGGTCCTTCACCCTTGAAACAAAGTAGGTATATGTTCTCGAAACCGGGCTGAACCTTGCATTTGCATCAGGCAATACCCTCCTTAGGCCTGTCACGGAAATATCGCCCGGGAGGTACCTGTTAAGTCTGAAAATGAGATTCTTTTTATTGTCCAGGTCAGGTTTCAAACTGTCAAAGTGGGCGCAGAAAACCTTTGCATGAACTCCGGCATCGGTTCTGCCTGCCCCCGTTGCGGCAATCTTTTCATCAAGTATCAGGGAGATGGCTTCATCAATGATTTTCTGGACGGTAACAGCTTTCGGCTGAACCTGCCATCCGTGGTATAAGGTGCCTTTGAATGAGAAGAATATGAAGTATCTGGTCAATTCCGGATCAATTTCTGCAAAGATAGCCATTCATGTATGAAATCCGGATTTACTTTGATTTTTAAAAATTCGCAGGTCAGGTATAGGAAAATCGATCTTTAAATGTAATTTTACTTCCGCCTAAAAATGATCTTAATTATCTAACCTAAAACTCAAATTATGACAGAACAGAAAAATACTCAAACAGCCGGTATGATGTTCATGGGAATGATTTTCTTCCTTTTTGGATTCGTAACCACATTTAACATTACCCTGGCAGATAAGTTCAAATCGGTATTCGAACTCTCCAACTTTCAGGCTCAGCTTGTAAATGGCGCTTTCTTCTTTACCTATTTCGTTCTCGCGTTCACGGCAGGCGGTATCATCAAGAAGATTGGCTACAAGGGAGGTGTGATACTTGGGTTACTGCTGGTTGCCGTAGGAAGCTTCCTGTTCTTCCCTGCCGCCAAAGCCGTATCATTTCCTTTTTTCCTTTTTGCCATTTTTATCATGGCCGGCGGTGTGGTGTTCCTGCAGACAGCTGCAAATCCTTACGTTACTGCCCTCGGTCCGGCTGCAACCGCATCGGGCAGGCTGAACCTTACACAGGCTCTTAATTCGATTGCAACATATATTGCTCCCATACTTGCAGGACTGTTCGTTTTCAAGGCATCGGCAGATGCTGCCCTTAATGCCGCCGAAAATGTTCCGACAGCTCCTTTCCTGATAATTGCGATTGTCGTTATCATTATCGCAATTGCAATCTATTTCCTGAAGCTCCCTGAAATTTCAACCCAGGGTGTTGAAAAGAAAAGTGTATGGAGATATCCGCATGTTGTACTGGGTGCCGTCGGCATTTTCTGCTATGTTGGCGCTGAAGTCGGAACAGCAGCAATGCTTCAGAGATATTTTCAGGAAGCGCTGGGAATCGCCCGCAATGATGCAGCAATGATGATTGCCCTATATTGGGGAGGCGCAATGGTCGGCAGATTCTACGGATCATTCATGCTTTCAAATGTTGAAAAGTCGAAGAAATATCTGTATACAATCCTGGTGGTTGCACTTGCATTGTTCGTAGGATGGTTCGTAAGGAAGGAAATTACCGATGGATTGATATTCGCCGGGATTGCATTAGTGAACTATCTGGCAATGCAGCTTGGAAGAGGCAATGCAAGCCGCTCGCTTGCCGTTTTCGGAATAATCGCCGCCCTGCTGCTGCTGGTTGTAATGTCGGTTGGCGGACCAGTGATCCTTTGGGTTGGATTATCAGTCGGTTTCTTCAATTCAATAATGTTTCCGAATATTTTTGCACTTGGAGTTGAAGGACTTGACAAGGGTGAACTCAGTATGGCATCGGGACTTATAAATACAATGATCGTTGGTGGGGCTGTCATACCTGTCCTTATGGGATTGGTTGCTGATGGGGTTGGCGTTAGATTTGCTTTCATCCTGCCAATTATCTGCTATCTGTATATTGTTTTCTTTGCACTTGCCGGAAGCAAGCGCAGATAGGGTATTCAATCATATATGATTTACTATAGGAGGCCGTCTCAATTATTGTTTTGAGACGGCTTCGTTTATAATTTCCCGACAATTATTATATTTACATTCATTCAATCAAAATCTTAATCAAAATCAAAATCAAATATCCATGGCGACAAAAGAAAATCTTATTATTAAGATCAATAATGGCGATAACAATGTTTTCCGTGAACTATATGGCAATGATCCTGCAGAACTGAAGAGGAACGCAGAAAGATATACCGGCCTGCTGGACCAATTCACTGCCGAATTTGGAAATACCGGTTGTGAGTTTTTTACTTCCCCCGGCCGCACCGAAATAGGCGGGAATCACACCGACCATAATTATGGACGCGTACTTGCAGGTGCAGTTAATCTCGACAATGTGTGTGTTGCAGCCAAAAACAATACCAACGTTATCCGCATTCTGTCGGAGGGATATCCAAGGTTTGAAGTGGATCTGACCTATCTCAGGCCCGATACCCGCGAGCAGTATACATCGGCCGCCCTTGTAAGAGGCATATGCTCGAGGCTCACTGAGCTCGGATATAATGTCGGCGGTTTTGATGCCTGTATCGATGGCGGTGTGCCAAAGGGTTCCGGATTAAGCTCCTCAGCATCATTCGAGGTTCTCATTGGAGCAATACTGAGCCATCTTTTCAATGATGACTCGCTCGATCCGATTCAGAATGCAATAATCGGCCAGTACTCCGAAAACAATTATTTCGGCAAACCCTGCGGACTGATGGATCAGACAGCATGTGCAATGGGCGGCCTTATAACGATTGATTTTGAGGATCCTTCAAAACCGGTTGTGAAAAAAGTCAATTTCGATTTTGTTGGAACAGGATTCTCACTGGTTATAACCGACACAGGAGGGAATCATGCAGATCTTAACGATGAATATGCCTCGCTTCCCACCGATATGAAAGCTGTGGCCCGTGAACTCGGTGCAAAGGTACTGCGTCAGGTTACTCTCGATCAGATTATCGAGGCCGCCCCGAAAATGCGTTCACGGGTAGGGGACAGGGCCATCCTGCGTGCAATACATTTTCAGGGTGATAACCAGCGGGTTGTTGACCAGGTGGAAGCCCTTGAGAAAAATGATTTTAAATCCTTCCTGGGCATGGTGACCGAATCGGGTTACAGTTCCTTTATGTACAACCAGAACGTTTACCCTGTCAATAATGTATCTGAACAGGGAGTCTCCCTTGCCCTTGCCCTGAGCCACCTTGTACTTAAGGGTGAGGGTGCATGGCGCGTTCACGGAGGAGGATTTGCCGGAACAATCCAGGCCTTTGTTCCCCGTAACCTGCTTGACATATATGTGACCACCCTGGAACATATCTACGGGAAAGGTTCATGTCATGCTTTATTCATAAGACATCAGGGAGCAGGAATAGTCAACCTTTAAACCTTTAAACCTTTAAGCCATAAAAGGTAACCTTAGATTTTATTTCCATATAGATTATCAACCATGAATATTATCCGCGAAGAATCATTCAAGGGAGTCCACAACGGAAAACCGACAGGCTTGTTTACCCTCAGAAACAAGAACGGACTTGTTGCCCAGATAACAAATTATGGCGCTATAATTGTCAGCATCTTTGTTCCTGACCGGAAAGGCAATTTCGCCGACATAGTTCAGGGTTATGACAATATTGCTGATTATATTAACGGTAACTCTCCCTATATGGGAGCTGTTTGCGGCCGGTGCGCCAACAGGATTGCAGGCGGGAAATTCAGTCTTGCCGGCAAACAGTATTCCCTTGCAGTGAATAACGGTCCAAATCACCTCCATGGCGGTATAAAGGGTTTCAATAAAGTTGTATGGCATGTTGTCAATGCATCGGGGTCGGGAATAAAAATGGAGTATTTTTCTGTCGACGGGGAGGAAGGGTACCCTGGAAACCTTAAGGTATCAATTACTTACACACTTACTGATGCAAATGAGCTTCGTACCGACTATCTTGCCACCACCGACAAGACAACTGTTGTAAATCTCGCCGGCCATTCATATTTCAATCTTGCCGGCGAAGGATCAGGAAGAGTGTATGACCAGGAATTAATGATCGGCGGGAAGTTTTATACCCCCACCGATGAAACCAATATCCCGACGGGAGAGATTTTATCCGTGAAGGGTACTCCTTTGGATTTCACCAGTCCGAAAAAAATAGGACAGGACATTGACAAGGAAGACCAACAGCTGAAATTCGGTGCCGGCTATGATCATAACTGGGTTCTGGATCATCGCACAGGTACCCTGGGGCTTGCTGCCACCGCACACGACCCGTTTTCAGGAAGGGTAATGGAAGTTTATACGACACAGCCGGGAGTTCAGCTCTATACAGCCAACTGGATCGACGGAGAAAAAGGCAAAGGCGGCAAAAAATACGGCAGGAGATGGGCCTTCTGCCTCGAGACACAGCATTTTCCGGATGCCATAAACAAACCCCACTTTCCGTCAACGATCCTGAATCCCGGCGAAGAATACAAGCATGCCTGCATGTATAAGTTTTTAGTGAAATAGACAGAAGACGGAAGACCGAAGACAGAAGACGGAAGACCGAAGAAAGAATCCTTCAAGCTCCCCTCCCTGGAGGGGCCGGGGGTGGGTTAAAAGACCGAAGACGAAATAGTAACCAGTAACTAATAACCAATAACCTAAAAACATGACAAACAAAACCAACAAGTACCTGTTTCCTCTGATCGTGATGGCCACCCTGTTCTTTCTCCTTGGCTTTATCACCACCATGAATAACTCGCTTATCAATTACCTTAAGGATGCTTTCAGTCTGAACGAGGTTGAGAAGCAATTGCCCAATACATTCTTCTACGGGGCCTATATTTTGTCGATCCCGGTAGGCTATCTCCTTACACGTTTAGGATATAAGAACGGTGTCCTTGCCGGACTGGGACTGATAAGTCTCGGGTTTTTCCTTTGCATCCCGGGAGTTGCGGCGGGATATTACGGATTTCTCAGCGCCGTATCGGTATTCGCAATAGGAATTGTAATTCTTCAGGTTGCTGCCAATCCTTATGTAAACGCTTTGGGCAGCCCCGAAACTGCTGCCAGCCGGCTAACCCTCACAAACGCCCTTAACTCGGTAGCAACGGTAATTGCCCCGCTCTTCGTTTCCATGCTCATTGTCTCGGCAAATACCGAAGGAGCTGCCGATCCCAAAACCGTTCAGGGTCCTTTTGCGGGAATCGGAATTGTCACTCTGGTCATTGTGGTAGTAATGTTTTTCCTGAAATTACCTGAAATAAAGGAAGATGAAGCAAAAGAGGGTGCTGTTAAAAAGATAAAATCGAGCGCTTACAAGTACCCTCACATGTGGCTCGGCTCACTTGCCATCTTCTTCTATATGGGTGTCGAGATCGGTATTCCCAGTTTCTTTGCAGATTATTCTGGCAAGCTGGATTTCAATTTTGACGGCGAAACGAGAACCAGATTGCTGGCATATTACTGGGCAGGACTAATGGTAGGACGCGTTGCCGGTATTTTCATCCTCAGGAAGTATTCTGCAAGCAAAATATTGAGCTTCTGCGCAGCCGGGGGTGCGGTAATGCTTTTGCTGTCGCTTGTGCTTGGCGGAATGGGAATGAACTGGATTGCACTTGTTTTATTTCTCGGAACCGGTTTAATGCACTCGATAATGTGGCCATGCATATATAACCTGGCTCTCGAGGATCTGGGTCCGCATTCAAAGGTCGGCTCGGGTGTGATCGCCACTTCGGTGATAGGGGCTGCACTTTTGCCGATAATGATGGGAGGCATCCAGAGAGGAGTTGGTCTTGTCATAGCAATCTGCTGTCTGTTTGTTTATTACGCATATATTACATATTTTGCTTTGAAAGGATCCAAAATACGCTAACATAAATAACCATGAACCGCAGAAGATTTATTGAAACATCGGGAGCTGCCGCTGGCGCTTCCGTTCTTGGCGGAATTGTCCCGGGGGCAAATGCCATCCCATCTGAGAAATCTCAGAAAACTGCCGGTTCCGGAAAGATAAAGCTGGGTTTATATTCCATTTCGTACGGGGGTATATGGTACAAAGGACCTGCTCTTTCATTTGATGAAATGTGCAAAAGGGCCAAAGAGTACGGTTTTGACGGTGTAGAGCTTGACAACAAGCGTCCGATGGGAAATCCAATGGATCTGGATCAGCGCAAAAGGGATGATATGCGAAATTCACTTTCCAGAAATGGATTGGAGATTCCGTGTGTAGCGGCTAATAATGACTTTTCAAGCCCAATACCTGAACACAGGGAATGTCAGCTTCTGATGGTAAGGGAGACAACAAAGCTTGCAAAGGACCTTGGTGCAAAATTCGTCAGGTTATTTGCGGCATGGCCGGGCGTTCCTATCCATGAGGGAATTGGAACTTATGAACTGACAAGAGGCAATGAGTTTTATACATTCCAGAGACAATACCCTTTTGCCACACGCCTCGACAGGTACAACTTTGTAAAGGAGTGCCTCAGGGAAGCCGCCAGGATGGGAGAGGAGAATGGCATTGTAATGGCCTTGCAGAATCACGCTCCGCTTATCAGGGGATGGAAGGATACACTCAGCCTGGTAAAGGAAGTGAACTCCCCCTGGCTTAAAATATGTCTTGACCTCCCTATATTTGAGAATCTTGAGAAGGAATATGTTGCCAATGCAGTACGCACGGTCGGTAATCTCCAGGTTCATTCCCATTTCGGCGGAGAATATTATCGTGATGCTAGCGGAACGATAAAACCTGTGGTACTCGATTACTATGCCGGAGGAAAGATTCCTGATTATTCGCATTATATCGGGCTTATGAATGAAATCGGTTTTAACGGGTGGTTTACCTTCGAGCTCTGTCATCAGGTTCTGAATGATGACCATACCGTGGCCGGAATTGAATACGTCCATAACCAGGTTAAGCTTGCTCGTGAGTATATGAGTAATATAATCACAGGTAAAGCTTAGTTAATCTTATTTATGAGTCAAACTATCGGTAAGCGTGGTTTTGCCAGCGACAATAATGCCGGTGTTCACCCGGAGATCCTGAAGGAAATTGAATCTGCAAACGGAGGCCATGCCCTGGGATATGGTAATGACATCTGGACTGAAAAGGCGAAAGAACTCTTCAGGTATCAACTGGGAGATGATGCCGAGGTGTACTTTGTGTTTACCGGTACAGCCGCCAACACACTTGGCCTGAGCGGAGTTACAAGACCGTGGAATTCAATTATTACGGCTTTTACGGCCCATATTGAACAGGATGAATGCGGAGCCCCTGAAAAGTATACGGGGTGCAAGGTCCTGACAGTTGACACACCGGATGGGAAAATCAAATCTGAAATGCTTTCAAGGCACATGCATGGATTCGATTTCGAGCACCATTCCCAGCCAAAGGTTATTTCGATAACCCAGGCAACTGAAATGGGTACGGTTTATTCGGTTGATGAAATCAGGACGCTGGCCGATTTTGCGCACGAAAAGGGAATGTTGCTCCACATGGATGGTGCCAGGATTGCCAACGCGGCAATTACACTTAATCTTCCCTTCAGGGCATTCACCAGTGATGCCGGAGTTGATGTACTATCGTTCGGAGGCACAAAGAATGGAATGATGTATGGCGAAGCCGTCTGCTTCCTTAAAAAGGGCCTTTCCGTCGATTTTAAGTATATCCGCAAGCAGGGAATGCAGCTGGCTTCCAAAATGAGGTATATTTCGGCACAGTACATCGCATATTTCGGAAATGACCTGTGGAAAAGGAATGCCTTGCATGCAAATTCGATGGCCCTGCTCCTTGCTGAAAAGATAAAGGGGATATATTGTATCCGGATCACCCAGCCGGTGCAATCCAACGGGGTTTTTGCGATAATTCCGAAAGAGATTGCAGAGAAAGTAAGCAAATCATACTTTTTCTATCCCTGGAATGAGCTTACCTCTGAATACAGGCTGATGACAAGCTGGGATACAACGGAGGAGGATATTGAGAATCTGGTGAGTCTGTTAGAGAAAGAAACTGCAAATTATTAATCAACCACCTGGTTGATGGTGTTGGGAAAGTCTTTATTAATCTCAAAGCACGCTAAGAATGCGCAAAGCACGCAAAGTTAAACCGCTAATGATCAATTCTCTGCGATCTTTGCGTGTCACGAGTACCCGGGATTGTGATCTTTGCGGAAAATGGATTTCGACTTTTTAAGCAGTTGCTGATGGGGTGAAAAAAAAGCCGGATCATATGGCCCGGCTTTTTTAATAAATTGGAATCTTATTTATTTAAGAGTAAAGTTTATTGGTACCATGTACCACACAGGAACAGGTTTTCCACCCTGTTTGCCTGGTTTGAATGCAGGAAGTGTCTTTACAACCCTGATGGCTTCCGCGTCGAGTTCGGGGTCAACACCCTTTAATATCTCAACCTTGTCTACGCCACCCTTTGAGGTTACACAGAATCGTACTATTACCTTTCCCTGGATATTGTTTTCCTTTGCGACTTCCGGGTACTGGGTATGTTCCATTATGTAAGTCAGCAGTGCTGTTTCACCGCCGGGGAACATGGGCATTTCCTCCACAACCACGAAAGGTTCTGCTGCATCAACGTCCTCCTGGACCTCTTCAGCAACAACTGCCACCTCTTCAACCACTTCCAGGTCCTGAACCTCCATCTGAGCCTGATCGGCAGTCATGAGTGCGACGGCTTCTTCTGGTTTTACAGAGTCAACAACTACAGGAGGAACGTATCTCGATTGTTGAACCACATCCTGTGGTGGTGGCGGCGGGGGAGGAGGAGGAGCTACATTTTCAAGCGGCTGATCGAGATTTTCCATTTTGATCTCAACCTGCCTTTCAGCCTTCTTCGCCTTGCTTTCCGCGGCTTTAGTATTCAGATAAGGTCCTATTATGGCGGTACCCATAATAATAGCCCCTATCAGGAGGGCAATAATTACGTTACGGTTGTACTTTTTACGCAATGTGTATGCTCCGTACTCCTTGTTCCTGTTTTCAAAAACAATGTCATTGAAAGCAGGTGCCTTGATCTTTTCGTTTGCCATTTCTATAAAGGTTTACGGGTTATTGGATGAAGTTGCAGTAGGGGTTATGCCTGTGGCAGTCTCCACCATCTTTTCTTCATACCATGCAATTTTAGTAAACATATAACTGGCAATTCCGCAGATATTCATCTCGTCGAGAATATCAACAAAATTTCCGTAGTTAGCTTTTTTATAAGCTTTAATAAGTACAATAGGTCCAGTATCGTCATCATTTTTCAGAGCGGAAATCGCATTCTTCGCTGAATCCTGCGAAATTGGAATCTTTCCTGAGATTACATCCCGGTTGAATTCGGCGATCTTTCTCGCAAGCATCCTGTTTTTATCAAGGAGTACTTTACGTACGCCTTCCGCACTGAAATCTGTCTCTGAAAGAGGAGGCAGGTTTGGCGGAACTGCAGCCAGATCTTCTGGTTTAACCGATCCGGGATAAGTGTAAACTTTATTGTCCGGCCCGAGAATAATATTCAGGGTACGGCTACCCAGGATTTTGGGAGCTACCACATTGGCCGGATCCTTGATCTTTTCAGGTAGAATGATCTCCATTACCTTGGCCTTGCTGAAAGCAGTAGTAAGCATGAAGAATACGATAAGCAGACACATAAGGTCAACCATCGGGGTCATGTCGATGTGAGGGGCATGTTTCTTTGCCTTTTTCTTCCCTCCTTTTTCTTCTACAATTATCTCTGCCATATCACTGCTGTATTTCTTCTAGGTTAATTTTGGTAGCTTCAAGACTGGTTATCAGATTAAACCTGTTAACGTTCTTTTCCTGAAGAATATCGAGTACTTTCTCAACTACTTCGAAACCTGTATTTGAATCTCCCTTTATAGAGGCTTTGATATTGGGATTCACCTTACGGGCATAGAGTATCCAGTTTGCCAGCTGATTATCAGCCGAGTCAATAGGAATTCCTGTCTGCAGGCTTGTCCTGGTATTATTATCCTTGGCATTAAGGAATTCCTTCATCTGCATGATCGGGACACCCATCGAAGATTTTTGCTTTTCGAAGTTTCTCTGTTCTACTTCAGTGAATTCGACGCCGTAATGCTTACCCATCTCAACAAGGATTTTGGGCCGGTATTTAAGAAGGGTGTCAGGTCCGTTATCGAAATTCATGAAGACTTTTCCGTCGGTCGAAAGCAGGAAAGTCATTGTATTAAAATCAGGAAGCGGTGTTTCTGATATTGAAAAGGGGGTATCAACATTGGCCGGTTCGGGCTGCCTCATCGTTGTGGTAAGCATAAGGAAAATAAGTACCACGGAGAAGAGGTCAACCATCGGCGTCATGTCAATATGGGGCGACTTGGTTGGTAATTTAATCTTTGGCATCGTCTTTCTTTTTAGTGATTAGTAACCAAAAGATTCACATTACTGGTTTCTCAGTGAGGCGGCAAAATTCTGGGTCAGACTGAAACCTGCTTCATCAATTTTAAATGTATAAGCGTCAATTGTCGAGCTGAAATAGTTGAACGCAATGATTGCAAGGGTTGAACCTGTGATACCGAATGCGGTATTTACAAGAGCTTCGGAAATACCCTGTGAAAGAGCAAGTGCATCAGGAGCGCCCGATTGTGCAAGAGCGGCGAAGGCACGGATCATCCCGAGAACTGTTCCTATAAGACCGATAAGCACCGAGATTGATGCAAGCGTGGTGAATATTACCATGTTCTTTGAAAGCATCGGAAGTTCGAGAGCTGTAGCTTCCTCGAAGGATTTCTGGATAGAGAGGATTTTCTGATCCTTTTCCAGCTCCTTGTCTTTCTGAAGGTCACGGTATCGCAACAGACCGGCTTTCATAACATTTGCCAGTGAACCTCTCTGCCTGTCACATGCTTCAATAGCCTCCTCGATTTTATCCTGGGCCAGCATTTCCTGAAGGTTACGGACGAATGTATTGAGCCTGCCTTTTCCTTTTGCCCTTGAAAGAGTGATAATCCTCTCAAAAATGAAAATGATAAGCACAAGCACGCATGTCATCAGGATAGGAACGATGAAACCACCTTTGTAAATAATACCCAGAAAGTTTCCCTCAAGGGCATGACCCTTGTTGTTACCTCCCTCGAAGTTTACCGGATTCCCCATTAAATTGACGAACAACAGATAGGAAATCACGAATGCAATTAAAATAACGCTCGCTGCAAAAATGTTCTGCAGTGTTTCTTTGAAAGCACTTCCTTGTTTACTCATTTTTATCGATTTTGGTTAGGTTAAAAATTTGTTGACTTGCAAATATATATCTTCAATTGTTTTTTTCCAATAGCTCAAAAAAATAATGTTATACTTTAGAATAGTTTAGATCTTTTCCAAAAAGGAATGACCCTTATTGAATTCATTA
This sequence comes from uncultured Bacteroidales bacterium, assembly GCA_963696535.1. Classification (GTDB taxonomy): domain Bacteria; phylum Bacteroidota; class Bacteroidia; order Bacteroidales; family VadinHA17; genus LD21. The sequence continues at coordinate 538,573 of CAVOKP010000013.1, forward strand.
ACCCTATTGGAAAATCTTTAATCTGAGGTTTCACCTGTCATTTTTCAGCTGCCGGCAAAGGCACCCGGCCGGTTAAAATCAGCCTGATGCCTTTAGCCTTCAGCATGTTTTACTGTTGGAGTTTAGCGCTATAAATCCTTGATTTGGTTATTTCAAATTCCTGTGGCTTATATCCTTTTGCACTGATCACAAGAATTTCTGATCCCTGTGGAATTTCAAACTTATATTCACCCTTAGCATTCGTAAGAGTTTCGGCTGCCGTATCTTTCACCTTTACAGATGCATATGCAATCGGACTACCTGCTGCATTCGTTATAACACCCTTAATTTCATTTGGATTTATTCCTTTCTTGACAGATACCTGGTACTCCCTTATCCAACTGAGATTACTTTTTGCGGAAGCATTGGCGGGATCGATAGCAAGGATCCTCTCGTAAGCTTCAGCTGATTTGGCAAGGAATCCAAGTTTCCCTTCAAGTGTCTTTTCCTGTCCTGCAGCTTTTGTCTCGAGACTTCCGAGTCCGTTATATCCTGTGATTTTATTCTCTTTGTTCTGAGGATTAAGATTGATCATCCTGTTATAGAATTCCTTGGCTGTCGTATAATTGCCATTTTCCATGTTGTAGAAACCAAGGTATCTCATTGCCTCCATCATTTCGCTTTCATTCTTAACTGAATCTTTGGCTGCAACGCTCAGGAGTTTTTCAAATTTTGGTTTTGCCAGACCTAATTTTGTATCGGGATCCATTCTGGAAAATGTACGGGCTGTATAAACATAGGCCGGAAGATAGTCGGGAGTTCTCTTAATTACTTCACCGAATAACGAATCGGCAGATTTGTATTTTTCTCCAAGATAGTAAGCTCTTCCGATCTGCATGTAATCAGCCAGATTGTTTTCCTTGGCCGGATCAATAAGCTTTGCCCATGTTTTGGCAGCAAGGTCATACTTCCTGTTGGTATAGTAACCGCTTGCCATTTCACTCAGAATCCCTCTTTCCTGTGAGGTCATGGGAGCATTGGGATCGATACGCTTGAAATTGAAAGCCTTGTTGTATTCAACAAATGCCCTGTCGATTTCCCTGGACGCTGCTGCAACACTGGTTTCGAGTCCGCTGACCTTTTTCGTGAGCTCAGCGACTGATGCTGCATATTTAGGTTTGTTTGTTGCCGTAGCGGCTGCGAGTCTTGAATTCTCCCTTTCAAGCTGGGTTTTCAATGTTGTCAGTTCATCGATGTTCTTGCTGTAGTTCTGATTCTTCTTGAGAAGAATCCTTGCCATATAATGGTGATCCTTCTGAAGGATGTTTTCAGGATTGACTTTTTTAAAGAGGGTCTCCATGTATGAAAGGGCTTTATCATAATCAGGATTTTCCTTTTCATAATATGAATAACCGGCAAGACGGTTCATGTATGCTCTTGAATTATCGATGGCAAGTATCTCCTCGACATTCTTTATAACCTCGTCATAATCCCCTGCATAGAAGAGGGAGTTGACATACCTCGTTTTTGCCGGAATATTGCCTTCGGTAAGTTCAAGGTATTTCTTGAAATTTGATTTTGACTGTTCCAGGCGACCAGCCCGCCAGTAAAGCTGACCAAGTTCGCGGTAAGCAGGGGCATAGTTTTCATTCAGCCGGATAGCCTCCTCGAAGTTTGATATAGCCTGGGGGAACGCACGCCCCTTGAAATAAACATAACCGATTTTCATTGCGGCTGTTGGTGACTGGGGATCGGCAAATTGAGCGAGATTGTAGTTTTTTATAGCGTTTGATCCATCGTTTACCAGCATATAGAGGTCGCCTGCTATCAGGAATATTTCAGGATTCTTGGAGTCGATTTTTACAGCCTGCCTTATAAGTGGAAGTGCCAGTGCGGTGTCAACACTTCCTTCCTTTGCATATGATTCTGCAATCTTTGCAAGTGCAAACGCATAATCCTTTGCGGGAGGACTTATCTTCTTAAGGTTTTTATAAGGTAGAAGGAAGCTCTTTGCCTTTGCACGCATTTCATTTGCTTTTGCATTTTCGCCAAGAAAATGGGCTACTTTTGCCAGTCCTATATAATTAAGAGGATCGTTAGGATTGGCACTGACACCCTTCTGGTATATCTCACTTGCAGATTTTGTTGCAGCTGCAAATGAATTGGAAATAGTATCTGCAAAATAGTTGAGAAGATAATTTTCACCATAATAAAAATAACTTTTACTGTTCCCGGGTTCTTTCTGAATCAGGGCTTTGTAAATCTCTTCAGCCTTGTCGTACGATTCGCTTTTTGTAAGCTGAATGGCACCGTTTAAGTCCTGCGACCGGAGACTGTAAACCGTGATAACAGAAAATAATCCTGTCAGCAAAACGACTTTACTAAACATCGAACTTTTCATAGCTTTCAAATTTGAAAAAATTTTATTGTTTAATTTTAATTTACTTGTTAATTGTTGTTTATCTATCCTTTTTTGAGGTCATTACGAGGCCGCGTCAGCGGAAGAAGCAATCTTTTACCTTTATATCTTTTTTATCATTTTAATTCATTAACCCACCCCCCACCCCTCCACCACAAATCTCCCCTGCAAACTGGCTCCTCCGCTAAAATTAGCCACAGGCTAATTTCTTAACGGTCGGTCCCCCAGGAGGGGAGCTCAGGGGTTTATTCCGTCTTTACCTGCACCAGCCTGATCGGCATCGTAGCCGGAACCAGTCCTGATTTCAACACTATCCTTTGTCCCTGCTCACCTGTTGCCCACTGAAGGAATCCTGAACCAAGTCCGGAGAAAGTTTCCCTTGAAGTTATGTAAACCTCCCTTATAAAGGGATACGATTTGTCAGCAATAGAACCAGGATAGGGACGGTAGAATGATCCGTCATTGACAAACTGCTGTGATATCGCCAGGACATTTACCTTGCTCAGGAAGCTCCTGCTCCTGGGATCGTCAAGGTCGCTTATCCAGTTGACACTTATAATACCCATCGCTTCCGGATTCCTTGATACATAATCTATGACTTCAGCATTGTTGTTTACAGCAAAGAAATTATCCCCGAGTGTATCCGTGATCTCAAAGAGCTCCTTGAAGTATCTGATATTAGCCGATTTGGTATTGTCGAATATAACACTGATTTTGCCAAGTGTTGATTTACCGTCTATCTCCTTCCAGGTTTTTACCTGCCCCCTGAAAATATCCCTTACATTATTATACGTTAAAAGAGTATCGAGGTTTTCGAGATTGGTTATTAGCGCAAGCGCATCATAGGCAAAGGTCACCGACCGCACAACAATAAGCTTATCCTTGAGATACTGAATCTGGTCATCCGATAGTTTCCTGCTCGTTACCATGACTCTGACAGAATCGTCCATGAAATCGTTGACCACATCAAACTCAGGTTTGTACATGGGTTTGACAAAAGCATTCTGGTACAATGAAGTGAATGTATAGACCTCAGTATCAATGAGCGGCTGAAATGATTCATCCACTGAAATTGTTATGTTGCCCCTGGTGGGAGTTTCATCCAGCGCTTTAGGACCGCGGGATTTACAGGAGATCATCAGGAGCAGAACGGCAAGGTTCAGTAAAACAGTTCCTGATCTTAAAATATTCCGGGAATTGATTCTCACGAAACTAACGGACTTAGGTAATAAATTATGGAATGCAATATTAATAAAATTTTGATAAACTTCTGTCAACTTCATGATCTTTAAATTTTAATAGAATTATTTGTCTATCCTAACCTGATTACTGCAAAGCACATGCCAATCCTTGTTTAGTACCGCTGCCGGCCTCCATGTCAATCTTCCTCATCATGCCTGAAAAAGAGCTTTACAATGTTCACATAGGTTGTGTAAGCCCTGTACAAACCATAGAAGATGCAAAAACAGCCAAAAAAAATAAAAATAGTCCTGTCAAGACTGCTTTTTGTTGTGTCGAAATAAAATATGAGGAATATTCCCATGCCTATATAGAAGAACACCATGAAAACGCTGAATATGGCGCCTATCTGTTTCATCATCCTGTTTTCATTCATACCGAATCTTTTAGTTAACAAATTAACAAATAATCATTGTACAATCAAAAAGAATTTTGACAAATGATTAAAATCAGTACTTAGAGTGAGCTAAAGTTTGGAGTACTTAAAGTTTAAAAAAGTTAATTGCAACTCTAAATACTCTAAGTACTTTAGTCACTTTAGTCACTTTAGTCACTTTAGTCACTCTATTCAATCCAGTCACTCCAGTCTTTGATTGGTTACCCCGCATCCTATTCATCTGATTAGTAATGAGCTGTCTCCGTAGCTAAGAAACCTGAATCCGTTATCAAGCGCATATTTGTAGATTTTCTTCCAGTCTCCTCCTGTCCAGGCAGCGATCAGAAGGAGGAGGGTGCTTCGCGGCTGGTGGAAATTGGTGATAATGCCATTTACAATTCTGAACCTGTAGTCCGGAATAATAATTATTCTTGTAGAAGCCTCAAGAACCTTTATTTTGTTCCTGTCCATATGAATTTTCAGTGCAGTAAGTGAATCTTTTCCTGGGATGTCAGTATCCAGTTGATAAGGTTCCCATTGGTCAACCTCCGGTTTCCATGTTCCCGTCGGCGAGGGCAGGGCTGTTTTAATCCCGAGCCAGTACAGGCTTTCAATGGTTCTTACCGATGTGGTGCCGACAGCAATTATTCTGCCGTAATTCTCAATCAGATAGTCAATTGCATCATTTGTTACAAAGAAATGTTCGCAATGCATTTCATGTTCAGCTACATCCATTGTTCTTACGGGCTGAAAGGTTCCGGCTCCGACATGCAGGGTGATCTCAGTCCTCTTTGCTCCATTTTCAGAAAGCTTTTTCAGCAGGCTCTCCGTAAAATGAAGGCCTGCTGTAGGTGCAGCAACTGAGCCTTTTATTCTTGAATAGACCGTCTGATACCTTATTAAGTCCTCTTTTTCATCTTCCCTCGAGATGTAGGGCGGAAGGGGGGTATGTCCGGAAGCCTCAATAACTTCGCTGAAACTGAGCAAGGTGTCATTCCAGCTGAATCTGATCCTCCATGCTTCTCCTTCGGGGCAAAGCTTTTCTGCGGTAAACTCATAATTCCTGTCATTAAAAGTGAATTCCAGCTTCAGACATCCTGTTTTCCATTTCTTCAGGTTCCCTATCATGCATTTCCACTCAACGGGACCGGTTGATGAAAATGATGTTTCATAAGATGCCGGATTGAGGGGTTCCAGACAAAGAATTTCAATGATAGCTCCTGATCTTTTTCTGAAGAGAAGCCTGGCCCTTATGACCCGGGTGTTGTTGAAAACAAGCAGGGACCCAGCAGGTAAATAGTTGCCGATATTTTTAAAAATATCAGATGAAATTATTTTGCCGTCAAAAAACAGGAGCCTGGATGCATCCCGTTCTCCAATAGGGTACTGAGCTATCCTCTCCCCAGGGAGGTTGTAATCGTAATCGGCGATGTTGATTCTTTTCATCCAGGGTTATTGAGAATCCGGGTTCAAAATTAACAATTTAAAGAGTATTCCTTCTTTTTTGTATCTTTGCACTGCAGCAGGCTGTTCCATCGTTCTCCTCTGAGCGTAGTCGAAGAGGGGGAAGGAAAGTCCGGACAACACAGAGCACCATTCTTCCTAACAGGAAGGTATCCGCGAGGGTATAGCAGTGTAACAGAAAATAACAACCGCTCTGAGCGAAGCCGAAGAGCGGTAATGGTGAAAAGGCGAGGCAAGAGCTCACCGGTCCGGGTGGCGACATCCGGAGCCGTACACCTTATGGGTTGAAAGACCATGTATACCGGCGCCAAGGACTGCTCGTCCGATGCCGGGGGGTAGGTCGTATGATCCCGCAAGTGATTGCGGGACAAGATAAATGATGGAAACCGGTTTAAATATCTTTCGCAGATGAATGAACCGGTACAGAATCCGGCTTACAGGCCGGCTGCATTTTTTGAAATCAGAACATTTGTATATACGTGACACGCAGGTGGTAGTAGAGACGCCCAATTTGGGCGTCTCTACGAATTTCATATCCGGTGGATTTCAGCCCCCCTTTAGGGGGGTTGGGGGGTAGCATCCCCTTCAGGGGGGTTGGGGGGTAGCATCCCCTCATCGGAGCTTGGGGGGTTACTTGATTTTGAACACACTGTCCTCCATCGGAACATCAACCTCAACCTTGGTAAAGGTTGTAACTATTTCCATTCCGCTTGCTGATACTGTTGTTTTCATTGGCACAAGGATCCCGCTGGTCTCGGTATAATCCGAAGGGAATGACTCCACTGTCATGTCCGTACCGCCCTGGTTAACGGTGGCAACAGTCTTGACGATAAGATATGATGATTTATCGATAAACATGGTGGCTGTGCCTGTACCATCCAGGTCAGTTTTAATCTTGAAGGCAGGTTTGCCATTTACGTCTTCCTCTCCCTCGAGGGTGAGCTTCCCTTCCTTAAGGTAACGGGCCATATAGTTGTTGAACATGTTGTTCCTGTCTGCCTGCTTAATCTGATCAGCCGTCATTTCAACAGGCTCCAGGGAACCGGCCATTGGATTTACCATATATCCTTTCTCCCCGTCAAATACCTGGATAATGTCCTGTCCGTTAAAGCTGGTTACGCTTTTGAGCTTGTTTGGATTCTTCATCCACATTTCCATGGGCATATCCATTCCCATCACGGATGTCTTTGCAGAGATCCTGATTGTCTGAATATTGCCGATCTTGTCGAGTTTGTTTGCCAGAGTGTACTTGCCGATTATATCTTCAAGCGACTGGCCATTGATTGCTGCAAATGCAAAAAGTAAAGAGACTCCGAGTAATAATTTTTTCATACGAACTTTTTTTGTTAATAATAATTAAAAGGTATTTATTGTATTTCTTAATTCCGAAAGCATAATCAAAAGTCGTTCCATTTTTGAAAGTGGAAGCATGTTGGCTCCGTCTGATTTTGCTGAAACCGGATCGGGGTGAGTTTCAATAAATATTCCGTCAGCGCCGACGCTTATGGCAGCCCTGCCGATTGTATCAATCATTTCAGGATCGCCTCCCGAAACTCCGCTTGACTGATTCGGCTGCTGAAGGGAGTGGGTAATATCCATAATTACGGGAACTCCGTTCCTCTGCATTACAGGGATGTTCCTGAAATCAACCACCAGATCCTGATAACCGAACATGTTGCCACGGTCAGTCAGCATAATGAGGTTATTCCCTGAATCCCTGACTTTTTCAACTGCGAACTTCATTGATGCTCCGGAAAGGAACTGCCCCTTCTTGATGTTGACCCATTTCCCGGTACGGGCTGCCGCTTCAAGAAGATCTGTCTGACGGCAGAGGAATGCAGGGATCTGCAGCACATCAACATACCCTGCTGCCAATCCTGCTTCAGGAGGATTATGAATATCCGTTATGACCGGAACCGAAAAGTGCTTTTTAACTTTGGCAAGTATCTCAAGAGCTTTCACATCACCGATTCCCGTGAAGGAATCCCCCTTCGACCTGTTGGCTTTGCGGTACGATGCCTTGAAAACCAGCGGGAGCTTATATTTATCCGACAGATTAACAAGGTTCTCTGCGATCTCAAAGACCAAATCCTCACTTTCGACCACACATGGACCGGCGATAAGAAGGAAATTGCCTGTTTCACCGTATTTCAGCCCTGGAATATTTATTCCGTGTTTAAACATCGAATGGTAAAGATAGCAAATTATTCTTCTGATTCTTCTCAGTGATCTCTGTGACTTCTTGGTGTAACACTGTGTAAGTATTAACCCCCCATCCCCCCTGAAAGGGGGTTAAAAAGCCCCCTTCAGGGGGTTGGGGGTGTTTACTCGTAATCGTAAATATCCTTCCACAAACCTTTCATTCTTTTCCTGACCTCTTCTTCTTTCGGATTTGAACCCGGGTCGTAGAATTTTGTTCCCTTAATCTCTTCAGGCAGGAAATGATCCTGTGTGAAATTCCCTTCAAAATCATGTGCATATTTATAGCCTTTGTGGTATCCCAGATCTTTCATGAGTTTTGTGGGAGCATTCCTTATATGCAGGGGAACTGAAAGATCTCCCTTTTCCCTTACCATGGCCTGTGCATTTTCAATTGCCAGATACGAGGCGTTGCTTTTTGGTGAAGTGGCAAGGTATATTGCAGTCTCGGAGAGTATGATGCGGGATTCGGGCCAGCCGATAACATTTATTGCCTCAAAGCACGACTGGGCAAGTAGAAGGGCATTTGGATTCGCAAGGCCGATGTCCTCGGCAGCAAGTATAAGCATCCTTCTTGCAATGAACTTCGGGTCCTCACCGCCTTCAACCATGCGTGCCAGCCAATAGACGGAGGCATTGGGATCGCTTCCCCTCATCGACTTGATAAACGCTGAAATTATATCATAGTGCTGTTCCCCGTTCTTGTCATAAATGGCAAGGTTTTTCTGGACATGCCTCAGCACCTTTTCATTATCTACGATAACCTTTTGGGAGCCTGTCTCGTCGGCTTCAGAGGATACAACCAGCTCGAGGGCATTATATAACTTTCTGGCATCTCCGCCGGAGATCCTTAAAAGTGCTTCATATTCCTTTATTTCAATGTCGAATTTTGCAAGGTATATGTCCTTTTTGAGCGCCTTGTTCAGAAGTATTGTGAGTTCCTCCTCGGAAAGCGGATTCATAACATATACCTGGCATCGTGAAAGAAGCGGTGAAATTACCTCAAAGGAGGGATTCTCGGTGGTGGCTCCTATGAGAGTAATGATTCCCTGCTCAACGGAACCCAGAAGTGAATCCTGCTGTGATTTGTTGAAGCGGTGAATTTCATCAATGAAAAGTACCGGATTAGGCTGATTGAAAAACTGCTGTTTTTTTGCCTTTTCTATTGTTTCTCTTACATCCTTCACACCGGAATGCACGGCACTAAGGTGGAAAAAAGGCCTTTTCAGAGTGTTCGCAATTATCCAGGCAAGGGTTGTTTTGCCCACACCCGGAGGACCCCACAGGATAAAAGAGGGGATATTTCCGGATTCTATAACCCTTCTGAGAACCGCGTTTTTGCCGACCAGATGCTCCTGCCCGCAGAATTCATCGAGATTTTTTGGCCGTAGTCTGTCGGCCAATGGCTGGTTTGTAAGCATTGTCGGAAATTTGTGTAAAAATAGCGAATGATTTTTTTATAATTTTGGAATCATTTTAATATTCATGAACAAAATAGTATTCGTTATTTTAATAGTAGTATCAGCTTTCTACGGATGCTCCCGGAAATCATCAGTCATTCCGGTTGAAACTTCAGAAGGAAGGAATATAATTACTGACAGCGGGATGGTGGTGTCAGCCCATCCTGAAAGCTCACGGATTGGAGTTGCCACTTTAAGAAAGGGAGGAAACGCCATTGATGCAGCTGTCGCGACCGAGTTTGCACTTGCAGTCTGTTACCCCGAGGCAGGTAATATAGGTGGTGGCGGATTTATGCTTGTCCGTACAGCAGATGGCAGAACAGACCTGATTGATTACCGGGAAAAGGCACCTCTCAATGCTTCGCAGGATATGTACCTTGATGCTTCAGGTAACGTAGTTGAAGGACTTAGTACAGACACACATATGGCATCAGGCGTCCCGGGCACTGTGGACGGGATGGTCAATATTCATTCCAAATATGGGGTCCTTCCGTTCCGGGATGTAATCCAGCCGGCAATAGATCTGGCCAGAAAAGGCTTCCCTTTAACCGAAGGTCAGGCCGCCGATTTTAATTCCAACAGACAGAACTTCATTTCCAGAAACATAACACCGCCAGCATTTGTAAAGGATACGCCATGGATTACAGGTGACACACTCAGGCAGCAAAGCCTGGCACTTACACTCGAACGAATCAGGGACGGTGGCCGGGATGGATTTTATTCCGGCACTACTGCAAGGCTGATTGTCAAAGAGATGCAGAGGGGAAACGGGATAATCACCCGGAGAGATCTTTCAGAATACAGAGCTTCTTTCAGGGACCCTATTACGGACAAATACCGGGGTTACTTGATAATATCAGCCTCTCCGCCATCAGGCGGCGGAATAGTGCTTCTTCAGATTCTTGGAATGATTGAACCGTATAACCTTAAAGGTACAGGGTTTCATACCTGGCAATCTGTCCATCTGATTACGGAAGCTGAAAGACGGGCTTTCGCCGACCGTTCACAACTTCTTGGTGATCCTGATTTTATTGGAATTCCGGTTGATGATTTACTCAGCGATGGTTATCTTGCCAGCCGTATGAGCAGTTTCAGAAGTGACTCTGCTTCACTTTCATCAGCTATCAGCCCGGGATCCCCGGCCGCAGTCGTCAGCGAGGAGACGACACATTACTCAGTTGCCGACTGCATGGGAAATGCAGTGGCCGCTACAACTACCCTGAATGGTACCTTTGGCAGCAGCATTGTTGTTGACAGCGCCGGGTTCCTGATGAATAATCAGATGGACGATTTTTCAATCAAACCAGGCGTCCCTAATATGTACGGTCTTGTAGGTGGTGAGGCTAATTCAATTAAGCCCGGGAAAAGAATGCTTAGTTCAATGACCCCGGTAATCGTCGAAAAGGACGGAAGGCTTTTTATGGTAGCCGGTTCACCGGGAGGATCGACAATCCCGACATCGGTTTTGCAGGTTATAATAAATGTGATCGACTACGGCATGAATATCCGTCAGGCTGTTGATACAGGAAGGTTCCATCATCAGTGGCTGCCTGATTATTTAAGCTATGAGAATAACTCACTCGACACCGTTACATTAATGAATCTTCAAAACATGGGTCATTCCCTGAGAAAAAGAAGCTCCCTTGGAAGGGTCAATGCAATCATGATTCTACCCGATGGGAAAAAGGCTTCCGGGGCCGACAGGAGAGGCAATAACTCAGCATTTGGTTATTAAGATGCCCTGATTCGGTATTTTTTGCTACATTGGCATAAAAATAATTTGTAAGCAGAAAATAAATGACCCGTTTTCTAGTTATTTAACAGTCTATAAATGTATATCCAATATAGTATTTGAATAATTTCAGATATTTATTCAGTTATGAAAAAGCCTCTGCTGATAACAATAATCATTCTGATCCTGGTTTTTGCCCTGCCTTTTATAAAATTTATCCGCTGGTCTTTCCAGGAACAGAAACCCATTGACGTAGTTATTCTGGATAAGACAGTTCCCACTCTTGAACGCCTTAACCACAAATCCCTTACCTGGATTCTCAATAACTCGCGATTTGTGAAGAAAGAGAATAAGAACAGTTATTCATATAAAAAGGATTATTACGGATTTGCCCCCACCAGGCCGCTTAAGGACAGAGGCAATATAAAAAAAGAATATCACGTTTCTGAAATGCTTGAACTCCCCGAAAGAGTCGATGCTGTCTATTTCGCAGATACATACGGCGTCTTTTTCAATGACTGGTATGTGGGTGTAAATAAAAGCCGGAGGTCAAGGAAGATTTACGGCGGACTGAACAATACCGATTATCTGCTTGTCAACGAAATGAAAAACAGGAACAAACTTATAATTCTTGAATACAATACATTGGACTATCCCACACCAGCGTTTGAATCGTACAGGACTCAGGAGAAACTGGGTATCACTTTCACCGGATGGTCGGGAAAATATTTCAGTACTCTTGACACGACTGCTAAAAATTTTCCTGTATGGATGACTTCAATGTACAGGAAAGAGTATAAGAATCCATGGACATTTACTAAACCCGGAATTGTATTGCTGAGTGAAAAGAATATTATTGTATTGGAAGAGGGAACTCATCTTACCGATGCATTACCGTACATAGTTACCGATGAGGAGAATTGTGAAAAATTCGGAGTGCCCTCGTCAGTTGCTTTTGACAAATGGTTTGATATTATCGATCCGATGCAGGGTAATGTAATCTCTAAATTCAACCTGAGCACAACCGCTATCGGAGATACATTATTGAGCGGGAATATGCTGAGCAAAAGTTTTCCTGCAGTCACCCAGGATTCAGCAACCCGGAGAATCTACTATTTCTCGGGCGATTTTGCAAATAATAAGGTTGATTTCTGTACATCGCGACTGAAAGGATTCAACGGAATAAAAGGTCTGTCATATTCCGATAAGCCAGCTGATACAAGGAGGTTTTTCTGGCTCTATTACAAGCCATTAGTGAATGCTATCTTCAGTGATTATTACGCAACTCTGAAGTCAAAATAGCAAACCGGATGGTTTTGGTTTATTACATTGGGGCTATGGAAATAGCCCTTTTTTTCTTTGCCCCTAAATCCCCATGACACCTCGGTCAGGACAGGCCTGAAGGGGACTTTCCCATAAACTCCCTTCAGGGGGTAGGGGGCAAAAAAACACTGGACTGATCATTAAGCACTTTATAAGAGATCCTTTTTCTTAAATTTGACGGTTTTAAATAAATCCATCCCAAAGATGAAAATAACTCTTATCCAATCAGATATTATCTGGGAGAACAAGTTCCGCAATCTCGGAAGGATTGGAGAGATGATTTCCACAATCCCGGAAGGAACAGATCTGGTAATTCTTCCCGAAATGTTCAACACCGGTTTTTCAATGAATCCCGCTGAACTTGCAGAACCACCTGAATCGGTGACCTCTGACTGGATGCATGAAATCGCCGCAAAATACAATTCAGGCATATGCGGAAGTTATATTGTAGGTGAGAACAGTAACTTTTACAACAGATGGATTTTTGTCCCGCCTGATGGTGAAGTCAGGATATATGATAAAAGGCACCTTTTTTCAATGAGTGGCGAAGAAGCTCTTTTTACTAGAGGTGAAAAACGTGTTGTGTTTAAATTCAGGGGGATCAGGATCTGTCCCAATATCTGTTATGACCTGAGATTTCCTGTATGGAGCAGGAACCGGAATGATTATGATCTTTTGATTAATTCCGCGAACTGGCCTGAAAGCAGGAGGGATGTCTGGATCACTTTGCTGAAAGCACGTGCCATTGAAAATCAATGCTTTGTCGCTGGTGTGAACAGGATCGGAATTGATGGAGCCGGGATAAGGTACTGCGGTGATTCAATGATCCTGGGTCCAAAAGGGGAAATGATCGCAGAAGGACAACAGAATAAGGAGTCTGTTGTATCAGGAAATATTTCAATTGATGAACTATCAGGTTTCAGGAGAAAGTTCCCGGTTTGGAAAGACGGGGATAACTTTACGATTATATAACTTATGAGATTCCCCTCTCAAGGCACCGGTTACAAATCGGCGCCAGCAGGATTCCGCCCGATGCCTGACGCCTTTAGCCTTTTTTCAGTGCTTCAAATAGAATTACTACCGGCGGTTTTGCTATTCTTCCGGTTCCGTCTTTGATATGGTGCCTGCAGCTGGTTCCGGGGGCTGCAACAACGACATCACCTGTGCTCTTTAATATTTCGGGAAACAATACAAGTTCGCCGATTTTTTTTGACAGTTCAAAGTGCTCCTTTTCATATCCGAACGATCCTGCCATTCCGCAGCAACCCGATGGAATCTCGCTCACCTTGTAGTTTGCGGGAATTGAAAGCATTTCAATGGAGAATGCCGATGATGAAACGGCTTTCTGCTGGCAATGTGCATGCAGAAGTATCTCCACTTTGTCGTCGGTGAAAGATTCCCTTTTTATCTTTCCGGCTTTGAATTCATTTGCTATAAACTCGTCCAGCATATAGCTGTTTTCGGCTATTTTCTTCGATTTTTCCTTCAGATCTTTGCCGGCAAGATCAGGGTACTCATCGCGGAACCCGAGGATGGCTGATGGCTCGATTCCGACAAGCGGCATATTTTCATCTATCAGACCAGAGAGGGCGTTGATATTATTGATTGCAATCTTTTTTGCTTTCCTGAGAAGCCCCTTCGAAATAAAGGTTCTTGCACTCAGATCGTGATCAGTAACCTCTACTTCATAGTTTAAGGCCGTAAGCAGCCTGACTGCAGCAATGCCGGCTTCAGTGTCATTGTAATTTGTGAATTCATCTATAAAAAGGCACACCTTTCCAATTGGTCTGGCAGGATTCAGAGAGTCACGATTCTTCCTGATCCATCTTCTCAGGCTGGTTTTATAGACAAGCGGGATTGACCTTTCAGAAGCAAAGCCGATACTCTTTTTGAGCAAACCCGAAAAAGCCTTGTTCTTCAGGAAGAAGTTGTAGATTTGAGGTATATAGGAACCGATCCTGTTGAAGGCCGAAATATAGGCAATAAGAAGTGATCTGAGAGGCACTCCATGTTTATCGTACCAGTGCTGGAGAAATTCAGATTTCATCTTGGCAATGTCGACTCCTGAAGGACATTCGGCCTTGCATCCTTTGCAGGCCAGACACAAGTCAAGTACATCATATATTTCTTTGTGATCCCACGGATCAGGATCTTTTTTGCTCAGAAACTCCCGAAGGATGTTGGCCCTTGCCCTTGTGCAGTTTTCTTCATCCATTGTGGCCATAAAACTGGGGCACATTGTTCCTCCCAGCTTAATGGATTTGCGGCAATCGCCCGATCCGTTGCATTTTTCGGCAGCTCTTATTATTCCTTCAGTTAATGAGAAATCATATACTGTTTCCAGTTCCGGGGTCACAGTGCCTGGTTCATACCTCAGGAAAGTGTTCATCAGAGGTGTGTCAACTATTTTCCCGGGATTAAGTATATTTTCAGGATCCCATGAAGTTTTCAGCTTTTTAAGCAATCCATAGTTGGCTTCACCCAGGATAAGGGGAATAAATTCTCCTCTAAGCCTTCCGTCACCATGCTCTCCGCTCAGTGATCCGCGGTATTTTTTTACAAGCCTGGCAGTTTCAATCCCGATGGTCCTGAACAGTTCAACATCCCCGGCATCTTTCAGATTAAGAACAGGTCTGATATGAAGCTCACCTGTTCCGATATGGGCATGATAAACAGAATCCTTTCCGTATTCCGCCAATAGTTTTGCAAAATCGTCCATATAGGCAGGCAGGTCCTCGACCCTGACTGCCGTATCTTCAACCAGGGATACCGTTCTGCGGTCGCCCTTCATCTTCCCGAGAACCCCCAGTCCGGCTTTCCTTAACTCCCAGGCTTTTGCCATATCCTTTCCCCTTACCACAGGATATGAGTATCCGTATCCTGCTTTTTTAAGGGCTTTTATCAATTCATCTGTAACTTTCTCGACTTCCTCAACCGTTTCCCTGACAAACTCAACCATCATTATTGCACCCGGATCCCCGTCAAGGAAGAAACGATTATTCTTCTGGCTCAGGTTGTCTTTTGTCAGTTCGAGGATTCTGTCGTCAGTCAGCTCAACTGCAGAGGGATTGAATTTAAGGGCTACAAGATTAGCCAGGAATGCTTCATCCCGATCCCTGTGATGAACGCAAACCAGTGTTTTGCATGCCGGAGGGAGAGGGACGAGGTTAAGCTTAATTTCTGTTGTTACTGCCAGGGTTCCTTCCGATCCTGCAAGAAGCCGGCAGAAGTTGAATTTTTTATCCGAATCCATGTCAAAGATTTCGGAATCGAGCAGTAAATCAAGTGCATATCCTGTGTTGCGTCTGGGGATCCTGGGATCGGGATAACCTTCCCTGATAGATTTTCTATTATCCGGATCGTCGAGAATTTCCCTGATATTCCTGTAGATGGATCCTTCAAGATTGTCCTGTATGCATTTTCTTTCAAAAGTGTTTTTATCTATCGGACCAAAGGTTGCTTCACTCCCGTCGCTAAGGAGGGTTTTAAGCTCGATAGTATGGTCGCGTGTCGATCCGTAAACAAGGGAATGCGAGCCGCATGAATTATTGCCGACCATCCCTCCCATGTTACACCGGCTGGAAGTTGATGTCTCGGGTCCAAAAAACAAACCGAATGGACGCAGGTACATGTTCAGTTCATCAAGAACAACACCGGGTTCCACCCTTACCCACATCTCATCCCTGTTCAGTTCCAGGATCTTTGTCATATACCGGGAGATATCTGCAATGATACCCGAAGCCACGACCTGACCGGCAAGTGATGTCCCGGCAGCCCTGATGGTAACTCCGATCTTCTCTTCTGAGGCGAATTTTAAGATCTTTTTCAGATCCGTTGCGCCTGCCGGCCATGCTACAGCAACCGGTTGCTCCCTGTAATCCGATGCATCTGTTGCATAGATGGTTTTTGTAATTATGTCATATTTCAGATCACCCTCAAGAGTTTCCTGAAGGGAGTCGAGCCTGGTGCTAAAAGAATCCATTTCCGGTTTTATTTTGAACCCCAAATTTAGAAAATGATTTTATCTTACACCGGATAATGACCAGAACAGGAGTATTTTTTGGAAAAAATCCATTCCGGCAAATATTCATGATATACCGATTGTTTAATCGGACTTTTTTTTCTTACATTTAAAGCAGAATGTCCTGAATTTTAAATCGCTGATATACAATGGAATTGATAGACCGGATCAAACTGAATGCAAAGAAACATAACATGCGTATCGTACTTCCCGAAGGATACGAGGAAAGAAATATTAAAGCAGCCGATATTGCAATTGCGGAAGGACTGGCACAGATAATTTTACTTGGTGATCCGTCTGAAATTGAAGCACATGCAGCAAGTCTTGGATTGAAAAATCTGTCCGGAGCCACGATTGTAAATCCAAAATCCCATGATAAGAAGGACCATTACATCGAAATGATGGTGGAACTCAGGAAAAGCAAGGGAATGACCAGGGAAGAGGCATCGCGCCTTATTGAAGATCCTCTCTACCTTGGCGTCCTGATGATAAAGAATGGTGATGCTGATGGGGAGGTTTCAGGTGCGGATCATGCTACAGGCGATGTTTTGCGACCGGCTTTCCATTATGTAAAGACAGCACCCGGCATTTCGGTAGTATCTGGAGCCTTTATTATGATTCTGCAGGATAAGAAATTCGGTGAGGATGGCGTGATTATTTTCGCTGACGGAGCTGTTCATCCAAACCCGACCGATAAGGAACTTGCAGAGATTGCTGTCGCCACAGCCCATACTGCAAGGGCCATCTGTGGTTTTGAACCCAGAATTGCAATGCTCAGCTTTTCGACAAAGGGGAGTGCAAAGCATGAGCTGGTCGACAAGGTTGTCAGTGCAACAAGAATTGCACAGGAGATGTCGCCCGACCTGATGATAGATGGTGAACTGCAGGGTGATGCCGCACTGGTCGAAGCCATAGGCCTGAAAAAGGCCCCGGGAAGTAAAATTGCAGGTCATGCAAATGTTCTTGTTTTTCCCGATCTTAATTGCGGGAATATTGCATATAAACTTGTTCAGCGTCTTGCAAATGCTGAAGCTATCGGACCAATTCTTCAGGGTATGGCAGCTCCCATAAATGATCTTTCGCGCGGTTGTTCGGTAAACGATATTGTCAGCATGATTGCAATTACTGCCAATCAGGCAGCCGGGAAAAAACAGTAGGAAATGAAAAATAAACACATTCACAAATATGATTATTCTTGTCCTGAATTGCGGAAGCTCATCGATTAAGTACCAGCTTTTTGACATGTCCGACGGAAGCAAGCTTCTTGCAAAGGGGCTTTTGGAGCGGATAGGATTGGTTGACAGTATATTAACCCATAAACCAGCTGATGGGGAAACCTACAAGGTAATTAATGACATTCCGGATCATACGACAGGAATTAACCTCGTAATGGCTACCTTGACTGACCCGAAGCATGGGGTGATAAAAAATGTGAATCAGATCAAGGCTGTCGGCCACAGGGTTGTCAACGGCGGTGAAAGCTACAAGGAGAGTGTCCTTATCGATAACGATGTAAAGAAACAGATTGAAATAAACATTGAACTTGCCCCGCTGCACAATCCGGCAAACCTCAAGGGGATACTGTCAGTCGAAAAGCTTATCCCGGGTGTCCCGCAGGTGGCGGTATTTGACACCTCATTTCATCAGACAATGCCGGACTATGCTTATATGTACGCACTTCCCTATGAATATTATGAAAAGTACAGGATCAGGAAATACGGATATCACGGTACCAGCCACAAGTTTGTTGCCTCAAAAGCGGCCCGGTTGCTCGGGCTGGAATGCAAGAAACTAAAGATCATAACCTGCCACCTGGGCAATGGCGCCTCGATTACAGCAATACAGAACGGCCGTTCAATTGATACTTCGATGGGTTTCACGCCTGTCGACGGACTGATCATGGGAACAAGGACCGGCGAGATAGATGCCGGTGTGCTTATTTTTATCGCTGATAAAGAACATTTGAATGTAACCGGGGTTAATAACCTGATCAACAAGAAGAGCGGAGTTGCCGGAATTTCCGGTCTCTCCTCCGATATGCGCGACCTGGAGGTTGCAGCCGCGGATGGCAATGAAAAAGCGCTTCTGGCACTCAATATGTACGCTTACAAGGTGAAGAAATTCATCGGATCATATATTGCTGCACTTAACGGGCTCGATCTTCTTGTTTTTACCGGAGGAGTAGGAGAGAACGATCACAAAATGAGGGCAATGATCTGCTCCGATATGGAATCGCTCGGGATAGATTTTGATTTTGAGGCCAATAATGGTGTTCGCGGCAAGGATATGGTAATATCAAAACCGGGTTCAAGAGCTACCGTTATGGCCATTACAACAGATGAGGAATTCGTAATTGCTTCCGACACAAGGTATCTGGTCGAGAAGTATACGCATTAAGTACTAACCTTAAAATAACAAACATGGTTCTGAAAAGCATGTCCGATCTGAAGGGGATCGTGGAGGGGAAACCTGGAAAAAAGCTTGTACTTGCCGCAGCTCAGGATCAGCATTCGCTGGTAGCTGTTCTGAGGGCGTGGAAAGATCAAATCATTGAACCTATATTTATCGGAGACAGGGAGGGAATCCAGAATATTTGTTTCGCTGAAGGATATGATATTTCAGACATCAGAATCATTCACGAACCAGATATTGAAAAATCCGTCGAAATGTCTGTCAGGATGCTTAGCAGCAAACAGGCCGACATTCTCATGAAAGGCAAGGTTGGCACCTCCTCCCTCCTGAGAAGCGTCCTGAACAAGGAATGGGGCCTCAGAACGGGCAATCTGCTCTCACATATTGCCCTGTTTGAAGTCGATACCTATCACAAGCTGATTGCTGTAACAGATGTGGCAATGAATATTGCCCCTAACCTCAGGGATAAGATCGCAATAGTCAATAACTCCGTTTCATTTCTTCACAGGCTTGGATATATCATGCCCAAAGTAGCAGTTCTGGGTGCCGTCGAAATGGTGAACGAAAATATGGAAGCAACCCTTCATGCAGCATTGCTGTCAAAAATGAATCAGCGCGAACAGATCAGGAACTGCATTATTGATGGTCCTCTTGCCTTCGATAACGCTGTCAGCCTTGAAAGCGCTCAGCATAAAGGCATAAAAAGCGAAGTGGCAGGCGACACCGATCTTCTCCTTATGCCCGATATCGAGGTAGGGAATGTGCTCTATAAATCGCTTGTTTTCTTTGCAAAGGCCAAAGTGGCTTCCATTATTCTCGGAGCTCAGGTGCCGATTGTCCTGACCTCAAGGTCAGACTCGGAGCAGGCTAAATACGACAGTATACTTCTTGCCGCCGCCGCAAGTAAATAGAGTTATATGATCCGCTCGCTTGACCAGATGGTTGAAAAGGTCCTGTCGCTTCACAAAAGGCATCGGATAGCAGTTGCGTGGGCCCACGATATCCATACAATCAGTGCAATCCACAGGGCAGTAAACTATGGCCTGGCGGATGCAGTTCTTATAGGTCAGTCTGCCGAAATCAGGAACATATGCCGGAAATCAGGCATAAATCATGAATTATTTACCGTTGTTGATTCTAAAGATGAGGTTAAAGCCTCGGCAGAAGCTGTCAGGCTTACCCGTTCAGGTGAAGCAGATATCACAATGAAGGGGCTGGTAGGCACGGATAAATTCCTTAAGGCGGTAATGGATAAAAGTAATGGACTTATGCATCCCGGCGCTGTACTGAGTTATGTCTGTGCAATCGAGCTGCCGGCCTATCATAAGTTGTTGTTTATCACCGATCCGGCAGTTATACCTGTACCATCGCTCGAGCAGAAGATCGAGATGGTGAAATACGCTGTTGAGATGGCCAGGAAATTTGGTATATCCAAACCAAAAACAGCCCTGATATCAGCCTCTGAAAAACCCGGCAGACATTTTAAAAGTTCGGAGGATTACAAGATAATGTGCAGAATGGCAAAGGATGGTGAAATAGCAGATACCATCATGGACGGTCCGCTCGACATTTTTCTTGCCTGCGATAAAAAAAGTGTTGAGATAAAGGGGATCGGTACGCCAGTAAACGGCGACGCCGATATACTTCTATTCCCTTCCCTTGAATCATCGAATCCCTTTTATAAAGGGCTGATGCTGTTTGCACAGGGAGAGCTCGCCGGACTGATCCGGGGCACGGAAAAACCCGTCATTGTGATGTCGAGAAGCGAAAGTGAGAAATCGAAATTCTACTGTATCGCACTTGCATGCCTTATGGCTTGATTCCTTTTTTCAGATTTTATTTGTCACTTCAAATTAAGTTCAATGTCCAAACGGTTAATCCTGGTAATCAATCCCGGGTCCACATCAACTAAATTCGCCCTCTTCGAGGAAGAGAACCTGATCTTTGAAAAAACCCTCAGGCACACTTCTGAAGAAATTTCAGGTTACGGGAAGATAACTGACCAGTTTCATTTCAGGAAGAATTTGATATTGAATGAGTTGACGGGGCATAAGATTGATCTTTCACTAATTGCGGCTGTCGTCGGACGGGGTGGACTGGTCAGGCCGATTGAATCGGGCATTTATGAGGTTAACGAAAAAATGATCGAGGATCTGAGAACAGGGGTACTGGGCCAGCATGCAAGCAACCTTGGCGGCCTTATTGCAGATGATATAGCTGCATCACTACCTGGAGCAAAAGCTTATATTGTTGATCCCGTGGTAGTTGATGAACTTGAACCTGTGGCAAGGCTTTCAGGTCATCCTGCGATTGAACGGATTTCGATTTTCCATGCACTGAATCAGAAAGCAGTTGCCCGTGTTTATGCCGCCTCGGTTAACCGTAAATACGAGGACATGAACCTGATTGTCGCGCATATGGGAGGAGGGATAAGCGTTGGGGCTCACAGGAAAGGCAGGATTATTGATGTCAATAATGCCCTCGACGGAGATGGCCCTTTTTCACCCGAACGCTCCGGCGGTCTTCCTTCGGGCCAGCTTGCTGAACTGTGCTTCAGCGGTAAATACTCATCTCAGGAAATAAAGTCAATGATCTCAGGCAAAGGCGGTATGGTAGCGTACCTGGGAACGAACAATTTTATTGAGGCAAACAGCCGGGCAGAAAATGGTGATCAGACAGCAGAGCTTGTAATAAAGGCAATGGCATATCAGGTATCAAAAGAGATCGGGGCTATGGCATCCGTTCTTGAAGGTATAGTAGATGCCATTATCCTGACAGGCGGCCTTGCCCATCAGGAATTGCATGTCGGGAGGATCAGGAAAATGGTTGAGTTCATTGCCAGGGTAGTGGTATATCCGGGAGAGGATGAAATCAAGGCTTTGGCCTTTAACGGATTGCTTGCACTCGACGGAAAGATTGAGATCAGGGATTATTAACCGCTACAGGCAGTACCTTCCCGTTGAAAAATTTGTTCCCGTGGATGGCAAACCATGAGATGAATTCAGCCATTTCTTCGGGACTGACGGGAGCTTTAAACCCAGGGAATGCATTTTCGAACATCGCGGTCTGAACCGATCCTAGCGCGAGGCAATTTACACCAATCCCTGATTCATTCAGTTCAACCGCCAGACATTCGCTGAAGCACGAAAGCGCAGCTTTGGAGGCGCTGTAAACAGCAAGACCCCTGTACTTGGAACTGCCCTGGAATCCTCCCATGCTTGAAATATTCACAATATGTGATCCTGCCGGCATAAGAGGCACAACCAGCCTTATGAGATTGACGGGACCGAAGAAATTGGTTTCCATCATATTGCGTGAATCATTATCGCGCAACTTCATGAAATCCGAAACGATAAGGCTCCCCGACATATTGATCAGTATGTCCACCCTGCTGAAGCGATTGTAGATCTGATCCCTGATGACTTCCAGCTCCTTATTCATTTCGGTAATATCCATTTTCATATAAGTGACATTCCCGTTCAGGCACTCTATCTGAAGCTCCCTGAGCATGCTCTCATTCCTGCCTGTTGCAAGTATCTGGTTGTCTTTATCTGCGGCCATCCGGAGCACCAGCGCTCTTCCTATGCCCTTTGAAGCTCCGTTTATTATTATATTCATACCTTCAGGATATTTTGATTTTGGATTTTTTCGTTAATTTGTCATCCTTATATGTAAAGTTACAAAATTGTTTAATGTACCCCACATCCACCTTAAGCGGGACTAACACTTATAGAAATATTTTATCAACTTGTAGGTTCCATCATGCCATTAAAATCAAAATTATATTATGATGAAACGGGTTTGGACTAAAGGATATGCTTCATACATGACATTCAGAAATTCGATATTTCTTGTAATTCTCATTCTTGGATCATTCAATCACTCCAGCGGGCAGGAAAGAGCCAGGGATATACCCCCATTAAAGGACAGACTGTTTTATGGCGGGAACTTCAGTTTGCAGTTCGGTACATTTACAGATATCGAGTTCTCTCCGGTAATCGGACTGTGGGTGCTTCCAAGGGTAGCTGTTGCAGCCGGGCCTCATTTTCAATATTATAAGGTATTTTCCTCAAGTACGTTAATTTACGGGGGTAAATCATATGCAGAGGTCCTGTTTCTGCAGGACCTTCACAATGTAATACCTCTTGGAATTCACCTGGGCCTGTTTCTCCATGGTGAATATGAAGCACTGAGCCTTGAATCTGCTGCCTTTCAATCACCTCCATATGATTCCAGAAGATTCATGACTCATACATTCCTGGCCGGAGGGGGAATCAGGCAACAAATAGGAAAAAGATCATCCCTCAATTTCACATTCCTCTGGACCCTCAATGATCCAGGGTATAATATCTACGGAAGTCCTGAGATCCGCGTTTCATTTATGTTCTGAGTCATCCCGACTTATTGGTCATTCTGTTTTTATCTGATTCATGCAACATAATAAAGCCGCATCCATTTCGGTAATCAGCCTCATATAAGCCTCATATTATCATAGGTATCGCTGATTGTCACAAGTTAAACCAGGATATTTTAACTGCTCCACATTTCAATATTTGGAATTTGCTTTATCTCCGGGTTCAATCAGGCCTGAATTTTCAAATGAATATTTCATTCATTTTATGCTGATCAATAATTCAGGGGAAATCGAAGGCATTAATGCTTATTTACATTTGTAAACACATCAAATTATTCATCAATTCACAGAAATATACATGGTATTACATAATTAAAGATGACAGATGTAATATTTTATTACCGATCGTTGTCCTTATTTTTAAACCATTGATTATCACGTATAATACATAGTTTAATTGACTAAATGATAAATGTCAATCGGAATCCCGGGTCAGGAATTCTTTAGCAGCAGATAGATATGTATCATATTATTCTATTAACCAGTAATATAAATACCTAAACTAAAGCATAACGTAAGATACTATTGATTATTAAACGATTGATTTATTGCAATCTATGATTAAGTGGCTTTGCTTTGTATTGTAACAGGAAATACTGAGTTACAAATGTAAATCATGAATAGTTACATTACTAACTCAATAAATATTTACATTTGTAATATACACATCATAACATGAAAGACCGTATTCTTGAATTTCTTAAAAGAGAAAATAAAACCTCAGCCCAATTTGCTGAAGATATTCATGTTCAGCCTTCAGGTATTTCCCATATCCTTTCAGGAAGGAATAACCCCAGTCTTGATTTTGTGATCAAAATGCTTGAAAAATATCCTTTCCTCTCCACAGAATGGCTGATATTCGGCAAGGGATCGATGTATAAGGAGCCAAAAATGGGTGATCTGTTTGCTGATATTGACCTTATTAATCCGGAAAGGAAAGGGAACATTCCGGCGTCTACATGGAAAGCAGGGTCATCTGAAACCCCTCGCCAGACCGATATTCAGGAGGTAATAACAGAACAGCCTCATCCGGAGCATTCTCGTGCGATTAAAATAGTGTGGTTCTATGAAGATAACAGTTTTGAAGAATTCTATCCGGTTAAACATTAGTCAATTTTTTTAAACCCCGTGCAATAGTTATATTTGTCGGAAACAGAGTGCTGATGTCGAAGAGAATTGAAGATTTCACCGTAAGGGCAAACCGCCGCCTGAATAATGATCTCTTTGTACTTGAACTTTCAGGTAATAGTTACCTGCCTGCACTTAAACCAGGACAGTTCCTGCAGGTTAAGATAGAAGGCAGTCCGGCGACTTTCCTTCGCCGTCCTGTTTCGATTCATGATGTTGATTTTGATCAGAATACTATAAAACTGCTGATTCAGATAGCGGGTAAAGGAACAGAAGCGCTTTCAAATATTAAGGAGGGAGAAAAACTGAACATCATATATCCTCTCGGGAATTCCTTCATTCTGCCTGCTGAAAATGCCAGAATTCTTCTGATTGGCGGAGGATGCGGTGTTGCTCCATTAATGTTTCTGGGGAAATATTTGAAATCAAAAGGTTACAAACCTGAGATCCTTCTCGGATTCAGGAATTCCGACCGCATAATTGAATATGATGAATATGCCTCAATCGGTCCGGTATATCTTACAACCGAGGATGGATCGAAAGGTGAAAAGGGATTTGTTACTGAACATACGGTGTTGAAGGAGCGCCGCTTCGATCATATATGCTGCTGCGGTCCGGAACCGATGATGAAAGCTGTTGCAGGCTATTGCTCAAATGAATGAGATCCATTGTGAAGTATCGCTTGAACATCTTATGGCATGCGGTTTTGGAGTGTGCCTTTGCTGTGTTGTGACTACCGTTAAGGGTAATCTCTGCACCTGCACTGATGGTCCGGTTTTTAATACAAAGGAATTGAAATGGTAAACCTTGGTGTTTCGATAGGGAATCTGAAATTTAAAAATCCTGTCATCACTGCTTCCGGCACTTTCGGGAATGGATCGGAATTTGATGATTTCATAGATGTATCGAGGCTGGGAGGCATTATCCTGAAAGGAACCACAATGGAGCCAAGAGATGGAAATCCCTATCCAAGGATGGCCGAAACTCCTTCAGGAATGCTGAATGCGGTAGGTTTGCAGAACAAGGGAATCGATTTTTTCGTAAAGAATATTTATCCAGTTGTCTCACAATATGACACAAATGTGATTGTAAACATCAATGGCAGTTATATTGAAGACTATATTGCATTGGCTGAGAGGATTGACAAGCTGGCAAATATCCCAGCCATTGAACTCAATATTTCATGTCCAAATGTTAAAATGGGTGGAATGGTTTTTGGGACAAATCCGGCTTCAGCCCGGGAAGTGGTTAAGGCCGTAAGGGCTGTTTACTCCAAAACCCTTATTGTCAAACTTTCTCCGAATGTTACAGATATTGTCGATTTTGCCAGGATTTCCGAGGAGGAGGGGGCGGATTCCATTTCTCTCATAAATACTCTGTTGGGTATGGCAGTCAACATCAAATCCATGAAACCGTCACTTTCCACAATTACCGGCGGCCTTTCGGGTCCTGCTGTAAAGCCGGTTGCCCTGAGAATGGTATGGCAAGCTGCAAAAGCCGTTAAAATACCAGTAATCGGAATAGGAGGGATTATGTCGGCTGATGATGCAATAGAGTTCATTCTTGCGGGGGCAAGCGCTATCCAGGTTGGCACCGCTTCATTTATTGATCCTCAGATATCAATCAGGATTCTTGAAGGTATTGAGCACTATCTTACAGGGAGAGGGCTCACCGATATAAAGGAAATTACCGGACTCCTGTCTCGCTGAAAAGAAATGTTACATTCAGGTAAAAGTCACCGTTTTTCCTTTAAATTTGTAGTTGCTATTTGAAAAAAATCAAATTCCATTAATCTAAATCAATAGTAATGGCTGAAAATGTTCATATTGATAATCTGGATAAGAAAATTCTTGATATTATAACAAAAAACGCAAGGGTTCCCTATCTGGAAGTCGCCAGGGAATGCAATGTTTCAGGCGCTGCAATTCATCAGCGAGTGCAGAGACTCATTAAGATTGGTGTTATAAAAGGCTCTGAATTCAAGGTAGATCCAGCGCTTGTCGGATTCAAGACCTGCGCCTACATTGGAGTCTATCTTGACCATCCCGGGCACTACCGGGATATAATCAGCAAATTCAGGGAGATCCCCGAAATAATAGAATGCCATTACACAACGGGTAATTATTCGCTTTTCATAAAGGTTTACACCCGCGACAATGAGCATCTTCGTGATATCCTTACGGATAAAATACAGAATATACAAGGGGTCGTCCGGACAGAAACACTTATTTCGCTCGAAGAATCAATAAACCGTCAGATCCCGGTGTTGTCGGAATAAATCTGGTGGGAGAGGTGCTTATTCCGGTTTAAAACGTCAACTACTTTTCCAGACCTGCAATATAATCATCGTATGCTTTGTGCCCTGTTCTGTCGTAAAGATCCCAATAGTGGTCATCATTTTTAAGGCAATTAAATACAGGATCAACTTTCAGCCAGGAGAACTCCGGACTATGTTTCTTATATGCTTCTTCGAGCCAGAAAAAGGCAGAATCAACCTTGTCGATCCCGCTGTAATACCAGCCTGTGTAATATTGCGGACTGCCACCTGATTGTTTGCTGGTTTTTTCAATTATCTGATTAATAATCGTCTGAGCCTTATGATATTCATTAGTCTTATAATAAACAAGCGCAAGGCAGGCCTGAAATCTTGGAACATCAATATAGATATCTTTTTTTATTATGGCATTTTTAAGTGCCTGTTTAGCGGATTCATAATCTTGTAGCCAGATAAAAAGCTCTCCTTTAAAGCTTTGTCGAAAATCTTCGTTTGCATTCAAGATACTTTTTAATGAATCTATTGATTCTTCCCTTTTGCCTGACAAAACCCCGGCTGTTACTCGCGATTTTGTTTCTAATGATAATGAGATATCCGCATTACTAATACATGCAAGCGCATCTTCAACCCGGTTTCTCTTTAGAAGAAACTCAATATAGAACTCAGTGAATAATGGATCCTTAGGAGCAAGCTCTATTGCTTTTAGAATTTCTTTTTCTGATTCAATATAGTCCCATTTTGCATATTCATTAATCATAGCAAATCCTAAAAAGCTCCCACCGTTATTTTGGTCAAACTCGAGTGCTTTATCAAAATAATATTTTGCATTATCGACGACAGACAGTATTTCGCGATCCCCAAAAAAA
Source organism: uncultured Bacteroidales bacterium (assembly GCA_963696535.1). Lineage (GTDB taxonomy): Bacteria > Bacteroidota > Bacteroidia > Bacteroidales > VadinHA17 > LD21. The sequence continues at coordinate 565,880 of CAVOKP010000013.1, forward strand.
GTTCCTCTAGTGAGACTCAAAGATCCCATCCAACTATTGGCTGCGGCATAATTTGGATCTAGTTCGATTGCTTTATGAACTAAATCATAAAATTCCTTAGTGTCTTTGTAAGTTTTTGTCCTGTATAAATATGTTGCCTGCCATATAAGCTCCTGTGCTTCCTGCTTTACTGTAGGTGTTCTTTTAATGTTCTGCTTTTCAAAGTCCGATAAGAATGCATCTAGATGACTGGCGACCTGCAAGGCAACATCGGCTGGTATAGGACTGAGATCTTTATATGAACGATCATATTCGTGCAGCCAGATATGTTTGTCTCTTTTCGCCTCAATTAATTGTGCTGTCACCTTTACCCGATCTCCTGTTTTTTTAAGAGTGCCTTCAAGTACATAATTAACTTTCAACTCATTTGCGATCACTGGAAGTAATTTGTCAGTTCCTTTATAAGTTATAACGGAGCTTAAAGAGGATACTTTGGCGAAGGATTTAATTTTGAATAAATGGTTGATAATTTCATCCGTAATGCCTTCACATATAAACTCTTGCGCTGGATCTCCACTATAATTATGAAATGGTAATACGGCAATTGATTTCTCAAGCTCCTTATTTGATAATATCAATACGGTAATCACAATCAAGATAACTCCAAATACTGAGGATATTATTACAATTAACTTCTTCTTTGGGATGGTTGTATTCTTCTTTATCTCTCCGATCCTTTTTAGTTCCTTCTTGACCTCTGCTGTTGATATTGCTTTTGTTTCTGTTGATGTCTCCTTATGTCTAAGGAACCACTTTATGATTATATCAAGATTGTTCAGAACCGGCTTTATCTGCTCTGGATCAAAATCCTTAGGATGCGTCCCGAAAGTTGACAATTCATTCAGGCCGTGCATTGATGCGATAATATGAGCAGGTGTCTTTTTCTCCTTTTGCAGCTTGTCTATTATGCCCTTGAGTGGCTCAGTCCCCCTTTCTCTTTTCAGTTCACACTCGCAGAGATCGGTGATTATAACCTCAAGGCATCTCCTTGAATACAGGAGGATCATATTCTCGTCATCGGCTTTGATAAGACGTTCCAGTTCTTTCTCGAGATCAGGAAACTGCCCTTTGAAGGATTCATATAACCTTTCGAGATCCTTTATTTCGGCCGACCAGATAGGCATCTGAATGATATTGAATATGCTAAAGTTAGGAAAGAATGTGATGCGAGTCAAATAAACCTGTCACGCATAGTTGTCAAACGTGTTTCAGCTTATTGGTATAGGCAAGTCGTATTTTCTGCATATCGGATTCTGTTGATATTAATGGATCCGTCAGGATCCGCATATTTATAGAAGAGCGCATGATAAATCAATTATCCCGTCCCGTACGGGACGGAATATCTGTAGCAGAAACGTTTATCTATAAATATTGTGTGCCTTAGGCACATATATCGCAATATTCAGCACCTTCGGCGCTGAAGGACAGAGGGGGGAGCCTTTCCTCCGGTTGCACCGGAGGTTATTCACATACTTCTCCTTCAGAGAAGTTCAACAGAGAACGATGCTCCTTTGGAGCATATCAAAATCTGACAGCTTTTCTTGCGGTTCTGAATTATGATGTGATGGTGAAGGCAAGTTTATCCACCAATTTAATTCAGGGCTACATTCTAGGAAATGATATTGTTTCAGGTAAAAAAAGTATTGAATCACAATAGATATTTATTGTGATTCAATAACAAGAAAGGCAGCCCGACGGCTGCCATGTGATCTAGCTGGGGCTCGAACCGGACCGAGCGTCAATAAATTGCCCTGTGGGCAATTTTAGCGAAGGAGACAGCCTGCCGCGGTGGCGGGTTCGAGACCAGCAAATGAAAAGGCAGCCAAATGGCTGCCATGTGATCTAGCTGGGGCTCGAACCGGACCGAGCGTCAATAAATTGCCCTGTGGGCAATTTTAGCGAAGGAGACAGCCTGCCGCGGTGGCGGGTTCGAGACCAGCAAATGAAAAGGCAGCCAAATGGCTGCCATGTGATCTAGCTGGGGCTCGAACCGGACCGAGCGTCAATAAATTGCCCCGTGGGCAATTTTAGCGAAGGAGACAGCCTGCCGCGGTGGCGGGTTCGAGACCAGCAAATGAAAAGGCAGCCAAATGGCTGCCTTGTGATCTAGCTGGGGCTCGAACCCAGGACCCCATCCTTAAAAGGGATGTGCTCTACCAACTGAGCTACTAAATCAATTTTTTATTTTAAAGAACCCAGGACCCTCCCGCAAGGCGGGATGCTCTACCAACTGAGCTACTAAATCAATTTTATATTTTAAAGAACCCAGGACCCTCCCGCAAGGCGGGATGCTCTACCAACTGAGCTACTAAATCAATTTTATATTTTAAAGAACCCAGGACCCTCCCGCAAGGCGGGATGCTCTACCAGCTGAGCTACTAAATCCTCCCGGGAATTTTGCGGTGCAAAGTTAGAAGAAAATTGATTCAATGCAAAATATATTTTGTCTTTTTACCCGCACCTTTTTTAACACTTGACTGTAATGAATTTCTTTCTCATGCGTCATGCTGATAATTAAACAAATTTATACTTTAAATCTGACTGCTATGAAAAGGATTATCGGAATTTTGGTTATAACAGCTTTTATGGGAGTTGTTCATGGACAAAAATCGATCGACAGATTGTTTGATAGATACTCGGAAAATGACGGATTTGTAACGTTTACGATAAGCGGCAACCTTCTGGATCTGCTCAAATCAGATGATAATGAGTGGAATGACAACCACTGGCCCGATAAGATAACCGAAATCAGGATCCTTGTTCAGGAGGATAAGGGAAGAAACATTACGAATTTCCTTGACGTTGCCAGAAGAGATCTGGACTCACGGGATTATGAGGAATTCATGAGTGTGAATAAAACCGGACAGGATCTTAAAATGCTTGTACGGATGGATGGGGATATAATAAGGGAATTTTTGCTCATCGGCGGAGGCGAGGATAACTTCATTATTCAGGCTAAGGGGAGAATAACTGTTAAGGAGGCTGAAGATTTCAGCCGGGAGGCAAGGAAGGAACATGGCGGTAACATGTTTTCAGACCTTAATTAGTAAATTATGTGATTATCTTTGCATATATGGATAATCGCTTCTCTGTCAATGACAAAAACTGATTTCAATAGCCTTGTTATCTCTTTTGGCAGGAAACTTTACGGATATGCTTACCGGATACTCAGGGAAAAGGAGGGTTCCGAAGACGCTGTTCAGGAGGTTTTTGTCAGACTTTGGAAAATGAATGCGAAACTTGATGATTATGAAAGCGTGGAAGCTCTGGCGGTAACTATGGTCAAAAACTACTGTATCGATCAGCTCAGGAGGCAAAAATTCGTTGAGCCGGCTGATGAAATTTCCTATGCAGCATTTCATGATCCGGAGCCAACACCACAGGATAAGCTTGAAATTAAAGAGACGGCCGACATGATGCACAGGATAATAAATGACCTGCCCGGAATTTACAGGGACATCATCCAGCTCAGGGATATAGAAGAGCTCTCATATGAAGAAATTTCGGAAAAAACCGGATTGAATATAAACACATTGAGAGTCAACCTGTCAAGAGCAAGAAAAACCGTAAGGGATGAATTTAATAAACGAAGCAATGAATTCAGGGGAAATAAAACAATTGCTTGAAAGGTACTATGATGGCGCATACCACCTCCGGGGAAGAACTTTTACTTAAGAAGTTTTTCAGCATGGATAATGTCCCTCCGGACCTTAAGGCTGATCAGGAAATATTCCGTTACTACATGCAGGTATCTGAAATCCCTGAGCCCTCTGCTGATTTTGAAAAGAATATTATTTCTGCAATAGAAAATGAAGAGGAGCATTTAAGCACATTTAGAAGAAGGAGAATATTTGGCATGGTTTCTGGGATAGCTGCAGCAATTCTGATCCTGGCAGGCTCATATTTCTTCTTTGCCGGAAGGGCAGAACCACGGGATACTTTTACTGATCCTGAATTAGCCTATGCCGAAACAATGAAGATACTCCATGAAGTATCCTCCCGTCTCAACAATGGAACAAAAGCACTGGGGCATCTCAGCGATTTGCAGGATGAATCCAGGAAAACGATGGCAACCGTTAGCAGGTCAGCTTCCGTATTGGAAGAAAACATAAAGCCGCTTGATAAGGTTTTGGATGCTCTAGGCAATGCCAGCAGTAATTATGAAAGAAAATAATGGCAAATAATCACAGATCACAAATAACCAATCACCAGAAATGAAAAAGTCAATTCTCACCATCACAGCTTTCTGCATTGTTGCAATAATTAATGCCCAAAACAGTGCGATCGATGATATATTTGAAAAGTACTCCGAAAGGGACGGGTTCACAACAGTGACAATTTCAGGTAAACTGCTGAGCCTTTTTGCCGGAAAGAAGAGCGAAGGGAGCGACTTTATCAACAAGCTGACTTCCATAAGGGTACTTTCAGTGGAAGACTCACTTCTGAATAAAACAATTAATTTTCAAAAGGAGATTTCAAAGAAGTTTGATTTTTCCGGATATGACGAATTAATGGTCGTTAAGGAAGGCTCTGATGCCACCGTGTTCCTTACGAGACAGAAGGGTGACATTATTTCAGAACTTCTTGTTATCACCGGCGGTCCGGGCGGCAATACACTGATCTCAATTAAGGGTGATCTCGATCTGAAGAGCCTTTCAGAATTGTCGGATGAAACTGGGATTAACGAGCTCAGGGATCTGGAAAAGATTGAAAAGAACAAGAAGGAGGAATAAACTTCCGGCTTCGGTCTTCCGTCTTCCGTCTTCCGTCTTTCAGAAACCCACCCCCGGCCCCTCCACCACAAATCTCCCATGCAATCTGGCTCCTTCGCTAAAATGATCCACTGGATCATTTTTTTACGCTCGGCCCCCAGGAGGGGAGCTGAAGAGATGCATCTTTCGCTGGCGCGGATTTGTAATCCGTGCCTCTTTACCAACCCCCAGCCCCTCCACCACAAATCTCCCCTGCAATCTGGCTCATTCTAAAATGATCCACGGGATCATTCTTTTACGCTCGGCGCCCAAGAGGGGAGCAGGAGGGAAGAACTTCCTTCGGCAAATTAGTTTCCCAAATAATTGTTAAAGTGCATCTTAATTAGTTACTTTCAGGGTTCATTGCGAATCCGGAGGTAACCAAATGCCCGAAGCTCAGAAGATAGACAGAGCCTACAGAACTTTGCTTAAATCAGCAAAGAGTTTACTGGCACCGGGCGATGCCAGAAAGATCCGGCGTGCTCTTGACCTGGCTCTTGAGGCATGTTCAGGCAATTCAACTCTTACAGGTAAGCCCGAAATACTACATGCCCTTTCAGTGGCCACAATTGTTTCGGAAGAGATGGGCCTCGGAACAACCTCCATCATTACCGCCCTCCTTCACGATTCTTACAACAGGCTTAAAATAACGCCTCAGGAGCTTGAAAAAGAATTCGGAAAGAAAGTTGTAGAGATACTGCAGGGATTCTCGCGGATAACCGGGATCAATTCAACCCAGGCTTCATACCAGGCCGAAAATTTCAGAAAGCTGCTGCTCAGCCTCGCCGACGATGTCAGGGTAATACTTATCAAGCTCGTTGAACGGCTCGAGTACATGCGAAACCTCGACAATGCACCTGAGAGGGAAAAGCTTCCGCTTGCCTCCGAAACCTATTTCCTCTACGCTCCCCTGGCTCACAGGCTTGGCTTTTACAATATCAAGACGGAGATGGAGGATCTTGCGGTAAAATACCTTGAACCCGAACAGTATAACTTTGTCGACAGCAGACTGAAGCAGACAACTGCCTCGCGGAACAGGCTGATACGGGAGTTCTCTGCCCCGCTGAGTGAAAAGCTCGACAGGCAGGGAACCAAATACACCATCAAAAGCAGAACCAAGTCAATTCACTCCATTATGCTGAAAATGAAGAAGCAGGGAGTCGAATTTGACGAGGTGTACGATCTTTTCGCTGTCCGGATCATCCTTGAGAGTGACCCGGAGAATGAGAAATCTGACTGCTGGAGGGTTTATTCCATTGTAACAGACCTATATCAACCCAATCCAAGCCGACTGCGCGACTGGATATCCGTTCCCAAGTCAAACGGCTATGAATCGCTCCATACAACGGTTGTCGGGCCCAGGGGAAAATGGGTCGAAGTTCAGATAAGGTCATCAAGGATGGATGAGATAGCTGAAAAGGGACTTGCGGCTCATTTTAAATACAAGGGAGTAAAAGGGGAGGGGGGGCTTGATGTCTGGCTGACAAAGATGAGGGAGATCCTTGAATCGTCAGAAAAAGAGGATGATGCATTTCTCGACCAGGTAAGGTCAGGGTTATACACCGATGAGGTTTTTGTATTCACACCGAAGGGAGACCTTCGTCAGCTCCCTGCCGGCTCAACGCTTCTCGATTTTGCTTTTGATATACATACCGCAGTCGGAGAATCGTGTGTCGGGGGAAAAGTAAACGGGAAGAATGTCACTATTAAATATATTCTTCAGAATGGAGATAATGTTTCGGTAATAAGATCAAAAAACCAGAAGCCAAAGCAGGACTGGCTATCATTCGTTGTTACGAGCAAGGCTAAAACAAAGATCAGTCAGGCACTGAGTGAGGAGAGGATAAAATCGGCTGCTGAAGGCAAGGAGATACTGATGAGGCGTCTTAAGAACTGGAAAATGAATTATGGCGATTCCGTAATACAGGATCTGATAAATCATTACGGGCTGAAAACTGCACAGGATCTCTATTGCAATATTGAATCGGGGAAACTCGATCTTCTTGAGATCAAGGAGGTCCTTACAAAAGGAGAAAAGGAGGAGATCCCGGCACAACCGGCTTTAATTCCGGAAAAGGAAACCAGAGAGACTGCAGATATTCTTTATTCTGATTACCTTGTCATTGAGGACAGGGTGGACGGACTCGACTACAAGCTTTCAAAATGCTGCAATCCGGTATTCGGTGACGCAATCTTCGGGTTTGTCACAATATCGGAAGGGATCAAGATCCACAGGACCGGTTGCCCTAATGCACATAACCTTATTGCCAGGTATCCTTACAGGGTTGTTGCAGCCCGCTGGACAAACGCAAAGGGGGCACCAGCATTCAATGCTGTAATTAAAGTTTCGGCTGTCGAGGATATAGGAATGGGAAATAAAATTGCTGATATTATTGCCGGATACAAAGTCCCGGTAAGGAACTTCAGCTATAATATGGATGATGGAATGTTTGAAGGGACACTGAATATCCTTGTTCCCAATAATGACGTTTTATACGGAATCATCCGCAAGATTCAGGCAATAAAGGGTGTTCTTAAAGCATCGCGTCAGACAAGCGAACAGATTAAATAAATATACAACTAACCCATGTTCAACAACCTGTTATTCATTTCCCTGGCACCTATCCTCATTATTGCTTTTTATATTTACAGCAGGGATAAATATGAAAAAGAACCTCTCTTATTCCTTTTGAAGGCCCTGTTGGCAGGGATTTTAATTGTAATACCTGTAGTGCTGATTGAAAGGCTGCTTACAATTCCCTCAGAAAATATGGAAGGGATGACCAATGCTGCCTATACTGCCTTTATTGTTGCCGGCCTGACTGAGGAGGGAATGAAATATCTTGCATTTTATTTGTTCTTCTGGAAAAACAGGAATTTCAATGAACGGTTCGACGGGATTGTATATGCAGTATATATTGCACTTGGTTTTGCGGGTATAGAGAATCTGCTTTACGTCTTTAGCGGAGGTTATTCCGTCGGGTTGGTGCGTGCCCTTACCGCCGTTCCTGCTCATGCCCTGTTCGGTATTGCAATGGGATATTATTTCGGAATGGCAAAATTCTATCCCGGCCGAAGCTCATTTTACCTTGTCCTGGCTTTCTTCCTACCCTTTGTTTTTCATGGAACATATAACTTTCTGCTGATGGGTAATTCGCCTGTCCTTCTATCGGTCTTTATTCCGTTGTTCATTTATTTCTGGATAACAGGATTTAAAAAAATGTCGGTTGCCTCGGATGCTTCTTCCTTCAGGGATCAATACAATAAAGAAACCGGTGCTCACACTGACCTCAAACTCTGATCTTTCAGTATCTTTTATCGGGCTTTACCGGAAGTTTTGCAAGTTTTTCCACCTCGATTGACGGAAATCCGAACTCCTCAACCACCTTGCCCAGGATCAGGTATGTTCCGCTGCCTTTAAACGGGTAGTTCTTAAGCGATTGTGAGAAATGAGTTGTATCAAAGAAGTTCCCTTCGGCATCGATGAAGCATCCGAAATTCATCCACTCACCCTTAATTGTCTTAATATATTTGATTGTCACAAGATGTCCGACCATCCGGACCTTTTTCCCGGTATATTTCAACAAATCGCGTGCAGGCATTTCGCCCCGGAATGATGTCTCGAGCATGTCGAACCAGCTTACGGTAACGGGAAAGCCGAACAGCTCGATTTCATCATATGCATCATCGATGGTGCCATGGACGAGGTCGGGAAGGGTGAAGCTTCGCACAGGTTGTGAGAATAGGGGACGGATGTTCTCATGCTTGTTCCTGTTCATCATCATATGGGCCTCCCACAGCAGAACAGCCTTCTTTTTTCCTGTGAACCTGAAGGCGCCTGCCCTAATAAGCAGTACAACCTGTTCAAGCCCCGGGCAAACCCTTTCGACGAAATCATTGAGATCACTGAAAGGGCCGTTTTCATTCCTTTCCTCTTCGATCGATCTTGCAAACTTTTCCTCGATGCTGAGAATATGAATAAAGCCAAGGTAGATCTCTTTTCCGTAAATGGTTGTCTTGAATGTGCTTTTGTTTACGCACGGCGGCAGTATTAACGCTCCGCATCTTTTTGCTTCATGGACATACACCCACGTTCTGTAGAATCCGCCGAAATTATTTATTACTGCAACCATGAACTCAAGAGGGAAATGGGCTTTAAGGTAAAGGCTCTGAAAGCTTTCAACCGCATACGAAGCCGAGTGTGCCTTTGAGAATGAATAGCCTGCAAATGATTCAATCTGTCTCCATACCTCTTTGGTTATCTCTTCGCTGTAGCCTTTTTCACGGCAGTTCGAGAAAAATCTGTCGACTATCCTCTGCATCTCCTGCTTCGACCTGTGCTTTCCGCTCATTGCTCGCCTGAGGGTATCGGCATCTGCAAGGTCGAGACCGGCAAAATGGTGGCATACCTTCAGCACATCCTCCTGGTAAACCATCACCCCGAATGTCTCCTCGAGCTGTTCCTTCATAACAGGGTGGATGTATTCGAATTTGCCGGGGTTATGGAACCGGTGGATGTATTCCCTCATCATGCCGGAACGCGCCACGCCCGGCCTGATGATTGAGCTTGCTGCAACAAGTGTAGGGTAATCCTCGCACCGGAGCTTCTGCAGGAGTCCTCTCATCGAAGGGCTTTCAACATAGAAACATCCTTTTGTCTCACCTCTCTTCATGTATTCCTTTATCTTCGGATCATTCTTGAATTTCTGGATTGCATGAATATCAACATCGACTGCCTGGTTCCGCATTATGATCTCGGTGCTTTCGCGGATATGGCCGATACCGCGCTGACTGAGGATATCAAGCTTTTCGAATCCGATCTCTTCGGCAGTGTACATGTCCCATTGAGTTACAGGGAAGCCTTTCGGGGGCATGTCAAGGGCGGTGTAGCATGTGATGGGTTCCTCGGAGATCAGAATGCCCCCGGCATGGATGCTTCTCATATTTGGGAAATCGGCAATTTTAAGTCCTGTCGAGAAAATGGTGTCGGTTATTTCATTCCTGTTTGCCTCTGAAGCCGGATTATCGATCAGATCATCAATCTCTTCCTTTGGCAGGCCGTGCACCTTCCCCAGCTCGCGGACAATCGATTTGCCCCTGAAAGTGCTCATGGTTCCAAGGAGGGCGGTATGTCTTCCGCCGTATCTCTTGAAAATGTAATCGATCACTTCATCTCTTTCCTTCCATGAATAATCGATGTCAAAATCGGGAGGACTGCTTCGTTTCGGATTGATAAACCGCTCGAAGTATAGGTTCAGGTCGATAGGGTCAACATTTGTGATTTTCAGGCAGTAAGCAACTATTGAGTTTGCCCCGCTGCCACGCCCCACGTGATAGAATCCCCTTGACATCGAATACCTGACAATATCCCATGTGATCAGAAAATAGGCCGAGAAGCCCAGCTTGTCGATTATATCGAGCTCATGCCTGATCCTTTTCCTTGCTTCGGGATTCTGTTTTCCGTATCTGTACACCATTCCGTCCCATGCAAGTTTTTCGAGAAGAAGCTTGTCGTCATACCTGCTTGCTGAAAATATCTTCTTGTTTTTCAGGCTGCTGCGGTCAAAATTCAGGGAACAATCATCCAGGAGCTTTCCTGTATTGCTCACGATCCATGCGTGTTCATCGGAGAAATTCTTCATTTGTTCTCCTGTCAGGAAAAACTCATCTTCACCTGCACATTGTGACGGCTTAAGATGGCTGAGTAGAATATTGTTGTCGACCGCCCTTAGGCTTTTATGGATGAAGATATCGTCGTTCGATGAGAAAGTGACAGGCTGGAGAAGCACCATTGAATTCCTTCCGGTTGATACGTTCATTGTAACCAGACGATTGATCTCGCCCGGCCTTATTCCTGTTCGCTCGTTTTCGAGCAGCTTCCTTGTGGGAGTCTTTTTCAGTGAATAAACTATATATGCATTGGTGAATTCCGGTGCAGGAAAGGGGAGAGGCCTCTTTTCAAAATTATGCTCTGAAAGAAATTCATTCAATTCTCTCAGTCCGTCATTGTTCCGGGCGATACCGATATACAGGAGTTCATTGTCATTCCTGAATTCGATTCCCGCAACTGGTTTTATGCTGTTTTTTTCACATTCCCCGGCAAATTCCGGTATCCCGGTCGAATTGTTGATGTCGGTCATTACGATGCACCCGGTTCCTGCAGCAACAGCATTCTGCACAAGCTGTTCCACGGACATCATGCCGTAGCGAAGACTGTAATATGAGTGACAATTCAAATACATTTTTTTAAGGCGTCGGGCGTCAGGCGTCAGGCGTCAGGAAAACCAAGTTCTTTGCCTGACGCCTGATGCCCGTCGCGTCGCCTTTTTAAAATCCATACATCATATACCCTTTTAATCTCTCTTCCATCATCTTCTGTTCATTCGCTGCGTTTTCGAGCTGTCTGAGAGCCTTTTCCTCCCTTTCCCCGGCGGTCATCACTCCGACGGCCCGCCGCACCGCATCACGGCCGAAGCGTTTCCGGATATTATCCATTGTCATGTAAAGGCTTACCTTTTCCGGAGTGTCGTCGAACATATCGAGCTGCTGAACTCCCCTGACCAGGTGGCTGAACCTGATACCGATGAGCCTGATCAGCATTCGCCTCTGGTAGAGCCTGGAGAACAGCTCTTTTGCCACATCCGACAGCACATGATCGAAGGAGGTGTATGGTATCCTTTTCTGCAGGGTATGAGTATCAAAGTTTGAATACCTTATCTTTACCGTTACACATGATGTAAGCTTTTCCTGTTTTCTGAGCTCCCAGGCAATCTTTTCAACCATGCATGCGAGCAGCTGGTTCAGCCGCACCATATCGGTGGTGTCCTTTTCGAAAGTATGCTCGGTGCTTATCGATTTCTGTTCAGAATAGCTGATAACGGGGGTTGAGTCTATGCCGTTGGCTCTTTTCCAGATCTCAATTCCGCTTTTGCCCATAAGGTTCCCGAGCATCTCGGCCGGAATGTTCCTCAGGGTATATATGGTTGCAATACCCATTGACCGGAGTGTATGGTAAGTTTTCTGGCCTACCATCGGTATCTTGCTTATTGACAGCGGATCGAGGAAGGGTAGAACTATCTCTTTCCTCACCTCTCTTTCCCCGTTTGGCTTTGCTTCTCCCGCCGCGATCTTTGATACGGTCTTATTTACCGAAAGGCCTATGGATATGGGAAGTCCGGTCTCTTTTATTATGTACTGCCGCAGTTCGTGCGACCATTTCCAGCATCCGTAAAAGCGGTCCATTCCGGTAAGATCGATATAGTGCTCATCGATCGATGCTTTCTCATAAAGCGGCGATCTTTCAGCAATTATTCCGGTTACCATATGTGAATAGTTACTGTACATCTCCATATCGCCCCTTATGACAATGGCATCGGGACACATGTTCCTGGCCATCTTCATGGGCATCGCTGAGCTTACACCGTATTTCCGTGCCTCATAGCTGCAGCTCGATACAACGCCCCGGTCCGACATACCTCCGATTATGACAGGCTTGCCGATGAGCCTGCTGTTCTTAAGCCTTTCGACCGATACGAAGAATGTATCCATGTCGAGATGAAGAACTGAACGGTCTGTGTTGCCGGCAATGAACATTTTGCAAGTTATAAGTGACTAGAGTGACTAGAGTGCCTAGAGTACTTAGAGTTCATCCTTCAACACTATTCGGCAGAAGAATAGATAATCTGATAATCCTTATTGCAAAAGCCTTTGTCCTTTTCTCGAGCTTCTTGCTAAACTCTTTATTTTCCATTCTTTAAACTTTAAGTACTCCAAACTTTAGTCACTCCAAACTTTTTTCTTAAATAATTTGCATATTAAATATTTATAATTTATTTTTGATTAGAATATAATCAATGTTATGATTACAATATAATCAATATTTTTATATGTACTTCACTTCCAACATAAAATTTTTAAGAAAAAGAAGGGGCAGAACACAGGATGATGTTGCTGCGGCCCTTAACCTGAAACGTTCAACCCTCAGCGGGTATGAGAACGGCGTGGCCCAACCCGGAATAGAAATTCTTGTATCGTTTTCGGGGTATTTCAACATGTCGATTGATACACTGCTAAAGATCGATATGACAACTCTGTCGGAAAGCCAGCTCGGAGAGCTGGAGAGGGGATATGACGCCTATATAAAGGGAAGCAACCTCAGAGTGCTGACAACAACAGTCGATTCAGGCAACAGGGAGAATATCGAGCTGGTTGCCGAAAAAGCGAAGGCAGGCTACACAACAGGGTATGCCGATCCTGAATATATCGGCGAGTTGCCGGCGTTCACTCTTCCCTTTCTTTCAGATAAGCGAAAATACAGGACATTCCAGCTTAAAGGCGATTCGATGCTTCCTATCCCCGACGGATCGTGGGTGACGGGTGAATTCCTTCAGGACTGGATGAACATCGTATCCGGGAAGGCGTATATAGTTTTTACATTGAATGACGGTATAGTCTTCAAGATCCTCGAAAACAATATCCGGCTGGATGGCAAGCTTGTCCTTTTTTCCCTCAATCCCCTGTATGAACCTTATGAGGTCCACATAAATGAGGTAAAGGAGATTTGGAAGTTTGTCAATTATATCAGCAGCGAGCTTCCGGAACCGGTACTTCCTGAGAAACAGATATTTCAGTCAATTGCACAGATGAAAAACGACCTCTACAGGATAAAGGCAAAACTTGGAAAGGATATCTCTGATGTCAGTGAAATCAACTGATCAATTGCCCTTATGAATGCTTGTCCATCTGCCGTCTTTAAAAGATATGGGTATATCTCTTTTCGAGGCAAGAAAATCCATATTGAATTCCAGATGGGGCAGGTCCAGTAATGATCTGATATCTTTCTGATTTTCTTTTAATGGGGAGGTCATGATAATAAATAATCCCGGTTCTGTATAATTACGCAGCGCAGGTGATTCGCAGACTACCGGGGTGCCTTCCGGTATATTCTTCATGATCTCATTAAAAGCCTCATCAAGTGAGCTATCTATAACCTTTGCAAAGTAGACCCTCGAGGCACCTGCATTCAGCATTCTCGATGTATCCTTGGTTGTGCCCAGGTTTGTCTCCTCATAAAGCGAATAATCCTTTTTCTCAGTTATCAACACCAGTCCGGGGGTAGTTTCATGAAAATGAGGCGTGATTTTTACCGACATTATGCCCAAAGGCCTGAACTGCTCTATAATCCTGCAGCACATTGATGTTTTGCCGGATTTATTGCCTGTACCGGAGATGATCAGTAAATTCGGAAGTTTCATAAATCTTAAAAATAAAAACTCTGTGGCATTCCTTTAAATCGCCCCCAAACCCCCTGAAGGGGGCTTCTCTTTAAGTCCCCTTCAGGGGATTTAGGGGCAATACACAGATTACCACAGAGTTTTAATAAATCAAATACCTGTTATTCCTTCGTTAATCCAATTATCATCTGAATGATCTTTTCATTCTCCGATTCCGGAATTTTCCCGCTGTACGCATATCTGCAAATCCTGTTCTTATCCAGAATCACAACGCTATAGCTGTCTTTTGGCAAACCCCAGATCTCATGAAGAGTTCCCTTGTAATCAAACAGTATGGTGGTTTTGTATTTCTTTGCCTTGTTTCCGGCAATTGTCCTTATAAGTCCGTTTGGTTTCCATGTGGATTTTGTATCAACAACACCGATTCCCTTAAAGTAAGTGCTGTCAATTATTTTATCCGTCTTAACAGCTTTGTCAAGCACTTCATTATATGCTTCGTTAAGATCTTGTTCGTCAGGATCGACATAATTCACCTGCAAGACTTTGCCGGCCCAGGAATCCATTGTGAATTCCTTTTTGTTTGCATCGGTAAACATCCATGCCGGAGCCTTGGTACCAACTTCAAGCTTGCCTGCCTGGGCAAACAATGAGCAAATGGCAACAGGAATTAAGAAAAGAGTGAAAATCAGTTTTTTCATATATCTGTTTTTAAAATTTCACGAAATATATGAGTTTTTTCCATACAAATTTATTTTCAGGGTTTTTAACATTAATACAGCCAACAATATTACTTTTGCAGGTCTTAAATATTTTAATGCGGCCAATAAGAAATATTGCAATTATTGCACACGTCGACCATGGAAAAACTACGCTTGTCGACAGGATTATACAGGAATGCAAGGTTTTTGATGACAGGAAGGAAGTCGGTGAACTGATTCTTGACAGCAATGATCTTGAAAGGGAGAGGGGTATAACCATAGTTTCCAAAAACGTTTCGGTAAACTACAAGGGAGTTAAGATCAATATTATTGATACACCCGGACATGCAGATTTCGGCGGTGAGGTCGAAAGGGTTCTGAAAATGGCTGATGGTGTCCTTTTACTTGTCGATGCATTCGAGGGACCGATGCCCCAGACAAGGTTTGTACTTGGAAAGGCTATTAATCTGGGACTTAAACCTATCGTTGTTGTAAATAAGGTGGATAAGGAAAACTGCAGGCCCGACGAGGTACAGCAGGATATTTTTGAGTTGATGTTCAATCTGGATGCAACTGACGAACAGCTCGATTTTGAAACGGTTTTTGGCTCATCAAAATACGGGTGGATGAGTAAGGACTGGAAAAGACCTGCAGATGATATTACGGTACTGCTCGATACAATTATTGAACAGATCCCCGAACCGGCATATAATGAGGGAACTGCACAGATGCAGGTCGCTTCGCTTGACTATTCAAGCTATGTCGGAAGAATTGCCATTGGCAGGGTCTTCCGCGGGGAAATCGTGGCAGGAAATGATTACACCCTCTGCAAAAAAGACGGTGAAGTAAGAAAGGTCAGGGTCAGGGAGCTGTTTGTTTTTGAAGGCCTCGGAAGGGTCAAAACGGCAAGCGTCCGCTGCGGAGATCTTTGCGCAGTGATCGGTCTGGAAGACTTTGAGATAGGGGATACCCTTGCTGACCTTCTTTCACCTGAGGCATTGCAGAGGATTGAGGTTGACGAGCCTACAATGAGCATGATCTTTACAATCAATAATTCACCGCTTTTCGGCAAGGAAGGCAAGTTTGTAACATCAAGGCATTTAAGGACAAGACTCTTCAGGGAAACCGAGAAGAATCTTGCACTGAAAGTTGAGGAAACCAGCTCTGAAGATACTTTTAATGTCTATGGAAGGGGAATCCTGCATCTTTCGATTCTGATTGAGACAATGAGAAGGGAAGGGTATGAATTTCAGGTCGGAAAACCCAGGGTCCTGATTAAAGTTATTGACGGCATAAAGTGCGAGCCTTACGAAACTTTGTCTGTCGATTTGCCGGCTGAACTGTCGGGAAAGGCAATCGAGCTTGTAACTGTCAGGAAAGGAGAGATGACTGTCATTGAGCCCAAGGGTGACCTTATACATCTTGAATTTGACATCCCTGCAAGGGGAATAATAGGCCTCCGCAACAATATGCTCACGGTAACATCGGGGGAAGCAGTAATGTACCACCGCTTCAGAGCCTATGATAAATACAAGGGAGACGACCTTTTACCGGTCCAGAATGGTTCAATAGTGTCGCTCGATGAGGGAATGGCAACAGGTTATGCATTGGACAGGCTTCAGGATCGCGGAAGGTTTTTCATTGATCCGGGAGAAAATGTTTACAGGGGGCAGGTAATTGGAGAATATACGAGAGTAAAGGATATTGAGGTAAATGTTGTAAGAGGCAAGAAACTCACAAATATGAGAGCTTCGGGCTCGGATGACAGTTACAAAATAGCGCCGAAACTTAAATTTTCTTTGGAGGAATCGATGGAACAGATAAAAGACGATGAATACCTGGAAGTTACACCCCTGAGTCTGAGGATCAGAAAGATACCTGGTCAACCACGATTTTAAACCTAGTTCCGAGAAGAAATGAAAACAATCATATTTATTATTTTTTCTGCTTTTTTATTC
>CAVOKP010000014.1:0-86767 GCA_963696535.1 uncultured Bacteroidales bacterium
TAGAATTTGGTTCCGAAGTTCTCGCTGAACAGGTCGGTTTTCCTTTTCTCAAAGAGGACTTCCTTTGGCTGGAAGTTGTTCAACATCTGATCTATGTATTCGAAGGTACCTTCCGAGGCAAGGAATTCTCCGGTCGAAATATCCAGGAATGCAACACCTGCGGCCTTTTTGTCGAAATGAACAGCTGCAAGGAAATTGTTCTCCTTATGATTAAGGACATTCTCATTAAGTGATACACCGGGGGTTACAAGCTCGGTGATCCCCCTTTTGACGATCTTTTTGGCAAGCTTGGGATCTTCAAGTTGTTCGCAGATTGCAACCCTCTGTCCCGCCCTAACAAGCTTCGGCAGATATATATCCAGCGCATGATAAGGGAATCCTGCGAGCTCGACAAACGATGCTGAACCGTTTGCCCGCCGTGTAAGGGTAATCCCCAGGATCTCTGAAGCCTTAATCGCATCAGCCCCGAAAGTCTCATAGAAATCCCCTACCCTGAAAAGCAGAATAGCGTCAGGATGTTTCGATTTGACGTGAAAATACTGCCTCATCAGCGGAGTATCGGCATATTTCTGGTCTTCGGGCATTTATTCGAATGCAGGGACAGTTAATAATATCTGATCATTGACAAAGATACACTGCCATTAATATTTTTGTAAGCATTTTTGGAATTAATTATCTTATTTTATTCTCTGTGTAACTCTGTGTATCCTCCGTGTTCCTCTGTGTAAGTTTTTATATCTCTTTAAGTTACACAGAGATCCGTAAAGGGAAATAAAAGTCATGTTCTTACTGGTATGCTTTTCTTAACTTGTAACGCTTTAATTAAAAAAATTGGACTGCTATGAATAAAGTTCTGATACTTGGTGCCGGGCTGGTTGTAAAACCGATGGTTGAATACCTGCTGGAACATAATTTCACTGTGAAGGTTGCCACCACAACGAAAGAGAAGGCTGACAGGATGATCAAGGGTCACCCGAACGGATCATCCATGCGATGGTCGGCTGAAGAGGGTGATGTTCTTGAAAGACTTGTAAGCGAACATGATCTGGCAGTTTCGTTCCTGCCGTACAGGTATCATGCAATGGTAGCCAGAACCTGCATCAGGTGCGGAAAGCCGCTGGTCACAACTTCATATGTTCAGCCGGAGATGCAGGCACTTGATGAAGCCGCGAAGAAGGCCGGAGTGATACTTCTGAATGAGGTAGGCCTTGATCCCGGAATCGACCATATGACTGCCATGAAGGTCATCGATCATATACACGAAAAGGGAGGCAGGGTTGAGGAGTTTTACTCCCTTTGCGGAGCCCTTCCTGCCCCGGAGGCTGTTGATAATCCCATGAAATACAAGTTCTCATGGAGCCCCAAGGGAGTGGTCCTGGCAAGCCGTAACAGCGCCCTTTACCTGAAAAAGGGGAAAAGGGTCGTGATCGAGCCCATTAATCTTTTCAAGGACAGATTCAGCTTTGAATTCCCTGGTGTCGGAGAACTGGAAGTTTATCCCAACAGGGATTCGATAAGCTATACCGATATTTATAAAATCCAGGAGGTTTCGACAATGTACCGTGGCACCTTCAGATATAAGGGGTGGTGCGAAACCCTCGATGCGATGAAGGCATTGAATATGCTCGACGATACAATCAATGACTATACCGGGATGGACTATGCTGGTTTTCTTGCAGAAAGATCGGGTTTTGATACCGCCGATCTGAGGAGAAAAGTGGCAAATAAACTGGGGATCGCTGAAGATTCGGTTGCCATGGAATCATTTGAATGGCTTGGTTTTTTCAGCCGCGAGAAGATGGAATGCACAAAAAAATCTCCTTTCGAGATCACTGCAGGGAGGATGATAAGCAAAATGATGATTACCGGAAATGAACGTGATATGGTTGTTATGCAGCATATTTTTTTGGCAGCCTGGCCCGACGGTAAAAAAGAGGTTATCAAATCATCTCTGCTCGATTTCGGAACTCCCGAAACAAACACTGCAGTTGCAAGGACTGTAGCCCTCCCCGCCTCGATAGCGGTGAAGATGATCCTTGAAAATAAAATCAGACTGACAGGTGTATACAGGCCGGTGGTACCTGAGATCTATACTCCGATACTCGATGAACTCAAAACCCTTGGCATCGAAATGAAAGAGGAATACGGGCTTCCGGAAAGTGAGATGATTAAGTAATGTCATAAAATCTTTTGCATCTGCCCCTAAATCCCCTGAAGGGGACTTTAACAAATCGGTGCGTTTTGATAGCCCCCTTTAGGGGGTTGGGGGCGAACTCAGAACCTTAAATAAAAATCCCTTGTAAGCTTGATATACTCTTCAGTGTAGTCATGTCTTTTACCTTTTTCGATTGTAAGGAACCTTTCTGCCGGTTTTGATTTCATTGCTGGCGCGGATTTGCAATCCGTGCCCCTGACTAATTGATGGCCAGGACAATGAATGCTGGTGCGGATTTTGCAATCCGTGCCTCTTTCTGATTACCGGTATGTGCAACAATCGCTGGCGTGGATTTGCAATCCGTGCCTCTGAAATTCAGCCGGCACGAATAATGATCGCTGGCGCGGATTTGTAATCCGTGCCTTTTTCACCTATATCTACTTCGTTTTACGGATTCTAATACAATTTCCAGATAATTATCAAGTCCTGCATAGTTTCTGGCCGAACTGAAAATGTAATCTTCAGGACGTTCAACTATCATATCTACAACCGGATTATTATGGATATAATCCAGTTTTTCATCAAAGAATTTATTTGAAGAAATGATTTCAGAATGGTTCCCATCCTGCCAGAACTTATAGTTTTTGATGCCCTTCAGATTTTCTCCGGCATTTCTGAAATATTCCAGCATCCAGTGGCGCCTGCTTTCATCTTCGATCATAATTTGTTTAATAATTTCCTTGGAGGTGAACTTCTTGAAATCGCGCATTATTTCTGAAAGCAAATCCTTACCTTCAGCTCTGGCAATTAAATGCAGATGACTCGGCATTATGCAATATCCGAATATTGCCAATCCTTTTTCTCTCTGGCAGTACTGCAGTGAATTAATCAATGTAAATCTATAGCTTCTTCGGGTAAAGACATCAATCCATCCAACTACAGTAATAGTTAGAAAATAAGCTTTAGTGGGATCCCACATTTTATATTTGTCTGACATGGCACGAAGAATTGAACAGCACGAAGAATTAGGGTGTAATGTAGGAAATTTCAGGAATTTTTCAAAAGAAATTATTGGCACGGATTACAAATCCGCGCCAGCGGTGTGGGGCCTTTGGCACGGATTACAAATCCGCGCCAGCGGGGGATCTATACTCCGATACTCGATGAACTCAAAACCCTTGGCATCGAAATGAAAGAGGAATACGGGCTTCCGGAAAGTGAGATGATTAAGTAATGTCATAAAATCTTTTGCATCTGCCCCTAAATCCCCTGAAGGGGACTTTAACAAATCGGTGCGTTTTGATAGCCCCCTTTAGGGGGTTGGGGGCGAACTCAGAACCTTAAATAAAAATCCCTTGTAAGCTTGATATACTCTTCAGTGTAGTCATGTCTTTTACCTTTTTCGATTGTAAGGAACCTTTCTGCCGGTTTTGATTTCTTCCTGGTGAATCCTAGTATCAGTCTCCTGACCTCCGAAGTAATCGTCGGCCTGATCTTAAGGATGCTGCTGCAATAAAATCCATACTCCTGCGCTTCAGCAATGAAAATGTTTCCCTCTTCCCACGGCATGATAACCTGAAGCAATCCATCCTCATCCAGGAGCCTCGATGCTCCCTTCAACAAATCCTCGTGAGTAAGGCCGTCATTGTGCCTTGCTGCTGATCTGGCAGGATCGGGATTCTTAAGTGAATCAATGAAATACGGAGGATTTGAAACAATCAGGTTAAATTTTAAATCATCGGGTACATAATCCTGCAGCCGGCAATTTTCAACTTTTATCCTTCCGTCCCATTTGCTTTGTTTTACATTTTCTGCTGCCTGTTCAAATGAATCATGATCAGGCTCAATAGCAGTTACATCAGCATTGCATCGCTGGGCAAGCATAAGGGCTATCAACCCGGTGCCCGTTCCGATGTCAAGGATCCTGTCCTTTCGGGTCACATCTGCACATGCTCCCAGCAGAACACCGTCGGTGCCGACCTTAAAGGCGGCTTTGTCGTGCCTTACAATAAACTGTTTGAACTGGAAATAAACGCTGCTCATTGGCTTGCCGTGACAAATACATTATTACAATCCGTTCCACGCAATTTCGATATTAATTTCCTGCAAACCATTAAATGAAATTAATTTTTTATCTTAAGCCAATAAAACAAACAGACCGATCATGAGAAAAAAGAATATCCTTCTGATCGTTATTGCAGCGGCAATTGCCGGAACGTTTCTGGTTTCAGGATCATCATGTCCGGTTACCGGTGAAAGGATTCAGGAGCAGAATACTTCCTCACGAAATTACCAGAAGTATTGTGCAGGCTGCCACGGTGCCAATCTGGAAAAGTTCGCAGCAAAGGCATGGATGGATGAAGTAGGCACGGCTTCCGTCTTTAAAAGCATTAAATCGGGCATTGAGACAATAGGAATGCCTTCATTTGAGAAAACTTTCAGCAATAATGAAATTGAAGATCTTGCTGTCTATGTAAAGAAAGGCATACCCGAAAACAGGGACAACCTGAGGCCGGCCGTTACTCCGGGAGGGATTGTAGAGTCGGAGGTCCAGAAATTTGTCGTCGACACCGTTGTGAAAGGGCTGAATGTTCCATGGGGACTTGCTTTCCTGCCCGATGGCCGCATGCTCATCACCGAACGTGCAGGAACTCTTCATATTTTCTCCGATGGGAAACTGTCAGCTCCAATCGGTGGAGTTCCTCCGGTAATGGCAATCGGCCAGGGTGGCCTGTTGGATGTTTGCCTTCACCCTGATTATGGAAAAAACGGATGGATATATTTTTCGTACTCTTATGTAAACAACTCGGGAAAAAGACCTGTTG
Source organism: uncultured Bacteroidales bacterium (assembly GCA_963696535.1). Lineage (GTDB taxonomy): Bacteria > Bacteroidota > Bacteroidia > Bacteroidales > VadinHA17 > LD21. The sequence goes on from CAVOKP010000014.1 coordinate 4,981, forward strand.
GCAATACAGCAATCATGAGGGCGCGACTGAAAGGCAATATGCTTGCTGACCAGCAGATTATATACAGGGGAACTCCCGAAACCGACAGGAATTACCACTTCGGATGCAAAATCGCATTTGACAACAAGGGGCACATCTTCTTCGGGAACGGAGACAGAGGCCAGCATTTCGATTTTCCGCAGAAGCTCGATAATACAAACGGGAAGATCCACCGCCTTAACGATGACGGTACAATTCCTGCCGATAATCCGTTCGTCAGCACACCGGGTGCCATAAAGTCGATTTACAGCTATGGCCACCGGAATCCCCAGGGTACCTGCATAGATCCCCTCACGGGTGAGTTATGGATTTCGGAGCATGGGCCAAGAGGAGGCGACGAACTGAACCTTATCAAACCGGGCCTCAATTACGGTTGGCCGGTGATATGCTATGGGATCAATTACGACGGAACAATACTCACAACCCTGTCAGAAAAGGAGGGGATGCAACAGCCTGTCTTCTACTGGCTGCCTTCAATAGGCCCGTGCGGCATGATATTCGTAACGGGCGACCGTTATAAGAACTGGAAGAACAATATAATTCTGGGCTCCCTGCCCCTGAAGCATCTTGAAAGGGTGGTTCTTAAAAATGACCGGGTATTGCATCGCGAACCTCTTCTCGAGGGCATCGGACGGGTAAGGAATACGGTGATGGGTCCCGACGGATATATCTACTTTGCAACTGAAACACCAGGAACAATTATGCGTATTATTCCGATTGAATAACCGGAACCAGCAGGAATAAGACACCACATTTCCAGCCACAAAACACCAAATCAATTGAAAATAATGAAAATAATCAAACTTATTACTCTATCCCTGTTCGCACTGTGTGCATTTATGACCGCCATTGCGGCTGAAGATGTCAGGTTGCTGAGGTTTCCCGATATCAACAAGAACCTGATAGCATTTGTTTATGCCGGGGACATCTGGACAGTCAGTTCCACAGGCGGAGAGGCACGCCGTCTCACATCGCACCAGGGGATGGAACTATTTCCTAAGATATCGCCCGACGGTCAATGGATAGCCTTTTCAGGAGAGTACTCAGGCAGCCGTCAGATCTTCATCATTCCTTCAAACGGCGGAGTGCCGCGTCAGCTTACATGGTATAACTCAGTCGGAATTATGCCTCCTCGCGGCGGATGGGACAATGCGGTACTTGACTGGACACCCGACAGCAAACAGATACTCGTCCGCTCTGCCCGTACACCTTTCGGCGAACGCCAGGGGAAATACTTTCTTGTAAGCCTTGACGGGAAATTTGAAAAGTCGCTGCCGATTGTAAACGGCGGATTCGGGGTGCTTTCACCCGATGGGTCAAGGATGGTTTTCACTCCTGTCGACCGTGAATTCCGAAACTGGAAACGGTACAAGGGAGGCAGGGCCACAGACCTTTGGATATATGACCTTAAGGCGAACACATCTGAACAGATAACAAATTTCGAAGGCACCGACCAGCTTCCGGTATGGTCGGGCGAAAACATATTCTTTGCCTCCGACCGCGACCTGAAGCTTAACATATGGCAGTACAACACCGCCACCAAAGAAACAAAACAAATCACTCGCCACAACGAATTTGATGTGATGTGGCCTTCAGGAAACGGCGATCAGCTTGTATATGAGAACGGAGGGTTCATATACAAGCTTAACCCTCATCCGGAGAACCCGAAAAAGTTAAGGTCAGCATCAACTTCGACAACCCGAATCTTATTCCTTACTACAAGGTTGTAAAGGACAATATTCACAGCGGGGCAGTTTCACCAACAGGCAAGCGTGCACTTTTCGATGCAAGGGGCGATATCTTTTCAGTCCCTGCTGAGAAAGGGATTACCGAGAACCTCACTGCAACCCAGGGAGTCCGCGAGATATTTCCGGCATGGTCGCCCGACGGGAAATATATCTCATACTACTCCGACCAGACCGGCGAGTACGAGCTATGGCTGCTGGAGAACAAAAAAGGTGCCCTGCCGCAGCAGGTAACATCCAATTCATCAGCATGGAAATACCAGCCGGTATGGTCACCCGACAGCCGTTACCTGCTATTCTCCGACAGGACTCTTAAACTCAGGCTGGTCGAAGCCTCAACCGGCAGAATTACCGACATTGATCATGCCACGGCAAATGAAATGAGGAACTATAATTTCTCACCAGATTCACGATGGGTAACCTACCAGAAGGAAGGCGGAAACGAAAAATCTGCCATCTGGGTATATGATATAACTGCAGGTAAAAAGCAGCAGATTACAGATGGCACATTTGCTGATGACAACCCTGTTTTCAGCCTGTGCGGCAATTATATATTCTTTGCATCAAACCGCGATTTCAACCTGTCATTTTCAAGTTTTGACTTCGATTATATTTATAACAGGGCCACACGCATCTACGCAATATCATTGACTCAGAAGAGTCCGAAACTAATCAGGGACAAAAATGACATTGAGCCTGTAAAGGACCAAAAGACAACTCCTGCCCCGTCAGCCTCCCCAAAGGATAAAAAGGGTAAAACGGCTCCTGCCGATACTTCCTCGGTAAAAAAGGAGGTGAAGGTCGAAATTGAATTCAACGGTATAAACGACCGCATTACTGCTCTGCCAGGTGAAGCCGGGGAATATGCGATCGTTGGAGCTTCAGATGGAGGCCTGATTTTCACAAGCGGCGGCAAGCTTATGAAATATAATATCCAGGAAGAAAAGAACGAGGAGATTCTCGACCGTGCAACCGGGGTGACCCTTACTGCCGACGGTAAAATGGCCATGTACAGGTCGGGCAGCGATTATGGCATCATAAAGCTTACCCCGGGGCAGAAGGCAGGAGCCGGGAAACTGAATCTTGACGGGCTTGAAATGAAAATAGATCCCCGGAAAGAGTGGAAACAGATCTATGTCGATGCCTGGAGGATCTTCCGCGACTATTTCTATGTAGAAAATCTGCATGGCGTCGACTGGATCGCAATGAAGGCACGTTATAGTGAACTTCTTCCCTATGTCAGCCACAGGGCTGATCTCGATTATATCCTCAATGAAATAATGGCCGAAAGCAATACCGGCCACTCCTATGTCGACTGGGGTGATTTCGAAAATGTCAAAAGAGTGGACAACGGGCTGCTCGGGGCCGAACTGACTGCTGATGAGGCCTCAGGAAGATACAGGATTACAAAGATCTACAAGGGGGAAAACTGGAATTCTGAAAGGCGCTCACCTCTTACCGAACAGGGTGTCGATGTCAGGGAGGGAGATTATCTTTTAAGTATCGATGGCAAAGAGGTTACAACATCTGAAAATCCCTATGTTCATCTTGAGAACAAGGCTGGAAAGAGTGTTGAGATAAAGGTTAGCGAAAAGCCTTCATCTCCAGATGCCCGCTCATCGCTCATCAAACCGGTTTCAAGCGAGCTTGAGCTAAGATATTTCAACTGGGTGAATGAACGGAGGGCAATGGTCGACAGGCTTTCGGGAGGAAGGATCGGGTATATTCATGTTCCGAATACATCAACAAGCGGTAACCGTGAGCTATTCCATGGCATGTACACCTATTTCGATAAGGAAGCCCTTATTATCGATGAACGTTACAACGGGGGCGGATTTATTCCCGACCGCATGGCCGACCTCCTCGACCGCCATACTCTTGTCTTCTGGCACCAGAACGGTCTTCAGCCTGGCAAATCCCCAGCTATTGCACACGACGGGCCTAAAGCGATGCTTATAAACGGATACTCTTCATCGGGAGGCGATGCCTTCCCCTATTTCTTCAGGAAACTCGGACTCGGGAACCTGATAGGAACCCGTACCTGGGGCGGACTGGTAGGCATCTCAGGCAATGCCCGCCTTGTCGATGGCGGTTATATTTCTGTCCCGAGATTCGGAATCTTCGACCAGGAAGATGGATGGATCATTGAAGGAGTGGGAGTCTCTCCCGATATCGAAGTTGTCGACCGTCCCGAGCAGTTGGCAATGGGAATCGATCCATCCGTCGAAAAGGCTGTCGAGGTACTGCTTCAGGAACTTAAGGAGAAACCGGCTAAAAAAGTCACTGTTCCTCCTTCACCCGACCGTTCAAAATGGAGGGAGGGAAAATAATTTCAATTTAAAACATCATGACTAACCTTCAAAAATCGGTTTACCTTAAGGTATTGGTTTTTTTTGCCTTTAACCTTGCCCTTTCGGTTTGTGTAAAAGGGCAGAAGGCTGATACGCTGTTTCTGTCGGATGAGGTGCTGAACCTTGAGCTGAGATCAGATTTTAAAGCTATCAGGGCCGATACTGCAATAGATCCGAAACCCCAGAATGGCAAGCTTTTATTTTACGGCCCCGACGGGAAAACAACAAAATTCACAGTTAAGGTCAGGGCAAGGGGCGATTTTCGCCGCAACCCTGAGATCTGCTCATACCCGCCCCTGCAGGTTAACTTCAAAAAGAAGGAGGTAAAAAACACTATTTTCAACAATCAGGATAAGCTTAAACTGGTTACAGCCTGCCAGAGGGAAGAAGATGTGATTGAGGAATATTTGATCTACAAAATGTACAATCAGGTAACCGATATGAGTCTGAAGGTAAGGCTTGTAAAAGTCCGTTATTTTGATACTTCTACAGGCAAAGAGGTTCTGGTGAGCCATAGTTTCTTTATCGAACACGAGGATCAGCTGGCTGAACGAAACAATGTTTACGAGAGGGACAGTGTCCTTACACCATTTGACATCGAAAGGGAGAACTTTATGAAAATGTCTGTTTTTGAGTACCTTATTGGTAACAAGGACTGGTTTATCACATCCAGAAGAAATGTTGTCATTTTCAGGTCGCGCGATACAAAGGCATTATATTCAGTACCGTATGATTTTGATTTTGCGGGTCTGATCGATGCAAGCTATACAAAGCCCAGGAATGTGTCGGAAAAGTATCTGAGCAAAAGAAGGGTGTACAAGGGACTATGTTATACAGAGGAAGAGTTTGAGCGGATATTTGAATTTTACAGGAAGCTGAGGCCCGTTTTTGAATCGATAATCAATGGGCAGGAACTTGTTTCAAAGATCACCAAAAGGGAGAATATAAGGTATCTCGAGGAGTTTTATTACACCATCAGGGACAAAGAGCTGTTTCAAAAGGAGTTTCTTGATGTTTGCGAAACAAGAAGCATGTATAATCTGCCGGAACTATAATTGCCTTAATGACAAGAACTTACACTGAGATCCCCAGAGAAGACACAAAGATCCACTGAGATTTTCCCCTGGATAATTTCTCAGTGTCCTCTGTGACTTCTCAGTGACCTCTGTGATAGTTCTTCATATTACCGATCCCGGTTCAGAACCGGCAGTTGCAGGTTTGTACTTCTCCTCACATTTTTTTCTCCAGTCCCTCTTTTCCCTGTGTTTGTGGTCGGAACCAGGAGCAATGCCTGTAAGCAGGATTTTCGAAAGAAGGAATAATCCGGCAGTCTGCCACCAGTTCAGCACCGGTCCGTTGAACAGCTCGGGTATTAGCCAGTTCCAAAGCGCCTGAACGCCGAAAATAACAGCGATTACAAATCCGATTCCAAGGATTCCGAATCCGACATACTTTAATACATTAAGTGCTTTCATCATATTATAATTTTGATTTTAATGGAATGATGGAACCCACATGTTGTACAAATTAATAAGTGTTGGTGCTAGAATAACATGTGGGTTTCATACTAATTATTTTTTAACAGTTTATATAATTCATCAAGGTTCCGTCTGAGCGCCAGAACGGCATAACGTTTACGCGAGATCAGGGTATTTATCCCAACACCCGTTTTTGCGGAGATCTCCCTGAAGCTCTTATCCTCAAATTCACTTTCAATGAACACCGATCGTTGGTCATCAGGCAATTCGGAAAGTGTTTCTTCGATAGTCTCCCATATCTTATCCTTCAGATCTTTATCGTAGGGAGTAGCTCCAACGGCCGGCAGAATTTCGCCGAGTGTCAGGGGGCCATCATCTCCTTCAGTCAAAGTGTCGCTGTAACTCATTACTTCATACTTTCTTTTCCGGAAAAGATCCGTAATCCTGTTATCCGCCACTTTATAGAGCCAGGCAGTCAGACGTTCGATCCTTCTGATGTCCCTGAATCCTACCGTGAGCTGGTAGAAGATATCCTGCAGAATATCCTCAGCCTGCTCGCTGATTGGGATCCTCTTCCTTATATAGCTGAGCAGCTTTTTGTGCTCGCTTTCCCAGGCTGAGGTGATCCGTTTTGACTCTTTAGGGCTCATAACAGAGGATGTTTTAATCCCATAGACGATCCATGAGGAAGAATATTTTAAAATTAGTGGGATTTAATTAGAGATAAAATAATAATGACATCAATAAGGTTTTGAACCGCGGAGCGGTTCCATCATTTCCATTTCTATGTCACAACAGCATATTTCAGCGCTGCCCTTGCAAGTATCCGAGTGGAATCCAATATTGGCAACGACGATTCTCCCGGTAATACGATAAGCGGAATTTCGGTGCAACCAAGTACAACGGAATCACAACCTTTTAAACTCAATTCATCAATGATATGATGGAAATATTTTTTTGACTCTTCGTTAATGATCCCATATACCAGTTCTCTGAAAATGATTTCATTTAACATTATTCTTTGTTCTTCAGACGGAATGCAAAAACCTATATTACTCTCTTCCAGCACCTCAGGGTATACCGGACCCTCCATTAAAAACTTTGTGCCAAGGATTCCCAGTTTTTTGTAATTCCTATTCTGAGCAATTTTCGCCACTTCTTTGCTGATATGAAGCAATGGAAGAGGTGACTTTTTTGCAACAATTGAGAACGCCTGATGGATTGTATTATCCGGACAGATAAGGAACTCCGCGCCGGCTCGGTATAATTTTTCCGACGATGACAGCATCAGTCCGGCAACCCCTTCCCAGTCATTGGTTTTTATGAATTCCATGTATTCACTCAGCGGATGGTTATGAAGGCTCACCTCAGGATGAGAATGTTCCCCCATGTTTTTTGATCCCTCATTGCAGATAGTCTGGTAGCATAAAGCCGCTCCCTCGTAACTACAGGCTATTATTCCGATATGTTTGGACATTGGTTTTGTTTTCCTTGTTCTGCAAGGTATGCAAGTTTTGCAGGTTCAGCAAGCTTGGGAGCGAACCAACCCGGGATTATGAAATTTTATTCAGGTTTGGTGTTAACATCTGCCTTTCAACATATAATCAATTGAATTCTTTTGCATAAATTGTATAGCCTTGAAAGGAGGGGGATTTTCACATATAACACCATGGATCATGATCAAGAATTACCTTATTTCAGCTTACAGGAACATCAGGAAGAATAAGTTCTATTCAGTCCTTAATATTTTCGGACCTGCAATCGGAATCACCTGTGCAATACTGATTCTGTTATATGTGCAGGAAGAACTCACATTTGACAAGCACTACAAAAACTATGACCGCATATATCGTCTGGAAAGTGATTTTAATATCTCCGGCAAACCCACCCTGGCAGCCCTTGTCCCAATTCCGATGGCTCCGACCCTTAAGGATGAATATCCTGAAATAAAAGAAATAGCCCGGTTTGCAGGTTTTGGCTTACAGGATATTCTATTCCAGTACAAAGATCTCAGGTTTTTCGAAGATAAAATTTACTTTACCGATTCAACCGTGTTCAAGGTACTTGATTATGAATTTGTTCTGGGATCTCCCGATGGTGCATTGAATGAGCCTAATACGATCGTCATTACCGAAAGCTTCGCTTCGAGGTATTTTGGAAAGGAAAATCCGATGGGTGAAGTATTGATAACCAGTAATTTCGGTAACTGCCGTGTAACAGGTGTTATTAAGGATGTTCCTGTCAATTCACACATGCGTTTCGATTGCCTGCTTTCGATGGCAACAATCGTTGAACTTGCAGGGGTCGACAATTTTAATTCCAGGAGTGCACCATCTTTCTGGAATATTTCTGCCTTCGGCTTTATTCTGCTTGATGATAATGCAAGTATTGAGGACCTGCTGAAGAAGTTTCCCGGTTTTTATGATAAATACATGAGCTCCCTTGGAAAACAGATAAATGCTACTTTCCAGCTTAAGGCTACCAGGATCGATAAGGTCCATTTTGGTTCAAAGCTTGAATTTGACCTTCCTGTCGGTAACTTTAACTATATCGTGATTTTCTCGCTGGTCGGAGTTTTTATGCTTCTTATTGCCAGCCTTAATTACATGAATATGGCTACAGCCCGTTCAACAAACCGTTCAAAGGAAGTCGGTTTAAGGAAAGTGATCGGTGCAGGAAAAGGAACCCTGATCAGACAATTTATCAGCGAATCGATGGTTCTGGTCATAATCGCATTAATACTGGCATTGATCGCCACGATCTTTATTCTTCCCTCCTTTAATGTATTAACTGATAAAGCACTGAATATTGGCAACCTGTTTAAACCGGTTACCTTTTTATTGATTTTGTTGATAACACTCTTTGTAGGACTTATTTCAGGCAGTTATCCTGCATTTTATCTTTCATCTTTTTCACCGGTTGATGTTCTTAAAAGCAACACAAATCCGCGCCAGGGCAAGGGGATGCTGAGAAAAATCCTTGTGGTATTCCAGTTTGCTGTCTCAGGGGTGCTGATTATCGGTACTTTGATAGTATCGGGTCAACAGAGGTATATCAGAAATAAAGACCTTGGATTAAATAAGGAAAATGTCATGATCATTCCGGTCAGGGATACGGCTTTTATCAATAATAAGATGCAGTCTTTCAAGGATGAATTGTCAAAGCTTCCAAATGTTACAGGTGTATCCTCAGCAGCTCTTGTCCCCCCCCTGATGGCCAGTAAAGTGGTATTTCTGATTGAGAAGGACAGCAGCATGGTGGAACTTGCGACAAGCTTTTCAATTGTTGATCATGAATTTATTGATGTTATGCAGATGAAAATACTGGATGGAAGGAATTTTGACCGGTCGAAGAGCTCTGACCTGACACAGGCTTTCATCGTTAATGAGGCAGCCGTCAAAGCATTCGGCTGGGGCAATAATGCTCTGGGCAAAAGGGTCCGATTTGGAATTAATCCTTCGACAGGAGCCGCCCAACGAGACGGAGTTGTCATTGGCGTTGTTAAGGATTTCCATTTCACTTCCATACATAATACCATTGAACCCTTCATTTTTATCGTGTCCGGGAATCCAAACACCTATTTTTATGTAAGGCTCAGCGGCAGTAATATCCCTGCAACAATCGAGAATGTAAAAAAAGTACAAACGGATCTTGGAAATACTCTTCCTTTCAATTATTTCTTTTTTGGGGATAAGCTGGATGAAATGTATACAGCTGAAAATAAGCTCAATGTGCTGTTCACAGTTTTTTCTCTTATGACAATCTTCATAGCTTGTCTTGGACTACTGGGACTTTCTTCATATGTAACGGAACAACGGTCAAAGGAGACGGGGTTGCGAAAAATCATGGGAGCAAGTGTTGGTCAGGTTGTCTGGCTTCTGAACAAGGATTTCCTTATCCTTGTCCTGATCTCCAATCTTATCTCATGGCCCGTGGCGTATTACCTGATGGACCGGTGGCTGCAGGGTTTTGCTTACCGGATGAATTTCGGATTCTCTGATTTAGAGTGGACAACCGTCGTTCCGTTTGTTTTGTCGTTTTTGATAACCCTGATAATCGCCCTTATCACCATAAGTTTTGTTTCATTCAAGTCAGCAAGTTCAAATCCTGTAAATATGATCTCGAGAGAATAAGCCCGCACTTCCACGATCCCATGGCTTTGCTCCCGGATTTTTGCTATAATTCAGAGGTTGTTATAAAAATCAGATCCATCAACCGCTGAGGTCGCAAAGCAATAGCGCAAAGTTCGTAAAGAATTATTCAGGCAATCCTTACAATAATAAAAACATTACTTTTGGACCAATTTTAATCCATGCAAACCCAGGTTGTAATCACACAGATAATAATCCTTGCCATTGTGGTTCTTATAGGAGCCATTGCTGCAAAATTTAAAGTCCTGACAATTGATTCAAAGGATATGCTTTCGAAGGTGATATTTAACATTTCACTTCCCCTGATGCTTTTTACGAATTTCTTCAGGCTCGAAGCCACACCGAGGCTGATAGCAAACAGCCTGACGATACTTGCAATTTCCGGATTTGTGGTTTTTTTTCTTCTCCTTGTCGGGTGGCTCACTGCAAAAGCTTTCCGGCTGCAGGGCTCCGAAGCCGCTGTCTTCAAGGTCCATGCAATGTTCGGCAACACAATATTCCTTGGATTCCCGCTTATTACAGCGCTGTACGGTGTGGAGGGATTACTCTATGCCAGCATGTTCCAGCTCGTTTCGACGATAATCATGTGGACTGCCGGCGTGATAATCCTTAGCCAGGGAAACGGGACATCATGGAAGAAGAGCCTTGGAAAAGTTTTCAACCCGAATACAATAGCTACCGTTGCAGGTCTGGTTTGCTTCGTTTTTTCGGTAAAGCTTCCCCATATCCTCCTCAAGCCCTTGACAGAACTGGGATCAGCAAACACATGGCTGTCGATGCTGTATATCGGCGCCATGCTTGTATTGTCAAATGCAGGGGGACTCTTAAAAAAGAAGAATCTCTACATTGTAAGCTTCAACAGGCTTATCCTCGGTCCGGCTCTCCTTATTGCAATATTCTGGCTTATCACCCTTACAGGGTTTGCACCAGATAAACTGGTCACTTCGGTCATAGTCCTTGAAGCATCAATGCCATGCATGGTAACTGTGGTAATCATGGCAAAGGAGTTCGGGTCGGACGACAGGCTGGCAATGGGAAACGTGTTCGTTTCGACAATTATCAGCATTCTTACCCTCCCGCTGGTAGTAATGGCGTTAGAAAACTTGTAACCACAGATTACACAGATTAACACGGATTTAGAATCCGTGAATTTCTTCCGTGTCCTCCGTGAAATCCGTGGTTTAATAATTACTTCCTCCCCAGCCCCCATCACATCCTTTTACCCATTGACATATTTGTGTTGATTAATTCCGATTGATTTCCTCTTATTTTCTCCGGAAAGAAAATATCTTTAGAACGATAATCCGGAAAGCACATTTCAAAACAGCTGATTTTCATGAGAAGGCTATTAACAGTTATTCTGATATTTATCCCGGTATCCATTTTTTCGCAGATATCAGGAGTAGTAATGGACAAGAGTTCCGGATATCCGGTGAGGTACGCAGCTATCAGGGTTGAAGGCTGGAACAGGGTGTTCATGGCTGACATCTACGGCAGGTTCACATTGAGCGAGGAAGCCTTGAATAAAACCCTGACCATTTCAGCCATAGGATTCCTCCCGGAAAATATTACCGCAAGCAGGCAATTCATGAGGATAGATCTCAAAATAAAAGTATACCAGCTGCCGGAGATTAATGTTACTGCAGAGAAAGTCAAACCAGACAGCCTGAAAAACCGGTTTAAATAACGCCTGACCGTGAAAAGAATAATCCATTTATCTGACCTGCATGTCGGTCATGAAGAGTGCGGTGCAAGGTTTCGTACTTTAATTGACAATATTACCTTTCTGAAACAACCATCATATAACTATATCATCCTTATAACCGGCGACATTGCTGATAATGCAAACCATGAGGAACAAACTGATGAAGCAGTTGACGGCATAAGAAAGCTTGAAGAAAGAGGATACAGGGTGCTTGCCATTCCCGGCAACCACGACTATGGCACCGGGGTGCTGGGTGATCAGAAATTTGTTGGCATATTCAGGAAAAAATATTACGGATCCCGGAGATTTTCTTATCCGAAGCTCGATATCATTGATGAAATTGCCTTCATCGGTCTCGATTCAACGGCTGAAGAGCTGCACCGTCTCGATCGTTTCCTGTCGGAAGGTGAACTGGGGGCAGCACAATTAAGGCGCCTTAAGAGAATCCTGAACAAACCTGAAGTTTCCGGCCGCAGGAAGGTCGTTTACTTGCACCACCACCCTTTTGACTTTAAGCCCGGGATGCAATTGAAAGACAGTTACGGATTAAAAACCATTATTGAAAACAGGATAGATATGCTGTTATTCGGACACTATCATAAGGATTCTTCCAGTGCCGGGAAAATATATCATGGAATGTGGGGCATCCCTAGGTGCTACAATGCCGGTTCATCAACCCATAAACACGGCAATACCGGATTTCAAAGGGTCATTGACCTGTCCAATCCGGATCCCAGAATGGATTATGACGGGAATTTCATCTGATGGAATTTTGCATAAGGGAAAACTGATCCGATAATTTTGAAAGCGTTGACAGATTACTGAAGCAGCTCATTTTCTACGGCTTTGTTTGAAATATCCTTATTGAGTTGTTTCTTATTCTTTATCCCGAGATTTCCCAGTTTTACAGCCTGCGAAACCAGGTTGCCGCTGCCTGTGCTTAACTGGTTAAGGGATTTGGTATAGGCAGCCCTGGCTTGGTCGAGCTGGGTGCCGATCTCATTGAGGCTTTCCACAAAGCCGACAAATTTGTCATACATTTTAGCACCTCTGTCCGCAATCTCCTGGGCATTACGGTTCTGATGCTCACGCTTCCAGAGATCGACAATAAGCTTAAGCGAAGTGATAAGATTTGTCGGGTTGAGCAATAAGATCCTTTTATCGTAGGCATAGTTCCACAGTTCTGGGTCTCCCTGTAATGCTGCAATATAGGCTGGCTCGCTGGGAATGAACATCATAACGAAGTCCAGCGATTTCTCATAGTCATCGTACCCACGACTGCTGAGTTCATCAATATGGGCTTTCAAAGCCTGAACATGGCCGGCCAGTTCATGCTTCTGTTCCACCGGATCATTGGAATTCATATAACGCAGAAATGCATTGAGCGAGACTTTTGAATCAATTATCACCCTTCGGTCATCAGGATATTTTATTATTGCGTCTGGCCGCATTTTCTTGCCTTCCGAATCTGACCTTAAAGGTTTACCCTCATCATCGAGCAGCTGATGTTCCATGAAATATTCCTCATCTTTTCTCAACCCTGATTTCTCAAGGATGGACTCCAGGATCATTTCACCCCATCGCCCCTGGGTTTTTGACTGGCTCTTGAGCGCCCTTGTCAGGTTTCTTGCTTCCTCTCCTATCTGTTGGTTAAGCAGTGCCAGCTCCCTGACCTTCTCGCCTAGCGAAAATCTTTCCTTGGCTTCCGTAACGTAAGTTTCCTGAACGGTTTTCTTGAATTCTTCTATATTCTTCCCCAAAGGATCAAGAATATCACCAAGATTTTTTTTGTTTAATTCAGTGAACTTTTCAGTCTTGGTCTCAAGTATCCTGTTTGCTATGACCTCAAACTCATCATTAAGCTTTTTCCCCATTTCCTCCAGATCTTTCTTCTGGTCGGAGAGCTTTTCAATCAGTGCATCGCGTGAAGCATTTGCATTTGCCGCCATCTGAATTCCGTCCGATACTTTTTTTTCAAGATCGGCGATTTTCATTTCAAGCTTACCTATTGCCATATTTTTCTCGGCCAGATTCTGATCAGCTGATGATAACCTTGCATCTGCGGCCGATAATCTTGAAATTAAATCCCGTACTTTCCCTGTAAATATCGACTGGGTAACTATCCAGCCTGCAATTGCAATCAATGCTACTCCTGCAATAATGTAAACTGTATTCATGCCTGTTAACCTTTTATAATAAAATGCTAATCTAGTCAATGATTTGGAATTATCTGTTGTCATTGCCAGCCAGTGATCCTCAACAATTCATAAGATAGAGGTTTTACCTGATCATCTCTTCTTTCACCATTTTCTTTACCGGTGGCACAAAAAAGGCTGAAATGCCTATGAGTCCGATGGCAGTACCCGAAATTACAAAGGCATTACCGATTCCTATACTGTCGGCAATGAATCCTGTGGCAAGAAGACCGATCATGGAGGGAAGCAGGGTAATGCTTCCGTAAATTGAAAAGACTCTGCCAAGCGTTGCCGGTTCGACCATTGTCTGAACCACAACGGTAAATGAACCTGAATATATCGCATAAGCGATTCCTCCAAAGGCAGTGACAGCGGCAAAATACGGATATCCTGATTCAGGAAGGATGCCTGAGAACATAAAAGTCGATCCGAGAAGGATATACACCATGTTTATTGTGGTTACCTTGTGTTTTCCGAGCCAGGGATAGCCGAGAATTGCTCCGCCGGCAAGCATGCCTATTCCCCATGATATCTCGACAATGCTCATCTGGTATGTTGTCCCCGAGAAATGCTGAAGTGTCATTAGCGGGAACATTGCAGCCACCGGCATGATGAAGAAGGTGGTCGCCACAGCCAGTATGAATATCCACCGTAAGCCCGGCTTGAAGTAAATTTCCTTAAGCCCTTCAAGCAGCTCCCTGATCACATGGGGCTCAATATTCCTCTTCCTGACAGGGTCAGGGATATGTACCAGTAAAAGCGATCCTACCGCGATCAGAGCTCCGGCAACATCAATCATAAGTATCCAGGTCATTTCGAACAGGCTTATCAGAAGCGCGGCAAGTGCAGGACTAGCGATCGTGCTTACCGACTGGATCATGTTGTTGATTCCTGCTATCCGCATAAGTTTGGATTCGGGTGCCAGCAGCGGCACGGAAGCCTGCATTGCCGGGACATGGAAGGCCATTCCTGCCGAACGCATGGCAAGCAGAATGTAGAGGTATGTTATTTTGACCTCACTTGTGTAAAACAGGATGGCAATTACAAGAGTGCAAAAGGCAATGAAAAGATCCGCAATAATCATTGTCATTTTACGGTTCCACCGGTCGACATAGACACCTGTAAATAATCCAAGAACCATATGCGGCAGCAAGGATGCTATAGTAGCGAAGGCCAGAACTTCGGCCGAGCCCGTTTCTATACTGAGCCAGAATATGACGGCATAACCGACAACATAACTGCTTAATGTTGAGAAGAGTTGCCCCGTGAAAATTATTGCAAAGACTTTTTTCCAGTCAGACATGAGAGAACTAATTTGAATATCAATGATTAAAAAACAATTGAAACCGGTATCCGGACGCGGGAATCCGTTGGTATTTCAATCTGTCCCTGCGGGTGGTCAGTCAGTATTTACCGCTTTAATCATCCTCATGCTTTGGTGTTTTGTGATTTTGACAAAGATAATTTATTTAATTATTGTTCATTTTTGGATCACTTGAAAAATGAAACAAAAAAAACTCTGGAAACTGGCGAAAGGCACGGATTGCAACCGAGTCCCGGTTTATCGGGACGAGCTCGACGAAGTCAAATCCGCGCCAGCGTAAGCATAATCAGCTTCAATGAGGCCGGCGAAGCCATATCTGCTAAGCACATTAAAGGAAGGTGATAGAAAAAAGTTAACTTTGAAAGTGAAATAATCTTATCCAGGTCACCAGATGGAACTAACGGTCCTGAAGGATATTGTTGTAATTTTTGCACTGTCGACCCTTGTGAATCTTGTATTCACGAAATTCAGGATACCAACCATTGCAGGATACCTGCTAACTGGTATAATTGCCGGGCCACACCTGCTTTCACTTGTAAACAATGTCCGCAATATTGAACTACTTGCCGAAATAGGGGTTGTCTTCCTTTTGTTTACAATCGGAATGGAATTCTCGCTTCAGCATCTCATGAAGATCAGGAGGATTGTCTTTCTCGGAGGATTTATACAGGTAACTATCACGGCAGGTGTTTTTTACGTGGCATCCAGGTTTTTCGGAATCAACCGCGAGGGCGCCCTTCTGTTTGGATTCCTGATGGCACTTAGCAGTTCGGCGCTTGTCCTGAAATTACTGCAGGAAAGGTCTGAGGTGACCTCAAATTATGGAAGAACAGTTGTCGGGATTCTCATCTTCCAGGATCTCCTGCTTGCACCCCTTCTTCTTCTCACCGACATCCTTTCAGAGAGTTCGGTCGATGTTGCAAAGGAAGTTTTTTTACTTATGGCAAAGGTTGCAGGAATAATCGGACTTGCCTATGCGGGAAACAAATGGCTTCTGCCGCGGCTTCTGGGAGCCATAGCCAGGACGAGGAACCAGGAGCTTTTCATGATGAGCATTTTCCTGATCTGTTTTGCAATAGCCCTGCTCTCATTCGAGCTTGGCATGTCGCTGGCATTCGGGGCCTTCCTGGCCGGACTTATGATATCCGAGTCGGAATACAGCCATAATATATTCGGCAACTTTTTTACAATAAAAGATGTTTTTTCAAGCTTCTTCTTTGTATCAATAGGTATGCTTTTCGATATTTCCTTTGTAACACAGAACTGGCAGCTTGTTGTCGTTGTCTTTTTTCTGGTCGTGATCCTGAAAAGCTTTATTGCAGGCGGGACCGGATTCATCCTCGGTCATACCCTCAAGGGAACAATTCTTACAGGCTTGGCCCTTAGTCAGGTAGGTGAGTTCTCATTCATCCTGGCAAGGATAGGTTTCGACAATTCCATCCTTCCTGAATTCTACTATCACCTTTTCCTGGCTGTTGCTGTAATGACAATGTCGGTGACACCTTTCCTATTTTATTTCTCACCGGTCCTGGTGAATGTGATTTCGAAGCTTCCGATCCCAAAAGTTGTACGGGAGGGCCTCTTTCCACTTAAGGAGGTTGAAATACCGGCCTTCAGTGACCATCTTGTAATCATCGGCAAGGATCCGAGTGCCCTGAAGCTGTCGCTGATGGCCCGGTACAACAATATCAGGCATATATCGATAGTATTTGATCCGAGCCTCGCACATGAAATGATGAAGAACGGGGATATTGTGGTCTACGGGGATTCAATAAATGAACCCGTTCTGCGGAAAGCTCTTGTCGAAAATGCCGATGTCGTTGTAATATCTGTCGGGAACCTGATACCATCCATGGCCATTATTGAAAAGGTGAGGAACCTTAATAAAAAAGCATACATCCTCGTAAGGTCCACAACCATAGAGAATGTGGAACAGCTGTACAGGGTGGGCGCCGATGAAGTGATTCCGGAGAAGCTGGAGATAGCGATAGACATGATGAACAGGATCCTCACAAAAAAGCATATGCCGCAGAAGGAGATCAACCGGATAATTACGGGGATAAGAAACCGGAGCCTTGGTGCATTTTCTGAAAAGGATCTGGTCAACAAACCCTCAATATTTGATGAATTCCAGAACATTAATATTTCGTACCTCGAAGTCGACCATAATTCACCTGCTGACGGCAAAACCCTGATCGAGGTTGACCTTCGTAAAAGGACGGGAGTGACCATCCTTGCCCTGAAAAGAGGAGCAGAGGTAATCGAACATCCTTCAGCCGATACAGTTATCAGGGGTGGCGACATTGCATACCTGATAGGTGATCCTGAACAGGTTAAGGAGGCGGACCTGCTTCTGAAAAAACAAAGTTCAGCTACTATCGGTCTGGTTTCATAGGGTTTATGTTTGATTAAACCACGATAACCAAAGAATCAGCCTGCAGATATTCCAAAGTTGGTATGAGTTTTGATATTTATCATATAGTAAATGATTCTTCAAACCCATACTGAAATGAAAAAATTTATAATCACCCCGATCCTCGCACTCCTGGTAACAGCAGGCATTGCCCTCATGGCGCAGGATTACCCTGATGAATACCTCGGTCTGCCGGGCGACAATCTGAACCTGTATGCAGTAATGAATCTCTTCCAGGAATCCCCGACTCTCGAGGATTTCGAGAAAAGCCTCAATGATGCAAATTCAAGGATAAACAACCTTGACCTTAACAGCGATAACCTTGTCGATTACATCACAGTCAGCGACTATATCGATGGAAACGTCCACACTATAGTACTGAGGACGGCACTGAATCGTTTCGAAAATCAGGACCTGGCTGTTTTTACCGTCCAGAAGTTCCGCAACGGCACTGTTCAGATACAGCTGGTCGGTGATGAAGCCCTGTACGGAAGGAATTATATTGTCGAACCTGTTTACGACAACAACTATGCAGGGACGATTAACCCTGGATATACCGGAAACTCAAGGGTAAGGGTGAATATAACCCTGGTGTCTGACTGGCCGATCGTAAGATATATTTATTACCCCGGCTACAGTCCATGGCATTCATCATGGTACTGGGGCTATTACCCGGTCTACTGGAACCCATGGCGTCCGTACTACTGGCATTATTACTACGGGTATCATTTTAACCACTACCGCGATTACTACAGATTCTACAGGCGCTGGGACCGCATCCGCTGCGACAGGTACCACGACTTTTACTATGGCCGCATAAGGTCGCACTCCCCGATGGTCAGCCGCAGAATAAGGGAAGGAGTTTATAGTTCAACTTATTCCCGACCCGAGCTGAGACGCGAAGGTGAAGCCCAGTATTCGAGGGTGTATGCTGAAAGGAACCAGGCAAGGTCAGTCAGTAACACCGTGAACAGCCAGACTAGAAGATCTGCTTCCCAGCCAACAAGGGATTATGCATCTGCGACCCAGGGCAACAGTTCTGTCAGGAGACAGTCTCCCTCAACCACCAGTTCCGGATCGGTGCAGAGATCAACTTCAGCACAAAGGCCTTCTGAGACAGTTCAGAACAGAAGCAGTTCAGGAAATACAACAGTACGCAGATCAGCAACCCAGAGCCCTGCCCCTGCTGTTCAGAACAGGACAACCTCCAGAACAAATACAGCACAGAGGCCAGTCACTACTCAGAGATCAATGCCATCAGCTGCACAGAACAGGTCAGCTTCAAGACCTGAGGCAGCGCAGAGACCTGCAACCACGCAAAGATCAGCACCGGCTGTACAGAACAGGTCAGCTTCAAGACCTGAGGCAGCGCAGAGACCTGCAACCACGCAAAGATCAGCACCGGCTGTACAGAACAGGTCAGTTTCAAGGTCGGAATCGGTGCAGAGACCGAGTGTTCCGCAGAGAACTGCTCCGGCTGCTTCCGGAAGATCCTATTCCGCACCTCAATCAAGTCAGAGGAGGGAAAGCGCGGCTCCGTCAAGACCAAGTGCGCCAACTGCGAGAGCCTCATCTGCTCCGGCCCGCAGCTCAGCTCCGGCCCCCGCCGCCAGGTCCTCATCTTCTTCAGGCAGGAGCAACAGCAGCAGGGAATCAGGAACATCACAGTCATCAAGAAGGAATTAACTATCGATAATGAGTCAGGCCGTCCCGCAGAACCGGGACGGCTTTTTTATTAATTAACTTTGGGGAACCGGATAAGTTTCTCAAAATGAGAAAAAAATCCAATTCAACATCCAAATAATCCGGAATGGCAGACTTTATAATCTTTTAACTCTGAATCATATACAAATCAGTTCCTGCCGGGAAGCAAATCTGGCACATTATTGGATAGCTCCCGGTGAACTCCAGACAGAATCGCCATGAAGAAAACTATCAAGGTACTTGTAATTGAGGATAACGAATACTACAGCAACCTCCTGTCGAACGCCATCCAGCAAAGCCTCAACCCGATGCTTGTCAGGGGAGAATACCAGCTTGTTCTGCGGTCGTTCACCGATGCAAAGGAGTATATACGTAAAATCAAATCGAAGGAACTTGAAAGTGATTACACTGCTGTTTTCATTGACTATTATCTGGGAGACGGGATCAATGCCAGTCATGTAATAAAGCTGCTCAGGGAACAATCATGCAATGCCTTGGTGGTCCTGCTCTCACAATCAAAATCGGTTGCAGAAAAAGGAACAGGCATTCCCTATGATTATTTCGTGGTCAAGGACAAGTTCGCCCCTGCACTTTGCGGCCTCTATCTTCAGCAATATATTGAAAATAAATATTCTGTATCTTTGGGTCAATGACTGATCCTGCAAAAAGGCATCTGAAGAAAAATTCTATTCAGATCAAGATTGGCACATTGCTGGTTGTGGCTGTCGTTCTGCTTTCAGCCACATGCTATCTTCTTTACCGCAACCTCTCAACCATTGTTTCGTCCATCAGTATCGACGATGTACCCGAGCTGAGACTGCTGAGCATCCGCGAGATCTCGACCGACATCGAAAAGGCAGGGAACAGCGTACGCATCTATACCGTTACAAAGGATCCTTCAGACATAAAGGCATATTATGCCTTTATCACAAATATCGATGAAAAAGTAAACAAGCTGAGACTGGAGTGCAATAACGATTCGGTTCTGCTTGCACAAACCGATGCAATAAGCAACCTGATCGGGGAGAATATTGTAATATGGAATAAACTGCTGGTTCTTTCCAGAAACAACAACGTGATCGGAAACCTGAGGCGATTGTCAGTACAGCTTGATTCAGTGTCGGGGGCACCAAAAAAACAGGGAATCCTGAGAAGGGTTTTCAGCCTCAGTCCCGACACAACCCGAATCGAAAAGGAGATTGCAGCCGACCTTGAAAACATTGTCGAACAGAACCAGGAGGTCAGGGATGAACTTGCGCTTCGGGAGTTGCAGCTGGCGAGGAACAGTAGCGAGATCACAGGAAAATTCTATGACCTTATCACAAAAATGGAGAACGAGGTGTACGAGCACATCCGGGGAAAGGCCGAAGCAGCAGGCGTGGTTGCGGAAAAGACTTACAGATGGCTAGTAATGCTCTCGATATCAGGTGGGTTGCTGGCATTGCTTATAACTTATATAATAATAAGGTACGCAAGAAATGCATGGGCTTACCAGGTTGCGCTCGAGAAGGCAAGGGATGAAGCCGAAAACCTTGCAAAAACCAAGGAGCTGTTTATGGCAAACATTAGCCACGAGATCCGAACACCGGTTACAGCCATCTCTGGATTCACGGAACAGCTCCTCCATGAACAGCTGAATGAGGAGACCTCTAATTCCCTGAAAATAATTAAATCATCCTCTGATCATCTTCTTAAAATAATCGATGACATACTTGATTTTTCAAAATTGCAAAGCAGCAGGATTGTTCTCGAGAAAGTGCATTTCAGCCTTGACCTGGTAATGGCTGATGTCCAGGCAATGTTTGAAAACCAGGCGAGGCAGAATAACTCGAAGCTGAGCCACTCAATAAACCCCGGAACTCCACCTTTACTTGTCGGCGATCCCTACCGGCTAAAGCAGATAATGATAAACCTGGTTGGCAATTCTGTCAAATTCACAAATAACGGTACAGTGCATTTTGGGGTTATGTGTAATTCCATTTCACCAGGAAAGGTCGAACTCATAGCAACATTTGCCGATACCGGGATCGGGATAGACGAATCAAAACTCAACGTAATATTTGAGGATTTCACCCAGGCTGAAATGAGTACAACACGTAAATACGGGGGAACCGGCCTGGGATTATCCATTGTGAAGCGGCTTACTGAACTGCAGGGAGGGACGATCGACATTAAGAGCAAAAAGAACGAAGGGACTACGATAGTATGCCGAATACCCTATGACATCGGCAACGCTGGTGAGATAAAAAAAGATGTCACCAAACCGTTTCGTGTTCCGGAGAAGATTGCAGCAAAGAAAATCCTTGTGGTGGATGATGAGGAGTACAACCGGATGCTTTTCAGGAAGATACTGGAAAGGTGGAATGTCAGCTGCCGCCTGGCGGAAAACGGAATGGAAGCCCTCGAACTGCTCAAGGAGGAAAGATTTGATGTCGTATTCATGGATATGCGAATGCCCGGCATCGACGGACTGAAAACAACGCGGTTCATCCGGGAGGAGATGAAGATAAGTGAATCGGATATGCCCGTTATCTTTATTTCAGCTGCACCGGGGAACGAAGAGCGTCAGCAATACAGGAATTCAGGCATTAATGGCTTCCTTCAGAAACCGTTCACCGAAGAGATGCTGGCCTCAGTCATAACAGAGGTTATGTCGAATACTGTCTCCCGCTTCAGGGAGCCAGCTTGTTCAGCCGGCATCGAGACAGAAAGCAGAGGCGAACCCGATCTGCGAAATCTGTATCACATTTCAGGAGGAGATAATCAATTTGTCAGGCAAATGCTTGTTTCATTCATTGAGACCACAGGCAAAGGGCTGAGTGAAGTGCAGGAAGCCGTAAAGAACAAGCAATGGGAAACTGCAGCGGACATTTCGCATAAAATACAACCCCCCTGCAGGCATATCGGAGCATTGAGATTGTATAACATCCTGAACACCATTGAAAAGGCCATCAGGAAGAATGACTATACCGAATCCATTGATAAGATGGCAGAGAATGCCCTTCTCGAATTCGGCGTTATCAGCCGGCAAATAAACGACCACATAACAAAAATGGAGTGACTGCGGAGCAAATCCGGCCATTATTTTGTATTTTGCAGTCCCTCAGGGTCATCTGAAATCCTTTAAATGACTTGCCATGGCTGAAAGACCTGTGAAAATCTTTGTGGTTGAGGACAATGAATGGTACAATAAGCTTCTTGTGTACACATTGTCGCTGAATCCCGACTATGAAGTGAAGAGTTTCTTCAACGCCCGTGATTTCCTGAAGAGCCTCAATGAAATGCCGGATATCGTTACGCTTGACTACAAGCTTCCCGACCTGTCGGGACTGGAGGTCCTGAAGATGATCAGGCAGGTGAACGATGATGTTCAGGTGATACTTGTCTCGGAGCAGGAAGACATTGAAATGGTGGTAACTCTCCTGAAACTGGGAGCCTATGACTACATAACAAAATCGGACGATATAAAGGAGCGTCTTCTCAATACTATTCAGAATCTGACAAAGGATCTCAGCCTTAAAAAAGAGATCTCGATCCTTCGCCGGGAAGTACAGAACAAATACAGTTTCAGGAAAACCATTCTCGGGGAAAGCCCTGCCATTAAAAGCGTTTACGAGCTTGTCGGAAAAGCTCTTGACACAAATATCACAGTAATAATTTCTGGTGAAACCGGAACCGGCAAGGAACTGGTGGCCAAGGCCATCCACTACAACTCAAAACGGAAGGAGAAACCTTTCGTTGCGGTGAATGTACCGGCAATACCATCCGAACTTATAGAGAGCGAACTGTTTGGTCATGAGAAGGGGTCGTTTACCGGAGCCTCATCCAGAAGGATCGGAAGGTTTGAGGAGGCCGATGGCGGAACACTTTTCCTCGATGAGATCGGGGAGATGGAGATGAATCTCCAGACAAAGCTGCTGAGGGTCCTCCAGGAAAAGGAGATAGTAAGGATCGGGAGCAACAAGCCGGTGAAGACCGACTGCAGGATAATTGCTGCAACTAATAAGATTCTCAGGGACGAGGTGAAGAAGGGCAGATTCAGGGAGGATCTGTACTACAGGCTTCTGGGACTGCCGATAGAACTGCCTCCGCTGCGCGACAGGGCAAGTGACATTCTGGTCCTCGCCCGTCATTTTATTGATAGTTTCTGCAATGAAAACGGCTTGCCGGTAAAGCGGCTGTCGCCCGGAGCTCAAAAGAAATTGTTGAATTATAATTTTCCGGGAAATGTAAGGGAGCTGAAATCGCTTGTCGAGCTTGCAGTTACACTGTCACCGAATGAGGAGATTGAAGAGGATGATTTTGCAATGGAGACGGCTGAGCCAGTACCCGGTTTATCTGGTGCCGATATGACGCTCCGGGAATATGAAATGCAAATCCTTAAAGCGACCCTAAGAAAGTGCAACAACGATATAAACCTTAGTGCCAGGAAACTCGATATAGGGGTATCCACAATCTACAGGATGCTGAAACAGGAAAAGGATTCCGGGAAATAACTAATTTATAGACCCTTCCCAACACCCCCTGCCCCCTTAAGGGCTTTAAAAACTTACACTGAGATTCACAGAGAAGTCACAGAGAAACACTGAGAAAATCCTCTTTGGAACTTTGTGAATCCTCTGTGTAAGTTCTTTATTTTTCCCTCAAATATAATTCTCAAAATGAGAATCATTTTCTCAGAATGAGCGTATTCACTATTATTACACTTTTTAGTATTCTGCTGTTAATCAATATCTTATCTCTTATTCTCCGTTCCGGCCCGGCATTTGCCATTGATCCGTATATTAAATTAACCAATTAAGACCAGAAAATCAGCTTAAACTTAAAATAAGACAAAAATGGAAAACAAATCAATCAATGACCCCAAAGTACCAATTGAAAATGTGGTCATGACAAACAAACTTGAAAGTGCCCGTAAGGAAGGTCAGTCGAAAGGAGTACTGATCACCGCTATCATCGGCCTTGTACTTTTATTGGGCCTGAGCCTGGGTGCATATTCCCTGTATAAGAAGGATCATAACACCCAGCTTGCATTAATGGAGAATCAGAAAATGTCATTCACGCAGATGCTTACTGAGCGCGATTCAACTCTTAACGACTGGCTTACAACATTCGATGAGATTGAAAATAACCTCAGGATGATCAAGGAAAAGGAAAAGCTCATCACAGTCAATTCATCAGGAGCTGAAGTGTCGAAGGACAAGAGGAACCAGATCATGGAGGACATCAAGAGCATCAATACCCTTCTGGATGAGAACAGGAAAAAAATCTCACAGCTGAACGCACAGCTTAAGAAGTCGGGGAACACCATTGCCGGGCTTGAAACCAGGATTACTGATCTTGAAGCCTCGATGGCCACATACGAAAATGATATAACCCTTCTTAAGGCATCACTCGACAACAAGAATTTCGAGATCGGACAGCTCAATGAGAAGGTGGTTGCCCTCAATGACACACTCAACATGAAGGTCGAGACTATCAACACGCAGGTCTACAGGCTGAACCAGGCATTTCTTGTATCCGGCACTTTTAAGGATCTTAAGGAAAAGGGACTTCTTTCAAAGGAAGGCGGATTCCTTGGAATCGGAAGGAAAGAATCGATCAATGACAATTTCGCCGACTCAATTTTCACTGAAATAAATATCGCTGAAACAAAGAGTATTCCGGTTAACTCAAGGAACGTTAAACTTGTCACGGAACATCCGGTCGGATCATATGAGCTTATCAAGGAAAATGAAAAACTTGTTGCATCAATTGAAATCAAGAATCCGGAAGAGTTCTGGAGAATTTCAAAGTATGCAGTAGTTGAAATTATTAAATAGGCATATCAGGTTAGTTAGTTAGTTAGTTAGGTTAGGTTAGGTTAGAAGAACCAGTCAGGGGTTGTTGAAAGTCGAACTTTCAGCAACCCCTTCTGTTTTATGCAGGGCATGAATTTTATTGTATTTTAGTAATGTCAATTTTACTGTTAATAGAACACCTTTGAAGCTGTTTGCATCAATACTGTTTTCAATCTGTCTGTTTTTTCAGAGCCTGCCTGCACAGGAATCCGGTCACCGGTTCAGGTTTGATCTCTCGGTCCGCCACCGTTTTGAGTTGTGGAACGGACTGAATGCAAAGAACTATGGGGATGGAAGCCCTTTTGCAACCGGCAGTCTGAATGATAAAATTCTTCTTCAGAGAATCATCCCCGGAATAACTTATTCAGATAAAAACATCACGGCTGGTTTCCATCTTCAGGATTCAAGGGCATTCGGCTGGTCGCTCAGGGATTCAGAATACCCTGACCTCTACCGGATATGCGACGGAGGGGCGGATTCCCCATACTATATCATGAACCCCCAGGAGGAATTTTTCGAAATTTATGATTTGTATGTTGAATTCAGGGAGCTGTTTAAAAACCTGACCGTGAAGATTGGCCGACAGAAAATTTTCTACAATGATTTCCGGATTTTTGAGCCCTCGCTTTGGGGAAATGCAGGACGATGGAATTGGGATGCAATAAAAATATCATATAGAAAAGGAGAAAATTACTTTGATTTATTCGCCGGAGGAACAAAAATTAACAATCCGCACAAGATCTCAATACCGTTTACTGAATCTGAATTCCGTGGCGGCGGAATTTATTCCCATTTTCGAGTAAAAGGGTGGCTTGTCGCGGAACCTTTCTTTGCAATTAAAACACGGGGATCAACTGAATTCATGAAATTCCACACCATAAACCGGAACTGGGCCGGTGTGAAACTGTTTAACCCGGATGAACAGAACCTGATATATGATCTGGTGTATGTCCATGAATTTGGCAGAGAAGATGGCAAACAGATCAATGCCATGGGTTATGTGGCAAAACTGGGGTATTGGTTAAGCTCCCTGAAGGCCGGTCCGGCTCTCAGC
Organism: uncultured Bacteroidales bacterium; assembly: GCA_963696535.1. Lineage (GTDB taxonomy): Bacteria > Bacteroidota > Bacteroidia > Bacteroidales > VadinHA17 > LD21. Next base: position 30,980 of record CAVOKP010000014.1, read on the forward strand.
ATCGGATATTCCTATGCGTCGGGAGGGAGCAGCAGTTTCACGGATTACACCTTTGATCCGGTTTACGGTGCCAAGGGAAAGTTCTACGGGTGGATGAACATTATCTCATGGTCAAATATCAGCAAGCCTGAAATTGTTTTTGAATTAAGGCCTTCCCGAAACAGGACATGGATTGAAATGAAATATAGCTTAAATTATATTCCCGAGCCTGATGATTGTCAGATTCTCAATACGATGAAACTGATTGAAGGGAAGCATCATCTCGGAAATGAAGCTGATATTCTTATCCGTTATCAGCCAACGGACAGATGGCAATTCACAGGCATACTGGGATACTTCAATCCGGGAGACATTGAACCAATAAATTACAAAACTCCTGAAACTGCCACCTGGATTGCCTTTCAGGTACTGTTCGATTTATAATACCCAGTTTTTCAGAAGATCTATATTGTTTTACGATATTTTTTATACCTGTCTCGATAATTAATTTACCTGAATCAATAACTACTTTCCATGATTCAATAACTTTTAAGGTTCATTCAACTGTTATTATCCAGCCCAGAATTTTTCGTCAACACCAAGGCCAAACAAGGCAAAATCGTATTTTACTGGATCCGATTTATCGAATTCGCGAAGGTTTGCAGTAAGTTCCTCAACAGCTTTCCAGTCATTCATTTTCCTTGTAAGGAGCCCCAGCTTTCGGGCACTATTGCCCGAATGAATGTCGAGGGGAATATAGAGCATTGAAGGATCGATACGATTCCACATCCCGAAATCGACTCCACGATTGTCATTTCTGACCATCCACCGGAGGAACATATTCAGTCTCTTCCCTGCAGCTCCTCCCATGATATCGGCAAAATGCTTTTCCGTTCTTTGCTCATGACATCCGCAAAAGAATTTACCCCTCAGAAATGAAATTCCTTCCTTCAGGTTTCCTGTACCTTTCATCCCTTCAAATACCACATCCTCCATACTGCCATATTCGAGATAAATGTATTTCAAACCCCTCATGAAATATGTGCAGTCGGTCCCGTTGAAGGTACGATGGACAAACCGCGATACTCTTTTGAGATCATCGTCGTCAGCCGACATTACAAACTGGTAAGGGGAATTATCCATTGCTTCAATGAGGGTATTTGCGCTTCTGAGAATTAGGTCCCTCCTTCCCCAGGCAATGGAGGCTGTGAGAAATCCTGAGATCTCCCTGTCGTGAAGGGAAGTGAACCGGTGAGGAATTGAGACGGGGTCGTTTGGAATGAATGAGGGCCTGTTGTACTGATCGTGCTTTTCTTCAAGGAATTGCTTCAGCTCACAGAAGGTCAGGCCATTATATGTACGGTCACGACTCATTGACTATAAGTCCGTCCTTTATTTGAAGGATCCTGTCCGACATGCCTGCAAGCTGCCTGTCGTGAGTGACGATAACTATTGTCTGGCCGAATGAATCCCTGAGCCTGAAGAACAGTTTATGAAGCTCATTCTTGTTCTCCGAGTCGAGATTGCCTGATGGCTCATCGGCAAGGATCACCGAGGGGTTGTTTATAAGGGCCCTTGCCACTGCCACCCGCTGCTGTTCGCCGCCGCTCAGTTCCGAGGGTTTGTGTTCGAGCCTGTCAGAAAGGTTCAGGAATCCCAGAAGTTCAGTGGCCCTTGCCTCCGCTTCGGCTTTGCTTTTACCGGCTATATATGCCGGGATACAAACATTCTCAAGGGCAGTGAATTCCGGGAGCAGCTGATGGAACTGAAATACAAATCCGATATGTGAGTTCCTGAAGGCAGCAATAGCCTTGCCCCTTAGTTTTCCGGTATCAGTGCTGTTGAACATGATCATACCGGCGTCGGGTTTGTCGAGTGTGCCGATTATCTGAAGAAGAGTTGTTTTTCCGGCTCCGCTGGCACCAACAATCGAAACCACCTCCTTTTCCCTGATTTCAATATCGATTCCCTTCAGGACTTTCAGCTCCCCGTAGGATTTTGCGATTCCGATGGTTTTAATCATGACTGTTCTGAAAGGAAAGATGAGCAATTCACCATGAGACTTTTAATCCCCCTACCCAACCTTCCCCCAAGGGGGAAGGAGCTCGCAAAAAACATTTCCCCCCTGGGGGAAAGAAGAAAGGGGGTATTATAGGAAAATAACATTAAACTAGGCTTATTTTCAGTCGGTATATTTGTAGTAGTTGTCGTCAGGTTCGTTTATGCTCCGCTTGTAGGTGCTTTGATTTTCACCCGCCTTTGACTCAAGGTTATCCTTAATTTCGTTAGCATCTTTTTCAACGTTCTCCTTTATTTCGTTCGCCTCAGCCTCCAGGTTGGTTTTAACTTCGTTCACATCCCTGTCGATATCGCTCCTGAATTCGTTCACCTCTTTGTTCAGATCATCGGTGACCTCATTCACATCTCTCTGAAGATTATCGGAGATATCACTCACCTCATTCGTAATCGAATTGGTGACATCATCGAAATCCTTTCGTATTTCGCTGGTGCTCTCCTCGAATTCCCTCTTGATATCATCGGTGGCCTTACGGAAATCGCGCATCCCCTTCCCTATCCCCTTTGCAATTTCAGGAAGCTTGTCGGCTCCGAAAAGCAACAGGGCAATAATGATAATGACAACTATCTCCTGACCGCTCATTTAATCCGTATTTCAATTAATGCCATTACAAATGTAGAAAAAATAGATTTGATCAGATATCAGCAGCTGCAGATATTAAATTGCTCCCTGACTAAATGTATTACCGCCAGCTCTGTGCCCCTTGCCCCCTACTCTATGCTCCCTGCCAGCTGCCTCCTGCCCCCTAAAGGGGGTTCCAAATTCACTGATCAGGAGCCCCCCTTCAGGGGGGTTGGGGGGTTTATTTGAGCCGGATTCTTTCAGATCTTTAATCCTTTTTTCTTCGTTGTGTCATAAACAAGTGAAGTGGCAACAAAGATCGAGGAGTAGGTCCCCACAACAACGCCGACAATCATTGCAAACAGGAATCCCCTTATTGTAGCGCCTCCGAAGAAGAACATCACAATAAGAACCATGATTGAAGCAATACCTGTGTTCAATGTCCTGCTCAATGTGTCGTTGAGCGCCAGGTTAAGAACCTCCTTTACCGGACGTTTCCTGTGAAGCGGGAGGAATTCCCTGAGCCGGTCAAAAACCACAACCGTGTCGTTGATTGAATATCCGATAACCGTAAGGATTGCCGCTATAAATGCCTGGTCGATCTCCATTGAGAACGGTAAGATTCCCCAAAACAGTGAATAAATTCCGAGCACGACCAGCGTATCATGAATTGTTGAGACAACGGCTCCAACTCCATATTGCCAGTTCCTGAACCTGATGAAAATATAAAGGAACATCATTACGGTTGCCAGAATAACCGCCATTATGGCCTTTGATTTTATATCGGCTGCAATTGTGGGGCCAACCGTTTCAGAACTCTTTCTGTAATCAGCAAGGAACACTTCTTTTGTAACATTGGCAGGCAGCATGCTTTTAAGTCCGTTGTAGAGAGTGGTTTCAACTTCATCATCAACGCCGGTCTCATCAATCTTATATTTGGTAGTGATCCTGACCTGATTGTCTGATCCGAATGTAACTACCTGTGGAGCCTGTCCAAAAGCGCCTGTAAGGTTGGAAGCCACTTCGGCCGTGCTTACAGCTTCATCAAATCTGATTACGTAGGTGCGGCCGCCGGCAAAGTCAATCCCCGGATTAAGGCCCCTGACCAAAAGAGAAATCAATCCCACTACAGTTATTGTGATCGATATTGCATAGAATATCTTTCTTTTGCCAATAAAATCAATGTGAGTGTTTTTCAATATATTGGCGGTCATTGGTATTGAGAAAGTCAGTTTTGCATTTCTCTTCAGGAGCCATTCGTAAATCAGGCGCGTGATATAAATTGCACAGAAAAGTGATGTGAAAATACCTATCACAAGTGTTGTGGCGAAGCCTTTTATCGGACCTGTACCGAAAACATATAATACTACTCCTGTAAGAAGGGTAGTGATGTTCGAGTCGAGAATGGCGGACAGGGCGCCCTTGTAACCGTCGGCAATGGCCAGCTTGGCTCCCTTTCCGGCCCGCAGTTCCTCGCGGATCCTTTCGAAAATAAGAACGTTGGCGTCGACCGACATACCCATTGTAAGAACAATACCGGCTATACCGGGCAGGGTCAGGATCGATCCAAGTGATGCGAGTATCCCCATTATCAGGAAAATGTTCCCGACAAGGGCTATATCAGCTATTGTCCCGGCGCTTCTGCTGTAATAGAAGATCATATATGCCAGAACAATAATAAATGATATAATAAATGACACCATACCTGAATTAATTGCTTCCTTCCCCAGTGTCGGACCGATGACCGTATCTGACACGATCCTTGCTGGTGCGGGCATTTTACCTGATTTGAGGATATTTGCAAGGTCATTTGCTTCATCGATTGTGAAATCTCCGGTAACTTCGGTGCTTCCTCCGGTTATCTCGCCGACGACTCTCGGGTACGACCGCACGTAACCGTCGAGTACAAGGGCTATGCACCGGTCGACATTCTCACGGGTCATCCGCGCCCATGTCTTGGCTCCTTCGGCGTTCATCGAAAAATCTACCTTGACCTCAGAACCTGTAACACCCGATGAGGGTCTTGCCCCTGTTATGACATCGCCTGAGAGAGGTGCCCTGCCATCGCGTGTTGTGACTTTGATGGCATGCAGTTCATAAAGTGATTTTGTGGGATCGTACTTGTATGGGTTCTGGCTCCAGCGAAATCTCAGATCGCGGGGGAAAAGCGACTTTATCTGGTTCATTGCCAGATAGGCGTTTACCTGCGTAGTGTCTATGCCAGCGGCAAGCCCGATCATGCTCGAAGGCAAAGGCCGGCCTTGTTCGTCGACACGTGGATTAAGAAGCCCGAACAGCGGATTCTGAAGGTTGAATTCCTCACGGGTCGCTGCTTCGGTCTGTGATGAATCCTGACTTATTAGATCCTCAAGCGATTGCCCTGTTTTGGTGGTATCAGCAGGAACTGTCTGCACTTCTGAAGGTTTCCCGAGCGTATCGGTTTTTAGCGTGTTTGCCTGGATATCCCTCAGAAGAGAGTTTGCCTGAATCAGGTAATTTATAATTTCACCGTTCTCGTAAGTTTCCCAGAATTCAAGGTTGGCTGTTCCCTGAAGAAGTTCCCTCACCCTCTGGGGGTCATCCATTCCCGGAAGCTCGATAAGAATTCGTCCCCTTGTGGAGAGTTGCGTGATATTCGGTTGAACAACCCCGAAGCGGTCGATCCTGGTACGAAGAATATTAAATGCATTTGAAATTGCGCTTTCAACCTCCTGGTCAAGAACCTTGAGCACGTCATCGTTTGATGAATTGAAATTGATTCTGTCCCTGAGCTCAACGGTCCCGAAAATCGCAGCCAGCTTTGCATTCGGATCGATTTCCTGGAATGCTCTTCCGAAAAGTGTCAGATAATCGGCTCCGGCCTGTGTCTGGTACTGAACCTTTGTGCGGGCCATTGCTTCCGTGAAGGTCTTGTCGGGATTATAGTTGGAAAGAGCTTTCAGAATGTCTTCCACGGATACCTCGAGTATTACGTTCATTCCGCCTTTGAGGTCAAGTCCGAGATTCATCTCCTTTTTCTGGACCTCTTTGAAAGTGTTGCCAAGGTAACTCCATTTTTCCTTGGGCAATGATGCGATTGAATCAGTGTACTTGCGCTGTTTTACCAGGTCGCCTTTTGCGTATTCGCGTGCATCTTTCCTGACTTTATAAGTTGCTGCAGTGAACGAAAGCTGGTAAATTGAAACCAGTGCCAGAGCAATTGCCAGAATGATAATAGCTGCTTTGTTTTGCATTTCTCTCTTTTTTGGATTATCGTGATTTTTTCGGAATATTCTTAATTGAGGCGCAAAGATATTAATTTTTTGTAAAAAACATTTATAAAATAATAGGGACATTGCATGCAATGTCCCTATTTCAAAAAACGAATATTTCTCCTATTATTCAAGAAGTTTCTCGAACTCAGTTTCGAGAGGCTTCCTGTTGACGAAATCAAACAGGGCAAGGCTGCGCATATTGTAAAAGTAGTTCCAGTAGTTCTGCAAAGCCTGGATATATTGCCTTCTGTTCTGGTCCTTCTTTGTATCGGCGTTGTTCAGCTCAAGGATTGCAATCTTGCCTATAAGGAACCTCTGTTTTGTAACTTCATACATCCTCATAGCTACTGTATCTGATTTGGCAGCAACTGCAACCTGGGCTTTCTGGAGGTTGAACTGCTCGGCATCGAGAATAAGGTTCTGTTCAAAGTCAACTATGGCCTGATCCGACGTTACCTGGGCAAGTTCAAGGTTCGACTGTGCCATTTTGTATCTTCCGCGGCCAAGTCCCCAGTCAAGGATCGGTACTGTGATCCCCAGCCTGATATTTTGCTGCTGGTTTGAGTTGGCATAGGCCAGGTCAAAATTGGAATCCTGGTCCCTGGTACCAAAGGATGCAATAAGGTTTGCATTCAGTCCCTTTTCAGCTTTTGCCTGGGCAAGGCTGCTCTGAGCCGTAAGAACATTCAGCTGTTGGGTGAGTATTGTGGGATTATTGGCCTTTGCAAGCTCAAGGACTTCTTCCGGGTCAACCTGCAATTCAGGAATTTCTGTTGGTAAAACAAGTTCAAGCTTTACATTTTCGTTGAATCCGAGAAATGATTTCAGACGGATCTCCCTGTCGCGCAGGTTCATCTCGGCATCTTTCCTGCTTGTTTCGGTATTGAGCCACGAAAGCTGAAGTTCAAGCAGTTCGTTCTCAGCTATTGTGCCAAGCTGGAACCTTCCCTGTGCGATCTTGTAAAGCGTATCAGCGTTTGCAAAGTTCATCTCGGCGATCTGCTTGTTGCTCTGTGCAAGGGCTAGCGAGAAGAAGGTCTGAACTGCCTGGGTATGAACATTTTCTATGCTTGAAAGGAAAGTCTGCTTGGCTGCTGAATATTTAAGCGGCTCAGTTTTTTTCTGCCATTTAAGTGAGTTATACCTTAACAATGGCTGAACCAGGCCAATGCTTATAGGTACTGTTATATAGTTGCGTGTTTCCCTTTCGAAATCGTTTTCCAGTGTAAGGTCAGAATTGAGGGAAATAGATCCTCCTGTAAGGCCTATGTTCTGGGAAAGTGACAGGGATCCCAGGTTACGCATCACGTTCGTGGATTTATAATCCCATTTATTGTCCTGTGAGTTCCATACACGTTCAAACGCTGTGCTGTAATAAGGGGTGGTACCGGTAAGGGTCAGTGAAGGCCTGTATTCAGCCCTGAAGGTGCGGTACTGCCAGTAACTTGCACGGAATCTGTTCTTTGCCATCAGGGCAGCCGGTGAATTATCCTCGGCTAGTTTCAGCACTTCATCCAGTGTGAGCCTTTTTAATTCCTGAGAATAAGAATCCTGAAACGGGAAAAGCAGCAGACCTATCGTCGCCAATAATAATAACTTCTTCATTTTAAATATTTTATTCGTATCTTAATGATTCAATTGGATCTTTCTCAGATGCTTTCTTTGCCGGCTGATATCCAAAGACGACTCCGACGGCTGCTGATACTCCGAAAGCGATAAAGATTGAAAAGAATGTAACAATTGTCGTTATGCCTGCAATCTGCTGAATCAGCTTAGCCATAACGAATCCAAAGAATATTCCGATGAAACCGCCGGTAACACTAATAAGAACCGCTTCAGAGAGGAACTGAACAACAATATCCATTTTTTTGGCGCCAATGGCCATCCTGGTCCCAATCTCCTTAATCCTTTCCATTACGGAGGCATACATGATGTTCATGATCCCGATCCCGCCTACAAGCAGTGATATACTTGCAATTACACCAAGCACTATGTTGAAGATGTCCTTGGTTCTTTCCTGTTGTTTAAGAAGAAGCTCGGGCACCGTAATCTCAAAATCCTTGACGTTCGTATGACGCCTGGTTAGCATACGGCTCAGAATTTCAGTACTCGGGTTAAGCTGTTCGGTTTCGTTGACCTGGACCACAATCCTGTCGAGCTGGTTATAATTTGTTTCTGCATTGGTTGAAGCATCTGAACTGCTTACCACAATCCTTGCCATGCCGCCCATTCCGCCCGGACCGCCCATGATCATCATGTTTGAAGAGGCTTCTGACACAAGCTTTGTATTAACAAGCGCCCTGTTCTGATATCTGAGGAGCATGGTCTGGATCGGGATATAGATGTTATCGTTGTAAACATTTACTCCCTTTTCTTCAAAACCGGTCAGGCTGACATTTGTTTTCTGAAGGACGCCGATTACCTTGAGCCATATCCCGTTGAATTTCACATATTGTCCGATAGGCTCTATCCTGCTGAAGAATTTCGCCCTTATATTTGCCCCGATAATGCATACCTGGATTCCGTTCTCCTCCTGATAGGAATTAAAGAATGTCCCTGAGATAAGAGGTAGATTGTACAGGTAGAAATAATCGTTTGAAACTCCAACAAGTTTGGCAGTATATTTCACACCATTCATCATTGCGACAGAGTTGAAAGAGATTTCAGGGCTGATCCGCTTCACTGAAGGAAGGGTTTCGCGGATAGCTTCCACGTCGAGCATGCTAAGGCCCCGCGAGAATTTCTTTGTCTGCTTCTCGGTGTCCTCCGAATTTGAAGAGCTTTGGTCCTGCACTATGGGGTTAATAAGAATATTATTGACCCCGACCATTTTCATCTGTTCCATGATCTCCTGCTTGGCGCCTTTCCCGATGGCAAGCATCGCAATGACTGCGGCAACACCGAAGATAATTCCAAGTGCGGTAAGCATCGACTTGAGCTTGTTGGAAACAATGGATTCAACGGCAATTTCTATGTCGTGAAAATATCTGAAGAAGAATTTAAACATAACCGGTGTGTTTAAAAATTAATTCTGATTCATTTCTGGTGTTCCCGGAGGAGGAGCCTGAGTTTGCCCCTGCTGGCCGCCGGTATTTCTGCGCCTCATTGAAGTATCCCTGCGCACGCCTCCATTCTGCTGCATTCTCTGCCTCATTTCCGGATTGCTTTGCATCATTCTCCTTATTGCTGCCGTATCCCTGACACCCCCCTGACCTCCTGCACCCATTGCACCTCCCTCTGGCGCATTACCTCTCATTTGCTGAAAACGCTGCATCATTTCGGGCGACATTCCTTCCCTTCCCGGAAATCCCTGAGTGCTGGCCCTGGCGTTCTCTTCCTGTATTCTTTTTTCCTCTTCCCTTTTCGCCCTGGCACGTTCCTGGTTCACGGCAATAAGATCCTGCCCGGCAAGCTTGAATTTATCAATATTTTCAGGAGTGCTCAGAAAGATCATTGTCCCGGCTTCCAGTCCCTGCTCAATAACAACATTGTTTTCATTCTCTTCTCCCGTCACAACAATCTGCTTGGCTCCCTTTTTCGTATAAACAAAGGGAATACTGTCGGCCCCGAGCTGAACGCTTTCAAGAGGGACATATGTAACATCATCAATTGTTTTTGTGACAATCTGGTTGCCGGTTGTCATTGAAGGTCTCAGTATGGGATCAGATCCGTCGAGCTTTATCACCACTTCAAACACCTTGGCGTCGGCATTCGGAAGCTGTTCCCCTATGTTTGCAACAGAAATGACGACACCTGTATATGACTTTTCAGGAAAAGCATCTACCAGCAGGTTCACCTTCTGTCCGACTGAAACCTTGCTGACATCGATCTCATTCACATATGTTTTGGATATCATAGATGACATGTCGGGAAGAGTGGCAACAACATTGTCCCACGGGGAAATCGAAGATCCCACTTTTCTTTTTGCATTTGTCCTGTCCCTCTTATAAATAACCATGCCATCCGACGGGGCATATATGACAAATTTTGAAAGCACAGCCTGAAGATCCGCCACTTTCTGACGCTGTTCCGAAAGATTGAACTTTATTGTCTTCATATCCGACCTTGCCTGTTCAACCTTAAGGGAATATCCCTTTGCAGCCTGCTCGAGTGATCTTTTTGCCTTGTCGAGGGCTATCTCAGCCTGCCTGATAGTTGTAGGAGGCTCAAATTTCGATTGCTCGAGGGTAATTTCCGCCTCCTCAACCGAGAATTTTAGATTTTTGATATTGTCGCGCAGATCGCTGAGGGTAACAGCTGTGTCCAGAATTTTTACCTCAAGATTGGATTCCTGCGTCGTGAGCCTCTCCATCTCATCCTTGAGAGTGTTGTCGAATGATGTCCTGTCGAGTGTGCATATATAATCCCCTGCCTTGACCTGAGTTCCTTCCGGCACCAGATCAGTTATTTTGATCTCAGCTGCCCTGATCTGCCTGCTCTGGGAAAAATCAGGACCCTTTATATCCTGGGAGTTTTCAGCCTGAAGCTCCCCAGTGGTCGAAACCACGATCTCAAACAGACCCCTCTTTGCCTCAACATACAGATTGGCTATGTCCTTCTTTTTTGCGGCCTTGCCAATCATTATCAGGACTATTATTGCCGCCAGTGCGACAACGCCTGCAATGATAACTGATTTTTTCATCGGGATTATACTTTATAATTTTAAAATTTCCTGAACTGAATTTTGTGCAAAAGTATTTAAATGTGCTTTATCCATAAAAGATTTAACATCTTTTAAGGTTTTCCGGATTTTCGTCTTCCGGATTAAAGACACTTATCCTGCAGGATTTATTCCGGAGCCGTGAAAAAAAAGAAGATTATTTGACTTTTTTAACAATTGTGATAACGGCGTCGGCAAGCTCTTCAGCCTCACTGGCGGTTCTGCCTTCGGCATAAATCCTCATTACCGGTTCGGTATTTGATTTACGGATCTGCACCCAGCCATGGCTGTGCTCAATCCTCATGCCATCCCTTTCGTCGATCTCATGATCGCTGAATTGCCTGCGCACATTGTCGAGTATCCGGTTGAAATCGACATCTGCCTGAAGGTCAAGCTTTTTCTTTGCGATATAATAATCAGGGTAGGTTTTTCTGAGCTCGGAACATTTCATCCCGCTTTTTGCCAGGTGGGAAAGGAAGAGGGCTATTCCTGCAATGGCATCACGTCCGTAGTGGAGCTCGGGGTAGATAACTCCTCCATTGCCCTCTCCCCCGATAACAGCCTCCCTTTTTTTCATTTCCTCAACAACATTCACTTCGCCCACGGCAGCAGTAAAATAATGACCCCCGTGTTTCTCGGTCACATCTTTCAGCGCCCTTGTGGATGACAGGTTCGACACTGTGTTCCCTTTATTTTTGCTCAGTATGTAATCGGATACTGCAACAAGGGTATACTCCTCCCCGAACATCGACCCGTCCTCGCAAATAATTGCCAGCCTGTCGACATCAGGGTCGACGACAAAACCGACATCAGCCTTCGACTTTGCTGTAAGCGATGAGATGAGAGTGAGATTCTGGGGAAGCGGTTCTGGGTTATGGGCAAAATTCCCGTCGGGGGTAGTATTGAGTTCAACTATCTTACTGACTCCGAGCGACCGGAGAAGAGCAGGGACAATGATGCCCCCCACTGAATTCACGCAGTCAATTGCAACCCTGAAATCAGCTGCCTTAATGGCTCCGGCATCGACCATCCCGAGCGAAAGGACCTGGTCGATGTGAATCCTGCTCCAGGAATCGTCATGGACATAGGAGCCGAAATCGTCGAGCGGTGCAAAATTGAAATCCTCCGATGCGGCGATCTCAAGGAGTTCATTTCCGTCCGCTCCCGACAGGAATTCCCCCCTCTCATTGAGAAGCTTCAGGGCGTTCCATTCGGCCGGATTATGGCTCGCCGTAACAATGACGCCTCCGCTTGCACCCGTTCCCGTGACAGCCATTTCGACTGTTGGTGTCGATGCCAGCCCAATATCAGTGACATCTATAGCAAGGCTTCTCAGGGTGTTTACCACGAGTGCGTTAACCATTGCGCCCGATCTTCTGGCATCACGCCCGATCACAACCATAAGCTTCTTTCCGGCGTGCCTCCGGCCCAGCCAGGTTCCGTATGCAGCTGCAAATTTTACAATATCGACCGGGGTAAGGCTTTCACCCGGTTTTCCGCCAATCGTTCCCCTGATCCCTGAAATAGATTTGATTAAAGGCATTGATTCTGATTTAAGTGTCACAAAGGTGCAAAATTAACCCAAATCATAATATTGTCAAATAATTGTACCTTTGCATCCTGAATAAAAATCTATATGGAACAGAGAAAGCCCGCACGGCAGACCAGGGCAATTAAACCCGGACCGAAGCCAGAAACACGGAAAGCAAGTGAGGAACTGATCAGGCTGAACAGGTTTATTGCCCACAGCGGCGTCTGTTCACGGAGGGAGGCAGATGAGCTTATCCGCAGCGGCATGATAACGGTAAACGGGAAAAAGGTTACGGACCTTGGCACGAAAGTCACAGCCGGAGATGACATCAGGTATAAGAACAGGAGGCTGAGCGCCGAAAAAAAGGTCTATATCCTTATGAACAAACCGAGGGGGTACGTCACTACGGTCGAGGATCCGCATGCTGATCAGACCGTTATTGACCTTATTGGCGATGCCTGCACCGAACGCGTCTACCCCGTCGGCCGCCTCGACAAGGAAACGACAGGAGTGCTTCTTCTTACAAATGACGGGGACCTTACAGGCAAGCTAACCCATCCAAAATACAAGAGGAAAAAGATATATCATGTCTTCCTCGACAAACCGGTCACAAAGAATGATCTTACCCTTCTCACCGAAGGCGTGGAGATAGATGACGAAATAATTACTGCTGACGCGGTTTCATACGCTGATCCTGACGACAAGGCTCAGATCGGAATCGAAATACACTCCGGACAGAACAGGGTTGTAAGAAGGATTTTTGAGAAGCTTGGATACCGTGTAAAGAAGCTCGACAGGGTTTATTTTGCAGGACTTACAAAGAAAAACCTTCAGAGGGGCAAATGGAGGTTCCTTTCGGACAAGGAAATAAGCATGCTGAAAAGGGGAATATTTTAACCGGCAGAGATGAGTCACAGATCAGGTTTCGTAAATATACTCGGGAATCCCAACGTGGGAAAATCAACAATAATGAATGCCCTTGTAGGTGAGAAGCTTTCAATAATCACTTCAAAGGCGCAGACCACCCGCCACAGGATCATGGGAATAGTCAACGGAGATGATTTTCAGATCGTATATTCGGATACCCCGGGCATACTGAAGCCAAGGTACAAGCTACAGGAATCGATGATGAGTTTTGTCAATATTGCCCTTACCGACGCGGATGTAATCCTGTATGTGACCGATGTTACCGGGAAATCAGGTGATGATACCGGGTATACTTCAAGGATAAGGGAATCGGGCATCTCGGTCATAGTGGCTATAAACAAGATAGACCTTAGCAACCAGGAAGAACTGGAACGGATCGCCGGGAAATGGGAGAGCGAGTTCCCGGGTTCGCCTGTAATACCGGTTTCAGCCCTTAAAAACTTCAACCTTGATACACTATTAAGCGCCATTGCAAGCAAGCTTCCTGAAGGGGAACCCTTTTTCCCCAAAGATCAGCTTACTGACAGGCACGAGAGGTTTTTTGCCTCCGAGATATTAAGGGAAAAGATACTGTTGAATTATCAGAGGGAGATCCCGTACTCTTCTGAGGTGGAGATTGAAAGCTATAAGGAAGAGGAAAATATTATCCGGATCAGGGCATTGATACATGTCACGCGCGACAGCCAGAAAGGAATAATTATCGGCCATAAGGGTGAAAAGCTTAAAAAGACAGGGACTGATGCACGTCACGACATGGAAGATTTTTTCGGAAAGAAGGTATTCCTTGAAATGTATGTCAAGGTCACAAAAGACTGGCGCGACAAACCACGGGAGCTGAAAAGGTTCGGATACAGGTAATCAATTAATTGCGGATTGCGGATTGACGATTTCGGATTTCTAAATCCGCAATCACAAATCCGAAATCCGAAATAATACAAATATGGGCAGGATAGTAGCAATAGTGGGAAGACCGAATGTAGGCAAGTCGACACTTTTCAACAGGCTTACTGAATCGAGGGAAGCCATCGTTGATGAGGTAAGCGGAGTCACGCGCGACAGGAATTACGGCACCTGCCGCTGGAACGGGATCGACTTTTCAGTAATTGACACGGGCGGGTATGTCAGGTTTTCCGATGATATTTTTGAGGAGGAGATAAACAAACAGGTCCTTTTCGCAATAGAAGAAGCCGATCTGATACTCTTCATGGTTGATGTGACTACCGGGATACATGATCTCGATGCCGGTGTGGCTGACCTCCTGCGAAAAACGGGAAAAAAGGTAATACTGGTCGTGAACAAGGTCGACAACAACCAAAGGCTGCTTGATGCTACCGAGTTCTATAAGCTTGGCCTGGGCGATTATTTTCCGCTCAGCTCCATCAGCGGGAGCGGGACCGGAGAACTTCTCGATCAGGTTGTGAAGGATCTTCCCGACCAGCCTGCTGAAACCTTACCCGACATTCCCAGGATTGCAATTGTCGGAAGGCCTAACGTCGGCAAATCATCTCTTGTAAATTCACTTCTGGGGGAAGAACGGAACATCGTTACGCCCCTGGCCGGAACCACACGCGATTCAATTTATACGAGATATAACAAATTCGGCCACGACTTTCTCCTTGTCGATACAGCCGGACTGAGAAAAAAGGGAAAGGTAAGCGAGGATATCGAGTTTTATTCTGTAATGAGGGCAGTACGGACGATAGAGAGTTCGGATATCTGCCTCCTGCTTATTGATGCCACAAGGGGGATCGAAGCCCAGGACATGAATATAATTTCGCTGATCCAGAAGAATAACAAGGGGATGATTATACTTGTCAACAAGTGGGACCTTATTGAAAAAGAGAACAATACAGCAATAAAGACAGAAAAGGAGATACGCGGAAAAACGGCTCCCTTCACCGATTACCCCATACTGTTTATCTCGGCAACAAACAAGCAGCGGATCCACAGGATCCTTGAGACCGTCAGCAAGGTAAATGAGAACAGAAACAGGAAGATATCCACTTCAGAGCTGAATGAAGTTCTCCTCAAAATTGTGAATGATAATCCTCCTCCTGCCATAAACGGCAAGTACATCAAGATAAAGTACGTTACCCAGCTGCCGGTTTATACGCCTTCATTTGCATTTTTCTGCAATTTCCCCCAGTATATCAAGGAACCCTATAAAAGGTACATTGAAAACAGGATGAGGGAGAAATATGACTTTTCCGGAGCGCCGGTCAGGATATTTTTCAGAAAAAAATAGTTTACTTTGGTGTGATTTTTGTATAAAATGATGTATTATTCAAATCGATGAAGATAATATTTGTCCGGACAATGGTAATCCTTTCGCTTATTGCTGCGGTCTCATGCGGAAAGATAGAGACTTTGCCGCCGGAACCATACATCGAATACACAAGCTTCGCGGTTTTTGACACAACCGACCTGCTCGGCAACACAATAATGGGTGGAAGGCTGAATTTTTACTTTGAGGACGGCGATGGTGATCTTGGCCTTACCGTTCCTGAAGGTGATGAGGAAGCTGATACGATAAATCTTTTTGTCGAGCTTTACAGGATTAATAACGGAACGACAATCCCCGCCCCTGATGATGACCCCTTTAAACCAACCGGGTTCAGGATCCCGTTTATGGAGAGGCTGGGGCAGAATAAGATCCTGAAGGGCACAATTGCGGTTGAGTTCTCCTATCTCTTTTATACTGAAGAAGATACTTTAAAATATAAATTTTATGTACGCGACAGGGCCGGGAATATCAGCAACACCGATTCAACTTCGGTTATCCCGGTTTTCTTTCCCGGTGTATATGAGGAACGTTGAGAGCTGCTACACCTTCACTCCCATAAAGAGGATATCATCAACCTGTTCGTAATCACCTTTCCAGTCATTATAGAATTTCGCAACTTCTGTTTCCTGTTCGTTAACGGGAAGATAGTGTATTTCCTCGATGAATGCCCTGAGCCTGCCGATCTTCATCTTCTTACCTTCGGTACCGCCGAACTGATCGGGAAGTCCGTCGGTGAACATGTAAATTGAGTCGCCTTCATTCAGATAATACTCCTGATCATCAAAATACTTTTCCGTCACAGCCTGACCTCCAACGGATGCCCTGTTGCCCTTAATGTAATAGGATTCACCTCCCATCACCAGAAGAACCGGCCTCATTGCAGATGCGAACCTGATATGCCTGTTCTTAAGGGAGAACTCACATACGATTATGTCCATTCCGTCATTCGACACTCCCACTTCGAGATTCTGGTTAAGGGTTGAGAATATCTGCCTATCGAGCAGGGTAAGGATCTCTGATGGTTTTGTGATATGCTGTCGTGAGACAATATCCTGAAGCAGTGTCGAGCCGATCATCGACATGAATGCCCCGGGTACCCCATGGCCGGTTGAATCGGCACAGACAAGTACAAATTTGTCATCGTTAAGCTTTTCAAACCAGTAGAAATCGCCGCTTACAATATCGCGCGGATAGAACATGACGAATGCATCCGTGAAATGCTCCTTCAGCCTTTTCAAATCGGGAAGTACGCTCGACTGGATCCTCCTGGCATAATTGATACTGTCGGTTATCTCGAGGTTCTGAGCCTCTAGCTCACTTTTCTGAAGCATTACCACCTTTGTCCTTGAGGCAAGCTCAGTTTCGAGGTATTCCTGTATCTTTTTCTGTGCCTTTTCACGTTCACGGAATATAATTGTCACAATTCCAGCTGCCAGGGCCATCAGGGAAAGGATAAACCACCATGTCCTCCATACCGGCTTCTTTATATTTATCTCAAATGTGAGCGGAACATCCTGAGAAAGCCCATCCTCATTCACCGAAATAAGGTTGAATTTATATCTGCCATCGCTCAGGTTGTAGCTTACTTCCCGGGATGCTGATGCTTCTGTCCAGTCATCATCATAGTTCTCAAGGAATGTGCTGTAGTAGACCTTCCCAGGATTGCTGAAATTTATTCCCGTGAAATTCACCCTTACATTGTAGCGTTTTTTATAAGGCAGTGAGAATGATTCCCTGTAAGGATATTCAACATCATTGATCGTTATCGAGTTGATATTATTTACCGGGGCTCCCATTGAACCATTATCCTTAAGCCTGTCGTAGATTATTACACCTTCGGTTGTGCCAATGAAAATTTTTCCATCAGGTGATTCATACAAGCCGCCTGTATTGCACGACCCTCCGTTTGCAAAATCAGTGCTGTACACCTTGATGATCCCGGTCTTTTGATTGTATTTTGAGAAGCCCCTTTCGTGGGTGATCCAGATGTTGTCGTCGGTGCCGGCAAGGATTCCGTATGTGTAGTTTGACATGAGCCCGTCGGAAGTGGTCAGCGGTTTTACCGAGTCGTTGTAACATTCAAAAACCCCGTTGCCGTGGGTTGCAGCCCAGATGGTTCCCCTGGTATCTCTCGTCAGATCAACGACTTTATTCAGAAGAACCCCGTACATTGAAGCATCCGGGGAAAATACACCTGAATCGGGAACGATC
Organism: uncultured Bacteroidales bacterium; assembly: GCA_963696535.1. Taxonomy (GTDB): domain Bacteria; phylum Bacteroidota; class Bacteroidia; order Bacteroidales; family VadinHA17; genus LD21. The sequence continues at coordinate 48,464 of CAVOKP010000014.1, forward strand.
CTGTAGAGCCTGTCGCTTTCGGTGGCAATATATCCGCTTCCGTCGTCCTGTAGGAGTATTTTATTGATACCCTTGGGGGGCAGTCCGTTATTGACATTCCAAGATTTCATCAGTGTCCTCGTCTTCATAGATACAATATATACTCCGTTCAGGGTTGTAATCCATATATTGTCTCCGTTAATGCCAATCGACAAGATATAATCGGCTCCCGTATCTCCCGACCTGTAGAAACTCTTTATTTCTCCGTTCCTGCTTTTCAGGAAAAGGCCCGAACCTTTTGATCCAATCCAGATATTTTCATTTCCGTCAATATAGCAGGAGCTTATCTCATTGCGGCCCGGTCCGGACGGCATCGGGATAAATGATTTTGCCTTACCCTCATCAGGATCGTATATATACAGACCTGAAGGTGTTCCAAGCACAAAATCATTACCGAGTTTCCCCGCGAAGATTATGCTTTTTGGCATATTCTCCGTCCCGGGTACATGAAACTCGAACGAATCGGTTGTGAGTATCGAAAGCCCATCCCCGTTGAAGCCCATCCAGATATTCTTTTCGGAATCTTCAAAAACCGTCATCACATTATCCCCTGCAAGACCTGAGGATTTTAAAAGATAAAGTACTGAAACCAGTGAATCAGAATTTTCAAGGAATTGCATCTTTATGGCTCCTCTTCCGGCAGTAGGAACCCATATATTATTTCCGGAATCTCCCACAATGGATTTCACCTGAAGGGTTTCAAGACCTGGGAATCCGGCGAACCTTGTCAGAAGTCCGATCTCACCGTCCAATCGTAAACGAAAAAGACCGTTGCCGTCAGTTCCGATTATGAATTCTGAACCTGATTCCATCCTGTGAATTGCCATTATCCTTGAATAGTCAAAACCCTCAACCGTACTCTTTGTCACAAGTGTGTCCGCACCTAAACTGCAAATCAGTATGTTTTCCTGTGTACCGAGAAGGATTTCGCCTGAAGCAGTAAATGCCGCCGAGAATATTACAGGATCAGGACCGAGGGATATCTTTTCAGATTCAGCAGGTTTCTCAGGATTTATCCTGAAGAAAGGGCTCCTTTGTGCTATTGCGTATATTTTCCCGTCGGGTCCCTCCAGCAGGGAACTTATACCGGTTCCTGATGAATTCGGCAGGATTGTCTGCTCAAGCATTCTGCCAGAGGCATGGAACAGGGTTCCGTCGTTGCAGCCGAACCACAGGGTTCCTTTTCTGTCCCTGATTGAGGCAGTGGGATAACGGCCTGAGGAGGAATCAGGAAACCATACCTTGTAGAATCCGAATCCGTCAAAGCGTGAAAGCCCTTCAGGTGTTCCGACCCAAAGGTATCCGCTGTTATCCTGGCCGAGAGAATAAATAACCCCGCTGGGAAGATAATCAGCAATCCCGTAATTTCTGAACCTGTATGCCTGGCCAAACGATATTTGTGTACATATCAGGAAGCCCGCCAGGATGACTGGTCTGATTTTCTGAAAGAAATGCATCATTTATGTTTCCCTATCTTTTCGTTTTCCTTATGCCTATAACAGGCTGGTAAACCGGCACGCCACCGATTGGTGAGCTGAAGAACTGAAGGGCGTCACCTCGCTGGTTCTCGAGTGAAACCACGACATTGTTGTTTCTTACCAGGTAATCCTGTTTCTTATGAAACTGGAAATCAAGTGATTTTCCAATCTCAGCTGTTTCAACGGGGATCACCGACACCTTCTCATCATCCTCATTTGATATCGGTACAGGCAAACCCTGCTTATAGGTTGAAACAACCAGGATTACTCCGTCGTTGTCCCAGTCAAAATTCCTCTGTTTTATTGAGACTATCCCGGTATCAACGTAGGGATAGATATGAGCAATGCTTTTTGTGTCGTTCCACATCCTGAAGGTATATTCATATGTAAATGCGTTGGCCCCTTCTATTGGAAGCTCGCTTCCGGCTTCACGGCTCAGGAAGTACCTGTAGAGATTTCCGTCATCCCCCGTAATTCCCTCGCACACTATCTTGAAAATATAGCTTTTCCATTTCTCGTTGTAATCTCCCTCGGTGGGATTGAACGGCCCGAAGGCATAATACTTGTTGTCAAAGTCGACTTCATTTCCGAATACTTTGGATGTCAGAAGATTACCCTGTTTATAATTATCCGAGTTCTTAAGACCCCTTGAAGCAATATTCCTATCCGGATCCACCCCCTTGCCTCCGTAAACAGAAAACATCGTTCTGGAATCAAACAATCCCTGTATCTCGTCATTCTGCCCTCCGCAATCGGGGTCAAAGATCTTGATGTAGAACTGCCTGTTGAAATCCTTCGGTATTGTAAAAAAGAATATCGAATTGAAATCATCATCACCCCAGGAAGTCTCGCCATTTTTACCAAATGTGACGAGGAAGGGGATATTCTCATCTTTCCCCGGAACTGCCTGTCCGGAGATCTCACCACCTCCGGACAGCGCCAGGGAAAACGCCAGAATAAGTATTAGCTTTTGTATTGCAGTATCGGCTTTCATGAATTGCTATATGGTATAATCATTTTCAGGGTTTCCGTCTTATTGTAATGTTCCTCGACACACACGCTTCTCTTGCCATCCCTCCCTGCTCCGGCTTTGTCGACACAATAAGCTGGACATTATAGGTCCCGGAGCGGGTGAATGATTTTTCAACATTTTTTCCTATAGATATCGTTTCATCTCCGAAATTCCAGTAATACTGCGAAATATCCCATCCGGGAAGGTTTGTGCTGTCGGCGCTGAACCTTATCACGCTTCCTGCATCAGCAGTTTCCGGGCATGAAATGTACGGCTGTTCGAGAGCTTCGATAAGCAGCATCTCGGATTTTTCATTGAGTTTAACTTCTTTCGTGACAAGGTTGGTGACATCCAATTGGACAAGGTATTTACCTGGTCCTGCATAGCAGTGTTCCACAATCCTTCCTGTTGCTGCATTCCCATCTCCGAATTTCCATTCAAACCTGAACGGCATAGAATCATATTTAACGGCATTTTCCTCAACAAATTCATAGCAGTAATTATTTATCTCGAGCGGATTGCACGAAGCCTTTCTTATTATTGTCGTTGTAAACTCATAGATGTCGTCATTCCTTCTCCTGTTCGACGAGAAATAACCTTTCTGAAGATCCGGATACGCAACAAATGCAAAATCATCCGAATTTGAATTTACAGGTTCAGGTAGTCTGACCGGAGTCTCCCAAACACCGTCAATATTTTCGGAATAATAAACGTCGAGCCCTCCAAGTCCCCCCGGACGGTTGGAAGTGAAGTACAGTTTTCCTGAAGGGTGGATGCATGGATAGTTATCCGTTCCGGGGGAATTGACTTTTGATCCCAGGTTGACAGGTTTGCTCCATTCCCCGTTAACTGATTCGCAGAAATATATGTCGGATCCTCCCTGCCCGCCGGGCATGTCCGATGCAAAAAACAGAAATCTGCCATCCTCGCTGACTGATGGCTGTCCCAGATCATATTCCAGGCTGTTGTATTTAAAAGGCTGGATCGAATTAAGCTGGAGCCCTTCAAGCCGGGCAGTAAATATCCCGCTGCGGTTCCTGAATTTCCTGCTCCTTGAAGGCACTCCGGTTTCGATTTCGCTTGTAAACCATACAGTTACCTGGTCAGGCGCAATACAGAGCGGACCGGTGTTGAATTGTGAGCTCCTTTCGCTCTTTAATGCACCTGGCTTGCGCCAGTCGGATGTATCTTTCCTTTCAGCGATATAAATGCTGTAAAGCCTCCGGTTATCGAAGGAGGTCCGTTCGGTCACACCGCTAAGCCGCCTGTCGGAACAGAACATTATGCCATCCTTAATGATTACAGGGGAAATCTCACTGAACCCGGGCAGATTGACTGGTAATCTTTTGACTTCAAACGGGGATTTCTCCTGAGCCACCAGCATGTTTCCAGCAATGACGACGAGCAGAATCAATATTATGGACAATCCTCTCTTCATAATTATCAGAAATATCTGGGATTGGCAGCGCTCACTTTGTACCGGAACTCATACCTTAGCACGAATTCGGTAGATCCTTTTGAATAGGAATTCATCCTTCCGAAAGGATAATCATATGAAAATCCAAACATAAGCTGGTGGTTCAGCTGTACCTGCAGTATGCCGACAGCGACCTGTTCCGATACACGCCATGAACCTCCCGCCCATATAAGGTCAGCAATAATAAAGTTTCCGTTTATATCAAGTTGTGTCAGCTTTTTAGTGTCCTGCAATGAATAATCGATTAGGACCGATGGCTTGAATTTCAGTACAGGGGCAATCTCGATAAGTGCTCCTGCTGAAAACAGGAAATCATACTGGCTGAAGCTGTGATAAGGCGATGCCGATCCACTGCCGGTCCGCCTGTAATTCAGGAATGAAGGGATTGCCAGACCAGCAAAAAACCTGTCAGAAAAGTAATATACGCCCGCGCCGAAGTTAGGAAGCACAAGCGATTTTTCGTTCGATTCAAATACAGGGTCGCCGGGATCGTTTAAAAGCAATCCGGTATAATCGGTATTCGAAAGATCGACACCCCCTTTCAGCCCAAAGGAGAGTTTCCCTTTTTTCAGCCTTATGTGATATGCATAACTTCCAAAAATGCTTGTCGATTTTGTTGCACCGTACTTCATGAACTGTGCCATCATACCCAATGCAACTTTATCATTCTTCATCGGAGTATGAAATGAAATGGACTGCAGGAGGGGTGATCCGTTCGTTCCCATCCATTGCATCCTGTACGACAGGAAACCGCTCAGGACCTCACGCGTGCCTGTGTAGGCGGGATTGATTACCTGGCCATTCTGAAGATACTGACTATAAACAGGGAATCCCAGGTTGATTCTTGATGAATCAGCAACCTGCCCCTCAGCCAGAGTGGAAACAAAGAGCAACAGGAAAGGCATGATTTTAATTATGCCTGGCCCCCTGGTTCCATAACTGGTTTTACGATCCATTGAATCAATCATTCATTAATATCTTTTCAAAACAATGAAGCCGCTCTTTTTGAAGACTTTGCCGTTACCTTTTGATGTAAGCCTCAGGAGATAGTAATAAGTGCCCTCAGGCATGTCCACACCCTTCGAATTCTTGCCACCCCAGTCGGTCCATTCGTTCCCGTTAAGGTTTGAAGTACGGAACACCTCGGTTCCCGCGCCGTTTATAACGGTCAGTTCTGCAGTCTGATTAGGCAGGTCGAGTCCTTTTATCCTGAATGTATTGTTGTATCCGCCGGGGTCGTCGTTCGGGGAGAAGCCTTCCGGAATCACAAGATCATAAACAGAGACATTTACCTCATCCTCCATCTTGCATGCACCCCTTGTCACGGTCCACAGATATGTGTTCAGTCCCATTGACAGTCCTGAGACTTTCGTTTCATAATCGGCTTCATTTTCAAAACTTCCTGTTCCGCTGACAAGAGTCCATTTTCCGGTCCCTCCCGTGATGGGGGGATCCGCGACAAGCTGAACTATACGGTCGAATGAGTAGATGATAGTATCGCGGCCGGCATTGATGGATGAACCAGCCGGCAATGTGTCGAGTATGAGTTCAATCACGTTAGAGGTGCTTGTACAGCAATCGTTTGTTCCAGAATTGATTCTCCTCCTGTATTTCATTGTCCTTGTCATTACCGGCGGCTGGTAGGTGCCATCCGGCCTGTTGCTGGTTCCCTCTGCCGGACTCCATGTAATCCCGTCGGTGCTTTGCTCCCACAGATATGAGTATGTTCCGGATCCTCCTGCCAGAATCTGACCTGCAGCCTGTGCAAGAGGTTGCGGGGTGTCAGATTCGCAAACGGTCTGACCGCCTGCTATTGTATTGTTTGTAATCAGCGGAAGGACCGTAATCTTTACTGAAACACTCTCAGATGTGCACTCTCCCGAAACTGTCCTTCTCCTGAACCATGTTGTTGAAGTCAGCGGCGACGGCTGGAATTCAATCCCCGTGGAAGCTGAAATATCCGTCCATGAAATGTTGTCAGAAGATGAAGACCACTGGAAAGCATAATCGCCGGTAAAGCCTGTTCCACCTGCCGGTTGAAGTCCTTTAATCCTGTGAGGGGTTGCTCCGCTGCAGATTGTTGTATCGGTAAGTCCTCCTGCCAGAAGGGAAATGGTGTTACCGGAAATGGGTTTATGCACTTTGACAAGCACCGATTTGCTGATGTCGGAACAGGCTGATGATCTTACAATTCTCCGGTACCTTGTGGAATCGATAAGTGCAGGCGGTGTAAAGTTTTGTGCAGTAACATTTACAAATCCCGGAATGTCGCTCCAGGAATGTAATTTTGTGCTGTCCTGCCATGTATATGAGTATGAGCCGTTACCCTTGCCGTTCAGCGGCAATAAACCATTCAGCATTAAGGGTGAAGAACCTGAACAGATAGTCTGGTCAGCAGGGCTGACAAGATTATTCGTGATCACAGGGTATTCATTCAGGAGGACGGGTGAACTTGCATTCATGCACACATTATTGGCTCCGGAATAGACGACCCGTCTGAAATATTGCTGTCCCGGGAAGTAAGATGCATTCTCATCCGGATTATAACCAGCCGAAGTATTTATACCGGTTGCCGTTGTCCAGACTGAATTATCATTACTCGATTCCCACAGGAACCTGTAGGTATTATCTCCGCCGCTGAGGGCAGGCGCCACCGAAGCTGCAAGGTTTGTAAAAGTCATTCCTTCACAGATTTCCTGCGGAAGGGTGAGAATTGAATTATTGGTTATTAAATCCAGCACGTTGACCACAACCGAAGCGCTTACATTGACGCAAGCTCCTGAATTGACTATCCTCCTGTACCATGTTGTCTGTGTCAGGGGAGCAGGGGGAAGATAACCGGCGGTTGTTGCCAAAGCATCGGTATAAACCGAATTATCGGCACTTGATTCCCACTTGTACGCGTATTTCCCGTTCCCGTCCTGAAGTACCATTACTGAGTTCATTTCAGGAGCATTTTGTCCATAGCACAGGATATTGTCACTGCCTATTACATTATTCTTAATAAAGGGATGTACGATTATCCTGACGGGCAGGCTTATGTCGGTAATTGCAGCTCCGAAATCAGTAACCACCCTGCGGAACCAGGTTGTCTGGGTCAATTGCAAAGGAGGAGTGTAATATTGCTGGTTGTTTGTTCCGGCTGCAGGGCTGAATCCTGCCGTTGCCGAGGTTGTGCTGCTCTGCCACTGGAATGTATATGGCGGTGTGCCTCCGACAGGTATTGTCCCGACGATCTGACCGTACAGGATATTTGAACAAACCGAGTCAATCTGGTTTCCGGTCGCTTTTGACCGTATAACATTAAAAAGGAATCCATTAAGTTTAGGGGAATAATTATATTTTACCTCACCTATTCCTTCTGCCGGGCTGGCCGGAGCTGGCAATCCATTGACAACTGAAACGCCTGAAATGTTGGCCGGCATTCCTGGAGTGCTCAGCCATATAAGACCTCCACCGCCACCGCCGCCCTCGCCGGAACCTCCGGGACTGGCGCCCCCGTTTCCTCCAATAGTTGCGATGGATGCCGGGCTTTTAAACACCTGGAATGAAATCGCAACAGAACCCCCGGCGCCTCCTCCGCCTGCCCCGGCTTCAGATACCGAATTAAGCGCTGTGATACCGTTTGATCTAATAATATGGTTATTCCCGTCGATTGAATCAGCAATAATAATCACAATTCCTCCGCCGCTGCCCCCTGCAGAAGCCGTTGAACCGGCTGCCTGTGTTGAAGCTCCGGCTCCGCCTCCCAGGAACAATCCTTCCTGAATTATTGTGCCAATGATATTCATGCCTCCATAACCGCCATCGCGCGGATCGGTGCTGCACTGCAGGGCATTCTCAATCCCGCCGTCAGCTCCCTTGCCCCGGTTTGAACCGCCGCCGCCGCCCGAATATCTTCCGTTACCACCGCCGCCGCCTGTAAAATTCCTTCCCTGTCCCTTGGCATGAGCCGGGTAGAGAAAGTTTCCCGCGTCATCATGAATCGCTACACCTTCTCCCTTCAATCCGGCATTGTTCCAGGTAAGGTTATAGGAGTCAAGACTGTTTGCTGCAATATTTGTATAAACGCACTCACCGATCCCCGCAACACCTGGAGCACCGGCAAAACCCTGTCCTGTGACATCAATGCCGGCATTAAGTGTCAGCTTCCTTCCAACCAGCATTGCAAGAACCCCGCCGGTACCATTTGCAGGGTTCCACGGCTGGCACGTCAGTGTGGCAGTAACTTCAGGTGAATCATAAAATGGGACACGGATAAGCTGAACATTTCCCACTACATCATATGTGTTAATATAGACCGAACGTGTAAACTGGATCTGGCCGGTGACAATGTTGACCGATTGAATCCTGAGAAATTCATAGGCTCCGGGTGTCCCGAACCTTTGCTGGATTACTGTTCCATACGGATCGGTCCTGATGCCCACACCCTGCATCTGGATGAGCAATGCATAATCTCCTGCTGAAAACCAGGCAGCCTGGGCTGGCGCGACTGAAACATATCCGGCATTGATTGAATTTACTTTGGCATAATTGTTTATGACACCACTGATTTGTTCCTGACCAACCGCAATCCTGATGCTGAAACATAATATCAGCAACAGCATAATCAGCAGTTTACTAACATGGTAGGAGTGTTTAAGTGTCATCAAAAAAGTGAATTACCACTAGTAAACGCTAAAAATGTCAAATAATTGAGAGAAAATCCTAAATTTATGGTTTATCCTGTTTATCACCCTGATTTTCATCCTGCTTCATGAGCGGAAACTCGATGAAAAACAGTGTTCCCTTTTCAGATTCTGATTCGAACCAGATCCTTCCCCCGGCATTTTCCACATACCTTTTCACTATTGACAATCCAAGTCCGGTTCCTGATGATTTGGTGGTAAAGTTGGGAGTGAACATTTTTGGCTTAAGCGATTCGGGAATTCCCGAACCGTTGTCTGAAAGAGTGATCAGCACTTTCCCGTTTTGTTTTTCAATCTGAACCTTTATTATTCCTTGCTGACCTGAAGGAATCGATTGAATTCCGTTCTTTATTAGGTTGGAGAAGATGCTGTTTATCTGTTCCTTGTCGGCGTTGATTATAATATTTTCAGCCTGTGGCGGGCCCACCCTGAATGTTATATTTTCGCTGTTCTTGAAAAGTTCCAGTGTTATCCTGATCTGTTCCAACAGATCAAGGGCAACCGGATTTGCTTCTGGTATCTTGGCAAAGGAAGAGAAAGCTGACGCAATTGATGAAAGATTGTCGATGTATTCTATCTGGTTCTTTGTAAATCTCTCGAGCTTTTTCTCAAAACCAGGCACACCATCGGTCCATGATTTAAAGAGTTGCTGAACATTCAGCTTCATCGGTGTCAGAGGATTCTTTATTTCGTGGGCAATCTGCTTTGCCATTTCCCTCCAGGCATACTCCCGTTCGGAATTTGCAAGTTTCTGGGCACTTTGCTCAAGTTCATCAACCATTCGGTTATACTGCCTGACCAGGTCGCCGACTTCATCACTTCCGTTATAGGAAAGATGTTCGCTTTTCTTGCCAAGCTCCACTGACGCAAGCCTGCTGCTCAGCATTGCCAGGGGCGAAGTCAGGCGCCCGCTGATCAGCACGGCAAGGCTCATGGCAATCACTATGAGAAGAAGTGTGAAATTGATAACTGCGACTATCATGTTCGAAATCTCCGTTGCAAGCACGCTCTGCATCCTGAAATACGGAAGGTTAAGATAAGTAAGCAGCTCATTGTCAGTATTGTAAAATGGAAGGTATCCCGATACATATTCAAGGTTGCCAATATTCTCTTTCTGAAAGTACTCGGTTTTCTTAAGGCTGAAGAGGTTTATTAAAGCTGTATTGTCCATCCTTCTGCTGACAAGATCGCGGAAATATATTTCCGGACGTGAAGATGCAATCAGAAATCCATAGGGATCGTAAAGATTTATATCGGTATTAAAGATGTTGGAGAGCCTGACAAGAACCTCTTCCAGGCTGCTGTTGGTGCTGTTTCTCCACTCAGAGGTAAGGGTTTTCTCGGATGATATCTTGCTGTCGAGCTCCATATTTATCGAACTCAGCTTCTCCTTTATATTCTCATAATGCTTTGCCCGGTACTGCTCTATTGTAAGGGAAGCTATTACAAATCCTATAAGGGTGAAGGAGACCAGCAGTATACTGATAAAGGAAATCTGCATTTTTTGCCTGAAGTTGAATCCTGCCGGAGTTTTGAAACCCGGTTTTCGGACAAGAAAAAGAACCAGGCTTGAAAACAGGAAAATAAAGGCAAACAGGTATGCAAATGAAATCAGGATGTCCTGGAAGGAAACAATCAGCCGGCCTATAATAACAGTCACATTACCATTCACATACAGGGTAAGTTTGTAAGAGCCTGACCTGAATGATTTGTAATCGGTTACATCCCCGACATAATTTTCATCGGTGATGCTGTAGGGGAAATCACCGGTCCGCAGAACCAGGTCGCCGTTAATGTATTTTGCAAATGAATAATCCTTTAATCTTGCATAACTGTGATATTTCTTGTCAAGAAGAAGTTCCGAGTATCCCGGCTGAAATATCTTGATATCACTGTAAAGATCAATGAAAAGACCACTTTCACCGGAGTCTTCAAACTTATATAATAGTCTCCCCATATAGCTTGCCCTTCCCTGTTTACTGTCGATAAAGTAGAAATCCGTTCCCGTTAGTCTGTGCCCGCTGGTCTGGATTTTCTCCCCGAAAAACCCGTAGCAATCCTCATAGATCCGGTTCTGGACTCCGACGCTAAGTGAATCATTCCTGTGGCAAAGCACAATGCTCAGGTCATAACTGCCCCAGTATCCGTTAAAGTACTCTTCATGAAGGTATTCCAGTATATTATCAAAATCATCCTTCCCGAAAACGGCAACATCCATCATTTTCCGTAGGATTGAGTCGGATGAGATTACGGGCCACATATCCAGCAGCAGATGCTCTGCCGTGGGATCATTTTCGGTTGAGTAGGCAAGCAGCTGTATTTTGATATTTTCCCCGGACTTTTTATCTGAAAGGTACGTGATCAGGAAAAGAGAATATAGCGCGAGTACAAGCGAAAAAATTACCGTCTTGTTAAATAACACTGTATCCCTTGTCCTTAAAATCCAGATAAGTGTCGTAACCGTTAGAAACAGCAATACTGCAGCAAGCAGGATAAGAGGGTCATTCATAAAGAATACCGGAAAGACAACCGATGCGGTTACCGCCGATATAATTACTGTCGGGGCTCCCGGAAGCTTCTTTGCCTGAAATACTTTCAGAAGATAAAGAAAAGGAACACAAAAAAGAATAAGGATGATTACAAAGCCGGTCAGACTGAAAATATCAAGTTCAAGTACTTTGAATGTTTCAAAATTAATGGTTGAATTAAAAATCAAATGGCTGAATACAATATGGTACAGTGAGAGCAGGAACGCACCCGGAACGAGAAGCAATGAAAGAGTGAACCATTTTGTCCTGTCAACCTCAGGGAACCGGTCACTCCTTTTCACAACAGTATATATAATATGAGCCTGGACCGATATCATAATGGCGAATATCAGCAAATGACCCAATGAGGGTATGAGTCCGTTCATTGTATACCTGTACGGAGAGAAGAGGTCGGTCTGGAAGAGGACTGAAGGTTTTTTGAGCAGCAATATAAAAAGGTACAAAGCCACGAAAATGAGAAGTGGCAGGGTCATTGCCTGAATTTCCCTTTTCCTGGCGGCCAGGCACCGCGACAGACAAATAGCCAGATAGATTATTGCAAGGAAAGCCATTCCCCATAATGAAAGAGGGATATGGATCAGGTTTGTCCTGATTTTTTCTGCAGGATATAACAGTGAAAACAGAAATGTTCCGTTTGAGGAGAATATCTGGTAGCCTGAGTCATCCCTGTTCCTGCTGAATCCTGTGCCGGTGGGTATCCGGAAATCCTTTGCAAAGCCATTCTTTATAATGTCGTTTTCAAGACCGTAATCGCTTCTTATCCTTAAAAGGCCGATAATCAGCTCGTTGCCAGCCCGTATTGACCTTGTAAGGAACCAGCCGTTCTGAAGGAAAATAAAAGGGCTGGTGTATATTGAATCGGCAAGTGTGCGGGGCGCTTCAAACTCCGTATCGGACCATGAAACAAGCCTGTCACCAAAATACTCAAGAATTGTAATGCCATTCCCGTGGGCAGCTGCAAAAAGATTATTTTCCGTTTCTGAACCGTGCGCCACTCCGCTTTCAACAATCGGCTTCATGGCTTCCAGGCTGCGTTCCATTATCTGCTCTTTCTCCCTGAGGACCCTGTTGAACCTTTTTGTTCTGAACCTGTATTCAAAATCTCCAAGGTAAACCAGCTCGGCCGCCATGGCAAGAAGGATTAGAACTGCTGCGAGAATAAAAGGAGTGATCTTTAGTTTACCATCGTTCATCATAATATAATTTTGATTTTAATGGTATGATGAAATCCACATGTTGTTAAAATTATATTTATATCTGTTTGTGTTAACATAACATGTGGGTTTCATAATGAGTTATAATGGTTCTATTGGTGATGATAAGGTTCACCTTTCATTATTGTGAAAGCCCTGTAAAGCTGCTCAAGAAACAATAATCGTACCATCTGATGTGAAAAAGTGAGCCTCGAAAGTGAAAGATTCATGTCGGCCCTTTTCATTACTTCTTCTGAAAAACCCCAGGCGCCGCCTATAACAAAAAGAATTCTTTTCCTTTGAACCATAAAGCTCTTTTCCAGCCACCCCGAGAATTCCAGTGTTGAAAATTCCTTACCCTTGTCATCAAGAATCACAATATAGTCGTCGTTCCTGAAAAACCTGAGCTGCTGTTCCCCCTCCCTTAACTTTTGCTCCTGTTCTGGCATAGTGCGGGCGCGCTTTAAATCAGGAACAGTAAAAATTTCAAATGATGAGTATTTCTTAATGCGTTCTTCAAAGATCGCAATTCCTTCCGTCAAATATCTTTCCGAGGTTTTTCCCGTCTGCAACAATGCAATCTTCATATTTATTGGCCCGACTTTTGTATGTGATGTTTCGTACGGCACCATGCACAAAAATAATAATTAATAACTTGCACCGACAGGTATAATTAAGCAGGATGCCGGAAACAGATTTTCTTTGTGATAAAATAGTTTAAATTTGCATAGTTAACCTGAAGGCGGAATATTAATAAACTGAATTAGATGAGATTCATAATTTCAATTGCGGTTGTCCTTTTTACAATTGGGACCATGACCGCTATAACTCAGGATCAGACAAAAATCCCTGCAGGCATTTCGCTTGCAATAAAGTCGGGAAATGCTGCTGAACTGGCAAAATATATGAATTCAACCGTTAATCTTGTCCTGCTTGAAAAAGAAGATTTCTACAAGAAGGCTGTTGCCGAGACCATCCTGAAGGATTTTTTCAACGGACACCGTTGCAAGGATTTTATTATCCGGCATCAGGGGGCAAGCCGCGATGCCCAATATGCCATAGGAAACCTTGAAACAGAAAATGGAAATTTCAGGGTTTATTTTCTGCTCAAAAAAATCGGTACAGACCTGCTGATTCATCAGATACGTATTGAACCCGACAATGCACAATAAGATCCTGAGGGATTTCATATCGGGGTGCCTCCGTGAAGATATTGGTGATGGCGATCATTCATCGCTCGCATGCATCCCGGATGATGCCGCCGGAAGAGCCAGGCTCCTTGTCAAGGAAGAGGGCCTTCTGTCGGGATGTGCCGTCGCCGGAGAGGTCTTCAGGATTATTGACGGGGATATTAAATTTGAGCCTTTCATAAGCGACGGCACCAGAATCTCACCAGGTGATATCGTGTTCAACGTTTATGGCAGTATTCAATCGATACTTAAATCCGAAAGGCTGGTGCTCAATATAATGCAAAGGATGAGCGGGATCGCTACCACAACAATGAAGTATGCCGAAAAAATAAGTGATCTTAAAGCAAAAGTGCTGGATACCCGGAAGACAACTCCCGGAATGAGATTCCTCGAAAAGGAGGCAGTAAGGACGGGCGGAGGGCTGAATCACAGAATGGGACTGTATGATATGATAATGCTTAAGGATAATCATATAGACTACGCCGGCGGTATTGAAAATGCTATCCTGAGAACCAGGGAATACCTGGCCCGTACCAAAAAAGATCTCAGGGTTGAAATTGAAGCAAGGAACCTCGGCGACATCAGGAAAATACTTGAAACCGGTGGCGTCGACCGCATAATGCTCGACAATTTCAATCTCACCGATACCAGAGAAGCAGTAAAAATGATAGGAGGACGCTATGAAACCGAATCTTCGGGAGGAATCACTCTTGAAACCATAAGAGCCTACGCCGAATGCGGGGTGGATTTTATTTCGGCAGGAGCCCTGACCCATCACATCAAAAGCCTCGACCTGAGCCTTAAAGCATTTTGAATTATGCCTGTTTTCACGAAAGAGGCGAAATTTTTCTATTTTTGGGCTGACATTTTCCGGAAAATGAAAACATGGATTATTATATCTTTTCTCCTGATAGTAATTTCCTGTAAAGAAAACGTCCAGGAGACTTATTTCACTCCCGAAAAGGCTGCAGCCAGTTTCAGGGAAATTGAAGAAGCCTGCAACAGGGACGGAGGTAATCTATGGGGCAGGAACCTTTACGGACCCCTGATGTTCATCGACAGGGCAAGCAGAAAAATCATTGCCAATCAACCCGACGATGAAGGCCTGCTTAAACTGAAAGACGGGATTTACACTGGTTTATATCCCAGAGAAAACATTATTACCACCACAACCATAGTCTTTGGAGGAACCCTTTTCGGGATGGCCCCTCTGCCTGTTGAAGAAGATGACTTCAGGATTAAATCCAGAGGCATTCACGCTCTCTTTCACAGCTTCCAGAAGATGTCAGGCATGGATCCTGAAAATTTCAACCTGATCATTATGGATGAGAAGGACGCCAGGCTTTGGATAAAGCTCGAGTGGAAAGCCTTGAAAAAAGCCATTGACTCGGAAGGAGAAGAACAGATCCTTGCCATCAGGGATGCACTTATCTTCAGGGGGTCGCACCGTGAATCCTATCCCGGGTACGCTGCACTTGAAAACAGGTTCGAGACTTATGAGGGGCTGGCAACATTTACATACAACTTTCTTGCCTCAGATTCCCCCGAGGAATATAAGATGAGACTTTTCGAATACCTCGACAGGATCTATTCCTTTCAGTCATATGCGCGATCATACGGATCGGTCCACGGAGCTCTTTATGCCACACTGCTTCATGCCAGGGGATTTGATTTCAGGACAATAACTGCAGACACTGTTGATCTTGGAAGGCTGGTAAAGGATATATGGGGCATTGAACTGCCTGATAAATGCCGCGATGTCGCGGGAAGCATCGCCTTGCACTATAATATTGAGGAAATATATGATGAGGAGGATAAACGGCTTCTGGATATAAGGGAGAGACTTAATAACCAGGTAAGCATCTTCACGGAAAAACCGGTTGTATTGCTTGAGCTCGAGAGTCCATATTTTGATTTCGAACCCGAAAATGTCAGTTTCCTCGACACCCTCGGAACCCTCTACCATACACTGCGTGTTTCAGATAACTGGGGAAAGCTTACGGTAGATGAGGGTGACTGCCTTGTTTCAAACAACTACAAATATCTGCGAATTACGGCAAAAGGTCTTAAAACCGACAAGAATCATATAACCGGTGAGGGCTGGCAGATAATCCTGAACGACGGATGGAAGATCGGGGAGTCGGGACAGAATTACTTTATAAGGAAACTGATGCCTTAGTTTTGTTATGCAGTTTTGCGGTTATCCAGTTTTGCAGCTACCCCTAAATCCCCTAAAGGGGACTTTGGTAAAACCCCCTTTAGGCCTGTCCTGACCGAAGCGTCAGGGGGGCAGGGGGTAATACAAAATTGGCTGGATTGCAACTTGCACACTCCATCGACTTCATAACCCGCACCCCATTCCGATTTATTTCTTTCCTGTTAATCCACTTAAGGCTTCTTCAAGGGAACTGATTTTTGATTCCGTGTCGGCCTTTTTCTTCCTTTCAAGTTCAAGAACTGAAGATGGTGCATTCTGGACGAACCTTCCATTATTGAGCTTTTCCATTACCGAATCAAGAAATCCCCTCAGATAGACGAGGTCTGACAAAATCTTCGCCTTTTCAGCCTCAACATCAATCAGTCCTCCCAGGGGGATATAAAACTCAGTCGTTTTTATCATGAAAGATGCAGCATTATCAGGCTTTCCTGAAACAAAACTTACGCCTGAAAGGTTGCACATTTTTACAATAACCGGGATGAACAGGGAATCAAAGTCTCTCATTTCAGTTCTGATCAGCAGACCAACAGGGTCACTGTTAAGTATCTGCTTTTCTTTCCTGACAGCCCGGATGGCAGTCATTGTTTCCTTTGCGGTTTCGAACTTTTCAATCATGGCCCTGTTGTATTTCCCGGTCTTTGGCATCGGGGAGACCATCAGGCTTTCACCATCCTTCCGGTCATCTATAAGCTGCCATATCTCTTCTGTTAAGAACGGCATGAACGGATGAATGATCCTCATAAGGTTGTCGAAAACCGATATTGTGGCATTATAGGTTATCCTGTCGACAGGTTTAGTGTATTCTGGTTTTATAATCTCGAGGTACCATCCCGAGAATTCATCCCAGAAGAGTTTGTATGAATTCATCAGGGCTTCCGATATCCTGAATCTTCTGAAATTTGAATCGATCTCCCCAAGTGACTTTCTAATTACCTCATTCATCCACCTTACGGCTGCAGCCGAAGATTCAGGCTGGGGAATGCCGTCGTCAACCTTCCAGCTTTTAACAAGCCTGAAAGCATTCCAGATTTTATTAGCGAAATTCCTTCCCTGCTCCGGCAACGAGTCATCATAAAGAAGGTCATTGCCTGCAGGAGAACAGAGCATCATGCCCACCCTGACGCCATCGGCCCCGTATTTCTCAATAAGATCGAGCGGTTCAGGGGAATTGCCCAGCGATTTCGACATTTTTCTCCTCTTCTGGTCGCGTACCAGACCCGTGAGATAAACGTCGCTGAAGGGCTTTTCACCCTGATACAGATATCCGGCAATAATCATCCTTGCGACCCAGAAAAACAGGATTTCCGGAGCAGTTATAAGAACATCGGTCGGATAATAGTATTTCAGGTCGGGATTATCAGGATTGTTTATACCATCGAATGAAGTTATCGGCCAGAGCCACGATGAAAACCAGGTGTCAAGAACATCCTCGTCCTGTTTCAGGTCGCTCTCCCCAAGTGACATGTTCCCCGATTTTTCCCTTGCAAGAATAAGTGCCTCCCTGCTGCCGGCTGCTACAACAAATTCATTTTCCGTAAAATACCATGCAGGTATCCGGTGGCCCCACCAGAGCTGGCGGCTAATGCACCAGTCATGAACATTTTCCATCCAGTGCCGGTAAAGGTTTTTGAATTTTGCCGGATGCAGCCTTACATCACCATTCATAACGGCGTCGAGGGCTGGTTTTGAAATATCACTCATCTTAAGGAACCACTGAACCGAAAGCCTGGGCTCGATAATCGCATTTGTGCGCTCCGATCGTCCAATCTTATTATTGTATGCAACGACCTTCACAAGGTTTCCGGTCCTTTTCAATTCCTTTTCCGCAAGTTCCCTTGCAACAAACCTGTCGGTCCCGATAAACATGCCGGCATTTTCACTTATGGTACCATCATCATTGAATACGTCAATTGACGGGAGATTATGCCTCAGCCCTATCTCATAATCGTTGATATCGTGTGAAGGGGTTATTTTCAGGCAGCCTGTGCCAAATTCCATGTCGACATAATCGTCGAAGATAAACGGCACTTCCCTTCCTGTCATCGGGACAATTACCTTCTTTCCCTTTAGCCGGATGTATCTTTCATCAGCCGGATTTGCACAAACGGCAGTGTCGCCGAGAATGGTCTCCGGGCGTGTGGTGGCAACCATTATATAATCATCCTCACCAACGATTTTATACCGCACATAATAGAGCTTTGATTTTTCATCGGTGTAATTGACTTCTTCATCCGAAACTGCCGTCATTGCCTGCGGATCCCAGTTCACCATCCTTACACCCCTGTAGATAAGCCCTTTATTATATAAGTCGATAAATACCTTTATAACCGATTCACTTCTTTTTTCATCCATTGTAAAGAGTGTGCGGTCCCAGTCACACGATGCTCCAAGCTTCTTAAGCTGTTCAAGTATTATTCCGCCGTGCCTGTGCGTCCATTCCCAGGCATGATCAAGGAATTTCTCCCTGGGAAGGTCCCGCTTTTCAATGCCTTCTGATTTGAGCTTTGCAACAACCTTTGCCTCTGTTGCTATTGATGCATGATCGGTCCCCGGGACCCAGCAGGCGTTCTTTCCCAACATTCTGGCCCTTCTAACAAGAACATCCTGGATAGTGTTGTTGAGCATATGTCCCATATGAAGCACCCCGGTAACGTTTGGAGGAGGAATGACTATCGTATACGGTTCTCTTTCGTCCGGCCTGCTCCTGAAGAATCCATGTTTCATCCAGTAGTCATACCATCTGGATTCTGCTTTTCCGGGTTCATACTTTGAAGGAATATCCATGATCTGCCTTATATTTGTCTTGAATGAAACAGCAAAAATATAAAAATCCGTCGTATCAGATGATTCCGATATGAAAAAGGAGTATTCCTGACCCAACAGGGACGTAATTACAATGTAATTACACATTATTTTTAATTAATAAGATCCTTCATTCCGGGTCCCCGGGATTAAGTGTGACAATTTTATTTTTTAAGGACGGGGGATTTTTCTTAATTTTGTTCCGCTTTATTCAGGATTACATCATATTATATTTTATGCCATCGATATCAGAAAGAGGCAGGGCGATGCCCCCGTCACCAATCAGGAAGCTTGTTCCGTTTGCTGAAGAAGCAAAACGAAAAGGGGTGAAAGTATATCACCTTAACATTGGCCAGCCTGACATTCCGACTCCCGATATTGCACTGAATGCTATCCGCAATATTGATCTGAAGGTTATAGAGTACAGTCATTCTGCCGGCAATGAATCGTACCGGCGAAAGCTGGCCGGTTTTTACCGGAGTATCGGAATTGATATCGAGTATACCGACCTGCTGATAACGACGGGCGGCTCGGAGGCAATCACATTTGCACTTATGACATGTATTAATCCGGGCGATGAGGTTATCACTTCCGAACCTTTCTATGCGAATTATAATGGTTTTGCAATGACCGCAGGAATTAAGATCGTTCCTGTGACATCGCACATAGAAAACGATTTTGCCCTCCCTCCGATTGAGGAAATTGAAAGGAAAATCACTCCCCGGACTAAAGGCATAATAGTCTGCAACCCAAATAATCCGACCGGATATCTCTACTCGGAAGAAGAGCTGATGCACCTGAAGGAAATTGTTAAAAAGCACGACATCTGGCTTTTTTCTGATGAAGCATACCGTGAGTTCTGCTACGACGGCGCAGCACATTTAAGTGCGATGAAGCTTGAAGGGATCGGGAAGAATGTAGTGATGGTCGATTCCGTGTCAAAGCGATACAGCGAATGCGGAGTACGCATCGGCGCTCTTGTAAGCAGAAATAATGATGTGATCTCAACCGCCCTGAAATTCGCACAGGCCCGACTTTCACCCCCCGGACTTGGCCAGATAGCCGGGGAAGCATCAATCGATACACCTGCCGATTACTTCGATAAAATAAACAAAGAGTACACTGCGAGGAGAAACTTTATGGTGGAAGCCCTCAATAAAATGCCTGGAGTTTATTGCCCGAAGCCAAAAGGCGCCTTCTACACTGTGGCAAGGCTGCCTGTCGATGATTCGGATAAATTCGCCCGGTGGATGCTTGAGGAGTTTGAATACAAAATGCAGACTGTCATGGTTGCACCTGCATCGGGATTCTACTCGACACCCGGACTTGGAAGGGATGAGGTCAGGATTGCATATGTCCTTAATACAAAAGATCTTAAAAATGCAATGGAAACGCTTGCGGAAGCTCTCAGGGTATACCCCGGAAGAGTATAAACGGGAGGGGTAGCATATGGCACTGAATATTATCAACTGCATAGCAATAGACGACGATTTTTCGGCTCTCAGGTTAATCAGGGAATATTGTGCAAAGATCCAGTTTGTAAACCTGGCAGGCACTTTTTCAAATCCGTTCGAAGCCCTCCAGACCATCAACAACAACCAGATCGACCTTATCTTCCTTGATATTGTTATGCCACAGATAACAGGACCTGAATTTCTGAAGACCCTTTACAATCCGCCAATGGTTATTTTTACTACGGCATTCAGGGAGTATGCGGCCGAGGGATTTGAGTGCGATGCCGTTGATTACCTCGTCAAGCCTGTCACCTTCGAAAGGTTTTCAAAAGCTGTGAACAAGGCTTTCCAGCTAATAAAAATGAAAACTCCGTCGGAGATCCAGGGCGAGGACTCTCCCGGAGTAAAACACGGATTTCTCATGGTAAAGGTTGAGTACACAACCATCCGGGTCAATCTCAGTGATATACTCTATATCGAGGGATTAAAGGACTATGTCAAGATCTATACAGAGGGCAGACTTATACTCACCAAAACCACTATGAAGAACATCATTGAAAAGCTTCCCTCGGGATCATTTTTCAGGGTACACAAATCGTACATAATATCTGTCGACAGGATTGATATGATCGAAAACAGCAGGATAGTTATCGGGAATCAGAGGATCCCGATCGGGGAATCGTACAGAAGCTCTTTCTTTGAGATGGTCAACAGGAGCCTTATATGACCTTTCAATTGTACTTACGCTTGATGAACCACATGTCCCTCAGGGAGAGATCAAGATTCAGGGTTATAAAGTTCTCCCTGAAAAGATCCCTTTTAATTGTACCGTTCTGCCCCAGCTCGAGTGAAAAGTTTAAAACGCTCACAACACCTTTCAGAGGCAATCCGGCTCCGACCGTTACTGCACGGTAATTGATCGGAACTCCCTTGATTATCATATATGATTCGCGGTATTCCCCGCCAAAACGGAAAAATACCATTTTGCCGCTTCCTTTCCTTATGCCAAGCGACGGGAATTCAACTCCAAGAGAATACCTGCTCGAGTTCCTTGTATTCAGATGGGTATTTATAAATTCAACCTCCTCCCAGTTGCTCCATTCATAATCAAAACCTGCTCTGAAAAAACCCTTGTTCATTGCAAATCCGGCGCCTAAACTCCTTGGAACGCTGTATTTATACATGCGGCTCTTAAGCACCTCAACCTGATAGGCAGTCTGGATGGTTGTTGTATTCCTGGTATTCAGCTTCTTCGGACTGGAGTAGGTAAGCCCGATATTATACTTCCATTTTTTTATGTCAAGCTGATAATTCAACCCGTAATTGAAGATAAAATTAGAAACAAACGTTGCATCTTCCAGGGAATAATCGAAGACTGATGAAGATTCAGTGTGTGTAACATTTCCAAAAAGATAGGAAGCATTTACTCCGACCGAAAGATTTTTTACAAGGCTCACTGCTCCGCCCAGAAAGACCTTATTCACACCCCCATCCCCTGTGAATGTTTTTGCAAACTCCAGGTTCGATCCTTCGATGGGAGCCGTAGTGTTGATTGTATACCCTACAGAGCTGTAGGGTGAAAACCCGAAGCTTGTTGCCAGCCATGGCGTTATCCTGAATCCCATCGCCAGATGCCTTAGATTTGCATTCATCAGGGATTGATTATCCGGTTTTGTTGAATAGATTGTGTATTTTGAGAAAACACCAAGTTCAAATATCGATAAAAGGCTGTCGATGCCGCTGTAAGAGGCCGGATTCGAATAGTTTATTGATCTTTCCGATAAGAATGCGAGGCCTGTTCCGCCCATTGCCCTGGAGGTACCTGAGCTGTTTCCCTCCAGGAAACCCAAACCGAAAATCGAATAGGGCGAGGTTGTGATCTGTGAAGAGAGCGGTCCCTGCGCAATTACCAGAAAGATCAGAATGGCGATATATTTTCGAAACTGCTTGACCATTTTAAACTTCAATAAGATAAATAATAGAGCCTCAGTTTTACAGGCGGATGCTTGCCTTCAACCAGAAGCCTTTCAAAAGATGATCCCTGCACATCTGATCCAAGACCTATCATCAGACTATTGTCGTAATTGTAATATGCATCAGACAACTCCCGTATCATAAAATTGGTAATGTCAAAGGTGTACCTGTTATCCTCATGGAGGTAATCGTCAAATTCAAAGGACGCGATAAGTTGTTTGCCTTCACCGTCCCTCAATATCGACCTGGCATTGCTTTTGTCGGCTTCATAGATGTAGAGGCTGTCGGGAAGGCTGAACAGGCCGTAACTGTAAGGTACGGGCTCGACGATAAGCTCTGCCTTGAGAACCTTCCATCTTTGGTTGGCCATTATATTCTGAAGGGATGGAAACTGGAATTTGGGCAGAAGTCCGACCATTCCCTGCATATATGCCCTGTTCCCGGTTTCAGCCGAAGGGATCACATTTCCTTTCATCCTGATATTTAACAGTGCAGTGTTCGAAAGATCGTAATCAATCTTGTTGAACTGGTGGTTCGTTGCACCCATTTTAACCGTAATCTCCTTTTTTTCAGGATCCTCGCTGTCGATGTGATAGTATAATTTCAGGACCAGCCGCTCAGAAGATGCTCCAAAACCCAGTATAGCTTTGTTTCCGGAGTTACCGGAAGTAAGTACGAATCCCTTTATGTAGTCGGAAAACCACTCTTCGGTGGAGACCTTTTCATCCTTATTCCTGATCAGGTTGAACAATTCCTCTCCAAAAGCATTTACCTTAAGACTCACAGCAGTATCTGACGAATGAGGCTGAGGATAGAAGCCGACCGATGCCATTGGCAGGGGCTCATAACCGAATGAAGAAGTATTGTAAAGGAAGAGGGTGTTGCCGGGTACGATCTTCTCGGTAAGCCTGTGTATATTGATCGACATCAGCGCTGTAGTGTCGCCGTAATTGTGACTGGTGTATTCAAGTAAGAATGCCGAGGAATCGAATACGGCTTTAGCATCAATTTCACCGAAAACTTCATAGGCAAGGTCGAAATAGGACTCACTGCTTATCATGCCGAAGACAGTATCCTCGTAACGGCCTACATATGCAACTTTCTGTCCGGATGTAACGAGTGAATCAAGCAGATAGGTGGACATATCCACCCTGAAAGTATCAACTATTTCAAGTCTGGTCTGTGATTCAACGAAATCCTTTCCAATAGTAAACTCGTTGGACTTTGTACAGGAACCTGTCAGAATGGTTCCCAAAACAAAAAATGATAAGATCCGCCTGCCTTTCTTACCCGCACCAATACCCTTCATCAATCTTTCAGTTTATGCAAATGAATACTAAAACAGGATGTAAACAAAACAAATATATACAAAAACCATATATGAGTAGACATACAGGCGTTTTTAAAGGATATTTCTTCCGCTCAATTAATTATTGCGACAGTAGTTCGATTTAGTCCGATTCAATTAAGATTTATCGATAATAAAGACTATCTTGTCTACGATTTCAGGGCATATATCTACAAGGCTTTTTATTGAAGTATGCTTCAGATAGTTTTGTGTTGAAAATTAAATTTTAAACAGACGGGAAAGATGACATACAAAGAGGTTAAGATTTGGATCAAAGTAGTGGTGTTGATACTGGCTGTACCTTTCTTCACATCATGTGATGATCCTGAGGTGGTACTTGTCGGCAACTGGGTGGAGTTATCTGACTTTGATGGTTTGCCGAGAGCTGATGCCGTCGGTTTCGCAATCGGTACAAAAGGTTATATCGGCACCGGTTACGACGGGGACAAGTTTCATAATGATTTCTGGGAATATGATCCGGCAAAGAATTCATGGACGCAGAAAGCTGATTTCCCCGGTGCAAAAAGAAGTCAGGCTGTCGGTTTCGGAACAGATACAAAAGGTTATATCGGAACAGGATGGGAAGGGAAAAACAGGCTCAAGGACTTTTACGAGTATAATCCTGCATCCAATACATGGGCTCAGAAAGCCGACTTTGAAGGATCTGCAAGACGTTCAGCTGTTTCAATGGTTATCAATAACAAGGGATATGTGGGGACGGGTGACAGCGTTGCATACTTCAAGGATTTCTGGGAATATGACCCTTCAGGAGACACATGGACCAAAAAGTCGAGCATCGGGGGAAGCAAGCGCAACAGCGCTGCCACTTTTGTGATAAGCGGAAAGGGATATGTGATAGGCGGCTTTGACAATGGTGATTACCTGACCGATATGTGGATGTATGATCCCGGAACCGACCTCTGGACAAAAAAAGAGAGCCATAGCAAATATTACCGTCGAGACCTTTGACGATGATTATACTACAATAAAAGGCACCGGCAAGGTGGGCTTTGCAATAAATGGCAAGGGATATCTTGCAACAGGCGGTCAGACAACCGGGGTTGAAGTATGGGAATATAATCCGGCAACTGACCTCTGGACTGAAAAGACAAACTTTGAAGGCACCGTAAGGTCCGATGCTGTAGGATTCGCAATAGGAACCCGCGGATATGTGACAACCGGAAAAAGTTCAGCTTACTACTTTGACGATATCTGGGCATTCGATCCTGATGCCGAGTTCGAAGAGAATGATTGACAGGAAAAAAGCAATAATACTTGCCCTCTTTGCGGTAATTACAGGTGTCTTGATAACACTGGCCGTAAGAGGGCATTTTTATGATGTGGAGCTTTATCAAAGTGGCGATGGATGGGGTTACGACATCCTGAAAAAGGAGAATGTTTACATTCACCAGCCCTTTATGCCTGCAGTCGAAGGGGAGGTTCCTTTCCCGGATAAGAAATCAGCAAGAAAAACCGGCCGGCTCGTAATCAAAAAGATCCGGTATCGGGAATCTCCTTCCCTTACAAAAGAGGAAATACAATCAATTGTTAAAAAGTGAAATTGATTTCATGTCTGAAATATTCGGGAACTGATAAAAATCTCTTTAACCGCAAAGGTCATAAAGGAAATCGCAAAGATCGCAAAGAAAATCGCAAGGAATCAAGAACTTACACTGAGATCTACTGAGGAGACACTGAGATCCACAGAGTTATTATATGGCCTGGATTTGGTTTCTCTGTGGAACTCTGTGATTCCTCCGTGGAACTCTGTGAAAGCTCTTATTTTTTTTTATTCATAAAGAAGGTATTTCGTCCTTATTCTCCCGAACTTGCCCAGTCCATCCTTCCATGAAGCCCTGATTTCTTCCGAGCTCATCCCTTTTTGTATCTGTTCCCTGAGTGCAGGGCCGGAAGCCAGGACATCAAAATATGAAGTGAAGAAATTGTCCTTGTCCGGAAATCTGTTATAAGCATCTATGACCCATTCAAGATTCACTTTCGGTGACGGAACGATCTTGTCTTCGATAGCATTTCGCAGGTCGACTCCATAACACTTTTCTCCCAGAAGCGGAGGATTCCCGGCTCCGGGAACACTTTCAGGAGTAAAGCTGAACCCGGTGTCGGGCAGTTTTGGTGAACCGTAAACCTGGAATGGAAACGAAGTTCCCCTTCCAAGGGAAATTCTGGTTCCTTCAAAAAAGCAGATTGAAGGATAAAGGTAAACTGAATTCATGTTTGGCAGGTTTGGAGATGGTTTTACCGGCAGTTCATAAAGGGTTTTATGAGTGTAATTATTACACTTAATAACGGTAAGACTGCATTTCACACCACCCTTCAGCCATCCTTCCCCGTTAAGCATCCGGGCATATTCCCCGACAGTCATTCCGTGAACAACAGGGACAGGGTCCATCCCTACAAACGAGCGGTAAGCGGTATCTGCTATGTTGCCGTCGAAATAAAAACCGTTTGGATTCGGCCTGTCAAGCACAATGCATTCCACATTATTTTCAGCGCAGGCTTCAAGAACATAATGAAGCGTGGAAATATAGGTGTAAAATCTTACTCCCACATCCTGTATATCGAATAATACGACGTCAATTCCAGTCAGGTCGCCGGGTGTTGGTTTCAGGTGCCCTCCGTAAAGGCTTATTATCCTGACTCCTGTTTCAGGGTCCCTCCCATCAGGTATCTTATCGCCTGCATCAGCCAGATCTCTGAACCCGTGTTCAGGAGCAAAAATTACATCCACCCTGATGCCGATACTGAGCAGGGTATCAACGAGGTGTTTCCTGCCGACCATTGATGTCTGGTTTGCAACGATGGCAACTGATTTGCCTGCAATAAGTTTTTTGTACTGATCAACCTGCCATGCTCCGGGTTCAGGAAGATCCCTTGCGCCGGAACAGGTCGTGCAAAAAACGATAAAAGGGAGAAATGTGAGTGTGAGAAATATCTTTTTCATAAAGTAGAATTGTAAATGTAAATCTAAGAATTTTTTGCCCCCAACCCCCTAAAGTGGGCTAAAACCAAAGTCCCCTTTAGGGGATTTAGGGGCAAAGTTTTGCCGCTGGCGCTGATTTGGCTTCGCCGAGCTCGTCCTGCCAAAGCAGGACTCGGTTGTAATCCGTGCCTTTGTAACCTTCCATCCAGTTCTTCCTGGCCCCGATTGCAAATCGGCGCCAGCAGTGGTTTTTATTACACAGAGTTTTTACTAATTTTGACATATTATCCGTTAAATGAATTTACCATATTTCATAGCCCACCGCCTTATAAAAGGCCGCCGTCAGGAGACTTCCTTCTCCCGGCCGATAAACGTAATTGCCGTAACCGGTATTGCCCTCGGGCTTGCGGTTATGATTGTGGCGGTTGCGGTTCTGACAGGTTTCAAGCAGCAGATAAGAAATAAGATAGTCGGATTCGGATCGAATATCCAGATCCTTAATTTTGATTCAAACCTGTCACTCGAAACTGTCCCGATAAGCGACACACAGCCTTTCATCCCGAGAATCAGGGCGATGGACGGTATAAGGCATGTCCAGGTATTTGCGACAAAAGCAGGAATTATTAAAATGTCAGAGGCAATTCAGGGTGTCGTACTGAAAGGCATCGGAAGTGATTTCGACTGGAAATTCTTTGAAAGCAATATTGTTGATGGCTCAATATTCACGGTTACTGACACCGGAAGAACCAACCAGGTTATAATTTCGAAAAAGATATCCGATATGCTCAGGCTCAAAACCGGTGACTCTTTCGCCATGTATTTCGTTCAGGATCCCCCAAGGAGCCGTAAATTCACAATTAGCGGAATATATGAGACCAGTCTTGAGGAGTTCGATAAGTTGTATGTCTTCTGCGATATTGGGCACATTAAGCGGCTGAACGGATGGACCGATGACCAGGTAAGCGGGTTTGAGATATTCATCGATGATTTCGACAGGCTCGATGAGATGACAATGGCTGTAAGGGATGAGGTTGGATACAG
This sequence comes from uncultured Bacteroidales bacterium, assembly GCA_963696535.1. Taxonomy (GTDB): domain Bacteria; phylum Bacteroidota; class Bacteroidia; order Bacteroidales; family VadinHA17; genus LD21. The sequence goes on from CAVOKP010000014.1 coordinate 75,868, forward strand.
GCTTCTGGAGGATGAAACAAAATTCAAGATAACGAACATCAGGCTGAGATACCCTCAGATATTCGACTGGCTCAATTTCCAGGATATGAATGTTTTTATAATAATCACCCTGATGCTTCTTGTCGCCGGTTTCAATATGATATCAGGACTCCTTATCCTTATTCTCGAAAGGACCAACATGATCGGGATACTGAAGGCTCTTGGTTCAAACAACGGGACAATAAGGAAGATGTTCCTTTACCAGGCTTCCTACCTCATTGTAAAGGGGCTGTTCTGGGGAAATATAATCGGCATCGGGCTCGCCTTTCTTCAGCTGAAGACCGGCCTGATATCGCTCGATCCGGCATCATACTACATAAAGAGAGTTCCTGTAAACCTCGAATTGACTCATATTATCCTCCTCAACCTGGGGACAATGGCCATCATAATCCTGATGCTCCTGGTGCCATCGCAACTGATAAGCAGGATCACGCCCGTCAAAGCAATCAGATATGACTAAAAACCAAGACAGAACGTCGTTTCTTTTCCCGGTACTGACCTGACCGTCAGCGTACCTCCGTGAACTTTCATAATCTGCCTCGAAATACTCAGACCAATTCCTGATCCGTTTTTCCTTGTTGTAAAAAACGGAACAAATATTTCATCAAGGTTCTCAGGCGGGATACCCGGTCCGTTGTCAGTCACGCAGATCTCAGCATGACGATCCCGGCTCCCTGAAGCATTTATTATTATCTTTCCTCCGGGTGCATCTGCAACCGCTTCACGTGCATTCCTTACCAGATTGATAAGAACCTGTGTTATCAGGTTTTCATCAGCAAAGACCTCCAGGTCAGGATCTGTGACGGAGAATAATATTTCGGCTCCATCCACATTATCCTGATAGGAATGCAGGACTTTCAGACGGCTGAACAGACCGGTTATTTTAAAAAGATGCCTGTCGGGCTGAGGGATCCTTGAAAGCTGCCTGTATGATTCGACGAACGACATAAGTCCCTTCCCCTGATCCTTAATTACATTCAATCCCTGAAGAGTGGTCGAAATTGTCTTTGATGTAACCTGATCTGGTCCGACAGGCTTGCCCTCAGAACTGTATATGTTCGAGAGGCTTTCAGAAAGAGAGGTAATGGGCGTAATTGAATTCATTATCTCGTGCATAAGAATACGGATCAGTTTCATCCATGATTCAACTTCCTTTTCGTCAAGTTCATTTTTAATATCCTGGATTGAAAGTATCAGCAATTCTTCATTATTTGTCCTGAACGATTCAGCTTTCAGCGACAGTTGTATTTCGCCCCTCTCTGTGGCAAGAGGCACAAGTTGTCTTTCGGAGGGTTTAATTTTGTTTACGGCATGAAAAAGCCTGCTGTCGATCCTTTCAATCTGCCTTATGTGCGTCAGAACATCGGTTTGCAGAAGTTTTCTGGCAGAGGAATTTGAATGCATTACAAATCCCTTACTGTCGAAGGTAATAATCCCGACCGCAAGGTGCTCGATTAAGATGCGGAATTTCTGCTCCTGGTTCCGGTTCTCTATTTTGAGTTTCTGGATCTGTTCATTCACCCTGTTCATACTTTTGTATATTTCCCTTATTGTCCTGTTCTTTTCTTCAACCGGGAAAAAGATGCTTGAATCATCATTTCTTACTGAATCAAAGAAGTATTTTATTTTCCTGTTCGTTGCATTCAGGAATGATATCAGGTTGACAGTAAGAATCACAACTATCAGGAAACAGATTATCGATAACCTTATTGATTTGCCGGAAATAATCAGCCAGCCCAGGAGAATTGAAATGGCAACTATTGACAATACTCTGAATATAAGATTAATATATAGATTTCTACTTATCATGTTTTTGTTTCTTTAACCGGTTATAGAGAGTCTGCCGTGTTATTCCAAGCTGTTCTGCGGCTGCGGTGAAATTACCATTATTGGTTTTTATCGCCTGTCTTATCATTTTCTGCTCCATTTCATCAATTGTAATGAAAGAATTGGTATCCGGAACCGAAAATTCCTGTTTCAGATAAAGGTCTTCAGGTTTAAGGACAGGTGAATCACTCAGGATAACAGCCTTCTCGATAGTATGCTGAAGCTCCCGGATGTTTCCCGGCCATGAATAACCAAGAAGTTTTTCCGTTGCCTCCCTGTTGAGTTTAATATCTGGCTTATTGTATTTAAAGGAATATTTCTTTAGGAAGAATTCAGCGAGAATTATTATGTCATTTCCTCTTTCACGAAGGGGAGGCAGCTCGATCTGGATTGTATTTATCCTGTAAAGAAGGTCCTCTCTGAAGAGTCCTTCACTTACCATCTTTTCAAGGTTCCTGTTGGTTGCGCAAATCAGCCGGATGTCGGTTGCGATCGGTCGGTTTGACCCGATTCTGGTGATCTGCCGTGTCTCAATGGCGGAAAGAAGCTTTGACTGAAGATGAAAAGACAAGTTCCCGATTTCATCGAGAAAGAGAGTGCCTTTATGTGCAGTTTCAAATTTGCCCTGTCGGTTTTCGTGAGCGTCAGTAAATGAACCTTTCATATGGCCGAATAATTCACTCTCAAAAAGTGTTTCAGTGAGCGACCCAATATCCACTGTTACGAGTACTTCTTTGAACCGGGGGGACAAACGGTGGATTTCCTGTGCTATCAGCTCTTTGCCCGTTCCGTTTTCACCGGTTATAAGGACATTCGCATCTGTCTTTGATACTTTCCTTACTAGGTTCATGACATTAATCAGTTGAGGCGATGACCCTATTATGGGTCTTTGCTCCCTGTTTATGGCTTTTTTGAGTTCATCTTCCCTTTCCCTCAGGACTATAACCTCCTTTTTTGAAAGGTTGAGTTGCAGTGCGAGCTTAAGGGTGGCGATCAGTTTCTCATTATCCCATGGTTTAAGAATGAAATCGGCTGCCCCGGCCTTCAGTGCCCTGACTGCCATATCAATGTCGCCGTAAGCTGTTATCATTACAACGGGAATATCAGGATTTGTTTCCCTGATCCTGTTGAGCCAGAAGATCCCCTCGTTCCCGGTATTTACGCCGGCGCTGAAATTCATATCAAGGATAATAACGTTGTAATCCCTTTTCCGGAGTTCAGACGTGATCTGGTTAGGGTTTGAAATTGAGGTTATTTCCCCGAACACGGGGGTGAGAAGGATCTCCAGTGCACTCAGGATGCTTTTATTATCGTCAACTACAAGAATGTTACCGTTATGTTCAGCCATTTTCTGATTACTATCTATTGTTTTTCTTTATTTAAAGTAATTTATTTATAACCACTGATTACCCGGATAGCCACGGAGAAGAAACACGGAGTTAAATCAAATGCAAATCCGTGAAAACCCGTGAAATCCGTGGTTAAGGTAAAATAAAAACAAAACATTATCGCTAAATCGTTAAATTATTTTACGCATTAATGTAAAATATATTTACCCTGAGTAATGGTATTGAAGATTAAATAAATGTTTATCAATATGTTATATTTTTGGCACTAAAATAGATGGCAAAAAGAAAAATAGGCATATGTTGATCATCTCCGATTTAAAGTCAGCGGTAAGAAGCATCCTGAGGAACAAGGTTCCCTCAATCATCAGCATACTTGGTTTAGGGATCGGCCTTGGATGCATTATCGTATTGATAGCCCTGATCCTTCACGAAAAATCGTTCGATACTTTCATTCCTGATCACCGGAATGTTTATCGGATAATATCAGGCAACTCTTCGCAAACGCATTATCCTATGCCTGAAGTAATGAAAGAAGAATTACCTGAAGTGAAAGATTTTTTCAGGTACTTCCAGGCAAATCCGCTTCAGATAAGAACCCCCGAGAATGAAATGGTAAGGGAAGATGGTTTTGCCTTTGCGGATCCTTCAATCTTCAGGATTACCGGAATTAAATTTATTTCAGGGACTCCTGCCGGTTCGGTTGGCGAAGTTGCTGTCTCCGATGAATCGGCAATGAAGTATTTCGGCGACCTTTCACCAGTCGGATCCGTCCTCCCGGTTAAATTCAGCGATGGATTTTCAGATCTTGTAATTTCAGGAGTCTACAAAAGCTTCCCTTCGAATTCAACACTTAATCCTTCCATGATTGCTGATATAAAGCTGTCAGACAAGATATTCAGGCAGTTCCAGAAATCCCTTGGAGATTTCGGGAATGAAGATGTTCAGTCATTCGACTGGAGATATACTGACTTCAGTTCATATGTCGTTCTCGACGGGAATGCCGATCCGGAGGAGCTCTCCGGCAAAATGGAAAGGTACAAGGAATTCATAACCATGGAAAACAAGGACCAGCTTCATTTCAGATTACAGCCTGTTTCAGAAATATACCTGGGATCACAGGATATTAACGGATCCTGGTTCCTGAGGCGGGGCAATCCGGAAGAATTGAAATATTATGAAGCAATTTCAATTCTGATATTGCTTATCTCGATTGCAAACTATGTATTACTGGCGCGTGCCGGGATATCAGACAGGATGCACGAAATGGGCACAAGGAAAGTGTTCGGTGCCTCCCTGGGAAAGATCAGGAGGCTGATAATGCTTGAATCGGGTCTTATAGTAATCCTGAGTCTCATACCTGCAACTTTTGTTATTGATTATGGTACAAACTTTATTAATGACACCCTGAACAAAACACTCACCGGCCAGGTCTTCCTGAGTCCTGCATTGTGGGTTCTGCTAATCATAGTTGTACTTATGACAGGGATACTTGCAGGCTGGCTGATAGGAATGAAATATTCACGCATTCCTGCACTGAAGCTTCTTTCCGGAAAGACAGGTCAATCGGACAGGTCGAACAGGTGGAATTACTCTTTCCTGGTTCTTCACTTTACTATTTTTATAATTCTGGTATGCGGGGTACTAATAGTCTCAAAACAGATAAAATACTCGATGTCAGGTTATACTGGAATAAATCCCCGGAACATCATTGTAAGTGATCTTAACTCAGACGAATTGAAAAAAAGCTATTTAACAATAAGTGACGAGCTAAAAAAGATACCTGGTGTGATCAATACGGCAGGAGGATCGTTCATCCCTCCATTTGGCAATTTTCTGCCAATCAATCTTGCAACTGCAGAAGGTGAAAAAGTAAGGTTCGACGGTCTTATAATGGGAGAAGGCATGACAGAGCTGCTAGGTATTGAGGTTATAGACGGATCTTCATTTGGACCTTACAAGCCGGGACCTCCCGAAGTTCTTATAAATGAATCTTCGGCAAAACAGTATAATGTAAAAGCCGGGGAGAATATACTGGTGTTCAAAGTCAGGGGAGTTGTAAGGGATTTTCATGCCCATTCACTTCACAGCCTGATTCAACCTATGGTTATTCTTCAGCAGAATCCTGAAAAAATGGGACTTATCGCTATAAAGACAAATGGAAGCAATGATGATGCAGTCATAAAAAAGCTAAGAGAATTATATTCTCAAATATCACCTGATGAAGTTTTTGAAGTCAGTTATCTTACCGATCAGGTCAGGAACTTTTATGCCCGTGAAAGGAATCAATCGCGCATTATCGGAGCATTTGCTTTACTTGCCACAATATTATCCATAATGGGGTTGTTTGGTATCTCTCTTATAACAATTGCAAAACGGAAAAAGGAGATAGGTATCAGAAAAGTCAATGGTTCATCAATTTCTGAAATTCTGCTGATGCTCAATCTTGATTTTATAAAATGGATCCTTGTCTCAATGGTTCTTGCTGTTCCGGTTTCGGTTTATCTTTTTTCAAAATGGATGGACAGGTTTGCATACAAAACTGAATTAAGCTGGTGGATATTTGCAATTGCCTGCCTGTCAGCTGTTATTATTGCCGTTCTGACAGTAAGCTGGCAGAGCTGGCGGGCAGCGACGAGGAATCCGGTGGAGTCACTACGCTATGAATGATCACCTACCCCCAAATCCCCCAAGGGGGGCTTTAAGAGAAGTACATTTGAAATTAAGTTATAAATAAATCAAGCAGACAAATCACAAAGTCCCCCCTGGGGGATTTAGGGGTGGGATTTCTGGCAGAGCTGGAGGGCGGCGACAAGAAATCCTGTGGAGGCGTTGTGATATGAATAACACTTATATTCTGGCTGTAAAGAAAAGACAACTACATTATGCATTTTTGAAAACAATATAAGATGGTTTGCCTTAATTTAATTTTAGCATTTCGCAGACTTATAAAGAATAAAGTTTATTCCTTCATTATAATAGGCGGTTTTGCTATTGGTTTTGCAGCATGCATCCTGATAGGTTTGTTCTACCATTCCGAAACGACAGTAAATAATGATTTTGCAAACCATAAGCAGATTTACAGAATTTATGATGTAAAAAAGAATCGCTGCAACATCAACTGGGATCTTCACCCGGTTCTGGTTACTGATTATGCTGCAGTAGAAGATGCCTGTCCTCTCGATTATAACATAAGTACCGATCTGACAATAAAAGATGAACAAACAAATACCACTGCAGAGTTCACGCACCTGCTTACCACAACCGAAAACTTTTTTTCGATCTTCTCAGTAGATCTGGCTGAAAGCCTTTCCGGTAAGCCTTTCGCCGGAAGTGAATCAGTATCTGTTTCAACAACGTTGGCAAAATCATTATTCGGAACGCAGGACCCTCTTGGCAGACAGGTTAATATTGGCAATTACTTCTTCGGAACTGTCGCTTCTGTTTTCAGGGAATTACCAGTCAATTCAAGCTTCAGTGCCGATATCATTTTAAACAGTGAGAATGAAAAATTCCGGATTTCATCAACAAATGTCAATGGATTTAGATACAATCCTACAAATCATTTTGTACAGTTAATGAAAGGAATCAATCCAGGTGATTTTATTAATGAGCTGAATGCAACTGATAAAATTAAGGCGCTGGATATCGACAGCCTCTCCCTGCAAAGACTTGATGAGATTTATTTATCTGAACTGACAGTGAAAAGCAGGCACGCTAAAGGAAATCCGTTTTTGCTTAAGATTTTCCTGGCGATCGCATTACTGATCCTTGTGCTTTCAAGCATAAACTACCTGAACTACTCTGTATCGATTCATTATGCAAGATTGAGGGAGACAGGTATTAAGAAGACGTTTGGAGCTGGCTGGAAAGAACTGGTGAACTATGCCCTTACTGAGGTAACTCTTGGTACAACAATAGCCCTGCTCCTGGCAGTCGCAATTTCCGACCTTGCTCTTCCGTACTCTGACAGGTTGTTTGGTAAGGCGATGCACATAAACTGGTCCGATCTGCTTGATGTCGCACCTGTTTTTCTGATAGTTGTTTGTATTGTAATACTCATCAACAGTCTTGCTCCCATATATATACTTTCCAGATTCAATATAAACGAGTCACTGTCTGGTTTTAAAGGGAACATAAATAACAGACAGATCTGGAAAAAGACCCTTCTTACATTCCAGCTTACAGTATCCATTGCGTTGATTGCAGTAGTTATAATAATCTTTCGCCAGCTTCATTTTGTCAAGCATTCTGATCCGGGGTTTGACCGTGAATTGCTCTTAAGGATAAACATTCCTTATAGGTTTCAGCAGACAGAGGCGCTCAGAAAGGAACTTGGCAACCTAGCTTTTGTAAAGAGTACTAGCCTGAGTAGCGGCTGTCCGGGTATGATCAACCACAAAATGGACAATGATTTTGAAGGTAAATCAATTACATTCAATTGCATTTATGTTGGCGATAATTATCTGAATACAATGGGAATGGAACTACTTCAGGGTCGTGATTTTCTCGATGGCGATTTGAACAGATCGTGCCTCATTAATGAAGAAGCCTATAAACAGTATGGCTGGGAAAGTCTTGAAGGAAAGAGATATAACAACGGGCAGGAGGGAGGCTTCGAAATAATCGGAAAAATTAAAAATTTCAAATTCGAGTCATACCATAGTGCCGTTGAACCACTCGCTCTGCTTTTTAACGGGGCAAAATCCGGTAACGTACTTTCAGTAAGACTATCAACAGGGAATACCGGACAGCAGGTTGATCAGATCAGCAAAGTATGGAAATCGGTTGCACCTCATGAGCCATTCAGTTTTATTTTTTATGATGATTTTTTTCAGTCATTCTATGAAAAAGAAGAAAAACTGGCCAGCTCAATCACATTTTTTACACTCATCGCAATCGTACTTACATGCATGGGCATTTTCGGACAGATTTTTGTGGTTTGCCTGGGTAGGGTTAAGGAAATCGGCATCCGTAAAATTAACGGGGCAACGATTTCTGAAGTTGTTTTAATGTTGAACAGTAACTTCATTTTCTGGTTCTTTATTGCATTTATTATTGCCAGTCCTGCTGCCTGGTACATAGGAAATCGCTGGCTTATGAATTTTGCATATCGTACATCCCTTGACTTGTGGATCTTTATACTTGCTGGATTAATGGCTCTTTTAATAATACTTGTAACTGTGAGCTGGCAGAGCCTGAGGGCAGCGACAAGAAATCCTGTTGAAGCATTACGCTATGAATAGCGTAATGCAAAGATCCACGATAGCGAAGCGTATCGGGATTGAAGCTTTTCGATATGAATGACATCTCCCCAACCCCTCCCCCGGGGTGGAGGAGCAAAAAAATCTTAAAATTGAGACCTTAAAAACTTTTCATGCAACTTAACCAGATCGTCAGAAGCATTCTCAGGGACAGACTCAACACAATAGTTATAATAATCAGTCTTGCAGTTGGCATTGCCTGTATCAGTCTTATCTTTTTATTCATCAGCCGGGAACTGGGAACTGACGGCTTTCATGAAAATAAGTACCGGATATACGCGCTGAAGTGCGATGATCCATGGATGCCCGGGAGGAAAATGTATCATTGCAAGTCAGGATCTGCAGAGTATATGAAAGCAAATATAGCCGGGGTAGAAGATTTTTGCCGTTACAACAATTCAAATTCACTGAAAATAGTAGTAAATAACGTAGATTATTTTGATCATCCTCAAATCATCGGAGCATCAGCAAATTTCTTCAGTTTCTTTTCCTATAAGTTACTGACAAATAATCCGGCAACAGCACTTGAAGCAGCAAACTGACATTGTTATTTCAGCTGATCTGGCTGAAAAATATTTTGGAAAGGATGAACCAGTTGGAAAGATAATCACCCTCGTTAATACGGGATAAAACAGAGCAAATGACTGTGACAGGGATTTTTGAAAAACCCGTTGAAAATACACAGTTAAACTTCGATATGGTTCGTCTGATTGGAAATATCGACAGCCGCTGTTATGTAACGATTACTGAAAACATCGATCCAAAAGAGCTGGAAAAGCTGTTTTCAGAGAAAAAAGAGATTATCCCGGTCATAAATACGGGAACTTCCGGTCCTAAATATTATCTGGAACCTCTGCAGAAAGCATATTTCGATACTTCACGCGGATTGGTTGTTGACAACAGCCGTGACAGGAGAGATCTGTGGATTGCAATAATAATAGGAATTATGATAATCAGGATTGCCATTTTCAACTATCTGGGGGTCCTTGCAAACAAGTATCACGGAAGGTAAAAGAGTACTATCTAAGGAGAATAAATGGCAGCACTTATAAGGGATGTAATTGCCCGTTTCATGTGCTTGAAAACTCGATCATTGTGGCATGGTATCATTTATCGTTGCCCTGTTCCTCATGCTTGATATGCTGCCATTCTTCAATACCCTGACTGACAGTAAAATCAGCAGTACATTTATCCGGCTGTCTGGACAACTGGCAATCCTTACCGGAATACTTCTTTTCCTATTGATTATAACATTGGTTTTTGCCTTTTACATGATCCGTTCCAGTTTTGATCTAAACCTTTTAAAAACCGATCAGGATCAGAAGGTAAGGAGTATTCAGATTCCTGTTTTAAATATCTTCCAGCTGGCCGGATCGATAGTACTTATCATTTGTTCACTCATAATTATGATGCAGATGAACTACATCACCAAAAAACCTATCGGACTGAACAAGGAAGTGATAGAGATAAAAATACCTCCGAAATACAAGGACAAAGCCCTGGTTTTTAAAGATGAATTATTGAAAAGCAGTGCAGTGAATAATGTTTCCGTGGTCGGTGCCTCTCCTGTTCTGGAGCACTTCATGCTGTTACTTAAATATCAGCAGGATGGAGTGGAAAAGGAGTATTCTCCGTCAGGTTTCACAGGTGATGAAAACTATTTTGATGTTCTTGGGATTAAAATTGTTAATGGTAAGGGATTCTCCGAAACCCTTTCTGCCAACATAAAAAAATGTCTTATCAATCAGTCATTTGCAAAACTCTATTCCAGACCCAGGATCTGATAGGAAAAGGAATTCCCGGGATGGAAGATATGGATTGTTGAAGGTATCGTTGAGGATTTTCTTTATTTCGATCTGAAATCAAGAATTGAACCCGCATTCATCTCATTCGATAACAAGGGCGGGCATCTTCTCGTTAAAGCTGAGGATAACCAGACTACATGAAGTCAAGGAAAATTATTTCAGGCATATGGACAAGACTGATCCCGGATTACCCCGTTAATATAGAATCGGTGGGAGACCGTTTTGAATGGTATCACAGGGGGAATATGAACTTTAAAAGACTGATTGTGGCGTGTTCCCTGATAAGTCTTTTCCTGTCGATGATTGGTCTGTTTGCTGTTTCATATCAGAAAACCCTTTCCCGGACAAAAGAGATAGGCATCCGCAAAATAAACGGAGCAGGTATTATTGAAATACTGGTTTTGATAAACGGGGATTTTGTCCGATGGACGATAATCGCCTTTTTAATCGCTGCTCCGGCTGCCGCGTATGCAATGTACAAATGGCTCGAGAGCCTATGCGTTCAAGACGGATGTAACATGGTGGATTTTTTTTCTTTCGGGAGTAATAGTACTTGCAATTTCGATTGTGACAGTAAGCTGTCAGAGCTGGAGGGCGGCGACGAAGAATCCGGTTGAGG
>CAVOKP010000015.1:0-138043 GCA_963696535.1 uncultured Bacteroidales bacterium
ACAAATTACAAAATGCTTAAGTTCCTGAATCCATGGCTCAGGAAACCTTATTTCACGCCAGGACCAAATAAGGAATATCTTATCAAGATACCTTCCGAAGGAATGCGTTCAACGGATATTAATGAAACAGTTAACTGATTATTTGAAGGGCACGAAGGGGAATGAATGATGAGATAAAGGTATTTGGCGCAAGGGTGCACAATCTGCAGAATATTGATGTAACAATTCCACGGAATAAACTGGTCGTAATAACCGGGTTAAGCGGGAGCGGCAAATCATCACTTGCCTTCGATACAATCTATGCGGAGGGGCAGCGGCGCTATATGGAGACGCTTTCAGCCTATGCCCGCCAGTTCCTGGGAGGTATGGAGCGGCCCGACGTCGACAAGATAACCGGATTGAGCCCCGTAATTTCGATCGAGCAGAAATCCACAAACAAGAATCCGCGGTCGACGGTCGGTACCATCACGGAAATATACGACTTCCTCAGGCTCCTTTATGCACGCGCAGGGGAAGCTTACTCGTGGGCCTCAGGTGAAAAAATGGTCAAATACACCGACGACCAGATCCTCGACCTGGTAAAAACCCGCTTCGCTGAAAAGAAAGTCTATTTTCTTGCACCCATCGTCAAGGGAAGAAAAGGACATTACAAGGAACTGTTTGAACAGCTTCGCCGTAAAGGATTCCTTCACGTGAGGATAAACGGTGAAATAAGGGAAATTACCAATGGATTGAAGCTCGACAGGTACAAAACCCATAATATTGAGCTTGTTATTGACAAGTTCAGGGTAGGTGATATTACCGATAAAAGGCTCATGGATTCAGTTTTTATGGCTCTTGATCAGGGTGACGGGGTGATGATAGTCCTCGAATCTGAAACCAATGCCCCGAGATATTTCAGCCGCCATCTGATGTGCCCTGTTACAGGGATCTCATATAACGAACCGGCTCCCCATACATTTTCCTTCAATTCCCCAATGGGAGCCTGTCCCCATTGCAGCGGCCTCGGGGAAATATCAAGCATCGACATAAAAAAACTTATTCCCGATCCCCTTCTCAGCATCAGGAAAGGAGGGATTGAACCGCTCGGCAAATACAGGAATGTCTGGATTTTCTGGCAGATTGAGGCAATCGGCGAGAAGAACGGATTCACCCTCGACACTCCCATTGGGGATATCCCGGAAGAGGCACTTAACAAGGTCCTCTATGGGTCCGATGAGGTCCTGAAGCTCTCAAATACTCCACTTGGGATGACTTCGAACTATTTCCTGACATTCGAAGGAGTGGTCAATTTTGTCGGGAATATTGAAATGATAAACGGAGCAAAAAACGGAACAAAAATAAGGGACCAGTATGTTCAATACAGCGTATGCCCCGAATGCAACGGCACACGGCTTAAAAAGGAATCACTGTTTTTCAGGATAGCAGGAAGGAACATCGGGGAACTTGCTTCAATGGATATAAAGGAACTTTCGGCCTTCCTTCTGAATATTGAGGAAAGAATGACATCAAGGCAGTCACTGATTGCGGCCGAGATACTCAAGGAGATAAGGGCAAGACTCGGATTCCTTGTTGAGGTTGGTCTTGATTACCTGTCGCTCGACAGGGGTGCCAGGACCCTCTCGGGCGGAGAGAGCCAGAGGATAAGGCTCGCAACCCAGATCGGATCGAAGCTAGTAAATGTTCTTTATATTCTAGATGAACCAAGCATCGGACTTCACCAGAGAGACAACAGGCGGCTGATAGCAGCGCTGAAGCAGCTCAGGGATGTCGGAAACTCGGTAATTGTTGTTGAACACGACAAGGAAATGATACTGTCATCCGATCATATAATCGACATGGGTCCCGGAGCCGGGCAGCACGGTGGACAGGTGGTTGCACTAGGAGCGCCCGAGGAGATTAAATCGTTCAACACCCTCACCGCCTCTTATCTTAATAATAAAAAGAAATTCAATATCCCTGAGAAAAGGAGGAATGGGAATGGCAAGTTCCTTGTGCTTACCGGGGCATCGGGGCATAACCTGAGAAATGTCGACATCGTTTTGCCCCTAGGTACTTTCATATGTGTAACAGGTGTATCGGGAAGCGGTAAATCGTCACTGATAAATCACACCCTGCATCCCGCCTTTGCCAGGAAATTTCATAATTCAGAAAAGAGTGCACTTCCGTACAGGGAGATTTCGGGAATTAAAACCTCGACAAGGTAATTGAGGTCAGCCAGTCACCCATTGGCAGAACTCCCAGATCAAATCCTGCAACATACACCGGGGTATTTACCGACATAAGGAAACTTTACGAGCAGACCACGGAAGCAAAGATCCGCGGATTCGGAGCCGGAAGGTTTTCCTTTAATGTAAGAGGAGGAAGATGCGAGGGATGTGAAGGGGCAGGGGTAAAGATCATTGAAATGAATTTTCTGCCTGATGTGTTTGTGCATTGCACCGAATGCAACGGCAGACGCTATAACCGCGAGACCCTTGAGGTAAAGTACAAGGGCCAGTCAATAAGCGATGTGCTGGAGATGACCATTAACATGGCTGTCGGCTTCTTTGCCAACATGCCATCGATATATAACAAGATCAAAACACTCCAGGACGTCGGGCTTGGATATATAAAACTTGGCCAGCAATCTACAACCCTTTCAGGCGGTGAGGCTCAGCGCATAAAGCTGGCCACGGAACTGGCCCGCCGAGACACAGGTAAAACCCTTTATATCCTCGATGAACCTACAACCGGATTGCATTTTGAAGATGTCAGGGTTCTTCTTGAGGTCCTGTACAAGCTTGTCGACAGGGGAAACACAGTGATAGTGATCGAGCATAATATGGACGTCATCAAGATGGCTGACTATATTGTTGATCTGGGAAAGGACGGGGGGAAAGCTGGCGGGGAGGTGATCTTTTCCGGTCCCCCTGAGAAACTCGTGAAGTGCAGCGAAAGCTACACTGCCAGTTTCCTTCAACATGAACTAAACGGGTAGAATTTATATATATTTGAATCACTAAAAATTACGATATGACGGCGGATAAACCTGCAGATCTAATAAAGGAAGCATTTGAGCAGAAAAACTGGAACGAGATACATATGACCGATTCGTGGAGGGTTTTCAAGATCATCTCAGAACTTGTGGAGGGATTTGAAAAACTTGCCAGGATAGGCCCGTGCGTGTCAATATTCGGATCAGCCAGGACCCATTACAATGATAAGTATTACAGACTGGCCGAGGATATTGCCTTCAATCTCACCCGCAACGGGTACGGAGTTATTACCGGCGGCGGACCTGGAATAATGGAGGCCGCGAACAAGGGGGCAAAAAGGGGGAACGGGAAATCGGTGGGGATAAATATCGACCTTCCTTTTGAACAACGCCCAAACCCATATATCGACGGCGATAAGCTTATTACATTCGATCATTTTTTCGTCAGGAAGGTGATGTTCATGAAATATGCCCAGGGATTCATTGTCCTGCCCGGCGGTTTCGGCACTTTCGATGAGCTGTTTGAGGCTATAACCCTTATTCAGACCAGGAAAATCGGGAAGTTTCCGATAATCCTTGTGGGAAAGAAATACTGGGGAGGGCTGCTTAGGTGGATAAACGAGGAGATGCTTGCAGAGGAACATAATATATCACCCGAGGATCTGAACCTTTTCACTCTTGTCGACACCTCCGACGAAGCAGTCGGCTGCATAGTCGAATTCTATTCGAGATACCTTCTCAGTCCAAACTTCTAGGAGATAAGGAAATAAATTCTTACTTTTTTCTTATTCGATCGAGTTCCCTGTCGGAATCGCGCCGCTTAAGAGTTTCGCGCTTGTCGTATTCCTTCTTGCCTTTGGAAACCGCTATTTCGGCTTTTGCAAGACCTTTTTCATTGATGAAAACCTTTATCGCAATTATTGTAAGCCCAGCCTCCTTCACCTTTCTCTCTATCTTCCTCAGTTCCCTGGCTTTAAGCAGAAGCTTTCGCTCCCTTAACGGATCATGATTGTTCAGATTACCCCACCAGTATTCCGCAATATGCATCCCTTTGATGAACAATTCGCCATCCCTGAAAACACAAAATGAATCTGTAAGGGTTGCCTTGCCTGCCCTGATCGATTTTATCTCTGTTCCTGTGAGCATAATCCCGGCAATATATTTCTCCAGGAATTCATAATCATGCGAGGCCTTCTTATTTCTGATTGTAATATCGGAGCCGGAGTTCCTCATTTTTATGTTTCAAACAAAGATTGAAAAATAAATTTTGTCAGTAATACTGCTCATTATCGAGGTTGCAATAAGAAACAATGCAATGAAAGTCACTGTAACTGCAATCATCAGGGTCAGCTTTTTCCCCTCAGGAGGATCGAGCATCTTTTCAATGCCGGTCCACATGATATACAGGCCGAATGCCGAAAGCAGATTTACAAAAATAAAAGACTCAAGCAGCTGGCTAACGATCTGGCACAGTATAAAAGGTACTGTCGAACAGACAATTATCCTGAACCAAATACCGAAATCACTTCTGATCCCGACAAACGCGGTGATCTCATTTAAAATGAAGGCTGTGCCGTAAGTTACCAAGATAATCACTGCAAAAAACCTGACACCCTTCAATACCGACCAGGCATTTCCCAGCTCAGTGTTGGTGAACAGGAAGGCACCCAGGAATGAGGAGACAGATGCAAGGAAAAGCAGTGGAAGGAACAGGCTTCTGCTGAAAAATGAAGCCGGCCTGTTTTCTGAATGGATCACGTCCCATTCCTTCACGGGGTCAAGAATAAGATTTCTAACCGTGTAAGCCAGAAATTTAATATCCATTGCGATCGGGTTTAGTGGCTCAAAATTAAATAAATTTATGGTAATTTACTTTTTCTGCCATTTTCACAGAATTTATGGACATCAGGAAGCCTCAAAGGTACGATTTGCTTGCAATTACAGGCCCCACAGCATCGGGAAAAACGTCACTGGCCGCTGCCCTTGCCTTCAGGCTTGACGGGGAAATTATCAGCGCCGATTCCCGTCAGTTGTACAGGCAGATGAATCTGGGAACGGGAAAGGATTACGACGATTATATTGTCGGAGGTAAGCAGATACCATATCACCTTATTGATGTTGCTGATCCGGGGTACAAGTACAGTGTTTTTGAATACCAGCGCGATTTCATAAAAGTGCTTGAGGAGATCAGGTCGAGGGAAAAGTTCCCCGTGGTTTGCGGGGGATCGGGATTGTATATCGATTCAATAGTATCGGGTTACCGGATGGCGGAGGTCCCTCCTGATCCTGCTTTCAGGGCTTCCCTTGAGAACAAGTCCATTGAAGAGCTGACTGAAATCCTCTCTTCATACAGGAAATTGCATAACAAAACCGATATTGATACAAAAAAAAGGGCTGTCAGGGCAATTGAGATAGAACGGTATAACCGGCAGGTAAATGAGAAACACAGGCACTTCCCGGAAATAAATCCGGTTGTTGTGGGGGTCCTGTTCACCCGTGAAGAGCGGCGGCGGAGGATAAGCGAAAGATTAAGGAGCCGCCTTGATGAGGGAATGGTTGATGAAGTAAGGCAATTGATCGATAAGGGGATCAGTCCGGAAACACTTATTTATTACGGACTAGAGTACAAGTATATATCACTTTACGTCACAGGGAAGATCTCATATGATGAAATGTACGAGTCGCTTGAAACTGCGATCCATCAGTTTGCAAAACGCCAGATGACCTGGTTCCGTGGCATGGAACGGAAAGGGGTAACAATCCATTGGCTGGATGGTGAATTGCCAAGGGATGAAAAGGTGGAGAAGATAATGGAGCTGATGTCAGGTTGACCTCTGATCCTGTTACTTTAAATATGTATCCAGCCACTCGAAAAACTCCCTTTGCCAGACCACTGAATTCTGAGGTTTCAAAACAAAATGAGTCTCATCCTCGAAGAACAGCATCCTGCTAGGGATATTCCGGATCTGGGCCGCCTGGAATGCTTCCATGCTCTGGGTGTAAGGTATCCTGAAATCATTTGCCCCTACGATAATAAGTATCGGTGTGTCCCATTCCTCGACCCTTAGGTGCGGAGAGAACTGGTAGCTCTTCGGATTATTCCAGTAAGGGCCCTCGATATCCTTGTCGACGAACCAGAGTTCCTCGGTTGAACCGTACCAGCTTGTGAAATTGAACATTCCGCAATGGGAAATGAAAGCCTTGAAGCGCCCGCCATGGATCCCGGCAAGGTAGTAAACTGAATATCCCCCGTAGCTGGCACCGACTGCACCGAGCCTTTCGGCATCAACATACGGCTCCTTTGCCATGGCATCGGTGGCATCGAGGTAATCCTGCATGTTTGCACCACCCCAATCCCCGGAGATCTGTTCCTTCCATGCCTGGCCGAATCCTGCCACGCCCCGTCTGTTAGGAGCTATTACAATATAGCCTTTGGCCGCCATCATCTGCAGGTTCCATCGGTACGACCAAAACTGATCGAGCGTCGACTGGGGCCCGCCATTGCAAAACAGGAGGGCCGGATATTTCCGGGAAGGATCAAAATCGGGGGGAAAGATAAGCCACATCTGAAGATCCTTGTTGTCCTTTGTCTTGATGAATTTCTCCTCTACCTTCCCCATTCTGACCGATTCATAGATGGCTTTATTGATGAAAGTCACCTGGCTTACCTTACCGGAATTCATATCCACCCTTGAGATCTCAGGAGCCATCGACATTGAAGCGAGGCCTGAGACAAGAACACCCGACTGAAGGGCAATCGGACCAAGATTATGAACGCCCTCAGTCACTTTTTCAATGTTCTTTACATTCAGGTTTATCCTGAAAATCTGAGATGTGCCCAGGTAGGAACATGTAAAGTAAACACTCTGATTATCTGCCCATGTAAGGTTTTCGACATCGAACTGCCATCCTTTGGAAACCCAGTTACGGGTTTTTCCCCGGATATCATAGATTACAAGACGGTCGAGGTCAGCTTCATAGCCATTCCTTTCCATACTCTGAAGTGCTATCTTTGAGCCATCGGGTGAAAAAACCGGGAACCTGTCGTAACCATTGTTGCCCTCAGTAATATTGATCTCTTTGCCTGTGGCAATCTCATGGAGGAAAATGTCAGAATTGGTGCTCCTTGCATCTTCAATTCCCCTAAGTCTTTTTGAAGTGTAGGCGATATACTTTCCGTCGGGGCTCCACGCAATTTCACGTTCATCAAAATATGGTGCAGTGGGTGATTCGAATTTCTGGTTCAGCATTATGTCTTCTTCCCCCGATACTGCTGATCCATTGAATGATGCCACAAAGATATGGCTGTACGAGTAGTCGCTCCATGCGTTCCAGTGCCTGTACATTAGGTCGTCAATTATCCTGACCTTTGCATTTGGAAAGCCGTGCTTTTCATTTGCAGTCTGATCGAGCTTGACTCTTTTCGCAAAGAAAATTTTCTTCCCGTCAGGCGAAATACTGAATATTTCAAAACCGGAAATCCCGTCGACTTTCATTTGCCCGGAACCGTCCGGATTCATTGTCATCAGGTCGCTTCCCCTTACAAATGCTATCTTTTTGCCATTACTGAACCATTGGGGAGAACTGCCGCCTTCCGAAGTCAGCCTTACCGGTTCTCCTCCGCCGGATGGAACCCTGAAGATATCTGTTTTCCTCGTCTCACTCTGAAGGTCGGTCTGAGTAACGGTGTAGAGAACCGATGATCCGTCGGGGGAAAGTGCAAATGAGCCAAGCCTGCCGAATTTGATCATTATTTCGGGCGTCATTAACCCTCCGGCCTTTTCTTCATCCGTAAGCTGGATGCGGAATTCCGGAATGGGTTCAGCGGCAGGGGCGGGGGGCTTCTGTTTGCACGAAACAGAAACTATGCCAATAGTCAATATCAGCAGATAAAAAGATTTTCTCATAACAGTTACCGGTAAAAATGATTATTGCTTCTTCAGCGCTTCAAATATCTTGGTTTTCAGTTCATCATAAAGTTCAGGATTATCCTTGATGATCTGTTTTACGGCATCCCTTCCCTGACCGAGCTTGGTATCGTTGTAACTGAACCATGAACCGCTTTTCTTGATTATTTCGTAATCAACGCCAAGGTCAACGATTTCACCAAGCTGGGAAATTCCTTCGCCGTAAAGTATATCGAAATCAGCCTTTCTGAAAGGCGGGGCAAGCTTGTTCTTCACAATTTTGGCTCTTGTCCGGCTTCCTATAATCTCCTCGCCTTCCTTGAGCTGGTTGGTCTTACGGATGTCAACCCTTACCGAAGCATAGAACTTAAGGGCATTTCCGCCTGTTGTGGTTTCTGGATTGCCGAAGACCACGCCAATCTTTTCCCTGAGCTGGTTTATGAATACGCACGAGGTGTTTGTCTTGCTGATATTTGCAGTAAGCTTACGCAGAGCCTGCGACATTAGTCTTGCCTGCAGTCCCATCTTCTGATCGCCCATTTCGCCTTCAATTTCAGCTTTCGGGGTAAGCGCTGCAACGGAATCGATTACGATTATATCGAGTGCTCCCGACCGGATAAGGTTATCAGTGATCTCAAGGGCCTGCTCCCCGTTGTCGGGCTGTGAGATCAGAAGGTTTTCAACATCGACTCCCAGTTTTTCGGCATAATTCCGGTCAAATGTGTGTTCAGCATCAATAATGGCAGCAATTCCCCCGTTCTTCTGGGCTTCAGCTATTGCATGGATAGCCAGTGTCGTTTTTCCCGATGCTTCAGGTCCGTATATCTCTATTACGCGTCCCCTTGGAAAACCTCCTATTCCGAGTGCTGCATCGAGTCCGATCGATCCCGAGGAGATGACCTGGATGTTTTCAATGGCATGATCACCCAATTTCATTATAGTCCCCTTTCCAAAATCCTTTTCAATCTTGCCGATTGTTACCTCCAGGGCTTTAAGCTTGTCCTTATCTATTTGTTTTCTTTCGTTGCTCATACTATTGGTTTTATTATTGGTATATTTTAAAAATCTGTTCCGAATGATTTGTTGTGTCGACTTTTGAGATGATCTTTTCGATTATCCCGTTCCCGTCGATGATGAAAGTGGTCCGCACAATACCAAAAAAGCTTTTTCCGTACATCTTCTTTTCGCCGTACACCCCGTAATCATTCACGATTTTTTTAGTTGTGTCGGCAATGAGGGGGAAGGGCAGTGAGTATTTTGATGCGAATGATTTGTGCGATTTTTCATTGTCGGTGCTGACGCCCACCACAGCAAATCCCTTTTTCAGGAATTCATCGTGGCTGTCGCGCAGACTGCACGCCTCAGCAGTGCAACCCGAAGTATTGTCCTTTGGATAAAAGTACAGGACCAGCTTCTTTCCTGAAAAATCACTCAGCTTATTTTTTCTGCCATCCTGGTCAATACCTTCGAATGACGGAGCTCTCATTCCCTCTTTTAGTTGTATCATGTGGTATGGATTTTGTAATTAGGGTTAAATTTACGAAGTTTGAACCGTATTCTGATAAGAACATAAAAATTATTATTAACACAACTGTCAATCTCCTGGTTATATCATTTTGATATAAAAATGATATAAAAGTGATATAAATAAATATGAAAATGATATGAAAATGATATCAAAATGATATCAAAATGATATCAAAATGAAATAAACAGATATTCTGAAATAAACTGCTTGATGAAAACAGAAAGAAAATATGCTCTTTTAAGGTTTTTATTAGTGATTATCTCCCTGATTCCGTTTTCAGTACTGGATTCGCAGGAAGATCAGCGCAAACCTTCCCGGCAGGCTGCAATGGATGCTTTCTCAAAGGGAGAGTATGAACTGGCTCTGAATGAGTTTGAAACACTGCTTCAGGTTTATTCAAGGGATCCGCTGTACAAATACTATTCCGGTGTATGTCTTGTAAAGTTGAACATGGAGCCTGAGAGAGCTTCAGGTTTCCTGCGGGAAGCGCTGAATGGTTCCCTTGATATCAAGAGCATTCCTGACGATGCATGGTTTTATCTTGGCCGGTCGCAACAGATGGCTGGCAGGTTTCCGGATGCACTTGAATCATATGGCAATTTTGAGGAAAAAGCCGGAAAGAAGAGAGCAAGGGAAATGGATATTGCAAAATATATTCAGGAATGCAGGGACAGGAAAACCGGTTATGAAGTTTTAGCGGTGCAAAAGGCCCCGCCTGAGAAAAAACCACCTCAGCCGGCAGTTAAGCCGGTCCCCGTGAAAAAGGATGTTCCTCCTGAATATGACAGGGTGCTGTCGGATGCGATGAATTACCAGGTAAAAGCCGATTCCCTGAATGCTCTGGCGGCTGACTACAGGAAGGGATATGACAATATTGCTCCCTCTCAGAGGCCTGCGGCAAAGGCAAGGATCTCGGAACTGGAATCGCTGGCCTCCGAATATCAGAGGATGGCCGATGAAAAATTCGGCAATACTCCTGTCAAACCGGCGGTCGAAAAATCCGCGGTCACCAGGGAAGCTGTTCCGGAGCCCGTTTTGCCTGAAACTGCGGGCAGTGAAGAAATCTACTCACTGTTCAATGTTGAAACTGATCCTGCACGCATCAGGAGTCAGAAAATTCAAATTGATCCTGAAATACCTGCCGGACTGGTGTATCGCATCCAGATGGGTGTGTTCAGCAAACCTCTCGACCCGGTTTTCTTCAAAGGCCTCTCTCCGGTTTCCGGATTTGCGGTGCCGGGCACCGGGTCGACCCGTTACTTTGTAGGGATATTCAGGAGGATGGAAGATGCAAGCCGGTCGCTGTTGACTGTAAAGCAAATGGGATTCAGGGATTCTTTTATAACCGCGGTTCTCGACGGGAAGGCAGTTTCACTTGACAGGGCCTCACTTATGGAAAGCGAATGGGCACGGAAGCCTCTCCCTTCAATCGCTCCTCCGGTGAAACGCATTGACGCAGAGGCCTCAACACTGGTTTTCAGGATTGAGGTCACCAGATCTTCTAAACCGCTGGGTGATGAAACCACGGAAGCTTACAGGAAGATGGCAGGGAGCCGTGGCTTTGAGATAATTCAGGCTGATGGAGGTACATTTGTTTATCTGATTGGAAAATTTATTACTTTTGAAAGCGCTTCTGAATATGCGGACCTGTTAAAACGGAATGGTTACCGCGACGCAAAAATATCTGCCTATCTCGGCAGCAGGGAGATACCGGTAGAGACTGCAAAGCAACTTTTTGAGAAATAGCGATGAAGGAAAAAACATTACACAAGAATGACAAACTCAGCAGTACAGGCGAAATACATTCCCTTATCCTGTACAATGACGAGGTAAATACTTTTGACCACGTAATTAAATCGCTCGTTGAGATTTGCGGCCACGATTCGGTTCAGGCTGAACAATGTGCCCTTATTGTGCATCTTAAGGGAAGCTGTGATATCAAGCTTGGAATCAGGGAAATCCTTCAGGCCATGAGCAGGTCGCTCAATGCCAAGGGGTTGAATTCCCAGGTACTTAAGATTTGATCTTCTACCCCCTTCCGCCTGAAGGGGGTCTATATTATTTTAAAGTCCCCTTTAGGGGATTTAGGGGTTTTCTCCCTGTGAAAGATCCCTGAAAGGGCCCTGTCAAAAAATCCCATTACAAATATTCCGATCATCGTATATGATGCCCACTTTGGCAGGTTAATGCCTGGCAATGTGAATTCTATATCCCGGAAATATTTCCAGATTTCAGAGCTTATGGATCCGGTTTCGCCTGCAGGGATAAGGATTGCAGCAAGTATCAGTCCGGCAGTGATTGCAGCTGATATTAACGGCACCCTGTTTCTTGCAGGGAAGCCAAAATGTTCCTTTGATGGCCGGGTTTCAATCCGGATCCTTGTAAGGGTTTTCGTGGTAAATCCTTCAGGTGCTCTCTCTATCCTTTCAGGACTGAGAAATTTTCTGAGCAGTTCCTCGTCATTAATCTCCCGGTTATTCATGGTGCAAAACGTTTTTCATTTCAGCTTTTCTGATAATTTCTGCCATTTTTTGCCTGGCCCTGAAGAGCCTTACCTTGATATTCGACCTGCTGATACCTGTGATATCTGACATCTTCCCGGTGTCAAGCTCATCATAATAATAAAGAGTTACAAGTCCTCTCTCTTCTTCGGATATCTTCTGAAGTGCAAAATTAACAAGTGAATTCCTGTAATCATCCGTTGCCTCCTCATCACTGAGGTTCATCGAAAGAAAATCTACCGCGTCGGCCGGAAATTCTTCAATGGATAATACTTTTTTCTTCCTCGTTCTGACAAGTGAAACCGATGTATTATAAACAATCCTGAAGAGCCAGGTGGCAAAGCTGCTTTTCATTTTGAAATCCTTAAGCGATTTGTAGGCTTTCAGGAATGCATCCTGCGCGATCTCTTCGGCCTCCTCGCGGTTCCCGCAGATCCTGAATGCAAGATTGAAAGCCTTATCTTTGTGTTTATCAACAAGATATGCAAAAGCACTCATCCTGCCTTCAAGCACCTGATCAATATAATATTTATCGTCTTCAGGACCCATTCCGGATATTTGACGCTCAAAGTTATGAATTGGTTACCATATAAGAGAAAAAATCTTTAAGAGCAAACCGCAAAGACCGCAATCCCTGGAACTCGGGATACGCAGAGTTTTATACCCATTTTTAATTATGGTAATGTCACTAAAAATAACTTCCAAGTACATCGGGAACATGGATATACACGGAATTAAAATCAATGAGAACATCCGTGATCTCCGTGCTATCCGTGGAAAAAAAAATTAAGAAATTCACCACGGATAGCACGGAAATTCACGGATTTAAAATTCATGGTTCTCTTTGTAGTTTTTTACATTAGTTATATAGTAGTCCCTCAGTATATAAAGATATGGCCCCAAAAAGAATAACTTGATAAGTTAGATATGAGATCGCAAAGTTTTAATTATTAATGCTGCAACTTAGCGTACTAAGCGACTTCTTAGCGTACTTAGCCTTTAAAAAGAAGTTTTAAATACCAATAATTTTTTTATTCCAATAAGAGCACAAGGAATTTTTTCCTTTTTACTGTAACCGTCTTATCTCTTCCTGTGTCTAAAGGGTGAAATCAAGTTAAACCAAAAAAAGAAAAAGATGGAAACTTTAATTGCTTTTATTGCATTGTTCGCAACAGTATTCGGGATGTGGTATGTCCATTATTCAACCCGCAATAAGGAGCGGATGGCGCTCATTGAAAAAGGTGCTGACGCCAGCCTCTTCAACACCGGAAAAGAGGGAAAATCATTGATTAACTGGGGAAAATTTGCCCTGAAGACAGGCATGCTCTTCATGGGTATAGGCCTTGGAATCATTGCCGGTTCAATTCTGGATTCAGCTGATGTATTCCCGTCGGAAGAAGCCGGATACTTTTCGATGATCTTTATCTTCGGCGGACTGGCGCTTGTATTGTATTATCTCATTGACCGAAAAGTAAAATAAACAATGACCCCATAGGCGGAGTTGAAAAAATCTTTTTAAACGCAAAGTCATGCACCCATCGATAAAAAATGGGAACATCTATATTTATGACTTTTAGTTACACAACTTGTCCCGATCTGTCGGGAGAGTTACACCGAGAAGACACAACTTGCCCCGAGACTTCGGGGGAGGGCCACAGAGTTAAGAAACAAAATCTCTGTGGATCTCAGTGACTTCTCAGTGGATCTCAGTGTAAGTTCTTAAATTAATTGGCATAGAATTCAATCATTTTCCTTATTGCTTCACGGCATACCGAGCAGAATCCTTTTGGTCCGTTGCTTTTCATGCGACAATCCATCTCGGGCCTGAAAATCCCCTTTGCCGAATAACCTCCGCCCTCGAACAAACCGGTTGTCCCTGAATATTTTTCCTCAGCAGGAGTTGGCAAAGGAGTCCCCGGGGCAATCATCTTTTTCCACTTTGAGTCAAAGCTGACCATTGTGGTTATGTTCGGTTCCCATGGCTCAACATTAAGGGGATAAAATTCATCATAGGCAACATCGGACGTATAATATTCATCTGCCAGCCCTGCAAATCCATGACCGAATTCATGGATAAATACCTTCGGAGAAAGGGGATGGTCAGCGGTGGTTCCGCTGTAATAGTTATACACTCCGCCTCCCCCGTATTTGCTGGTGTTGATCAGAACTATAATGTTATCATGCGGTGCCGCTGCGGCATAATCATTTACCGATTCAATATCCTGGGTTGTAAGGTAACGGTCGGTTCCAAACGTATAGAAACTTGAATTCATGGCTGTGTTAACATAAACCTTTTCACCCGGAATATCAGTACCGGATTCCTGTGAGACGGCTTCAACAGCCCAGATGTTTATTTTATCCCTGTAATCATTGAAGGGTGCTTCGGAAAAAAGGAGATCTGCCATTCTTTTTACATCCTGTCTGAATTTGACCATTTCATCTGCAGTATAGCCCTCAGCAACAAATGCAAGATCGACTGATTTCCCCGGTTCTCCCGTACCGTAAATCCTTGAAACGGGAGTGTTTACTGTTTTCTCTTTTCTTATATAGAAGTCGGCAGGATCAATAATTGTTTCATAGAGTTTTGAGAAGTTCCCGGTTTTTTCCCTGAGGCTCAGTACAAAACGGACCTTGTTCCTCGGATATGGCATTGTTGCAACTTCGTAAAAGCTGCGTTCAAGGGTTTTTGCTTCTGCCGTTGTCTGCCATTCCTGGAAGAGGGTGCAAAATCCGCGCGAATAGATCAGTCTGTTTTCGGCCTCGTCAAATACTTCATACCTGAAGTTGCCATAATCAAACGGATCTACGAGGTTTTCATGCGATCCTCCAAAGATGGGTTCCTCTTTCAATCCTACCGGATATACCACTGTTTTATTGCTGTTACCCGCAAGCATAAAATCGAACCGCAATACTTTATCAGTAAAATATTTTTCAAAAACAGATTGTCCTCCTGATGTCAATGTGCAGAATGTCAGGATAAAAGCTAAAGAGATCCTCATATTTTGCAAGTTTTTATTTTGTGATATAAAGCTAAGAATATTCATCGATAAGGATTGAGAATTTGTCTATTTTTGCACGGAATTAACCTGGCTACAATGCAATTTCCTAATGATCCTGCAATCTGGCTGAAAGAGCTTTTCATAAATGCCGGATTGAGCTACAGCCTGGCAGCCTTCCTGAGTACTGCGGGTCTTGTTTTCATTGTGCTGTTCCTCAGCTGGATTGCATATGTTATTGTAAAAACAGTGATCCTAAATGTGGTGACAAGGATCATAAAAAAGACAACATCAGCCTGGGATGATGTTTTTCTTGAACAGAAGGTTTTTCACAGGCTGTCACACCTGGCCCCTGCGCTCGTTATCTGGTTCATGGCCGGATGGGCTCTTGATGCTTATCCCGGATGGCTTTCGGCCGTAAGGAAGATGACCTACATATATATGGTGCTGACAGGGATGGTGGTAGTGAACCTGTTCATCGAATCGTGGCACAGGATTTACCTTACGCTTCCAATTTCAAGGCACCGCAACATAAAGGGTTATGTTCAGGTGGTTAAACTTTTCATTGTACTTATTACCCTGCTTGTAATTATTTCCGTGATTTTCAGGAAGGAGGTTGGTACCATCGTAGCAGGGATGGGAGCCATGGCAGCGGTCCTTTTACTCATTTTCAAGGATGCCATTCTGGGACTTGTCGCCAGTATTCAGCTGGCCGGCAATGATATGCTGAAAATCGGGGACTGGATCACAATACCATCGAGGGGAGTGGACGGTACAACGGAGGATATCACCCTGACCACGGTCAAGGTGAGGAATTTTGACAAGACAATTATTACAATTCCGGTTTACTCGCTTGTAAGCGAGTCGTTTCAGAACTGGAAAGGGATGCAGGAATCGGGCATCAGGCAGATGAAAAGATCGATCAGCATTGATATGAGGAGCATAAAATTTCCCGATCAGGCACTCCTGGAAAAAATCAGGGCAATGCCACTGATGAATGATCATTTCAACGCAGAGGGGAAAAGCACCGGAAAGCCAGGTAAGCTGAAAAATGAAAACGACGAACCATTGCCGGGCACTCCCCGCCTTACCAACCTGGGTCTATTCAGGATTTATGCAGGCTCATTCCTTAAGAACCATGCAATGGTCGATAAGAAGGAGACAGTGATTGTAAGGCATAGGGAACCGGAGGGCAACGGGTTACCCCTGCAGGTTCTTGCCTACGCCTTAAACAACACATGGGTGCCTTTCGAAAACCTGCAGTCGGAAATACTTGAACATCTGCTCGCAACCCTTAATGATTTTGAGCTTAATGTATTTCAGCATCCTACCGGCGACGATATAAACCGGTTGGCGGAAACAAATTGAGATTACATCTGTTATATGACAAATAATTAATATTATGGCTGACCTGAACACAAGAATAAGTGATTTCCTCTGGGCAAATCTGAACGAGAAGCATGTCAACGGGAAAAAGGATCCTTTCTGGCAATCTCTAAGGGATGCAGGAACTGAACTCTGGCTTGATACTGGTGACATTGAAGAGGCAGAGGCAAACTGGTCGCCGGAGATGAGCGCCCTCACAACCAATAATACGCTTCTCAACAATGAGATTCAAAAAGGGATCTATGATATCTTTATTTCTGACGCAAAACACATTGTTCATGAACTGCCTCTTGAATTAAAGGTCAAGGAGATCTCTTTCATGCTCAATGCAAGACACGGTTTGAGGCTGGCGTCAAAATTCGGAGGATTTGTAAGCGTTGAGCTCCATACAGACACTGCCCACGACATAAAGGCAATCGAAAACTATGGCAAACGCTATCATGAAATCTGTCCGGACCAGTTTATAGTAAAAGTACCGTATACAGCTGAAGGTCTGATAGGGGCAAGGAGGCTTAAGGAATCAGGTGTACGCGTAAACTTCACTCTTGAATTCAGCGCCCGGCAGAATGTTATTGTAACAAGGACGGCCCAGCCTGACTATCTCAATGTTTTTCTCGGGCGGATAGGTGCATTCATGATGGACAACAAGCTTGGGGACGGATCAGGTGCCGGTGAAAGGGCAGTAATCTCTTCCCAGAACTGGGTCACAGCATTTTCTGCACAAAATCAGTGGCAGACTAAACTTATTGCCGCAAGTCTGCGCCATTATAACCAGCTCGAACTGCTTGCCGGAGTTGATGTATTTACTATGCCGCCGAAGGTGGCGTCAGTCGGACGCGCCTCATTGACCGGGAAATTTTCATCGCGCACCCACGAAAACTATGATGCAAGCATTTATCCCTCAGCAAAAGATTCAGGAATCGAAAAATTCTGGGAGGTTGACGACAGGGTGCTAAGCCTTGCTCAAAGGCTTTATCAGAAGCTGCCGCTTACAGGACAGGAGCTGGTGCATATAGCTCATGAAGAAGGTTGTGAAGATATGTTCCCATCACTCTCAAAGGAAGAAAAAATAACTATTGCAGCTGACGGGAAGATCCCGGTTTATTCAAAATGGCAGCAGAAGATCAGGGATGGGAAAATAGCGCCGGACACCCTTCTGACACTTGCAGGGCTGGCTTCATTCACTGCCGATCAGGCATTACTTGATCAGAGGATTCTGAATATTATCGGATAATCAGGCAGATCTCTGCCTTGCAATTTCATAGAGAAGTATCCCGGCTGCTACGGATACGTTCAATGATTCGATTTTCCCCTTCATCGGGATCATAATCTGCTGGTGGGATAAGGACAGAAGCTCGCGGCTTATTCCCTTGTCTTCCGATCCCATTATAAGGACCACAGGGCCCTTGAGATCAGCTTCAGCTACTGGGGTCCCCTGTTTTTCGCCTGCGGCAATAACCTTAAGTCCCGACTCCCTGAGATACTCAATTGATCTCACGATGCTCCTTTCCCTGCATACAGGAAAAGAATGAAGCGCTCCTGCAGATGTCTTGATGGCATCGGCTGTTATCCTTGCCGATCCTTTTTCGGGAATTATTACTGCATGGGCCCCAAGGCAATCAGCGCTGCGTACGATTGCTCCGAAATTCCGTACATCCGACACTCCGTCAAGGGCAATTATCAGCGGATCTTCTCCCTTTTCGAAAATCATGGGCAGAAGATTGGCAATCGCCTGAAATTCAATAAGTGAGAGCCAGGCTAGAACTCCCTGGTGATTCTTCCGAGTGACAAGCTCTATCCTTTCAAGGGGAACGATCTGGTAGGCGATGTTATGATTCCGGACCTCAGTCATGAGCTCATGATAAATAGCACCCTGAAGGCCTTGTTTAATAAGAAGGCGGTCGATAGGCTTGCCTGCCCTGACAGCTTCAATAACCGGCCTCAGTCCATAGATGCAATCGGTTTCTTTCATTCAGGTAATTATAGATCGTCGGGATTGTCGAGACGGAATACAAGTCCTTTCCTCCAGCTGGCAACAGCCTTATCCCAATAAGTTACAAGTGTTTCACTCCTGCTCAGGTAGAAATCGTTATCGGAGAACTTGTTTTTTCTCATTCTGAAATTGAAAAAAAGATAATTCTCCTTAACGTGGATCCTGCCACCCCAGGATGATTTAAGGAGCGGTCTCCTGTATCCCCAACTCTCTTCCTCCGAATTCTTGTACACTTTATCAGGAGGACCATAGATTGTGTAGATCATGCCTCTTTCGGTCCTCCATCCTTCCTTGAATGAAGTGAAATAATAGTTGGCATAGAGGACTCTTGTGTAATAAATCCGTATGAGTTCCCTCGCTTTGTCAATATTACCTCCGCAGCTGATCCAGAACTCATCGAGGGCCGCCTTGGGCTTTGAAGAAGAAACCATCCGGTTCATCTCCTCCTCTGAGGCAAGGTAGGCAAGCGGCTTTATCATTACTGCCGGATCAGTCATAGAAGGGTAGGTGCTGCCGAAATTGAAATAAGTGAATCCTTCTTCCGAATCCCTTTTAATGGTGCAAAAATAAATACCTTCGGTTGGGAACATTATCGGAAGGGTATCGGAATATGCCAGTGCAACAGTTGTGTCGGGATCATAATCAATTATTTTCTCAGGCAGCAGCATTGAAGGCGGATAGGGTACTTCAGTCAGGGGCCTGTAATATGAGATGAAAAGGCTGTCGACAGGCCCGCCCGGATAAAGAAGATTGACATACTCATTAACCCTTACAACCGGATTATACAGCTCGTTATTACGGAGATGGCCGCGGATCCTGAAATTATACCTGTTTTCAGGAGAACGGGTGTTGAATGTCACGAATGACTGGATCACTTCGGCACGGAGCTGATCGAGGAGCTTGACTTCGGCAATGTAATCGGCTCCCTGTGTCACCCTGAGCGGCAGTTTATAAACATATTCCTGGCTCGATGCCTCTTTTACAATATCTGCGTCGATAAAAACCGTATCAGCCAGGACTCTGCCGCTGGTTATATTGTACAGTTTTACCGTAATCAGCAGCTGTGCCATAGGGATACCCCTGGGGTTTGCCTCGGTGAACAACAGGTCTGAAGCAGGAAGCCTGACTGACAAAACCGATGATCCGTCAGATTCATTAAAGACACTGAAACGGGGCTTAATTGAGCTTTTTGTCGGGTTGTACAAATAGGAAAGATCCTTTGTGTCAATAACGGTTTTTCTTGTGGTACTGCATGAAGCAACCACAAGACAAAACAGTCCGGTGTAAAACAGGATGCTGTATTTTGTGAAAGAATTTTTCCGGTCCATGTTCCAGAATTATGATTTTGTTATATTTTTTTACCCCAACTGATCCTTACCCTGCAAAGCTCTGCATTGTCGAATGTACGCATTATTGAATGGTTAAAGAAATTGCCGCCGCCTTCATCTTCCGAAATCAAAATGTAAATGGTGTCGTTAAATCGTGATTCGGCAAGATAATTTATTTCGGCAGATAAAGGTACATTATTCAGCATGAAATCAAGGTCGTAACTGTCGGTGATCCATTTGAGATACCTGGCGTTGTTGGTGTGCAGGTTGATATCAAGGTCGCTAATCCTGACTCTGAAATGCGGAATTGTGCGGCCATTGCTCCCCGCGGGTTCGAGTTTAATCGCATTCCTGGGTAACACATTCTCAACCGATGGATCAGAATTCAAACTGCTCCTTAAATTGTCGGGCCGCTGGATTCGCTTGGTGTCACGGTCAATTATCAGCCATGAGGAAGTTGCAAGGGCAATTATTCTTCCATCAGGGAAACGCGCTTCATAGTCTCTCAGGGCAAAGAGCCTGTCGGTTCCCCTCGGCCAGGTCTTCAGGATTATAGTTTCGCCCCATGAGGGCAGCAGTGATATTTCGGAATAGATTCTTGAAAGGACCCAGAAATGGTTCTGTTTCAACAGGTCGTCCCTTCCAAAACCAAGCCGTACGGCATGGTCGGATGCTATGTCCTGGAAGTAATCAAAAAGGGAATGAAGGTTCAGTCTGCCGTCAGGGCCAGTTTCATAAACATGTACCGGATAATCCTTTTCAAGTTTCTGGTATTCCATTATCCTCCGTTGTCTTTAAGAATTCATCGACCTCATGCGACCAGCTCGTCCAGTTATTCATCTCTTCATTCAGTTGTTTCCTGAGATTTTCATATTTACTGTAGATCCCGGCACTTTCCGAGGGATCGGCAATTGTCATAAGTTCAATATCAATGGCTGAAAGCTCCTTTTCCATCTCTTCAATCAGGTTCTCGGAATCTTCAAGTCTCTTTCTGAGTTTTCTGAGTGACCTCTCATGTTCCTTTTTTTCAAGGTATTTCTGTTTGTTTGATGCATTTTCGTCTTTTCTTAATTCCCTCGACAGCCTGTCCTTTTTTTCGATATCCCTCAGGTTCACAATCTTTTTCTTTCTCAGGAAATCATAAATCCCGCCGATATTTTCCTTTATCCTGTTATGTTTGAACTCATAGACCTTGGTTACAAGACCATCCAGAAAATCCCTGTCATGGGAAACCACAATTAACGTGCCATCGTATTTGATCAAAGCCTGTTTCAGGATATCCTTTGAGCGCATGTCGAGATGGTTTGTCGGTTCATCGAGCACAAGCAGGTTGCAGGGTTCGAGAAGGAGTTTTACCAGTGCCAGTCTTGATCTTTCACCGCCCGAAAGCACCTTGACTTTCTTGTCAACATCCTCCCCCCTGAAGAGAAAGGCGCCGAGCAGATCCCGGATCTTTGTACGGATTTCTCCCCTGGCAATATAATCGATTGTCTCAAGGACCGTCAGGTTCTCGTCGAGCAGTTCATCCTGGTTCTGCGCAAAGTAGCCTGTTTTTACGTTGTGGCCGATTTTCAGGGAGCCCTCATGATCGATTTCACCGATAATGATCCTTGAGAATGTTGTTTTTCCCTCCCCGTTGCGGCCGACAAAAGCAACTTTTTCTCCTCTTGTGATGGTTATTGAAACCTTGTTCAGCACATTCAGTGAACCAAAGCTCTTTGACAGGTTTTCAGCTTCAACCACTACGGTTCCTGACCTGGGAGCGGGAGGGAACCTGAGGTTTATTGAACCGGTATCTTCATCATCGACGCTGAGCCGTTCTATCTTGTCGAGCTGCTTGATTTTTGACTGGACCTGAACCGCCTTGGTTGCCTTATATCTGAAACGTTCAATGAACTTCTCGGTATCCTCTATCATTTTCTGCTGGTTCCTCAGGGAAGCTATTTGCTGAACTCTCCTCTCTTCCCTCAAAACAACATACTTCGACCATGATACCTTGTAATCGTAGATCCTCCCAAGAGAGATTTCAATTGTCCTGTTTGTGACGTTGTCGAGAAAAGCGCGGTCGTGCGAAACCATCATTACCGCTCCGGGATAACCTGCAAGAAATGTTTCGAGCCACTGGATCGACTCAATGTCAAGGTGATTCGTAGGCTCATCAAGGAGGAACAGTGACGGCTTTTTAAGGATCAGTTTAGCAAGCTCGATCCTCATCCGCCATCCTCCGCTGAGCTCACTGGTCGGCCGGTTAAAGTCCTTTCTCTCGAAACCAAGTCCTGTAAGAGTGCGTTCCGCCTCTGCAAGATAGTTAGTGCCACCCATTATCCTGTACTTTTCCTCTGTCTCGGTCAGCCTGTCACATAACTTAAGATATTCCGGTGAATCATAGTCTTCCCTGCTTACTATTTCTGCACTGCATTTTTCAATTTCTTCGGAAAGGCTCATAAGCTCCGCAAATGCTGTCAGGGTTTCATTCATGACAGTGGTTGAGTCGTCAACGGCCATCTGCTGGGGCAGGTATCCTATGGTAACTTCCTTCGACATATCGACAAACCCCTTTGTTGGGCTCTGATGGCCCGCTATTATTTTAAGGAGAGTTGTCTTGCCGGCTCCGTTTTTACCTGTAAGGCCTATCCTGTCCTGTTCATTTATCAGAAATGAGATATCCGTGAGCAGGTCAAAGCTTCCGAATGATAAGGAGAGATCCTGTACTGAAACCATGAATTTTCTAAAATTGAGCAAAGATAGAAAAAGTATGGAAGGCTTTAAACAAGCGGGTATGTCAATAACCGTTATCTTTGTCCTTTGGTTTAAACTGATCATCCTTCAAGTCCTTTGTGTTTAAGAAAAATAATCTTACCACAAAGTTATACACCCAATTATGAAAGATGAGAGCATCAAAAAAATACTATTGGTTACACAGAGTTCCACAGAGAAATCACAGAGGTACACAGAGTTAAGAAGTAAGATCTCTGTGGATCTCAGTGACTTCTCAGTGGCTCTCTGTGTAGGTTTTTAAATCATTTAAACAGAAGGACACAAAGTGTTTATAATAAAAGCATGGTTATGGGTATAAGAATAAGGAACAGGTTAAATCTACTGCTCATCATTTTCAGCGTTATTCTGTTTTTTTCATCATGCTCAAAAAATGATGATACTAAATATGAATATTTCATCTCAAAGGAATTCATATCCAATTACAGCATTACATATATCAACACTCTTCTTGATTTCGCAGCCCCGTCATTTCCCGAGCTTAATGATATCAAACCCTACATATCCCATCCGGTGGATATTTACAGGGTGGTATACAGAACTGAAGTTCAAGGAACTGAGATCAATGCCTCTGGACTTTTATGCATCCCTGGCGGTGACGGAGATTATCCTCTCCTTAGTTTTCAGAATGGAACAAATACGGTAAATTCCAATGCTCCTACTGAATATCCCGGAAATCCATCCTACCAGTTTGTGGAAATAATTGCATCAATGGGTTACGCCGTAGTCATTCCGGATTACCCCGGGTTCGGTGAGTCGGCGGGTATCACACACCCCTACCTTATAAAGGAACCGACGGTAAGATCAGTCGTCGACATGCTTTATGCAGTAAGGGAGATGGATGGCGAAGAGCTTCCCGGACTGACAATAAGCGATGACGTATACCTTGCAGGATATTCACAGGGAGGCTGGGCAACACTGGCTGTGCATGAAGCGCTTGAGATTGATTACTCCGCTGATTTCAGCCTTAAGGCCAGTGTTTGCGGCGCCGGCCCGTATGATATGAATATTCTGTTCGGTTCGATGACAGGCTTGACCTCATATCCGGAACCTGTATACATAGGATACATTATTAATTCCTATTCGGAGTATGATCAGTTCACAAATCCTGTTTCAGATATTCTTAAAGAACCGTATGCTTCAAGGCTGGGCGGTTTGTACAACGGTTTATTAAACTCGGGCCAGATAAATGGACAACTGACCACTGTAATTGCTGACCTTTTTACGAATGAGTTTCTGACGGATTACACTACTGGTGCCAGGTATGCGTCAGTGAGGGCATCACTTACCGCCAACAGCATTGCCGGCTGGAAGACCTCAGTACCTCTATACCTGATACACGGCGGCGGAGACACCTCTGTAAATCCCATAACAACAGAAAGCATTTATGATTCAATGATCCTGGCGGGAACTTCAGCACAGACAATCACCAAAGAAATAATTCCGGGTCTTGACCACGGGGAAGCTGTAATTCCCGCAATGATAAAAGGATTGAAGTTTTTCATGAATTCTGGCAGGTAACAATACTAATAAATATTACAGGTGGGCCGGAAGAAAGAGATGCCTTTGCTCGAAAAGGTAATTATTACGGATATAGGAGCTGAAGGCAATGCAATAGCGAGGATTGACAATCAGGTTGTTTTCGTTCCTATGCTGATCCCGGGTGATGTGGTGGATATCAGCGTCAGGAAGAAAAGGAGGAAATACCTGGAAGGCACGGTGATACGCTTTCATGAATATTCTACCGACAGGATAACTCCAAGGTGCGCCCATTTCGGTGTTTGCGGGGGATGCAAATGGCAGCATCTTCCGTACGACAAACAACTCTGGTGGAAAGAGAAACAGGTGAAAGACAACCTGACAAGGATTGGGAAGCTGGATATTCCAGTATTGGATCCGGTAATCGGTTCATCTGAGGTTTTCCTTTACCGCAACAAGCTTGAATACACTTTTTCCGACAAGCGCTGGTTCACGAGGGAAGAAATGATTTCCGACAATGAGAGCCGGAATGAGGATGCGCTTGGATTCCATATCCCCGGTCTTTTTGACAAGGTCCTGGATATAAGGGAATGCCACCTTCAGCCTGAGCCATCAAACTCCATCCGTGATGCCGTAAGGAGATATGCCCACAGGAAATCACTTGCATTTTTTAATCTGCGGCAACAGACAGGATTCCTTAGAAATCTGATAATCAGGAACACAGCCACCGGAAAGGTGATGGTAATAGTCGTATTTTTCCTTGATGAAAAGGAGCGGATAAGCGGTTTGATGGATTTTCTTGCAGAGGAATTTCCGCAGATAAGCTCGCTTTTTTACATTATAAACACCAAGCAGAATGATTCCCTGGCCGACCAGGTTCCGGTACTGTACAAAGGTGATGACCATCTTCTCGAGCAGATGGGCGGACTAAGGTTCAGAATCGGACCGAAATCATTTTACCAGACAAATTCAAAACAGGCCCTCAGGCTTTACAACAGTGTAAAGGAGTTTGCCGGACTTACAGGAAGCGAGATTGTTTATGATCTCTATACAGGAACCGGTACGATTGCAAATTTCGTTGCTGATTCTGCGAGGAAAGTAATTGGGATTGAATATATTGATGAAGCGGTTAAAGATGCAATTGTCAATTCAGAAATCAATGACATAGCAAATACCCGGTTTTTTGCCGGGGATATCAGATTGCTGCTCAGCGAAAGCTTTTTCCTTGAGAATGGCAATCCGGATGTTATAATCACCGATCCGCCGAGGGCCGGAATGCATGAGGATGTGGTAAGGCAGATCATTAATGCCTCTCCTGGAAGGATTGTGTATGTCTCCTGCAATCCGGCAACACAGGCGAGGGATACAGGTCTGATGTCAGATCATTATATTGTAAAAAGGGTTCAGCCGGTTGATATGTTCCCCCATACTCATCATATTGAGAATATTCTCCTTCTTGAGAGGAAGGTTTCCTGACCGGTTTTCGGAATTGGCACCAATACCTAAGGGTTTGAAATAAGTTATCTCAGATTTTGCAGTTTATGCATGTTTTCCTATTTTTGTCGCGGTCGAGGAGAAGGAGAGATGGGTGAGTGGCTTAAACCAGTCCCGAGTACTCGGGACTAAACTGCCGTAACACCAGAAGGTTGTTTGGAGAGATGGGTGAGTGGCTTAAACCAGCAGTTTGCTAAACTGCCGTATGGGTAACTGTACCGGGGGTTCGAATCCCCCTCTCTCCGCAAAGCCACAGCAAATAATGCGCCGATCCGGCGCATTATTCTTGTTTTTCTTCTGAAAAACCGGATTTGCTTTGGCTTTGCAGGGATCCTCCCCCGGGGATCACGATCGAACGAAGGGAGGTCGTAATCCCGAATTAACCCACCCCCAACCCCTCCACCACAAATCTCCCCTGCAGTCTGGCTCCTTCGCTAAAATGATCCACCGGATCATTTTTTGACGCTCGGCCCCCAGGGAGGGGAGCTGAAGAATGCCAGATCTCCACCATTCTCGCCTCAGGCAATCCCCCTACATCAATATCCCCGCCAGGCTTGCAGATATATACGATGCCATTGTTCCACAGATCATTGCCTTGAATCCCAGCCTGGCCAGGTCAGCTTTCCGGTTCGGAACCATAACTCCTATACCCCCGAGCTGGATCGCAATTGAGCTGAAATTTGCAAATCCGCATAATGCAAAACTTGCTATTACAACCGATTTTGCACTAAGGGCTCCCTGCTGGATCATCGGTGAAAGATCAGAATAAGCAACAAATTCGTTGATTACCATTTTTGTTCCCATCAGGGAACCCACATCGAATGATTCCGAGACGGGTACTCCCATAACAATTGCAAACAGGGAGAAGAATGCCCCGAACACATCCTTAAGCCTGAGGCTGTTTACATCTAGCCCTATAAAATCGAGCGACAGGCCCGTCCATCCCAGGAAAAGGCCAAAATATCCCAGGAGTGCATCCACCAAAGCTACCAGGGCAATAACCCCAATCAGCATTGCAATAACATTAATCGAGATTGACATACCATCTGTTGCTCCGTGAGAGATTGCATCCATAATATTGGTATGTTGTTTTTTAACCTCAAGCTTTACAATACCTTTTGTTTCGGATTCCTGCGTTTCGGGAAATACTATTTTTGATATTACAAGGGCCCCGGGTGCTGCCATCAGGCTGGCCGCCAGGAGGTAGGAAGCAGGAACCCCCATCGAAATATAGACTGCCATCACCCCCCCGGCGATGCATGCCATGCTGCCTGTCATCGAGGCAAGCAGTTCGGACATTGTCATTCCCGAAAGGTATGGCCTTATCATTATCTGTGCCTCCACCTGGCCTACAAAGGCACTGGCCACATTCGACAATGCCTCGCTGCCGCTAACCCTCATCGCCCAATGCACAAACCTGGCAATAACGGCCACAAACCTCTGCATTATTCCAACATGGTAAGCCATCGATACCAGTACGCATACAAATATTATTGTGGGGATGAGAATAAAAAGGAAAACTCCGGCACTCACAATTTCGGGAGGCAGTATCTGCGAAACCTTAGTCAGGTCGCCGAAAACAAAGGCACCTCCCTCCTGCGAAAAATCGAGCAGCTTATTTATTGCCTTGCCGAGAAAGGCGAAAATACTCTGACCAAGCGGAACCTTTAAGATAAATACTGCCAGAGCAATCTGCAACAGAAGGCCGGTAATTACCAGGCGCAGATTAATTGCTTTCCTGTTATTCGACCAGAGGAAAGCCAGACCAAGAATTATTAAAATTCCGATAATCCCGGTAAAACGTGCCATGTGAGTCTGAATTAGGTTAGAGTCGGATTCAAACCTACATTATTTTTTAATAATCCGGTAAGCTTTAAAGAAAAAAGATACTACCTGTAAATAGCGATCTGTCCATGCCTTGGCACGGCCCTGTAGAGTATCTTTGCATCAGCTTTGGGAAGCCTTAGCTTAATGAAAGGGTGATATTCGGGGACCTTCAGCCTGGCTGCACTCCTGAGCGAGCCCCAGGCACTTCTCAGCCGGTCGCTGAGGTCGAAAAAGAATAGGTTGTTTTTATCGCTGGTTATAGTATCAGTGGCCTGATAAAAATAAATCCTGATCCCGTTATCCATTTCGAGGATATAATTTACCGGCTCATAATCAGAGGTGTCAGGAATTATGTCGGGCTTGAACTCTGAAGTATCTTTTGGCGCCATTTTAACCATCAGTGGTTCCTTTTTTATAGTTGCAATATCACTTACAATATTCATGGGTGACGCCAGCATTGATGATATTGCATATTCATTTCCGGATCTGAGGATCCCGCTGACCTTTATCCCGCTCATCTTTGCAGAATGTACGATAACTCCGCTGATTTCGAGGTTTGCTGTGCTGTCGGCAAGGTTTATTGTCATATATACCGAATCTGTCTCAGCCATAGCTATCCTGGCCTGGAGGAAAGCTTTCTCCCTGAGCATACCCATGAAAGCAGAATCAGTGTAGAATCTTTCATCAGCTTTGTTTTCCGGATCCTCCTGCAAGCCATATTTCGCCCTTATCTCACCGAGTTTCCTCGCCGGAGCCAGAATTGACATTATGCTGAAATAAACAAGAAACAGCAGTATCAGAGCCCCAATTATGATAAGCGTCAGGTGTTTTCCCGTAAGTCCTTTCTTTTCTGTTTTATCCATTAAAAGGGAGTTGATTAAGATCAGAAAATGTAAACCTTGGAACCAATACTGAGGGTGTTGTAAATTGCCTCAAGGTCCTCATCATTAAGCCTGACACAGCCATGCGTCACCGGCATTCCGAGAAACCGCTTGTAAAGAGTGCCATGGATAAGATATCCGTCACCAATGCTCATGGCATAGTCGCCAAGCACTCCATACTCATATCTTGATGGATGAGTTGCAGAGGGGATTGGCAATCCTTCCTCAACAAACGCCCAGTCGGGCTTTCTCCATACCGGCGATGTTATTTTTCCCTGAATCCAGTATTTGCCTTTTGGTGTCCTGAAGATCCATTTTTTCTCACCTTCGGTTTTAAGCATTGTGTAACTTCCCGAACTGCAAAAGCCTTCCCTTATCAGTTTTTTATTCCTGTAGAGGAAAAACCTGTTGTCAGTTGTGTTAATCACAATATATGACTGTCCTGATGTGTAGGAGGAATATTTTTTTGAAAGGCGCTGTAAATCCCTTGACATCAGGGAAGTCTGCTTCTTGTAGTTCTGGTCATTCTTTAATTCACTATCATTCGTGAATTTGGTCTTTTGCCGGGATGTTGCTTCCTGCAAGCCCGGAATAAGGTAAACGACAAAAACAAAAATAAATATAACAGAAATGAATGATCCCAGGATTACAAATAATGTCCTGAGTACTTTAACAAGCTTTTTATTCTCCCTCGCTTTCCGTATCCACATTGCAGCCGCGGCGATTATATCACCAGGCTGGTTTGCTTCCGGCAGAGGATTATTTACATTTATATTATCATCTTCCATCTCCTGTAATGTTAATCAGGAAGCTGGTCAAGACTGACCATAGAACCAACAATTGTGACCGGGGTTCCCTCCTTTGCTATTTTATACACAACATCCATTTCGGAATTT
The DNA here is from genome assembly GCA_963696535.1 of uncultured Bacteroidales bacterium. Classification (GTDB taxonomy): domain Bacteria; phylum Bacteroidota; class Bacteroidia; order Bacteroidales; family VadinHA17; genus LD21. The sequence goes on from CAVOKP010000015.1 coordinate 28,969, forward strand.
GTCAGTGCGATGCACCCTTCTGTCCAGTCAATTCCCCTGCCGCCGTCTCCATGAATCTCAATAAGGCTGCCTATTTTGGCATTCCTCGGAAGTGTACCCCTGGCAATTTCCTGTTTGAATTCTGCCTTGTCGGTTTCATTCGGATAATCAATAAGCAGGGCTCTGTGATACTTTGTCCTGCCGGTGCCAAATTTCCTGACAACTTTATACATTCCTTCCGGTGTGGCCCTGTCGCCTTTCATTCTTTTATCGCCCACCCAATTCTTGCCAAGTTCAACATGATACTCATATTTCTTAACTCCGCCAAGGTAAACGAGGCATTTTCTGGAATATTTGTCAATTATGATCGAGTAACTCTGGTTCTGGCGCGATTCCCTGATGGTTTTGTCAGCCCATTTCTTCCAGTCGGGAAAAGAGCTGAAATAGTCTTTAATGTGAGCATTTGCCCAATCGAATGATTCGGTCAGCAGCAATTCCGAATCTGCAATCCTGGCTTTTGCCTGTGCAAAATCTCCTTTTTTGAAGGCAACTTCAGCCTCCTTCAGAAGCATTCTGCCTTTGGAGATCCTGGTCCATACCTCGGGGGATAATGGGTAGGATGAGTAACGTTTGTCGATCTGTCCTGCAATATTATTAAGCTTATCAATTTTTCCCCTGAGGAAGGTATCAAGGTCAATGACATTGTTCCTTGATGTCTTCGATGCCTGTTCAGCCTTTCTGGCCGACTCTTCCGCAAAGCCTGCAACTTTCTGAAAGTCCCTGAAATAAATGAACCGTTCATTTTCCTTCTGCCAGTTAATCATGGCTGAATCATACAATGCCTTTGCTTCACGGTAAAGGTTCTTTGAATAAGTATCTGCTTTGTTAGAGGTTGCCTCAGAAAGGGCAATCCTGGCAAGCTCAACTTTTTCCTGGGGGGGCTGAGGGACCATTCTTACCATCAATATTATGGTCAGTGCAATTAATGCCAGGATGACAAAAATGGTTATTAATTTTCTTACAGGCTTTTTTTGTCTCATCCTCCCTGAGATTAAAAAAAACCCCGGGTAAGCCCTGGGGTTTTTATATTATCCAATGAACCAGAATTAGAATTTGATTCTGGCTTTTGTAAGGACTTCCTTAACTTCAGCATTGAGACCTTCGGCTTTTTCTTTTGCAGCGTTGATCTTGTTGAGTGCATCCATGAATGAACCTTTGTCAAAAAGACCCTGAGCTTCAACAACTGAAGCGTCAACGGTTGCAGCGTCAGCCTTAATCTGCTCAATTACGGCAGCACCCTCTTTTCCTCTCGGAAGCTTGGGGATAAGTTTAACGTTCTCATCGATAACAGTTTTAATAGCTGTCATTAAATTAGCTGCTTCAGCTTTTACTTCCTCTTTCTTGGTGGCAGCATTGGCAGCAACCGTATTTGCAAGAGTTAAGACACTGGCCAGTTTTGCTGTTTCGCCCTTGAAATTCTTGAATAATTTGGATTCTTTTGCTGTAATGGCAGCCATAGCAGCATTTAATGAATCCTGTACAGCTGCAAATTCAGCAGGTACATAAACTGCTGCTTCAGCAGTTTTAGCGGCTTCGATAGCGGCAGTAGCAGCATCAATTTCAGCCTGGGGTTTCTTTCCACAACTCGTAAGGACTGCAACCATTGCAATGACTGCTAATCCCATTAATACTTTGTTCTTCATTTTTCTTTTGTTTTTAAATACTTTGCTTTGTTTAAATTCCGATTATTTGGTTGTAACCGTTTCCTTAGAAAAAAATCGGTGCAAAGATACGCAAATAATAAAATATACAAACAAATTACCCGATTTTATTTTTATTGTAATTATTTTAGATACAACTCCCAAGTTTCACTAAAGCGGTTGAAAAACAGTCAATAAGAGGATACTAAATTAAAGAAATATTTTTGAAAATGATACTGTAATATTATATATAATATACTCCTACATTAATGTTCCGGTTCCGTCCTGGCCTTTTCAAGTATCAGGTCGCTGTATGATTTGCTAACGTAATCTGCATTTGCAAGACCGAAATATGAGAAATACCGGTCGCATTGTCTCTTCAGCTCACCTTCAGGAATTTCTCCGGTTTCATCAATTGCCTCCACCTCAAGATATGTTCCTAATTTGTCAACGTGATCAAAATGGAATTTTACATTCTCTCTGAAATATATTTTTCTTGTTTTATCCACAACAACTTTTATCCCGAATGCTTTTGTGAGAAGTTCCCTGAGTGATCTTTCAGGTGCATGCCTGTACAGCACAATTTCTGCCTGCTTTGAATCAGCGACATCAGGCCTGTCATAAAATATCAGTGCATTCTCAATATTCCCTTCCCGCAGTTTTAGGCGCCCGGATGGTACATTGAAATAAGTATCGGTCTGGCGGTCCTCACCCTTGAAAACCGGATTCAGTTCAAGCAGCTTCTGCTCGTATTTTTCAAGGTTTTTCACCCTTGCCTTGAACTCATGGTTTTTCAGTATCATTCCTATAAATATTATTTCAGTGTTATTTTATGCTGCGGGCCTTTCAACCGGGAAAATATCAAGTTCAATTATTCTGGTTTGTCTGAGTATCTTTATCCTGGTAGGTTTAAATATTATCTCGCCTCCAATCAGATGCTTTGTCAAATCACTTGTGCTTGTTACAACTCCTCCATCAAATTCTACAATAATATCTCCTTCCTTCAGATTTGCACGTGCACCTGGTGATAGTTTTTCAAGTCCGGTTATCAATACTCCCTTATGGGAGCTGAGTTTGTAAAAGTTCCTGATCCTGGGATGTATTTCAATTTCATGAATCATAAGTCCAAGATAAGCCTTGATTACTTTACCGTCTTTTATCAGATATCTGGCTATCTCTTTTACCGTATCAATTCCTATTGAGAAACTTAATCCCTGGGTACCTGGTATAATTGCTGTATTGATTCCAATCACTTCACCACCGGTGTCAATCATAGGGCCTCCTGAGTTCCCGGGATTCATGGCGGCATCAGACTGCAGTATATCATCAATCAGATGGCCATCAGGACTGCGCATTGTCCTGCCGATGCCGCTTATAACACCTATTGAAACAGAATGCTGATATCCTAACGGGTTACCGATAGCAATAATCAGCTGACCGATTTTCAGATTGCCTGAAACTCCAAGTTTAGCTGAAGAATAACCCGACCCGAATATTTTGATAATTGCAATATCCGTATCTTTGTCAATACCAGTTATTTCGCCAGTAAACCTGCTCCCATCCAGCAATGTTACTTCTAATCTTACGGCACCTTCAATGACATGAGCATTTGTGAGAATCAGGCCATCGCTTGAAAAAACAAATCCGGAACCTGATCCGGAGATCCTTTCCTTATTTCTGAAAGAAACATATTTATCGATTTTAACTACCGCATTCTTTACTTTATCAACCGCAGAAACGATAATTTCGGAAAAACTATCCATAATCCCTCCTTCATTATACAAGACAAATAACAATATTGAAGCCAAAAAAGGGAGTGTCAGGATTTTAACAATTATTTGGATATTTCCATGTTAGTTGTTTGGAAATTGCCTGTCTTTGTTAGACAATTGCGCCAAATTGGCGGAATAGGTATCATTATGACAGGTTGTCTGTAAAATATCGTGCAAATAAGATGCTTTATACAATTATCGGTGAAAACAGCTCGGTTTAAAAAAAATCATTAAACCAATTCTAAACTTCGTTCAATCTGGATGATATTCAGTAAATTTGAATCTTCAATTGATTATGCTTCCTCTTCGGGCCTTTCATTATGAAACTAATGCGACACAAATACACCTTTTTTATTTATTACCTGATTTTTATAATGTTTTTCCTGACCTCCTGTAATACAAAATCAAATAACTCAAGACAACAGGTTGATAAAACCGGCTTTCTTGGATTCTATCTCGACATGGACTATTCTCATGTAAAAAACATTATGGATTCTTTGCTTGACATCAGTGAATTGCAGTATATTGAATCCGTTGATATACTCGGGAACAAACAAAAGAACCTGTTCCATGATTTTTCGGAAATAAATCCTTCGTTTTCTGCAAAAGTTAATCTTAAAGGGTCTCAGATAATTGATGAAAGGTTGACCAGCATTCAGTTGACTCTTTGCAACAGGTCAGATTCAGGAAATGGAAGGATTTCATATAATTGTAACATCAATGATATTACAATATTATTTGAATCATATTCAGGAATATATGGAAGGCCGACTTTGCTTGACCAGGGAGAAAAATATGATTGGTTATCGAAAAGAGTATCAAACGTATATTTCCCCGGACCCAAGGGAAGATGGATGATGGATAAGATATATTTCTGGGAGAAGGGAAACTATATTATATATTTTGATTTCGGGTATCCCGGAAGTCGGGGCAGCGCAGGTGATCCTGAAGCGGTTTCAGGTGTCTATGAACCCCCGGATTCCACAAGTGCTCCTATTATATACTACGATTTTACACAAGACTACATAGATATACTGCTTGATAAAGCAAGCAGGATGAAAGAAGGTGAATTGAATTAATTTTAAGACACCCGATAACTCTGTATTTGCGGAGAGGGGGGTTGCCTCCGGCGAGCCCTGAGGGGGATCCTTACAACAACAAATTACTCCCTTGCTCGCTGCGCTCTCAAGTATTTTTATTTTCCATCTGTCCTCACTCATGCATCCATGGTTCGGCCATCTGTAAAATAAAAATCCCATCCGTCAGATAACGGATGGTGAGTAATTTGTTGTTGCGGAGAGAGGGGGGTTCGAACCCCCGGTCCCACGATTGCAGGACAACGGTTTTCGAGACCGCCGCATTCGACCACTCTGCCATCTCTCCAATATTATTAGCCGCATTCGCCGCGGCGTCTATCACGCAAGGCGTGACCATCTCTTCTGAAGCTGGACAAAAATAACAATTATTTCCTTCAATACTAAACCGGCAATACTAATAAGCTGTATCCACAAACCGCAAACGTCTCACGACACACGACGCAAACCGCAAACTCCATACGATAAAAAACAGGCATATTTCTTTTGATTACGATTTTTATGAACTTATTTTGCAGGAGGTTCACCAAATCAAAAATAACCTAAAATATCCAATTGTGAAAAATCTTATTAAAATCTTTTTGCTCATGGGATTCTACGGTCTCATATTTACTTCCTGCAGGAATCAGTCTGACAGGAGAAATCCTTTCTTCTCGGAGTACAATACTCCTTTCAACGTTCCTCCCTTTGAGAAAATCAAGGCGAAGCATTATGTGCCGGCATTTGAAAAAGGAATAGAGGAGGGGAGAAAGGATATTGAGAAATTGGTTCAGAACCCGGAAGAGCCCGGTTTTGACAACACCATTGGAGCCCTTGATAAAGCGGGGGAACTGCTGAACAATGTCTCACTAGTATTTTTTGCCCAGGCTTCTGCAAACACAAACGATTCGCTTCAGAAGATCGAAGTGGAGATATCTCCGAAATTATCAGCCTACAGGGATGAAATACAAATGAACCCGGATCTGTTCAAAAAGGTAAAAGCGGTTTATGATAACCAGGAAAAATTCAACCTGAGTCCCGAACAGAAATTCCTCCTTGAAAATCTGTACAAGGAATTTGTCCGGAACGGGGCAAACCTTAACAAGCAGGATCAGGATACCCTTAAAAGCATCAATCAGCGTCTCTCGGTCCTTACGGTAAGGTTCAGCCAGAATATTCTCGAGGAAAACAACAGTTACAAATTGTTTGTCGGCAGGGAGGGTCTTGCCGGTTTGCCGGAGTCTGTTGTGAGTTCAGCTGCTGAAACAGCCAAAGCTGCAGGAAAAGAAGGGGAGTGGGCCTTTACACCGCAAAGACCGAGCATCTTTCCGTTCCTCCAGTACTCTGAAAACCGGGAACTCCGCCGGAAGTTGTTTCAGGCATACACAAACCGGGGAAACAACGGGAATGAATATGACAACAACAGGATACTTGCTGAAATAGTTAAGCTTAGGGCCCAGCGTGCCAGACTTCTGGGGTATAAGACACATTCCCACATTGTCCTTGAGCCGAGGATGGCCAAATATCCGGAGAACGTGCTTAATCTTTTGAACAATCTCTGGGGCAGGGCAGTCCCTGTTGCCCAGAATGAAGTAAGGGAGATGCAGAAGATTATTGACAGGGAAGAAGGAAAATTCAGGCTTGAACCTTCAGACTGGTGGTATTATGCTGAAAAAGTACGGAAGGAGAAATATGACCTTGATGACAATGAGTTAAGACCTTATTTCATGCTCGACAATGTCCGCGAAGGAGTGTTCAATTGCGCTAACCGGCTTTACGGAATAACCTTCAAGCCTGTCACCAATTGTCCGCTTCCCCATCCCGAAGCTGAAGCCTATGAGGTTATGGAAGCTGACGGATCACATATTGGTGTTCTGTTCCTCGATTTCCACCCCCGTGAAAGCAAGAGTCAGGGTGCATGGTGCGGCAACTACAGAAATCATCATGTTACCGACGGGAAAACTGTTACTCCCGTTGTTACCGTTGTTTGCAATTTCACGCGACCCTCAGCGGACCTTCCGGCACTCCTGAGCCTCGAAGAGGTTGAAACTCTCTTCCATGAGTTTGGTCATGCCCTCGAAGGACTTTTCTGCAAGAACCAATACAACACCTCATACATTGCGTGGGATTTTGTGGAACTCCCGTCTCAGATAATGGAACACTGGGTTACAGAACCTGAACTGCTGAATGTGTATGCACGGCACTATGAAACAGGAGAACCAATCCCTTCGGAACTTGTTGAAAAACTCGATAAAAGCAAATATTTCAACCAGGGATTCATAAATACCGAACTTCTTGCCGCATCATTCCTCGATATTGCTTACCATACGCTTGAAGCTCCGGCAGTAGTTGACGTCCAAAGCTTTGAGAAGGAGTATCTTGAAAAGATCGGACTGATCCCGGAAATAATCTCAAGGTACAGGAGCACCTATTTTACCCATATTATGGGTGGATATGATTCAGGATACTACAGCTACACATGGGCGGCAGTTCTCGATAATGATGCTTTCGAGGCGTTTAAGGAAAAAGGTGTCTTCGACCGTGCTACCGCCGAGTCGTTCCGCAGGAACATCCTTGAAAAGGACGGCACTATGGACGCAATGCAGATGTACATCAATTTCCGCGGAAGTGAGCCGAAGATTGAACCGCTGCTCATTAACAGGGGGCTGGTCACTCAATAATAGAGTTATGCAGTTATGCGGTTATGCAGTTATGCAGTTCTTTCAAAATCAGACTGCAAACTGCAAAACCGCGGAACCGCAAAACCGCAGAACCGCAAAACTATTACTATTTAAATACAGCTTCTATTTCATCCAGTGTTACCCCGAAGCATTTGACAGCTACTTCGTTTAAAAGATCCCGGTCTCCGGTAAGATGGATTGTGATCTGGCTGTGGGTTATGCTTTCACCGGGCTTTAAAGCTTCAGCAGGGGAGGAGGTTTCAAGTTCGTAGAAAGGACCCATTTGCGATCCGTCTTCCAGCGGACCATCATTATAGGAGTTGAGCGCGTCGCCTGCAAACGGATTTTCCTGGATCTGCCAGGCAGAATTGACATATTCGGTTTTCCCGTCGGGCAATTTGCAAAATAGCAGGGTGAGTATATTATTTTCAAAATCATAACTTCCCATAATGCCTGCAGCTCTCATTGGTGAGATGCCTATTTTCCCCCTGCTCCTGCCATCCGCCCTGAAATAAATATTACTGCCATATATCTTCAGGCGGTCGTCCGGGATCTTTCCAAAATAGTTGTCATTTACCGGTACACCAAGTTCCTTATCATCACCCTGACGGAACGGTATTACCACCGTGACGGCAGGCGAAGGGATGAACATCCCAAGCATCCAGACCGATAAAAGCCCTGTCTCTTTCTTCCATTCATCAGCTCCTTTGTTCGTCAGTTTATTATCCGAACAGTAAGCAACATAATTTATCCCTTCGGGATCAATTCCGGTCTCCTCCCTTATACGGTCATCTGAAAGAATAGTCACCTTCCTTTCGATCTCCAGCTTAAATGCGGTTCCGCTGAAGTTAACCGTTTCGACAGAATGCAAGAATGTGACTGAAGTATCAGAAACGGCTTTAATGTCGAATGGTTCCTTATCGAGAAACGCAGGTGTTTGCCACCTGTCGAAAATGAATTCATCGCCTTTCCGAAAGAAAATTGAAAACTGCCCACCTTCAGGCCCGAGCCATAATCTTTCCTCACCACCGTATGGATTGATATGCGGCATTAACTCACCTGATGAAATAAGCTTGTGGTTTATCCATCCAAAACTGAATCCCCGGTTTCCCTCGGAAGTGCTTGTCATTACCCTGCCCTGCCAGCCAGGGACGATGGCAACAGCTGAATTGCCGTACTTCAATTCAATAACATCAACATGTTTTTTCAGGAAATTAAGATTATAGCCATATTGTCTTGTGCTGTCTGTTATCATGGTTTCTGGGATTTGGTTATTCTTTCTGCTCTGATTATTGCCAATGCAGGAGATAATTAAGGTTGCGGAGATGATTGCTGTGATGATCCTGTTCATTTCTAAAGGTTTTTTTCGTTCTTTTTGACCCGGAAATATATGCCAAGGTATTGTTAATCGCTTTATTTTTGTAAATATCGCAAATAATGATCAAAACAAGCATTAGCGGACTGACAGCCGATGAAATCCATGATCTGACCGGATCAGAGAGAAAGCATGCGATTGCAATAGCCAACTCTTTGTATAAAAAGAAGATCAGCGACATAATGCTTATTCCGGATATTCCCGTCAGGATAAAAAAGGAATTAAAGGAAAAGTTTTTTCCGGGGATCTATCCGCCTGTTACTTCAAGGGAATCCTCTGACGGCACCATAAAATTCCTTTTCAGGAATGACAGGGGGCAGGAATTTGAGACAGTTCTGCTGAAGGATAAGAAAAGAACGACAGTTTGTGTTTCATCACAGTCGGGTTGCAGGATGGGTTGTCCATTTTGTGCCACGGGTAAATATGGTTTCAGGGGAGATCTGTCAGTACAGGATATACTGACACAGATACATGGAATCCCTAATGCCGGGATTGTGACCCATGTTGTATTCATGGGAATGGGAGAACCTTTGGATAATCCCGGCAATGTAATGAAGGCGTGTAATATTCTTTCAGCCGAGTGGGGACTAACAATCAGTGCCCGGAACATTACTGTGTCGACTGTGGGGATCACCCCAGCGGTAAAGAGCTTTCTTGAGAATACAGTTTGCAATCTTGTTCTCAGCCTCTATTCACCTTTTCCTGACGAGCGATACCTGGCAATACCCGCCGAGAGGAGATATCCTGCAGTCGAAATTATTGATCTGATGAAAAATCATAAAAAGGACAAAAAAAGAAGATTTAGTATTGCATATATAATGATCAGAAACACTAATGATACGGGCAGGCATCTTGAAGCTTTGAAAGAACTGCTGCGCGGGACAGATATCAGGGTTAACCTGCTGCCTTACCATGAAATTCCCGGAGATAATAAAATTACTTCATCTCCCGGGAAACTGCAGTATTTCAAGCATAAGCTTGTTACATCCGGGATTTCAGCCTCGGTCAGGAAATCGGCAGGATTGGATGTTTCGGCAGCATGCGGCCTTCTTGCCTCGGGATTAGTGTGAAGTCATCCATTCGGATTTACAAGCTGGAAAATAAATTCATCAAGGTATCCGTCAGATGTCCTTATCCACTCCTTTTTTATTCCTGACTGGCTGAATCCGGCCTTTTTAAAAAGATCCATGCTTTCAGTATTATTTTCAAGGATGCTGCAGTATAACTGGTGAAGCAAGAGTGTGCCGAAGCAATAATCGATCAGGCATTTAAGTGCCATGGTGGCATAGCCTTTCCTCCTGTATTCCTCTTTGGCAATAAGAATTCCGATCCCGGCTCTTTTATGAAAGGGATCAAAATCAAAGATATCAATCGTCCCGATAGCAGTATGGTCAGGGATATGGTCAATCATGAGCCGAACCTGTCCGGTTTCATAGATATCCTTATGCGATTCCTCCAGATAGCGCTTCAGGGTATATTTTGAGAATGGAACAACGGTATTACTTACTATCCAGTACGAGACATTGTTTTCCCATGAATAAAGCAATTCCAGATCTTCGGGCTCAAGAGCCCGTAAACTTATTTCACCGTATTTCATCAAAAACGTAAATTGAGGGGCTATTTAGTTATCGGAATATTAACCTCCCTGATAAACGCGTCATCAAAATCTTTCTTTACTTCTGCAAGAGCTTCCTTGGCTTTGGCTATTGAACTGTATTCACCCCAGATGTATTTATAGAAACCATCATCTGCTATGATCTCCATTACACCTTCATACCCGGGGAATATCTTCCTGGTATCGACCGGACTCCTTGTTGCCTTAAGCTGTATGGAGAATCCTTTACGTGTCAGTGACGGTTTATCCATCAATATTTTCAACTCCTCCTGATCCGGAGCATTATCAAGATCATACTGATTGATTATGTAAGCATTCTCGAGACCAAGACCTTTAAGATAGCCGAGATAGGTCACTGCATCTGATCTGTTATAGAATACTCCGAGGACATACAGGTTAAGGGAATCAGTTTTGATTGTCCTGACGAAAAGCGTCTCATCCTTTATCAGATTACTGAAGTATCCGGAATAAAGCTGATCCTTTGTCTGAAGAAGGACAATGCTGTATTTAATTGCGCTTGGCTGGCGCAGGTACCTCGGGGTGTATGCATCCTGCCGGATAACGACACCCGTTTTAGGATTGACTATCCCGAAAGTGACCCTTCTGTTGTATTTTCTTCCTTCAGGATTATCAGTTCCGTCAGGATTGGTGTTGACTGCCACAAAATTGGATTCTCCGAATGCTTTTTTGACGAATTTGGTTCCCTCGATACCTGATTTGGTGAAGTAGTCGATAACAGCCTGGGCCCGTTTATCAGCAAGCCGTCTGTTGTAGTCGGTGTTTCCCAGGGCATCAGTATATCCTGCTATCTCAATAGTCAGCCCAGGATAGCTGATGATAATATTTTTAAGCAATTCAAGAGTCTGTTTGGCCTCATCGGTCAGGTCATATTTATCAAAATTGAACAGGATATTCCTGATCGAGAGGAAGTCGCCTGCTGAAACCTTTTCAGGTGAAAGTGAGGGATTCACTGCAAGGTAACTGCCTACATAGTATAGCGGAAGGCTTAAGGCTATTGTATCGGTCCTGTATCCGTCGTGACTTATGTAGACCTCATATTCACCCGGTTTAATATCGAAATTGAATGATCCGTCGGGATTGACGGTGATATTCTGAATTACTTCACCTGTCTTCAGGTTCTTCAAGGTTATAAGTGATATTTTGGGATCGACTTCCATTCCGTCTTCGAGTTTGATTGTTCCGGATGCTTTTGTAATCTCATCTGCCGGATCGATTGCAACGATTGCATATATATTCCTCAAATTGGTCTTATCATCAAAACGGCTGGCAATAAAACCGGGGGCGTTGTTATTCAGGATAAAATTTGTGTTTTCCTGTACGGTGTTGAAGGCGTAAGGCATTCCAACAGGTTGCGTCCAGGAGCCACCTCTGTCGATCGATCTGAATACATCGTATGCACCCATTGTTATGTGTCCGATCGAACTGAAGAGCAAAGCTTTGTTTTGGGTATCATAGTAGGGTGAGGTTTCATCATAAGGAGTATTGATTGTATTACCGAGATTAACCGGCCGTTCCCATGAGCCATCGGCCAGTCTCTGGGAGGTCCAGATATCAAGATCTCCTTCCCCTCCGGGCCTGTTGCTTGAAAAGTACATGGTCTTTCCGTCAGGGGTAATAAATCCGTGAGCCTCCCAGTAGATCGAATTGACATACTTGCCCACGGTTTTAATTTTGGACCATGTTGCGCCTCGTCTCTCGCTGAAATAAAGATTTCCGTCACCGCCATCGTCCATATACATAATGAGTAATTTCCCGTCGCCTGTGATGGAGTTTGTATAAAACCGGTCAAATCCCCCGAGTTGCTGAGTTATATTTACTGGCTCACCCCATGTTTTATTCTTATAGGAGCAATAAACCTGAGTCAATCCCTCGTTCTTAACCGTGAAGACGAAAACAGAATCATTTTTAGCCAGAACGGGATTGCAGGCGCCGGGATAATCCTTGAGCCACGATGCAAAATAATCGGAAATTATTCTCAATGGCCGCTTTTTCATTTCCATTGCATACCTGCAATTTCTTATCTGAAGATCGATGAAATCCATCTGATATGTATCGGAAGAAGAGAGCTGTTTTTTTGCATCATTAAGATAGCTTAAAGCTTGTTGGAGACTGTCGTTGAACTGGAAGGCAATTGCAAGATATAGATAGGTGTCGAGCGGTGCCTTTTCACCTGTTTGCTTGTATTCCTTTTCGCTGGAGACAACCCCTTTGGATGCTTTCTTCAGGAGACTCAGGGCTTCTTCCTTTCTCCCCTCCAGATTGAGGTAGCAGATCCCAAGCTTGGCGGCAAGGTTATAATTATCCGGATATTGCTTCAGGAGTGGTTCGTACAGAGTTGCGGCCTTCAGATAATTCTCATCATAGAGATAATACATGTCGGCATTTTTAAAAGCTTTCTGAAACTCCTTCAGGTCAGTCTCCTGTGAGCAAACCGGCATAAGACCGGCTAATGCTATCGCAAAAATGAACGTTTTCTTAATGGGGTAAATGTGTTTCATTTTTTCGTAAATTGAAGATGAAAATAAATATAATTACAAAAATGGAGATCATCCGAGTTATTAGAAGAATAGTTAAAAGCAAAATTAGCTATTTATTAATAAGTATGCTAATTTCTCTTACAAAGGCGTCCTTAAATACCATTAGCTGTGGTCTCTGCAAAGCTGTTATTGCTTCAACGGATGAAGTGTACCGGCCGAACAGATAATGGTACATCCCGTCTACTTCCTTTGTCTCCTTTACACCTGAAAGTCCCGGAAAGGTGGTTTGTATGTCCACCGGCACTTTAGTTGCCTTTAGCTGGATGGCAAAATATTTCTGACTCTGCACGGTCTTCTCACCGGTACTCCTCGTTACCTTTTTGATGAACAGGTCATCAGGGTAGCCCTTGCTTATCAGGCTTTCCCTGTGAGCATATGCGTCGTTCTTGTCATTGAATACGCCGGTCGTATACCTGTAGAAGAAATCATCCTCATTATAAAAGACCCTGATATCCGAGACATATCTGAAATAACTGATGTCCACAGGATTGTACAGCGCCATAACCTGAACCGTATAATACAGGATTGTCGTATCCTGCTGGTCGGTTTCCGTAACATCAGATACCCGGAGATCCCTGATGAGAATGCCAGGATCTATCTTCTCGACAACCGGAATATCTGAAAGGTCAAGCTTTTCGTAAACAACTGGCGGATATTTATCCAGAATTACATCCTTCAGACGGATAATACCTGCTGGTGTATTCTTCACGATTGTGGTATCAATAATCTGGGGATAGTATCCGGGTCCGGTATAAATAATCCGGAATCTTCCTGGAGGCACAATAAAATCATATTGTCCGGTCACCATGTCGGGATAACCTGTGTCGAGAGTGTCGCCGGAATTCCTGTCGATCAGGAATATTGCATTCCGCTCATCAAATTCCATAATGGTATCCCTGAGGCTGTATTTGCCCGACAGGTCATAGATCCTGTTAAGCCTTTGATTTGTAAGGGTGATGTAAAATATCTCCTTCTTCTTGTAACCTGTGGTTACTGAATAAAATCCGTTTTCGTCGTTGTTGAAAGGCTGAAAAAACCTGTCATCGTCAGTCGAATTTACCGGAAACCCAAGATTCTCAAGCGATTTCCATACTACACCATTTCCCCTGCTCCGGTAAATATCGAATCCGCCCATCCCCTTATGTCCCTCAGAGCTGAAATAAAGCAGGGAATCATTGATTGTTATGAAGGGTGTATCCTCATTGTAAATTGTATTTACCGAGGTTCCGAGGTTGATTGCAGGGCCCCAGTCTCCTGTTGCATCTTTTTCAGAGAGGTAAATATCGAGGCCGCCCTGTCCGCCGTTCCTGTTGCTTGTAAAATATAGCTTTTTCCCGTCTGCGGAGACAGAGGCATGCGATTCATAATACTTTGTGTTAATGTTCCTGTTCAGTTTCCTGATCGGGGTCCACGAGCCATCGACATATTCGGACGAATAGATGTTCCCGTCGAAATTGTCTGTTTTGTAGAGGTAGAGGATGGTCCCGTCGCTGTTCAGTGAGCATGAGGAGCAATCATCCCCTGCTTTGAGCTGGGATGTGATTTCAACCGGGGTTTGCCATTTCCCCCCTGTTTTTTTTGAGAACATCAGGGCATTCAGGATGCCTCTTCGCTCAGTGTATACAATTGTGTTACCGTCAAAGCTGACAGCAGGATTTTCATTTACCGAACCCTGGTTGAATCCGGGTCCCAACCTTCTTTTGCTAATTCTGAACGGTGACTCCTGGTAACTGATTGCATTATTGCTTGCCTGAATCTGCTGATCGATGTAGGTAAGGTTTTTCATGCCTCCTCTCTGCTCGGTCTCAGATGCCAGTGTTTTGAATTTGTTGAATGTGGTGAGCGCCTTATCCAGCTCATTGTTGATCATATAGGCTTTTGCCAGGAAGAAATAAGCGTCGAGGGGAGCTCTCTTTTCCCTGAATGAATTGATTTTTGCTTCGTAGGCAGAATGCTTTACTGCAGATTCGAGGTAAGGTATAGCTTTTGCTTTTTCTCCCGGAATATTCAGATAACAGGTGCCGATTTTGTACTGAATATTAAAATTATCAGGACTTTCAAGAAGAAGATAAAGCGGATTTGCCAGTTCATATTCGTCAAAAAGGAAAGATGATTCAGCCTCTGCAAAAATATTTTTCTTTTCGACATCAGACTGGGCAGTAGCAGCAAAAGGAATAAACGCCGGAATTATCAGCTGCAGTAAAAGATTATTAATTCCTACCCTGAATTTAAACATCATAACAAATATAATTATTTTAGAAAACAATTATCCCCGCCGGAAATATTTTTCTCGGTGGGGATGAAAATGATTACTCAAAACAGGGGAAAATCTTCAGGCGGTCTCCGGTGTGTAGTTCTCGAGGATCTCTTTTATCCTGTTCAGGAACCTGCCTGCAAGGGCGCCGTCGATAACCCTGTGATCGTAGCTGAGCGAGAGGATCATTATCTGGCGGATGGCTATCATGTCCCCGTCGGGAGTTTCTACAACGGCAGGAGTTTTCCTGACAGCACCGGTCCCAAGTATGGCAGCCTGTGGCTGATTGATTATTGGTGTTCCGGAGAGGTTATTGTAGCTACCAAAATTGGTGACTGTAAAAGTTCCACCGGTTATCTCGTCGGGCTTCAGCTTTCCGGCCCTGGCCCTTGTGGCCAGATCAATTACTGCCCTGGCGAGGCCGGTAAGGTTCTTCTCATTTGCATTCCTGATCACCGGAACAATAAGATTCCCATCAGGAAGTGCTGTAGCCATTCCTATATTGATGCTTTTCTTTTTGATTATGTTGTTGCCGTCAACAGAAATATTGATCATCGGGAAGTCAGCAAGAGCCCTTGCAGCGGCATCGATAAATATGGGGGTAAGAGTAAGCTTCTGTCCCTCCCTTTCGAGGAATTTTTCCTTTATGCTGTTCCTCCAGTTTACCACCCGGGTTACATCAGCGTCGATGAATGATGTGACATGAGGAGATGTTCTTTTCGACATAACCATATGTTCGGCAATCAGCCTGCGCACCCTGTCCATCTCAATTATCTCATCACCCTGTGCGGCTGAAGGCTGTAAGGATTGCTCCCCCTTTTTTTCAGCTTCCGGAATCTTTCTATTTCGCTCATCAAGCAATTTCATTATGTCATCCCTGGTTATCCTGCCGTCCATTCCGGTACCTTGAATCCTGTCGAGGTCGGAATAGCTGATCCCTTCACTAACTGCAATGTTCCTTACAAGGGGTGACAGGAATTTCCCCGAAGGAGTACGACTTTTCATTTCCCCCGAAACCTTCAATTCGTCTTTTTTCTCCTCGCGGACGGTATTAATTGTTTCCCGGACCCTTTCAACCTCCTTTTCTATTTTCAATGTGACTTCAGGTCCGGCCTCGATGTTGCTTTCAAGGATGGCAATTGTTTCACCAACCTTCACGACCGAGCCCTCGGAGGCCTTTATTTCCGCAATGATCCCGGCTGAGGGAGCAGGTATTTCGGAATCGACCTTGTCGGTCGCAACTTCAACAAGGGGATCATCCTCCTTTACTTCAGCGCCCGCCTTAACGAGCCATTTGTTTATTGTTGCCTCAATAACCCCTTCCCCCATCGAGGGAAGTATGATATTCATTCTTGCCATTTAATTCTTTATTATGGTTCAGACCCCCTTTCCTGTTTCCCCCAAGGGGAAATATTAACCTTCCTCTCCTGGGGTAAGGCTGGGCAGGGGATTTTAACTCTAGTAACAACCTATTTACAAATATGTTTAACAAATCCTGTTATTGATGATACGGATTACGGTTATTGATGGCCCTGCCAAGAGTGATTTCATCAGTGTACTCAAGCTCATCTCCAATGGCCACTCCACGGGCAAGGGTTGTAAGAAAAACATTGTATTTGTTAAGCCTCCTGTAAAGATAAAAGTTCGTTGTGTCGCCTTCCATGGTAGTGCTCAGGGCAAGAATAACCTCGCTGATGCCTCCGCTACGTACCTTTTCTTCCAGTGTATCAATCCTGAGATCGGCAGGGCCGATCCCGTCGACGGGAGAAATCACACCCCCAAGAACATGATAGATGCCTCTGTACTGCCTTGTATTTTCAATTGCCATAACATCCGGAATATTCTCTACCACGCAAACAATCGACCTGTCTCTTTTTTCATCACTGCATATTGAACATATTTCACTGTCGGAAATATTATGACACGATTTGCAGTAATGGATCTCCCTGTGCAGCCTTATTATGCTTTCACCGAACCTTTTTACCTCTTCGGAATCGCGTTTAAGAAGGTTCATAACAAGCCTGAATGCAGTTTTCCTTCCGATTCCCGGCAGTGAGGCAAACTCATTTACAGCGTTTTCAAGAAGTTTTGACGGATATTCAGAGAAACTCATTACCTGAGATTTTAAACAAAAATAGTTCAATTATTGCCTGAATGCTGAACCTTGGGTGAATTTTTTGCCTTCCGATCTTTTTGCTATCCTTGCAGTTAAATTTTTGCCTCCGATGAAGCCAATGCTGATACTCCTGATCTTTCTGGCCTATACGGCCCTTTTGTTTGCAGTCACCTGGATAACTGCCCGAAAGGCCAACAATCAGTCTTTTTATATCGGCAACAGAGTCTCTCCATGGTTTGTGGTTGCCTACGGGATGATAGGCGCTTCACTTTCAGGAGTCACTTTCATGTCAGTTCCCGGCTGGGTTAAGGAGACCCAGTTCAGCTATATGGTGGTCGTATTCGGCTACCTGTTCGGATATTTTGTCATTGCCCTGGTCCTTCTCCCGCTTTATTACAGGCTGAAACTGACTTCGATTTACACATATCTTGAGAAGCGATTTGGTTTCTGGTCCTACAAGACGGGAGCCGGATTCTTCATACTGTCAAGGATTCTCGGAGCATCACTCCGCATGTTCCTCGTGATCAATGTCCTTCAGATCTTCGTGTTCGATGCCTGGAATGTTCCTTTCTGGGTCAACGTGCTTATTTTCATATGTCTTATAATTCTTTACACCTTAAAAGGAGGGATCAGAACCATTGTATGGACGGATACGTTGCAGACGACATTCATGCTGCTGGCAGTCATCCTTTCGGTGGTCTATATCAGCAGGGAACTGGGATCACCTGTGTTCAGGCTGGCCAGGACAGTTCTCGACAGTTCAGTATCGACAATGTTCATAACAGACTGGCATAATGAGAGGTTTTTCCTGAAGCAGTTTTTGAGCGGAATGTTCATCACTATTTCAATGACTGGTCTTGACCAGGAGATGATGCAGAAAAACCTCAGCTGCCGTAACCTCAGGGAAGCTCAGAAAAACATGTTCACTTTCAGCGGTATAATAATATTTGTGAATTTTTTGTTTCTTGTACTGGGCGCCTTCCTTCTTATTTATGCACAAACCAAAAATGTAACCGTAGCAATGACTGACGATCTTTTCCCTACGATAGCTTTCAACTATCTCGGGCCGGTTGCAGGAATTGTATTTCTGATAGGCCTTATTTCAGCTGCCTTTCCAAGTGCCGACGGAGCCCTGACATCGCTCACAACAAGCGTAAGCATTGATTTCCTCGGTCTTGAGAAAAGGGACGGAATGGCTGAAAAGAGGAAAACCAATACAAGATATGCCGTTCACATATCAATTGCAATAATTTTCTTTATCAGCATCCTTATTTTTAAATCATTGAACGACAGGGCAATCATCGATAAACTGTTTACGATTGCAGGTTATACTTACGGTCCGCTTCTTGGCCTGTTCACTTTCGGACTATTTACAAGAAGGCAGGTAAATGACAGGATCACTCCCTTTGTTGCAATCCTTTCGCCGGTGGTTTGTTATTTTTTGAGCACTTATTCCGAAGAGCTGTTCAATGGGTACAAGTTCGGGTTTGAGCTGCTGCTGCTCAACGGCTTACTGACTTTTACCGGATTGCTTTTATTCAGCCATAAGCCTGCAGATTTCAAAAGGATGTAATTACAATGTAATTACATGCATTTTACTGCAGAAATCGTTGGTGGCGCGGATCTGTGATCCGTGACCCTGGCTAACGGTACCCGTTAAAGACCTGTACCGGTAGTTTGTTCTGAGGATTCATCAGTTTCCTCTTCAACAGTTTTCGGTTTTGTAATTACGGTTTTAATTTTATAGGGGATGTTCCAGGTAAGGAAATAGCTTATTCCGGCCGTGGTCCTTCGTCCTCCGTTTCCATATCCGGGGAAATAGATGGGCCTCAGGTCTTTTCCTCCTCCTCCCGATATAAGCAGTTTAAGCCGAATGGTCCATCCGATGCTGAAATTACGGAATATCTCGGTTTTAACGCCCGGAGCCACCTCAATAAAATGGCCCATGGCCTTTTTTGAGGGCAGCGAGGATGTGACGGTCCCCCAGTAATTTTCGTGCTGGAACCTGGATGTTGCCGAATTAAACAGGCTGACTCCATACCGCAATCCGATGCCTGCCCAGTACTTGCCCTGGGATACTTCGGGCTTCAGCAGATTTATATCTGCTCCAAACCGTGTAAAAGCTCCCTTGCTTGTATAATCGTAATTGTACTGGGAGTATTTGTAGTTCAGGTATCCGGCTTCAACAACCCAGGCAATCTTTTCGCTTTTGTCGAATGAAATGTAACCCTCGAGATTTAGATTATTTTTATCGGAGAGGTATATTCCCGGACCCGCGACATCGATTCCGGTCCTGATCTTCAATGGGAAGAGGATGGTATCCTGAGCAGACAGGCCGGATGCCCGGAGGAACAGAACAAGGCTAAAAAAATATGCGGATATTCTCCTCATTTGCCGTAGTTATGTTGTTTGAACTCCTGTAGATGTAAAAGATGTCTTTTGCACTGTGAAATGTGTCGAGTTTGTGATAAAATGTATATCCGCACTCTTTAGAGATAAGGTGGGGATAGCTTGAGTAAATGAATTGTATCGTATCGGTAATGCCGTTTATCCTGATAATGAATTCAGAGGTATCATTTGATGCATCGAGGGGCAGCAGGGCAGGCTGAACACGTGGTTCCCTATCGTAAATTTTATCCGTTTTTCCCACTCCGGTAACCGTTAGACTGTCCGGTGTCTTTTTTTCCTTTGTGGAGTTGCTGTAAAAAGTTGCTTTCAGGTATGCATTGGTTTCTTCAAAGCATGCTTCCGGCGCGCAGGAAATAAGCAACAAGGAAAATCCTGCGGCAACCATGGCGAACAAAGAGAAACCCGCTTTCTTCATAAGAGAGTGAAAGTTCCAAAAGTACAAAAATAAACGTGTAATATGTCCGGATGGCATCAAACCATCCTCCGGACATAATCCCCGGCCTTTTTTATCGCAGCCGGAATTCCATCAGGATTTTTACCACCGGCAGATGCAACAGATGGCTGGCCCCCGCCGCCCCCGGCGATCTCTCCGGATATCTCCCTTATTATGGCTGCAGCATTTATATTCTTTTCTTTCACAAGGTTGTCGCTGACCATTACGAGCATATTTGCTTTTCCGTCAATGGCAGCTCCCACGACAAGCACTGTGTCGCCGGAGGAGTTCCGAAGCCCTGATGCGATATTTTTAAGCACGTCAGCCGAATCGCAATCGATTATGCCTGAGATAAACCTTAATCCTTTTATATCAACTGCTTTTGTTTCAAGTTCCCTGAGCATGGCTGAAGCAGACTGAGCCTCAAATTTTTCGATGCTTTTTCTAAGGGCAGTGTTCTCGGCCAGAAGCTTTTCAACACTGTCCGTTATGTTTCCGGTGCTTTTCAGAAGGGCTGCAACATTATCGGCAGATTCAATTTTCCCATTTATGTATTCTTCTGCCCTGGCAGCCGTAACTGCTTCAATCCTTCTTATCCCGGCAGCAATTCCTCCCTCCGAGACTATTTTGATTAGCCCGATGGCTCCTGAATTTCCTACATGGATTCCGCCGCACAATTCTATCGAATCTCCGAATTTCACAACCCTTACGATATCGCCGTACTTCTCGCCGAAGAGGGCCATTGCACCCATTGCCTGTGCCTCTTTCATTGATATCCCTTCAGTTACCTCGATAACGCAGTTTTCCCTTACCATCCGGTTTGCAATCCCTTCAACTCTCCTTAATTCTTCCTTTGTAAGCCTTGTGAAATGGCTGAAATCGAACCTCAGACGGTCAGGGGTGACGAGTGAACCTTTTTGCTCGATATGTTTTCCGAGTACCGACCTCAATGCAAAATGCAGGAGGTGGGTTGCAGTATGGTTGTTTGCGGTCATTTTCCTCTTTTCAAGATCCACAACCGCGCGGAATCCCGCATCCGGTTCTGTTATGGTACCACTGCTCAGATGGATGATGGCATTGTTTTCCTTAACAGTATCGGTGATTTCTATTTTCTCCCGTCCGGATATCAGGAATCCAGTATCTCCGACCTGGCCGCCCGACTCGGCATAGAAAGGCGTTCTGTCAAGCACTATCTGAAGGCTCTCCTTTCCCCTGGTTTTTATTGTGCGGTACTTAAGGATGAGTACGTCATCTTCCGTCAGGGTATAGCCTGTAAACAGGGTCTCCCCGGCTTCCCTGACAATTGTCCAGTCGCCGGCTTCAACGGTTGCGTCCTCCCTCGACCGGCTCTTCTGGGTCTTCATCTCGTCAGCGAAGCCGTCAAGATCCGTGGTCATGCCATTCTCTTTCAGTATCAACTGGGTAAGGTCGACAGGGAATCCAAAAGTATCATACAGCTCAAAAGCTGATTTGCCCGGAAGGATATTACTACCCTCTTTCCGGAGCTCTTCTATCTTTTTTTCTATAAGCTTCAGTCCCTTGCCGAGGGTTTTCAGGAAAGCTGTCTCCTCGTCGAGGATAACTTTTGCAATGTGATCTTTGCTCTTGCTGAGCTCAGGGTATGCATTTCCCATTTCCAGGGCAAGTACAGGCACGAGCATGTGCAGGAAAGGTTCCTCAATCGAGAGGTTGTTATAACCGTACCTAACAGCCCGGCGCAAGATCCTCCTGATGACATATCCGGCCTTGTTGTTCGATGGCAACTGTCCGTCAGCAATTGAGAAGGCAATGGCTCTGATGTGGTCGGCTATTACCCTGAGGGCAACGTCCCAGTTTTCATTGACGCCGTACTTTTTGCCGGTAATTTCGGAAACCTTGTTTATAATCGATTGAAAGATATCAGTGTCATAATTTGATTTTTTCCCCTGGACGACCATGCATAGCCTTTCAAATCCCATACCGGTGTCGACATGTCTGGAAGGAAGCTGCTTGAGGGTACCGTTTGAAAGCCTGTTATACTGGATGAAGACCAGGTTCCAGATCTCAATTACCCCGGGGTGTCCCTTGTTTACGAGCTCCCGTCCGGGAATCCTTTCCCTTTCCGGATCATCCCTGATATCGACATGTATCTCTGAACAAGGGCCGCAGGGCCCGGTTTCGCCCATCTCCCAGAAGTTATCCTTTTTCGATCCCTCAAGGATCCTTCCGCCTGGATCCCTGTAACATTCCTTCCAGTATTCCAATGATTCATTGTCGCGGGGAACATTCTCTTCAGCGGAACCCTCAAAAATTGTCGAATAGAGCCTATCCTCCGGAATGCCAAGTTTCTGAACCAGGAATTCCCATGCCCAGCCAATGGCCTCTTTTTTGAAATAATCGCCAAACGACCAGTTGCCGAGCATCTCGAACATGGTATGATGGTACGTGTCGTGTCCTACTTCCTCCAAATCGTTATGCTTGCCCGAAACCCGAAGGCATTTTTGCGAATTTGCTATTCTTCTGTTCACAGGAAGCTGGTTCCCAAGAAAAATATCCTTGAATTGATTCATACCGGCGTTTGTGAACATGAGAGTAGGGTCGTTCTTTATAACCATCGGGGCAGAAGGGACTATGAGGTGCTCTTTCGACTGGAAAAAGTCAAAAAACAGCTTTCTGAGCTCGTGGGATTTTAGTGTAAATAACATATTAATGCACAATAAGTGACTCAAATTATAGTTTGTAAAATTAATTTAATTGTTTAGATTTGTCAATCTCAGCATAAAAAACCAGGGCAGTAGATGTTCACCCGCAAATATTTTCTTGATCCATCAGATCTGCAGTATAAACAAGTAAGGTTGCCATGGAAAAACAGGCTCATTCGTTTTGCCTTGTGGACAGTGGCTGCAATAGTTGTTACAATTGTTTATTCGTCTGTTTTCAACAGCATGGTCGGTTCCCCCAAGGAACATGCACTGAGCCGGGAAATTGAGAACCTGAAGCTAAGGTACTCGATTATGGAAATAAGTATCGATAACGCACTCAAATCCCTTGATGATCTTGAGCTTTCAGACGGAAACCGTTACCGGCCCGTCCTCGACATGGATTCCATACCCGTATCAATAAGAAATATGGGAACGGGAGGTGTTGCAAGGTATGAGGAGCTCGATGGTTACGACAATACGGCGCTGATGCTGACCGACCGGAAAAAAGTGGATGAAATAAAAAACAGGGCCACAATACAGCTCGAGTCATTTAAGGCGATTGAAGAAAAGAAGAATGAGTGGAAGCGCGAAATGGAATATCTGCCTATGATAAGCCCCGTCAATGTAATCTACAGGCTGGGCGACGGGATGAAGTTCAGGGAAAAGCACCCGGTACTTGGCACGCCGCAATGGCATCACGGTCAGGATTTCAGCACTCCGCACGGAACAGAGGTCTTCGCAACAGGTGCAGGGAAGGTTATTGAAGCCGGATGGAACGGTGGTCTTGGGAATTGTATTGTTATTGACCATGGATACGGTTACCGGTCGACTTACGGCCATCTGAGCATCATAAGGGTTTCGGTGGGTCTGAATATAAAGAGGGGCGATCTGATAGGGCTGAGCGGCAGCACAGGTACATCAACAGGCCCTCATCTTCATTACCAGATAGATCTTTTTGGCCAGTACAAGAATCCCCTCTATTATTTCAACAATGATCTTACTGAAGATGAGTACTTTGATATGATTCAAACCCTCACCTCGCAATCAAAATTCAGATAGGGGATATCCAGTGTTTCACTCTCGTGCCTTCTGATCCAAATCATCAGGCTGATTTCATTTGTATATTGAAATATTTATCTTTGCTGTCTGATGAAGCACTCGAAGTACAAATTCAATCCCGAATCACTAAGCTTTGACAAGATTCGGCTGGGGGCAAGGTCAATTTTGCTCAGATCCCTTGCTTTTTTAATCGGATCAGTTATTGTTGCCGTTGTATTTAATTTTCTTTTCGGTTTGTTTTTTGATACCCCGAAGGAAAAAGCCCTGAAAAGGGAAATAGAACAGCTTTCCCTTCAGTATAGTCTGATACACAGGGAAATGGGGAGTCTTGAAAAGGTAATTCAGCACCTTCAGGAAACAGACGATAATCTTTACAGGACCATTTTCGGAGCAGAGCCCATTATGGCGACCCAACGGCAGGCCGGAATCGGAGGTGTCAGCAGGTTCAGTGACATGGAAGGACTCAATAATTCAAAACTCGTAATAGAAACAGCAAAGAAGCTTGATGCAATAAAGAAAAAGGTATACGTCCAGTCAAAATCGTTCGATGAGCTCATATTACTTGCCAGGGAGAAGGAAGAGATGCTCAGGTCAATACCGGCAATAATGCCGGTCTCAACCAGGGACCTTACAAGGATTGCTTCGGGATTCGGTTTAAGGATACACCCTTACTATAAAATAAGCAAATTTCATGCGGGAATGGATTTTACTGCACCGCTCAGTACTGAAATCTATGCAACGGGCGACGGTACAATTGAATCGGTCTCCTCGGGCAAAAGAGGAATGGGTAACTATATAATTGTCAATCATGGGTTCGGCTACTCATCAACCTATGCGCATCTAGAAAGTTTCAATGTCAAGCAGGGACAGAAGGTTCACAGGGGAGATGTTATTGGATTTGTCGGCAATACAGGAATGTCAATAGCGCCGCATCTTCACTACGAAATCAGGCTCAACGGAGAGAATGTCGATCCGGTGAACTATTTCTTCAACGACCTTTCCCCGGCCGAATATGAAACTATGATAGAGATTGCCTCCAAAACCGGCCAGTCATTTGACTAATATTAAAAGAACCATGCCTTACAAGGAAAAGAAAATAGAAAAGCTCTATTATTCTATCGGGGAAGTCTCAAAAATGCTTGATGTGCCTGTTTCAACCGTAAGGTTCTGGGAAAATGAATTCGACATACTGAAGCCCATGAAAAACAAAAAGGGCAACAGGATGTTTACCGCTACCGATGTGAAAAACCTGATGATCATTCACCGGCTACTGAAGGAGGAAGGGATGACAATGGCCGGAGCGAAGAAAAAGCTTGCCGGGAAATGGGATGAAGCTGATCATGTCTTTGAAATCAATGAATCGCTTCAGAAGATAAAGAGCCTTCTTATTGACTTAAGAGACAATATTTAGAATGAAACTTTCAGACCTTTGTTCCTGGCTGGATTCAGCTGTTCCCCTCTCTTTCCAGGAGGGATATGATAATTCAGGACTTCAGGTCGGGCAGCCAGGCAAGGAAGTCACTTCCGGGCTTCTGACTCTTGACGTTACGGACGACGTAATTGATGAAGCCATTCACTATGGATGCGACATTGTAATTTCCCATCATCCATTAATATTCAGTGGCATAAAGAAGGTCAATGATCAGCATCCTGCAGGCAGGATACTGGTTAAGGCAATCAAAAGTGATATTGCCGTCTATTCCTCCCATACGAATCTGGATATGTTGAATGACGGGGTCAGCAGGAAAATGGCCCTTAAGCTCGGGTTGCGGAACGTTAAGGTCCTCCAGCCATTGAATAACAGGCTTCTAAAGCTTGTAACCTTCGTCCCGGAGGATCATCTTGGCAAGGTAAGGGAAGCCGTTTTCAATGCAGGAGCCGGATTTATAGGAAATTATGACCGTTGCGGATTCACTGTCTCAGGAACAGGGAGCTTCAGGGCAGGAGAAGGGACAAATCCCTTTGCCGGGGAGAAGGGAAAGATGCACCTGGAGAAAGAGGCAAGGTTTGAAACAGTTTTCTTTTCACATCTCAGAGAAAAAATTATTGATGCCCTTCTCGGTTCTCATCCCTATGAGGAAGTTGCATATGATCTTTATCAGCTTCAGAATGACAATATCGATTTCGGCCTTGGCTGTACCGGTGAACTTGAAGAACCCCTGAGCGAGAAAGGTTTTCTTGATCTTGTTTCGTCGGTGTTCAATGCATTTGGGACACGTTATTCAGCACTCACCGGCAGGATGATCCGGAAGGTTGCCCTTTGCGGCGGTGCGGGGGCATCACTTCTGAACAAGGCTCTCTCGGCAAAGGCAGATGCCTTTGTCACTGGCGACATTAAATATCACACATGGTTTGAAGCAGATAAGAGGATATTGCTGGCGGATTGCGGACATTTCGAAACTGAAAAATTCTCAACAGAAATTTTATACGATCTTATTATCAAAAAATTCCCTAAATTTGCACTCCGGTTTTCAGAAACAAATACCAATCCGATAAATTACCTGTAAAATGGAAAAAGTAAAAACACATGAAGCTGAGATATCCGTAGAGGAGAGGCTTAGGGCGTTGTACGGACTTCAGCTGGTGGATTCAGAAATAGATAAGATCAAGACTCTGAGGGGAGAACTGCCGCTTGAGGTTCAGGACCTTGAGGATGAGATAGCAGGACTCGAAACCAGGCTGGGAAATCTCCGCGAAGAGGTTGTGAGTCTCGAAAAGGCAGTATCAAAGAAGAACATTGAAATCTCCGAGGCAGAATCGCTTATTAAGAAATATGAGGAACAGCAGAAGAATGTAAGAAACAACCGTGAGTTCGATTCTCTTTCAAAGGAGATTGAATTCCAGAATCTTGAGATTGAGCTTTACAACAAGAAAATAAAGGAGTTTTCAATCCTTATAGAAGAGAAAAATCTCGTAATTGCTGAATCGGAAGCAACATTTGCCGACCGCACGTCGGACCTTGAAAACAAGAAGACGGAACTCGACGAAATAATATCAGACACACAGAAGGAAGAAGAGGGGTTATACAAGAAGTCAGAAAAGATCCAGTCGGTGATTGAGGAGAGGCTTCTGACTGCCTATAAAAGGATCAGGTCGAATGCAAGGAACGGGTTGGCCGTCGTCCCGGTTCAGAGGGATGCATGCGGCGGATGCTTTAACCAGATACCTCCGCAGCGCCAGCTTGACATCAGATCGCGGAAGAAGATTATAGTGTGCGAATACTGCGGCCGAATACTTGTTGATGATGAGATTATCAAGGAGAGTCATCTTTAGGAAATAGTTGGCAACGAAATTATGGCCACCCCTGAAGGGTGGCTTTTTGTTTCTTAACTTTGTTTCAATCAATCACACCAGAGAAATATGACCACAGCTGATTTTAAAAAAATGATATCAGAGGGTATTCCGGATACTTTACCTGATCCCAAACCATACGATACCAGCCTGAATCACGCCCCAAAAAGAAAGGACATTCTGAACCTGCAGGAAAAGAAGCTGGCAATAAAGAATGCACTTCGCTATTTCCCTGTCCCTTATCACGGGATACTTGCCGGTGAATTTGCAGGTGAGCTTCATGATACAGGTAGGATCTACATGTACAGGTTCCGTCCGGATTATAAGATTAAAGCCCGTCATATTGATGATTTCCCCCACCGTTCATTGCATGCAGCGGCAATAATGCTGATGATCTCAAACAACCTCGATGAGCAGGTAGCCCAGCACCCCCATGAACTGATCACTTACGGAGGCAACGGGGCCGTATTCCAGAACTGGGCCCAGTACCGCCTGACTATGAAATACCTGTCGGAAATGTCGGATGAACAAACCCTTGTCGTAAATTCCGGTCATCCACTCGGCCTTTTCCCTTCCCACAGGGATGCTCCCCGGCTTGTGGTGACCAATGGCATGGTAATACCAAATTATTCCTCGCAGGATCACTGGGAGAGATTTAATGCGCTTGGCGTTTCGCAATACGGACAGATGACTGCAGGTTCGTACATGTATATCGGCCCTCAGGGTATTGTCCATGGCACAACAATAACAATTCTCAATGCATGCCGCAGGATTGAAAGGGATAAAGATCATGACGGGATCAAGTTGTTCGTTTCATCCGGTCTCGGGGGCATGTCAGGTGCCCAGCCTAAAGCTGCCCGGATTGCAGGGGTGATTTCGGTGATTGCAGAGATTAATCCGAAAGCTGTCGGAACCAGGTTTTCCCAGGGATGGATTGATGAGGTGATTTCAGACATGGATAAGCTTATTTCCAGAGTCGATAAGGCCAGAAATGAGAAAAGGGCAGTTTCCATTGCATTCAACGGCAATATTGTGGATGTATGGGAACACTTCGCTGACATTAATATTAAGGTGGATATTGGTTCGGACCAGACAAGCCTTCATAATCCCTGGGCAGGCGGTTATTACCCTGCAGGGATATCCTTCGGCGAATCAAACCGGATGATCTCCTCTGATCCCGAACGGTTCAAAGAGCTCGTAAGGGAATCGTTGAGAAGACAGGTCAGGGCTATTAACCGGCATTCTGTAATGGGAACCTATTTCTTCGATTACGGGAATGCATTTCTTCTGGAGGCATCGAGGGCAGGAGCCGATATTCTGAATCCGGCGGGTGAGTTCAGGTATCAGTCATATGTTGAGGACATCATGGGCCCGATGTGCTTTGATTATGGTTTCGGCCCATTCAGGTGGGTTTGCTGTTCAAATGATCCGTCGGATCTGGAAAAGACAGACAGGATAGCCCTGGAAACCCTTGAAAGAATAATGAGTCATTCCCCTCAGCAGATCAAACTGCAAATGTCCGACAATATACACTGGATAAGGGAGGCTGCAGGGAACAATCTGGTCGTTGGTTCGCAGGCCAGGATCCTTTATGCCGATGCTGAGGGAAGGGCAGCAATAGCCGCGGCATTCAATTCCGCAATCGGAAAAGGTATTATTTCCGCACCAGTTGTTATTGGCAGGGATCACCACGATGTTTCGGGAACTGATTCCCCTTTCAGGGAGACTTCGGATATAAGGGATGGTTCAAAATTCACCGCCGATATGGCAGTCCAGAATGTTATTGGCGATTCCTTCCGCGGCGCAACGTGGGTTTCATTGCATAACGGAGGCGGGGTTGGATGGGGAGAGGTGATAAATGGAGGTTTCGGGATGGTTCTTGACGGAACGGAAGATGCGGGAAAAAAGTTAAGGATGATGCTTCACTGGGATGTCGCCAACGGCATTGCAAGGAGGAGCTGGGGAAGGAATGAGGGGGCTATGTTCACACTGCAAAGGGAAATGGAGAGAACCCCCGGACTGAAAGTTACAGTTCCTTATGTTGCTGATGACAAGCTTATTGAGAAAATCTTAAAAACTTACACAACTTGTCCCGATAGATCGGGACAAGTTGTGTAAGTTTTTTATTTCTTTTCAATCATAACAATTGCTAATGCCACAATACCTTCCTCCCTGCCGGTGAAGCCAAGCTTTTCAGTGGTAGTGGCTTTTACGGAAATATCTTCGGGATCGGTTTTGAGGATGGCTGAAATGACATCCCTCATTTCCGGTATAAATGCAGCAATCTTTGGTTTTTCAAGGCATACAGTGCAGTCGACATTTACAACAGAATACCCTTTTTCACTGATCAATCCAAAAGTCCTTTGGAGGAGTATCTTGCTGTCGATCTTGCTGAACTCAGGATCGGAATCCGGGAAATGAAAGCCGATATCCCTTAATCCTGCTGCTCCGAGAAGGGCATCGCAAACAGCATGAAGCAGTACATCTCCGTCGGAGTATGCTAAACAACCACGTTCAGAAGGGATTTTTACTCCTCCGAGCCATAAATCAAGACCTGGTTCAAGACGGTGAAAATCAATGCCCTGGCCTATTTTGGAATTCATTCTGATTAATTTCCGTTACTCTGTAATGCATTAATATCGAATGCAAGCGAGAAACGGAGTGTTCTTGCGAGAGGATGATTTGAGACAGTGGGCATCAGGTATGAGAAATCGATTGTGAAACCCTTGAATTTGAAACCTGCCCCTGCGGTGAAGTATTTTCTGTTGCCTTTGCTTGCATTTTCATGGAAGTATCCGGCCCTCAGGGCAAACTGGTTGTTATACCAGTATTCCAGGCCGATGGAAGATGTGATCTCACGGATCTCTTCCTTGAAACCATCAGGAGCATCATAGAATGACTGGAATATTGCGATGGGAACAGATACATCCGGGTCTTTCCCGTCAACAATCTCCCCGTCGTTATTATAGACAGGAGGAGTAGGCACGAGAAGCTTGTTGAAATCAATTGCGAGTGAAAGCTTGTTGAACTCGTCGAGTTCAATTGTTCCTGATCCTCCAAGACGCATGTTCATAGGAATAAAATCAGATGTCTGTCTGTCGGAATAGCTCATCTTGGATCCGATATTCGAGAAATTCAATCCGAAGGCCAGTTCACCGTCTTTGCTGAACATTGTAACATCCTTATGGTAATATCCTGAGATGTCAGCAGCAAAAGATATCCCGGGCTGTGTGGCTTCATTTCCTGAATAAGATCCGCCAGTAAGGTTTGAATAAATGAACCTGAAAGCTATTCCTCCCGAAAAGTTTTCGGCAAAAATCCTGGAATAACCCAGATCAAATCCCAGCTCATTCGGTTTGAAATCGCGTTCATGATCTCCAAATTCATTTGTGAAGGGAACAACTCCAAGCGAGGAATACAAAAGGCTTGCGCTTGCAACCTGCTTATTGTCGATCCTGTAAAAACCTGTCAGATATGCAATATTTATATCGGGGACAAGATTCCTTAACCATGGTGAATATGAGATTCCCACACCTGCTTTACCATCAATGAAGGCATATTTTGCTGCATTCCAGTGCTGACTGTATACGTCGGGTTTTGTTGCAACGCCGACGTCACCCATTGCTCCGGACCTTGAATCGGGTGCTATTGTAAGGAAGGGAACCACTGTCTGAATTGCGTTCAGTTCCTGTGAATAGAGTCTGACAGTTCCGGCAAAAAGTAATAAGAATAATATAGCTGGAGTAATTTTTCTCTTCATACTGATTTTTCTCTTTTAAGATTTTGCAAATATAAAACAAAAATTCCGGCGACTTATTGTGTGACTGTCAATAAATGATCATTCTGCCTGAAATAGTGGATGTTTCGCCGTTTTCCGCAGTGATTTTAAGCATATAGGGATAGATGCCCTTTCCTGCCCTGCTGCCTCCTGATGAGCATCCATCCCATTCGACCGGAGAAAGGCGGAACCCGGTGGCAGCTTCAGTGGTACTTATAATCCTGATAACAGCACCGGTAACATTGAATATTGTTATGTTTATTTCGAGCATTTCTCCGGGTCTGTTATGTTCGGTACTTATCCTGGTATCAAGGGTAAATGGGTTGGGAAAATTCAAAAGGTTTCTCAGGATTAATTTCCCGTCTGATTTGACGAAAAAGGAAATTGTCTTCTCACTTGAATTATTAAAGTTATCCCAGGCTTTCAAGGTGATTGTGTGACTCCCCGGATCAAGGCCTGAAAGGTCATAAATTATACTTCCGCTGGTATAGCTTCCAAAGTTGTTTTCGAAATAATTGTTGAGGATAATGGAGGCTGAAGGGTTGCCGTCGATCCAGCATTTAATATCATGTCCGATTCCGCTTCCGGCACTGTTTATACCTCCCTTGTCGCTGATCAGTGCAAGAAGTTTTGGATTGGGGCCGGTCATTCCTCCGCTCCTGAAAAGTGTATCATTGAGGTAAAGTCTGATTTCGGGTCCTTCTTTGTCGGGTGTGTTAATACTGCTGAATCCTCCGGTAACCAATCCGGAGTAAATACCGTTAATATCTCCGGAATCATTGAAGGCATAATAACTTATTCTTGCCTTTCCGGGCGAATAATCGATATCCCTTGGAACCATGAATGTGAACCTGAACTTTCCGTTTTCTGCCAATGTTTTTCCTCTGAAAAGGACGACATTCTGGAGCTCAAAATCCATCTTCTGTCCACCATCGTTGGCAAGGGTTCGGATTTGGGACGGTTTTCCGAAGACCACCGGGGCTACAGTGCCGTTGAAATCAACTGCCGGATTGCCATTGTTGTCTTCAATGTGTCCTGCTACTGTAAACAACGACAATGCCTTAAGCGTGTCGGTGCTTTCTCCGGCAGGCACATTGTTTATGGAGTCTGTTACAACATTCCCGTTAAATGGCCAGGAGAGTCTCACCGCAGGATCTCCGAGCAGAAGGAAATTACGCTTGTTGGTATTGTCACCCGACATGTTTTTGGCTATTCTGATTATATCTCCGAGGCGAAGTGAATTCCCTTCCGCATTGCGGCTAAAGGCAGCCTGAAAGATATTCCTGTTAAGAGTGTAATTGGGTGCTGAATATACAAGCCTTGTCGTCGACATAAGTGCAATCGCACCACCCCCGGGGCTGAGCAGGATCTTTTCTCCCGACGAGGTCTTTCCTGATATCAAGCCTGTTGCGTCGTTTTTTGTGATATCATCAAACCTGCTGAACTCACAGGTTGCGGTAATAAAAAGGGGGAGTTTTTCCAGGTTTTGCCACTTATCAATATCCTCCGGAGTGATCACCCTTTCATGTGCAAGGCTTGACTCATTGCCATGCCCTACATAATTGAAAACAAGTGTTCCTGAATTAATCCGGTCGTTTATGGCCCTGGTGACGTCAGGATAAAACTGGCCTGTAGGGGCCGTTACCTGGTTGTATGCATCAAAATATATCTTGTCAATGTTCACCCAGGGAGCAATTTCCTCAGCTATGCCCGCGAGACCCTCAGCATCCGACATATGCGTATTCCCGTCCTCATCATCTGCTGTAATGCATATAAGATTCTTCCAGTCTCCCCGGTTTGATAAACTCAGGTAATTTTCAATTTTCGAAACAGCAATCCGTGCTTCAGTAGTATCCGAGACAGGGATCCTGCCAATACCAAGATCCTCCGTGCCTGATTCCTCACCTTCCCCTTCATCAAGCAGACCGAAAAAATCATCGGAAGTAAACGAGGAGATGAATACGTTTGAATTCCGTGTCTGCCAGGTCGGTACATAATTTGTATTTCCCGGAGGCGGTGTTTTGTTATCAAATGACCCGTCACCAAACAGAAGGAGGTACCTGAGGGGATGATTGGTCCCTTTCTGACGGGAATACTTCATTCTCAGAAAATTTCGAATTGCTACGATATCCGGAATTCCCCCCGAAAACTCATTGTAAATCTGACCGGGGGTGGTTACAAGTGAAACAAGGCCGCTGTTCGACCGATGCACCCCGGCCAGCCTTTCAGCATATTGACGGAACTGCGGATGGGTGACAATTATCATATCAGCCGGAGCCGAGGAGTGAAGATCCTGATTTGCCAGTGATACTGAATTAATTACCGGTGCCCGGGCATTGGCGGGAAGAAAGGCGATGAAAGTCTTCAGGGTATCGGTTGCCCTCATGAAAGTAATATTTTCATCCGATCTGTCATACCTGATCGTTTCCGGATTAAAAGGGTCGGTAACGTCCCAGATCTGAGTTCCCGCAGCAGAACCTTTTATTGTGAACTCCGCAACCCTTCCAGTTCCAGCCGATCTTGAGTCGGTGTATTGCTCAAAGATGCCGGTAAACTTATTCTGTTTCCTTGCATGCAAAGTCATATAATCGATCCATCCCTTTGCTGATATTTCGCCGCCATTTAAGAAAGATATTTTATAGACGGGTTCTGGTGAAGCGGGTATTGCTTCGCCTTTGACCTGCACAGCCTGGGCATAGGTTCCTGTTGTGGATGCCAGGTTAATTCCGGGCACCGGAACGGTTGTGAGAACAGACCCATTCTCAATTATTCTGAAAGAGGTTGAAGCAGTGGCCCGGGCAAGAACCTTAATTGAGTACCTTATCTTTTCTGCAGGGACAAGATCCTTAATCCCGGAATTAACTTCAATATCTTTTAAAGAGCCTGCTGGCTGGTACCACTCCCTGCCAGAGTGGAGAATGTTGTCGGATTCCAGCTCATGTATATGCAACGCGTCAGAAGAGGTTGAAAAATAATTAGCCTGCATTAAGGATTCATCTGCCGGACCGATCCTTTTACCCTGTAAGGGTCCGGAAGTTATAAAATAGAAAGCAGTGTCGGAATAATTGTGTCTCACATGGCTGAATTCGCCGGTTTCATTGTCAAAAATCCATCTGTTTGTCCCTTTGCCATAAAACAGGAGATAGTCTCCTTCATTGAAAACCCCATCAGCACCGGTAAAGGTATAAATGGCAATTTCCATTAGGTCGTCAGGAAATGATGCATCGTTATAGTATGAAAGCTGACCCGCGTTATTGCCAAAAATCATTGGATTTGATGGATACTCCAGCCCAATCTGTTTCAGCCTTGAATAGTAAATCCTGTAGATGTTATCTTCAGTCAATGCTATTTTAAACCATTTTCCGGCTGAAAGAACCGAGGATGGCGCATAATCCTGAGCAATCCCGCTGAGGTCCGGGTTCAGCAGGGAAATTAAAGATGCAAAGCAAGCTATTTGAACCTGTTTCAACATTATTCAGGGCAAAGATAGAAATGTAGTTCAGGTTTTTAGTTTATTTTGCGGGCATAAAATAGTTTTGAATGAAATTTCGACTAGTGGCTTTCCGTTGATATAAAAGTATATTGAGATATGAAAAAAAAGCCGAGTCTGATCGTAATCCTGCCATTTATTTTGTCTGGTGCATTATTTTGCCAGGAGGCTGATTATGGACCAGGTTACCAGACCATGATCGTCAGCAATCCGGCGTTTGCCGGAAGCAGTCTTGATGGCACGCTGCGGCTTTCATATCTTAATTTCTATCCCGGGAACAATTTTAATTTCCATTCGGTTTTTCTTTCATATGACTCCTATTTTGAAATCCTGCACGGAGGAGCAGGTTTCTTCCTTTCAAACGATTATACCGGGGGAATAGTGAATGATTTAAGAGGAGGCCTGTCGTATTCATATTTTTTGCAGGCAGGCAGGGATCTTTATATTAATGCCGGACTCTCCGCTTCGTTTTTCAACCGGGGTTTTAATTTCAGCGGGGCTGTTTTTCCCGATCAGATTGATCCCATGGGCGTAGTTTCGCTGCCAACCTCCGAACTGGTATCCAATGAGAACAGGATGGTGTTTGATGCCGGAACAGGTTTTATGTTCATTTATAAGAATCTGTCGGGAGGATTCGGTCTGACCCACCTTACCCAGCCTGATCTTTACGGAACAGGATCCTCAGATGGGAGGCTGAAACGAAAATACCTTGTTCACATGATGGCGGATTTTGATCTTAAACGAGGCAGCGACCTTAAAATAACACCCCTTGCTTCATTTGAATTACAGGGAAAGTACCTCTGCACCTCAGCTGGGGCCATTCTCGCAAGTAATTATTTGTCATTAAATACTTTGATACTGGCTGATAACAACGGCAAAATTGATGTTCTGGCAGGTTTTTCCCTTAGGCGGGAAAAGCTCGGATTGTACTATAATTATCAGTTTAACCTGAGATCGGACAATTCCGTGATACCATTTTCCGTTATGCATCAGACAGGCCTGACTTTCAGTTTAGATTATGTTGAAAAAAGAAATAAAGTCAGGACAATAAATGTACCTTATATGTAGTTATATTTGGTGTCCAAAAAATCTTTTCGGAAAATAGCAAGATGTATTAATTCACAAATGCCAATAAAATTAAGGAGTTATGTATAGATTCAGAACCTTGTCGGTTATATTTATTGCTGCACTGATTCTCTTTTCATGCAAGGGCAGCAAAAAGGGGGATAACGTTTCATCCACTACCGGGTGGAGGTATAATGACCCTGACAATGGAGGATTTGAAGTTGCGATAGGAGCGGAACAAAAGACTGGTCCAGGCCTTGTGCTGATTGAGGGAGGTCGTTTTACAATGGGCCGTGTGGAACAGGATGTGATGTTTGACTGGAACAATATTCCCAGGACAGTAACAGTATCCTCGTTTTACATGGATGAGACGGAAGTGAGGAACGTTGATTATCGCGAATACCTGTTCTGGATTAAAAGGGTGCACAAGGATTATCCCGAGGTTTTCAGAAGGGCTTTGCCCGACACGCTTGTCTGGAGAAGTCCGATGGGATTTAATGATCCGTATGTCCAGTACTATTTCAGGCACCCTTCTTACAATAATTATCCCGTTGTTGGTGTAAGCTGGGTCAAGGCAAATGATTACTGCCTCTGGAGAACTGACAGGGTAAATGAACAGCTGCTTATTGATGAAGGGGAACTGAATCCCGATCCGAACCAGCTGAATGAGAAGAACTTTAATACTGAAGCCTATCTGGCCGGACAATATGAAGGTGTTGTGAATCAGCTTCGCGAAAGCCTTAATCCCAATCAGACCGAAAGACGTACAAATTTCGAGGATGGTTTGCTTTTGCCTGCTTACAGACTTCCGACAGAAGCAGAATGGGAATTTGCTGCATATGCGCTCCGGGGCAATACATTCGAAGAACGGGTTTATGAAAGAAGAATATATCCATGGGATGGTCACAATGTCAGGAATTCTGCAAAAAAATCGAGAGGTGAAATGATGGCCAATTTTGTCCGTGGCAGGGGAGATATGATGGGAGTTGCAGGCAGCCTGAATGACAACGGGAGCATAACAACCGATGTTAAATCTTACTGGCCAAATGATTATGGTCTTTACTGCATGGCAGGCAACGTGAATGAGTGGGTTCAGGACGTTTACCGTCCCCTTTCCTCACAGGATGTCGACGGTTTCAACCCATACCGGGGAAACGTTTTCACCGATCTCAAGAGAGATGCAAACGGTCAGATTATTAGCAAAGACAAGCTCGGGCGTCTTATCATCGATACCGTCAAGGATACTGATGTTGCAAACAGGTACAATTACCAGAAGGGCGATTACAGGAACTACCGGGATGGAGATATTTCATCATCTATTGTCGGCGGCGCAGACTGGAACATTGATGACGGAAAGCAGGGCTCATCGAGAATGTACGTTCAGGAAGAAAAGGATTTCTTCACCCTCATTAATGATAATGCAAGAGTATATAAGGGCGGATCATGGAGGGACAGGGCCTACTGGCTCAATCCATCCACAAGAAGGTTCCTTGATCAGGAAAGCTGCCGTGATGATATAGGATTCAGGTGTGCAATGATCAGGGTGGGAAGCCCGTCAGGATTTTAGTGTAATAAAATAATTTTATCTATCTTGCCTCATTATGCATCCATAATGAGGCATTTTTTTTAACATATGAAAACAGAACAGCTCTACAGGATATTCAGGGAAGAATCCTCAGGGGTATCAACGGATACACGGACCGTGAAAAAAGGCCAGTTATTCTTTGCCCTCTGGGGCCAGAACTTCAACGGGAACAAGTATGCCAAGGAGGCTCTTGACAAAGGCGCTTCGTATGCCGTGATTGATGATCCGGTTTACGAGACCGAAAAAACGGTCCTGGTTGACGATTGTCTTCTCGAACTTCAGGGCCTGGCCCTTCATCACCGTAAAATGTTAAAGGTACCGGTTCTGGCGATCACCGGTACCAATGGCAAGACTACCACCAGGGAACTGATTGCTGCAATATTGTCAACAAAACTTAAGATCCACAGCACCAGAGGGAACCTTAACAATGAGATCGGATTGCCGCTTACAATCCTGTCGGCGCCGGAGGATACGGAAATGATGATCCTCGAGATGGGGGCAAACCACATTGGAGAGATCAGGGCATTGTGCAATGTTGCCAGGCCCGATTATGGAATAATAACAAACATTGGCACAGCCCATCTTGAAGGTTTCGGATCTTTCGAAGGAGTCCTTAAAGCTAAAACCGAGCTTTATGAACATCTAAGGAAAGTAAACGGTGTAGCAATTTATAATGATAAGAATCCATTCCTGACCGAGAAAATTTACAGGCTGGTCAACAGGGGTGTTCCATATTCAAATCCGACAGGAGTTGAACTATCTGTCGAAGCCCTGCCTTCAGAAATGAATCTGGGAGTAAGAGTTAAATATCAGCACAGGATCCACGAAATTCAGACGGGCCTTTTCGGTGCATATAACCTTGAGAATGTCAAGGCAGCAATAGCAGCCGGATTGTTTCTCGGGGTGGAAATAGGGGAGATAGCAGAAGCAATTGGCAAATATCAACCCGGGAACAACAGATCGCAGATAAAGACAACCCAGAACAACACCCTTGTTTGCGACTCATATAATGCAAATCCGACAAGCATGATGGAGGCCATAAAATCATTTTCTGAACTCAAAACCAGCAGAAAAGTACTGATCCTTGGTGACATGCTTGAGCTTGGTGATAAAAGCGAGGAGGAACATCTGAAGCTTCTTGAAACCATAAGGCCGCTGAAACCTGAAAAGGTTCTGCTGGTGGGGACTACCTTTCAAAAGGTTTCTGAGGGATCTGATATAAGATCATTTGAGAATGTTGAAAGGCTGAGGGATTATCTTAAGGCTGAACCGCTGAAGGGTGCCTGCATTCTTATCAAGGGATCGAGAGGCATGACCCTTGAAAAGGCATATGACCTTCTTTAGTCATTATTCTGATTGACAGCAGCCTGTTCCGGTTCAAATTTAATATTGACAAGAAGCACTTCCGGCCTGCTGCCCGACCGGACCCTTGGGCCCCAGAGGCCGAATCCTGAAGAGACTATGTAATGAGTGTTTCCTCTTGTTTTATGACCGTAACTCAATTCATACAATTTTGAAGTAAGGTGGTTCAATGGCCACATTTGCCCGTTGTGGGTGTGGCCTGAAAGCTGAAGATCAATTCCGTTAGTTTCGGCCTCTCCAAGATCGGTCGGCTGATGATCAAGAAGTATAATTGGTTTTGAATGATCGGCCCCGGTCAGGATTTCAGATAACGATTTCCGCTCCCTGCCATAGAACCTTTTGGAGTCCCTGTCGAGCCTGCCGGCAATTTGTACCCCTCCCTCTATTTTTACAACCTCATCCTTCAGAATCCTTATTCCCTTGCTTTCGATATACGGGATTGTGCGACCTGCGCCGCCTATGAATTCATGATTCCCGGTAATTGCATACAACCCGTCGCTGCATTTGGGACAGGTGAAATACTGTAAAAGGTCGCCACGCATTACAGGGCCAATCTCACCATCCACAATATCCCCGAGAAGAAAGACAACTTCAGGTTCAAGCTTCCTGAGTATTTCCGAGAGCTTTTTAATGCTTCTCTTCCTGATTATGCTCCCCAGATGGATATCCGATACTGCGCCTATCCTGAGCTCCTTCACGTTGCCTGCCGACTTTCTGATGGTGATATTATAGGTTGTCACCTTTGGCACTATTGCGTTGAGAAAACCGCCCGCAATCAAAAGGAAAGAGATTACGAGTGTAAAAATGTAGGACCATTTTTTGAAGAAGATGAGATTCTGCCGGTCAATAATCCCCACTAACCGGAGAACCAAAGCTATTATATCTGAAAGAAAAAGGAAGATGAATCCATAAAGCATGAATGCCATCCAGAATCCTCCAATTACATTTAGAACATCGGATAATAGCGAGGAATGTCTCGATTCAAGTATCTTTCCAAATATAAAGGTTGATGCGAGAATAATAAAGATCAGCAGGTAAAGGATTTTGTTATTATGGAAGGCAGGTATAGCGGTATACCCCCTGGAATAAATGTAAATGTTTGCCAGAGAGTAAATTGTAAGTACAACTCCAAAAAAAACAACTAATTGGTACGTTTTCATTAAATCGGTTTCAGACGTTAAGACTGGTAAAGGTTTTCTTCCCCTTGATATAAAACCTGAAAACAATGCTCTTGTTCAAAATAAGGCCTTCGCTTATATTTATTGACAGGTTTTTTACCGATCTCCTCCCGGCCTTAAGGACCTCCAGATGCCTGTAATAGTCAATGTGGGCTTTCCAGACAGACCTGGCATTTCCGGGCCTCCCTTTCAAAAGAAACATGATCGCTGCAACTCCGTCGAGGAGTTTCCTTATGAAGATGGTCCCATGCAACTTGTTATCGGGGAGGTTTTTATAAAGGAGATACAGGTTATTCCGGAAGTTCAGGTATGTTTTAAGGGTTGATTCATAAGGTAGTACTCCTCCCCCGGCATGAAATACAGTCGATCCGGGGATATATGAGATCCTGAATCCCGAGAGATGGAATCTCCAGCAAAGGTCAACTTCCTCCATGTGAGCAAAGAAATTACCGTCGAATCCGCCGCATTTCACCCAGGCTTCCGACCTGACCGTCATGCATGCTCCTGATGCCCAGAATATATCGGTTTCGTCATCATACTGACCGTTATCCTTTTCGACGTGTTCAAAAATCCGGCCCCTGCAGAATGTATATCCGAATTTATCGATAAAACCTCCTGCAGCGCCGGCATATTCAAAATGATCCCTTTTCAGGTAAGATCTTATTTTTGGCTGGCAAGCTGCTACATCCGGATTCTGATCAAGATGCTTTATCATAGGATCAAGCCAGCCTTTGGTTACCTCCGCATCAGAGTTCAGAAGTACGAAGTACCTTGCATCTATCTCTTTGAGGGCAAGATTATAACCCTCCGCAAATCCATGATTTCTTTCGAACCTGATGGTCCTGACATCACTGAAGTTCTGTTCAACCCAGTCTGCCGAGCCATCAGTTGACCCGTTGTCTGCCAGATATAATGCTGGTGTCAGGACTCTTTGAAAACATGACAGCCGTCTCCAGAAATTTCTGCAGCCAGCCAATACAATTCCAGTTAAGGATAACAACGGCAGTTTTAATCATTTGATGGCTCCTTTTGATATTTCCATCTCCGGTGGGTCCAAAGCCAGTATTCCGGTTTGCGGATGATCATTTCCTCCAGCCGCTTTACATGCGTGTCGGTCACCATGTATTTTGGCAGGTCTTTCGTACTTTCGAACAGCAGTTCAATTGTAAGGCTGTAATATCCGCGCTTTACCTTCTGAATATCAAAGAATACAACCGCCATATCATATTTCGCTGCAATTTTCTCAAGTCCAAGGAAAACCGGAGTCTCCTGGTTCAGAAAATCAGTATAATATTCGATAAGGGTCCTGGCAGGCGTCTGGTCGGTAATGAAGCCGTACATTCCCCTGATATTTTTGTTTCTGTTTTCGATGATTTTTCTGACAATAAGTTGCATTGGGGCCAGTTCTCCGTTATTTTGGGTCCGGATGTCATTTATGAACTTATTGAGCATTTTGTTCTGAAGCGGCTTGTATATTCCAACGCACCTGTACTTCGTATAAAGCGGAATACAAGTCGACAACCATTCCCAGTTGCAGTAATGGCTGAAAACTACGGCAACATCCCGTCCTGAATTGTACAAATCTTCGATCACCCGGGGATTTGTTACAGTCATTCTTTTCGTGAGCTGTTCCCTGCTCATATGAGTAAGCTTAAGTGTTTCTATAAAAATATCTGCCAGATGCCTGTAAAAATTTCTTTCAATTTGTGCAATCTCTGCTGCGGATTTTTTCGGAAAAGATTTTGCGAGATTTTTCGCAACGATTTTTCTCCTGTATGAGGGGAAGTAGTATAAAGAAAGAAACAAAATATGGGAGAACAAATAAAGGATTCTCAGGGGCAATAAGGTAATTACCCAGTTAATCACGTAAAGAATATAGTATCCGGCGGTGCCCATTGAGTTATTTTGGCCTGGTATTCATGAATTTCCCGACAATTTCAATCAGTTCATCATAAATAAGCGCGTTGGAAGCTACCGTTTCGTCACCCGACACTCCTTCCATATTTCCGGAGAAGTCGCTGAACCTGCCTCCTGCTTCCCTCACAATCAGCATTCCTGCTGCAACATCCCACGGCTTCAGGTCATACTCAAAGAAGAGGTCAAATCTTCCGCAAGCTACGTATGCAAGATCGATTGAGGCTGATCCCAGCCTCCTGAGGCCGTGTGTATTTTTTACAAGATGCGAAAGAAGGTTCATATAAGGATCGAGCCTGTCAAAAAGATTATAGGGAAATCCTGTTGCTGCAAGTGCGCCGGATAGTTTTGAGGTTCGTGATACCTGTATTCTTTTTCCATTAAGCCATGCTCCTCCGTCCTTCCATGCCGTGAATGTCTCAGTACCACTTGCTTCATGGACCACTCCGGCAATAACCTCATTGCCTTCCATCAATCCGATACTTACGGCATATGGATGAACGCCATGCAGGAAATTTGTTGTTCCGTCGAGGGGGTCGATAACCCAGTTGTATTTGACTCCTTTCTTTACTGAAGTCCCCTCTTCGGCTATAAATCCGGCTTCGGGGATCAATGGTGCAAGTTTTTCTATCAGCATTTTCTCGGATCCCTTGTCGACATAGGTCAC
Organism: uncultured Bacteroidales bacterium; assembly: GCA_963696535.1. Classification (GTDB taxonomy): domain Bacteria; phylum Bacteroidota; class Bacteroidia; order Bacteroidales; family VadinHA17; genus LD21. Next base: position 71,004 of record CAVOKP010000015.1, read on the forward strand.
GAAGTTGTTCAGGCCTTTGGTTTCCGTATCATCAATATCAAACACCAAAGATTCATTTCTTATAAATTCCCCGGCCAACCTGGCGGCAGATTCAATTTCGGCGCATAATGCTTTAAGATCTCTCATGTTTCAGTCAATTAATTCGGCACTAAGTCTGCCCGATCCGGAAATCCCGGTAATCCTTGCCTTCTTTATTGTTCCAGCCAGACTGTTTTTCCATGGATATTCTGTCTTCAGATAGTTCCCGGTGAAGCCGGTAATCACTCCGTCAATCCTGTTGTGCTCAAAAAGGATATCAGCTGTCTGGCCGATATTTTTTTTGCAGAACTCACCATGTTTATTCTCAGAAAGGTTTATCAGCCTTCTGCTTCTGTTTTCCCTTATCCTGAAAGGTACTTTTCCGGGAATTTTCTCAGCTGGAGTGCCCGGCCTTTCAGAAAAGTTGAAAACGTGCAGATAGGAAAGCGGCATATCATTCAGAAAACTGAATGTATCTTCAAAATCAGTCTCCGTTTCACCCGGAAAACCTGTAATTACATCTGCCCCAATACCTGCCAGGGGAATTTTGTTTATTATAAAACTGATCCTTTCTTCAAATTTATCCCGCCGGTATCTCCTTCTCATAAGCCCGAGAATTTTATCGGAGCCGCTTTGGAGAGGTATGTGAAAATGGGGAAGAATCTTTTTCGTTTCAGCTGCAAGACATATTATTTCATCAGTAAGAAGATTGGGTTCGATCGATGAGATCCTGAATCTTTCAATCCCATTCACTTTTACAAGTTCCTTAAGGAGGGACGTAAAATTATCTCCTGTCGATTTTCCGAAATCACCTATGTTGACTCCTGTTATTACTATCTCCTTTACGCCCGTACCTGCAATTTTCGAGGCCTCTTCAATTAGCGAACTGATATCCTGATTCCGGCTTCTTCCCCTGGCCATGGGGATTGTACAGTAAGAACATTTATAATCACATCCGTCCTGCACTTTCAGGAACGACCGCGTCCTGCCGCCAACTGAATATGACGGTTGGAACGCGCCTGGCGAAGTCAGGTCACATGAATGGATTTCAGCATTATCCCTTTTTATTGGTTTCTCTAGAAAGGCTGCGACATCAAACTTTTCATTAGTTCCAAGAACGATATCCACCCCGGGAATTGAGGAAATTTCGTCAGGATTGAGCTGGGCATAGCATCCTACTACTGCAATTAATGCCTCAGGTGAGTGGTTAATGCATTTTTTTATCAACTGCCGGCATTTCCTGTCGGCAGTATCGGTAACCGTACACGTATTGATTATATAAATATCGGCTTTGGCGCCCGGACTGACTTTTTCAAACTGACCGTCAGGCAACGACCTCGAAATTGTTGATGTTTCAGCAAAATTCAATTTGCATCCAAGAGTAAGAAATGCTACCTTTTTCCTGGCTGTTTCCATTAATGGTGACTCATTGTTTTAGCGGGAGCTAAGAGAATAACTGCATCAGTTTATTTCCGGTTCGCCTGTGGAAGCTTTGTCAGGAATACATTTCTGAATTCAATATCCTTGCCTTCGCTCTGGAGGCAGATGTGTCCCTTTGTATCTGATATGCCTGTGGCTTTGTTCTGAAGGGTTCCGTTGACAATCACTTCAATTGTATTGGACTTGCAAATCACTTCCATTGAATTCCACTCACCTACAGGCTTTTCAGATGATGCACCTATTTTGGCAACTACTCTGGAGTTATTCTTCATCTCATTCATTTTTGCTCCGTTCATGCAGACAAAATCGCCGGCATTGCCTGACTTAAGCTGGCATTCAAAGCATTTCAGCCAGATTGTATCAGGAAGCTGGGCGTGGATAAAAACGCCGCTGTTGGATGCTTCACCGGGATAACGCCACTCCACATGAAGTGTATATTCAGAATAAACATCTTTGGTTCTCATATAACCGAATGGATCTCCCTTGATATGCACAACCCCGTCCCTGACTGTAAAGACGGTCGAGGGATCGACGGCCGGGTCTTTAAGATGGAATACCCAGTTTGACAGATTTTTCCCGTTGAACAGCTGGATATTATTTGTTATCCCGGCCCTACGGCTCTGTTTGATCCTTGAGTTTTTCTCCCTTGTTTGACCATAAATTTCAGCCGATGCCCCGATCAGGATTATCAGGGAGAGGAATAATAGTTGTAGCGTCTTTGTTTTCATAGATTTATTTATTATTAGTATAATTAATCCATTCAGTTTAGATCACAATTTCACTAAAGTAATTTACTGGCCAGTTCAGCCAGGAAGCTCCGCTCACCCTTGACAAGGTTGACATGTGCGAAAATATCCTGATCCTTCATTTTGTCTGAAAGATAGCTTAATCCGTTCGATGCAGTATCAAGGTATGGTGAATCTATCTGCTCAATATCGCCGGTGAATACCATTTTTGTACCTTCACCTGCCCTTGTTATGATCGTCTTGATTTCATGAGGTGTAAGATTCTGGGCCTCATCGACAATGAAGAAGATACTTGAAAGGCTCCGACCCCTTATGTATGCCAGGGGAGTGATTACAAGCTTTTCTTCTTTCATCATTTCATTTATCCTCAGGAATTCAGGGCTCTGATGACTGAATTTGTGCTTAATGACTGTAAGGTTATCATACAATGGAGTCATGTACGGATCCATTTTTTCCTTTACGTCACCGGGAAGGAATCCAAGATCACGGTTTGCCAGGGGAACTATTGGCCTTGCCAGGAATATCTGCTTGTATCTTTTATATTGCTGGAGAGCTGCTGCCAGGGCAAGCAGCGTTTTTCCCGTTCCGGCCTTTCCTGTCAGTGAAACCAGCTGTATGTCAGGATTTGAAAGAGCATCGAGTGCAAAAGTCTGCTCAGCATTTCTGGGATCAATTCCATATGTTGTCTGCTTTATTACCCTGTTAAGCAGCTTGTTTACCGGACTATAATGAGCAAGTGCACTGGCACCGCTGTTTTTCATAATAAAGAACTGGTGGCCTTTTGTTTCAGGGTCAATTTTGAATTCACTGGCCTGGACTCCCTCCGGAACCTCATAAAGCTTACTTATCAGGGTATGATCAACGCCTTCGAGAACCTGTATTCCCTTGTAAAGATCATCAATATTTGCAACCTTATCGTTCTGATAATCCTGAGCCATAATCCCAAGCGATTTTGCCTTCATCCTCAGGTTTATGTCCTTCGAAATGAGGACAACAGTCTTGTCCTTGTTTGTGGAGCATACATAATCGGCGATCGCAAGGATACGGTGGTCGGGGGTTCTTTCAGCAAATGACTGGCTTACCTTTTCTGAAAAGTCACGACCGGTTTCTATGTGAAGGTTACCCAGGTTTTCCCCCAGAGGTATATTTGCTGTAAGGAGCATATCTCCTGAAAGCCTGTCGAGTTCACGGGTAAATTCCCTGGCATGAAAATTTATTATGTCGTTGCCTCTCTTGAATTTGTCCAGCTCCTCGAGGACCACTATAGGAATAATAACATCATTTTCCTCGAAATTATAAATGCATTTGTAATCGTGCAGTAAAACATTTGTATCAATTATGAAAAGTTTTTTATTGTGTCTTTTCTTCATAGTTAAGTAATTTGTAATCAATAAGCTGTATTTATCATTCCTGATCAGCCGGCAACCCGCGAAATTAATTAAAATAAAGAATAAATTGCTGCATGTGTTGAAAGTATGTTAATTTGTAAATGCCAGGGGTGCCTGAATCTATAATACAGGGGTAGATGAATTATCAACAAACTCTTGATTTTATGTACAGCCAGCTGCCAGCCTATCACAGGATCGGGAAAGCAGCCTATAAGAATGATCTTGAAAACAGCATTGCTCTTGATGATTATCTCGGAAAACCTCATCAGTCGTTCCGGACCATTCATATTGCAGGCACCAACGGCAAAGGGTCACTCTCGCACATGATTGCATCGGTGCTTATGGAAGCCGGCTTTAAAACCGGACTTTACACATCGCCTCACCTAAAGGATTTCAGGGAAAGGATCAGAGTGGATGGCAGAATGATACTAAAAAGCGCTGTGACCGAATTTATCCGGAAGCATTCCGCTTTCCTCTCAGCTCTGAAACCTTCTTTTTTCGAAATGACTGTTGGTATGGCATTCGATTATTTTGAAAGGTCCGGGGTTGATTTCGCCGTGATCGAAACGGGCCTCGGCGGGCGGCTCGATTCGACAAACATTATAAGTCCGTCGCTTTCAGTGATAACAAATATTGGTCATGATCACTTTGACCTCCTGGGAAACACGCTTGAAAAGGTAGCATGGGAGAAAGCAGGTATAATCAAGAATGGCGTTCCTGCAGTGATAAGCGAAACACAGGAGGAGACCAGGAAGGTATTCCTTGAAAAAGCAGCGCAGACAAGGTCAGAGATATACTTTGCCGACCAGAATTTCTCATGCAGACTTGAAGAAATAAATTACAATACAGGGAAACGGCAATTTTCAATAACAGAAAATTCCTCCGGAAAATTATATACCGGAGTAACCAATCTGGGGGGAGACTATCAGGCGATGAACATACAGGCGCTGTTTCAGGTTTTCAATGTGATGAAGGGGATTATCCCTGTTGAGGATCAATATATCCTGGATGGGATCATGAGGGTAAAAGCCAACACCAGGCTCATGGGCCGCTGGCAGATACTTGGAAGGAGGCCTCTTGTTATATGCGATACCGGCCATAATAAAGAAGGCCTCACTTATGTGCTTGGTCAGATTGCCAGGATAAACAAGAAGAAACTCCATATCGTGCTGGGATTTGTCAGTGACAAGGACAGGGATGAGCTCCTGCCTCTGTTTCCGGTTTCAGCCGGTTATTATTTCACCAGGGCGTCAGTTCCCAGGGCACTCGATGAAAAGGTGCTTATGGCAGAATCTGCCCGGTGGAATCTTAAGGGAACCTGCTATCCTGATGTGAAATCAGCACTCGTTTCCGCATTGTCACGCGCATCGGACGAGGATTTGATTTTCATCGGAGGAAGCACTTTCATCGTTGCTGATGCACTGAAATCTCATACATTTAAGAAATAAAATTATCAGGAAGTGACCGTTGTAAACAAAATTATATTATGATGAAAAGAATATTATTCTCTTCCCTGCTATTGTTGGTTATTGTAACAGCCTCCGCACAGGAGGAAAAGAAAATCATACTCCTCCACACCAATGACCTTCATTCCCGTTTGAATGGGTTTGCACCCGAATCAGATTATTCTCCTTACCTGACAGGCAATGACAGGACAAAAGGGGGATTTGCACGGATAGCAGCAATTATTAAAAAGGAAAAGGAAGAGAATCAGGGATTAACTCTGACGGTCGATGCGGGCGATTTTTTAATGGGAACTCTTTTTCAGTCGCTTGAGGTAAAAACCGGATTTCAGCTCGGATTGATGCAAAAGATGGGATATGATCTCGTCTGCCTGGGTAATCATGAATTTGATTTTGGAACTGTAAAACTTGCAGAAATTATCAACCGGGCCGGGGAGGACGGGACCATACCACCGATTTTGTCAGGCAATGCCGTTTTCAGCAGCAGCGACCCGGGTGATGACGGGCTTGAAAAACTCTTTTCTGCCGGAACGATCAGCCGGAAACTTGTTATCAAAAAGGAAGGACTGACTATTGGCTTCTTTTCCCTTCTCGGAATAAATGCGGCTGATGTTGCCCCTCTTTCCAGGCCGGTTAAGTTCTCAAAGCAGGTCTCTTTTGCAAGGAGTATGGTTAAGGAATTGAGGAATGAGAATTGTGACATCATTATTTGTGTTTCCCATTCTGGTGTTGCCATGGGTAAAGATGGCAAATGGACCGGCGAGGATGTTAAACTCGCAGAAACGGTAAAAGGCATCGATGTCATTATAAGCGGGCATACTCATACAAAACTTGATAAACCACTTGTTGTTAATGGGGTACCTGTAATACAGGCGGGAGAGAACGGGCAATATGTCGGACGTATGGCATTAACCTGGTCTGAAGGAAAGATCAGGTTGGATGATTACACTCTGATCGCAGTTGATGACAATATCATGGGTGATGCAAAAACAGGAAAGCTTATTGAAGGGCAGCAGGACCTGGTTACAAAGGAGATTCTGGCGCCCTTGGGGATAAGTTATTCTGATCCGGTTGCTGAAACCGGCTTCCAGCTTGAATGCAATGTCAACGGAGACTTTGCGGGCAGCAATCTTGGTCCGCTGGTCGCAGACGCAATTCAGTATTATGTCAATAAACATTCTGCAGAGGGAACTGATGTCAGCATGGTTGCTGCCGGTGTTATCAGGGATCGATTTGTCCCTGGTATACTTTCTGCCCCTGAAATATTCAATGTGATGTCGCTTGGATCAGGTTCTGACAATATTCCGGGTTATCCGCTCGCCCGTCTTTATGTAACAGGTAAAGAGCTGAAAAATATCCTTGAAATCCTTCAGGTGGCTTATAAATCTTCGCCCGACAATTATTGTTACTATTCCGGGTTAAGGGTTGAATATGATCCCGGCAAAGGGTTGCTGAAAAAGATAAGCAGGATCGAAATTTGCAATGCCGAAGGGAGTGTCAGCATGGTTGATCTTTCGAAAAAGAATAAAACTCTCTATTCAATAACAGCAAATTCCTATATGCTGGAGTTTATAGGCATAATCAAAAAAATGAGTTTCGGGCTTATAAATGTGGTGCCGAAAGATGCCTCGGGGAATCCCGTTGAAGATATGAAAAGCGCCATTATAGACATGAACGGAGCTGCAACCGGTATTCAGGAAGGCAAGGAGTGGCTTGCCCTTCTTGAATTCATTGGTTCAATGAAGGATACCAGTGGCAACAATATTCCGGATATTGACACCAGGTATTCCGTTCCAGTTCAGACATTTTTCAAGGTTAAGAAATAATAATTCCGATGCAGAAAGACGGTATTCAATTGCTCCGTATACTTCATCCTTACCATTTGCTGAAAGGATTGTCCACGACTAGTCTTGTTTTTCTGTTGGCGACGGTAAATCCTATTTCATAAACAGCTTTGGTGATAAGCTCCATTTTCACAAAATCCAGTTTGCCGGCAGTATCTTCCGGCTTATGATAATCCGAATGCAACCCTGTCGTAAAGAAAAGTACCGGGATATCCTTTTTTACAAAATTATAATGGTCACTTCTTGAAAATAGCTGCAGAGGATGGCTTCTCCCGCTCAGGCTATAATCCATGTCAATCTCTGATTTCCTGTCAACCTCCTCTGCGATTGCGAGAAGTTCCTTGCTCTGATTGCCGGTAATAACGAATACTCCGTTTTTTCCTGTCATTGGAGTCTCATCGGTGGTATCGGCCACTCCCTTAACCCGCCCGATCATATCAATATTCAGGTCAGCCACGGTCTTTTCCAGAGGGAAAAGCGGATCATTGACATAGGATTGAGAACCAAAAAGTCCAATTTCCTCACCCGTTACCCAAAGGAAAAGGATCGACCTCAGGGGCTTTTTTGGAAGACTCTGGAATGCCTGGGCAATTTCGAGCATGGCGGCGCATCCCGATGCATTATCGTCCGCACCCGGATGGATCTGACCTCCTGCCATTCCAACATGATCGGCATGCCCGGAAAATATTACAATTTCCTTCCTGAGCTGAGGATCGCTTCCTTCTATCCAGGCTGCAACATTGTGGAGTATCACTTCTTCAGTCTTTGAAACTTCCGTAATTTTTAATCTCTTCCCCGGAATAATGAACGATTGGGACTTCAGGTTTGCATCAATGTTTTTCTGGAGCTCCTCAAGTGTATGCCCTGTTCCTTTCAGCAACTCATCTGCAACCGTCCTGTGGACAAAAATAATCCTGGGCATGGCCGGCAAATCGAATACCAGCGGTTTGGATCCTTTCAGGTACTTGCTTGACCCAAGCTGGCTTGCAATTCCGGGATACTGCTGTTCAATCGACAAAAACCCGGATTTGGGATCTGATACAATCAGGATTGCTTTTGCCTTTGAGAACAGCAGTCCGGTAAGCTTCGCCTGGATGCTCATAAAAGATGACCATATTGGTTCTTCGAAAAGGTACCGTGTTCCATCGGCTGAGAGAGGAGATCTGTTCATCAGCATCAGGATCTTGCCTTCAGGAGTTATATTTTCCAGATCGTTATATTTGTATTTGTCCGACTTGATTCCATACCCTGCAAATACAACTTCTCCTTCGATTTCAAAATCACCTGCACCTTCAGGGAAAAGCTGGATCATTGGTTCCGTCACCTGTACAGAATCCCTGTCTGATCCGAATATTTTTATTGAAGATTTTCCGGAATCAATGGATTTCTTTATTATAGTGTAGGGCTGAAGGTAATTGTTCCCGTTTGCAGGCTTAAGGCCCAGAAGTTTTGCCTGGGAGCTTATGTAATTAACCGCAATATCAAGTTCTGATTCCCCATTTGACCTTCCTTTCATGGAGGGCGACGAAAGGAACGAGACATATGTCTCAAGATCTCCGGAATTAATTTTGTTCTTGCTGCTTTCACTCCTTTGAGAAAATGAACTATATGGAATAAATGCCATCAGGATGGCAATGCTAAGGTTTATTATTTTTTGTGTTGTCATAGATTTATTTTTGAATTTTGACGTTAAATGTAAAAAGATTTTCCGGATAACTCTGAAATCAATAAGGCATGGCGGAGAAGTGGCCTAATATTGTTACTGCAAATTTAAGTCGGTGGAAGCAATGAATAATTTTTTAGCTTTGCAGATTATTCTTAATATATGACAACGAGCCTGTTATTCTGGATAGTTTTCGGTATCATAATAATCACTGTGCTCGCTATCGACCTGGGGGTCCTTAACAGGAGAGCTCACAAAATAGAATTAAAGGAGGCTCTCACCTGGAGCGGAGTCTGGATTTCACTCGCCCTGCTCTTTAATGTTTTTGTCTATTTTCAGTTAGGAAAAGTCAAGGCGCTTGAATTTCTCACCGCTTATGTCATTGAGTATTCCCTGAGCGTCGATAATATATTCGTTTTTATCCTGATCTTCTCATTTTTCTCGGTCAAGCCACAGTATCAGCACAAGGTCCTGTTCTGGGGAATCCTGGGAGCATTGATAATGAGGGCAATATTTATTTTTGCCGGGGTAGCCCTGATTAACAGGTTCCACTGGATCGTAATTATTTTTGGAGGATTCCTTTTGATTTCAGGTATTAAGATGCTTTTTCAGAAGGAGGAAGTTACTGTTGAACCTGAAAAAAATGGACTGGTAAGGCTTTTCAGAAGATTCCTTCCTGTTTCAGACAACCTTCATGGAGACGCTCTTTTTATAAGGCAGGACAGAAAACTTTATGCCACTCCTTTGTTTCTTGTCTTGCTGGTAATCGAATCAACGGATCTGATCTTTGCAGTCGACAGCATTCCGGCAGTACTTGCTATCAGCAAGGATACATTTATAGTTTTTACATCAAACATCTTCGCAATACTGGGATTGCGATCCCTCTATTTTGCTGTTTCCGGAGTTATGGGATTATTCCGATACCTGAAAGTGGGACTGGCAATAGTTCTTTCATTTGTCGGATTGAAAATGCTTGCATCCTATTTCCATATTGAAATACCCATCTTATTTTCCCTGGGAACAATCATATCGATACTTCTTGTTTCAATATTAGCCTCGTTGATTATAAAAAAGAAGGAGTCCCTGCCTGAACTTATAAAGCGGGACGACTTCCAGTGATACCATTGAGTTACTTTATTAGTTTTGAATTAGTGTTTTGATTGTGGGTTTAAGCGGATAAAAGATTAAAAAGGCGAACAGGAATGATTTCGCACAGGCAAAGACCAGCCACTCCATGGCTATTGATTGTTCTTTTCATAATTGTTTCAGCAAGTAGTATCTTGCTGGGATACTTTTATTATAAAAGCCAGAAAGCCAGGCTCGTGAAGGATAAGAAACTTGAGCTTTCGGCCATTGCTGACCTTAAGGTGAGCCAGATTGTCCAATGGCGCAATGAAAGACTGGGGGATGCCATACTTATCGGAGAAAATACTCCTTTCATAAAGCTTTTATACGAATATCTTCATAGCAAGGACAATGCAGTACTCAGCCCGGACATTAGGTCAAGCCTTAAGTCGATTACCAGGAGCACCGGTTATAAGAATGTTCTTCTTATTGATTCAACGGGTACGGTCAGGGAATTCTATCCTGACCATGATACTCTGATGAGTGATAACCTTAAGCAGATGTTTCCTGATTTGCTTAAGACCGAAACGGGAATTCTCACAGATCTTCACAAAACGGGGCAGATAAATTATATCCACCTCGATCTGGTAGTGCCGCTTATCAATCCATGGCGAAAGGATACTTCTGTATTCGGCCTGCTTGCAATCAGGATCGACCCCAGGGAAGTCCTTTATCCGCTTGTTCAGACCTGGCCGGTTCCTGGTAAAACAACCGAATCACTTCTTGTCAGGCAGGAGGGTAATGAGATATTGTATCTGAGTGAATTAAGATTCAGGAAAAACTCAGCACTTGAGCTGACAAAATCATTGTCGGATGAAAAGCTCACAGAAGCAATGGCAGTCAATGGCCTGGAGGAAACAGCGGATGGAGTGGATTATAAGGGAGCAGCCGTGCTTGCAGCCATGAGAAAGGTTCCGGGATCTCCCTGGTACCTGGTTGCAAAGGTCAATCAGAGTGAAGTTTTTACTGCACTCAATGACCAGATGACAATGATTGTCATTATAATAATACTCTTCATACTCACTATCGGAATGTTGCTGGGGATTCTCGAATGGAATGAAAATGCCCGGTTCTACCGCGAAAAATATGAAACAGAACTTGATCACCAGGCACTCGTAAAGCATTTTGACTATATTCTGAAATATGCCAATGACATTATATTTCTTACGGACAGGAATTTGACGATAATAGAGGCCAACGACCGGGCATTTGAGGCATATCAGCGCGAACGAAATGAGCTTATCGGAATGAGCCTGTCAAAAATAAGGGCTCCCGGAGCCGTCAAGGATCTTGAAAATGAAACCAGGATTCTCGACGAAAAGGGATTTGCAACCTATGAAACAGTCCATATCAGAAAGGATGGAACCCTTATGCCCCTGGAAATAAGCGCCCGGAAAGTTGAAATTGAAGGCGTAAAATACTTCCAGTCTATTTGCAGGGATATTACCGAGCGCAAACTTGCAGAGGAGACCGTTAAGGAAAGCGAAGAGCGGTTTCGCAAGATTTTTGAGGAAAGTCCGATAAGTATTGCCATGACAGGCAAGGATCTTGCAATCATAAGGGCTAATTCAGCTTTCTGCAAAATGATCGGATACAGGGAAGATGAGTTAAAATCGTTGACAATAAGGAGTTTCACTCATCCTGATTATATTGCTGAGGATGATGTCTCTCTCCTTCGCCTGGTTGCTGAAGAGATCCCTGTTTATCATACCGAAAACCAGTATATCCGTAAAGATCAGAGCGTCATCTGGGGTTCTGCAACAATAAGTATTATAAGGAACAATAATGATGAGGTTCAGTATTTTCTGGTAATGGTGGAAGATATCACCCTTCGTAAAAAGGCTGAATCTGAACTTATTGCAGCCAAAGAGAAAGCTGAGGAGAGCGACCGTCTCAAAACGGCATTTCTTCACAATGTCTCTCATGAGATCAGAACCCCCATGAATGCTATTATTGGCTTTTCTGCCCTGCTTAATGAACCCGATACCACAGAAGAGGAAAGACATCAGTTCATCGACGTTATTTTTCAGAGCGGAAGCCAGCTTCTTTCCATTATTAATGATATCGTTGACATAGCAAATATAGAAAGTGGCCAGGTTAAGATGAACTTAAGGGAGATGGACCTTAATGCATCCCTGAAAAACCTTGCCGAGCAATTCAGTTACAAGAGAAAATCTGATCTCATTTCGATAAACCTTGATCCGGGACTTCCGGATGACAGAGCCACCATAACCATTGACGCCACTAAATTGATCCAGATACTTACTAACCTTATCAGTAATGCCACCAAATTCACCAGGGAGGGACGGATTGATTTTGGATATACCCTTAAAGACGGTTTTCTTGAATTCTTTGTCACTGACACCGGAATCGGCATACCTCCGGAGCATCATGAGAAAATATTTGAACGGTTCTTCCAGGTAGACAATGTCATTTCAAGAAAATTCGGAGGTACGGGTCTTGGTCTCTCGATCTGCAAGGCATATGTGGAGCTTCTCGGGGGCAGGATATGGGTAACCTCGGAGCTTGGGAAAGGAACTGATTTTCGTTTTACAATACCCTATAATTACCCTGAAAAGACAAAAGGAAAACAGAAGGAGAAAAAGATCCCATTGCTTTAGTCATCACTTTCCCTGAAAAAGTAAGGGAATTGAATGGATGAATGTCTTCTGCATGTCAAAACCAGAAGATATGGGTTGAATCAGGAAATTTTAGTACTTTTATGGTCGGAATCGGTAAAATAATAATAATTCCGGTCTTCGGTCGTTTCAATATTTTCAAAGATGAAGAAAGTACAGGAGTTTTATATATTCATGATCATAGTTCTGGCAGCCCTCTCTTTCCAGGGATGCGTGTTTCTGAGGGTGCCCAATGTTTCAACGGCTGAGGTAACATACATCGGGCCCAACAGCGCCATTTCAGGAGGCAATGTGATACACGACGGGAATTCCCTTATTCTTGTAAGAGGGGTTTGCTGGAGCACAACAAAATCGCCTGATCTGGAAGATGACCGGACTACCGACGGATATGGCGAGGGCTTGTTCTCGAGCACCATTACTGGATTGATGCCAAATACCTTGTACTATGTGAGAGCTTATGCAGTGAATGAGGAAGGACCCTCCTACGGGGAACAGGTTTCATTTACAACAAGCCTTTACGGAGTTCCCGAACTGGCCACTTCACCGGTAACTGGAATCACTCAAACCACTGCTGTTTCGGGCGGTAATATAACTTTTGACGGAGGTGTTCCGGTTACTGCCAGGGGAGTCTGCTGGAGCAGCTTAAAACCCCTGCCCGATATTTCCGATACAAAAACAACCAACGGATCCGGGGCCGGATCTTTCACCAGTAACATAACCGGTCTGACCGGTAACACAACATATTATGTTAGGGCTTATGCAACCAATGCCCAGGGAACAGGGTACGGCGCTGCAGTTCAGTTCAAGACAGGCGCCTTGCTGCCAACAGTGATAACTTCAGTTCCTTCTGCAACATCAACCACAACGGGTACCGGCGGCGGTAATGTTACCTCCGACGGAGGATCTGCAGTAACTGCCAGGGGTATCTGCTGGAGCACATCTGCCAATCCTACGATTGCCAACAGCCACACTTCAAACGGAACCGGACCAGGGATTTTCACAAGTAATATGACTTCCCTTTCAGCAAATACAACTTACCATGTAAGGGCTTATGCAACCAACGGGACTGGTACATCCTATGGTGCTGACCTGGTATTTACAACGGATCCTCTGACCGTGAATGACAACGACGGCAATTCATATGGTGTTATAAGGATCGGAACCCAACTATGGATGCAGGGAAATCTAAAGACTACAAAACTCAATGACGGGACAGCCATCCCCTTAACGGAGGGCACTTCTGAATGGAGCAACCTGACAACCAGCAGCTATTGCTGGTATGGAAATAATGCCACTTATAAGAATACGTATGGCGCACTGTACAACTGGTATGCCGTCAATACAAGCAAACTTTGTCCTTCAGGCTGGCACGTCGCAAGTGATAATGACTGGCTTGCCCTCAAGGATTTTCTCGAGGGGGAACTGGTAGCCGGAGGCAAGCTTAAGGAAACCGGAACAACTCACTGGTTATCTCCAAATACTGGGGCCACCGATGAATTTGATTTTACAGCGCTTCCCGGCGGATGGCGCACTGATGGGGGCTCCTTCCAGAATCTCCGCAGTAATGGATACTGGTGGACCTCAACACTGATTACACCTAATGTCTGGTACCGACATATTCAGAACGACAGCGAAAAACTGTTCAGGGCAACAAACGGACTAAATTTCGGTATGTCGGTAAGATGTATGAAGGACTAGTGTTGCAGCTACGCGACTTTATATGTCGGCATATTCCTCATAGACTTCTTCAAACTGTCATCAGCTTTTTGACCGTTAATTAAATCAACCCCTAATTTGCCATCTATTCTTTATTGATCCTGAATATCCCGGTGAAATTTTTACCAGACACAATTTAAACCGCGGATTTTAGTTTAAACCATTACGTAATTCTATATCTAAATGAAAATGAAATCTGGACTTAATGCAGTTATTCTTGTTACTATGTTTATTAGTGGAAGTGGTTCTGCTTACAGGATGCAGGGAAGACCCGGTCGTTCCTACCCTTACCACAACAGTTGTTTCAAATATTACAAGGAACACGGCCTCCACGGGGGGAAACATAACTGCAAACGGGGGTGCAGATGTGACATCCAGGGGTGTTTGCTATGGGACTGCATCACTGCCAGAGATTATCAGGTCCTCATACTTCTGACAGTAAAGGAGATGGAAGTTTTGTAAGCAATTTGTCCGGACTGACTCCCGGAATAAAGTACTATATCAGAGCTTATGCCACAAATGAAGCGGGTACCGCATACGGCAACGAAATATCTTTTTCAGCATTGCCTTTAACCCTGGCTGAGCTTACCACTGCTGATGTGACAGGTAATACGGCAGGTACGGCAGTTTCAGGAGGCAATATTACGTCCGACGGAGGATCCGCGGTAACAGTCAGGGGAATATGCTGGGCTGCCACGGCGGATCCAACCACAGGCAACAGCAAGACAACAAATGGCGGAGGAACAGGGATTTTCACTGCAAATATGACCGGTCTTACGCCGGGATCATCCTATCATGTAAGAGCCTATGCAACAAACAGCGTTGGGACAGCCTATGGCAATGATGTGCCGTTTACAGCATCACCGGTAACACCTACGCTGACAACTGCAGCGATTACTTCTCCAACAAGGACAACTGCCGTTTCAGGAGGTGATATAACAACCAACGGTGGAGCAGCAGTCACAGCCGGGGTGTGTGCTGGAGCACTTCTTCAGGGCCTTTGGCAACGGGTCTCCATACTTCGGACGGAACGGGAAGCGGCACATTTATCAGTAACATTACTGGATTAAGTCCCTCCACAACTTATTATGTAAGAGCATATGCCACCAATACTGCTGGCACTTCCTATGGCAACGAACGGTCCTTTACAACCAGCCCGGTCCAGGTCCCATCAGTTACAACAGCGGCAGTTA
Organism: uncultured Bacteroidales bacterium; assembly: GCA_963696535.1. Taxonomy (GTDB): domain Bacteria; phylum Bacteroidota; class Bacteroidia; order Bacteroidales; family VadinHA17; genus LD21. The sequence goes on from CAVOKP010000015.1 coordinate 86,239, forward strand.
CAAATGTCACTTTGATAGCGGCAGTTTCAGGAGGAAGTATTACGGATGATAATGGAGCGGCAGTAATTGAAAAGGGTGTTTGCTGGAATACAACCGGAACTCCGACAACTTCAGATTTACATACTAACAAACGGAGCTGGAACCGGAAGCTTTTCAAGCAATATGACAGGATTGACTGCCGGAACGGTTTACTATGTCAGGGCATATGCAAGAAACAGTGCCGGGACAGGTTACGGAAACCAGATAAGGTTTTCCACATCAGCCTCAGATACCGACGGAAATATTTATCCTACAGTGGTTATTGGCACACAGCTGTGGATGCAGACCGACCTGAAAACAACCAGGCTTAATGATAACACGCCAATTCCCAATGTCCAGGATAACGGTTTATGGTCAGCCGCAACATCTCCTGCCTGGTCGTGGTATGGTAATAATGCTTCATACGGTACTACATATGGGATACTTTATAACTGGTATACAGTAGAAACGGGTAAATTATGCCCTTCAGGGTGGCATGTGCCAACTGATTCGGAATTCAAGACCCTTGAGATGTATCTTGGGATGACTCAGGGTGAAGCTGATGCTACTGGCTTTAGAGGCAGCAATCAGGGAACCCAGTTGAAATTTACTTCGACCTGGACTCCATCAACCGGAACAAATTCTAGCGGATTCAGGGCCCTTGGAGGAGGATACAGGTTTGGCGGAGACGGATCATTTAACGATTTTGGAGTTGTGTCTTACTGGTGGAGCTCCACTTTGCAGTCGGATGATGCAACAAAAGCCATGTATCGCCGTTTAGACAGTAATGAGACCGGGGTTTACAGGGGAGGGGTCATAAAGGCAGGTGGAAAATTTGTGAGATGCCTTAAAACCCAATGATCAATGAGTTAAATCATAAATAACTTGAGAGCAAACCATAAATTAATAAAAAACAAACTTAAATTCTAATCACTAATTCATTTTTATTATGAAGAAAATCCTGAATTTTTATGTTCTTTTATGTTTCCTGGCCGTAGCTGCAGCATTTACAAGCTGCAAGAAAACGGATATTCCCGTTCTGACAACAACTGCCATAAGCAGTATAACAACCACTTCTGCATCCACCGGAGGTAATATAACCGATGACGGAGGAGCGGATGTTACAGCACGCGGAGTATGCTGGGGAACAGCAACGAAACCTGAAATCACAGGCTCAAAGACAAGCGATGGTAAGGGCACCGGAAGCTTTACAAGCAGTATCACCGGACTGACTCCAAATACCAAATACTACGTCAGAGCCTATGCCACAAACAGTGAAGGGACTGCTTATGGCAATGAACAGTCATTCACGACAAATGCTGTCGTCGGGGCAACCGTGACCACTACTGCTCCTTCTGCTTTCACCTCTACGACTGCTGTTTCCGGAGGCAATATCACCAACGATGGCGGAGCTCCAATTACTGCCCGTGGCGTATGCTGGGGGACTGCGGCCAACCCGGTTGCTACAGGATCCCATACTACTGACGGCACTGGTACAGGTGTATTTACAAGCAATATCACCGGATTGACCCCCGGACTTAGTTACCATGTACGGGCCTATGCAACAAACAGCTTCGGAACTACTTACGGCTCTGATCTGACATTCAGTGCACTGGCAGTGCTTCCTACCGTTACCACCAATACTACTTTTTCTGCAGTCACTCAGACTACAGCCACTTCTGGCGGTAATGTAACTTCTGATGGAGGTGCCACAGTAACTGCAAGGGGAGTATGCTGGACATCAGGTACCGCTGATCCTGTCGTAACGGATAGTCATACCACAGATGGGACCGGACCAGGAACCTTCACCAGTAATATGACAGGTCTGACAGCCAACACAGCCTATAAAGTCAGGGCTTATGCAACAAATAGTGTAGGAACTGCCTATGGCGCTGTTGTACCACTCACTACCAGCCCGATCCTGCTGGCAACGGTTACAACTGCCGTTCCGACAGTTGTCACTGCCACAGGCGCAATAATAGGTGGTGATATATCAGCCAGCGGCGGCGGGACAATATCAGACGCGTGGGTTTGCTATGGCACTTCTCCGAATCCTGACTATTACGGGACACAGTACAACAAATGGTACGGACACGGGTAGCATTCACAAGTACCTTAAGTGCACTGGAAGACGGACACTGAATATTATGTAAGGGCATATGCCAGCAATTTTGCAGGAACTGCTTATGGTCACAGGTTCAGCTGCTTACAATGGTTGCTGATATTGAGGGCTATCTGTACAAGACGGTTCTTATTGGTAGTCAGGTCTGGATGGCTGAAAACCTCAGGACCAAGAAATACAACGACAACAGTGATATTACACTGGTTACAGATGCCACAGCATGGATCGGACTCTCAACAGAGGCATATTGCTGGTATAATAATAATGAAGCCACGAACAAACCTCTCTATGGCGCATTGTACAACTGGTTTGCCGTGAACACTGAAGAACTTTGTCCGACCGGATGGCATGTTCCTACCGATGGTGAATTCATGATCCTTGAAAGGCAGCTTGGAATGACTGAGGCTCAGACTCTGCTTACCTCATGGCGTGGAACGGATCAGGGCACCCAGATGAAAAACAATGCAGGATGGACAACAGGTAACGGGACCAATTCAAGCGGATTTGCAGGTCTTCCTGGCGGTTATCGTTACTATGAGTTAGGGTCCTTCCAGCATGCAGGCGACATCGGATACTGGTGGACCAGTACGGTTTCAACTTCGGAACGGTCATTCGCCAGACAGCTGGAAAGCTCACGCGAAACCGTGGAAAGAACACCTGCGGATAACAATGCAGGGAAATCAGTGAGATGTCTTAAAGATTAACTGGTCACATAGCGATAATAAGAAGAGGCTGACCCTGAAGGGCAGCCTCTTTCTTTTTCAGTATCTGAAGGAAGATAATCAGTCCTTGTAAGAAATATCGATAGACGCCAGATTTCTCTTGTAATCTATTCTCCTGATCTCTGAATCTCATGTATATCCTTCCCGGAAAGTGCAGATAGTTCTTTCAGGATCCTCTGCTTTTTTGCCGTTTTAAGCAATTCGAGATCCCCATAAATAATCGAGTAAGTCGTTGTATTGTTTTTAAGAGCAAACTCCTCAAGGATAACTGGCCGATATGATAATTATTATATTGAAGATTATGACCCCCAGCATCGGGAATCCTACTAAGCTTGAGAGAATTTATGAGGGATATGCCGATCGTGGTAAATATGTACGACATGTCCTTTAAACTGAAATTCCTGGTTCTGAATCTCAGGATGGTAAAGATTGCAAACAGCCCGACCGCCATCCCAAATTCAATGAAAACCGATTTGAGCATCGAGCTTATGAAGAATACAGTAATACCCAGCATGAAGAAAGTAAAAAGAAACTTCTCCTTCTTTGAGTACCTGAAATAAATTACTCTTATCAGTACAATCATGAACGCCAGGTTTATAACAAAGCGGAAAAGGATACCAAAAAAGTCGGGATTGTTCAGATTGAAAAAATTGTCAGGCATAGGGGTAGGTTTTAGTTAAGTAAAAATAGGATATTTTATTATAACGAAACCAGAAGTTTAGAAAAAAAACAGTTCATCAGATTATCTGCCTAGAATTATAAGGGCACCAGTATTCCGGTTTCGTTTCCATTATGGTTAAATCCTGTCCTTTGGCGCAATATCCATTAACCATCCGGCGTTTAAACATTAAATACTTACACCATGAAAGCCAGGAGATATAAGAATTCAAAAAACACAAAGTATGTAAGGATTGATAACTCCACCTGGATTGAGGCAGACGTGTGGGTTCCCGATGAAGTGGCGAGGATGCAGTTCCTTCAAAAAATGCAGCTGACCAAACCGGGCCTCTTCATGAGTCCCGTGGTAAATGAAAATCTGATCGCAAGAAGCTGATATACTCCGTCAGCTGTAAAGTAATGCATGAAAGCCCTTTGATAAGGGCTTTTGCAGTAAAATAGATTTTGCATATTTTTAACTCCGGGGTATGGCGGGAAAAGAAAGTTAATAACATAAACTCTGATAAAGATGAAAATGCACAGAATATATCGGGTTTCTCAGACATTGTTCCTGCTACTTATAATCATTCAATTAAACGGCTGTAAGAAAGAAGAGCCGATTACCGTAACCGACGTCGATGGAAATATTTACATGGCAGTGGCTATTGGCAAACACGTATGGATGACTGAGAACCTTAAGACAACAAAGTTTAATGACAATTCCACAATTACAAATGTTACAAGTAATACTACCTGGTCATCCACTACCAGACCCGCTTATTCCTGGTTTAAAAATGATACTGTTTACAGAGACCTGTACGGAGGATTTTATAATTATTTTGCAGTCGAATCCGGGAAGCTTTGCCCGGTTGGCTGGCATGTTCCGACCAATGATGAGTTCAAAGCTCTGGAAAAGAGCCTGGGAATGACACAGGCCGGAGCCGATTCACTTGGGTGGAGGGGAACGGACCAGGGCAGGAAGTTGAAGAGCAGGACCGGGTGGAACGATAACGGAAATGGAACAAATTCAAGTGGATTTTCAGGACTGGCCGGAGGATACAGGTATGGCGCCGATGGAAGTTTTAATGACCTGGGAGCTGTTAGTTATTGGTGGACTTCTACCAAAAAGAGTTCAACCCTTGGCCTGTACAGACGGCTGGATCATGATCAGATTAAAGTCTATGCCGAAGGTGTCAGGTTACAGGCTGGCAAGTATGTAAGATGCGTAAGGGATTCAATTTGACTTTCCTCACTATAGAAAGACACCTTTTGCCTAAAAAAGAATCCGGTCATAAAAGTGGCCGGACTTTCTTTTGTGGGCGATGACGGGTTCGAACCGCCGACCCTCTGCTTGTAAGGCAGATGCTCTGAACCAGCTGAGCTAATCGCCCCTGATGCCTGAAACGGGTGCAAATATAATCCAGATTTTGTTCTCTGCAAAAAATAGAATGAAATTCATATAGTTTTATTCTTTACGATCTTCCCCATCACTTTAATTTCTCAGGTAAACCCGCACTTCTTCTTTAAAATTACTCCTGAAATGTTGAAAAACTGCAAAATTGGAAGGTACATCTGTATTAGAATTGCATAAATTCACGTTATTATATCGCGAGAAGAATGATCCGTGGTGAAAGTAGGATCATTTTATACGTAATTTGTTTACTTGTCTATTATACAGACAATTGTATTTTGTAATTAACCTTGAACTGACCTGTATGAAGTCTCTGTTGAGTTTTTACAGACTTATTATATGCATTAACAGGGGACAGAAAGTCCTTAAGCCTATGACATTCCTGTATATTTTCATTTTTATGATATCTCCCAATGAATCAGGATTGGCAATGACCATTCGGCCCCCTCTGCTTCCACCGGTGGCAATGTGCAGGAATATATCCGTTCAGCTCGGTGCAGGAGGGACAGTCACAATAAGCCCTGCCGATATAAATTCCGGCTCATATGACCCCGATGGAACAATTACAAACCTGAGTGTATCCCCAAACACATTCGACTGCTCAAACATAGGATTAAATGATGTTGTACTGACGGTAACGGATAATGATGGGCTGTCTGCAACATGCAATGCTGTTGTAACCGTTTCCTCCACCCTTGATATAGCCAGTATGATGCTCAGCACCTGTGAGATGTCCCCCACGCTTGCTCTTTTTGAAGCTGATATTGAAGGCGGCAGTGGCAACTATTCATATACCTGGAAGGGACTCAATCCCTCATCAAAACCATTCATGATAATAATTCCATTACCCCCTTCACTCCTGTTCTCAAATACAAGCATCATAAAATCGCCATTCTTCAACAATACGATGGCAGATGGTTACTATGATATTCGTCTTATTGTCACCGATGGAAACGGGTGCGCTGACTCCTCAGATATATCAATCAACAAGACGGGAGCAATTTTTAATAACCAGACCGTTAAAAAATCCCAGGCTTGTGAAGGGGAAACAATGACATATTCCGTTAACTATAAAGATGACGCAGTATATAGCTGGTCTGTGACCAACGGAACAATTCTTGAAAGTAATCAGGATACAAGCAGGATCAACATAAGATGGAATCTGGGTGTGGTTCAGGGAACTATTTCAACAACCATTCGCCAGCCAAATGATCTTTTCTCAGGAGGAATATGCGAATCCACAATAACGGAAACAATAACCATCATACCTATTCCTACACCGGCATTCTTAAGTCCCGTGACAAGTACATGCCCCAACTCAATAAATACGTATACCCTGACAGATTCTTACGCTTATCAGAACTGGACAGTCACAGGAGGGGTGATAACCGCCGGTGGAAGTACTTCAGATAATTTTGTTTCTGTGAGATGGGGTACCGGCCCGGCAGGTATTGTTTCAGTTTCAGCCGGAAACAATTCGAATTGTACTGGTGCAGTTCTTATCAGTGTTGCAGTTTCCAACCTTGCAGGCACAATAACTTCGCGGGCCGATATTAAATGCAATGGTGGCTCTGATGGCTCTGTAACTGTTGCAGCAACTTCCGGAACGGGTCAGCCGCCATATTCCTATTCACTCGATGGCGGAACATTCCAGTCTTCAGGGACCTTTACCGGGATCCCGATAGGAAACCATATTGTAATGATAAGGGATGCATCCACCTGCACCTTTGATCTGCCTTTTGAAATCAGCCAGCCTGGTCCGTTGTCAGGTTCAGTAACGGCCCTGACTGATATATCCTGCTATGGTGAGGCAAAAGGATCAGTAACAATTGCCGGTTCAGGAGGAGTGGCTCCATACATGTATCAGCTTGGTGCGGGGACATTCCAGTCCTCGGGAACTTTCGGATCGCTGAATGCCGGCAACTACAGTATAACAGTAAGAGATGCCAACCTTTGTACCTATATTTTACCGGCTACAATTAAACAGCCATCCTCTGCCCTGGCGGGAACTATTGAAGTTACAAGCGTCAGCTGTTTTGGTGACAATTCAGGCGCCTGCAATCTGACAGTGACAGGAGGAACCTCACCATATTCATTCCTCTGGAATAACGGAGCAGTTACGGAGGATATAGTGAATGTCTCATCAGGTAACTATTCCGTTACTGTGACAGATGCGGAGGGATGTAAAATTGTTTTAAATGCCATTGTCAGTCAGCCTGTAGCTGCCCTGGGCGGACTTATCGCATCTCAGTCGAATGTAACGGTTTATGGCGGCAGTGATGGAAGCGTGACCGTTTCAGGTGTAGGAGGGACTTCACCCTATGAGTATTCTGTCAACGGTGGCATCTTCCAGTCATCCGGTTTATTCGGGTCACTTTCCGCAGGGGTTTACACAATTACATTACGGGATGCAGGAGGCTGCACGAAAGATATTGCTGTGACAATTACCCAGCCAGTGATACCTTTGACGGCAAATATCAAGGCCCAGGTCAATGTGCCATGCCATGATGGAATCGGAGGAAGTTTCATCGTTGAAGGATGGGGGGGAGTACTGCCTTATCTTTACTCATTTGAAGGTGGTGATTTCCAGGTTTCTGGATCATACAGTTCACTCAAGGCGGGAACTTATACGATAACTGTAAGGGATGCAGCACTGAATCTGTATGATATCACAGTAACAATTACGGAACCGGAAGCCCTGAATGTATATGTATCTGGCGAAGATATTCAGTGTTTCGGAGGAAATACAGGCAGTGTTACATCTTCGGCCTCAGGAGGCACCGCACCTTATACATATTCATGGAACAGTGTGCCGGTACAATTCAATCCTGTTGCCACAGGACTCACTGCCGGCACATATACGGTTATTGTTACGGATGCAGGCGGATGTACGGTTTCAGGTACCGTTACAATCTCACAACCTGCTACAGACATGTCGATTTCAATTTCGCAGGTCAACGTTATGTGTTCTGGCGGAACTGACGGAAGCGCAACAGCAACGGCACAGGGAGGATTGGCTCCCTATGCTTATACCTGGAACACCGTGCCCGCTCAGACTAAAGAGACTGCAACAGATCTTTCAGCAGGGACATACATAATTACTGTAACCGACAGTCACGACTGCATGAAAACCGGGTCGGTAACCATTTCAGAAGCTCAGCCCATAACAATACAGTCCACTGTTACCCCAACCTCCTGTCCCGATTCGAAGGACGGATCAATAATTCTTTTGATGGCAGGAGGAACAGGTCCCTTTAACATACTCTGGTCAGATGGTTTTGCCGGCCAGAACCGTTCAGGATTGACACCCGGTTCTTACACTGCGGTTGTAACTGATCAGCATAATTGCGGAGAGACCGTAACCGTTGACCTGGAGTTCACTTTTACATTTGGCTGCCTGGTTATACCACAGGTCATTACACCTAACAATGACGGTTTTAATGATGAATGGAGAATCAGGAACATCGATCTGTATCCGGCAGCAGAGATACGTGTGTTCAACAGGTGGGGTAAAATGATTTTCAGCACAAGGAATCCTTCGGATGAACCATGGGACGGAACAATAGGAGGTAAGCCTGCTCCGACAGATTCTTACCGTTATATCATTTATCTCAACGATGGTTCAGAACCACGATCAGGAGTGATAAGTGTAATAAGATGACAAGTGTATAATGTTGAAGATTAATTATATGAACCATTTAAGAAGCGTAATACCGGCTGCTGTTTTATTCCTGGTTTCCGGAATATGCGAAGCACAGCAGGTACCAATGTACAGCCAGTATATCATGAATGGTTTCCTGGTCAATCCTTCATACGCCGGCAGGGATGGCTATACTTCCGTCAACCTTACGGTAAGGGAACAATGGACCGGACTGGCCCAGGCTCCGAGCACATATGCATTGAGCTTTCAGACCAGGATACTGAGGAACAGTTACATTTCAAAGTCAACAACCGTAAAACGGAAGCTTATAAGACCCACCAAAGGCAGTCAGGTCGGTCTTGGAGGATATGTTTTTAATGACAATAACGGGATAATGCACAGGACAGGAGCCCAGATTGCTTATTCATACAACATCCCTATGGGGGAGCCGGATGATGAACTCAGCCGCAACCTTGCATTCGGACTGGCACTTACCGCTTACCAGTATGTTATTAATTATGAAGGATTGATATATGATCAGAATGATCCTTACCTGAACAACTATGACAGATCAGTTTTCATTCCTGACTTTAACTTCGGAGTAAGTTATTCGACGGCAAAATATTACGTAGGATTTGCAATGACAAACCTGCTTAGAGGCTCAGTCAGGTTTTCGGATGACAACGGCAATGGAAGCACTGAGCTTGGCCACTATTTTCTTACGGGCGGGATCAAGCTGCCCTTATCCGAAAACTGGCTTCTGGAGCCTTCAGCATTTATAAAATCGTCTGACATGCTTTTTAAGGCCCTTCAGTTAGACATCTCGTCGAGGATCTATTACAAAAACGATTACTGGGCAGGTTTGTCATGGCGCACAGGTGATGCTGTCATAGCCATGCTCGGATTGAAATACGACAGATTTTATTTTGCCTATGCATTTGACTTTACATTAACTGATATAAGAAAACAAAGCCTCGGCACACATGAATTTTCTCTCGCTATGAAATTCGGAACAGGCGCCAGAAGGTACAGATGGTTAAATGCTTATTGAAAAGATCAGCCCTAAAACGGCCGGCATCCTCGTGCTGATTTTTCTTTTTGCGCAGTTGGCATACCCGCAGGAAACCACAGATTCCGTGCCTTTGCGTGTTATGTTCTACAATGTTGAAAATATGTTTGATACTGTCGATGATTCCCTGAAGGATGATAATGAGTTCCTGCCAGGTGGGATGATGAGATGGAACACAACCAGATATACCAGAAAAATTAATTCCGTTTATAAGACAATCATTGCGGCAGGAGAGTGGAATCCTCCGGCAATTGTTGGATTATGCGAGGTTGAGAACAGGAAGGTGCTCGAAGATCTGGTCTTTGGTACCTCTCTTTCAAATTCAGGATATGATATTATCCATGCCGACTCTCCCGATCCCAGGGGCATTGATGTTTGCATGATATACAGGAAAGACCTTGTCAGGGTAATCGATTATAAATCGTGGTTACCCAGGAACGTAAAAAGGGAAGAATTTCGTTCAAGAAGTGTCCTTTATGTAAAATGCGCATTCCTTGGTGATACCGTTCACATTATTTTAAATCACTGGCCGTCCAGGAGGGGAGGAGTGCTGGCCGGGGAGCCGCTGAGGGAGGATATGGCATTTATGCTGAAAGAGGCGGTTGATTCCTTGTCCGATGCTTCCACGGGGGAATTAAAGGCTATAATCCTTGGCGATTTCAATTGCACACCAGATGATCCTGTAATAAAATCCCTGCTCGAACCTGTTGCAAATGACGGGGCTCGTTTGATCAACCTTGCTGAAAGTCAGATTAACAGTGTTTCGGGCACTTACCGTTATATGGGCACATGGGAGACGCTCGACCAGGTCATTGTCTCCCATGCACTTTTGCAGAATGAAAATGGATTATACACTGACAAAAGGGATTTCAGGATCTTCATGGCAGAATTTCTTTTGCGTAATGATCCTAAATATCCCGGAATGACTACATGGTCGACATACCGGGGATATAAGTATCAGGGGGGGATCAGCGATCATCTTCCTGTATTACTCGATCTGCGTTTCAGGTGAAATTTCATGGACAGTAAGTCCGAGTTCACGCCCTTTCTCCAGCATAAGTTTCCTGGCGGCTTTGTAATCATTAGGTATTATCCCATCCAGAATTGCTTCCCTTATCGCGTTCTTTATTATCCCTACTTCCTTTCCGGGTTTGATCATGAAAGTTTTTATTATTTCGCTTCCGTCGACAGGCGGTTTGAAATTCCTGACCGCATCCTTTTCCTCTATTTCCCGAAGTTTGGCTCTTACCATTCTGAAGTTCTCAAGGTGCCTGGTCTTTGTAGCTTCGTTCCTGGAGGTAATGTCAGCCTCGCAAAGCATCATAAGGTCATCGGTGTCATCGCCTGCTTCGAACAGCAGCCTCCTGACAGCCGAATCGGTAACTACCTCCTGCGAAAGTGCGATTGGCCGCAGATGAAGGTCGACCAGCTTTTTAACATATTTCATTCTTTCGTTCATTGGGAGCTTGAGCCTCCTGAAAATATCAGGTATCATTTTCCCCCCGATGAATTCGTGTCCATGGAACGACCATCCTGAATCATGATCGTATTTCTTTGTCACAGGTTTGGCAATATCATGTAAAAGTGCAGCCCAGCGGAGCCAAATATTTGTTGTATTCCTGCTTACATTGTCAAGGACTTTAACAGAATGGATAAAATTATCCTTATGTGCTTTCCCGTCTTTATTTTCAATCCCTTTAAGATTATCAAGCTCAGGGAAAATGATTTTCAGCAGACCAGACTTTTCAAGCAGGATAAATCCCCTGGACGGATTATCGCACATTATTATCTTGTTCAGTTCATCTGTTATTCTCTCCTGCGAAACGATTCTTATCCGCTCAGCATTGGCAGAGATTGAACTGAATGTCCTTTCCTCAATCGTGAAATTCAGCTGTACTGCGAACCTTATTCCTCTCATCATTCTCAGCGGATCATCGGAAAAAGTACTATCAGGATCCATAGGAGTCCGGATGATTTTCTCATGAAGGTCATCTATCCCGTTAAACGGATCGAGCATCTCACCGAAGGTCTCCCTGTTCAGGCTGACGGCGAGCGCATTAATCGTAAAATCCCTTCTTTTCTGATCATCCTCAAGTGTGCCGGTTTCCACTACCGGTTTCCTTGAACCCCGGTTATAGGATTCTTTTCTTGCTCCCACAAATTCAATTTCATAATCATTGTATCTGAACATTGCCGTACCGAAATTCTTAAAAACGGATACCTTTATCTCGGGTCCCATTTTTCGGGCAGCCTTTTTTGCAATGTCAATCCCGCTTCCAACTACAACTATATCAATATCCTTATCCGGATTATCCCTCTTTAGCAGATAATCTCTTACATAACCTCCGATAAGCCATGCCTTTACGTTTTCCGATGAAACGACATCGGAAAGAAGATCGAAAATCTTGTCATTTAGACATATATGCATATGTAGATGTGACAATGTGTTAATTATTCATGACAAAGTTACAATTAATAACTATTTTTAAAACAAATGCAGTTCCGGTGATTTTCTGGTACAAAGATTGGTATTTGTATTAACTTGAACTGCCAATGATTTTAATTTTAAATCAATTATTATGTTAGAGCACTTGACAAAAGAGACTTTTCTCAGCAAGGTATTCAATTTTGAAACCAATAAGGAATGGAAATTTGAAGGTGACAAGCCATGTGTTATAGATTTTTATGCCGACTGGTGTGGTCCATGTAAAATGGTGGCCCCTATACTGGAGGAACTCGCAAAGGATTTTGAAGGGAAGCTTGATATTTACAAGGTAAATACCGAAGATGAGCAGGAACTGGCTGCAGTTTTTGGAATCAGAAGCATTCCTTCAATACTTTTTGTTCCGGCAACCGGTCAGCCTCAGATGGCAATGGGTGCACTTCCAAAGGATACATTTATCAAGGCATTTAAGGATGTTCTTGGCGTGGAGAAATAATATGTTAATAAAAAAACTTCACTTTGTTAAAAAAAAAATAGGGAATGAATGAAACATTGCATATCTTTAATACGTTATAAGGACAAAAGGTAGTAACCGATTTGGTTACATGAGTTTTTTTCATGGATTTAGGTTTAGGGTAGTAAAGTAAAAACCCGCAAAACGCCTGTTTTGCGGGTTTTTTATTCAAGGTCCTTAAGAATATTGTTTATATCCTCCTCAGTCGATTTCAGCTTCTTCTGGCACTGCTTTATAAGCTCTGAAGCCTTTTTGACCTCAACGGAGAGCCTGTCGACATCCATATTTCCACTTTCAATTTCCTTTAAAATCTTTTCAATCTCATTTACCGCCTGATTGAACGAAAACTCCTTTTTTATCATATATTTTGAATTATAATACTTTACTATTTATCGAACCATCACTGAACCTTGTATCAATAATATCATCCTTCTTAAGGATATTGCTTTCCTTAATGATTTTTCCATTGATCGATGTAATCGTAAAGCCTCTTTTCAATACGTTTGCCGGGTCAAGTATCTTCAGTGAGTTTTCAAATCCTGCAACCCTGTTGATTAAGAATCCCAGTGAGTTTTTTGAAAGGCTCGTCAGGATTTCCGTCTTCCGGATTATTGCATTATTGTTTAGCAATATCATGTTCCGAGAAACCGGGATAATCCTTAAACGTGCAGTTTCAATCCGGCTTTTGCCCTCTTCGATCATATGTCTGGATCTGTAGGCTATTTCACTTCCCAGGTCCGTCAGATGATTTTCTGCACTTATCATGCATTCGATAAGGAAATCGGCCACCGCAGTTGGTGTTTTCAATGATCTGTGAGCAACAATATCAGTTACAGAAAGATCCTTGTCATGCCCGATGCCTGTAATTACCGGCAATGGGAACTGAGTTACATAAAAAGCTACATTGTAATTATCGAACCAGCTTAAATCGGTTTGCGAGCCTCCTCCCCTTATTATTACGGCAAGATCGAATTCACCGGAATGAATTGATATTTTTTCCAGTGCTTTTATTATGCCGTTTTCCAGTTCCTTCCCCTGCATCGGTGTCTCAAACAGCGACGTATAAAAAACATAACCAAAACCATTGCCTTTCAGATGGTTCATGAAATCGGTATAACCGGCAGCACTGGCAGATGAGATTACTGCAATTCTCTGGGGTAGAGTCGGGAATTCAATGTCCCTGTTCATTGTAATCACGCCTTCCTCCCCGAGCCTTTTAAGGATCTGCTGACGCTTCAGCGCCACCTCGCCGATAGTGAATGCCGGATCAATATCATTTACCACCAGGCTCAATCCATAGATCTCATGATATTCGATTTTTACCCGGATAAGTACCTTGAGTCCCTCCCGCAGAGATTCTCCTGCCGAGTTCTCAAAAAATGATTTGATGAACCTGTAACGGCTGTTCCATATTACAGCTCTTACCCGCGATCTAATGATGACCTCATCAGGGTGCTTCTCAACAAGCTCAAGATAGCAATGGCCGTTGTAGTTCTCCTTTATCTCCGATATTTCGGCTGTTACCCAATACAAATCGGGCAATGCCAGATAAAGTGAATCCTTTATGACCAGCTGCAATTCTGTTAGCGAAAGTTTTTCTTTCATAAACGATTATTGACCCTGACAACCTTATGAGTAAAAGTACCGGAAGGAGTTATTAGCCTTACAAAATAAAAACCCTCACTTAGATCGGGCAGATCATCAACGATCAGAATCCGGCTGATAAAATCCTGATAATCTCTTTTCATTACGAGTTTCCCGCTCAGATCATAAATTTCAATCTTTAGTTTTTCCGGGATCTCAATGAACGTAATTCTGAGTTCGTTATCGAATGGATTCGGGCTTGCAATGGTTGCTTCCCCGGGTACAGGAATATATTTATCCTGCAAATGATTTATGATTTCTTCAATATCAGGAATTCCGTAGCCATATAATGAGTCGGGTGTGAGAGACCTGTCTGAGCTGGAGTGGAGGGCTGATATTATTTCAAAGTTATCAGCCTGGGGCACTGCCTGTAAAATACATGCGCACATCCCGCTGATTACAGGGCATGAAAAGGAGGTCCCGCTCGACCTGCCGACTCCGGAGGCCAGAACCTGCACAGGCACGCTGACTCCCAGGGATACAACATCAGGTTTTACCCTGCCATCGGATGATGGACCCGAAGACGAGAATGCAGAAATGGTTTCAAATCCATCGACTGCACCTACGGCCAGCACCGAGTCTCCGTCGGAAGGGGCAATTATGCGGATCCACGTTTTATTCCTTTCATTGCCTGCGCTGTTTATTACGAGGATGCCCCTGGAAGCTGCAATATCTGCTGCAAGGGTGATGAAAGTGCTGTTCCCGTCAAGATCTGAAAACTTGTAATCCATTAGTGGATCATCAAATGTTGAATATCCGAGGGATGAGGATATAATGTCTGCTCCGATGCTGTCGGCAAATTCAGCCGCAGCTGTCCAGAAATCCTCTTCAACAGGAAACTCAGATTCTGTATCCTCACTTCTGAGAAGCCAGTAATCGGCTGCGGTTGCAGTGCCTTCAATAGATTCCGGAATTGATCCTGCCAGCACCGACATAACAGCAGTACCATGGTTATGGAAATCATAAACAAATGGTTTATTCTTCACGAAATCAAATGTTCCTTTAATCCCGTTGCGTCGTCTCAGTCCGTCGAGAGATGGAATATTATCAGCATTCAGGAAACCTCCGTCGAGAACTGCGATCAGGACTCCCTTACCTGTCAGTCCGGAATTGTGGACTGTCAAACCATTTAGCATTATAAGCGGCAAATTGAATGGCGGAAAGTCCTCCTGAATCAATTTGAAGCTGAGTTTGTCAATAGTCTGGTTTTTCCCTCCGTCATTTTTCACGATTTTTACGTCACTTACAAAAGGCAGGCTGGTAAGGTGGCTTATATCGGCTGTAGTCCCGGTTTTAAAAAGCGCCGTATTCATCCACCGCGAGGTGCAGTGAAGCTTGAAATCAAGGGATGAAATCTGGTCAAGATACCCTTTCCAGACAGGGATGTCTCTGAAATCCGGAACTGGAATCCCTGATTTTTCACGTCTCCGGACAGCTTTCTCCGAAAGGAGGTCGGTGGGAGAAAAATCACCGGCATCAACAGCCCCCTTGTCCCTGAAATAAACCCTGTAGAAATAATTGTATGTCCCGTCCTGACAATCTGCTGAGCCAAACGAATTTATCAGGGAAAGGACAAATATGATAATTCCGGTTTTAAGACTGGCAGGATTAAACGGTACTTTTACCATATTTCACCCGTTTTTTCAGGATCAGCAATGTTGATTTTGTTCCTCTCCAGCGAGTCTATATATTCAGATTCATAAATATCGATATTGCGGTTGTCGGGGACACCGGCTGTATATTCGGTCCTGAATCTCTGGTTTCCGTTTTTGGTATAAATGAGCCACAAACCTTCTCTCAGGTTGTCTTTGTATTGTCCGAATATTTCAGGCTTGCCGTTCTCGAAAAAGGCTTCGAACTTTCCGTTCAGATTCCCATTTGTATAATTCGTTCTGAGGGTTAGTGTTCCGTCAGGATAATATTTCAGGCATTCGCCGTGTTTCAGGTCATTCCTGTACCAGAGTTTTTCAGCCGGCTTGCCGTCAGGATAATAATTCACCAGCAATCCGTTCCTTTTGTTCCCTGAATATTCCGCCTCGCTTATCAGAAGATCTTTTTCAGTATAGGAGAAGAAACGCCATTTACCTTCCTTAAGCTGGTTTACATATTTACCGGTTGAAGCGACAATACCGTTAGTGTAATAAAGGGTTGCCATTGCTTCATTACCGTCACTGTTGAAAATCAGAACCGATTTAATTGCATTGTTCTCGTAATACCTTTTGAATTCACCTGCCGGCTTGTCATTGGCAAAATATCCGTCGTACATTATATTACCATTCGGATAATTCTTGATCCAGTGACCTTGTTTCCTTCCGTCCTTGTCAGTCTGGTTAATAGTCTGACCTGACTGGGATACGCATGGCAAATAGAATACAAGATTAATACATACAGCTAAAATTCTAAGGGTCATGAATTATGGGCAATAAATATTATGCAAAAGTACAAAAATATGAGTTACCACAGGTATAAGATGAAAAGTCAGGAGTTATACTACTTGGGAAATCTGCGCAGATCAGCGAAGCGGGGGAATGGATTTATTCTCCCGCAGATTACGCTGATTTTCGCAGATAATAATATCAGGTCGAAAATAAGAATAGAGGATGAAATTGTTTCACCCTCTCTTTGAAAGAATTCTATTAGTACTGGTTATTTGACCTCTTCAAAATCAACGTCAGTAACCTCATCATTTCCCTGCTGGGATTTTCCACTGCCAGGTTGTTCCGGTCCCGGCTGTGATGCCGTTGGACCCGCATTCTGATTCTGGGCTGTCTTGTACATCTCTTCTGATGCGACCTGCCACACTACGTTTAGTTCGGCAAGGGCTTTGTCAATTGCGGCAACATCCTGGGATTTATGAGCATCCTTAAGTTTTGAAAGTGCGGTTTCAATTCCGGCTTTCTTGTCTGCAGGTATTTTGTCGCCAAATTCCCGGAGCTGTTTTTCCGTTGAGAAGATCATGCTGTCGGCGCTGTTTATCTTGTCGACTTTTTCTCTGGCCCTCAGGTCGGACTCGGCATTGGCTTTGGCTTCATCCCTCATCCTTCTTATTTCGTCATCGCTAAGTCCTGATGATGCCTCGATCCTTATTCTCTGCTCTTTTCCCGTTCCCCTGTCCTTGGCGGTGACATGCAGTATTCCGTTTGCATCTATATCGAAGGTAACCTCGATCTGTGGCACTCCCCTTGGGGCTGGCGGTATGCCGTCGAGATGGAACCGGCCGATGGTCTTATTCCCGGTCGCCATAGGTCTTTCTCCCTGCAGGACGTGGATCTCAACCGATGGCTGGCTGTCGGCCGCAGTTGTGAAAACCTCTGCCTTCTTTGTCGGAATTGTAGTATTCGATTCAATGAGTTTTGTCATAACACCACCCATGGTCTCTATGCCGAGTGAAAGGGGAGTGACGTCCAGAAGCAAAACATCCTTGACCTCTCCTGTAAGAACACCTCCCTGAATTGCGGCACCAACTGCCACAACCTCATCAGGATTCACTCCTTTTGACGGGGTCTTCCCGAAGAATTTCTCAACAAGCTGCTGTATGGCAGGAATACGGGTTGATCCTCCAACCAGAAGAACTTCATCGATTTCGGATGATTTAAGTCCTGAATCATCCAAAGCTTTCCGGCATGGTTCAACACAAGCCTGGATCAGCTTATCACAAAGTTTCTCAAATTGTGAGCGGGTAAGGGTTTTAACAAGGTGTTTTGGAATACCATCAACCGGCATTATATATGGAAGATTTATTTCAGTTGTTGTCGCACTTGAAAGTTCGATCTTTGCCTTTTCAGATGCTTCCTTAAGTCTCTGAAGCGCCATCGGGTCCTTCCTGAGATCGACGCCTTCATCACTCTTGAATTCTTCGGCAAGCCAGTCAATTATCATCTGGTCGAAATCATCGCCTCCGAGATGGGTATCTCCGTTTGTTGATTTCACTTCAAAAACACCGTCACCCAGTTCAAGTATTGAGATATCAAAAGTACCGCCGCCAAGATCGAAAACCGCGATCTTGAGATCCTGAGACTTTTTATCCAATCCATAGGCAAGAGCTGCTGCGGTTGGTTCATTGATGATTCTTTTGACATTAAGACCGGCAATTTCTCCGGCTTCCTTAGTCGCCTGTCGCTGGGAATCACTGAAGTATGCAGGAACGGTAATCACTGCATCTGTAACTTCCTGGCCGAGATAATCTTCAGCTGTCTTCTTCATTTTCTGAAGAATCATTGCGGAAATCTCCTGAGGCGAATATAACCTGTTTTCGATTTTTACCCTTGGAGTATTGTTGTCACCTTTTACGACGGTGAATGTAACCCGTTTGATCTCGGTATTTACCTTGTCGAACGTCTCCCCCATGAACCGCTTTATTGAATAAACAGTCTTCTGGGAATTGGTAATAGCCTGACGCTTTGCAGGATCACCCACTTTGCGTTCTCCATTCTCAACAAATGCAACAATTGAAGGAGTGGTCCTTTTTCCTTCACTGTTAGGGATAACCACAGGTTCATTCCCTTCCATTACTGCGACGCATGAGTTCGTGGTTCCCAGGTCGATTCCTATTATTTTTCCCATTTTATGTTTTTTATGATTTTTCAGTTAATGATCTTCAAACTGCAATGATTATGCCATAGCCTTAACTGGCCCTTTTTATGAAAATTTGGCATTACTTGTTTCCGGCTTGCTGTTTAACGTGACAAAAAGGCATGAATGCCTGCCGGCAGCTGTCAGGGCAAAAAGAACATTAGAGTACCCAATATACTCCGGTACAAATTCGTAGCTTTGTCACCAGGATTAATATGTTAACTATGCAGGTGTCCAAAACTGTCAGGAGAGTGACCACTCATGTCCTGAATGAAATGAAACTTAAAGGCGAAAAGATTGCCATGCTTACCGCATATGATTATTCCATGGCAAGAATAGTCGATGAAGCGGAGATTGATGTAATCCTTGTGGGTGATTCAGCCTCCAATGTTATGGCCGGGTACGATACCACGCTTCCCATTACGCTCGATAACATGATATACCATGCCGCTTCAGTGGTAAGAGGTGTCAGGAGGGCGCTTGTGGTTGTCGACCTGCCTTTCGGAACATATCAGGGCAATTCAAAGGAGGCATTGGTTTCGGCAATCCGGATAATGAAGGAGACCGGGGCAGCTGCAGTGAAACTGGAGGGCGGCCAGCAGGTTGCCGAATCGATTGAGAGGATTCTTACTGCAGGGATACCGGTTATGGGCCATCTGGGACTGACGCCCCAGTCGATCCATAAATTCGGCACCTATGTGGTCAGGGCAAGGGAAGAGGAAGAAGCCAGAAGATTGATGGAAGATGCAAGGATTCTTGAAAAGACAGGTTGTTTTGCCATTGTTCTTGAAAAGATCCCTGCCAGGCTCGCCGAAGAGGTTACTTCAGCCCTGAAGATACCCGTAATAGGAATTGGGGCCGGCCCTAAAACTGACGGTCAGGTTCTTGTCCTTCATGATATGCTGGGAATCACACAGGAATTCTCCCCGCGATTTCTGAGGAGGTACCATAATCTTTATGATGAAATCAAGGGAGCCGTGCAGACATACATAAGTGATGTCAGGTCCCAGTCGTTCCCAAACGACAAGGAACAATATTAATTATACTCTGATGGTTGAAGTTTTGTACGAGGATAATCACCTTATTGCAGTTTATAAGAAACCATCTGATCTGTCTCAAAGTGACAGGACCGGTGATTCTGCAATTGATTCCGAGGTGAAAAAATACATCGCCGAAAAATATAAGAAACCGGGTGAGGTTTTCCTGGGAGTCGTCCACAGGCTCGACCGTCCGGTTGGAGGAGTAATGCTTTTTGCCCGGACATCCAAGGCGCTGCAGCGGATGAATGAAATTTTCCGCACACGTGATGTCAGAAAAACATATCTTGCCATTGTAGGTGAAAGACCTCCTGAAGATGAAGCTGTCGTGACTCATTATCTTAAAAAGAATGAGAAGCAGAATAAGACATATGTTTATGATACTGAGGTGAAAGGATCAAAGGAGGCAAGCCTTTCCTACAGGCTGGCAGGCAGATCTGAACGTTTCTTCCTTCTCGAAATAGACCTTCATTCCGGAAGGCACCACCAGATAAGGGCCCAGCTGTCAAAGATCGGCTGCCCCATTAAAGGCGACCTGAAATATGGTTTCCCGCGGTCAAACGAGGACGGAAGCATATGCCTCTTTGCCAGACGGCTTGAATTCACTCATCCGGTCAAAAAGGAGAAAGTTACAATAACTGCTCATTTTCCCAGGGGAGACGTGTGGAAGCTATTCCTGAATGTCGGGGTGTAAAAATAAAATGATCCGGAACTTCCGGACTCCCTCAACAGTACTCTTCCCGGATTCAAACCGAGTTAAAATCAGGTTAATAAGAGTTAAGGAAAAGTTAAATCCTGTTCATCAAACAGTGTAATAACTTAAATTTGCGCCATGAGCAAGAGTAAGTTCATCGGTTTAATATTGATGATGATGCTGTCGATCACAGGGATTATCTGGGTACAGATAGTATGGATCAGAAATGCCCTGGATATCAGGAATGATATTTTCAACCGGGCGGTTTTTGCAAGCCTTAATGATGCTGCGCACACAATTGAGTCGAACCGGAAAATGAACTTCTTTTTTGATTCACCGATTTCTTTTAATTCAGGGGGAGGCGATGTTTCTTCATATTTAAGAATTGGAAGCTATTCCTCGACCGATGGAAAGAATTTCAGCTACAGCGTTACCAGCCAGTCGGTTACAGGAACAGTCGATTCGTCCGGGAATCTCAGGATGAACGAACCTGTTATAACAAGAACTGATACAACATTCTCTCCAGGTCCCGGTTCAGGAAATATTACACTTCCCGAGGAGCGTGGCGATCTGATGATACCAGGAAACAGTCAGCAGATAAGATCCGGACAGGGGCCGGTTCCGGTAAACTCCAGGGATTTTATTGACTGGGTCAGGAAAAGGGCAAGCGAGTTCCAGAACATGAGCGACCAGATGATCGCAGAGGTTTACCAGTGGGAAAAGACAATGGACCTTGATATTGATGAGGTTAAATTTGCCCTTACCCGGTCATTGCATTTTTCAAGGATTGAGACTCCGTTCGAATTTGCGGTGATAAAAGACGGGAAAGTGCAGGAAGGTACCTATAAAAAATCAACCAGGAACGATTTCCTGAAAAGTAATTATATGGTTCAGCTGTTCCCCGACAATATGATTCAACAGAATCTTATCCTGTCGGTTATTTTCCCTGAAAGGGCAAACTATGTTCTCGGATCAATCGCGTGGCTTCTTGGGGGATCGCTGCTCTTTTCCCTGATTATCCTTGCCACATTTGCATTGAGTCTCTTCTTTATCATCAGGCAGAAAAAGATATCTGAAATGAAGTCAGATTTTCTTAATAACATGACACATGAATTCAAAACCCCGATTGCAACCATATCCCTTGCTGCAGATACCATAACAAATCCCAAGGTAATAAATGATGAAGCAGGCATCCGGCACTTCATCGGAATGATCAAGAAAGAGAACAGCAGGATGAACAAAAAAGTTGAAACAATTCTTCAGATAGCTTCTCTTGATAAGAAAGAAATCGATTTCAGGTTTGAGAATGTTTCAATGCATTCGATAATAGAGAGAGCAATTGAGACGATAGAAATCCAGGTGCACCAGAGGAACGGAACGATCACGCAGCACCTGATGGCACGGGAACCTGTGATTTATGGCGACTTTGAGCATCTTACAAATCTCGTCAACAATCTGCTTGACAATGCAATTAAATATTCGCCTGAGTCTCCTGCAATCACTGTTGAGACAAGGAATAACGAAAAAGGATTAATTTTGTCCGTAGAAGACAAGGGAATCGGAATGACCAAAAGCGTACAGAGCAAAATTTTTGAAAGGTTCTACCGGCAGAGCAGCGGGAACGTGCATGATGTAAAGGGATTCGGGCTGGGCCTTAATTACGTAAGGGCAATTATTGATGCCCACAGGGGCAATATCACCGTTACCAGTGAACCGGGCAAGGGAAGCAGATTCGATATTTTCCTGCCTTTCAGCTGGGAAAACTGAAAACAATATGAAATCCGCAAAAATTTTTCTGGTCGAGGATGACCTGAGTTTTGGATCAGTGCTAAAATCATATCTTGAGCTGAACGACTACCAGGTCGACTGGGTCGACGACGGGAAATATGCCGTAGAACATTTCAGGAAAGGTGCCTTTGATATCTGCATCCTGGATGTTATGCTTCCCCATGTGGACGGATTTACCATAGCCGGAGAGATTAGAAAGATCAACAACCTGGTCCCGATCATTTTTCTTACTGCCAAGAAACTCAAGGAAGATGTTCTTAAAGGGTACGGCTCAGGGGGAGATGATTATGTTACTAAGCCGTTTGATACGGATATCCTGCTGGCAAAAATAAGGGCTATACTGTCAAGACGCGATTTTCAGTCAGGAACAAAAGATGTTTTCGAGATTGGAAAATTCATTTTCAATGCCAGGCTCAGGACTCTTTCAGACGGAAATGAGGAAAAGAAGCTCTCACCAAAAGAGGCTCAATTGCTCGAGCTTCTTGCTGTCAATCCAAATGAGCTGATCAGCAGGGAAATGGCGTTGAAAAAAATCTGGGGCTCTGATGATTACTTCACTGCCAGAAGCATGGACGTTTATGTCACCAAGCTGAGAAAATTCCTTTCGGAGGACCCGAGGCTGAATATCAAGAACATTCACGGAGCGGGATTCCAGCTGATTATCAGGGATGATCTGCCCTGAGGCTTTTACCGCTGAATTGAAGAGGCAGCAAAAGGCCGATTCCTTCAATCACCCTGATACCCGATTTACCTGCCAGGATAATCCTGATCTGTTTGCCAGTCCTGGATTCCTCCTCGGCAATTACCTGACGGCAATTCCCGCAAGGAGATACGGATTCAGCCGGCAATCCGTCTGAATTCATTGCTGCAATGGCAATAGCGACTGGTTTATCATGGGGGAAATTTGAGACAGCCCATGCAATAGCGGTCCTTTCTGCACATATGCCTGAAGGAAATGCTGCGTTTTCAACATTCGATCCATAAACTATCCTCCCCGATTCAAGTCTTATTGCTGCCCCCACCATGAACCCCGAGTAAGGGGCATAAGCCATCCCTGCTGATTCTTTTGCAGCATTTACAAGTTCCCGGTCTCCTGTTTCCAGCTCCTCAGGTCCTTCATATTCCAGGTAGGAAAACGTGATATTTTTAGTTATCGACATAACTCCTTTATAATGTTTGAATTACAAAGTTAATAAAATTACTTTCTTTTTTCTATTTTTGCTGAGATGAAAAAAACATTGGAAAGACGTTCAAGTTTCTTTATTCTGATACTAATTTTTGCAGGCCTGAACTCATGCAGGGTTTCAAAACCCCTGGTGACGCTTTCTTCCATAAGCGGTTCTGTCGCGAATTATATAACCACCTACAAGGACCTGGCCATTAGTGAAATGAGGAGGACCGGTGTTCCGGCCAGCATCACGCTCGCACAGGGAATGCTTGAATCGGATTACGGCCGGAGCACCCTCGCCAGGATCGGGAATAATCATTTCGGAATAAAATGCCATAATGGCTGGAACGGTCAGACAATGAGGCAGCATGATGACAGGCGGAACGAATGTTTCAGAAAGTACAGAAGGCCCGAAGATTCATTCTATGATCATTCAGATTTTCTGAAGACAGGCTCCCGTTACAGTTTCCTTTTTGATCTGGATCAGACGGACTATAAATCATGGGCACGGGGCCTCAGGAAAGCGGGTTATGCTACAAATCCCGACTATGCAAATATGCTTATAAGAAAGATTGAAGAGAATAAGCTTTATGATTTTGATAAGGGTTTTACAGCCTCCTATTCTGCACCACCGGAAAAGGTTCAGGAAAAGTTGCCGGAAAAGATTCAGGGCAATACCCGGGTTAAGGGTAGCGGTGAGGTGATCCCGGCTGAGACGAAATCCGGAACCGGCGAAACGGCAAAAGTAAAGCAGGAAACCATAACATTCGGGGATGTGATGGCAAAGATGCCCCGGATAATGGAAAATAACAGGATTCAGTATATCGTCGTTAAGGATGGCGAAACCAGGGAGAAGATCGAGAAGGATTTTGATCTGCTGAAATGGGAGCTTACCAGATATAATGATCTTAAAGAGAATTTTACTCCGGTTCCGGGTCAGTTATTATATCTGGAGCCTAAAAGAGACAGGGCTGAATCGGGACTGGAATTTCATACAGCTGCTGCCGGAGAAACAATGCATACTATATCTCAGAAATACGGTGTCAGATTGAAAAGCCTCCTTGAGATGAACAGAATGGCGGAAGGAGATGAACCTGTTCCGGGACAAAAGATCTTGCTTCAGGTACAAAAACAGGTAACCGGTAACCAGTAATCGGTCTTCTTAAAGAAACCCACCCCCTGCCCCCCGCCGAAGCGGGGCAGGCTCTCCCGAGAGGGGAGCCAGAAGTGACGGTCTACGGTCTTCTAATTTATTGGAGCAGTGAAATCTTCAATTTTAAATCCCCTAAGGAATTCTTCTGTGCCAAGCCTTTTCCTTCCTTCAGTCTGCAGATTAAGCACTCTTATAAACCCGCCGGTGCAGGCGATTTTCAGGAAACTCTTTCCATCGGAGACAACCTGTCCTGGCTGAAGAATGTGGTTTTCCGTCTCAGGCTGGCTTTCGAAAATTTTATAAGTGACACTCCTGTTACCGTTACTGAAAGATGAACGTGCACAGGGGGATGGTGAAAGACCGCGTATGAAATTATGGATTATCAGGGGCTGGTTTTTCCATTTTATATTGCATGAATCAGGAAAAATTTTTGGAGCCGTCTTAAGTATCTCTCCCGGCATCATGAATTCAGATTGATTTTTTGGCACTATGAAGTTGCCGGCAATTCCCTCAAGGGTCTTTATAACCAGCCTTGCTCCATGTTTCATCAGCTTGTCGTGCAGATCACCGGCATTCTCAAAGGGGAAAACGGGAACCTCCTTTCTCAGGAGTATATTACCGGTGTCGATCTTATCGTCGATCAGGAAAGTCGTGACACCTGTCAGGGTTTCGCCGTTGATAATCACATGATTGATTGGCGCCGCACCACGGTACTGGGGCAGGAGGGAGGCATGAAGGTTGATTGTGCCTTTTGGGGGGATCTTCCAGACTTCCTCAGGAAGCATTCTGAATGCCACCACCACAAAAATATCCGGATTAAGCCGCCTGAGCCGTTCCAGGAATACCTGATTTTTAAGGTTTTCAGGTTGGAGGAGAGGAAGATAGTTTGATTCAGCAAAACGCTTAACTGCTGATTTTGTAACAGTTCTTCCCCGTCCGGCAGGCTTATCGGGAGATGTGACAACAGTGACAACATTATACCCGTTAATCAGAAGTGAGCCAAGTGGCGCCACGGCAAATTCGGGCGTGCCCATGTACACTACCCTGAGACTTTTCATAGATTGAATCAGACCTTTTATCACACAAATCTACAAAAAAAATCAATCCTTTACAATGTGCTTGTAGCATGTGAGATTATGGCCCATCTTATCAGCCTTGGTCTTGAGATAGAACTCATTATATGGATTTGACGGGATCTGGAGCGGGACGGTTTCAACAATCCTGATACCATAACCCTCAAGTCCGGCCCGCTTGACCGGGTTATTGGATATAAGCCTGATTTTTCCAAGCCCAAGCGCCCTCATGATACTGGCCCCGACGCCATAGTCCCTCTCGTCCTCGCCGAATCCAAGCTTAAGGTTGGCCTGAACTGTGTCCATTCCCTCATCCTGAAGCTTGTAAGCCTTTATTTTGTTGAAAAGCCCGATACCCCTTCCTTCCTGGCTGAGATAGATTACAACTCCCTTCTTTTCAGCTTCTACCATATCCATGGCTTTGTGCAGCTGGGAGCCGCAGTCGCATCGCAGGGAACCGAAAATATCTCCGGTGAAGCATGAGGAATGAAGCCTTACAAGGACAGGCTCGTCCTTTGTCCATTTTCCCTTGACAAGTGCAGCGTGTTCGATGCCGTTGCTTAGCTGGCGGAATGGAATAAATTCGAATTCACCATGCTCAGTGGGCAGTTTCACGGTTTCTCCCTTTTCAATTATCGTATCTCTCTCAAGGGTGAAGGTTATCAGATCCCTGATTGCAATGATCTTGATGCCAAATTTCTGTCTCAATTTCTCGAGATCCGGCAGACGGGCCATCGTTCCGTCATCATTCATTATTTCAACGAGGGCACCGCCCGGATGCAATCCGGCCAGACGTGTAAGATCAACAACTGCTTCGGTGTGCCCCGCTCTCCTGAGAACTCCCTTGGTTCTTGCTTTCAACGGAAATATATGACCTGGCCGGCCCAGATCGGAAGGTTTGGTAGCAGGATCAACCAGGGCTTTAATAGTAAGTGCCCTGTCTTTTGCTGATACGCCGGTAGTTGTCTCAGATCCGAGAAGATCGACCGACACTGTAAACTGAGTCTCATGGAGCGATGTATTTACTCCCACCATCATGTCCAGCTCAAGTTCCTCGCATCTTTCTTCAGGAAGTGCTGCGCATATCAGGCCCCGGCCGTGCCTGGCCATGAAATTCAATATTTCCGGGGTTATCAGTTCAGCTGAACAGATGAAATCACCTTCGTTCTCCCTGTCCTCATCATCCACAACAATAAGAAGTTTCCCTTTCCTGATGTCTTCTATTGCCTCTTCAATATTGTTAAGCTTGATTTTCATTTGTTTCATTATTATTGTTCTTCAAAGGCAGGATTGCGCCGTGTGCCGATAATAAAAATCCTGTACAGGTAATCCTTGATCTTTTTAAAGAACGCCAGATAAGTGTCAATATTCATTATCACGGAATCGGTGGAAGCCTTGTAGGTCAGAAACATGCCAATAGGCAGCAGAATGTAGGTCGACGCCCACATTCCGGCGGTTGTGCTCACCAGGTTTTCTTCAACAAGCTTCTCCCCCGAGAGAGAAATTACATACCAGATCACGAAAAAGAGTATCGAAATAACAGCCGGTGTTCCCAATCCCCCTTTCCTTATAATTGCCCCGAGCGGGGCTCCGATAAGGAAGAAAACCAGACAGGCTAATGAAAGCGTAAATTTTTTATTCCAGTTAACCTCATAACGTTTTATGAATTTAACATCATTGTGGAGAATTTCGCTCTGTGTTGTCAGGAAGTTGCTTGCACTCTTTATGTTCGATATTGCCCTTGATATCGCAGTCTTCTTTTCAATCACTATCAGGGAATCATAAAGGGCCCTGGTGTCAAAAACCGTATTGGCGCGTAATTGTGCACCATCCTGTCCTCCGTTGCCGCCTTCATTTAAATTCCTGCTGGTATATAACAGTGATGTGGTGAATTCCCTGAAATTATCATTAATCCTGTTTGTATATCTTTTATTTAGTGAATCAATATCCCGGGTAAGCTGTGAGATGTTCTTCATTGCTGAGTTATTCTTGAAAAGATCTATCTCCGTACGCTCCAGGTCGAATCCTGAAAGTGAAACCACTATTGTCTGTTCCCTGAATACGTCCTTCCTGAACGGAAGTTTCTTTTCCTCTCCGCCGGGTTCCCTTTCAGGCATCTCACTGTACGAATAACCATTGTATAGCACCATCGACATTGCAGTTTCGTCCGGCGTCACTTTCATATACCCTGAGTCGGCATAAATGACATCGCTGTTTCCCTTGTTCCTGCGATGGTCATAAATATATAACCTGTCGAGACGGTTTGTGACAGGGTCCTTTGAGGTGATCTTTATGCTGAACCCGTCAATATCGTTGTTGAAGGTACCGGCCTGGAGATTTATGTCAGGACGTTTCCGGCGGATGTCCTGGAGAAGGGTTCTTGCCTGCCTGTTTGAGTATGGAAGCACATTGTTTGAAAAGAAGAAGGAGACAACGCATATTATTGAAATAAGTATGACCAGGGGTCTCATAATCCTTCCGAGAGGTATGCCGGAAGATTTAAGGGCTGTAAGCTCGCTGTATTCCCCCATATTGCCGAAAGTCATCAGGGAGGCCAGCAGTATGGCTAGGGGAAGGGCCATCGGCACAAAAGTGAGGGAGAACTGGAACAGCAGCTCGGCTACTATTCCCATCTCAAGTCCCTTACCCGCAAGTTCATCGACATACATCCAGAGGAACTGAAGGATCAGGATAATAAGTACGATGAAGAATGTTAGTATAAGCGGACCAATAAAGGATCTTAAAACAAATATATCGAGTTTCTTCAATGCCCATTTAGTTTCAATTTGCAAAGGTACTTATTTTTGACAAAATCCCTTTCAGTTCTTCTTAATATGACGGGTAAAGAGCTTCGCTTCCATTTAAGCATTGTGATGCCGGGCCCGCTTTCATCCAGGTTTCCGGATCCGGAAGTGAAATCCGAAATCACAAATCACAAATCACAAGTCACAAATCACAAGTCATAAATCCGAAATGACCCTAATTGAACCATAATAGTCTTAACTTTACACCTGCATCATTAAATGACAATACTATGAAAAGGTATCTTGATTTCTGGACAATTGTTGTAATTATCCTTACCGTTCTGCTTTTTATTGTGGCCCTTTTTGTAAAGGGGGTTGCCAATCAGCTTTTGCTCGAAACGGGTGTTCTGCTTGTATCGGTCAAGATAATAATGATGTCATACAAAAACGTTCAGAATTATGAGGAACTTAAAAAAGATCTTCATGAGATCAAGAGATTGCTGGAAGAAAAATAGACTGGCTTAATGAATAATTCTTTTGTTCTCCATCTTAACCATTTAAACCTGAAATTGATATTTTCAAGCCCTTGTGGATCTTTTGCGAGGTGATACTTTTTTAAAAGAGCCAGCATCCCTGAATCGAAAAAAGAGAGAACCCATGAATCAGCTAACCTAAACCTGACTGGAAAGGATGCTGGCAAATAAAATAACAATTCAGGGTTTTATTTGTTCATACTGTTTTCATTTCCTGGCAAATATCATGTTCACACAGGAGAAAAAAACCTTATGGAAATATTAACTCCTCTTACGTTGATAGTGGCTGATTTCTATTTTAGTTTCATATTATCTGGCTTTACTGTTCGGGTTATAACATATACATCATTATCATTGTCAGGATATTCATATCCCATGCTGATGACTTTATCATATGTTTTTCGTCCGATAATAACAGTATCAATGGTACTTGTAAAACCAGAATAGCCATAATCTTCTCCTTTTTTTTCAGCCATGGATAAAAAGGAAATATCCCCATCTGGTTTTGCAATATATCCATCCAGGCTCATTGCAATGTAAAAAATCACTTTTCTCATGCTGGTCATATTTTGCCAATATACATAATAGTAAACTTGTCTTTGGGACTGAAGGTTCACTCACCCTGGCTAAATTCAAAAGAGGGATGCTCTTCTCCTGAATAATTTCCAGGCTGAGTGCAAAAGCCGGAATCCTTGACCATATCCAGCCGGTCATAATTACATTTTTATTAATTGTTTATTCTTCAAGGGATTAGCTCCGGCGTCAGGTGGTCAGTCATATCCGGTGTCAATTGGTCATAGACCCCGGCTTTTCCATTTTATCAATATATTTTTCATAAACCAGCCTGGCAGCAAACAGATCAAAAAGTGCACTGCCCACAGTCTTGAATAATCTGGTTGGATTTTCAGCAGGAACAATTTTCCCCGCTATCAGGCTGCCTATCGGAAAAATATTTCTGTCATCTATCCAGTTATTCCTGACTGGAGTTATCAAATCACCGCTCTCGTTTTTACCGTCCATGGTATCCACAAAAATCTGATCAACCTGCCTGAATAGCTGCTCCGGAAACTCCCTGCATTCCGGCTTATAGGAACCAATTCCTACAAATGTCCTTCCGGTAAATAATTCTTTCGAATTCTTAAAAACCGGATCCTTAGAATTTGTTGCAGAAATTATAACCTGTGAATTTAGTGCAACATGATCAGAATTATTTGTAAGATGTACCCTGATGTTGGGATACCTGAAATTCATTTCGACTGCAAACTTTTTAAGATTACCGGGGTTCTGGTCGAAAGCCCAGATCTCGTCTATCTCACGCACCGAACAGGCAAAAAGGACCTGGTAAATTCCCTGGACCCCGGTGCCAATTATACCCAATGAATGACTATTCAGTGGCGACAGATGCCTTATACCCGCTGCGCTGACTGCTGCTGTTCGCATTGCAGTAATCATTCCCCCATCCAGTATTGCCAGAGATTCTCCTGTTTTTGTATCATTTAATACTACTGTCCCATAAATTGAGGGACGTTTTTTTTCTCTGTTACCAGGACAAAACGAAACCAATTTAGTGGACCAGTATTCATCAGTTATACATGGCATAAGAAGGAATGTATTTTCACCATAATCAAGATGCATCCTCTTTGGCATAATAAACCTGCCGGATGTAATCATCTGCAATGCCTTTTCCATAGTGTCTACCCATTCTGACCGGGAGGCAATATCTGCTATGGTCTTGCTGTCAAAAAATTCCATCAGAACTTAATTTTTATATATCTTATTGACTTCCTTTTAACATTATGCATATATCTGTCTATGTTATATTTATTTAAGAAGAGAAGTATTAAAATTTAAAGGTTTTTTGTTTTTAGCTCCTTATGAAGTTTCAATGCAGTCGGGGTCATCGATAATCCTCCAAGACCAGTGCAGCACAATGATGGGGGCATGCTTTCCCCGACAGATCTCATTGCATCAATTACCTCATCCAGAGGAATGACCGGATCAAAACCGGCAATGCTCATATTTGCAGCATTAAGCGCATTGGTAGCTCCCAGAATATTTTTCCCGAGACATGGGACCTCAACACGGTCAGCAACAGGATCGCAGATCATACCAAGAAGATTCTGCAATGCTAATGAAGATGCGTTTATCGCCTGCCCGGCTGTCCCGCCCATAAGCTGTACAAGTCCGGCCGCCGCCATGGCTGATGCGGCGCCACACTCAACCTGGCATCCTCCTTCCTCCGCAGCAAAAGTATATTTGTGAGCAATGAAAACACCTATTAGTCCTGCAGCCAGGAATGCTTTTACAATGTAGCCGGGATCATCAGAAAAATCTTCCGCAACACTGAAAATAGCTCCCCCGAGCACTCCGGTCGACCCTGCAGTAGGAGCTGCCACAATGATTCCCATCGAACTTTTTGCTTCCATTAAAGCTGTCACATAGGCAATTATCTTATTCTGTATAGTCGCGATTATTTTTCTATCCTTTTCAGCTTCGAGGATCAGATGAGACTGATGTCCGAGCATTCTGTCCTTATAGGTCGTCCCTTTCAATCCTTCCTGAATAGAGTTTTTAATCTTTGAAACAATATCATGCATGAGAGAAAAAGCCTTCTCAGGATCTATACCTGCACGGGCACATTCAAACAGAATAGCAAGATCGGCAAGATCAAGACTTTTTTGTACGGATAATTTGAGCAACTCTTCAATTGTAGTAAAAGGTAATTTCTCATTTGTCCCTGCAAGAATTGGCATTACAGGATCGATTCCCCTTATCCAGGTAATATTTTCAGAGTCATTTATAAGATCCTTGACTTGCATGAGTAACGGGTCTCTCGATTTTATATTGATCAGAAAACTATTTTGACCTTTCTGAGAAAGACTTATCTCTGAATGTTCAGTACTATTCTTAAGAAATCGAAAAAGCTTCTGAATTTTTTCCGGAGGTTGGGATTCACAACAAATCAAGGTTTCAAAATAGTCACCTCTGACTAAAACCTCAAATCCGTTAATGTTCATGCATTTCGATCATCCCTCCGCCTGTTGAAACGGCTACGAAATTAAATAGTTCCTGCTTATTGTTTTCAACCTGGATTTTGTACGTATTAGGGTGAGAAGCTTCGAAATCTGTGATCTGAAATCTTATTTTCAATTTGCGTTCTTCAGCCAGCTCTTTATATCTTACAATGGATGGATCAAGAATACTAACTCCAAGCAGGCCGCAAATAAGACCCATGGCGCTACCCTGTCCTTCATATGTTGTTGCCAGTGACCCTTTCCTGTCAAATTCAACCAGCACCTTTTCATTTTCAGGAGGACAAATCTGTCTGATAATCATTCCGATGCGATGGGAAGCGGCAGTATGAGAACTCGAAGGACCCCTCATTACCGGACCTATAACATCGTTAAAAATGCTTGGCATCATCGGCTTTGGTAGATTTTATTATAAAGTGAAAAATTACCTTTTACTTACCATTATTTATGGTTCTAAAACAAATCTAATACTAATTGTCACCTGAAAAATAAGACCAGGTTATTTTTATTTATCTGTAAGACGATAGAAAATTTCTGGTTCAATCTTTCCCAAGTTTGTAGATTTTCAATGGTTCTGTATCAAATTCCAAAGAACCATCGGGATGTTTTCGGACTTTTACTTTCTTCCCGTTATTTGTTACAAAACTGAGATTGCCGGCATGTAACCTGCAGGATTGTCCGGCTTTTGACAGAATTTCAACTGATATCACTGCTTTGGCTTTCCATCTGAACTTAAGTTCGAAAGCTCCTCTTGCACATACTCCGTTAAAAGAACCTTCAGGCCAGTCATCAGGAAGAGCTGGTAAGAGATCTATAACTCCTTCGTGAGATTGTATTAACATCTCTGTTATTCCGGCAGTTACTCCAAAGCTGCCATCAACCTGCAAGGGGGTATAGCATTTGGCAAAAAGTTGAGGGTAACACTGGTCGTTGATATATCCCTGAAATATTTTGTATGCCCTGTTCCCATCATATAAGCGGGCCCAGAGACTCATTTTCCATGCCCTTGAAAAGCCGGTACCCCCATCTCCGCGTTGTTCAAGCACTTTTTTGACGGGATCTGTTAACTCCGGAGTTCTTTTCGCTGAAATTACATTTCCCGGATAGAGACCATAAAGGTGAGAAAAATGACGGTGTTTATCCTCCATCTGATCCAGATCATCGGACCATTCCTGAAGTGCGCCGCCCGCACCAATTTGTGGAGGAACAAGCCTTGCTCTTGCCTTAGTTACCATCTCTGCAAAATCCTTATCCAATCCAAGTACATTTGCTGCTTCAACATAATAGCCAAAGAGATCAGTCAGAATCTGCATATCAATTGATGAACCGGCGCAAATAGTTGTAAAATAGTACATAGCGGTCACTTCATCGAAGAAGTATTTATAACCTGGTCCTTTTGGCGGATTTTCAGGTGAAGTGGAAGGATTGGTAATTAGCCATTTACCATTAGGGTGCTCAGTTAGGAAATCCATAAAGAATTCAACCGAACCTTTGATTACGGGATAAACATCTTTCAGATAATCATTGTCAAGGGTAAAGAGATAGTGTTCCCACAGGTGTGTTGTTAACCATGCTCCTCCGACCGTAAATGTACCCCATGTTGGCCCGTCCATAGGTGCTGCTACCCTCCAGATATCAGTGTTCTGATGAAACACCCAGCCCCTTGACCCATAGTGTTCTTTTGCAACCTGGCCCCCCTGATCTGTAAGTTCTTTAACCATTTTAATCAGTGGTTCAGTCAATTCCGGAAGGTTACCTGTTTCTGCGGGCCAATAGTTCATTTCCGTATTAATATTTGTTGTGTATTTTGAATCCCACGATGGATTCATATCCTTGTTCCATATTCCCTGAAGGTTGGCAGGTTGAGTTCCTGGACGGGATGATGAAATCAGGAGATACCTTCCAAATTGATAACATAGTGAAGCTAATTGTGGATCAGATGCGGCAGCAAAGCTTTTCAGCCTTTCGTCAGTTGGAAGATACGAGGTCAATGTTGAAGGAAGTGCAATTGTTACTCTGTCGAACAGAGATTTATAATCCTTCACTGCAGCTTCCTTTATGCTGTTATATGATTTGCCCTCGATGCCTTTCAGATATTTCTCAACTCTTTCATGGCAATCGGCACTTACATCCTTGTAATTAATGAAGTTGGTGGCAGCAACAAAATACAGTGTTACGGCGTCAGCATTTTCAATTATAAGATCATTATCGTCCACTTTCAAAGTACCGCCTTCAGCTACAGCTTTCAATCTGGCCTCATATCTGACTTTCCCTTCTATACCCATATAGTCGCCCGATTTTCCTGATAGCTTCAATCCATCATTCCCAACTCCATCCATTCTGAAATAATCAGTTGCATAGTTCGACATGGAACTATTTCTTTCACCACGCAGCCCGGCAGTAAAAGAAACACTTCCGGGTTTATCAGCGGTAAGTCTTATTGCTATTGTCTGCTCCGGTGCCGAAGAGAAGACTTCTCTCATATAGGTAACCCCATTTAATGTGTACTGAACAGAAGTTATTCCTGTTTTAAGATCGAGCCAGCGCTTATAGCTGTTAACATCCTTCTCATTTTTAAATGTAAGAATTAGATTTGCAAGAGACTGATATTTCTGCTGTTCGACCGGATAACCCATCAGATATCTTCCAAAAAGCTTATGTGCCTTAATTGGATTCCCCTGAAAGATATTCTTCTGAATTTCCGGTAATACCTTGTACCCACCCTTAACAACAGTTGAATAAGGACCTCCGGACCAATATGTCTCTTCATTAAGTTGAATTCTTTCTTCTCCAAATTTTCCAAATACCATTGCACCAAGACGACCATTTCCTACTGGAAGGGCTTCCTCCCATGTCGAAGCCGGAGATCTGTACCATAGTGTTGTTGAAGGATCAAAACTTTTATTATCGATTGAATTTGAGATATTTATATCCTGACATCTGGAAGAATTAAATGAAGAGAAGAGAAGGAGGAAAAAAGCAATTGAGTTTTTTTTCATGCAGGCATGATTTTAAAGATTTGGATCGTTAAGTTATAAATAAATTGATTTCACGGGGTTACTTTCATTTATGCCCCTGTGTTATTGCTAAAGAGTGACGACCTTTTTTCTACGGGCAGGCATTCCTCATACCAGTATGAACAAAAAATGCCTGCACGGCTTAATGTGTAAGCATTTGATTGTCTTTGTAGCGAGACGGGGGAATGATCCCCCGACCTCATGATTATGAACTTCCAAGATACTGAGATACAGATTGATACTGATTTTCTTTTGTTTTCAATATCAGGTTTTTAAGTTTACTGGTTTTCTTCTATTTTACTTCGTTTTTCTGTGTTTTACTGTAATCCTAACAATAATCCTAGCACATATTCTAGAAGAGAGCATTGTTTAAATTAAATAACTCCTCATTGTTCATACCACCAATAAAATGGATGATAGTAACAGCCACCGTTGAATGTCCATTTGTCCTGTATCATCTTGCTTGCCCTGCGAAGTTTCGGAAAGTTGTGTTTCAAAATGGAGTAGATGAAACGCTGAATGAATTCTGTCTTGAGATTGGAGAGAGATATGAGATTCATTTTCTTGAAATTGGGACAGACAAGAATCATATTCATTTTTTAATTCAGTCAGTTCCGGATAAAAGTCCGACTCAAATAATCAAGTTGTTGAAAATTATCAACACCAGAGAGATGTTCAGAATCCATCCAGAGGTGAAAACACAATTGTGGGGAGGGGAATTTCTGACTGATGGATATTTTGTCAACACAGTCAGTAAGTTTGGAGATGAATCACCGATATCGAATATGTAAGAGAACAAGGAGTTGAAAAAGACTTTACTGATTTGCATAGAGCGAAACAGTTGGATTTATTTTCAGATACTCCGTAGCTTGCTGCGTAGTAGTTCATTTTAAATTGCAATGTAAAATATTTGTTTTTTTTGATTTTTTATAATAACTTGACCCTAGCTAACTTAATTCAAACGAAAATGAAATCGCAAAAACTAACACTCCGCAGGAATATTCCATTTAACAAGATTCTGAAATTATCTGTTTTCTTAATGTTCATTCTGGCATTTTTTTCAGGATGCGTAGTGGTGAGGGATGAAACATATTTTGCTACCAAAGGTACATTGATTGAAAGCGATAATGATATGGATACAGGAGGACAGCCAAGTGAAGCAAAAGATCATGGAAATACGCAAATTGGAGGAGGAGCAGAAATATTGATTGGCCCGAAATTAGGAGAGAAAACAGAGGTTTTGGGTGTTCTGGGTTACAATAGATACTATTATTTTGTAGGCAACGATGATTTAATAAAATTTGGATTACAAGGTCGCAAAACTTTTGGCAACGACTCTTTTTGGCTTGGGGCTGAAGCAAGTTATGTAAAGGACTGGGCATATATAAAAGATATTACAGATAATCCTGATGTTGGTATGGCAGGATATATTTTTAATCCAATAACTCGCCAACTTGAATATCGCCGCACAAGAACTGCAACTGGCTGGATGGCAGGAATATTAGGCGGATATAAAATTGCGTACATTAAATCGTTGGATATGGGCATATTCGCAGGTGCCTATTTTATGCATCTTGGAGATTTTAAATCCAGTCTGGATGAAATAACCAAGGATAGTCATAACAACCTTCATTTTAAGGTCGGTATTGAATTAGCATTACCTTACTCAAAATAGTGCATTTCTAATTTATATTGGGTTTTACCATTTAAGTATTCTGCCGGTAATATCCATTTTCAATGAATTATAGACATTAGTTGTATGAAGACCGTATGCAAATGAAAAAGGTTACAGTTCTTAAAACTCTGTAACCTTCTCATATTCAAGTAGCGAGAGGGGGGAATGATCCCCCGACCTCATGATTATGAACGACCAATGAATTGATATACAGGTTAATACAGATTTTCTTTCGTTTTCATTTATAGGATTTTAAGTTTACTGGGTTTCTTTCTTTTTCCCCTGTTTTACACAAATCCTAGCACAAAACCTAGCACCGTTTTTAGAAGAGAGAATCATGTAAATCAAGCAACTCATCATTATTCATACCACCAATATAATAGTTTATAGTTACAGCCACGGTTGAATGTCCCATTGTCTCTGCGATTTTAACAACCGATTTATTGGCCCTGTTCAATGTTGAAGCAAAACATTCTCTGGCTTTATTAATCCTCAAGGGTGAAGCGAGCTTCAATTTTCTGGTTATTGCTTTAAGGTGTACATTTAGTTCCATTCTCATCTTGTTTGATTTGTTATCAATGGTTTCTTCTGAATAACCTTCTTGAAGTAATCCCAGGACAAAAAGACTGCTCTTATCCCCTAACTTTTCAAGAAGTTCGTTTACACCTGGTTTCTGGTCCATAATGGAGTAAAATGAGGTTGGTTTGAAGAAGATTTTAGTCCAGGCATAAGCTTGTTTCTGTGGATTACCCGCCATATAGAATTCCGATGAACTCCAGTAAGTTCCCCATGTAAAACTCTTAACCAGTATTGCCATATTTCAGCTTAACCATTCTCAGACATGAAGACCCATTCGGTTGCGTTTATAAAGGACAGCCTTTTCAGGTTACGTAAACCTCTCCATCATCTTTTGAAGAGATAAAAAAGGGTTGTTCATCATGGCTGATATTTGATTTATACATTACATCCTGAAGGTTGGCTCCCTCAGTATTAATTTGAATCGTGGTCCAGTCAGTATATGATTAGTTTATGGGGCCTGATCCAATACTGCTTATTTTATCAGAAACTAACGTGAACCTGGTCGGGAATTCATATCATACGAAATCATAATTCTTTTTCCTTACCTGGGGACCGAATGAATTTAGTTTATATATCAAAATGTCCTGACCACTTGTCGTTGACACCTGGTTGGCATACGATGAAAGTACATACACATAGCCTCTACCATCAATTCCCTTCCACAACAACTCCTGATTGTCCAAATAGTGAAGCAGTCTATAATAAATTTCCATTGATATCCCAAGCTATAAGCGCAGCAGCACATAGATTGCCGGAACTTCCACTCAGGATCACTTTATTCACCTTGAGGTGCATGGATTTAAAACAACTGACGCCATTGAGATTAATACTTTTTGTAAACGATGTTGTTCCATTCCCATTTAGCTTAATTAACATAAAACCGGATAGACTGGTAGCAACTGTGCCGATATATAAAATTCCACTATTGTCAACTTCGCTTCTCAGGCTGAAACTCACTGTAGAATTAACAAAGATAGACATGGTGATATTTTTTTTCCCACAACAGGGTGCCTGCCCCATCATATTTTAAGAACACAACCGCAAAATGACGATCCCTGGAAGAACCGAATGCATACCTATAGCCAACCATAAATACATTATCCGCATTATCGCGGGCAATCATTGTGCCTGATTTCAGGTAGTTATCAGCAGGCCTTGACCAATCGGTTGTATTCTGTGCAGATAAAATTGTAAAACCAAATAGCAGGTTTGCAAGAACCAATAAGTATTGATTTCATCGCGTTCAATTTTTACAGTGACTTATTGATCCTGATACAAATTTCAAAAAATGTAACTACAAAAAAACATTTACATATTTGTTGGTAACTCGTGAATATTCCTCTTAAAGGAATAATCCTTTATTTATTTATCTGAAGTTTTAGCTTATGAAACTTTCCGTTGGTGTTGAGAGATATAATGTACATTCCTTTTTTCAACCCATAAATTTCAATTGTGTTGCTGTTTTCGTTTAGTTCCTTTTGCAGAACTCTTAATCCCGTAAGTGAATACATTTCCAGGATAACAGGGAATGATGTTTCAGCCGGAAGATCTATATAGAAGAGCCCGTAATTTGCCGGATTGGGGTAAAGGGTTATACTCTCTGCCACCTCCTCCGATTTTGAAGCTGTATTACAGTAGGCTGTCGCGTTTGCATTATTACTCCAGGAAGAATTTCCTGAAGAATTTCGTGCTCTGACTTTGTAATAATACTTCCTGCCCTTGGTCAATCCTGTATTTGTATATGTTGTACTATTTGCTGCCAATGTTGCTATGGTTGTATAGGTACCATTAAGCGACAAGGATCTCTTTAGTTCAAAACTGGTTTCATTATTTGAATTATCAATCCATGTTCAGTATTATGGTATTACAATCCTTTGCACTTGCATTAAGGCTGGAAGGTGAGGCAGGAGGACCTGAAACTGCGGTTTTTGCATATGCTGTATTGCTCCAGGCTGAACTCCCTATTGAATTTACTGCTTGCACCCTGTAATAGTAAGTTGTCGAACTGTTTAATCCGGTGTTGGAGAATGAGGTGGTATTCGCAGCCAATGTGGCAATAGTTGCAAAGCCGCTACCCGAAGATAATGAACGCTGAAGAACATAACTTGTTTCATTGGTTGTATTATCAGTCCATGAAAGGTTGATAACGGAAGCTCCGGTTGCTGTGGCAATCAGATTCGAAGGGGCAGCGGGTATAGTTGCAGGCGGAGTATCGGTTTTTGCGCTTGCTTCGTTGCTCCATGACGAATTTCCTCCTGCATTGGTTGCCTGAATTTTGTAATAATACGTTGCTGAACTGCCGAGTCCCACATCAGTATATGATTTTGTATTCGCTGGTATTGTAATAAGCTTGTTGAAAATGCCACCTGAAGTGGATGATTGCATTAGGACAAAACCCGTTTCATTTGTTGAATTGTCAGCCCAGGTTAAATTTATGGAGGATGTTCCTGCAGGTGTTGCTACCAGATTGGAAGGTGCAGCCGGAGGAGAAGGTATAGTGCCCGACTGTGTAAATCTGGCTGTTGTCCCTCCAACTATATATATACTGTTATCAGTTCCAAATTCGAACCAAACCGGATAACCACTTGATGTTGTTGCTGCCCATGCAGAAGTCCCATCACTGTTAACTTTGCATACACCCATTGACGACATTGTACTACCTGCAATATATGCAGCATTTGATGCATCAAGTTTCATTGGGGCAAGTGCCAGCAATGACAGGCTCGGTCCATCAGCATCAAGGTTCTGCCAAAGCAGGTTTCCATTGCCATCATATTTCATAACAACCACACCATACGTTGCGCCGGGATAACCGCCAATCACAGGATTATTGTCTGTACCAACCTCAACCTTATTACCATTTATGGTATTTGTCTTCGACCAGATAACTGCTCCTGTCGGAGATAATTTAGTAATTGTGCTTCCCTGGGTTGAACCGTTAGTGATGTATGTATTTCCAAAAGCATCGCCGGCAGCATCGCCAATCGAAACACTATTTAATCCGGCAGTGTTCCAGATCATATTGCCATTCAAATCAATTTTTGAATAGGCATTTATGCTACCAGTTATTCCTCTTTTTACAAGTACGATGTTATTATCCGGGGTGAATTTGAAAGTAATGGGGGCACCACCTCCTGTATCAAAATAGTTCCAGACTGATACACCAGATGAACTGAACTTTTTTACTTTCGTAACCTGCCCGATCGGACCGGTTCCTAATCCAAGGACATAAATATTATTATTGGCATCAACCAGGCATTTTCTGGTTGAAGAACCATCAAAAGAGCTTTCGTAAACCACCCGCCACAATAAGGTACCCGCAGGACTGTACTTCATTAAAAGACTTGCTGCATTTACCGGATTTGAATACCCTGACCGGATAGTGCCCGAAACAAGTATATTCCCCTGGTTATCGGTTTCAACCCATGTGGCTGCTTCAGATCTGGTATAATCTGTATTATTATAGGGAACTTCCCAGAGAATATTCCCGGATGCATCCCGCTTTGTTAATGTTATATCTCCTCCTAAGTTAGAATCCCAGTTAGCGGTATAAACATTGTTTGAAGCATCAGTGGCAACTGAGACACCTCCCGGATAATTAAACCATGCAACCTGTACCTGTGCATTTGCCGGTAAAACCAATGATATCAATGTCAAAATGATAAGTTTTTTCATAGGAAAATAATTTTAGGGTATTAAGTAAATACAAGTTTCATATTTCAACTATACGGATAATACTGAAACGACAGGCACTAAACAATAAAAGTGGTTTTCACTTTGAATGAAGATAATTATTCTCAACACCCATAAGATTACCTATGAACTGACTTCCGTCAAAATTTCAGGTCGTTTCATCAATTTTCTTGGCCCTTATTGGGCAAATTCACCTGTATTCTGATTTGTGAATACACCTTCCCTTCATAAATTGATAAGGAATGCCGGTTTAAAGCACGAAGGTCAACTATTCCATAACAGGGCCGGCTAAGAAAAAAGGAAAGTCAAAAAATCGACTGCCGTCGCCCCAATAAAGCATGCTTTTTCTCCGCATCATAAAAAAGTAGTGTCGACATCCCTACCAGTCAGAACACAAAGCATTTTCAAGTAAACGTATACGTAGGGCTTTCCAAGCGAGTCAGCGCATTGTACTACCTTTGCAGTATGATAGACAAACAGGAAGATACGGTAATAGAAACTACAGTCCAACCTTACAACACATTAGAACTATACAACACTACAGGCTCACTCTCACAATACATAGTCTATAACCTATTCCACATCCTTCGTCCAATAAGGAAGAAGTTCCATTTAACTGTTAATGAGATTGTAATCCTGAATGGTATGATGCTTTACAACAAATATTTCGGTTCATCCTTCAATTATTCCGCTATCCTCCGTTTTGTTGGCTATTTCAATGACAAGAAGATGAGATATTACTTTGGCAGACTACAGGAGAAGGACTGTATTGTGTTATCTGATATACTCATCGGGGCAAAGAGGTATAAACTGACTGTGAAAGGTATTGAAGCAAGAAGCCATATGGAAGAAAGCTATGATAAGGCATTATATATGTTCCTGAATAGTTATAGTATTTCTGTTTAAGGTAAATCTTAACTCAAGCGGGTTTTCAGGTTCTTGATTGTTATTTTTCGATAGGGTGAGAATTGACATTGAGACAGAATTC
Organism: uncultured Bacteroidales bacterium; assembly: GCA_963696535.1. Classification (GTDB taxonomy): domain Bacteria; phylum Bacteroidota; class Bacteroidia; order Bacteroidales; family VadinHA17; genus LD21. The sequence goes on from CAVOKP010000015.1 coordinate 128,225, forward strand.
ATTATGTCCTGTTAAATACCCAATACCACAATATAAAGATCAGATGTATGAATATGGTATGAAAATAAAAAATCACTTACATTAATAATTCTTTGTAAGTGGTTGATTATCTGTGTAGCGAGAGGGGGGAATGATCCCCCGACCTCATGATTATGAATCATGCGCTCTAACCAACTGAGCTATCTCGCCCTTTGTCCGCCGTAGCTTTAGCGAAGGCGGAATATCTTCAAAATTCCACTTCCTCCGATGTCATCTTTAAAACACTTAAGGAGTGGCCGCTTTTGCGGGTGCAAATATAAACAGTAAATGCCATAATTCCAATATGGTTTTTTGTTTTGATTATTTTTGCTATATTGCAAAATAGTAGCCATCTGACAACTCTGGCAGAATGAGAATGAAGTACGATCTTGAATACACTCTTAACTGTTCCCCAAAGGTGCTCTTCTCCCGCCTTAGCACAGCCGCGGGACTGAGCGAATGGTTTGCCGATGATGTCACGGTTGAAGGTAACCTCTTCACTTTCACTGGGGCAAAACAGAGTACAAGGCAACACTTACAGCAGTGAAGGATAATAAGCTGGTACGGTTTGAGTGGGACGGCAATGGTGAGGATAAGGAAACCAATTTCTTCGAATTCAGGATTATTGTTCATGATATCACCGGCGACCTGGCCCTGCTGATTACCGATTTCGCAGAGCCCGACGAAAAGGAAGACGCCATCTACCTCTGGGATACCCAGATAAATGACCTGAAAAGGGTACTTGGATCATAATAGGTAAACCGCCAAAAAGAATAACGTTATTCCGGGCGTTACCAACGTCATTCCGACCGTCAGCGAGGAACCCTCTTCTTTTCTTCCAGATAAATCCTCCCTATTGCCTTTACCGATTTCTCAATCGGTATAAATGATATGCCTGTATACTTTATTATCTTCCTGTTGTCATATGTTATCCTCGACCAGGCAACTTTTATCATCTCCTTTGTCAGGAATGTCTTTCCCTTTGTCACGATTTCAAGAAGATGAACAGCAGGCATCACCAGATAAGAAAAAACCCCGGCATCCTTATCACCGGCTTCCTGGCCTTAATACTCCCGGCTACCATTGTAAAGAATTCTTCAAATGTCGGGTTGCCCGCGTTGAGTATAAAACGTTCCCCGGAAAAATTGCTCCTCATCAGCGTAATCATGGAACTTACCACATCATTCACATCGACATAGCCAGTGGTACCTGTGGTGCAAAAAAGCATCCCCCCGTCAATGCGGGAAAAGAATGATGCTGACCCGCGGCTCCATTCGCCGGGCCCCAGTATGATTGTCGGATTTACAATTACCGCGTTTAATCCTTTTCTGATCCCCTTCCAAACCTCCTGTTCTGAAAGGTATTTGCTGATTGCATATGGCGAATGATGCTGTTCTTCGTTCCATTCATGGGTTTCATCAACCATAAATTCCCCGTCCTTTGCCCCGAGGGCAGCATTGGAACTGACATGACAAAGCTTTTTAATCCTGTTTTCAAGACACCCTTTTACAATATTTGATGTGCCTGTCACATTGTTATCAATGATAGTTTCCCTGCCAAGGTTCTTAAATGAAACTGCAGCAGCGCAATGATAAACGAAATCAACTCCCTGCATTGCTTCCGAAAGACGGCCATAATCATTTATGTCGCATTCTGTCCATTCTATAAACTCCATAAGTTTTTCAGAATCACCACCGTAATATCCGATGACCTTTCTCAGGATATCCCGGTTGCTTGTCTTCCTGTGAATTGCCCTTACTTTCTCACCCTGCGAAATCAGGGTATAAATCAGATGACTGCCCAGCAAACCTGTGCCTCCCGTTACGAATATTGGTCTTGTAAGATCCTTCAAGGTGGTTGTAGTTTTAAGTGTTAATTCAACTAGCTTTCAGCTCTCAGCACTCAGCTTTCAGCCCCCTGCATCAGCCCCCTGCACTCAGCGCCCAGTACCCCGCTCCCAGAGCCCCCTGCCCCCTGCCCCCCGCTCTCTGCCCCCGCTCTCTGCCCCCTGACTCGTCCTGAAAAAAGTTTACAGATTAATAATTAAATCCTGATATCAATTTACACTTAATAGTTAATCCTGATATTGGTTTACAATAATAGGATTCTTTTTGTAATAATTCTTCCATAACCTTTCTGTTTGGATCTTTTGTTCATGAACCAGTGCCGGATATTGATTTCCGATACTCATATGAGGCCTATCCCCATTATAAAGGCTCTACGGATTTTGTTAATACCTTTCTGGCTTCTTCTATTGATGTTACCGGAATATCATTCAAATATTCATCCTTAAGTATTCCATTTACCCTTTCTGCTAAAGCATTCTCTAACGGATCTCCGTTTTCTGTCATACTTATTTTAATGTTATTATCCTGCAATAGCTTTACATATTCATAGGAACAATACTGTACTCCACGGTCGGAATGATGGATGAGTTGAAAATGACCTCCTGGCTCCATAAAAAAGCCGGAGAGGGCCATTTTCAAAGCTTGCACGCTCTCAACGGCCTCCAAAGTCTCGGCTAAGTGAAATCCCACTATCTTATGAGAATAAGCATCGGTAATAAAGCTGATATACACATGTCCTCCATTTATTTTCCAATAGGTAATGTCACTAACCCAAAGCTGGTTAGGTCCGGTTGGGATAAATTCTCTTATCAGGTTCGGGTACTTTCTGAGCCAATGAAAAGATTGAGTGGTTTGTATACGTCTTTTCCTCTTTCTTACAAGCAAATGATTGGACGACAAGAGATCAAATAATGCATCTCTTCCCATTTTGATTTGATGATCTAACATAAATGGGTGAAGCTTATCATAGAGCTTACGTGTTCCCATTCTTTTATGATTTTTACGGATTCCCAGAACCTCCTTCAATAAAAGATCTTCTTCAATACTGATCTCAATGCCTTTCCAACTGTTTTGATAATATGCCTGCCTGGTAACACCAAACCAACCACATAGTTTGGCTAATCCTATGTGTCGAAAATTACTATTTCATTTTTTCAATGGTTTGGTATTGAGCTTTTTTCGGATTGGGATATTAAACTCTTTCTCTGCTATATCAACCATTGTCGAAAAGGCAATTGCCTTCATCTCGGCATCTTTCAATTGATTCTCTAATTCAGAAATTCGTTTCTTTAATTGAAGGATTTCGAACGATTCTTCTGCATTTTGTGGAGTGGTTTGCTTTTTGGCCATCAAACTATTGTTTCCTCCAAAAGTAGATCTTCTGGTTATAAGTTCCGCAGGATAACCTAACTGATGCATCCATCTTAACAAAAATCCATGCTCTTCAGACTGTCCTGTATACTTTCTCCAAATTGCAGCCCTTGTGCAATTCGATGACAGCATCTCTTGAATAATTTGATGCCGCTCTGAAATGGTAAAAGATCTACCACTTCTTAATCCTGAAATAACTTTACTTGTTTCTTCCATTTTACACTTTTTTGTGTAAACCTATTTCAGGACAAGACACCCGCTCTCTGCCCCCGCTCTCTGCCCCCTGCCCCCCGCTCCCTGCTAGTACGAAGTAAATCCCAGCTTGTCCAGTCCTTCCTTAATTTCCGGACACGACATAAACAGTTTCCAGAGCAGTCCTGTTCTGTAATTCTCGATCATTACAACCTCCGGTCCCTGGTCGATCGCAAGGTATCGTTTGGGATACCAGTTGTCCTGTTCACTGAATGCATCGTAGAAACCAAAAGGCCCCCACACCTTTTCACCATAATGATCATAGAAATACCTGATTGCATCAAGCGACTGTTCCGGTGTATAAACTATCGAAGAAATTGCTGCCGTTGGGGATATAACACCCAGATCGTTGGTTTTACCAGGAGCATGTGCGGCATAGCCATTCACTGAATAGCTTGCGGTAAGTCCCCAGCAATCTTTATTGTAGCCCTTGAATTTTTTTGGATTTTCAACACACCAGCTCCAGTTTATAAGTGAATGGTTCCTGTTATGCCTCCAATAATCAGCATATCTGTCTTCCAGGTTCCTTGGATCGAGCCCGAGAAATGAATAGTGCGACCAGAAAAGTGGTCCGCCGTATTCTTCTGCGTAGTTATGTTTTAGTTCAAGAACATATCCGTATTTCTCACTATGCGCCTTTATACCCCCTCCTCTTGCCCATCCCTGGTGATAGGCTTCGGCATTTACCGGGTATGTGGGTGAGGATGCTGCAAGGATATACATAATAAGGCATTCATTATATCCCTCGACGGGGAAATTCATCTCCCAGCCGTAATCAGGCGACCAGTGCCAGTATATCACGTTCTCGCCTCCTTTTGTGAACCAGCTCCATTCAACCTCTTTCCATAGCTTGTCTATATCTGCAGATAGATTCTTCTCTTCTTCATTACCGTCCTTGAAGTACTGCCTTACCGCAAGCAGTCCCTGTACAAGGTATGCGGTTTCGACAAGGTCAGCTCCGTTATCCTTTGGGGAGAATGGCTTGACCTTGCCTGTTTCACCATAAAGCCAGTGGGGCCATGCGCCATGGTAGCGATCAGCATTTTCCAGGAAAGTCACAATCTTTTGAAACCTGGCTACTCCCTCCTCCCTTGTGATGAAATTTCTTTCGATGCCTGTCAGGATAGCCATTAGTCCAAAACCTGATCCTCCCGAGGTTATTACATTCATGTCATTCTCGGGATATTCCCCGTCGACATGAAAACGTTCCCTGGCCATACCTGAAACAGGTTCGGCACCATCCCAGAAATATTGAAAGGTCCTGTACCCTACAAGTGTCAGCAAAGAATCATCCGATATTTCATCATCAGCTTTTCCCGGATTCAGGTCGACATTTTTATTTTCAGAGTTTCTAAGGCATGAGGATCCAAGAAGCATAATCACAAGAAAGATATTGATGGGTTTCATGTTAAGATTGTATTATGAAAATCTGATTAGGTTGTCAAAGTGAACAAAAGTTAGTAATTAAAGTTGAATTTGTCATCTTTTATGGTCAGATCATTCTACTCGAAAGGTTTTCCTTGCTGAAATTACTTCACCTTCGGAGGTTATTCCCTGAACATTGATTTCATATTCAGAGACATAATCTGAAGTCCAGAATTCAATCCTGACCTTACCTTCGCTGTCAGTCTTAACTGATGGATTCCAGTAAAGAGTGTTCCTGAAATCAGGATTAGGGCTATTCTTCAGATCTGATGAAGAGTAATCGGGTGAAATGAATGACTTTACAGGGTCAACTACTCTGTAGGGAAGCCTGATCATATAACCAGGCAATGGAATAGTCCTGAAATCGGCAGATAGTGTTGTGATATTTACTAATCCGGGGAAGGAATACTCTCCGACAAAATATTTTTCCTTAATTACATCAATTCTTTCAACAATTGAAGGATCTAGAGCCTCAAAGATGGAGGCATCATTTATTTTTACCCCATCCAGAAAAAGATCGGGTGATGATTCATACCTGTTCTCATTTATGCGATCGGTAATCAGGATTTCATAACCGGAATTCCTCTTTTTCATCGAAACATGTGGTAAAAGCTCATAAAAGACCTCATCCATTTTGGGCAGGATTACATAATCCGCCATTTTAAGTTCAATATCCGGTTTCCCATAAAACCTTACCGGTGTTAAAGGGGGTAAGGTACTTTCCACCGGACTTACCGAAGAAGATACTCCGTAAATCTTTCTTATCTGGTAATTGACACTCCAGTCATTAATATACTGAGGAATTGAAACCTGGTCATTGCCGGATGCCGTTTGCGTCTGGGCATACAATTCAGCAAATCCTGACTCAAGAATGATCTTCTGCATCCTGCTTTCATCATCAGGCATCAATACTAAATCTTTAATACTCCCATCAATCCGGAAATTAAAGCTGAAATTACCTGCACTATCCGTCTTTGCATATTGAAAATCCGGTTCCTTACCGGGAATGCTGAGTAAAACATACCCTGAAGAAGATATTGGATTATCTCCGGAAGTCAGCTTTCCTCTTAAGAAATGAAATTCTCTCTCCGGCTTATACACAGTGTTGGGTATTTTAGGGGAAAGTATAAAAGGCCAGTCAATCCACTTACTATTAATATTTAACAGGATACTATCCATGATTTCCGAAGAAAAGTCGCTTATCTTTTTTGTTGATAACGCGGATCTGTTAAATCCGTATTCTGAACCGAATATCAAATAATCTTTCAGGTCGGCCCTCTGATTTCCTTCAGTTAACGGAGAAACTGAGATGCTGATGCTTCCAGGATTTAGTTTGTTTGTTAATGAATCGCCGGTTACAAGATCCACAATAACTTTTTCTCTCACTCCAAAACTATCCCCTGAATTTACCAAAATAGCCCGATTGTCCCGGTAGGGTGTATAATTATATTTTGAACAAACTGGTTCTCCTTTTGAATCAAAAACAGTCATCTGATTTATACCACCCGTTAAAGATTCAAAAGGAATAAGTACTTTTTTATCTTCACCGGTAATTATTTCAGTGCTTAAATGATCAATTATTCCGTGTGTCTGAATGAGTAAATAAAATAGATTATTGTTTTCTGAACGGTATTTTTCATCTGCCGAGAAAATTATTTCGATCTTACCAGGTTTAAGATTATTTGTCTTTACCGTCATTCCAGCATTGAGAATTCCGGAATTTGCCTGTTCTTTTATTTTTCCAATATCAACGGGGCCATTACCCGATTTTCCTCTTACCTTTTTGTTGTTAAATGGATTGAATATCCTTATATCCCTGATAAAACAATTATAGGGAAGGAAATTCTTCATCCGGCTTGTATAAGCTCTGATTGTATAAGTGCCTGTACTTAAAGTATCAGGTAGGGTAATTTGCCCCGGACCAAAGCCATTTTCAAGATAGATTCTTTTTTGTACAACAGGTCTGTTTTCGGTATTTATAAGTTCAAAATATGCGATTCTGCTTGAAGCTGATGGCTTATGGCTCTGCCTGTCAATAAGGTATATTGCAAACCACAAGTCTTCACCTGAAATATATTCATCTCTGTCGGAGTGGATGAAAATTTCCTCCATTGGCACCACTTTAAGGTAACTTTGAAACCTCTGTCTTATAAGATCCGGGACATTATTTTGTCCCTGGATATCATAGTTCTGATTGATCAGGAAGAATAAAAAGAAAAGAAACAAAGCCGGCTTATTTTTTTCTCTCATGCCAATTTTTTTCAAAAAGTCCTGTATTAATCACCGATCCAAAATTCCGGTTTTACATTTGTTCCCCTGACAGTGCAATCTGCACACCCTTTTTTATCGGTTAGTATTCTTACCCTTGGACTTCCGAAGCCCCAGGAACCTGGCGGATTATCTGAAAGCACCCATACACTTTCATCCAGTCCCCAGATTTCAACCTCTCCATATACAGTATCGATGGGACAATCAGGGTACTGATCTATAATACCTCCAAAATCATCCTGTATGAAGATCCTTTTTGAGGATTTTGCAGAGACACTGAAATACCCAAGCACATCTTCTCCAGGATTTTCAACACAGAAAATATTGCTGGGAACTGATGCTGGAATGATGTCATAAAGTCCGCCAGCCTGATCAGTAATTTTCTGTATTTTTTCCCAGTATATATATTCATCTTCACTTAAGGAGTATTGATTGACAGATATACTGTATTTCCTTAGCAATCTGTCGGTAGTGTTTGAAATTGATGTAACAGGATGCCGGATTATTCTGGATTCATTAAAGGCAGCTGTACTTTTTATATTGATTGTTGTTGATGTGTCAGAAACCCAGCATTTAATTTTTTCCACAGGCCATAAAAGCCTTAGCACCCAGGTTTCGTCAAAATCCCACCTGTAATATTTGTTTAGGTTTTGAGGATCATGGGTGTCGAGATAAATGTTGCAGCCATCGATTCCAAAGAAATTCTCAAACCCTTCTTTTATTACCGTTTTTTCATAATAAACACTGTCAATCGGAGGCACAGGTTTCATTTCAACCGGGAATGACTCATAATTAATAATATTACCTTCATTGTTTGTAACTATTCTTAGAGTATATGATTTCCCTGCCTGACCTCTGAAATCTGATGGATTCGTTATATAGGTTCCCGCCTCTTTCTCCAGCAATGGATAAAAATTCCCTGTGTCATCCTTTAGAGAGACCAGGCATCCTGAAAGGGGCTTCGCTTCACTTTTCTTTCCAAATGGCAGTGATTTTGATAATTTTATCGTATTCGGACCCGGCTGATCAGTAATTAATCCTTCCACAACAAGAAGCTCCTTCTCTTCTTCAGTCTCAGGTGTGAATTGGACAATGCATCCGGTAAGAAAAATGAACACACACAACAGTATTAATCCTGAAAACGGATGGAGAAAGTTACGATGTATTAATGGTAGCCTTAAAGAATCCCTATTATCAGGAATTTGTTTCATTGGTTATAATTATGTTGAATCAGTTTCATTTTCAAAAATCAAAGCTAAAGGTAACAGAAGGAATTGCCTGCCCGAAAACTGACAGCTTATACCCGTTAATGACATCTCCTTCCTTTTTAAAGTATATTGAATATACATTCTTCCTGCCTAACAGGTTATATACAGAGAATGTCCAGTTTGGGTGGGCAATCTGGCGTAATCTCAGGCTTCCCCCGATTCTGAAGGAAAGATCAAGGCGCGAGTAATCAGGAATTCTGTACTTATTACGGTCTGAATAATGAACAAGTAAATCATCGTACATAATGTAGGTTGCCACAGGAAATGTTATCGGACGACCTGTACTCCAGGTATAGTTTGAAGAAAAGCTAAAACGGCGTGAGAGTAAGTAGTTAAATGTAAAAGTCAGGTCATTTGGCTTGTCAAAATTTGCAGGAAACCATTTTCCATCATTAATGATCTCTTCTTTCAGGGTGCTCAGGCTCCTGATAAAAGTCCTGGCATATGTATATCCTAAAGTGAACCTGAGCTTTCCTTCAGTCTTTTTAAATAAAAGTTCCAGGCCATACGACTTTCCCTTTACATTTACTATATCCTGTTCAATAAATTCATTCATAATAAGATTTGCTCCTCCCTTGAAGTCGGCCATATTCTTAATTTCTTTGTAATAGATCTCCGCGGAGGTTTCAATTGCGCCTTTGAAAAGCATCTGATAGAAACCAATTGCTATCTGATCCCCAATCTGAGGTTTAAGATTATAATCACTTAATTTCCAGGTATCAGTAGGGGAGATTGAAGTGGAATTTGAAAGAAGATGAAGATATTGCCTGGTCCTGTTATAATTTATCTTGAAGGAATTTTTGTCTGATATCCTGAAATTCAATGACATTCTCAGCTCCGGACCTGCATATTTCTTCACAACCTCCCCGGTTTTAAAATCAAGTGTATCAATAATGGTTGAGGTTGATTTTGAGAAACCCGGACGATAAACCATCACCCTCCCCGGACCGATTGAAAAATAAGATGAAAACCTGATGCCTGCATTGACAGATAAGAATTTTGTCAGAATAAATTTATCCTCGGCATATAATGCACCGTCAATTGCTCTTTCCTTTTCAATAAAATACTGTTTGACAAGTGAAGAATCATTTGCAGGCTCATAGCTGCCTGGTAAAATAATAGTCCTGTTAAGGTCCAGTCCGAAGTTAAATTCATTTCTTCCTTTAAATAAGTTAAAATCTGCTTTGAAACCTGTACTATTGATCTGATGCGAGAGTACGAATGATTCAGGCTTATGCTTCTGACTTGAAATATTATATTCATAAAAGCTATTGTTCAAAGAGAAAGCAGAAAAAAACCTGCTATTGAAAATATGACGCCATTTTAAAGCCAGAATATTGTTGTCGTATTTGAAAACAGTGTCTGAGCCA
>CAVOKP010000016.1:0-67894 GCA_963696535.1 uncultured Bacteroidales bacterium
TTATAATGGCTCTGTTTATGGTGGAGGAGGTGGTGGTGAAAAAAGAAGTACTACCAATTACGCTCCAGGCAACGGAGCAAACGGCTATGTGAAAATTACCTGGTCAACATGTATATCACCAACAATCTACACCGTTACTGGAGGTGGTAGCTTCTGCTCAGGAGGAGCCGGATAGCCATAGGTTTGTCAAATTCTGAAACAGGTGTAACATATCAATTGTTCCGGGGTGCAACAGCTGTTGGTACACCGGTTTCAGGTACACCGGATCAGCTATTTCATTTGGCAACCAGACATAATAGCTGGCACTTACACCGTTCTTGCAACACCGGACAAGTGGTGGTTGCACCTCAAAATATGCCGGAAATGCAATAATAACTGTAAATGCTTTGCCGACAGCAGGTTTAACCAGCAGTGATGCAGACAACATTATATGTGCCGGAGATGCCGTAACCTTTACTGCTACAGGCGGAACCTCTTACCAGTTCTTTGTAGACGCAGTAAGCCAGGGAGCAGCAAGCGGTATCTCCAATTTTAACACCAGTTCTTTAGCCAACGAACAGGTAGTTACTGTTAAGGTTACCGACGTAAATACTTGTTTTGCCACAAGTCAGGGAATCACCACAACGGTGAATCCTCTTCCAACAGCAGGTCTGACAAGCAGCGATGCCGACAATATTATATGTGCCGGTGATGAAGTAACCTTTACTGCTACAGGCGGATCAACATACGAATTCTTTGTGGATGCAGTAAGCCAGGGGGCAGCAAGCTCAACAGCAACATTTATCACAAGCTCTTTAACCAACGGCCAGGTAGTTACTGTTAAGGTTTTCAGTGCTAATAATTGTTTCGCCACAAGCACCGGAATTACCACAACGGTAAATGCCTTGCCGGCCGCATCTTTCATTGCTTCACCGGGTGCCGGCACATGTGCCGGCACTGATGTGACCTATACTACAGAATCAGCCCAATCAAACTATGTCTGGACCGTTCCCGGTGTTCTGGAAACGGATTATTCGATAACATCAGGAGGAATAGGCTCTAGCTGACAATACTGTCACTTTGAAATGGCTGACACAGGAACCAAAACAGTTACTGTAAATTATACAAATTCAGGCGGATGTTCTGGTATTACACCGGCTTCTTCAACAACAATGGTGAACCCTTTACCGACACCATCTATCTCCGGTCCGCTTTCTGCCCAGCCGGGTTATACAGGAAATACATATTTTTACCCAGCCAGGAATGTCAGATTATAACTGGATAGTCACTGGCGGAGCTATAACTGCCGGTGAATCAAGTTCATCAATTACGGTTACCTGGAACACTTTGGAAGAAGGTCAAAGAAGCTTACAGGAACAGTAAGTGTTAATTATACTGATGGTAACGGATGTACTGCTGCTTTGCCTGCTCAGATTAATGTTATAATCGAAAGTGCAACTGCCGATGCATACTCGTGGTATACCGACGAAAATGGCACGAGTTTTCCTCCTCCTACTATATGTATCGGAGGTACTTTTTATCTTCATGCAGTAGAAGGCCAGACCACATACAGATGGCAGCATCCGCTGGGCACCGTTATTTCAACAGTGCAGGATCCTCCTGGGTATTGTTGTTAATACCAGTACTGACGGAGGAGAATATTTTCTGTTCGTTACACGTGGTGGTTCCGATGCAAGCAGTACTCTGAATGTGCTGTTCATCCACCGGTTGTACCTGGAATTACAAGCAATGCAACGATTAAGCCCAAAAATCCGGATCAGGTCTGTATTAATTCTACAAATAATGTATACACGACTGAAGGAGGAATGACAGCTTATGACTGGACAGTCTCTGCAGGAGGAACAATTACAGCAGGGGGAGATGGCAACAATAGTGTTACAGTCACATGGACCACTGCAGGCGCCCAGACAGTCAGCGTCAGCTATACCAATACCGACGGCTGCCCTGCCCTGGTGCCAACCATTTATAATGTCATGGTCAATGCCTTACCGGTTCCGGCAATTTCCGGACCAAATCCCGCATGTGTGGGGTCAGCAGGAAATGTGTACACAACCAGATCCGGATATGTCAGACTATATCTGGACAGTATCGGCAGGCGGGACCATAACTCCGAACGGGAATACCAATACTGTAACATGGAATCAACGGGGTAATCAAACTGTAAGTGTTAACTATACCAACGCCGCCGGATGCACTGCCATTGAACCGACTGTTTATAATGTTACAGTAAATAATCTTCCGACTCCATCAGTAATCAGTGGTCCGACATCTGCCTGCATTGGAGATCTAGGATTTGTTTATGAAACTCAACCCGGGATGTTCAGTTATAACTGGTCGGTGACAGGAGGTGGAATTGCCAATCAAACAAACAATATTCTTACTGTCAACTGGGATACAGAAGGAGATGGGTTTGTTTTTGTTACCGTTACAGACAACAATGGTTGTACAGCTGTTTCTTCTCATTATGATGTTACAGTTCATGCATTGCCGACAGCTTCAATATCTTATCTCCTGTCTCCATATTGTGCAACCGGAACAGCAACTGTTACACAGACCGGACAGGGAGGTGGTTCCTATAGCTCAACTGAAGGCCTGGTGATCGACCCGATTTCGGGAGCGATCAATCTTGCCTCATCCGCTCCGGGTACTTACACTGTGACCTATGCATTCACAGATGGTACCTGCTCCAACACAACAATAACACCCGTTACAATAAACGCCGAGCCGACACAGGCTGCTGCCGGCGCCGATCAGAACCTTTGTGATGATACAACAACAACACTGGAAGGAAATGCAGCCGGAAGTTGGGACCGGCACATGGTCAGTGGTTTCGGCAGCCTGGTGTTACAATTGCAAGCTGCCATACTTATAATTCAGGCGTCACAGGTCTGGTTCTGTCGGCGCTTCAGTAACCTTGCGATGGACCATTTCTAATCTTCCATGTGCAGACATCTTCTGATATTGTTGTTATAAATGTATCGGCTCCGCCCAGTACGGCCGTTGCCGGTTCGATCAGGAACAGTGCAATATATCAACGACAACGGTTTCAGCAGAAATGCACCTGAAGCTGGTCATGGTACCGGTCATGGACAGTTATTTCCAATCACCCGACAGTTAATATTTCAGATACTTCAGATTCGCCTGCAACACAGGTCTAAGGATTGGTTGCCGATGGTCCGATAACCCTGAGATGGACAATTTCCAACGGATCGTGTCCTTCATCATCCGATGATGTTGTTATAAAAGTTTCCGCGCCTCCGACAGTGGCCGTTGCCGGTTTTGATCAAACCCTTTGCAATGAATCATCAACAACTCTTGAAGGAAATGCACCAATAGTCGGCACAGGTAACTGGACAGTTGAAAGTGGAACTGCTATAGTTACCACACCCGGGTTTTCTCCGACATCAACCATAACAGGATTGAACGCTGGAGTACCAGAAGCATTACGGTGGACAATTTCAAATTCACCATGTACCTCAACATTTGATGAAGTACTTATAACTGTCTCCGGAACCCCGACAACAGCCGAGGCCGGCCCTGATCAGAACCTTTGTAATGTTACAACAACCGCACTGGCAGGAAATGCACCGGATATAGGTCATGGAACCGGCACATGGTCTGTGGTTTCAGGAGCTGCAACAATTGCTGAGGCTGACATACATTCACCTGCGGCGCCAGTCACTGGTCTCTCTGTCGGCGCTTCAGTAACCCTGCAATGGACAATTTCCAATCCTCCATGTGCTGAATCGACAGATATTGTAGTGATAAATGTTTCAGCACCTCCTACAACAGCTGAAGCCGGTTCCGATCTTACAGGAGCCTCGACCTGCGGTCTAACTACTGTTACGATGGCAGCAAACGCTCCCGGTACCGGATCAGGACTGTGGAGCATAGGATCAGGTACGGGCGGATCATTTGCAGACCCATCCAGTCCAACTTCGAATTTCTCCGGTACTGCCGGTTCAACATATACCTTACTCTGGACAATTACCAATGGCAACTGCACATCTACAGATGATGTGGTTGTTACATTCAATCAGATACCTTCAGTTAATGCAGGCCCTGATCTTACAGGTGCATCAACCTGCGGACTTACAACTGTTGCTTTGGCAGCCAATGATCCGGTACCGGATCAGGACTGTGGAGTATAGGATCAGGTAAGGCGGATCATTCGGTGATCCAACAAGCCCAACTTCAAATTTCACCGGTACTGCCGGTTTATCTTATACTTTGCTCTGGACAATTACCAGCGGCTCCTGTTCATCTTCCGATGATGTGAATGTAACTTTCAACCAGGCTCCGACAACAGCAGGTGCCGGTAATAGATCAGAACCTGTGCAATGTCTACAACCGCAACACTTGCAGGAAATGCACCTATAGTTGGAACCGGCTTATGGACAAGGGTCTCGGGTTCCGGTACTATTACAACCCCGGGTGATCCTGCATCTGGTATAACCGGATTAGCTGCCGGTACTCCTCAGTCTTCAGATGGACTATTACTAATTCACCATGTCCTTATCATATGATGAAGTCACAATAACAGTAACAAATACTCCTGTTGCAGATTTCTCGCCGCTCAACAGTACCATTATCGCCGGTGAAAGCGTTAACTTTACCGGCAGTTCAACCAGTTTACCGGTTACATGGGAATGGTCGTTCCCGGGCGGATCGCCTTCTTCAGGCACGGCTCAGAATCAGACGGTAACATACAACATTCCTGGAACATATAGTGTAACACTCAGGACGACAAATAGCTGCGGGACTTCTGTTGAAAAGACAGGAAGTGTCACTGTAAATGTTCAGGCCGGCTGTGTTCAGCCAACGATAACAAGACGAGGCACTACGACCAGTAATACTACAACTAATACAACACTTACTATTAATAAGCCAGCAGGTGTTGTTGACGGGGACATAATGATTGTTAATATATGTAAAAATGCAACATCCTCTAACAATCCTTCCTCAACCGGTTGGACCTTCATAACTAGTTCAAATTTGCAAGGAGGTGGAGGGACTAATCGTTATGGAGCTATTCTTTACAGGATTGCTGATGGGACTGAACTATCTAATTTCACATTTAATCTAGGATCTGGGACTTCATCTGCAGTTGGTTCTATAATTGCTTTTTCAGGTGTTTCAAGTAGTTCCCCGTTTGATGTGACACCTGGTTCTATAAATAATAATAATCAAGATGGTGGAAATGTAGTGTACGCCAACGGAATCACCACTGTGACAAATAATGCTGCGGTTATTTTCTTAGGAGAGGCAGGTAACTCATCATGGAGCTCATGGAGTGGTACAAATCCCACATTCACGGAAATAATGGATAATAGTAATGGGAACAATGCATCTGTTGCAGCAGCATGGGGTATCAAAGCTGCTGCCGGATCAACCGGAAATAAGACAGCATCTATAACCGGGAATAACTATAACGGTGGAATTTTATTAGCTTTAAGACCTGCTACAATAATCATCCCTACAGTTAATCCAATTTCAAATCTTATTAAATGTTCAGGTGATGCCACCACTGTAACCTTCAGCGGTTCAGCAACAACCTATTACTGGAGCAATTCCAATCCCAGTATAGGTCTTGAAGCATATGGTGAAGGTGAAATTTCATTTACTGCAGCTGACGTAACTTCTCAGCAGACAGCTACAATTACTGTTACTCCTTCAAATGGAACCTGCTCAGGAACACCTGAAACATTCCAGATAACAGTTATTCCTAAACTTACAGCTGTAACTATCAGTCCCGGAACAGCACAGGATTTCTGCTATAATGGTACCGGCACACAATTATCAGTAGCCGACGGTATAGTTACCGGCCGTCAATGGGGCAAACGCTCTAGAATCTGGAGGAGCAATTGAAAATATTACAGGAGCAACCGGAGATACTTATACTCCTGACCCGGAAGACCTGGGTGTCGGTACCTGGTATCTGGTATGCACCTCAACACAGGAATGCGGATTTTCAATGACTTCCAATGAGGTCATTGTAACAGTCAGACCCATACCTGAGCAACCGCAGGAAGCAATTCCCCGGTTTGTTATGGTTATGATCTTAATCTGACATCAGGTGGCGGCGATTCATACAGCTGGACCGGACCCGGATTTGCATCACCTGTTACTACCCAGAATCCTTCCATTATAGGTGTCACTCCTGATGCAAATGGAACTTATTATGTTGAAGTAATGAGCAATAATGGCTGCTCTGTTACTTTACCTGTTGAAGTATCCGTTGTAGCTATGATTGATATAGTTGCTTCAAGCAACTCACCTCAGTGTGCCAGTTCTGATTCTGAATTGAGACTTTTCGCATCAGACGGGTACAGCTCATACAGCTGGACTGGTCCGGATGGATTTATTTCCGGTGAACAAAATCCTGTTATTTATCCTGTAACTGAGGATGTTGAAGGAACATATATTGTCACTGTTTTCACAACTACATGCGGAACTGTTATTACCACTACGGATGTTACTGTAAATCCGCTGCCTGAGCCAACCCTGGCCGGTCCCTTGACACCCTGTATCAATTCAACCGGTAATGTTTATACAACTGAGCTCGGTATGTCCGACTATATATGGCAGGTGACAGGAGGTACCATCACCAGCGGTCTTGGAACGAATTCTATAACAGTTACCTGGTATGATGGCGGTACCCAGGTAGTAAGCGTAAATTACGGATTACCAATAACGGGTTGCAGAGCCGATGAGCCGACTGAACTGCCCGTTACAGTCACAGAACCCATACCAACATTTACAGCCGGACCGGTATCAGTCTGTGTTTTGTCAACAGGCAATACTTATATGACCGAAACCGGTATGACGAATTACCAGTGGATAGTTTCCCCTGGAGGGCAGATAACTGAAGGTGGAGGTAACGGTGATAATTCTGTTACCATTACCTGGAACACAGTCGGAGCTCAGTCTGTGAGTGTTAATTATACTACACCAAATGGTTGTACAGCTTCAGCGCTTACTCTTCTTAACGTTGATGTAAAACCATTGCCGGTTGTCACCCTGTCCGGTCCTGCTTCAGTATGCGCATTATCGACAGGTAATGTTTACACTACCACAGCAGGAATGTCAAATTATGTATGGAACGTTTCAGCCGGGGGTACAACTACTGCCGGAGGAGGCGCAGTAAATAATACTGTTACAGTAACATGGACCACAGCCGGTCCACAGACTGTCAGCGTCAATTATACCGGTACAAACGGATGCAGCGCTGCTGCACCTACGGTTTACAATGTTACTGTCAATGCTCTGCCTGTGCCGGTAATTACACTTAATGATCCAACATGCATCGGATCTGTCCTTACTTTCATCACAGAATCGGGAATGACCAGTTACACCTGGAATACAGGTGGAGGTACTGTGATTTCGGGTGCAGGTACAAATACTTTAAGGCTGACCTTTCCAACAACAGGAACCAAATATGTTAGTGTTAATTACACTAATGCATCCGGATGCAGGGCTTCAGGTTTCACTACAAAGACAATTGTTATTTATCCTTTGCCCATTGTATCGGCCAGTAGTAACTCTCCAGTAAATGAAGGTTCAGTCTTGAATCTTAATTCGAGTGGAGGCGTGTCTTATTCATGGTCGGGACCCAATGGATTTACTTCAACCGATCAGAATCCTGTAATACCCGATGTTAAACCGTCTGCAGACGGTACTTATACAGTTATTGTAAGAGACATTAATGGCTGCGAAGCTAGTACTACGACGGATGTAATCATTAATAATGTGGCTCCGGTATTGACTAATATTCCGGTCTCAGTTGAAATTAATGAAGAAGAAGCTTACAGCTTTACTGCTACTGCAACTGATCCTGGTATTCCGGAAGAGGCACTTACTTTCAGTCTGGACGCAGCATCTCTTGCAGTCGGAATGACCATCGACGGTTCAACAGGAGTCTTAAGCTGGATGCCGACAGAATTACAGGGTGGAATTACTTATCCGGTAACTATAACGGTAACAGACGACGGAACCAATCCGGATGATCTGTCAGATGCTGAAACATTCAATATCATTGTTGCAGAGGTTAACGTAGCACCGGTACTCGGGGCTATAGGAGATCAGTCTGTTAACGAAGAGGCCACATTGACCTTCACGGCCACAGCCACCGATCAGGATGATCCGGCTCAGACACTTACCTTCAGTCTTGATGCAGCATCTCTTGCAGCCGGAATGACCATCGACGGCGCAACGGGAGCCTTCAGCTGGCTGCCGACAGAATCTCAGGGAGGAACTGCCTATGCAGTAACCATAACCGTAACAGACAACGGCACCAACCTGCCGAACTTAACCGATGCTGAAACGTTCAATATCGTTGTTGCAGAGGTTAACACAGCACCGGTACTCGGGGCAATAGGAGATCAGGCTGTTAACGAAGAAGCCACACTGACCTTCACAGCCACTGCAACCGATCAGGATATTCCGGCTCAGACGCTTACCTTCAGTCTTGATGCAGCATCTCTTGCAGCCGGAATGACTATCGACGGCGCAACGGGAGCCTTCAGCTGGATGCCAACAGAATCTCAGGGAGGAACTGCCTATGCAGTAACCATAACCGTAACAGACAACGGCACCAACCTGCCGAACTTAACCGATGCTGAAACATTCAATATCGTAGTTGCTGAGGTTAACGCAGCACCGGTACTCGATCCAATAGGTAGATCAAACAATTAATGAAGAGGTCACACTGACCTTCACGGCCGCCGCTACTGATCAGGATATTCCGGTTCAGACGCTTACCTTCAGTCTTGATGCAGCATCTCTTGCAGCCGGAATGACTATCGACGGCGCAACGGGAGCCTTCAGCTGGCTGCCGACAGAATCTCAGGGAGGAACTGCCTATGCAGTAACCATAACCGTAACAGACAACGGCACCAACCTGCCGAACTTAACCGATGCTGAAACGTTCAATATCGTTGTTGCAGAGGTTAACACAGCACCGGTACTCGGGGCAATAGGAGATCAGGCTGTTAATGAAGAGGTCACACTGACCTTCACGGCCACTGCAACCGATCAGGATATTCCGGTTCAGACGCTTACCTTCAGTCTTGATGCAGCATCTCTTGCAGCCGGAATGACCATCGACGGCGCAACGGGAGCCTTCAGCTGGCTGCCGACAGAATCCCAGGGAGGAACCTATCCTGTAACAATAACGGTAACAGACAATGGCACCAACCTGCCGAACTTAACCGATGCTGAAACGTTCAATATCGTTGTTGCAGAGGTTAACACAGCACCGGTACTCGGGGCAATAGGAGATCAGGCTGTTAACGAAGAAGCCACATTGACCTTCACGGCCACAGCAACCGATCAGGATAATCCGGCTCAGACGCTTACCTTCAGTCTTGATGCAGCATCTCTTGCAGCCGGAATGACTATCGACGGCGCAACGGGAGCCTTCAGCTGGATGCCGACAGAATCTCAGGGAGGAACTGCCTATGCAGTAACCATAACCGTAACAGACAACGGCACCAACCTGCCGAACTTAACCGATGCCGAAACATTCAATATCACAGTTGCTGAAGCTAATGCAGCTCCGGTACTTGATCCAATCGGTAACCAAACAATTGATGAAGAGGTCACACTGACCTTCACAGCCGCCGCTACTGATCAGGATATTCCGGTTCAGACGCTTACCTTCAGTCTTGATGCAGCATCTCTTGCAGCCGGAATGACCATCGACGGCGCAACGGGAGCCTTCAGCTGGCTGCCGACAGAATCCCAGGGAGGAACTGCCTATCCGGTAACCATAACGGTAACAGACAACGGCACCAACCTGCCGAACTTAACCGATGCTGAAACGTTCAATATCGTTGTTGCAGAGGTTAACACAGCACCGGTACTCGGGGCAATAGGAGATCAGGCTGTTAACGAAGAGGCCACACTGACCTTCACGGCCACAGCAACCGATCAGGATAATCCGGCTCAGACACTTACCTTCAGTCTTGATGCAGCATCTCTTGCAGCCGGAATGACTATCGACGGCGCAACGGGAGCCTTCAGCTGGCTGCCGACAGAATCCCAGGGAGGAACCTATCCTGTAACAATAACGGTAACAGACAATGGCACCAACCTGCCGAACTTAACCGATGCTGAAACGTTCAATATCGTTGTTGCAGAGGTTAACACAGCACCGGTACTCGGGGCAATAGGAGATCAGGCTGTTAACGAAGAGGCCACATTGACCTTCACGGCCACAGCAACTGATCAGGATAATCCGGCTCAGACGCTTACCTTCAGTCTTGATGCAGCATCTCTTGCAGCCGGAATGACTATCGACGGCGCAACGGGAGCCTTCAGCTGGCTGCCGACAGAATCTCAGGGAGGAACTGCCTATGCAGTAACCATAACCGTAACAGACAACGGCACCAACCTGCCGAACTTAACCGATGCCGAAACATTCAATATCACAGTTGCTGAAGCTAATGCAGCTCCGGTACTTGATCCAATCGGTAACCAAACAATTGATGAAGAGGTCACACTGACCTTCACGGCCGCCGCTACTGATCAGGATATTCCGGCTCAGACGCTTACCTTCAGTCTTGATGCAGCATCTCTTGCAGCCGGAATGAGTATCGACGGCGCAACGGGAGCCTTCAGCTGGCTGCCGACAGAATCCCAGGGAGGAACCTATCCTGTAACAATAACGGTAACAGACAATGGCACCAACCTGCCGAACTTAACCGATGCTGAAACGTTCAATATCGTTGTTGCAGAGGTAAACACAGCACCGGTACTCGGGGCAATAGGAGATCAGGCTGTTAACGAAGAGGCCACATTGACCTTCACGGCCACAGCAACCGATCAGGATATTCCGGCTCAGACGCTTACCTTCAGTCTTGATGCAGCATCTCTTGCAGCCGGAATGACTATCGACGGCGCAACGGGAGCCTTCAGCTGGATGCCAACAGAATCTCAGGGAGGAACTGCCTATGCAGTAACCATAACCGTAACAGACAACGGCACCAACCTGCCGAACTTAACCGATGCTGAAACATTCAATATCATGGTTGCAGAAGTTAACGCAGCTCCGGTACTCGAGTCCAATCGGTAACCAAACAGTTAACGAAGAGGTCACACTGACCTTCACGGCCACCGCAACCGATCAGGATGATCCGGCTCAGACACTTACCTTCAGTCTTGATGCAGCATCTCTTGCAGCCGGAATGACCATCGACGGCGCAACGGGAGCCTTCAGCTGGCTGCCGACAGAATCCCAGGGAGGAACTGCCTATACAGTAACCATAACCGTAACAGACAACGGCACCAACCTGCCGAACTTAACCGATGCTGAAACGTTCAATATCGTTGTTGCAGAGGTTAACACAGCACCGGTACTCGGGGCAATAGGAGATCAGGCTGTTAACGAAGAGGCCACATTGACCTTCACGGCCACAGCAACTGATCAGGATATTCCGGTTCAGACGCTTACCTTCAGTCTTGATGCAGCATCTCTTGCAGCCGGAATGACTATCGACGGCGCAACGGGAGCCTTCAGCTGGCTGCCGACAGAATCCCAGGGAGGAACCTATCCTGTAACAATAACGGTAACAGACAATGGCACCAACCTGCCGAACTTAACCGATGCTGAAACGTTCAATATCGTTGTTGCAGAGGTTAACACAGCACCGGTACTCGGGGCAATAGGAGATCAGGCTGTTAACGAAGAGGCCACATTGACCTTCACGGCCACAGCAACCGATCAGGATATTCCGGTTCAGACACTTACCTTCAGTCTTGATGCAGCATCTCTTGCAGCCGGAATGACTATCAACGGCGCAACGGGAGCCTTCAGCTGGCTGCCGACAGAATCTCAGGGAGGAACTGCCTATGCAGTAACCATAACCGTAACAGACAACGGCACCAACCTGCCGAACTTAACCGATGCCGAAACATTCAATATCATAGTTGCTGAAGCTAATGCAGCTCCGGTACTTGATCCAATCGGTAACCAAACAATTGATGAAGAGGTCACACTGACCTTCACAGCCGCCGCTACTGATCAGGATATTCCGGTTCAGACGCTTACCTTCAGTCTTGATGCAGCATCTCTTGCAGCCGGAATGACCATCGACGGCGCAACGGGAGCCTTCAGCTGGCTGCCGACAGAATCCCAGGGAGGAACTGCCTATGCAGTAACCATAACGGTAACAGACAACGGCACCAACCTGCCGAACTTAACCGATGCTGAAACGTTCAATATCGTTGTTGCAGAGGTAAACACAGCACCGGTACTCGGGGCAATAGGAGATCAGGCTGTTAACGAAGAGGCCACATTGACCTTCACGGCCACAGCAACCGATCAGGATATTCCGGCTCAGACACTTACCTTCAGTCTTGATGCAGCATCTCTTGCAGCCGGAATGACTATCGACGGCGCAACGGGAGACTTCAGCTGGCTGCCGACAGAATCCCAGGGAGGAACTGCCTATACGGTAACCATAACGGTAACAGACAACGGCACCAACCTGCCGAACTTAACCGATGCTGAAACGTTCAATATCGTTGTTGCAGAGGTTAACACAGCACCGGTACTCGGGGCTATAGGAGATCAGGCTGTTAACGAAGAGGCCACATTGACCTTCACGGCCACAGCCACCGATCAGGATGATCCGGCTCAGACACTTACCTTCAGTCTTGATGCAGCATCTCTTGCAGCAGGAATGACCATCAACGGCGCTGACGGGAACTTCAGCTGGCTGCCGACAGAATCCCAGGGAGGAACCTATCCTGTAACCATCACGGTAACAGACAACGGTACCAACCTGCCGAACTTAACCGATGCTGAAACGTTCAATATCGTTGTTGCAGAGGTAAACACAGCACCGGTACTCGGGGCTATAGGAGATCAGGCTGTTAACGAAGAGGCCACATTGACCTTCACGGCCACAGCCACCGATCAGGATGATCCGGCTCAGACACTTACCTTCAGTCTTGATGCAGCATCTCTTGCAGCAGGAATGAGTATAACGGCGCTGACGGCAACTTCAGCTGGCTGCCGACAGAATCCCAGGGAGGAAGCCTATCCGGTAACCATAACGGTAACAGACAACGGCACCAACCTGCCGAACTTAACCGATGCTGAAACGTTCAATATCGTTGTTGCAGAGGTAAACATAGCACCGGTACTCGGGGCTATAGGAGATCAGGCTGTTAACGAAGAGGCCACATTGACCTTCACGGCCACAGCCACCGATCAGGATGATCCGGCTCAGACACTTACCTTCAGTCTTGATGCAGCATCTCTTGCAGCAGGAATGAGTATAACCGCTGACGGGAACTTCAGCTGGCTGCCGACAGAATCCCAGGGAGGAACTGCCTATCCGGTAACCATAACGGTAACAGACAACGGCACCAACCTGCCGAACTTAACCGATGCTGAAACGTTCAATATCGTTGTTGCAGAGGTTAACGTAGCACCGGTACTCGGGGCTATAGGAGATCAGTCTGTTAACGAAGAGGCCACATTGACCTTCACGGCCACAGCCACCGATCAGGATGATCCGGCTCAGACACTTACCTTCAGTCTTGATGCAGCATCTCTTGCAGCAGGAATGAGTATAACCGCTGACGGGAACTTCAGCTGGCTGCCGACAGAATCCCAGGGAGGAACCTATCCGGTAACCATCACGGTAACAGATAATGGTACCAACCTGCCGAACTTAACCGATGCTGAAACGTTCAATATCGTTGTTGCAGAGGTAAACATAGCACCGGTACTCGGGGCAATAGGAGATCAGACTGTTAACGAAGAGGCCACATTGACCTTCACGGCCACAGCCACCGATCAGGATAATCCGGCTCAGACACTTACCTTCAGTCTTGATGCAGCATCACTTGCAGCCGGAATGAGTATAACCGCTGACGGCAACTTCAGCTGGACTGCCGACAGAATCCCAGGGTGGAGCAACTTATACTGTAACTGTCACCGTTACTGACAATGGTACCGGCAACCTTACGGATGCTGAAACGTTCAATATCGTTGTTGCAGAGGTTAACACAGCACCGGTACTCGGGGCAATAGGAGATCAGGCTGTTAACGAAGAAGCCACATTGACCTTCACGGCCACAGCAACCGATCAGGATAATCCGGCTCAGACGCTTACCTTCAGTCTTGATGCAGCATCTCTTGCAGCCGGAATGACTATCGACGGCGCAACGGGAGCCTTCAGCTGGATGCCAACAGAATTTCAGGGTGGAACTACCTATGCGGTAACTGTAACCGTAACAGACGATGGTACCAACCCGGATGAGCTGACCGATGCAGAGAGTATTACAATTACAGTAATCGAAGCAAATACAGCACCAGTACTAAACGATGTCCTGGGATCTGGTACAATAGCTGAAGGGATGCCTCACACATTCACGGCAACAGCTTTTGACTATGACATACCTGTGCAGGCTCTGACATTCAGTCTTAGCGCATCTGCTCCTTCAGGTGCAAGCATAGATGGTTCAACAGGAGTATTCACATGGACTGCTGAAGAGAATCAGGGACCGGGTGTTTATACCTTTGATGTTATCGTAAGCGACGGAGAGCTGACAGATGCAGAGAGTATTACAATTACTGTAATCGAAGAAAATGCAGCACCGGTACTTCTTAATGTACCATCGTCTGCTGATATCGATGAAGAAGTGGCATTCAGCTTTGATGCTGATGCAACGGACAATGACATACCTGTTCAGACCTTGATATTCAGTTTGGTTGGAGCTCCGGAAGGTGCATTGATTGATGGTTCAACAGGCGTGTTCACATGGACACCGAATGAATCACAGGGACCAGACAGCTATACGTTCACAGTCAGGGTCAGTGATGGAGTAGCTAATACTGATCAGAGTGTTACCTTAAACGTTGCTGAGATAAATACAGCACCAGTACTAAACGATGTCCTGGGATCTGGTACAATAGCTGAAGGGATGCCTCACACATTCACGGCAACAGCTTTTGACTATGACATACCTGTGCAGGCTCTGACATTCAGTCTTAGCGCATCTGCTCCTTCAGGTGCAAGCATAGATGGTTCAACAGGAGTATTCACATGGACTGCTGAAGAGAATCAGGGACCGGGTGTTTATACCTTTGATGTTATCGTAAGCGACGGAGAGCTGACAGATGCAGAGAGTATTACAATTACTGTAATCGAAGAAAATGCAGCACCGGTACTTCTTAATGTACCATCGTCTGCTGATATCGATGAAGAAGTGGCATACAGCTTTGATGCTGATGCAACAGACAATGACATACCTGTTCAGACCTTGATATTCAGTTTGGTTGGAGCTCCGGAAGGTGCATTGATTGATGGTTCAACAGGCGTGTTCACATGGACACCAGATGAATCACAGGGACCAGACAGCTATACGTTCACAGTCAGGGTCAGTGATGGAGTAGCTAATACTGATCAGAGTGTTACCTTAAACGTTGCAGAGATAAACGTAGCACCGGTACTTCTTAATATACCATCGTCTGCTGATATCGATGAAGAAGTGGCATACAGCTTTGATGCTGATGCAACAGACCATGACATACCTCATACTTTAATATTCAGTTTGGGTGGAGCTCCGGAAGGTGCATTGATTGATGGTTCAACAGGCGTGTTCACATGGACACCGAATGAATCACAGGGACCTGACAGCTATACGTTCACAATCAGGGTCAGTGATGGAGTAGCTAATACTGATCAGAGTGTTACCTTAAACGTTGCTGAGATAAATACAGCACCAGTACTAAACGATGTCCTGGGATCTGGTACAATAGCTGAAGGGATGCCTCACACATTCACGGCAACAGCTTTTGACTATGACATACCTGTGCAGGCTCTGACATTCAGTCTTAGCGCATCTGCTCCTTCAGGTGCAAGCATAGATGGTTCAACAGGAGTATTCACATGGACTGCTGAAGAGAATCAGGGACCGGGTGTTTATACCTTTGATGTTATCGTAAGCGACGGAGAGCTGACAGATGCAGAGAGTATTACAATTACTGTAATCGAAGAAAATGCAGCACCGGTACTTCTTAATGTACCATCGTCTGCTGATATCGATGAAGAAGTGGCATACAGCTTTGATGCTGATGCAACAGACAATGACATACCTGTTCAGACCTTGATATTCAGTTTGGTTGGAGCTCCGGAAGGTGCATTGATTGATGGTTCAACAGGCGTGTTCACATGGACACCAGATGAATCACAGGGACCAGACAGCTATACGTTCACAGTCAGGGTCAGTGATGGAGTAGCTAATACTGATCAGAGTGTTACCTTAAACGTTGCAGAGATAAACGTAGCGCCGGAACTTGATCCGATCGGGAACAAATCAGTTAATGAACAGGCTCTGTTGAGCTTCACAGCTACTGCCACCGATCAGGATGTTCCGGCTCAGACACTTGCCTTCACTCTGGATGCAACATCAATTGCAGCCGGAATGAGTATCACCTCAGGTGGTGCGTTCAGCTGGACTCCAGCAGTGGCTCAGGGCGGATTTACCTATCCGGTAACTATTACCGTGACAGATAACGGTTCACCAATCCTGAGTGACTTCGAAACATTTAATATCACTGTTGCCGAAGTCAACGTTGCTCCTATACTTGCAGTTATCGGGAACAAATCAGTTAACGAACAGGCTCTGTTGAGCTTCACGGCTACTGCCACCGATCAGGATGTTCCGGCCCAGGCGCTTACCTTCACTCTTGATGCAGCTTCAATTACAGCCGGAATGAGTATCACCCCGGGTGGTGTGTTCAGCTGGACTCCGACGGAGACTCGGGGAGGTGCTACCTATCCGGTAACTATTACCGTGACAGATAACGGTACGCCGATCCTGAGTGACTTCGAAACATTCAACATCACTGTTGCTGAAGTCAACGTTGCTCCAGTACTTGCAGTTATCGGAAACAAATCAGTTAACGAACAGGCTCTGTTGAGCTTCACGGCTACTGCCATCGATCAGGATGTTCCGGCCCAGACGCTTGCCTTCACTCTGGATGCAGCTTCAATTGCAGCCGGAATGAGTATCACCTCAGGTGGTGTGTTCAGCTGGACTCCGACGGAGACTCGGGGAGGTGCTACTTATCCGGTAACAATAACCGTGATAGATAACGGTACGCCGATCATGAGTGACTTCGAAACATTCAATATCACTGTTGCAGAAGTCAACGTTGCTCCGGTACTGGCTACTATTGGGAACAAGTCAGTTAACGCACAAACTACTTTGAGCTTCACGGCTACTGCCACCGATCAGGATGTTCCGGCCCAGACACTTGCCTTCACTCTTGATGCAGCTTCAATTGCAGCCGGAATGAGTATCACCTCAGGTGGTGTTTTCAGCTGGACTCCGACAGTTGCTCAGAGTGGAATTACTTATCCTGTAACGGTAACCGTGAGAGACAATGGCACCAATCCTGCCAGTCTTAGCGACTACGAGACATTCAATATAACGGTCACAGGTCAGACTGGGTCCGCTTCCGTGACCGTTAGCCCGAGTACTGTCCAGTACAGTGACCAGGTTACCTTCACTGCAAGAATCACAGGAGGAGCACAATTACTTGGCAGCAGGCCATGGGCAGGAATTGCCGCGACTTTCAGAGTCGGCACCCAGTTTATGGGTACCGTAATATTAAGAATTAGCGGCAACGACCTTGAAGGTAATCTGACAAGAGAAATGCTGGAAACAGTAAATGGTCAGATGGCCCCTGGTGATAAAACTGTAACCGCTGTATTTAATGGATTTAATATTACAGGTAATATAAGTCCGAATCCTGCAACCACAAACCTTACCATCACCCGGGAAGACGCACGCGTGAACTATACTGGCTCATATATTGCATCTTCGTCTGGAAACACCGGACCACAGGTTTTGTTAAGAGCAACTGTTCAGGATATTACTGCAGTAACAGGCGATCCTGCCTACGATCAGTATGGCGGCGATATACGCAAAGCCAGAGTCCGCTTCCTGAAGGGAACCAATCCGATAAGTGGTTGGCTCACTCCTCAGTTAGTTAATGGAAGAGACTTAAAAACCGGCGTTGTTTCTTACAACTGGACGGCAGATAACGGATCAAGAAATGATGTGATAAATGATATTAACATCGAGGTAGGTGGTTCAGGATATTATGTCAGGAATAATCCATCTGACATGTCCTTACTTACTTTGTATGTTCCTTCAGGAAACTATGTTACCGGTGGCGGATATTTAACCAATCCAAACAACACCGGTGGCACCTATGCCGGAGATCGTGGACTCAGGACCAACTTTGGCATCATTGCTAAATTTAACAACGGAGGCGCTAACCTGCGGGGTAATATAGACTTCATAATCAGCAGAACTGTGGGTGGAGTTCTACATACCTATCAGGTAAGGTCAACTTCCATGACTTCCGTAGCAGTGAATGTACGATACCGTGGTACCAATACCGCCGTGCTTGAGGCAAGGGCGAATCTGACTGACATCACTGATCCTGCACTTCCTGTTCTTGAGAAGAGCAACCTGAGATTGCAGGCCAGAATTTCTGACAGAGGTCAAACGGGAAACAATGATTTGCTGGCATTAAGCCTGTGGGAGGGAAACACACTGTTATTCTCGAGCAGATGGACAGGAACATCCACAACTGAACAACAAATAAGCGGAGGTAACCTGATTATAAACTCCGGTTCCAGCTTTGGAAATATTTACGCGGGCTCGGTTAATGACCAGCAGGAGTTTATCCTTGGTGCGGAATTCGGAGTAACGGCTTATCCAAACCCGTTCGTCGATCATGTAAACTTTGATTTGCAGCTGAAAACCGATTCAAAAGTACGGCTTGAGATCTATACTATTGCAGGATCGAAACTGGCTACTCTGTTCGATGACGTTGTAGTTGCCTACGACAAATACCGGGTTGAATATACTCCCGAAAACTTCAGCACAGGTACATTGATCTACCGGCTGACGGTTGACGGACAGTTAATGTTCACAGGTAAGCTTATTAAGTACTAACTAAATCCTATGTCAATCTGAATTTTAAGTATCAGATGAAAAATCAAAACTGCCCCTTCAACATGGGAGGGGCAGTTTTTTAAAATTAAAAATCAAAGTAAAGAGATCTCTAAAATGAGAAGAAGAATTTTTATATATTTATTGGTTTGGCTTTAATCGTCTGGTCATGCAGCCATAATGGAAATAAAAATGATTTACAGAATGCAGGAAACAGAATATTACCACAGGAGGATGGCACTTTTTCGCTGAAGCTTGATAATGCTGCCTGTTACAGCGATGTAACAAATCCCTCGGACAATACAGCCGAATGGATTATCGTCATCTCCAAACCCGGCCGTTTCGAAGTGTGGTTGTCAAGCGCCACAAAGGATACCACGGATCTCGATTATGCAAATTCCGTGAAAATCAGTCTTATCGATAAGGAGCTTGAAGCTGATCCTGCCTGTGATAAAATAATTTCAAATCCGGGAGAGTATCCCCCTCCTTATTTCAGGGCCGATTCTCACATGGGATCCATTTTCATTTCAGAACCAGGGGAATATCATATTCAGGTCATCAGCGAAAAAGTAATCGCAAATAATACGGCAATCCAAAACACCTCAATCGCTGATGATACAATGCTGATGTCAGTCATTCTGACCCCTTTGATCCGTTAACCGGGGACAGTCGCCAATAATACATTTTACATTTTTCAGTACCAGCCATATTACTATCAACGTTACAATCAATGTAGCCGGGAACGTTGAGATTTTTTTGGTATTTGGGTTAAAAAAGACTTTTTTAACGTTTTTATGCAGGTTTTCTGCTCCAAATTCTTCAGAATTATGCCTTATGGATCAAATTTTGTCATTTTAAGTATTCTGTTTGTCAAAAATTTCAATTCTCCGGGATAATGTTATAATCCTTCTCCAATATTCAGATATTCAAAGTTTTGTATTATTAGCTGATCTAAAAATCTACATTTCCCCCTGATTTCCGGTAAATATATGCCCGTTTTTGACGAATAAGCTAAATCTGTTCGTCACCTGTTTTTTTCCTTAAATGACCTTCCTGATTTAGTTGACGAAACGCTCATAATACTCCTCCTTTTCCTCACTGATTAGGCAGTAGCGTATTGACAATCTTGGTTTCGCACTATATTTTTACATCAGATAAAAGGAGTCGAAAACATTTAAGGTTAAAATCATGAAAACATTTTTTAGGATTTCTTCAGGTGAAATGGGAACGGTGGTACTTAAGAGAAGAAAAATAGCCAAGGCATTGCGCTGGTGGCTTCGCGAAAATGGCGTTACCTATGGCCATATGTTCTTCTTAAGGTAAAGAGGTCCCGGAATTTACCGGTAAAGAATATTTATCAAGGTGGATTACAGTGATTTAAATTAATACATTACCCAGAAATGAAAAGGCTTTTGTTTCTATTAATTGCAGGTGTAGTCATCTCGTGTTCAACGCAGAGAAAATCTCAAGTTTATCTTCGGGACAATCAACTGTCAGTCACAAGAAGATATATCGGAAATTTCATCGATTATTGCCAAACCGGGCCTGAGGTCTTCGGAGGAGTTAACCTTATCTGGATCAGGACAACTCAGTTCAATGTATATGGAAAAATCTCGCTATACGGCAAAGACTGCAAATTCGAAGAAGGAGAAAAAATCTTTATAAAAAGAATGTACTCCACTCCCGGACCCTATGGCAAATGGGAGTTTCTGATTGAAAACGATTCATCAGATGTTTACATGATGAGTGACTACCGGTACGAAAATAATCTGCTGGTACAGGCTTCATTCTAGTGTGGATTCTCCTGTTCATAGAAGATCCGGTTACTTTTATACATAATCTGTTTTATCATTCTAATAATATCCTCCCTCCCTGATTTTTTTACCTTTAAACACATACCTATAACAATTTCATACTATTACAGGTAAAATATATATCGTATTATATGTATATTCTTATTGTTACATGGAAAATTTACGTGTTCTGAAAAATACAAACAGGTCGCACCTACGGTGCTGAAACCATTATTGTGGTTGGTTATTACTACAAACAGGAAGCGCCCACGGCGCTTTTCACTTTAATCCCGAAGGCATGTAGCCGCGTAGCGGGGGCCTGTTTGTAGGAACGGTACCCCTTCCCTTTGTGTCAAGCCTCGTAGAGGCGGCCTGTTTGTCTCTTTTGGGATTGCGAAGCCCGTCCTGAGTTGAATCTTGCTTCGCGGCAAAGCCAAAGCAAATCCGGGGGGTTGCCTTCGGCGATCCCTGAAGGGGGATCCCAGCAAAGCCAAAGCAAATCCGGTTTTTGGATTGCCTTCGGCGATCCCTAGGGGGGATCCTTGCAAAGCCAAAACAAATCAGGTTTTTCGAGAAAAACTGGATATTCTTGTTTTTAGCCTGATCTTCACAAAACAAGTTTTGTTCGATCAATCTAAAAACAAGAATAATGCGCCGGTACGGCGCATTATTTGCTTTGGCTTTGCGGAGAGAGGGGGATTCGAACCCCCGGTACCCTTTTGAGGTACACACGCTTTCCAGGCGTGCCAGTTAAACCACTCCTGCATCTCTCCTTAGTGTATTAAACGGCGGCGCAAATTACAAAATATTTTAAAACCAGCAACAAACCCCCTTTAGGCCTGTCCTGACCGAAGCGTCAGGGGGCAGGGGGTAGCTGGCAAGGGGCTGAGGGCAGGGGGCTGGGGGCGGGGGGCAGGGAGCAGGGAGCAAGGGGCTGAGGGCAGAGAGCAGATAGCAGAGAGCAGATAGCAGAGAGCAGGGGGCTAACTAATTTCCCCTGCAAGCGATTTCCCCAGGCATTTCACAACTTCCTCACCCGATCCGCAAACCCCAAGCAGATGCATCAGCTTTGTCACCGAGGCCTCAGAGGTGATATCCCTTCCGCTCACAACACCCGCCGCAAGCATCTCCCTGCTGGTCTCGTACAATCCCATCTCAACAAATCCGCCATGACATTGGGTTACATTAAGGATAATGCCTCCACTGCCGATAAACGCTTTGAGCTCCCCGATAAACCACGGATACGTAGGTGCATTGCCCGAGCCAAAGGTTTCAATTATTAACCCTTTAAGGTCTTTAGTGTTTATTATGGCCTGAACAAGATTCTGCCCTATCCCCGGGAAGATTTTAAGAATTGCAACATTGGTGTCAAAAGTCTTGTGGACAACAAGATCCTTGTCCGGACCGGAATACCTGATAAGATTGTAATTGTATTTCAGGTGCAGCCCGACCTCTGCAAGCGGAGGATAATTTGGCGAATTGAATGCATCAAAATGCTCGGCGCTGAACTTGGTGGTACGGTTGCCCCTGGTAAGCTCATTATCAAAATAGATGCACACCTCCGGTACAAGCGAAAGTCCGTTTTCCTTTGCAGCTGCAATTTCAATGGCGGTGATAAGATTCTCCCTTCCGTCAGTCCGGAGCAGGCCGATCGGCAGCTGCGATCCGGTAAAGATTACCGGCTTCCGGAGATTCCCGAGCATAAAACTAAGGGCTGAAGCCGAATAGGCCATAGTGTCGGTCCCGTGCAAAACCACAAATCCGTCAAAATGATCATAATTCTCCTCTATCGTCTCAGCCATCTTAACCCATACCGACGGATCAATATTCGACGAATCCTTTACAGGATCAAATGAAACTGACTGAAGATCAAAGCCGAACTTAAGCAGTTCGGGAACATGATCGGTGATATGCTTGAAATCGATAGGCACCAGGGAACCGGTTACCGGATCATGAACCATACCGATCGTTCCCCCGGTATAAATTATCAGTATCGATGTTTCTCTTCTGTCTTTCATGTGTTTAAGCTATAGATTAAAAAGCTGAACAGAATTTGTATGGATGATTTCAGCGGTTGTTACATTGCTGAATCCTGTTATTTCAGCAATTTTATCGTTTACAAGACAAAGATACGAACTCTCATTTCTTTTTCCCCTGTAAGGCACGGGTGCAAGATATGGAGAATCGGTTTCAAGTATGATGTTTTCGAGGCGTGTCTCACTGACAACCTTATCAAGTCCTGAATTTTTGAATGTCACAATACCGCCGATCCCAAGCTTAAATCCCATTCCAACAGCTTTCTCGGCATCCTGAAGGGTACCGGTAAATGCATGAAAAACACCCTTCAGACCCGATCCGGCAAATTCGTCGAGCGCTTTAAATACTTCAGGAAATGAGTCGCGTGAATGAATCACAACTGGTAGTCGCGATTTAAGGGCAAAGGCAATCTGCCGTTTGAAAACGATGATCTGTTCATTCAGGTGAGACTTATCCCAGTAGAGATCAATTCCGATTTCACCAATTGCATAGAATTTATGACTTGAAGCAATATCCTCCAGCTTATCGAGCTGCGACAGGTAATCTTCTTTCACTGAGGTGGGGTGCAATCCTATCATCGGATAACAGATTCCTGGATACCTCTGCTCAGCCGAAAGCATTGGTGAGACTGAATCTGTATTGATATTCGGCATCAGCAGGCATTCGACACCCGATTGAACTGCCCTCTTTATTGCCTCGTCCCTGTCAGCATCGAATTCCGGAAGATAAATGTGCGTATGAGTATCGATGAGCTTCATCAGACAACACCCTGGGCGATCATTGCATTGGCTACCTTGACAAATCCTCCGATATTGGCTCCGTCAACATAGTTTATGAACCCGTTATCCTGTTTGCCGTACCTGACGCACGTGGCATGGATATTCTTCATGATTATGTGCAGCCTTTCGTCGACCTCCTCCCGCGACCACGGAAGCCTCATTGAATTCTGGGTCATTTCCAGTCCTGACGTGGCAACACCGCCGGCATTCGCAGCCTTTCCCGGACCGTAAAGTATTTTCGCTTTCAGGAATTCCTCTACCGCTTCAATTGTGGAGGGCATGTTGGCTCCTTCAGCCACGCAGATGCATCCGTTCTTTATGAGTGTTTTCGCTTCATCGGCATTTATCTCGTTCTGGGTTGCATTGGGCATTGCGATATCGCATTTTATACCCCAGGGCCTCTTGTCCTCGAAATATTCAACTCCGAATTTCTCGGCATACTCTTTTATCCTGCCCCTCCGGATGTTCTTCAGATCCATTATGAATTTAAGCTTTTTGGCATCAATTCCCTTTGGATCATAGATAAATCCATTTGAATCAGAAGAAGTTACGACCTTGCCGCCCAGTTCTGTAACCTTTTCCGTGGCGTACTGGGCCACATTCCCCGAACCCGAAATGCACACGGTTTTTCCCTCGAAGGAGTCGCCGCGGGTTGCAAGCATCTCCTGCGCAAAATAGGTGGCGCCATATCCTGTTGCCTCCGGCCTGATGAGCGAACCTCCCCACTCGATACCCTTGCCTGTAAGAACTCCCGAAAACTCATTTTTGAGTCGTTTATACTGGCCGAAAAGATACCCGATTTCCCGGCCGCCCACTCCGATATCGCCTGCCGGTACATCGGTATCTGGACCTATATGGCGGAAGAGTTCAGTCATGAAGCTCTGGCAGAATCTCATTACCTCGTTATCCGATTTACCCTTCGGATCAAAATCGGAACCTCCCTTGCCTCCTCCCATGGGGAGAGTTGTGAGACTGTTTTTGAATACCTGCTCGAATGCCAGGAATTTCAGTATGCCGAGGTTCACGGTGGGATGAAACCTCAAGCCTCCTTTGTAGGGACCAATGGCACTGTTCATCTCGATCCTGAAGCCGCGGTTTATCTGGACGTCCCCCTTGTCGTCGAGCCATGGCACCCTGAAGATTATTGTACGCTCGGGCTCGGCGATCCGTTCAAGGATTTTGGAATGCTTGTACTTAGGATTTTCCTCAATGAAAGGGATAAGTGATTCAGAAACTTCCTGAACAGCCTGGTGGAACTCATTCTCACCGGGATTTTTGGCTTTTATCATCGCCATGAACTGCTGTACTCTTGGATCCATATGAACAGGTTATTATAATTATTTTGGAAATCAAAAATAGGTAAACAATGTTTAAAGAGTGCCTTTGATTAGGGAAATATTTTATTGTGTTAATTATTTCGGATTTCGGATTGGCTTCGCCGAGCTCGCCTACGGCTCGGTTGTTGATTTCGGATTTCAAATCCGAATTCGGCGATCCGCAATCCGCAATTCCCTAGGTCCTGTAAACATTACCTGGATAGCATTTTATAATTCCCTTGAATTCCATCTGCAGCAGCTGGGATGAGAGCTTGCTGATGGGAATTTCGAGGAAGCGGCAAATCTGATCGATAGTAATTTCCCCTTCTTTCATTATCAGTTCATAGATACTTTGCTCTGTTTCACTAAGTTCGGAGAAAAGGGTTTTCTGAACGGGTACCTTTGATTTTTCAGGCTGCCAGCGGAGAAAGTTTTCTATATCCGAGGCTGATTCGACAAGGGCAGCCTTATTTGCCTTGATGAGATCGTTGCATCCGGCCGACCACTGGTCGCCGGGCCTCCCGGGAACAGCAAATACATCGCGGTTGTACGAAAACGCTATGTCCGCCGTAATAAGAGCCCCGCCCTTTAAACCCGATTCAACAACAAGGGTCGCATCGGAGAGCCCTGCAATTATTCGGTTCCTTTTAATGAAATTGTTACGCTCTGGCATGGTGTCCGACATGAAATCAGTCAGCAATCCTCCTGTTTTTAATATGGCATCTGCTGTCGACCTGTGAATTGAGGGATAAATCGTCTTAAACCCATGACCAAGCACCCCGATTGTCTGAAGATTGCTGGCAAGCGCGGCTTTATGGGCGGTTATATCGATTCCATATGCAAGACCGCTTATTATTATCAGATCGTGGTATCCGTCTGCCAGACTTCCGATTATGTTGTCGCAGAGTTCCCTGCCCCTTGGGGTTGCATTTCGTGTTCCCACCACGCTTAGCATTTTAGGGCTGTTGAGGTCGCAGCTCCCCCTGAAGTAAAATACCACCGGGGAATCATCGCACTGCCTCAGTCTGAACGGGTAGTCGTTATCGAGGTAAAAATAGGTTTTAATATTATGTTTTATAACATATTCTGCTTCCGCCTCTGCAATTTTAAGATACGACCTGTCGCTAATGTACCGGGCAAGTCCTGATCCGATCCCGGGTATTTTTACAAGGTTACGGTACGATTCATTAAAAATTGCTTCGACACCTCCGAAATGCGCAACCAGCTTACGGGCATTAATATCACCGATGCGTGGAATAAGGCTTAAAGCAATCTTATGCTTCAGCGGGACATCTGACATAGCACTTAGAAATTGAGACAATCAAATATACAAAAAATAACCCCCCAATATCAGTACATGGGGTTATTTTGTATTGAAAAACGCGAAATAGCCCCCCTTTTAGGGGGGTTGGGGGGTATGAATTGACAGAGCGAATTTATATCACCCCCATATCCAGCATTGAATTTGCGACCTTAAGGAATCCCGCAATATTTGCACCCTTTACATAATCAACCGATCCGTCGGGTCTCTGGCCATTCTTCAGGCACTGTCCGTGGATATTGATCATTATTTCGTGGAGACGCTGATCAACCTCACTGCTGTTCCATCTCAGTTTCATCGAGTTCTGTGTCATTTCAAGTCCTGACGTTGCAACACCGCCGGCATTTACTGCCTTCCCCGGAGCAAACAGTATCTTGTGCCTGTTGAATTCCTCGACGGCATCAGGAGTGCATCCCATATTTGACACTTCTGCAACCAGCATAACTCCGTTTTCAATGAGTTTCCTGGCATCCTCTCCGTTGAGCTCGTTCTGTGTGGCGCATGGCAGTGCAATATCAACCTTAACATCCCATGGCCTCTTTCCTTCATGGAACTCCACGCCTTCAAAGACATAGGAGTACGGTTTTACAACATCCTGGTTCGATGCTCTTAGTTCGAGCATATAGTCGATCTTTTTCCCGGATATTCCTTCATGATCATACACATAACCATCGGGCCCCGAGATGGTGATGACCTTTGCCCCGAGTTCGGTGGCCTTGAGGGCGGCTCCCCATGCCACATTTCCGAATCCCGAGATCGAAATGGTCTTGCCTGCGAGAGTCTCGTTCCTTGTTTTAAGCATCTCCTGGGCGAAATATATTCCGCCGAATCCTGTTGCCTCAGGTCTTATAAGCGATCCGCCCCAGTTGCTTCCCTTGCCGGTCAGAACCCCGGTATGGTCGCCCCGCAGCCTCTTGTACATCCCGTACAAATATCCTATTTCACGTCCGCCGACGCCTATGTCGCCTGCAGGAACATCAGTTTCGGGACCAATGTATTTCCAGAGCTCGAGCATGAACGACTGGCAGAACCTCATTACCTCGGCATTCGATTTTCCCTTTGGATCAAAATCCGAACCGCCTTTCCCTCCGCCCATTGGAAGGGTGGTGAGGGCATTCTTAAATATCTGCTCAAACCCCAGGAATTTAAGAATCGATAGGTTAACGCTCGGGTGGAAACGCAATCCGCCCTTGTACGGTCCGATTGCATTGTTGAACTGCACCCTGTAACCCAGGTTGACCCTGACGTTTCCCTCATCGTCGACCCATGGAACTTTAAAGGCAATCACCCTGTCGGGTTCCACAATGCGGTCGATGATGTTCGCCGATTCGAACTGGGGATTCTCATTGTAAACTTCTTCAATCGATTCAAGGACTTCCCTTACTGCCTGCAAATATTCAACCTCCCCGGGATGTTTCTTCTCGAGGTTGTTCATGATCTTATCAACATTCATAGTATAAAAATTTATGATTTGTAATTAAAATATTAAATTGTGTTTTCTCATTTCTTTTGGTCAACTTAATTATAAAAGCTTCCTCTGCTTATTTTTCACCCCTAAATCCCCTAAAGGGGACTTTTTGCATATTCACCTGGTTTTCTAACCCCCTTTAGGGGGAAGGGGGTAATTTAGGTTTTATTTAGACTCCAAAGTTGGTCTCTACTTTATTCATTAAAAATGATTTAACTCATGTTAAACCCGCTTTTTCCCCTTAACCCTGGGTGCATATGAGGTGAGTGATTCAAGTACGGTCTCCCTATCCTTCCGTTTCAGAGCGCTGATGAAGATTGGCGGATATTTTGCAACGCCCTCCTTCATCCTCTGGTACAGGGTGACACTCTGGATCAGTCCCAGGAAGCCTTTATCGACTGTAAAACCCGAAAATGTTCTTTTCTCAATTTCAACCGAATTCTTGTTCCCCGAAAAAAGACCGGTTGTATAATACCTGAAAATTATTGTGTTGCCTTCGTCAGAGAAAAGAATATACTGAAAATTCAATATTAACGGGATTAGCATAATTATGATGAAACAGACCGTAAGAATGATTATCCAGGCGGCTTTGCCCAATCCAAGAAGCGGAAATTTTATTATTCCTGCTGCCAGGGAGAGAACCAGGAATGAGATATAAATAATTATCGATGTCCGGAGCAGTAGCTTCAGATTAATTACTGATTTGGAATTGTTGAGGGTCATGATTCTAAATGTTGAAAATTTTATCTTTAAAATTTACTCTTTTCCCAATACTTTTTACCCCTAAATCCCCCAAGGGGGACTTATAGATTTACGATGTTTTCAAAGCCCCCCCTGGGGGGTTGGGGGGTAAAAATCCTCCGCTGGCGCGGATTTGTAATCCGTGCCTGGTTTAACCCACCCCCAGCCCCTCCACCACAAATCTCCCCTGCAGTCTGGCTCCTTCGCTAAAATTAGCCACTGGCTAATTTTTTAACGCTCTGCCCCCCAAGAGGGGAGCCTCGGGAAACCCCCCTTCAGGGGGGCAGGGGGGGATCTATCTCTTCGTCCTGAAAAACCTTGTCATAATCCCTCCGCATTCATTTGCAAGAACGCCTGAATTTACAATTGTTTTGGGATGAATTAACTGGCCTCTGATCAGTGTATAACCCTTTTTGGGATCACTGGCGCCCCAGACAAGCCTGGCAGCCTGGCTCCATCCAAGTGCTCCGGCACACATGGCACATGGTTCGATGGTGACATATACCGTGCAATCTGTAAGGTATTTGCCTCCAAGCCAGCTTGTGGCGGCGGTTATTGCCTGCATCTCGGCGTGGGCTGTCGGATCGTTGAGGGTTTCAGTAAGGTTATGGGCCCGTGCAATAATCATGTCGTTGCACACAACCACCGCGCCCACCGGAACCTCCTGCCGGTCAAGAGCCTTCATCGCTTCATCAATGGCAGCACGCATGAAATGTTCATCCTTGTTTTCAGGCATCATAAATCAGAATCTGCTTTAAATTTAAAAAGAAAAATTGACAAAATCTCATGGATTTTAATCCCCCTATAGGGGGGTAGGGGGGTTGTCGCCCCAGGGATGAGAAAAAACAATCCCATTTTTTTCTTATTTTTGCCGAAACAAAAGAAAAAAATGTACAGGACACATACTTGCGGGGAACTAAGCCTCACCGACGAAGGGAAAACAGTAACACTATGCGGATGGGTCCAGAAATCAAGGGACCTTGGAGGGATGACATTCGTCGACCTTCGCGACAGGTACGGCCTTACCCAGCTTGTGTTCAACCTCGAGACCAACCGTGAGCTTTGTGAGAAGGCAAGAAAGCTTGGACGTGAATTCGTTGTAAAGGCCGCAGGAAAGGTTAGGGAGAGAAGCAACAAAAACCCAAAGATGCCCACAGGCGATATTGAGATTGAGGTCACAGAGCTTAACATCCTTAACCGCAGTGAAATACCTCCCTTTACAATTGAGGAGGATACCGACGGCGGTGAAGAACTCCGAATGAAATACCGCTATCTCGATCTTCGCAGAACCAGTGTAAAGAACAATATAATCCTGAGGCACAAGGTCGCTCAGGAGGTTCGCACATATATGGACTCCATAGGTTTCGTGGAGGTCGAGACCCCCGTTCTTATTAAATCCACTCCCGAGGGAGCACGCGACTTTGTCGTACCCTCAAGGATGCAGCCCGGGACTTTCTACGCCCTGCCACAGTCGCCACAGACACTAAAGCAACTGCTTATGGTGGCAGGCTTCGACAAGTATTTCCAGATAGTGAAGTGCTTCAGGGACGAGGACCTCAGGGCTGACAGGCAGCCTGAATTTTCGCAGATCGACTGCGAAATGTCCTTCGTTGAAAGGGATGATATACTCGAAACATTTGAGGGACTTGCAAAATATCTTTTCCGGAAGATCAGAGGAATTGAATTCACCGGACCTTTTATAAGACTTCCATTCCATGATGCAATGGAACAATACGGAAGCGATAAGCCCGACCTCCGGTTTGACATGAAAATAACAGATCTTACAGATACTGTAAAGGGTCATGGTTTTGTTGTGTTCGACAGCTGTGAATACATCGGGGGAATTTGCTCAACCGGTTGTTCGGAATACTCAAGGAAACAGACTGATGAGCTGACAGAATTTGTCAAAAGGCCTCAGATCGGAGCCAAAGGCCTTGTTTATCTCAAGTATGGCACTGACGGGTCGATCAAATCTTCAGCTGATAAGTTCTATTCACCGGAAGAACTTAAAAAATGGGCTCAGCGGGTGAATGCAAAACCCGGCGACCTGGTTCTTATCCTTGCCGGCGATAGGAAGAAGACACAGTCTGCACTGTCGGAACTACGCCTCGAGATGGGCAGCAGGCTGAACCTCAGAACAAAAGAGAAGTTCGTTCCGCTGTGGGTCGTCGATTTTCCTCTCCTGGAATGGGACGAGGAATCGCAACGCTTTTATGCGATGCACCATCCGTTCACCTCACCAAAGCCTGAAGATATCCATCTGATGGAAAGCGATCCGGGAAAGGTAAGGGCAAATGCCTACGACCTTGTTATAAACGGAGTTGAAATAGGAGGGGGTTCGGTAAGGATCCATGATGCGGATGTCCAGAAGTTGATGTTCAAAGTATTGGGATTCAGTGCTGAAGAGGCAAATGAACAGTTCGGATTCCTCCTTAATGCATTCAAATACGGCGCCCCGCCCCATGCAGGAATCGCTTTCGGCTTTGACCGGTGGGTGGCTATGTTCGGCGGACAGGATTCGATACGCGATTTTATTGCATTTCCCAAAAACAATTCCGGGCGCGATGTCATGCTCGACACGCCTTCGGAAATATCACAGAAACAGCTTGATGAGCTTTACCTGACAGTAAAGGGGGAAAAATAGAATACAACTGTAATCTTAATCGTCCGATCCTATAAGCTTTATCAGGATGACGCCATTGGCGCCTCTCGATCCGTAGATTGCAGCAGATGATCCTTTAAGTATCTGTATCGATTTTACCGTATAAGGCTGAATATCACCGATTGAACTTACAACCATTCCGTCAACAACAAACAGGGGTTCGGTGCTGAGCATCAGTGAGGAGGCTCCCTGGATCTTAATGGTCGTGCCGGTTACCTGCACCCCTGGCACTTCTCCCCGGATCATATCATATATCGACCTGTAGGATGCATATTTGGGATTTGTACCGTCAATTTTGCTGACGCTGCCGGTCATGCTTTTCTTCCTGACCTTCCCGTAGCCGATATCAATGGTTTCGTCGCCCGGATCTACCTTGCTGTTGGCCTGAACGGGGACTGATCCTTGAAAAGTGAAATTGTAAGTGGTCCTTCCGTCAATTGGTTCCTCAAGCACCCCGTTCGTCGTGGTAAGGATTCCGATTTTGGCGATTCCGGGTTTTACCTTTAGCTTGAAATGACCCTTCTGGTCGGTAACCATACCGGTCTTTTCGCCATCGACAAGCACCATTGCGTTTACAACCGGAGCAAGCGTTCCGTCAACTACATGTCCTGTGATTTTAATCTTTTTACCGGCTTTCTGGCCCGATGAAATATTGAACGAGATCATTGCAAGTATGAGACAGAAGATAATCCTGATTTTCATTTTCGTGTTTTTTAATTTTATGCAAGTTAAAAGTAGTAGAATAATAATACAATTAAGAAGAACTACTGTCCGGATAAAATTTGATCAGAGGATGAGATTCTTCGCTTCACTTCGTTCCGCTCAGAATGACAGTTATTTGCGTCTTTAATTAGGGGTGGAGGTGGAGGTTGGAGGCTCAGCCTCCAACCTCCACCTCCACCCCTCTCTATCCACCATAAATGACTGTCATTCTGAGCGAAGCGAAGAATCTCATACTTTATATCGGACATTTTGTTAATTTATGTTAAATCATCTGGTTATTTGTCATCGCCGCGCAAGAGATTTATTATTATTACTCCGTTGGACCCTCTCGAACCATAAATAGCCGCTGAAGATCCTTTTAGGATTGATATCGACCGTACATCAACGGGCTGTATATTATCGATTGTATTTACCGGGACTCCGTCAACAACAAACATAGGTTCAGTACTGCCATTTACTGTAGTTGTACTCCTTATCATAATGGTTGTCCCATTGACATAAACTCCGGGGACTTCCCCTCTGATCATTTCATAAATGTTATTGTACGATGCATATTTTGATTTGTTTCCTTTTATTTCACCAACCGGACTTGTAAGTGTCTTCTTTTTTGCATTCCTGTATCCGACATCAATTACCTCATTATCAATTTCGGTTTTCCCGTTGTTCGGGTTAGGCACTGAACCAGTGAATTTGAAATTTATTAAGTTTCTCTTGCCTATAACCTCTTCAATCATTCCGTTTGTGGATGTAAGAACACTAATTTTGGTATTTTCTTTACGGACTTTTATTTTATAATTTCCGTTCCTGTCTGTCAGGTAATCAGTTTTTTCTCCATCAATCAGAATAAATGCATTGGCAACCGCAGCATCAGTTCCATCAACCACCTTACCAGTAATTGTGACCTTACTACTGGTTTTCTGTCCTGACGAAATACTGAAAGAGACCATTATAATCATCAGGCAAAGAAAAATCCTTGTTTTCATTTTCATTGATTCATATTAAATGCAAGTTACATTTATTGATAAGAAAAAAATCAAAAATAAGATTATATGATCTTTCCCAGAAGGGTCGCCGATGTACTGCTTTCAATCTTCACACTTACATACTCACCTTTTCTCCGGCCAGTGCCAGGGAATACAACGACCTTATTCTGCGAAGTACGCCCTGATAAATGATCCTGAGACCTTTTTGAGAAATCCTCAATCAGTACCTCAAAAATCCTGCCAACATCCTGTTTCTTCGACCGCAACGAAAGCTTGTTCTGAAGCGAAATAATCTCATTCAGGCGCCTGGTTTTTGTCTCTTCGGGAACATCATCCCTATATTTCCTTGCAGCCCTTGTGCCGGGTCTCTCGCTGTACTTGAACATATAGGCGAAATCATAGCCTGCCCACTCCATGAGCGAAAGAGTCTCCAGGTGGTCCTCTTCTGTCTCTGTGCAGAATCCGGTGATAATATCAGTCGATATAGCACATCCGGGAATTATTGACCGGATTGCACTGATCCTGTCCATATACCATTCGCGCGTGTATTCCCTGTTCATCATTTTTAATATCCTGCTGCTTCCGCTTTGCACGGGAAGATGAATGTGTTTGCAGATGTTGGGGTGTTCCGACATTTTTCTGAGCAGTTCATCCGACAAATCCTTCGGATGTGAAGTGGAAAACCGGATCCTCAGCAGGGGATCGATAAGCGCCACCTTTTCGAGCAGACCGGGGAAGGTCAGGGTTCGGCCATCGGCATTCCAGCGGTAAGAATCAACATTCTGCCCGAGGAGGGTGACTTCCCTGTATCCTTTTGCCTTCAGTTCCTCCACTTCCCTTATGACTGACTCCGGATCCCTGCTTCTTTCGGCACCCCTGACATAGGGCACCACGCAGTAGGAGCACATGTTGTTGCAGCCCCTCATTATTGAAACAAACGAAGTGATCCCGTTTTTATCCATCCTTACGGGCGAAATATCGGCATAAGTTTCTTCGCGCGACAGCAAAACATTTATGGCTTTGTGTCCCGATCCGGCCTCTCCTATAAGCGATGGCAGACTGCGGTATGCATCGGGTCCAACCACCATGTCAACAAGATGCTCTTCATCAAGCACTTTCTGCTTAAGCCTTTCAGCCATGCAGCCGATGAGCCCTATCAGGATGCCCTTATCCTTTTTCTTCAGGTGACCGATTGCTTTAATCCGGCCCCGGATGCGTTGTTCAGCATTTTCCCTTATCGAACATGTATTTATTAGGATCAATCCGGCTTCCCTGATATCATCTGTATGCTCATACCCATTCTCCAAGAGGATGGATACAACAACCTCACTGTCAGCGACATTCATCTGACAGCCGTAGGTTTCGATATAGACTTTTTTTGACATAGTTTTTAGCTTTCAGCTTTCAGCTTTCAGCTTCAGTATTCAGTATTCAACATTCGGTATTCAGCTTTTTGGTGGTTCCCTGCGTAGCTACCGCTGACCGCTGACCGCTGACCGCTGCCCGCTGACCGCTGACTCTGCACCGCTGACCTGCTGCTGACCGTGACCGCTGACCGCTGACCGCTGACCGCTGACCGCTGACCGCTGACCGCTGACCGCTGACCGCTGACCGCTGACCGCATGAAATTTGACCCACAAAAGTAACAACTATGAGCTATGTATTAAAGAAATATTTAATTTTGCATCGAATTAAAACTATCAGTTTTATGTCAGGTCATAGTAAATGGTCAACCATCAAGAGGAAGAAAGGTGCTATTGACGCCAAACGAGGAAAGATCTTTACAAAGATCATTAAGGAAATCATTATTGCGGCCAAGGATGGCGGGGGTGATCCTGACTCAAATTCGAGGCTCAGGCTTGCTATCCAGAATGCTAAAGGTGCGAATATGCCTAAAGATAACATCGACAGGGCAATCAAAAAGGCTGTCGGTGCTGATGCCACAACCTACATCGAAACATCTTTTGAAGGCTATGCTCCGGGAGGTGTAGCAGTCTTCGCCGAATGTCTGACCGATAACAACAACCGGACGGTTGCCTCCGTCAGGTCGGTATTTAGCAAGTACGGAGGAAAACTGGGAACCAACGGTTCGCTTAGTTCCCTGTTCGACCGGAAGGGCATTTTTACAATCAGGAAGGAAGAAGGATTTTCGCAGGATGACATTGAGCTTGAACTTATTGATGCCGGAGCCCAGGATTTTGAGGATTATGACGATACCCTTACTATTACTTGTGCAAAGGAGGATTTCGGAAGCCTTAATAAAAAGCTAAATGAGCTGGGGATAGAACCCGAGGATGCCGGACTTAAGAGGGTGCCGAACAAAA
Source organism: uncultured Bacteroidales bacterium (assembly GCA_963696535.1). Classification (GTDB taxonomy): domain Bacteria; phylum Bacteroidota; class Bacteroidia; order Bacteroidales; family VadinHA17; genus LD21. The sequence continues at coordinate 35,135 of CAVOKP010000016.1, forward strand.
CCAAAACTCTCGATCTTGAATCTGCAAGGAAGGTAATGCGGTTTATTGAAGTTCTTGAGGATGACGACGATATTCAGAACGTTTACCATAACCTGGATATCACTGATGAGCTTGCCAACGAGCTCTGATAATACTTGCCGGAATGAAATGGAAGTTCATTTTTCTTCTGATACTCATTTTTTTCTTCATCCGAACCATGCAGCGCTCAGAGAAGGTATTCCACGTCTGAGCTGATGCAAAGGCAGGATGCCGGTTCCGGGGATCTTAGAATTTATCAGGATCCGGGAATCGACTCGCTTATCGGAAGATACATCCTCTATAATGTCAGGATGAACGGGCTGGAAGGCTTCAGGATCCAGATCTACAACAGTTCCGGGAAGGAAGCCAGGGAGGAGGCTGGAAGGAAAAGAGCTGAATTCATGAGCAGGTTCCCCGGCATAGCTTCATATGCAACTTTCGACCGGCCAAGTTATTACAAGATACGTGCAGGCGATTACAGATCCAGGATCGAGGGTACAAAGGACCTGCTGATGATACGTAGGGTTTTTCCTGATGCCATTCTGGTGCCTGACATCATAAACTTTCCGGATCCGAACAAAAAATAACCATGAGCGATAATATCAAGCACGAATGCGGTATTGCAATGCTGAGATTGCGAAAGCCGCTCGACTACTATTTCCAAAAATACGGGGCATGGGACTGGGGTCTCCAGAAAATGTACCTGATGATGGAAAAGCAGCATAACAGGGGACAGGACGGAGCCGGTATTGCCGGCATTAAAATGAATGTCCAGCCTGGGAACAGGTACATATTCCGCCAGAGGTCGAACAAGCCCGATCCCATAAAAGAGGTTTTCGGGCTTATCTACGAGGATATCGGCAAGCTTAACAGGCGGTATAAAAAGGAGTTTGCCGATCCTGCATTCATTAAATCACATATCCCGTTTGCCTGCGATATTTACCTTGGACATCTCCGTTACGGCACATACGGCAACTACAATATCGATTACGTTCATCCCGTCAGCCGCGAAAACAACTGGAAATCGAGAAGCCTGGTAATGGCGGGAAACTTCAACCTTACAAATGTCGGGGAGCTTTTCAACAGCCTTGTGGAGCTTGGTCAGACACCTGTCGATTTCTCAGATACCGTTACCATCCTCGAGAATGTCGGCCACAGGCTTGATGAGGAAAATGAGAGGGTTTTCAGGGTTTTTAAGGAACAGGGACATCACAAAAAGGGAGATCACTCCGCTGATTGAAAAGAACATCGACCTTGCAACAGTCCTCCGGAAAGCAAGCCGGAACTGGGACGGCGGGTATGTCATGGCCGGAATGGTCGGTCACGGCGACGCATTTGTAATGAGGGATCCGTCAGGTATCAGGCCCGCATTTTATTATATCGATGATGAAGTGGTGGTGGCCGCTTCTGAACGTCCGGTGATACAGACTGTTTTCAATGTCCGGACCGATAATGTGATTGAACTTCCTCCCGCACACGCACTTATTGTTAGGGCTTCAGGGGAGGTCTCTGCAGAACAGGTCAGGGATGAAGCCGAACTCAGGAAATGTTCATTCGAACGGATCTATTTCTCAAGGGGAACAGATAAGGCAATATACCGTGAAAGGAAGAAGCTCGGGGAACTCCTTACTCAGAGGGTTCTGAAGGCGGTCGGCTACGATACCGAAAATACTGTCTTTTCATATATCCCGAATACCGCTGAAAGTGCATACTACGGCCTTATCAAGGGAGTTGAGGATTATATCAACCGCTCCAAGCTGGATGCAATATTTGAAAAAAGGAAAACCCTGACAAAGGAAGAGCTTCAAAAGATAATCAGCCGCAGGCCCAGGGTCGAAAAGATTGCAGTCAAGGACGTAAAGCTCAGGACATTTATTACCGAAGATGCCGGCCGTGATGATCTTGTCGGACACGTTTACGATGTTACATACGGCGTTGTCAGAAGAGGGATCGACAATCTTGTGGTGATCGATGATTCAATTGTAAGGGGTACAACACTTAAGAAAAGCATAATCAGGATCCTCGACAGGCTCGATCCCAGAAAGATCGTCATAGTTTCATCATCTCCCCAGCTGAGGTATCCCGATTGTTACGGTATCGATATGGCAAAGCTGGGCGACCTGATAGCCTTCAAAGCCGCCGTTGAACTCCTGAAGGATAATGGTAAGGAGCAGATACTCACGGATGTGTATGAAGAAGCAAAAACCGAGATAAGGAAACCCGTATGTGAAATAAGGAATCTGGTGAAGGAAATTTATAAACCTTTCTGCACCGATATGATTTCCAACAAGATCGCATCACTTCTTAAATCAGAAGAGATAAATGCCGGAGTCGAAATAGTGTTTCAGTCTGTCGAAGGATTGCATGAAGCTTGTCCGGGGCATACGGGTGACTGGTACTTTACCGGGGATTATCCGACACCTGGCGGCAACAAGGTTGCCAACCAGTCGTTTATCAATTATATGGAAGGCAGGAACGAGAGGGCCTACTGATTCCCGTGCGAGAACCAGGTAATAAGGAAATCCTTTTTATAGGAAGCCAGATGCCTGTTTATCTTCTCAACATATATATCCCTGAGGGTTATCATTATTCCAGTCTCCTCGGTATCACCGAACTTGTGATTTATGAATGTCCCGAAAGTCCTCATCGTCGGCGATAATCCCATATAGGCATTTATGAGGGGTGGAATTGTCTCACCGAGATTCCTTACTTCTCTCGACAGGATTTTGTAATCATCCTTGTACCTCCATCCCCTGAAGATCTTCTTCATTTCTTCCCTGTTTATGTCGATCCTGGCCGGATCGAGCGGAGTGACAAGGTTGTCGGGATCGTCAAAATGCTTATTAAGGAAATAGAGTATCATGTTCCTTGCCTTCTGGTTGAAGTGAGGATACATTGTCACCTTTCCGAAAAGATATTTGAGGTGATGGTTGTCGAGGATCAGCGCCCCGAGTCCGTCCCAGAGGTTGTCGAGGGCGAAAAGGCTCTTGCGGCCCATAGCGCGCGACTGGTAGTCGGGATGGACGAATGAGCGTCCAAGTTCCATCATGTGAGGATAATATTTCCTCAGGAACTTTTCAGAAAAGCTGAAATAAGATGATGAGGCAAGCTTTGAAACATCACAGGTCGTACACCCTTTTGGGGGGAAGTATAACCGGTAGCCTCCTATTACCTCCCTGCGCTCAGGGTCCCAGACAATAAGCTGTCTCTGCGGATCGTCGGTATCAGTATCAAATTCATCCAGATCAATATCCTTTCCAGTGCCACCGCCTGCATGGCGGAATGTTATCTCCCTTATCCTGCCTATCTCATGCATAAGCGCAGGAGAGTTCCTGTGATCAAAGAAATAAACATCGTTGCCGCCGTTGTTTGTGTGCCGGAGAAGCTTGTCGGGAGTAAGTTCCGCAATTATCTGATCCTTAGGGAGCTGTTCAGCTACTGGTTTCATGGTTACTTGTTGGTAATATGGTTTTAAGGACCACTGTCCGGAAAACCGGGGCAAATTTAGAATTTTTTTTGATTGGTTGATAATCAGGCTAAAGCTGATTTTAATCCATAGGATTTTTCCTTGACCCATTCCGCCCATTCAGCGGCGCTTTTCGACTTGTCGAATGTCTGCCAGGGTATTGCCTTCCCGAAAACAAGATCAATTGCCTTGCCTTTCTGTTTGAACAATTCATCAACCAGGTAAAGCATCTCGATGTTTGCCCTGATCCTCAGGAAATTCCTTATGTTTGAAAGATTATAGAAGAAATCCGAATTGCGGCCTGAAAAATATGCCGGTACAACATCCCTTTTGTATTGTATTGATTTGGCGATGAAGCTCTTGTGCCACTGAAGATCCCTGATGACACCCTTTTTCTTCCTTGAGCATAATCCTGCCGGGTAATAAAGTATCTGGCTGCCGGAGGCATAGGCTTCCTCTATAAGCCTCGCCGCTTCCCTCTCCTGTGAACCGTGCTTGTTTATCGGAAGAAAGACTCCCGAGAGGTTTTTTATAGTCATAAGGATGTCGTTTACAGGAAACTTAAGGCTTTCGTAATATTTCGACAGCTCATAAATGAAGACCAGTCCGTCGAGCCCTCCCAGGGGATGGTTTGAGACGAAAATATACCTTCCTGAAGCTGGAATATTTTCAGTTCCTGTGACTTTGTAGGTTATCCTGAAGAAATCTAGACCTGCCTTAATGAATTCCGCATCCCGACGATTTCCGGCTATTCTCAGGAATTCATTCAATTCATCCTGATGCACTATCCTCTTCAGGTATCTGAGAAGGAATCCCGGAATAGCTTTCTTCAGGGCAGGATTCTTGGAATAGAGGATCTGCTCAACATCGAGTTGAAGGATATCATTGGTTTCACTAGAGGTAGTCATCAGGAAAGGGCATTTTAACGGTCAGGTATCAAAATTACCAAAATTTATTTACCTCACCCTAATCCGGGTTGGCCTGTATGTGCATTCATTTATTAAAACATATTCCTGCCGACATGTTAATTGTATATTGTTTCAGGTAAAAAAATCATCGTTTCAGGTAAGATAATTGTTGTGTTACAATATCATTATGTTTCTTTTGGAGTACAGGAGCGCTTTAATCGCCTTTGCAACATGTGATTGCCAGAGCGCCGAGTAAGAATCCCATAACCCTGAAAGACTTTAATCTAGCTCCTGCAGAGCTGAATGGCAAAGGGGGGATCCTAACCTCCGGTTTCACCGGAGGTTATTCACATCCTTCTCCTGCGGAGAAGCCACAGGTTGCCGGATGCTCCTTCGGAGCATGTCAATGCCAGTAAATTGATTTTAGGTGCACGGGTTCGGATCCATACTGTCCGGCTCCTGCATGTCAATGTCAGAAAGTTGTCAGGTGATGGTATGGCTCGGCTATCCTTATAGTCCGGCACCTTCGGCTGAAGGGCAGAGGGGGGATCCTTACCTCTGGTTGCTCCGGAGGTTATTCACAGTAAGTCATTTGCATGACTTACTTGTTAAGCCCCTGACAGGGCTTTCAATCTGCAACGTTTTTGTTTCCGGGATGCACCGGGAGGGCAAATTATAGTATAGTTTTAAGCTCATTTTTAACCCGGGATTGCTTTTTACGGCTATGGCAAGCCCTGTAAGGGCTGAACAAAGGCACCACGGCTGTGGTGCGATGTGAATAACCTCCGGTGCAACCGGAGGTAGACGCCCCCTCTTGATGGCAAGCCCTGAAAGGGCGTGACACAGTCATCATATCAGTGATGCATATGAACAGGAACCTTGGAGAGGTTCCATCAATGCTAACAGATCAGCCTCAAAACCAGGGTGAACCCCGGAGCGGGTTCCATAAGGAAATGGAACCACTCCGTGGTACGGAATTACCTTGACTGTACATCATCCTGGTATTGATGGAATCGCTCCGCGATCCAGTTTAATGGAGAAGCTTCTCATTTGTATAAGGTATTGACTCCATTTATTTCCCGAAAGGACCTTGGAGAGGTTGTATCCAATGGTTTCAAGCCATAAAATGACTAATACTTAAAAATTATTTCAGTTCCGGAAACCCCATCTGATGAGCATCTGAGTATAATCCACCAGGAAAGTTATTAACAATCCATAAAAAAAATGTGGAGGAAAGTGGGGTAAAGTGGATTATTTTTTCATATTTTAGCGTTTTTATTGCCGAAAGTAGAGTATGGCCACATTTATTGGTGATTACCCGTGCAAGGTTGATGCCAAGGGGAGGATTATCCTTCCGATGGCATTCAAGAAGCAGATGCCCTCTGCCGCACAGGATCATTTTGTGGTAAGGAAGGATATTTTCGAGAACTGCCTGGTGCTGTATGCAATCGACGACTGGAACCGTCAGCTGGAAAAGATCAGGAAGAAAATAAATCCTTACAACCGCGAGCATAACATGTTCCTCAGGAATTTTTTCAAGGGAACTGCCGAGCTCGCCCTCGACAACAATAACCGGATGCTGATTCCAAAAAGACTGATGGAACTGATCGGGGCGGAAAGGGATGTCGTTCTTGCCGGACAGGACGGAAGAATTGAGATCTGGCCGGCATCGGTTTATGAAACAATCGGAATGCCTTCTTCGGACTTTGCCGATCTGGCTGAAAAGCTGATGGGCGGAAATATAAATGAGCCTTTGGAATAATGTTTTACCACGTGCCTGCTTTGCTTGAAGAGAGCGTCAGGGGACTGAACATCCGCCCCGACGGCATTTATGTTGATGTCACCTTCGGAGGGGGCGGCCATTCGATGGAGATACTTAAAAGGCTTAAGAAGGGGAAACTTATTGCCTTCGACCAGGACGAGGACGCAATCCGGAATGTTCCCAAAGACAAAAAACTGATCTTCCTTAACCAGAACTTCAGGTTCCTGAAGAACAATCTGAAATTCAACGGTATAGATTCGATCGACGGGCTAATCGCCGACCTGGGTGTTTCATTTCACCAGTTCGACGAACCCGAAAGAGGATTCACATTCCGCCAGGATGTGCCCCTCGACATGAGAATGAACAAAAAGGGTTCGGTGACTGCCGCAAGCCTTCTTAAAACACTCGATGAAGTATCGCTGGCAAAGATCCTGTATGATTACGGTGAGCTTGTGAATTCGAGGCGTATCGCCAGGGAAATAGTGACGGCAAGAGCAGTTAAGCCCCTGACGACGGTAAGCGACATGATAAATGCAATAGGAAAGCTTGCCCCGCCCCGGCAGGAACATAAATTCTATGCAAGGGTATTTCAGGCACTCAGGATTTCCGTCAATCATGAAATCGACTATCTGAAGGAAATGCTCGAACAGGCCCTTGAGCTGCTTAGCAAGGATGGCAGGCTCGTGGTAATAACCTACCATTCGCTCGAGGACAGGGTTGTAAAGAACTTTATGCGAACCGGAAATTTTGAGGGTGAGGAGAAGAAGGATTTCTACGGAAACCTTATAGCTCCGTTCAGGATAATCAACAAAAAGGGCACCGTCCCGGGGGAAATTGAACTGGAAGATAACCGCAGGGCAAGGAGTGCACGGCTCAGAATCGCGGAAAAGATATGAAAATGGCAGAAGCAATGGAAGCAAAACCAAAACAGGGCAAGCCGTTGGGTTTCTGGAAGGAACTGATGAGCGGAATAATCTTCTCCGACGTGATTGTCCTTAAGAACTTATGGTTCATAATCTTCCTCACGGTTCTTGGCGCCATCTACATCGGCAACAGATTTCATGCCGAAAAGATAACCCGCGAAAGCTCAAGGCTTGCCAGGGAAGTGAGGGATCTTAAGGCAGAAGCTCTTTCAATATCAGCCGACCTGATGGAAGTGAGCAGGCAGTCGGAGGTTTACAGGATGGTCCGCGAGAAAGGCCTTGGACTTGAAGAACTTAAAACACCGCCTTACAGGCTTGTTGTAGATAAATAGAACACGGATGACAGTCAGGGACGAAATAGTATTCAGGAGCGGTATCGTTTACATTGCAATGATAATCTGTGCAGTGGCGCTTATCGTTCAGATATTTGTCCTTCAGTATGTGCAGAGGGGCAAATGGTCCTCCATGAGCGAGAGGTATGTCTTCAAAACCGCCGAAATGCCGGCAAACAGGGGGGATATCCTTGCACACGACGGACGACTGCTTGCCAGCTCAGTTCCATATTATTCGATTTATATGGACACCCGCAGCAGCGGCATGTCGGCTGAAACCTGGTCGAACGGTATAAACGGCCTGTGCGAGGGCCTTTCGAGGCTCTGTGGTATAAGGTCAGCATCAGGATGGAAATCCGTGATAACCGAAGCAAGGAAAAGAGGCGACAGGTATTTCCTTATAAAGAAAAAAGTCGATTATGCAACTCTCCGGAAGCTGAAGGAACTGCCTGTTTTCAGGGAGGGGCAGTACAGGGGCGGCCTGGTTGCCCAGCCGGAGAACAGAAGGATACTCCCCAATAATGAACTTGCTGCCAGAACGATCGGATATCTGAACCAGAGCACAGAAGGCACAAGGGTGGGACTAGAAGGTTCATTCGACAAGGACCTGGCAGGAAAGAACGGCATTGTCGTAAAACAGCGCCTTACAGGCGGCGACTGGATAACTGTCAACGATAGTGAAAGTATCGAGTCGAAGGACGGCAACGACATAGTGACAACAATTGATGTCGACCTTCAGGATGTCGCATCAGCGGCGCTCGAGAATCAGCTACGGAAACATAACGCCCATCACGGCTGTGCAGTGCTGATGGAAGTTGCCACAGGCGATGTGAGGGCTATAGCCAACCTCGAACGTGCTACCGACGGAAGCTATCACGAAACATACAACTATGCCATAGCCGAAAGCACTGAGCCCGGTTCCACATTCAAGCTTGCCTCGCTGATGGCCGCAATCGAGGACGGCGTTGTTGATACAGGTGATATTGTAGACACTGGTGACGGGACAATCAAATACTACAACAAGATCGTCCGGGACACAAAGGAGGGAGGGTATGGCAAAATTTCCGTAAAGGAGGTCTTCGAAAAATCCTCCAATGTCGGAACATCGATAATAATAAATGAGAATTACAAGAATAATCCGAAAGCCTTTGTAAACAGGCTTTATGCAATGAAGCTGAACCAGGTGCTCGACCTTCAGATCAAGGGCGAAGGTGAGCCTCTGATAAGATACCCGGGCGATAAGCTCTGGTCGGGGCTCTCATTGCCGATGATGTCGTACGGTTATGAAGTGCAGATGACTCCGCTTCAGATCCTCACTTTCTATAACGCTGTTGCAAACGACGGTAAAATGATGCGTCCGCGGTTCGTGACCAAAATACTCAGGAACGGATCGGTCGTAAAAAGCTTTGGCACCGATGTGATAATCAACTCGATTGCTTCAAGGAATACAATAAGGAAAGCAAAGGCAATGATGGAGGGGGTTGTTGAGCACGGAACGGCTACCAACCTGAAAAACTCGAATTACAAAATTGCCGGCAAAACCGGTACCGCCCAGATCGCGTCTGACAAGCGCGGATACCGCCAGGGTCCGAGGATGATGTACCAGGCCTCGTTCGTGGGATACTTCCCTGCCGAAAATCCTCTTTACTCCTGCATCGTGGTCGTAAACGCACCTTCAAACGGGGTTTACTACGGGAACGTGGTTGCTGGATCGGTCTTCAGGGAGATATCCGACAAGGTTTATGCAACCACTTTTTACAGGGACTACAAGGCAGAAAACAGGGAAGAAAAGGATGAAAAGCCTGTTGCTCCCGAAGCAGGCAACGGGTTGAGGGCCGATATAAACGAAGTTCTCGGGGAGCTCGATGTCAGATATAAAAAGACTTCAAAGGAGGAATGGGTGGCAACACGCGAGAGCGGCGACACCATAAGGCTGGTAGGGGTTGAAGTGAAGGACGGGATTGTCCCCGATGTCAGGGGCATGAGCCTCAGGGATGCTGTTTTCCTTCTCGAAAACGCCGGCCTCAGGGTAAGATACAGCGGCAAGGGAAGAGTCATGAGGCAATCGCCGCAGCACGGCGCCAGGGTATATGAAGGAAGCGTTGTTTCACTCGATATGAATATGTGATATGCCATGATACGGATAAATGACCTGATAAGGAATATAAGGGTGATATCAGTCACCGGAGAGAAGGATCCGGTCATTGAAGGCATTGAATTTGATTCGCGCAGGGTTACTCCCGGCACACTCTTCGTGGCAGTCAGGGGTACCAGGAGCGACGGACATGATTTTATCGGCAAAGCCCTTGGATCGGGCGCTTCGGCAGTGATCTGCGAGGTCCTTCCGGAAAAACCAGATGAAAGGGTATGCTGGATAAAAACTGATGATTCAGCATCGGCTCTCGGAATTGCAGCATCGGAGTTTTTCGGCAATCCCTCTTCCAGGCTGAAGCTTACCGGAGTTACGGGAACAAACGGCAAAACCACCATCGCAACACTCCTCTACAGGATGTTCACAAGGCTCGGGTACAAGTGCGGACTCTTCTCCACGGTATGTAATTACATTGTAATTACAGAACTTCCGGCCACCCATACCACACCTGATCCCATCGAGCTTAACAGGAGCCTTGCCGAAATGGTTGAGGCAGGCTGCGACTATGCATTCATGGAGGTAAGCTCGCATGCCATCGACCAGAAGCGGATCGCTGGACTCAAATTTGCCGGGGGGATATTCACGAACCTCACCCACGATCATCTCGATTATCATAAAACATTCGACAATTACCTCAACGCCAAGAAGAGCTTTTTCGATTCCCTTCCATCCGATGCCTTTGCACTTGTAAACCTCGATGACAGGAACGGCAAGGTAATGATCCAGAATTGCAAAGCGAGGAAATATACCTTCTCCGCAAAGGGAATTGCCGATTTCAGGTGCAATGTGATTGAACAGGACTTCAGCGGGATGGACCTGAGGATACAGGGCGAGGAGGTCTGGACAAGGTTCATCGGCGACTATAATGCCTCGAACCTGGTTGCGGTGTTTGCCGCTTCAGAGCTGCTTGGCGGTTCGAGGAAGGAAATACTTACTATAATGAGCGATCTGCGGTCGGTCCCGGGAAGGCTCGAGGCAGTCGACGGTCCGGGCGGAATAACCGCTCTTGTCGATTATGCACATACTCCCGATGCACTGCTCAATGTAATATCGACAATAAATAAAATAAGAGCCGGGGCTAAGCAGCTGATTACGGTGATCGGGGCAGGCGGCGACAGGGACCGCTCAAAGAGACCCGAAATGGCTGCGATAACCGCAGAAGGAAGCACAAAAGTGATCCTGACATCAGATAATCCGAGAACCGAAGATCCTGAAAAAATACTCGACGACATGGAAGCGGGTATCACCCCTGAGGTCAGGAGGAAAGTGCTGCGGATCTGCGACAGGAGGGAAGCAATTAAAACAGCAGTTATGCTTGCCGGTCAGGGCGATATCGTGCTTGTCGCCGGGAAAGGACATGAAAATTATCAGGAGGTAAACGGAATAAAACATCACTTCGACGACAGGGAGGAACTCAAGGCTGCCCTGATGCTGAAAAATACCAGGTAGTCAATGCTTTATTATCTTTTCAAATATCTTGACGAACTTAATGTCCCGGGGGCAGGCGTCTTCAATTTTATCTCATTCAGGTCAGCAGCAGCGGTGATCACATCGCTTTTCATCTCGATGCTTATCGGCAAGAAGATAATACGATACCTTCAGTTTAAGCAGGTCGGTGAGGTTGTAAGGGAACTCGGGCTCGAGGGCCAGTACCAGAAAAAGGGAACTCCGTCGATGGGAGGTATCATAATTCTGGCATCAATAGTGATCCCTGTGCTTCTTTTCGCGAAGCTCGACAATATCTATATAGTGCTGATGCTTCTGACCACATTGTGGCTCGGATTCATAGGATTCGTGGATGATTACATAAAGGTGTTCAGAAAGCATAAGGAGGGACTTGCAGCCCGGTCAAAATTACTCGGCCAGATAATCCTCGGCCTGATAGTCGGTGTGACGCTTTTCTTCAGCAAGGATGTCATAATAATGGAGAAAGTGGCCATTGCCGACCTTACCGAACGTGAAAGGATAGAGCTTCTTGATCCGGATAAGCCTTACTATGGCGACGGTCAGGTATCGATGGAGCACAAGTCGACAAAGACAACCATCCCGTTCGTGAAGAACAATGAATTCAACTATGCATGGCTTGTGGCATTCATTCCCGAAAAGTACAGGCAGGTCTTTACCTGGATCGTATTTATAGTGATCGTAATCTTTATTGTCACCGCGGTTTCAAACGGAGCCAACCTCACCGACGGGCTCGACGGACTTGCGACAGGCACATCTGCCATTATGGGCACTGCGCTGGCGATACTGGCTTATGTTTCGAGTAATACGATTTATGCCAATTACCTGAGCATAATGTATATACCGAACACCGAGGAGCTTGTGATCTATGCAGCCGCATTTATCGGGGCAACCATCGGTTTCCTGTGGTACAATTCTTATCCTGCGCAGGTATTTATGGGAGATACAGGTAGTCTGGCTCTCGGTGGGATAATAGCCGTATTCGCGATAATCATAAGAAAAGAGCTTCTGATCCCGATCCTGTGCGGCATTTTCCTGGTTGAGAATTTATCGGTCGTAATACAGGTTTCCCATTTCAAAAGGACAAAAAGAAAATACGGTACAGGGCGCAGGATCTTCCTGATGGCTCCGCTTCATCATCATTATCAGAAGAAGGGATACCCGGAACCCAAAATAGTCACGAGGTTCTGGATAGTGGCAATAATTCTTGCCGTAATAAGCATTGTGACACTGAAGATCAGATAGCTGTATGGAGAAAATTGCAATACTGGGGGCAGGCGAAAGCGGAGCGGGATCAGCAATTCTTGCAAGAGGGAAAGGCTTTGATGTCTTTGTTTCTGACAGGGGTGAAGTAAAGCAGAAATACAGGGAGATGCTCGAAAAGCATGGTATCAGGTGGGAGGAAGGGAAGCATACTGAAAGCGAGATCTTTTCTGCCGTTGAAGTTATTAAAAGTCCGGGGGTCCGTGAGGATGCTCCTATTGTAGTTAAGCTTCGCCAAAAAGGCATACCGGTAATTTCCGAGATCGAATTTGCGGGCAGGTACGCGGAAGGAATCAAGATATGTGTCACCGGCAGCAATGGTAAAACGACGGTTACGAATCTTATTTATCACATCCTTGAAAAAGCGGGGAAAAAGACTGCCATGACCGGCAATGTCGGGAACAGCTTCGCCATGGCCGTTGCTGAGGGAGGATATGATTATTACGTAATCGAACTGAGCAGTTTCCAGCTCGACGGTATGTATTCATTCAAAGCGGATATTGCTGTTCTTATGAACATCACACCCGATCACCTCGACAGGTATGATCATAATTTCCAGAACTACATAGATTCCAAATTCAGGATAACCCAAAACCAGACAAAATCGGAGTTTCTTATTTACTGGGCTGACGATCCGGTAATAAAAAGCGAGCTGGCCAGGAAGGAATACGGGATGACCCTTCTGCCATTTTCTGCTGACATGATTGAAGGCATGACAGCCTATATCGAAAACAACGACCTGATAATTGATTACCATACTAAAACCAACCTTATGACCATTCATGATCTGGCTTTAAAGGGCCGGCACAACATTTTCAATTCGATGGCGGCGGCTATTGCGGGCAAAGTACTGACAATCAGGAAAGAGACTATAAGGGAGAGTCTTGCCGATTTTCAGGGAGTCGAGCACCGTCTTGAACCGGTGATCACTGTCTGCGGGATCAATTTCATTAATGATTCGAAGGGAACCAACGTCAATTCGACCTGGTATGCCCTTGAATGCATGGAGACTGATGTTGTATGGATCGCGGGAGGGATTGATAAGGGGAATGATTATTCCGAGCTTTTCAACGTGGTGAAGCAGAAAGTGATCGCGATTGTCTGCCTGGGAAAGGACAACAGGAAAATAGTCGAGTCATTCAGGGATCTGATACCCACAATTGTTGAAACCTCATCGATGGTTGAGGCAGTGAGATCATCATATTACCTGGCAAAGAAAGGACAAACCGTCCTTCTATCCCCGGCTTGTGCAAGCTTCGATCTTTTCACCAATTATGAGGACAGGGGACGCCAGTTCAAGGAGGCTGTAAGGAATCTGTAAGACATAATAATTATGGAACAGGGCTGGCTCACGAAAACATTCAAGGGCGACAGGGTTATCTGGGCGCTGGTGGTCGTATTTATGATCTACTCGCTGCTTGCAGTGTACAGCTCGTCGGTGAGCGTTGCATACCTCAAGCATGGCGGAAACACGACCTATTTCCTCAGAAGCCAGCTAATAATCCTTGCAATGAGCCTTGTCATCATAGTGCTCGTCCACTACCTGCCTTACAGGATATATTACCGGCTCGCGGGAATCTTGCTGCTTGGTTCTATAGGGATGCTTGCCCTGACATTCGTGATCGGCGACAGGGTGAACGACGCCGTAAGAGCGATATATATACCCGGTGTTGGCAGGATACAGTCGTCAGATATTGCCAAGCTTGCACTTGTGATATACCTGGCCAGGGTGCTGGGTCAGTTCAGGGATAAGCTCAACGATTTCATGCTTGTAACAAAATACATGATGGCCCCGGTGGTGGTCGTCTGCGGACTTATAATGCCGGAGAACCTTTCGACGGCAGTCATGGTTTTTGGAATCAGTCTTATTATAATGTATATAGGGCGGGTTCCAATCAGGTTCCTGCTCTCTTTCCTCGGAATTGCCGTCGTGGGGGCTTTGATAATTGCTGCAGTGCTCCTTACAGTTTCGGATGATAACCGTGTCAAGACATGGGAAAAAAGGATTTTGACCCACTTTTCAGGCAAAGTTGATGACGATGCAAATTACCAGTCAAACCAGGCCAAGATTGCAATATCAACAGGCGGTATGTTCGGCAAGGCCCCCGGAAAAAGCACCCAGCGGAACATGCTCCCGCAGTCGAATTCGGATTTCATCTTTGCAATAATAATCGAGGAATATGGATTGCTTTTCGGGGCTATCCCCCTTATCCTTGCCTATATGGTCCTGCTGTTCCGGGGGATCACAATAGTTAAGAAGTGCGATGCTGCTTTCCCTGCCTACCTGGTAATCGGGCTTGTTGTTATGATTACCGTTCAGGCCATGATCAACATGCTGGTTGCAGTCGGGATATTTCCCGTAACGGGCCAGACCCTGCCAATGGTAAGCTGGGGAAGGACCTCGGTGCTGGTGATGAGCTTTTCGATAGGCGCGATTCTGAGTGTAAGCAGGGTTGTCAATGCCAGGCTGAGGAAGGAAGAACTTCCAGAGGATGAAAAAACAGATGAGGGAGAAAAGATATATGAACCGGCAACGGCATAAGAAGGTAATCATCAGCGGCGGAGGGACCGGGGGACACGTTTTCCCGGCCATCTCCATTGCAAATGCCTTACGCAGGATAGATAAGGATATAGAAATCCTCTTTGTGGGGGCAGAAGGGAAAATGGAAATGGAAAAGGTGCCGGCAGCGGGATATAAAATAACAGCATTGCCTGTTGCAGGGATAAGCCGGAAGAATGCCATAAAAAATATTCCGGTTATTCTGAAGCTTCTGAAGAGCCTGCGGCTTGCCAGAAAGATCCTTGAGGAGTTCAAACCCGATGTCGCGGTCGGAGTCGGCGGATATGCAAGCGGTCCTGTGCTTAAACAGGCAGGAAGGATGGGGATCCCGATACTTATCCAGGAACAAAACGGCTATGCCGGGGTTACCAACAGGCTTCTTGCAAAAAACGCAGCCAGGATATGTGTAGCCTATGACGGAATGGAAAAGTACTTTCCTGCAGAAAAGATAATCAAAACGGGTAATCCGGTGCGTCATAACTTTGATAACCTCGGACAGCTACATGATGAGGCTCTTAACTATTTCAACCTTAAAAGTGAATTGCCCGTAATCCTCATTCTGGGCGGATCGCTGGGATCAGGAACCATAAACAGATGCCTGTCGGATAAAATCGATACATTAAGGAATTCTGACTGCCAGTGGCTATGGCAAACCGGAAAATACTACTATGATGATATAATGCAGCGCTCACTGGACCGGACAGGGGACAAAGTTATCATCCGCTCGTTTATCGAAAGGATCGATCTTGCATTTGCAGCTGCTGACATTATCATTTCACGGGCTGGTGCAGGAACGATATCGGAACTGTGCCTCGCAGGAAAGCCTGTGATTCTTGTCCCGTCGCCGAATGTTGCCGAGAACCATCAGACAAAAAATGCAATGGCCCTTGCCGGAAAGGATGCAGCAATAGTGATTTCTGATGAGAATGCCTCAAAGCTGCTTGTCAGGGAGGCGATAGGGCTGGCTTCCGATAACCTCAGGAAGAAAACCCTGTCTGAAAACATTGCACGAATGGCTGAAAAAGATTCTGATATGAGGATAGCCATGGAAGTGCTCAAGCTTATTGGAAAATGATCGACCTGAAAAACATAGAAGGGATATATTTTGTCGGTATCGGAGGCATCGGAATGAGCGCACTTGCACTCTATTTTGAGCAGGGCGGCTTTCTGATTGCCGGGTACGACAGGACGGAGTCTGAACTGACAAGGTCTCTGACGGATAAGGGATGCATCATTTCATATGAGGATACCCTGAAAAGTCTTCCACCCCTTTTCGGTGAAATAGCAAACAGGGAGAGGGTCATTATCGTATATACACCGGCCATTCCTCCTGAGAATCGCATTATTTCATTCTTCAGGAAGAACAGGTACAGGATCTACAAGCGGTCGGAAATCCTTGGCGAAATATCATCATCGGCCGATACACTGGCGGTTGCCGGTACCCACGGCAAGACCACTGTTTCGACAATGACCGCACATATTCTCAAGCAGTCGCATGTCGACTGCTCTGCATTCCTGGGAGGTATCTCAAAGAACTACAACACCAACCTTCTGACCGGGGAGGGGAACTATATCGTGATGGAAGCAGATGAATTCGACCGGTCGTTCCACAGGCTCAATCCCCTGATGGCAGTCGTCACATCAGTTGATGCCGACCACCTCGACATATATGGCGATCACCTTTCCATGATAAAAGCCTACAATGAATTCTGTTCCAGAATAAGGCCGGGAGGCAGGCTCTTCATCAATTTCAGGATAAAGGATAAGATTAACATACCGGAGGGAGTGACACTTTACACCTATGGACCGGATCAGGGTGCAGATTACAGGTATTCTGAAGTCAGGCATCTCGCAGATTATTACAGCTTTAATCTTTATACCCCTGACGGGATTATAGGCGATCTTCACTTTCCGTTCCCAGGGATAATTAATATTGAGAACCTTACTGCTGCAATCGCAGTCGCACTTAATTGCGGGGTGACTGAGGAGGAGATCCGTAAGGCAGTAATTCTTTTCCAGGGCGTAAAGCGGAGGTTCGATATCAGGGTAAACCTGCCCGGCCTCGCATATATTGACGACTACGCCCATCATCCTGAAGAGATAAGGGCATGCGTGGCATCGGTAAGGGAATTTTTTGCAGGGAGAAAAGTGACCGGGATATTCCAGCCTCACCTTTTTTCGAGGACCCGCGACCATGCTGACGGCTTTGCGGAAATCCTTGATGAACTGGATGAGGCAATCCTATTGCCTGTCTATCCCGCACGCGAAAAACCGATACCGGGAGTTGATTCCGGTATGATATTCAGCAGGATGAAATCGGGGACAAAGAAAATGATGGTGCCCGAAGATATTCCAGGATGCCTCGAACCGGAAAAGATTGACGTGCTTGTCACAATAGGGGCCGGCGATATTGACAGGCTCGTGGCTCCGATAGAACAGAAACTTAAAAGCAGCAGGGGGAAATGAGAAGGATAATCCGGATATTACTGCTTATTCCATCATTATACCTGGTAATAATGCCGGTTTACTATTCTCACTGGCACAATTCGAAGCAATGCAAAAAGATTGAGATCACAATCCTGGATTCATCAGATTATCATTTTGTTACAAAAAAAGACATTCTGAATACAATTTTAAAAAATAACGGAAATATCGTCGGGAAGCCTCTCAGGGAGATCAGGCTGGATGAGATTGAGAAAACCATGGGTAGATACAGGGAACTTAAAACCGCTGAGGTATTCATTTCGATCGACGGTGTTCTCCATATTGTAGGAGACCAGCGAACTCCAATAATGAGGGTGATGGCAAACAACGGGGGTGATTACTATGTTGATGACGAGGGAGTTGTAATAAGGAGAAGGAACCTTTACACTCCGCGTCTGCATATTGTCGGCGGCAATGTCAATGTCAGCCAGGCAATGCTCGACGGGGTAAGTGTCCTTGACACGAGTATTAAGAACTCGATACTGAAGGATATATATCACATGGTGAATTATATAAACGGTGATGATTTCTGGTCGGCCCAGATTGACCAGATTTTTGTCGACAGGAATGATGAGATCGATCTCATTCCCAGGGTTGGGAACCATGTTATCCATATTGGCACTCCTGACAATTTCGGGGAGAAACTTGGTAATCTTGAAGTGTTTTATGATAAGGTCCTGCCTGAAATGGGCTGGAACATGTATTCAAGTATTAACCTGGCATTCCGCGGCCAGATAGTATGCAAACGGAGATAAAAAAAGAAAAACCATATTTCAGACTATGAGCAAAAAGGAACAGTATGTAGCAGCAATCGACATCGGAACCACAAAAATTGTGACCATTGTCGGAAAGAAAAACGAGAACGGCAAAATAGAGATTCTCGGGATCAGCAAGGCTCCTTCCACAGGTGTAAGAAGAGGAGTTGTCCAGAATATCGAGGAAACAGTGAATGCCATTCAGGCCACCGTTGATGATGTCCAGAAATTGTCAGGAATTGTTTTTCAGGAAGTATTTGTCGGAATTGCGGGCCAGCACATAAGGAGCATAAAGACCCGCGGTTCGAAGATGCGTGACAATTACGACGATGAAATAAAAAAGGAGGAGGTCTTCAACCTTATAGAGGACATGTACAAGATACATGTTGAAATGGGGGAGGAGATCATCCATGTGATTCCACAGGTATTCATTATCGACAACGAGCCAGGCATAAAGAATCCTATCGGTATTGCCGGTCACCAGCTGGAGGCCAATTTTCACATTGTGATCGGACGTGTTGCTGCGGCAAAGAATATTGAGAGGTGTATCCAGCGGGCCGACCTGAACCTGAAGGATCTGATTCTTGAGCCTCTTGCATCAGCTGATGCCGTTCTGACCGACGATGAAAAAGAGGCAGGTGTCGTGCTTGTGGATATCGGAGGCGGGACAACCGACCTGGCAGTATATTATGACAATATCATCAGGCACACCGCAGTGATCCCGTTCGGCGGGAATGTCATAACAAAGGATATCAAGGAAGGGTGCGCTATTCTCGAACGCCATGCGGAGCAGCTTAAGATCCAGTATGGTTCGGCTCTCCGCGATATCGCTCCTGACGACAAGGTTGTCGCAATTCCGGGAATAAGCGGCAGAAGCCCCAAAGAGATCTCGTTCAGGAGCCTGGCCGGAATAATCCAGTGGAGGATGGAGGAGATAATCGATATCGTGAATTTTGAGATCCAGAATTCAGGTTACGCCGACAAGCTTGCTGCAGGCATGGTGATCACAGGAGGCGGGGCAATGCTCAAGCATCTGCCGCAACTCATGAATTTCAAGACTGCAATGGATGTAAGGATAGGCTATCCGAACGAGCATCTGGCAGGCAACGGCCGGGAAGAGATAAACCAGCCTATGTATGCAACAGCAGTGGGCCTTATTATAAGGGGATTTGACCACCTTATGACCTACAAAAAATCGTTCCAGGCCGGGTCGAAGGATGATTATGTCAAGACAAAAAAGCCTTCTGCTGAAAAGGTTGAAAGTCCTGTTGCAGAGGAACCTGAACCCGAACCGGCAGCCGTTACGGTTGAGAAAGTGCCGATTACCGACAAGATCAGGCAGATGATAACAAAGATGTTTGAGGTCGAGGATCAAAGTATAAACTAGGTTAAAATCTTGTCGGAATTATGAAGGATACTGTTCATAAACAATTAAATCAAAACACAATGACAGATGATATAATGAATTTTGATCTTCCTGTCGAAAGGTCATCGATCATAAAGGTTGTCGGAATTGGCGGGGGCGGTAATAATGCCGTTAATCATATGTATGAAAAGGGCATCAGGGATGTGAATTTTGTGGTTTGTAATACTGATCACCAGGCTCTTGAACGCAGTCCGGTGCCTATAAAGGTCCAGCTCGGGGCATCAATAACCGAGGGCCGAGGCGCCGGCAGCAAACCTGAGGTTGGCCGTCAGGCTGCCCTTGAGAACATTAAGGAGGTTATGGATGCCATTTCGGGAAATACAAAGATGGTGTTCCTGACAACCGGGATGGGAGGCGGCACGGGAACCGGTGCAATACCCGTTATTGCTAAGGCATGCAAGGACCAGGGACTCCTCACCATAGCTGTGGTGACGATCCCTTTTAAATCCGAAGGAAAGGTCAGGATAAGCTATGCCATCGAAGGCATTACAAAGCTTAGTGAATTTGTCGATTCACTACTAGTGATCAATAATGAAAAGCTCAGGGAAATTTATGGCGACCAGGGTGTATCGACCGCCTTTGCAAAGGCCGACGATATACTCACCACTGCGGTGAAGGGAATTGCTGAAATAATAACGGTGGCGGGCTACATAAACGTCGATTTTGCAGATGTCGAAACCGTGATGAAGGAATCGGGCGTTGCAATTATGGGAACCGGGATGGCTTCGGGAGAAGGCCGGGCTCAGAAAGCAATAGAAAATGCACTCTCCTCGCCCCTTCTGAATTCAAATGATATCACAGGCGCTAAAAGCATTCTTGTGAATATTATTTCGGGTAAGGATTCCAACGAGCTTACAATGGACGAACTTGGAGAGATAACCGATTATATGTATGAAGCATCATCGGAGGAGGCACTTATTATAAGAGGATTATCCCAGGATCCGGAACTCGGGGAAAATATCAGCGTCACTGTGATTGCCACCGGATTTCCATCGAACAGCATACTAACACCGTACAAAAAGCCAAAACCGCGAAAAGTCGAATTGCTTACTGAGCAGAATCCTGTACCGGCCCATATTATACCTGACAAGGGGGACGGGTCATTTTCTGTTCACCATAAATCGCAAAAATCATTGATCTCAAATATCGAAGGTGATGAGCAGGGCAGGCTTGAATTCGATCCTGAAAACTACGGCGAGGTTACCGAGCTCAGGGGGATCAGGGAACAGGATGAATTAAGTGAAAAGGAGACTCATAAGGCAACCCTTCAGAAGGTGAAGCATATGCAGAACTTTTTCAGGAAAGAGGGTCTGTCGAACAAAATTATAAAGGATAACATTGAAGCCTTCGAGGATGTTCCGGCATATGTAAGGAGAAATATGTCGGTTGACCCGAAAGATAAGTCTAATGACAGCAAGGTGTCAAAATTCACCCTCTCGACCGGCGACGATGAGGAGCCGGTGCTGAGGGAGAATAATGCGTACCTTAACGATAATGTCGATTAGGGATCACTATCCTGTGGTTGGCCCGTAGGGACAACATATTTTATGGCGGGGCATCGCCCCGCATAGACCGCCAACCCGGTCTGCAAGCCCCGTCAGGGGCGCAATAGTCATCCAGGCGAAGAGATTTATTCCGCCCCATACGGGGCTCGGATGGTTGGGTTGGTCCAAACAGGACGGGCTTCGCCCATCCCGAAATTATTAATGGCCTACGGCCAGATGACACCGGGGTGGGTCCCAATGCAGTGCTTCGCCCATCCCGAAATATCAATGGCCTACGGCCAGATGACACCGGGGTGGGTCTCAATGCAGGCTTCGCCCATCCGAAATTATTAATGGCCTACGGCCAGATGACACCGGGGTGGGTTCCAATGCAGTGTTTCGCCCATCCCGATTATATCATAGTGTATAGTCAGGCGAACTTACTGTATTAGTTGGCCCGTAGGGTCGACATGGTTTATGGCAGGGCATCGCCCCGCATAAGACCGCCAACCCGGTCTGCAAGCCCCGTCAGGGGCGCAATATTATCCGGATATTTTCCTATCTTTGCCGCTGATGAGGCGAAAAATTGCGATATTGATTCTGATTGGCTTTTCGCCGGGTTTATTTGCCCAGATGCAGGACACAATAAAACCCAGGATCATTGAAATGTGGAATCTTTCCCAGGATTTCAGCGAAGAGGTCAGAATCCCGTTTGATACAATCTTTTCTCTTTTTCACCAGTACCGGCTGGCTGACAAATTCTCGCCCCTTAATGCCACCCTCGGCAATTACGGCCTTCCCTTCTACCAGGTTAACTTTTTCGACAGGGTAACCGACCCCGATAAATTCCTTTACAATTACTATTACCCGTTAATGTACCAGCCTGAAAAGTACCTCTTTATGAACACCCAGGTACCCTTCACGGAAATGGTCTGGACCCTTGGGGGTCCCCGTGAAAAGGCGGAACAGACATTCAGGATCAGGCATTCTCAGAATGTGAACAGGAGACTTAACTTCGGACTGATTTATGATATTGTTTATAACCTTGGTCAGTACAGCTACCAGAGGGCCGATGACAAGAATTTCACTTTTTACGGGTCATACAGGGGAGAGAGATACAAATCCTATCTTGCGACCGGATTGAACAATCTGACCACCGGCGAAAACGGGGGAATCCTTGATGCGAGCCAGCTTGGGAGCCTTGAAACCGAAAATGTGGCGGTAAACCTGGGAGGGCTGAATAAGGCTAAAAGTTACCTCAAAAACAGGAATCTAATGCTTGTTCAGCGTTACACCGTGGGCGGAACAGAGCCAGTAAGGAACGATAGCACAAAAACCGAAGCCTCAAGGCCTTTAAGACTGAGCGGAACTTTCTCGCATATATTCATTCTTGACGGGAACCGGCGGACATATTCCGATGATAATCCGTTATCAGGATTTTATTCAGCAGTATATACAGACTCCATCCAGACCTTTGACTCCCTTTCGGCAAGGAGCATTAAGAACACGGTAAGGTTTGATTTCGCGACGGATGAAACCCGTAAATTCAGGCTTGGAGGGGGAGTGGGAATAAGGAATGAACTGCTGAAATACAGTCAGATAGTGCCGACTCATGATACTCTCCTGGCTGACACCTCCGTATGGCGGAAAAACAACAATATCCTGATGGGGAAACTGTTCAACAATATCGGTGACAGGTTCTACTGGATGGCAACGGGGGAACTGTTCCTCAGTGGTTACAGGTTTGGCGATTTCAACCTTAACGGCGTTATCTCCAAATCATTCAGCCTGAGGAAAGGAGAAGCCGAATGGAAGATAACCGGTTCCGTGGCAAACCGTCAGCCTTCATTCTGGAACGAACGGTGGGGGAGCAACCACTTTGAATGGCTCAACACAATGAACAAGGAATTCAGGATCGACCTCGGTACAAGCTTCTCATTTCCGGCCCGCACAATGGACATAAGGTTCAATTACGCCATGATCGACAACTATACTGATTTCGATACCCTTGCAGTGCCCGAACAGCATACGGGAGGCCTTTCGGTCGCATCACTATATGCGAAAAAGGAGCTCAGGGCCTGGAAGTTCCATCTTGCGACAGATCTGCTGATTCAGAAGAGCAGCAATGATGAGGTTCTCGATCTTCCGCTTGCGGCAGTAAAGGCTGCTGGCTATTTCGAGCATCTTTTCAATTTCAGGAAAACTAACGGCCAGCTTAATTTCCAGCTTGGAACCGAGGTTTTGTATCACACACTCTATCATCCGTATTCCTATATGCCATCGACCGGGAGATTCTACAGGCAGGATCAGGTGCAGACAGGGAATTATCCTTTTATAAATGTTTTTCTGAATCTAAAGCTCCGGCGAACCAGGATCTTTGTCATGGTCGATCATGTCAACTCCGGATTGACGGGTAATGATTACTTTATGATTCCGACTTACCCTATGAATATCAGAATGTTCAGGTACGGCCTGGCATGGACCTTTTATGATTGAGAAAATTGTTGTATCTTTGCGGTCTGTAATACAACAATTGTTAACAAAAAAAGGATTTTTTGATAAAGAAGCTACTCATTTTTCTGACAATAACCGGGACATTGTTTTATTCATGTTCCCAAAATCCGGCCAGCAAGGACAATAAAGATTCAGCAGCATTTGATCTTGATTCGATAGTTGCGCGAGGCAAACTGGTTGCAGTCACCGATTTTAATTCAACCAACTACTTCCTTTACAAGGGAGAGCCAATGGGATTTCATTATGAACTCCTGCAGGCATTTTCTGATCATCTTGGGCTTGATATTGAGATGATTACAGAAAACAGCATTGAAGATGCCTTCAGCCTTCTCAGAAGCGGACAGGTTGATCTTCTTGCAATGGGGCTGACTGAATCTGAATCGCGAAGGGATGAAATAGGGTTTACGCAGGCTCTCGACAGTACCCGGCAGATCCTTGTTCAGCGAAAGCCGCACAAATGGGAATCGATGACTTCTGCTGAACTGGAGAAAGAACTGGTTCGCATTCCGGCCGGACTGGAAAACAAGAGCGTATATGTTCAGAAAGGATCAGCGCACGCAGATCATCTGCGGCTACTTTCAAAAGAGTTGAGCCTGCCAATTAACATTATAGAGGTGCCTTTTGATGCTGAAACGCTTATGTCGCTTGTTGCCAATGGTGAAATAGATTATGCCGTTTGTGATGAAAATCTTGCGCTTGTAACTGCCACCTATTTCCCTGATATTGATATTGCATTGCGACTAAGCAATCCGCAAAGCCTTGCCTGGGGTATAAGAAGAACCAACTCCGCGCAGCTTAAGAAAGAGCTTGATCAGTGGATCGCGGGTTTCAGGAATACTCAGACATTTGCCCTGCTATATTCAAAATACTTCAAAAACCCCCGTTCCAGGTCCATAGTGAAAAGCGACTCCTATGCACTGAGCTCCGGAAAGGTTTCCAAATGGGACAATCTGATAAAGACCTATAGCGAAACCATCGACTGGGACTGGCGGCTGGTTGCTGCCCTGATCTACCAGGAATCGAGGTTTCTACCTGATGTGGTGTCAAGAGTGGGCGCTTACGGACTGATGCAGGTGATGCCCGAAACAGGAAGAAATTTCGGGATTGATATCACTTCTTCTCCCGAGAATAATATAAGGGCAGGGATAAAATTCATCGGCTGGCTTCACAAGATATTTGATCCACTTATTACCGACAAGAACGAACGCACCAAGTTTATCCTGGCTTCCTACAATGCCGGTCCGGGTCACGTCCTGGATGCAATGAAACTGGCCGAAAAAAACGGAATGGACCCCCAAAAATGGGATGGAAATGTAGCAGTATGGATACTGAAAAAATCGGAACCCCAGTATTATAACGACATTGTGGTAAAGTACGGTTATTTCACGGGAAAAGAATCAGTTGCCTTTGTGAGTGATATTCTCAAACGCTATGAGCATTATAAGAATATGGTTCCGGAGAACAGGGAACCGGTTTCATATATTCCTAATGACATCCACCCCCTGAATCCCCCATCTGGGGGACTTTAGGAAGAATCTTCTTCTTAAGCCCCCCAATTGTGGGATTGGGGGGTTGACTATTTAGGGACCGGGAAATATTTTATTCGTATCGTAATGCCTCAACCGGATTCCTGGTTGCCGCCCGCCAGCTCTGCAAGCTGACAGTTATCAGGGCAATGACCAGCGCAATTAATCCGGCAAGTGCAAAAATCCACCAGCTAAGCTCTGTCCTGTAAGCGTAGTTCTCCAACCATTTATGCATAACAAACCAGGCAACAGGAACAGCAATAACAAATGCAATCCCGACCCACTTCACAAAATCTTTATTCAACAGGATCAAAACCTGAAGAATCCTGGCACCGTTGGTTTTCCGGATTCCAACCTCTTTGGTGCGTCTGATGATAGCATAGGAGGACAAACCTGACAGACCAAGGCATGCAATGATTATTGCCAGAATCGAACTTGAAAGGAATAATCCGCTGAAACGCTGATCCGGGCGATATTGTTCATTGTAAAAATCGTCAAGAAAAAAATAGTCAAATGGATTACCGGGGTAATGGGAAGTCCAGATCTTCTCCAATTCAGGCAAAAGATGCTCTATCCCTGTCATATTGACTTTGATGGTGTAAAAGGTATTTGCCGGCTGATTGAAGAATGCGATTGGGCTTGGTAATTGTTTGAGCGATTGCTGATGGAAATCATTTACTATAGCTTTTATTGTGAGCTCCTGTTTGCCTCCCCTGAGGATTTTACCAACAGTGCTTATTGCATCTACAAAACCGTAATAAGGAAGCGCAGATTCATTTATTATTATTTTGGTTGATTCCTCTTCAATGGATGCCTTGTAGTTTTCACCTGCCCGCAAAGTCAGACCATAAGTATCAAAGAAATGATTATCAATATAATATACATCAATCCTTTTTTCTGTGTTACGTCCCTCCACCGGGATCCCGAAAACACGTGAATTTTTTATTTCGGTTCCTGGCACATTTGATGATGCTGTAATATTTATTACACCAGCCAAAGCTAATATTTCATTCTTAAATGATTCGAGAGTTTTCATGTATGATTCAAACGTATTTGCTCTCAGAATCCTTGGACCATCAAGGACAACTAATCCATCCTTATTAAATCCGAGGTCGTGATTACGCATAAAATTAACCTGGCGGTAAATTGTAATCGTACCGATAATTAAAACTATTGAGACAGTGAACTGGAAAACAACAAGATAGTTCTTAAGCAGCCTTATCCATCCTGCTTCAGTCGGATTTTTTCCTTTAATCACGAGGCCGGGAGCAAAACGTGAAATGTAAATCGCCGGGAGCAATCCGGTAAACAATGATCCTGAAACCAGAAGCAGGATGAAGAGAAGTATAACATTAAAGTAATCGAGCTGTAACGGGCTTTGCATAACCTGTTTGAAGAAAGGAAGCAAAAGAATGACACCGGTGATGCTGATGATCAATGCAATCAGGTTTAATATTGCTGACTCTGTAAGGAACTGGAAAACAAGATCCTGTTTTGATGCTCCGGCAACTTTCCGGATTCCAACTTCATGAGCCCGTTCAATTGATCTTGATGTGGCCAGGTTGATATAGTTTACAAACGCGATAATCAGAACAAGGAGGGCAACAATACCCAGGGATACCACACTCCGGTAATTACCGTTAACATCAAGTTCGTTGCTGACTGAAGAATGCAGATGAATATCAGTAAGTTTTACCAGCCTGTATTCCAGCAGGAAGAATGCATCCTTCATAAATTTCCCGATAAAAGCTTCCGGAATCTGAGGTAATTTGACTTCCAATGCTTTCGCATCAGCGCCTGGCTTAAGAAGAATGTAAGAGTAAACCCTTTCGCTGACCCATGAATTATCCCAGCTTCTGGAGCTCTTTATCAGATTTTCGTAAGAGAGAAGAATATCAAATTTAAAATGAGAGTTGCCTGGTATTGACTTCACAACTCCTGCCACTTCGAAATCGTTGGCTCCATCAATAGTTATCATTTTTCTGATCGGATTTTCAGTGCCGAAGTATTTCCGGGCAGTCTCTTCAGTGATTACGGCATGATTTATGGCAAGAATGCTGGAATCCGGCTTCCCATCTATAAGTGGAAAAGAAAACAGATCAAAAAAAGATGATTGTGCGTACAGAATGTTTTTTTCTTTGAAGGTTTTGTCGCCGTATTTTACTAGGCTCTCCGTCCGGTAAAACCGGGTATAGTCTTCTACTTCGGGGAACATGTTCTTTATCTCTTTCCCTACACCGGACGATCCTGAAGCAGAATGCTGTTCAAGAATACCTTCTTCATAAAGAAGATAATCAACCCTGTAAATGTTCCTGGCATTCTTTTGGAATTTATCGTACGATGTTTCTGCTTTTATCCATAAGGATATCAGGATAAATGAAGTTATTCCGATTGTTAATCCCAGGAGATTAATTATAAAATATCCCTTGTTCGACTTGAGGCTTCTGATGGTTAAGTTAAGATAGTTTCTAAGCATGATTTTCTAGTTTTTTTCACCGGAATTCAATCTGAGTATCAATCCCCTAAATCCCCCATCAGAATATCCACCCCTAAATCCCCCATATGGGGGACTTTAAGAACCAATCTTCTTCTTAAGCCCCCCATTTGGGAGGTTGGGGGGTGATTATTCATACCGTAAGGCCTTAACAGGATTAGTTCTGGAGGCTTTATAAGAATGAAAGAAGACTGTTGATGCAACAACAAATGCTGAAAGCACTAACGCAAATATGAACACAAGCAGGCTGATTGACACCTTATAAGAAAAGTTGTTCAACCATTTGCTCGTAAAATAGAAAGTTGTAGGTATGGAAATAATCCAGGCAATAAGTACCATAACCAGATTTGATCGGATAAAAGAATATATAATAGCTTTCCCCGTGCTGCCAAAAACCTTTTTAATACCTATTTCTTTGGTCCTGGTTTTGCTTACGAACAGGACCAGACCGAACAATCCGAATGCTGCAATGATTAAAGTGAAAAGGGCGAAGATCGATACAATTGTGCTAAGGTTCTTCTCTGACGAATAGAGACTTGTAATAAGCGATTCAATCGTTGAGTACGAGAATGGTCTGTCGGGAGCAGCTTTTTTCCATTCGGCCTCGGTGACAGACAAGACACTGCTCATTGATCCCGGCTTAAAATGGACAGCCACCTGTTGAATGTACCTATCGGTCATGTGTATAGAGAGTGGAGGAATCTCTGAGTGTATTGAATGCAGGTTAAAATCTTTTACAACTCCTATAATAATGCTTTCCCCAAGCTTCTTTCCTACAGGATCTTTGATTCCGAGCTGCTTCACTGCTGTTTCATTCAGCATGACAGCCTGCGTGAGATCGCTTCCAAAATCCTGAGAAAACTCGCGGCCGGTGATTACCGGAATACCCATTGTCTTAATAAAGTTATAATCCACAGCCAGGCCTTCTACTTTTATTTTCGTTTCCGGATTCTGGAAATGTGGATACATTGATGACATTGAACCAAACATAGGAAGACCATGCATTGCTCCCCCGGCCATTATTATATTGGGATTCGACCTGATACTATTGATAAATGCTGAATATCCTTTGAAATTACGGCCCAGCTCTAGCAGAATAACATCCTTTGTATAATGCCCCGGATCCTTTTTAAGAGCATATTTGTACTGCAAACGTATAATGAGTGTGCTCGAAACAAAAGTGCAGAAGATCACCAGCTGGAGGACGATCAATGCAGATCTCACTATCTGCTTTTTCCTCCCTGTCTGAATAACATTTTTCAGAATATCAATAACCTTTAGACGGGAAAGGTAAGAGGAAGTGTAAATACCTGAAAGGAAACCAATTACTATAGTAACTATCAGGTAAACTGAAATATATACCGGGATATTGGAAGAGATTATGCTAAGTTTTGTCTGGAAAAGCCTTCCTGCAACCGGAAGTGCCAACCATGCCATAATAAGAGCGAGAGGAAGTACCAGCAAAACGAGCAGGACCGATTCACTGAGCAATTGTTTTCTTATATTATTGTTATGAGCACCGAATGTTTTCCTTATCCCGATTTCTTTCCCACGTGAAGAAGAGACTGCGGTGGATAAAATTATATAGTTAATTGCTGCAACCAGCACGATCAGAAAAGCAATCAGGGAAAACAGTCTGACATTTTTTATGTTGCCTTTAAGTCCGGCATTTGCAATATCTTCAGATTTCAGATATACGTTCGAAAGGTTTTGAAGAGAATAGCTGTTATGCGGATCTTCACTGATATTCTTTTTTTCAAATGACGGGAATTGTTTTACAAATTCATCCGGATCGGTGCCCTTTGCAAGAAGTATCCATGTGTTCCAGAAATCAAAAGTCCAGTTAACTTCTGCATTGGTCACTTTAAATGATTCATTTATTGGATCGAGAGTCCACTTGCTACTAATGAAACATTGTGCCCTGAAGGTTGAGTTTACAGGAATATCCTCATAAACTCCCTTAACCATGAACAAGTTTTCCTTGTTGTTAATAAGTCCGATTAATTCTTTGCCGACTGGATTTTCCCCCGGATAGTACCGTTCAGCGAGCTCTCTGGAAAGCACAATCGAATTCATGTCTCCTAGAAGACCAGAACCTGCAACACCTTCTATAATAGGAATGGTGAAAATATCGAATATCTCAGAATCGGCAGCCATTGCGAGTCTTACACCTACAGATTCCTCCCCGATTTTCAACATTAAGCTGACAGGTCTGGCATTTGAAGCTTTAATAATCTGGGGATATTCATTTTTAAGAGCAGAAGCCAGAACATATGGAGTACCGGCCATAATCTGTTTGAAATCCTTGTAGTAATTGAGAACTCTGTAAATATCTTTCCTGTTCTTATGACTGTGATTGTAGCTGAGCTCGTTAATTACGTACAGAAGAATGATAAACGATGCAGCCAGTGCAATAGAGAGGCCAAGAATGTTAATAGCCGCAAATACTTTGTTGTGTTTTAGGAAACACAGTGCGGTTTTCAGATAATTTTTAAACATAACCCGGACTTAAATAACTATAAATTTAGGTTATGTTTTTATTTATAGCAAATTATTATTTGTAAAAAGTTCAGGATTCTGACAATTCGGCCAATGTTTGGTTACTCATACCGTAATGCTTCAATACTGACGCTTCGGTCAGTGTTTCAGCTCTCCTCGCTATTCGTAGTGGAGAGCTTCAACTGGATTCCTTGTAGCAGCCCGCCAGCTTTGAAGGCTTACTGTTGCCAGGGCAATAAAAAGTGCTATTAATCCGGCAAGTAAAAAGATCCACCAGCTTATTTCGGTTCTGTAAGCGAAGTCTTGCAGCCATTTATACATTGAATACCATGCAACTGGCGTTGCAATGATGAATGCAATTAAAACCAGTTTTATAAGATCTTTATTGAGCAGCGCCATCACTTCTGTCGATCTGGCCCCATTTATTTTACGAATACCAATTTCCTTTGTACGTCTCTGGCAGGAGAAGAGAGACATTGTAAAAATTCCAAGGCAGCATATGATAATAGCGCATCCTGCAAACAGGGAAAAGGTACTTTGAAACCGGAGTTCCGACAGATACATGTTTCCGACTGCCTGGTCAAAAAAGCTTACTTCAACCGGGAAAGATGGTGAAAGCTGCGAAACAACATCTTTCATATCCTTAATCACACTGCTTAACGATCCAAAATTGGCTGTTCCGAGGTTTACCAGGCAATATGAGGCATATGGTTCATTCCTGATAACAAGAGGGACTATAGGCTGACTTACAGATTGGAAATGGAAATCTTTAATAACCCCGATGATTTCAAATGTCCGTTTCCCCATTTGAAATCTGATACCCAAAGGATTGGTAATATTATGCTCCCGGACAAACGTTTCGTTGACCAGGACTTTTTCTTTATCCAGGGAAAAATCGTCAGTATAAAATCGACCAGAAACCAACTGTAAGCCTGTAATTCCAAAAAATGCGGCATCAGCGCTGAAAGTGTCAAAACTCAGCTTTTTCTCATCCCCGTCCAGATCCAGTCCGACACTCCATTGTGAAATATCTTTACCAGGGTAGAACTGGGTAAAGGAAACACCACTGACAGCAGGTTTCTCCAACAGTAGCTCTTTGAGAACATCTTTCTTCTCGTTCAGCTGGGGAGTTAGTTTAATCCCGATAATATTTTCCTGATTCAAACCCAGATTTGTGCTTCCGAACCTGACCTGTTTTTGAACCAGCACAGTAAATGCAATCAATACAATGGCAATGGTGAACTGGACAGTAACAAGAACACCCCGATAAGAGAAATCTGATTTGCCAGACTTTACTGTATTTTTCAGATTATCAATAGCTTTTGAATAAGATATCTTCAAAGCCGGAATTATTCTGAAAATACAGCTTAAAATAATGATGCCTGCCAGTGATGCCAGAATAAAGTAAGGAGAAGAAGTCAGTTCCGGATTATAATATATCCCTGTATATCTGCCTATAAATGGATTGATCATATTCACTAAATAGAATGCAATAAGCAGAGCAACAAGGAAGAATACAAAAGATTCAAAAAGAATACTAAAAAGTATCCCTGACTGCCTGGCACCGATAATCTTCCTGACACCGGTTTGCTTGATTTTCTGCAGCCATTGCGAGGATGATATATTGATGAAGTTGACCAGGGCAATAATCAATACAAGTGCAGCTACCATTAAAAGTATCATAACTTTACTTTTATCACCGCTTACCAGGTAATCATTGCCATAAAGCATAAATTTTGAAAAGTAGACTTTCTTCAATGGAACCAGTTTTGCTGATTCGTACTCTTTTTGGAAGTCTGGTGGAATAATGCTTAAAATGGTCTTTTCAGTTCCAGCAGGATCAGTCTTCTCATTTAAAAGGAGAAAAGTCTGGAAATCACACCATCCCCATTCTGTGAACTCGCCGCCCTCGCCCTGAATAATTTTTTGGGAGTACATAGAGGAGACTGCACTGAACGAAAGACATGAATTGGCATCAGGTTCTTTTATTATTGCCCTTACAGTGAGCTCTTTGCTGTTGTTTAGCTTCATGATTCTTCCAACGGCCTTTCCGGGCCCGAAAAGCTTATACGCCAGGGTTTCCGTTAGAACAATTGTCATGGGTTCTTTCAGAGCAGCCTCAGGATCTCCTTCGACAACATTGTAAGTAAAAAGTTTGAAAAAATCTTTGTCGGCAAATAGAAGATCAGAAGTTAAAGGCTCTCTGTTTTCTGCCTGAAATACCGGAGCTTCCCATGTGCCGGCGATCCTGACAGATGATTCGACTCCCGGGACTTTTATGTCGATATTATCCTTGAGAACTCCGGGTGTATAAATCCGATCCTCTGATGGCAGGTATAAAAATACATTGTCAGCGTTCTTATGAAAATTATCAGTTGTAAGTTCGCTGAAGCAATAAGCCGACAAGAAAATCACCAGGGTCAGGCTTATTGCCAATCCCAGCAAATTGATCACGTGTGTAACAGGTTTACGGATGAAATTGCGGATAATCGTTTTACACAAATTTTTCATAATCCTTAATCCTGTTTTGATAGTCTGTCAATGTAAATGTTAAAAAATCAACTTTTTATATTATTCGTACCGGAGTGCCTCAACCGGATTCCTGGTTGCTGCCCTCCAGCTCAGCCAGCAAAAACCACCCCTAAATCCCCCAGGGGGGACTTTGAGAATGCCAGGTTAATATTTTTTCAAATTTTCAAATTTTCAAATTTTCAAATTCCTATTCGTACC
>CAVOKP010000017.1:0-87083 GCA_963696535.1 uncultured Bacteroidales bacterium
TACAATGTAATTACGGTAAATGACGGTGCCTGCAAAATGTACAAAATCAGGAATATCCTTAATGTCCTTCAGGGTATCGGTCTCCAGGGTCTTTACCGAACCGTCGCGGCAATGATGAAATTCCAGGTTCCATCCGTTAAGCAATGTTATTGCTGCTGAGCTTCCTGCAGACAGAGGTGTCCATCCGGGACCTTTCTTTTGGTTATCGAATACAAACAGGAATGACTCCGCAGGACCCATATCGAGGTTCAGACTATTGTCTTTTTCGAGGGATATCCTGTATTTTTTCCCGTCTTCCGGGTCCCATATCCAGCCCTGCCTGTTCTTTATAATTTCCTTTGGGAAAGTGATTTTAGCAGATTGCGATTTGCTGATATGGGAATGGATAAGGAAGAAGATCTCTGAACCATCATCAGCCTGGTAACGGGTTTGCATTACATATCGATAGGATTTTCGATCGTGATGTACAGGGTAATTTTGTACTTTTCCTGAACCCCCAGTACCACCCGATAAAGTCTTTTTCAGGCTTCCGGACCAGAACAAAACGACCATGGATTGATTTCATTTTATCAACAAATGCAGAAACCTCCTTATCATTGTTCTCATTATCCTTCCATCCCAGTGACTTTGCCGGAAATGCCCCGATACAAAATACCCTTCCGCCGGAAGCAACGAAATCATAAAGCTTTCTTGCGGCTGCTACGTTCAGGCTGTCAACCTCGACAAGGAAAATGGTATGATATTTTCGCAGGCCGTAATTCATAAACCCATTTTTCATCTCAGCATCACTTATGACCCTTTGAGAGACATAGTCACAACCATTGCCGTTTTTATTTATTGCTTCCCATACAAGGGTGAAATAATCAACATTTGTAATTGAGGGAAAGGGTTCCATCTGTGATCCGATATTGCTCCACATATCGTCATTCGGAGGAAGGATGGCAATATCCGTGAACATGGTTACATTCTGAAGCAATGCAGAGAGCCTTGCCTTGTACTCATTATACAGATGAAAGTATGGCCACCATGTATTGTTTTCATTGTAGTAGCCGCCATACCTCAGCCATCCCGGGTAAGGGGCTTCGGGAGGAGAGTAGTTGAATCCGTGGAATATGGAATGTGTTACCCCGGTTATTATGCTCTGGTCGCCGCCGATTTTCAGATTTTCAGGTGTGGTATTGAAAACCGTGTAAGTGTCAGTCATCTCTTCACAGCTCACAAGGCGCTTCCCTGTGAGATTGGCAGCAGAGGAGACATACTTGTTTATCATTGTGTACGCCCTGCCGCGGCGGTAATCATCCTCCGGCATCTCCTCACCGACTTTGTGCTTCAGCCAGTTCATGGTCCAGGATTCCGATTCAGGGATATCGTAATGAAAGCTGCTCTCAAGCGGGAAGAAGCTTCGACCGTATGCCTGCGCCCGCGATTTTACATTAAGTTCCCTGCACCATCCCGTAAAAGTTATAATAAAGCGTTCCTCAAGAAGCTCAGCTTTTAACATTTCAAAATCATACCTCATTCTCCGGATCATGTTTTCAATCTCAGGTGACATTAAGGCGCCGTATTTGAAATCTGTCACGTTTCCCATTCCCCCGGTTTTAAACAGGATAAACGGCAGATAAGGAGAAAGATCATATCCTTTTCTTGCCTTGAATTCCTCCAGCATGTCGAATGTCCAGTTCGATCCTTCAAGCTCCATGCTGTCGATAAAAAGAGCACGGATATTTTCCGACATCGGGCCGGTTCTTTTTTCAATAGCTTCAGACATCCGGTAAAGGTATCGCCTGACAAAGGTCCTGTTATAGTGATTCAATACGGGACCAGTGGCGCCGGGAGCTCCGTTTATGACCTCCATGAATCCAATGATCTTTACAAGGGCATAAAGGGCAAATTTCCCTTCGGGGATATTTATCTTCTGAATCTCCCTGTCGAGATTCTGGTTCAGATCAACCACCTGACTAAAATCTGTGAGCGGATCGGGAACAAGGTTCAGTGAAAGCAGTTCCATCGTCCTGCCGGAATAGGGAGAACTGACGGCAGGATCAGCCTCTTTAAAGATCTCGAATTTTGAAATTTCGTAATCAACCGGTCCCCTGACCTTTTTCACGGCAATGACAACTATCTGTGCACGCTCCTCTCCCTCGAGGTATTCGGCACCAAATGGCCAGCCTGAACCAACAATCAGATCACATGTCATACCGAGCGACTTTGCTTCATCGAAGACAATCTTCAGCATATCGATCCATTCATCGCTCAGCCATTTCAGCGAAGGCTTGCCAAGGTCATCACCGTCAAAACGTGTTGGAAATTCAACAGGATTAATCTCAACTCCACCGATACCCGCATCTTTCAGCAGCCTTAGCTCCCTGATAAGTTCCTTAGCTTCAACCTTGTTGCCGTTCCACCACCAGCGTACATAAGGATGATATTTAAGGTCGGGGTTACTGAAAAGGTCAAACAAGCCAGCTGCATTTAGCAGATCAGTTTTATTATTTATTGCTGTACCGAATGAAGGAATTTTCCAGGATATCAGTGAACCTGAAGTCAGTAAGACGCTTCCAGAGATAAATTTCCTTCTGTTCATTAATTGATTTTCTTCGTTTACCCCGACTCCAGGGGGGGCGAAGAAAATCAATTTACTCCCCCTGGGCAAGGGGTAAATAAATTGATTTTCGAGCCCGGAGAGTCATATATTTACTTCAGTAATCAAAAATCTGAAATTAATCAATTAACTTCATAAAAGGAAAAAGTAACTCGAAGGTTAATTTAATTCACTTTATTCAACAAGAGATGAAAATGCGTAAACTAACTCGGCGTCAGGCAATTGCAGTTACATCAACCGGCTTTGCAGGGGCAATGCTCGGATTTCCTTTCAGGTCGTTCGGGATAAAGAACACCGGGCAATTGAAAAAGCTTGCCATTAACGGAGGCGAAAAGGTTCATCCGGGATCATGGCCTCAGTGGCCTTACTGGGATCAGTCGGCAGAACCGGGGCTCCTTGAAATGTTCCGCTCAGGCCGCTGGTGGAGGGGAAACGGAGAATATGTTTCTGAGTTTGAGAAAAAATATGCAGAGCTGATGGGTGCAAAACGCTGTCTGGCAACGGCAAGCGGCACTACGGCGCTTCTTACTGCCCTTCATGTGCTTGGAGTGGATGCTGGTGATGAAGTTCTTGTTTCTCCATATACGTTTATAGCAACGTATAATGTAATCTTTGGCAGCAAGGCCCTGCCCGTATTTGTCGATACCGACCCGGAGACATTCCTGATCGATCCGAAAAAAATAGAAGCAAGGATCACCGACCGGACCGTCGCCATTGTTCCGGTGCATATTTATGGATTGCCTGTAGATATGGACGGTGTAAATAAGGTCGCCAAAGCTCATAATCTTAAGGTTATTGAGGATGCATGCCAGGCTTGGCTTGCTGAATACAGGGGAAAAAGAGTCGGCTCGCTCGGGGATCTCGGTTGCTTCAGTTTTCAGAATTCAAAGCACCTGGCTTCGGGCGAAGGAGGCGCGATCCTAGGCAATGATGAAGACGTTATGGACCAGTGTCATGCTTTTCATAATTGCGGCAGACCATATGGCAATATGAAAAGACTTCCCGGAAATCCTTATAATGGGATGAATTACAGGATGCAGCAATCGCAGGCACTGATACTGATGTCGCAGATGAAGAGGATTGAAAAGGATAATGATATCCGTTTGTCCAATGCCCTTTATCTTGACAAAAAGCTTAAAGAGATCCCCGGCATAATCCCGTGCAAGCCTGCAGAAGGAGCTACCAGGGCTGTTTATCACATGTATCCTTTCAGGTATATCAGGGAGGAGTTCAGCAATATTCCCAAAGATAGGTTCCTTAGAGCCCTTAATGCTGAAGGAATTCCATGCAGCGGAGGCTACGGCAAACAGAATAAGGATGGTTTAATAGAGGAGCAGCTTGGTTCAAAGGGATTTAAACGGCTTTTTCCGGAATCGAGGCTCAGGCAATGGCGGGAAGAAAATCAGCTGCCAGGCAATGACCAGCTTTGTGATCAGGCTTTAACCTTATATCAAAGCATTTTACTGGGAAGCAAATCCGATATGGATGATATTGCAAATGCAATTACAAAGATCTATGAGAACAGGAATACACTAATTTGATATATTTGCCCGGATTACATTTCCTTATGAAAATCACCGGACTGACCTATACTATATTATTATTATTTGTCTCTGCCGGTTGCAGACAGACAACTGTCAGCAGGCATTCTGACCTCAGATCCGATTCCCTTGCACAGATAACCGAAAGGATTGAACTTGATTTCCCATACACGGAAAGCGCTGTCGAGGAGCAGTTAAAGCAAAGGATTGGTGTTTTTACTGCTGAAGAAAAGGCAGACTGGGAGAAGAAAAACTGGCTCGAATGGAAAATCATTGACGGAGAAAAGAGGTATTTCAGCAGGGCAGTTTCGAACCTTGCACTAATTAAAAGCTTTCATGAACAGCGGGCGCAACGCGACAGCCTTGAAGCCGCCGATCCTGAAATGATTCACAGGAATAAGCATACCGGGTCAATAATAAATGCATCGGCAAACAGTGCTGATCCGGTTATCCCTGCGAGCATGACAATCAATTACACACTGACTGTGAATCCCGATGCGGTTCCCCCCGGCGAAACAGTCAGGTGTTGGCTGCCCTATCCGAAAGAGAACCATCCCCGCCAGAAAAATGTAAGACTGTTGTCCGCTTCAGGGGAAAATTACACGTTAGCTCCCGATTCCGCGATTCACAGGACAATCTATATGGAAGCCAAAGCAGAAAAAGGGATTCCGGTAGTTTTTATGATTTCGTTCAGCTATGAATCCTCCGGACAATTTTTTGATCCCGGAAGGATGGCTTTCAAACCATATGACAAAGGATCATCGCTTTACAGGAAATATACCTCAGAAGTGCTTCCGCATATCTGCTTCACAGAAAAAGTCCGGAATCTTGCCGACAGCATTGCAGGACAAGAGGAAAATCCGTTTGAAACAGTCAGGAAGATATATTTATGGTTCACCGATAATATCCCCTGGGCAGGCGCGCAGGAATACTCAATAATGCCAAATATTCCCGAATATGTAATTCAGAACAGGAGGGGAGACTGCGGAATGCAGACATTCCTCTTCATGTCGATGCTTAGGTACAAGGGAATTCCGGTAAGATGGCAGAGCGGATGGAAGGTGCCGCCCGATGCAAAGAACCTTCACGACTGGTGTGAGGTTTATTTTGAAGGAACGGGCTGGGTTCCTGCCGATATATCATATGGGCTTCAATATTCAGATGATAAAAAAACAAGGGAATTCTATATTTCGGGAATCGACTCGTACAGGCTTATCGTAAATGAAGGAGTGGGAGGAAGGCTTTATCCGGAAAAGAAATTCATGAGGAGCGAACCCTATGACTTTCAAAGGGGGGAAGTTGAATGGAGCGGAGGGAACATCTACTTTGACAAATGGGATTATGACATGGAAATAATTTACAATTAATGAGAAGAAAAAGAACCATAGCCTTCAAAAACTTATTGATAACATCGTTACTCCTGACAGTGGCTGCAGGATGCAAAACAAAAACGGATGCCATAAGCAATTACAAGAGCGAAATTGATTCCATTGGGATCGTCTGGGTTCCGGACCTGAGGGAAGGGATCTTCGATGCCGAATTAGTTAAGGGTGCTTCTGGCATGATTCTTAAGGGAGAAACCACGGTTCCTGAGGCTAAAGCGGCAATCACTGCCCTGCTTGATAATGATGGGGTTCACTTCACCGACAGTCTGAAGGTGCTTCCCGACACTTCTGAAATATCCAAACCATGGGGACTTGTTAATGTAAGTGCTTGCAACATAAGGTTCAGCCCATCATACGAAGCTGAGATGGTTTCTCAGGCTCTGATGGGAACACCCGTCAGGATTCTTAAAAAAGATGGCGGATGGTTCCTTGTACAAACACCTGATATGTACCTGGGTTGGGTCGCCAACGATGCAATTGAAGGAAAAACCATGAGTGAATATAATTCGTGGAAAACTTCTTCCAGGTTGTTCTACACCCTGAAGACGGGAGATATCTATGCCGACCGGCTTATGGTGAAAGAGATCTCTGATATTGTTGCAGGCTGTATCCTGGAAGTTGCCGGAACTCAGAAAGGCATATATGAAGTAAAACTTCCTGACGGCAGAACTGGATTTATTCCTGACGATAAGGCAATCCCCTTGCAGAATCTGAATGCCGGAGAATATCTGAATGAGCAGAACCTTGAAACGACTGCGGAATCATTTCTGGGCATTCCTTACCTATGGGGAGGCACTTCTCCAAAAGGATTTGATTGCAGCGGATTTGTGAAAACTGTCTATTTCCTTAATGGAATGATACTCGACAGGGATGCATCACAGCAGTTTCAGAACGGGATCAGGCTAAGGATCAGGAGAGTATCACTACCAGATTCACTAAGGAAAGGGGACCTTTTGTTCTTTGGTTCCGGTCAGCATGGAAGGCCCAGGGCCAGTCATGTCGGAATGTATATTGGCGACACTGAATTCATTCATTGCTCGGGCATGGTAAGGATAAACAGCCTTGATTCGACACGGACAAATTTCAGCCGTTCCCGCAGGGATTCGTTCCTTGGCGTCAGACGGATTATCGGAGCCCCTTACGGAAAGGGAATACAGCCTGTTTTGGAGCATAGTTGGTATTTTTAACCAATAACCAGCAACCAGTAACCAGCATCAATTGAAGTCATGAATAAACGAGATTTTATTAAATACTCCAGTTATCTTATCGGGGGTACTCTTATTGGCACAGATGTTGCATCAGCGGCTCCGTTTTTTACTGACAGGAGAATCAAAAGGAAGAACAGAAGCAGGCTTGAATTAAAGTTCACTCCGTATACACTTCAGCTTAAACATGCTTTCAACCTATCGACAAGCTCAAGGACAACAACACCCGTTATGCTGACGGAGATTGAATATGATGGCATTACGGGATACGGAGAAGCATCAATGCCTCCATATCTCGGGGAGAGTCATGAATCTGTGGCAAAATTCCTGTCACTGTTAAATCTTTCACAATTCAGTGATCCGTTTCTTCTCGTAGATATCCTTGATTATGTCGATGGCGTTATGCCGGGCAACTATGCTGCAAAGGCATCGGTGGATATTGCGCTTCATGACCTGATCGGGAAACTGGTGGGTGAACCTTTTTACAAACTGTTTGGGCTGAACCCTTCCAAAGCCCCTCTGACAAGCTTTACAATCGGACTTGATACTCCTGAAATCATAAGACAGAAAGTTGCCGAGGCAGAACCCTACAAGGTCCTGAAAGTGAAGCTTGGTGGCAATAATGACAGGGAAATGGTGGAAGTCATAAGGTCGGTAACGGATAAACCTTTGTGTGCTGATGTCAATCAGGGCTGGAAAGATCGTACGTATGCACTCGAAATGGCCGGCTGGCTCAAGGATAAAGGTGTTATCTTCCTCGAACAGCCAATGCCGAAGGAGATGAAGGATGATATAGCCTGGCTTACCGAAAGGAGTCCGCTTCCCATTGTCGGAGATGAGGCAATCCAGAATGTTGCAGATCTATTGAGCAACAGGGAGGTTTATTCCGGAATAAACATCAAGCTGATGAAATGCGGGGGACTTAATGCCGCCATGAAAATGATAAATGTGGCAAGGGCTTTCAATATGAAAGTGATGATAGGATGCATGACCGAGACCTCATGTGCCGTTACGGCTGCCGCACAGCTCTCTCCCCTTGTCGACTGGTGTGATCTCGACGGGAACCTGCTGATCAGCAATGATCCGTTCGAAGGACTCCTGATTGTTGACGGGCAGGTTACTCTTCCAGATAAGCCCGGAATTGGAGTGATCAAAAAATCCTGAAATATGAAAAAGAACTTTTTCACCTGGTTATTTACCTTGTCTCTGTCAGTTGCTTCAATAGCACAGAACAACCAATCCGTCAGGCTCGATTCCATTTTACCGGTTCGCGGGTTTTGCATATCTGCGCCCCAGCCTGCTGTCGTTGCTGAATTCATTAAGTTCATTGATGAAGAACTTTCGGTACGCAAGGTCAATACAATTATCCTGAGGGTGGATTATAACTACCAGTATGAAAGTCACCCGGAACTCAGGGATTCAATTGCCCTTTCGAAGCAGGATGTAAAGAAGCTCGTGGCAGCATGCCGCAGGAACAATATCCGGATAATACCACAGGTTAACCTGCTCGGTCATCAGTCGTGGGCCGGAACGATCGGGAACCTGCTGAGGGAATACCCTGAGTTTGATGAGACCCCGCTGGTCAGAATGCCTGAAAAATACATATGGCCGAATGCTGACGGATTATACTGCAAAAGCTATTGCCCCCTGCATCCCGGTGTCCATAAGGTT
Organism: uncultured Bacteroidales bacterium; assembly: GCA_963696535.1. Taxonomy (GTDB): domain Bacteria; phylum Bacteroidota; class Bacteroidia; order Bacteroidales; family VadinHA17; genus LD21. Next base: position 8,405 of record CAVOKP010000017.1, read on the forward strand.
GTATTTGATATTATCGATGAGATTTGTGATGTCTTTGAAGCCGATGCTTTCCATGCAGGGATGGATGAGGTATTTTATATCGGTGAAAGGCAGTGTCCGAGATGTTCAGGCAGGGACCCGTCTGAACTGTTTGCCGGTGAGGTCAGGAAAATACGTGATCATCTTTCCCTGGACGGAAGAAAATTATGGATTTGGGGCGACAGACTCATCGACGGAAAAACAACTGGCCTTGGTGAATGGGAGGCAAGTTACAACAACACATGGAGAGCTGTGGATTTAATACCTAAGGATGTCGTTATCTGCGACTGGCACTATGAACGTCCCGATCAGACGCCGGTTTACTTTGCAATGAAAGGTTTCGGAGTGGTTACCTGCCCGTGGCGGATGCCCGGCAATGCCGTTTTGCAGGTGCAGGATATGGTGAAATTCAGGGAGCATTCAACTCCTGAGATGAAAGATAGGTTCCTGGGGATGGTTCAGACAGTCTGGTCAGGTGCCGGGCAGTTTCTCGACAGTTATTACGGAAGGAGAAAAGAGGATGGTAAAAATACTCCCGTCAACTGCTTCAGGGCCCTTTATGATGAAATAAAAAATCTGGAATAATAGGCTGTTTGCCTGGTTTCCGGGTCGATCATTGTCCGGCAGTTTTGTAGGTCCTTGTCATAGAAGAAGGGATAACTATAACAAAATCAGCTTTTCCAAGTGATTCCTCTTCCATTTTATCAATATCGTCCTGGAGGACAGTTGTAATTGTGGAAATTTTCAGACCCGGACAGTATTTATTCAGATACCAGATTATTCCCATATACCTTTCGGAATGATAGCTTCCATTAAAATGAATTACCGTTTGGGAAAGCATCCTATATTTCACAATTGAACTTGCCATAGTTGCGTCCTTAATTGCCTGTGCCATGGGAAGATTTTCATTTACGTTTTTTGCCATTGTCCCGCCAATTGCACCTCCCATCGACAACATCTCTTTATAGCATGGAAGTTCGGGATCATATTCAACAGGCAGGGGAGCTATAAAATTCAGCGCTTCAGGAGTTAGCAGGGATAATGCTTCGAATCCGCCGGAAGCAACTGCTGAGGCGTACCTCCTGGGAATATTGGATGCAACAAATTTGAGATTGTTTTCTTTTGCAAAATTCAGCAGGGGCTTATAATCTGTTTTATAGTTTGTCCATAATCTTGCTTCACTTTCAAATGACGATTCCTTTATTTTTCCGCCAAAATATTCATCGATGAGCAGCTGGTTATCTGTTTCAAACATTTCGGCAGCAAGTATAAGGTCCTTTCCCTTCTTTGAATGCAGATCTTTTGTGATCTCATATTCAAGCCAGTGGGCAATGGGATTATCATGAAGCTCTCCGAAGAAAACAATATCAGCTTTCAGGGAAGCCCTCAGGATATCTCCATAATCAGCTTTTTTGCCTTCACCGGTAAAGACTTTGTAAGCAGCTTTATGCTGGGCAGACAGGTTCAGTGGTAGTGAGATAATTAGAAAGAAGTGTAAAAGTCTCATAAATGTTACGGATTAGAAAAGAATCTATTTGCCTTCGCAAGGAACAAAAAAAAGGCGATATTGTTTAACATCGCCTATAATACATCGCTTTTAATACATTACTTCAACCCGAACCGGTAACTGAATTTTACAAGAAAAATATTTTTCATCGCATAATTATCGTCATCCCTGAACAGACCGCGGTTAAACAGGTTCCCCATATCGTTAAAATAATCCATTTTACCTGTTGGGTTATAACCGCTTCTTGTCTGGCTCCAGACAAGGTAAACAGAAGAACCGGGAGAATATTCCCACCTCACAACCAGGTTGGAAAGGAATTCCTTGACATTAAAGTCACCCGTTCCGAAAGTGTAATCGATTGTTCCATCCATATTCTCATCAATCTCATTATAACCGTCCATCGGTGTCATTTCTCCGCCGGAATAGACATGAAACCTGTCGGAATATTCATCAGCGACCGGATCCGTAATATACTTATAGTCATAATACCTTCCTGATGCCACGAATGGCTGGCCCCAGTACTGTATTGTAAGATCGGGGCTTAGGTTCAGGTTCACCCTCAGCGATGTGTTGATTGTCTTACGGTCAATGCTTGCAAATATGTACCTGTCATTTCCATCATTGCTGGTCCTTGTTACATACTGAAGTTCACTGTATGATGCTGAATAAGCCGGACTCAGGGATAACCTGAGATAGTTGGTCGGTTTGTATGAGAGATCCAGCCCTGTATAGATGTTACTGTAATAATTTTCGAACCCCTTGTTGATATTTGTAAAGATTTCAAGTACGAGCTTTTTCCTGTTGTCGGTCGAAAATCCAACCCGTGCATTGTATCTTCCGGGTGTTTTCATGGTTGGTCCTCCGCGGAGCATGTCGGGATCCATGGAGCTTGTTCCAATATTCCCGCCTGTCCATACACTCCAGTAGTTTTTCAGTGTCATGTTTGCATTACCTTCAAGCCCTGTCTGGACCCTGGTTCCGCCAAAATTATAGATTGTATAAATATCACCATTCAGGTTGAACCTCCTGTAAATCCCCTTGGGTTCCCACTGGTTGTATCCTGCCCAGAATATTGGCATGATCCTGTCGGCCTGCTGTAAATAGCCAAGGTCGTTGATCTCGAATCCTGGTGTTTTCCATAGAACCACTCCCATAAGGTTTAAATGTCCGTTCAGTTTGCCTGCCTGAATCTTGCCTCCAGAACCTGCAAGTGATGTGCGATCGGGATCAAACGATGCGTAATCCTTGTCGGGGCGCTGAAAATAATGTGCCGACGATTTCTGGGTTATCCCAATTGCCTCCCTGGTGCCGTAAACCTGGCTTAATGCCGTGTTTATTGTGAGCATCCATTTCTTGTCCTTAAAGTATTGTGTGAAGTCAATTCCGCCCGAGTAGGCGGCTTTATGCATATAGTCGTCGAGATTTGTATCCAGATTCCTGTTGGTGCCTGTAAAAATTCCTCCGACAATCGTCTTTCCTTCATTGAAATCCTTCTGTATCCTGCCCACTGCATAGTTCGTCAGGGGTTCAACCGTTTCAAAGGTTCTTTCGCCGTCGTTATCAATTTCAGCTTTTTCTTCACTTGTTACCGCTTCGACAAAACCGACCGACAAACCATTCTTTGTTTTTCCGGTTAGTTTTGCCGCCCCTATTATTGTTGTGAAATTGGGAACATCAGCATACATCCCTTCACCAATATCTGGATAGCCCTGAGGCCGGCGTCCGATCCTCCTGGAATAGAACAGGTTGTCGTTCCCGACATCGCCGTCGCCAATACCTATATTAAAATTGGTTATATTCTTCCCCTCAATGAAAAAGGGTCTTTTTTCACTGAAGAAAGTTTCGTATGCCGAAAGATTCACCTCAGAAGGGTCAGCCTCGACCTGCCCAAAATCGGGATTGATCGTAAGATCCATTGTCATATTGTTCGTGATGCCTATTTTGGCATCTATACCTCCGTTCAGACCGTACTTCTTTCCATTTTCCTTAAAAGGATTTCCGGGCTCAGCCTTGAATGTCTCCAGTTTTCCAACAGTATATGGTGTGACATCAAAGATCTTACGGGGTTTGATCTGTTCAAGTCCGGCAATCTCTCCAAATAAATGGACCAGGCCTGGAGCATCTTTTGCCATATGCTGCCAGAAACTTGTCTCATTTTTTCTGTACAGAACCCTTGCTACCTGAAGTCCCCAGATGTCACCAGAATTCTTTTCAAATCTCACCTGGCTGAAAGGAATTTTCATTTCGGCAATCCATCCTTCATCATTCACAGAAGTCTTTACCCACCAGTTGGGATCCCAGGAGGAATCCTCGCTTTCACCGTCGTTGGTGAACATCTGGTCGTACTTTACACCGCTTGAGGTTATGCCGAAAAGGAATCCGGTACGCAGGTCATGAAAACTGTCGAAAATAATTCCCACAAGGTCACCGTCAGGATTATCTCGCCGCGTAAGCCGGCTTACAATACTGTCGGGGCTTGTATCATATGCCTTGAATGCTGCATAAAGGTTGTCGTCGTCAAAGAGTATCTTGAATTCTGTCCTTTGCGATACCCTTCCACCGTTGTAAGGTTCATACTGCGTAAAATCGTCTGTCCAGGTTCCCTCCTTCCACGCATTGTCATCCAGGATGCCGTCGATTACGGGTGTAACCGTAAGCCTTTCTGCCTTGTACTGTTTCTTTTCGGGCGTCTGTCCGGTTACGCCCGGAAGTATCATCAGCAGGGTAATAAGTGTGATCAAAATTCTTTTCATGTAAAAGCATAATTTGGTATGGTTTAAATTAAAGACGGACAGAAACCCTTACTGATGCAGAAAACCTGTTATTAATATTCATTTTAAATTTCCACGGGCCATTTAAAAGCATTTATACCACTGATATTATGAAAGAAATAATAAAACATTTATCTTAGACTAAAATCTTAAGACAATGGTTTCACGCAGATCTTTTATTTCGAAAAGCGCTGCTGTTGCAGCAGGCGCTATATTTGCCCCAGCGGTTATGGGCCGTAATTTCATCCCTGCAGGGGTCTCACCACTGAACGGGAAAAAGGTGCTTTATGTCTGGGGAGGATGGATGGGTCATGAACCCGACAAATGCCGCGACATCTTTGTGCCCTGGATTAAATCGGAAGGTGCAGAGATAACAGTGTCAGATACCCTGGAGGCTTATACGAAATATAATCTTAAAACGGATTTCGACCTTATAATCCAGGCCTGGACCATGGGTACCATTCAGAACAATCAGGAAAAAGCCCTGCTTGAGGCTGTCAAAAGCGGAACCGGCATTGCAGGATGGCATGGCGGACTCGGCGATTCATTCAGGAACAATACTGAATACCAGTTCATGGTGGGAGGACAGTGGGTCGCTCACCCGGGTGGAGTTATCGATTACAGGGTGAACATCGTTGATCGAAAGGATCCGGTAACAAAAGGGCTTGATGACTTTGACATGCATTCGGAACAATACTTTGTGCATGTGGATCCGAACATTAAGGTCCTGGCCACAACAACCTTCAATGATAAAAGCGCCGACTGGATTGGAGGGAACGTAATTCCGGTGGTATGGAAGAAATTATATGGTAAGGGCAGAGTGTTCTATTCCTCGCTGGGGCATGTTGCAGCTGATTTCAGTGTGCCGCAGGCTCTTGAGATACAGAAACGGGGCATACTGTGGGCCTGCATGAGCAAGTTTGAGCCTGCTGAGGCCTGGAAACAGCCTGTATACGGTACAGGGAAGAAAAAATAACTCAGGATCAATTTTATCTACCCCTAAATCCCCCTGATGCTTCTGTCAGGAAATGCCTAAAGGGGACTTAATAAAGCTCTCTTAAAGCCCACTTTAGGGGGTTGGGGGTAAAACCCTAATCATAAAGCTTTATAAACTCATAGGAATTGCCGGTGTTATCAAGGAATCTCAGGAAATCGGATTTTGAGACAATTATCGTGGCAGTATTTACATTGGGGTGAAATGCCAGCCGGTCAAAATCATTCAGCTTTTCATCAAGGAACAGGTGAACATGTTTTTCCGTGTCATTAATCAGCCCGAAAGGAGATACTGATCCCGGTTCAACCCCCAGGTATTTCATGAGCCGCTGATCTGAAGCAAATGAAAGCTTCCCCTGCTTAAGCCGTTTTTCAAGGTCATGGATATCAAGCTGACGCATATGTTCAAGGATCACCAGGTAATGCCTGTTCCCCTTATGATTCCTGAAAAAGATATTTTTGCATCTTCCTGAATCATAATCCTTCCAGTGGATCAAAGCATCCTCAATTGTAGCCACCGGCGGATGTTCGTGATACTCGAAAGCAATCCCCAGTTTATGAAGAAGTTCATAAAGTCCGGTTTGTCCCTTCATATTAAAGTAAACTCATCATTGTCTTCCGGCACATAGCCGGTATCCTCCCGCAAATTATTCCCTTTGCAGGCCTCGACTGCCAGCCGGTCGCACACCTCATTTTCGGGATTGCTGGCATGGCCCTTTATCCATACAAATCTTACCTTGTGCTGCCGGTAAGGCTTTCAGGAACCGTATCCAGAGGTCAGGATTCTTCTTCTTTTTGAACCCCTTTGATTCCCATCTGAACACCCATCCCTTTTCAACGGAGTCGGCAACATATTTTGAATCAGTATATATTACAACCCTGCTCCCGGGAATTTTAAGTGATTCAAGTCCGACAATCACTGCCAGCAGCTCCATCCGGTTATTGGTGGTGAGCCTGAATCCTTCTGATTTTTCAAGACGGTGCTTTCCGTAAATCAAAACCACTCCATATCCTCCCGGGCCTGGATTACCACTGGAAGCGCCATCAGTATAAATTGTAATCTCACCTGGCATTAATAATTGTTATCCCTGTATTTGTAAGAAACAGCTTTATGGCAATTGAAAGCAGGATGACCCCAAATACCTTTTTCAGTATCCCGAGGCCGCTCTTGCCAAGAACTCTCTCAAAGAAGGATGTAAGACGAAGGACAAGGTAAATCACTCCCATATTGAGGATCAGTGCAATAAAAATATTAATTGTCTGATATTCGGCCTTGAGTGAAAGAACTGTTGTGATCGACCCTGCACCTGCTATCAGCGGGAAAGCTATCGGAAATACCGATCCGCTCTGATGTGCATCCTGCTTGAAGAGCTCGATCCCCAGTATCATTTCCATCGCAATAAGGAAGATAATGAATGACCCTGCGATTGCAAATGATGAAATATCGACTCCGAAAACACCCAGCAGGGGAGCTCCTATGAATAAAAATGCACAAAAGATCAGGAAGGATACAAGCGTGACTTTCGCTGACTTTACATCACCGGACCGGGATTTAATATCAATTATGATCGGAATTGATCCGGGTATATCTATGATGGCAAAAAGCACCATAAATGCTGCAAATATTTCCCGTAAGTCCAAATGCATATTCATATTTTTAATCGGCCTCTCCCCAAGCTCCTCCCTCTATATTCTTTAATCCCCTTCTCTTTCAGGAGAAGGGGGCTGGGGGATGAGGTGTTATTTAATAATTGTCATCTCATTTACAAGGTGCCCGGCACCGGCAAAAACATCCATAACCCAAAGGACATACCTTATATCAACTACGATGGTCCTTTGCAATTCCGGCTCATATGCTATGTCGCCGCTCATTGCTTCCCAGTTTCCGTCAAATGCAAGTCCTATAAGCTCCCCGTTGCCGTTCATCACAGGGCTTCCTGAGTTGCCGCCCGTAATATCATTGGTTGTGAGGAAACAGACCGGCATATAACCTTTCGGTGAACCATATCTGCCATATTCCTTCCTGTTATTAAGATCGATGAGCCTCTGGGGAAGATCGAACTCATAATCTCCCGGTTTGTACTTATCAACTACACCCTGAAGGGTTGTATAATATTTATAGGTAACTGCATCTTTCGGATCATAATCCTCGATGGTGCCATAAGTAAGGCGCATTGTTGAGTTGGCATCAGGATAGAGGGTTTTATCAGGCGTCATTTCCATAAGGGCTGCATTCCACAATCTTCGTCCTGTTGTAAGTCCGCCATCGAACTGGCTCAGGTTTTTGGATACTTCGCTGCTTATCTTGCTTATCGATGTGGCTGCAATATAAACCGGATCACTCTCAAGCATTTTCAGAACAGGATTGTCAAGGAATGCCGAGATTTTTGATTCGCTGGCGAAAACTGATCTTGCAAACAGGTCATCCACATACTTGTCAATGCTACCCTTGAATTTCTTGTCGACAATATTGACATAGAAATCCGGATGAAATTTAAGCGGCACGTCGCTTCTGTATAGCTTCAGCATGGCTTTCATCGCTTTCTGATCAGTCGGGGGATTATAATCCTTGTAGTATGAACCGATAAAGTTTTTCATCCGCTGTGTTATGTCAGCCACCTGGTTTTTGTCACCGGATTTCAGGGCATTTATCATTGCTGAGGCAACCATGTTAAGGCTGAGGATCTCGGAGCCCTGGTTAAAGCACTCACTTAAATACTGCTGGGCATTTGCATATTCTGCCCGTCCTTCAATTGCTGTACGGATCATATTCAAAGCCTCACCGTATTTCGTCCTGCGGTCAGTATTAGCTGCAACCCATGAATTGAACTGATCTTCAATCTGCTGTTTTTTTGCAATGACATTCAGATTCCTTAGCTGATTATTCTGCCCGATTGAATATTTCCAGTAATTTGATGAACCGGAGTATTTTGAAGCATACTGAATATTGACCTTTTCATTTGCCTGCATGTCGGCCATCCATATTTCCTGCTTGGTCCCGCGAATCTTTATTCTGCTGGGATTTATGATTTCGAGGATTTCCTTAACCTCATATGATGTTGCAAATCTCTGGGTCCTGCCGGGGTAACCCAGGATCATGGCAAAGTCACCCTTGTTCAGGTCCTTAAGCGAAACGGGAAGCCAGTGCCTGGGTTTAAGAGGGATATTATCCGTCGAAAACGGGGCGGGTTTGCCATCAGGCCCTGAATATACCCTGAAAACACTGAAATCGCCGGTATGACGCGGCCACTCCCAGTTGTCGGTATCAAATCCGAATTTTCCTATCGATGACGGGGGTGCACCCACAAGCCTTACATCGTTGTATCTTTCATAAACAAGGAGGTAGAAATAATTGCCTCCGTAAAATGAAGAGACACCAGCCCTGTAATTTGTTCCCTCCGTTGCTTTAGCTTCAATGGCTGTCCGGGCTTCATTTATGGCCGAACTTCTTTGCTCTTCACTCATCCCGGCTTTGACACCTGCAAGTATCTGGCTGGTCACATCTTCAATCCTTATAAGGAAGTTTGCGTACATACCTGGGTTTGGAAGTTCCTCTTCCTTTGTCATTGCCCAGAAACCATCCTTCAGATAATCATGTTCGACGGTGCTGTGTGCCTGAATGCGTCCATAGCCGCAATGGTGGTTGGTGAGAAGCAATCCCTGAGAGGATACGATTTCGGCGGTGCATCCTCCGATCGAGACAACTGCATCCTTAATGCTGGCCTGGTTCAGGCTGTAAATGTCTTCAGCCGAGAGCTTTAATCCAAGCTCTGTCATTTTGCCGATATTGAGCTTTTCAATAAGAGGCAGAACCCACATTCCTTCGTCGGGAGTTGCCCTTAATCCGAGTCCGGCAATCAGAATAATTATAAAAGTTAAAAGCCTTTTCATGACGTATTTTATTAGAATTTTATGAAAAATAATCGTCAAAGATATACCTAATTATTAAATTGATAATATGGAAAACATAGTCACTGGGTCGCTGGGTCCTGGAGATCTGGTTTATAGAATAATGCGACCCCCTATCCCCCCAAGGGGGGCTTCCCGATGGATCGGGACAAGTTGGTAACCAAAAGTCCATAATACGGTCGGGATTTTAGTGGTGGATTAATGACAATACGTTGAAATGATTTTAAATTAAGTTCAGAATCAGAAATCAATAGTCAGCTGGGTATTGAAAAGGCTGAATGATTTCCTGTGATACGGTGATATGCCATACTTAAGAAGTGCCTCCCGGTGAACCAGGGTAGGGTATCCCTTGTTCCTGTTCCACCCGTAGACCGGATATTCATTATGAATTTTCTCCATATACTCGTCACGGAAGGTTTTGGCAAGCACAGAGGCGGCGGCAATCGGGAAGAACAGGCCGTCGCCTTTAACTATTGTTTTATATTTTATCTCCTTATATTGTATGAACCTGTTCCCGTCGACAAGCAGGAACTGGGGTTGTTTTCCGAGACCTTCCACTGCAATATGCATGGCTTTTATCGAAGCCCTCAGGATATTCATCTCATCGATCTCAATGTTACCGATAAAAGCAACTTTCCAGGCTATCGCTGAATCAATAATCTCATCCTTGAGTTCCATCCGCTGCCTTGCAGTAAGCTTCTTTGAGTCATTCAAGACAGGATGCCTATAGTTTTTGGGAAGGATCACTGCTGCTGCAACAACCGGACCTGCAAGGCATCCGCGCCCTGCTTCATCGCAGCCGGCTTCAATTAGATTGTGGTACAGAAATGATTTGAGCATCCGGACACTTGTAAAGCAATTCCAAAGGTAACTAAACAAATCACAATAATCCATCCCGGACGGGCATCCGGTTTTTGGTGTTAAGTACAATTAAAGCTAAATTTGGGAAAAATTTTGTTTTCATGATAACTACCGAACAGATAAAGAACTTGTCGGAACGCCGTGATGCGTTGAGGAGGTATCTTTGACATTGATGGAAAGCTGAAAGACATATCGGAAAAGGAACTTCTGACCCAGAGTCCTGGTTTTTGGAATGATCCTAAATCGGCCGAGGAACTCCTGAGGGAAATATCGCAGATCAAAAGCTGGACAGCAGAATTCCGGAAAACCGATCAGGGATTTGAGGACTTGCTCGTAATCTTTGACTTTTACAGGGAGGGCGAAGCGACAGAGGAGGATGTTGACCGGCAGTATGAAACATGCCTATCGATGATCGAGGACCTTGAGGTCAGGAATATGCTTCAGAAGGAGGAGGACCAGCTGGGGGCCATCCTAAAGATAAATTCAGGGGCAGGAGGCACTGAAAGCAACGACTGGGCCTCGATGCTGATGAGGATGTACCTGAGATGGGCAGAAAGGAATAATTACAAGGTCAGGGAACTCGATTTTCAGCCCGGCGATGAGGTCGGCATAAAATCGGTTACCATTGAAATTGACGGAGAGAGGGCATATGGTTACCTTAAGGCTGAAAACGGGGTTCACCGGCTTGTGAGGATATCTCCGTTCAATGCCCAGGGGAAGCGGCAAACGACTTTCGCTTCGGTATTTATTTCCCCGTTGGTCGATAATAACATTGAAATAGAGGTCAATCCGGCCGATATCACCTGGGAGACCTACAGGTCGAGCGGAGCAGGAGGCCAGAATGTAAACAAGGTTGAAACGGCTGTAAGACTGAGGCATCATCCTACAGGGATCGTAATCGAAAATCAGGAGACCCGATCGCAGCTCAACAATAAGGAGAATGCCATGAGAATACTGAAATCGCAGCTTTATGAACTTGAACTTAGAAAACAAAGAGAAGAAATCGCCAAGATTGAGGGTGAAAAGAAAAAAATTGAATGGGGATCACAGATCAGATCCTATACCCTGCATCCGTATAAAATGGTCAAGGACCACAGGACAGGCCACGAATCGGGCAATGTGCTTGCGGTTCTTGACGGGGACCTTAACGCGTTCATAAAGTCTTTTTTGATGGAGTTCGCAGGAAAGTAACTTTTGATACCCCCAACCCCCTAAAGGGGGCTTTTAAATACCTGCAGTTATTAAGCCCCCTTTCAGGGGGTTGGGGATGGTAGATTTCGGGGAAATTAAATTTATTTTAATGTGAAACAGAAAAGACTATTTGAGGAGTTCCCTCCGGTAACCACAAAGGAATGGATGGATAAGATCAATTCCGACCTGAAGGGAGCCGATTTTAGCCAGAGACTTGTCTGGAAAACAGGTGAAGGATTCGATGTGATGCCGTTTTATCGCAGGGAGGATATTGAAAATCTTAACCATGTCGACAGTGGTGTTTTTAAGTCCGACGGCCGCTGGCTCATAAGACAGAACATTAAAGTCACCGATTATTCCGAAGCCAACAGGAAAGCTCTCGCCATACTGATGAAGGGTGTCAATTCGCTTGGATTTATTATTGAAGATCCCGGATCGGTAAGTGAGGAAAACCTCACAGTTCTCCTTGACGGAATAGACCCTTCGGGTTCTGAGATCAATTTTTTATCAAATGGCAAAGCACGGGAGATCATATCATATTTAATAAGTATAACCCTTAAAAACGGGTTCGGGAAATCATCTGTAAGAGGAGCTGTTGAAGCTGATCCCCTGGGAAGGCTTATGATGAACGGAGCCCTCTGTATCTCTGTTGATGCAGGTCTCGATTATCTGGCATCGCTTACACGGGAGACCGGCATTCTGCCGAATTACCGCAACCTGCAGATGAACGGTTCCAACTTTGCAAATGCCGGGTCGGGGGTTGTCAGGGAACTGGCTTTCAGTATCTCGATGGCCGTGGAATACCTTTCACAGCTTACCGGAAGGGGTCTCACTCCTGATGAGATCGCGCCCAGAATGCGCTTCAGCTTTGGCATCGGAACGGACTTTTTCATGGAAATCGCAAAGCTCAGGGCTGCCAGGATCCTCTGGTCGCTGGTTACCGATGCATACCACCCGGAAAACCCGGGAAGCTTCAGGATGGAGATACACTCGGTCACGAAAGTCTGGAACGATACAGTTACGGACCCTTACATCAATATGCTCAGGACGCAGACTGAAGCCATGTCGGCAGTGCTTGGAGGCACCGACTCACTTACCGTCAACCCTTTCGACATTGCCAATTGCCCGCCTGACGAGTTCTCGGAAAGGATAGCCCGGAACCAGCAACTGATACTCAGGGAGGAGGCATGGTTCGACAAGGTCGCTGATCCTTCCTCCGGATCCTGGTATATTGAAAACCTGACTTCACTGATCGCTGATAATGCATGGAAATTATTTATCGAAGTCGAGAATATGGGAGGATTTCTGTCGGCGCTGAATTCAGGTTTCATAACCGAAAATATGAAAGGTTTTGCACCGGAGAGAACAAAAAATTAAATTATGCGACCACAATTCAAATATACCGATCTGAGAAACAAGCAGTTTAGGGGAGTTGACGTTCATTCTTCAGGTGATTTCAGGGATCCATGGATAACACCTGAGAATATAGAGGTAAGGAACATATATTCAAAAGATGATCTTGAAGGAATGGAGCATCTCGATTATGCTGCAGGAATACCGCCGTTTCTGAGGGGACCTTATTCGGTTATGTATGTCATGCAGCCCTGGACAATAAGACAATATGCAGGGTTTTCGACAGCAGAGGAGTCGAATGCCTTTTACAGGAGAAATCTTGCGGGCGGACAGAAGGGCCTTTCGGTTGCCTTCGATCTCCCTACCCACCGCGGATATGATTCCGATCATAAGCGTGTTGCCGGCGATGTGGGAAAAGCCGGTGTGGCTGTCGATTCAATCCTCGATATGAAGATCCTGTTCGACAGCATTCCACTTAACAGGATGTCGGTTTCGATGACAATGAACGGAGCCGTTCTTCCCATTATGGCCTTTTACATTGTTGCTGCCATTGAACAGGGAGCAAAACCGGAAGAGCTTTCAGGTACCATCCAGAATGATATCCTCAAGGAATTCATGGTAAGGAACACTTATATCTATCCGCCTGAATTCTCCATGCGAATTACGGCTGATATATTCAGATACACTTCAGCCAGGATGCCAAAGTTCAATTCCATCAGCATTTCAGGATATCATATGCAGGAAGCCGGAGCAACCTGCGATATTGAACTTGCCTATACACTTGCCGACGGACTTGAGTATCTGAGGGCAGGTGTAAATGCAGGGCTCGATATCGATGATTTTGCGCCCAGGCTATCCTTTTTCTGGGGAATCGGCATGAACCATTTCATGGAGATAGCAAAAATGAGGGCGGCAAGGATGCTGTGGGCAAAGATCGTAAGCGGGTTCAATCCCAAAAACCCAAAATCGCTCGCCCTGAGAACCCATTGCCAGACTTCGGGATGGAGCCTTACCGAACAGGACCCCTACAACAATATCGGCAGGACAGCAATAGAAGCAATGGCTGCAGCCCTGGGACATACACAGAGCCTTCATACAAATGCCCTGGATGAGGCACTTGCCCTTCCGACTGATTTCTCGGCACGGATAGCAAGAAACACCCAGATATATCTTCAGGAAGAGACAAATATCTGCAAATCGGTCGATCCGTGGGCAGGTTCATATTATGTTGAAACCCTTACAAATGAAATGGCCCACAGGGCATGGGACCTTATTGAGGAGATCGAAAACCTTGGAGGAATGGCTAAGGCAATTGAATCGGGCGTTCCGAAAATGAGGATAGAAGAGGCAGCTGCAAGGGCACAGGCCAGAATCGACTCAGGTTTGCAGACAATTGTCGGGACCAACAAATACAGGCTTGATAAGGAGGATCCGATGGAGACTTCTTGAGGTGGATAACACTCAGTGAGGGATTCCCAGATAAAAAGGCTCGAAAAGCTCAGGGCCGGAAGGAATGAAAAGGAATGTACGGAGGCTCTGGAGGCGATTACAAAATGTGTTGATACGGGGGAAGGCAATCTTCTTGAACTGGCGGTTGATGCTGCGGCAAAAAGGGCCACTCTTGGAGAAATATCTTATGCATGTGAAAAAATAGTCGGGAGGTACAAAGCAGTGATACGAACAATTTCAGGAGCTTATTCATCAGAATATAAGTCAGACAATGAGTTTGAGGAAGCCAGGGCCATGGCGCAAAGATTTGCTGAAAAGGAGGGCCGGCAGCCCAGGATAATGATCGCCAAGATCGGCCAGGATGGCCATGACCGGGGGGCAAAAGTCGTTTCAACCGGATATGCCGACATAGGTTTTGATGTTGATATCGGACCGTTGTTCCAGACCCCGGCCGAAGCAGCAAAACAGGCGGTCGAGAATGATGTCCATGTTCTCGGGGTGTCGAGCCTTGCTGCGGGCCATAAAACCCTTATCCCGCAGGTGATGGATGAACTGCGGAAGCTTGGGAGGGAGGATATACTTGTTATTGCAGGTGGTGTTATCCCTCCGCAGGATTACAATTTCCTCTATGATGCCGGTGTGGCAGCAATTTTCGGACCCGGAACATCAGTTGCAAAGGCTGCGCGACAGATCCTTGAGATACTCCTTAATGCATTTGAGTAAAAAATATTATATTGGCTGAAAACGTTCCATACAATGAATAAAATACCTTGCTGCTGTTATTTTATTAACACTGTTGATGGTGGTTGCAGGACCGTAAAACAAGCAGCTAATCTCAAACTGCCGTGAAGCGCACCTGAGGAAAACCAGGCAGTAAATTTTCGGAACCTCGGCACATGGCTCCTGGGTTACATTAAATGCCGGCCAGTTATCACAGCCGCCTCATTCGGACTGGTTCATGAAAGGTTTTGAAGAGTATATTCCCGATCATGATGTTATAACAAAACTGGGAGGGATCGACAAGAAGGACCTTTCAGTAAAAATAGTGCTGGGCACATGGTGTCCCGACAGCAGGAGGGAGGTCCCGCGTTTCATGAAAATAGCGGACCTCTGGCGATTTCCTGCCGGTAATATGATTTTTTTGGGTGTCGACAATTCCAAGATAGCCCCGGTTGGGGAATATGACACACTTCAGATCGAAAGGGTGCCGACTTTCATAATTATAAGAAAAAAGTTGAAACCGGACGCATCATTGAAAATCCTGTCACGTCTTTAGAGCAGGATATGTTGAATATTCTGACCAGGAATGAAAAATAACGAAACCAATTAAACGTCATGGAAGATTTTACAACCAATACATCACAATCCCGGGAACCGCTTCCGGGTCAGACACCCCGGCCACCCGCCGGGCAGAATCTGGGGATAGCAGCCCTGATCACAGCCATCGTGACCTTTGTTCTTTCAGTGATCCCCTGCGTGGGCATTATCGCAATTGTTCCGGGGATAATTGCAGTAGTGCTTGCATCAATAGGGCTGTCACAGGCTTCGCGGAATGATTCACCCCGAGGTGTACTGGTGGCCGCATTGATAATCGGTGTTGTCGCAACAATGATCGCTTTCTCACAGATATTCGTCGCCGGAAAGATTGGTGAAAAGTTCGAGAAAAACTGGGGAGGGAGATCGAAAATGTCATCAGGGATGTACAGAAAAATGTCATTGACGAGCTTGAGGATGCCAATGTTTCAATTAAAGTTGAAAGCGGCGACGAAAAAGTGGAAATAAACGTTGGTGAAGGCAAGGCGGATCGTGAGAAAGAGCTCGAGGAGCTTGAGGAAGCCAATACCGGGATCAATGACAGCCTCAAAACTAAAGAGTAACTCTTTTTCTTTTGACCGGTCCCTGTTCCGGAGCGAACCATACCTTATAATAAATATCATTTTAACCGGAGTAGTAATTCTTGTATTTGCCTATTCCGGCTTCTTTTCACCCATAAAGGACAACTATCCTGTTGTCTGTATTCATGAGAAACTAACAGGCGAACCATGTGTTTCATGCGGATTGTCGCATAGTTTTTCCCTTATTCTGAAAGGCAGGATTTCAGAAGCTTACGAATGGAATGCCTACGGACTAAGGGTATTCATCTTTTTTGCCGGACAGCTGTTGATGAGAATCGTGTTTTCATTATTCTATATTAAAAACCCCGGATCCGGGAAATATCTTATTGTATATGATTCAGTCGTTTCAGCAATGTTTTTCATTGTGTCGTTCCTTCCTTTTATGGAGTGGGTATTTAAACAGTTTCTCCTTTAATAACCCCTAACCGCCTAAGTGGTGCTTTCCCGAGGCTCCCCTCCCGGGAGAGGCCGGGGGTGGGTTTAAACGGGCACGGATTGCAAATCCGCGCCAGCGGAATCAGTCGATTTCGTTAAGGATATCGTACAAAATCTGACTCTCAAACCCCTTTGAAAGGCCGAACCTCATCAGTTTCCCCTTAAGATCGTACTGGTTCTTTGCCTTAATGAGTTTCCTGTGGGAGTTCAGGGTATCAGCGATCATCTGCCTGTACTGGTCATCATCGAGCAATGAAAGAGCGTTGCTTATCACTTCCGGATCAATGTTCTTTGACTTAAGGTGTGCGGAAATTTTCAGTTTTCCCCATTTGTTGTGGCGGTATTTATCTCTGACAAACGATTCGGCATACCTTTGATCATTTATAAAATTCTCCCTGATAAGTGTATCTATGACACTTATTGAATCAGGAGTGCTTAAACCCCATGACTCAAGTTTTGAACGAATGTCGTTGCTGCACTGTTCACTCTTTGCACAGATGGCCATCGCCTTTCCAAGGGCTGTTTTGATGGTCTCCTTTTCAGGACCTTTTACTTCCGGTTGCGAATCTCTCTTTTCCATTTATATCCTTTATGATTCTTATTTCACCGTAATTGAACGATCTCAGAAGATCATGAACCTGTTTGCCCATCGATTCATTGATCTCAAAATAAATTGCCCCTCCCGGATCAAGGGCATTAGCTGCAAACCGGAGGATTGCCCTGTAGAATCTCAATGGATCATCGTCTGGTACAAACAATGCCCCGTAGGGTTCAAAGTCAAGAACATTGCGATGCATGAACTGTTTCTCCGAATTCCTGACATAGGGCGGGTTGCTTACAATCAGGCCTGCAGTGAGGGTTTCTGAATAACCGGTTTTAAAAATATCTGCCTCCAGGAATGAAATTTCAGCATTATTAAGTGCTGCATTAATGATAGAGGTTTTTATTGCTCGCTTTGATCTGTCAATCCCGGTAACCATCGAAGAGGGCAGGCTTTTTGCAAGGGCAACTGCAATGCAGCCCGACCCGGTTCCGACATCAATTATCCTGCCGGCAAATCCTTTGTTCTCACTTACAATCAGGTCTACAAACTCTTCAGTCTCGTGACGGGGGATCAATACTCCCCGGCTGACTTTAATCGTGCAGCCATAGAAAGATGTTTCACCTGTAACATACTGAACAGGTTCGCCTCTTTTCAACCTCCTGCAGTAATTAACCGCCATCCCGGCTTCCTTCCTTCCGGCCACTATTTCGTTTTCCCTCAGCATTGAAGCGATTCCGGAGAGTTTAAAGATTTTCGAAACGATGATACCTGATATGGCTGCAGATTCCTGGTAAGAGTACAAGCCGGAAAGTTCTGAGGAGATATAGTTCCTGATATCTTTTATTGTTTGTAATTTAACAGCCATAAGCCAAAATTAGCACTTTCGTAGAGATGGCTGCAGCCGACGACCTTAAATTCATGCAAAGATGCCTTGAGCTGGCAATGAAGGCAGAGGGAAGGACTTATCCCAATCCCCTTGTAGGTGCTGTGATAGTGCATGATGGAAGGATAATAGGTGAAGGATACCATATGAAAGCCGGAGGGCCCCATGCCGAAGTGAGGGCTGTCGATTCTGTAAGGGAAAGGAGTCTGCTGCCATTATCATCAATCTACGTGAACCTGGAGCCATGTTCGCATTTCGGAAAGACGCCTCCATGTGCCGATCTGATAGTTTCTCAAAAAATTCCGGTAGTTGTTGTGGGAACGGCCGACACCAGCAGCAAGGTTTCAGGAAGGGGACTGTCGAAACTGAGGGAGTCCGGATGCAGGGTCATTCTTGGTGTGGCGGAGGATGATTGCAGGAAAATAAACAAGCGGTTTTTCACATTCCACGAAAAAAGAAGGCCTTACATAATTTTAAAATGGGCGCAGAGCGCTGATGGATTTATCGACATTGACAGGGAGACGCGAAGGATTACCGGACCGGGATGGATAACCGGCAAGCCGGAACGGGTACTGGTTCATAAATGGAGGGCTGAAGAGCAGGCCATACTCGTCGGTGCTGAAACTGTCCGTATCGATGATCCGCTCCTTAATGTAAGGGAATGGAGAGGTTCCAATCCTGTACGTGTAATATTATCAGGATCGGGGATATTGCCCGAAGAGCCTGCCATGAACAGGGTGATCGGTTCACAGGTTATTTTTTCATTTTTCCCCGAGAAGATAAATTTCCCGGGAGCAGTAGTGGTAAAGCTCAACAGGAATGAACCCTCTGCAGTGCAGATAATCGATTACCTTTACGGGTGGGGAATCCAGTCGCTCTTTATAGAAGGGGGAGCGGGTGTCCTGAATCACTTTATTAGCCTGGGATTATGGGATGAGGCGAGGATCTTTACCGGCGGCCGGAAATATGGTAATGGGATTAAAGCTCCTGAGATTGGCAGAACCGCTTTGCTGAAAACAGAATTTGAAAACAGCAGGCTGGAAATACTGCCTAACAGTTAACATTTATTCATGCTGATTGAGGCGGAAGGAACACAAACAGTCATTAAGTGACTGGCTATTGCAGCAGGGCGTTTATCTTATTGACAAAATTGGTTTTGGGTACAGCTCCGACCTGTTTGTCGGCAACCTTCCCGTTTTTAAAGAAAAGCACGGTTGGGATATTCCTTATTCCGAATCTTGAAGCCACCCCCGGGCTGTTGTCCACATCACATTTTCCAACCAGGAGCTTGCCGGTAAATTCCCTTGAAAGCTCTTCAATTGCAGGCGCTATCATCCTGCATGGACCGCACCACTCTGCCCAGAAATCAACCATCACAGGAATTTCTGATTTGAGAACTATCTCGTCGAAGTTGCTGTCATTTACCTCTAATGCCATGTTTTTTATTTTTTAAGGATGTAAAGATATGAATTTAATTTATGTTGGTGTATAAGACCGATGACAGATGACAGATGACCGAGGACCGAAGCAATCCACAAGGCTCCCCTCCCTGGAGGGGCTGGGGGTGGGTTTCTTGTCGAAGACCAAACCAGCAACCAGTAACCAGCCCCCTTAAGCTAATTTACCTTATACTCTAGTCCGGGATAGTCATCAAGAAAAGTGATCAGTTCGTTGTTCAGCCTTACCCTCATTGTGCGTGAAAACATTGAAAGGGATATCTTGTCTTCCGGATCAAAGAATATAAACTTCAGTTCCGTTGACCCCTTGTTCTCCTTAACCATTTCCATAAGACTGCTGATAAGTTCCATGCTGATGTTTTCAGGATTAATCTTCAGGGTCACCGATTTGATAAGCTCGTCCTTTACGCTTGAAAGCAGGTTGATGGTTTTGATGTGGAATTCAAGCTCATCTTCCCGGTATTTACGTTTCTGGACCCTCCCCTTTACAAGAAGGTAATACCCGATATTAAAGAATTTGCTGAACTCAAGGTATTCCTTATCGAACATCATGAACCTGAATGAATCGGTATAATCCTGCAGGGTGAAAGATCCGTAAGGCTTTCCGTTTTTGCCTGTGCCGTTTTTCGTATCTGTCACCATTCCCGCCACAACCACATCCCTGTCATTAAACTCGCTGAGATTCTGAAGATCAGCCAGTGTGGCAGTCGTAAATGTATTTATCTCAAGCCTGAAATCATCGAGAGGGTGCGATGAGAGATAAATGCCTATGACCTCCTTTTCCCTGTTAAGCTTTTCCAGCTTTGGCCAGTCGGGGCAGGGAGCGGCCTCCGGTTTGATAATGTCAAATCCGCCCGACCCTCCGAAAAGAGTCTGCTGGCTCGATTGTTTCACAATCTTGGCGTTGTTTCCGTATCTTATAAGGTTCTCAATAAAGCTTACACCCCTTGTGTCGGTCGAGAAATACTGAGCCCTGGAGATATTGGTGAAACAATCGAATGCCCCGGCCACTGCCATAGCCTCAAGGTTTTTCTTGTTGAGCGCATTAAGGTTAACCCTTTCAACAAGATCATAAATGCTTTTGTAAATACCGTTTTCTTCCCTCTCCTTAATCATCTGAAGAACAGCGCTTTCTCCAACACCTTTTATGCCTCCGAGACCGAACCTCAGATTCCCCTCCCTGTTGACCGTGAATTTGACATAGCTTTCGTTTACATCAGGGCCAAGAACCTCCATTCCCATCCTGCGGGTCTCATCCATGAATATTGTTATCTTCTTGATATCACTTATATTGCGGCTCAGGACAGCTGCCATGTATTCAGCCGGATGGTGTGCCTTGAGATATCCGGTCTGATAAGCAATCAGTGCGTAGCATGTCGAATGTGATTTGTTGAAGGCATACTGGGCGAAAGCTTCCCAGTCGGACCATATTTTGTTCACAATGGTTTCATCGTAGCCTTTCTTTCCGCAACCCTCCCTGAATTTAAGGTTCATTTCATCCATGATGGACTTTTTCTTTTTACCCATCGCTTTCCGGAGATTGTCGGCCTCCCCTTTTGTAAAGCCTGCAAGTTCCTGTGAAAGAAGCATCACCTGTTCCTGGTAAACAGTGATCCCGTATGAATCATTGAGATATTTCTCCATTACCGGCAGGGGACAATCTATGGGTTCCAGACCCAGTTTCCTCCTGATAAATTTCGGGATATACTCCATTGGTCCGGGACGGTAAAGTGCGTTCATGGCGATCAGATCCTCGAACCTGTTGGGTTTAAGTTCGCGCAGATAACGTTTCATTCCCGTTGATTCAAACTGGAAAATGCCTGTGGTTTCTCCGTTGCTGAAAAGCTCGAATGTCTTTTTATCATCAAGGGGCAGATTATCAATATCGATGTCGATACCCTTCGACCGTTTTATGTTTTCCACACAATCCTTGATGATCGACAGTGTTTTAAGACCCAGGAAATCCATTTTGAGCAGACCAACCTGTCCGACCTGGCTCCCGTCGTACTGGGTGGCATAAAGATCGGTGTCCTTTGCGGTGCACAACGGAATATAGTTATCGAGCGATTCCTTGCCGATTATTATCCCGCAGGCATGTATCCCGGTCTGCCTGACCGAACCCTCAAGGACCTCTGCAAACTTGAGTGTCTGGGCGATAAGCTTGTTTGATGAGTTCCTTTCCCTTGCAAGCTCAGGTACCTCGGCATATGCTGCAGACAGTGTAACCCCGGGCCTGTCGGGAACCATCTTTGCCAACCGGTCGGCATCAGCAAGGGGAAGCTTCTGCACCCTTGCGACATCCCTGATTGCAAGCTTGGCCGCCATGGTCCCGAATGTTATTATATGGGCCACCTTGTCGTGACCGTATTTGTCCACAACATATTTCAGAACCTTTTCCCTTCCATCTTCGTCAAAATCAATATCGATATCAGGCATGGAGATACGGTCGAGATTAAGAAACCTTTCGAACAGAAGTCCGTATTTTATGGGATCTATGTCTGTGATCCTAAGGCAGAAGGCAACCGCGGAACCTGCAGCTGAACCTCTTCCCGGCCCCACTGACACATCCATGTCCCTGGCTGCCTTCAGGAAGTCCTGGACAATCAGGAAATAGCCAGGGAATCCCATTTTTGCAATAGTATCGAGTTCAAACTCCAGGCGTTCCATCTGCTCATCAGTCAGCTTTCCCCATCTCTCCTTTGCACCCTGGTAGGTAAGATACCTCAGGTATTCATTATCATCGGTATAGCCTTCAGGCAATTCAAAATCGGGCATTATCGGATCGTGGTCGAGTTTGTATTTTTCAATCTTATCAACCAGGTCGCCGACATTGTCGATGGCCTCGGGAATATCACTGAAGATACTCCTCATTTCCTCCTCTGTTTTCAGATATTCCTGCCGGGAGTATCTCAGCCTGTCAGGATCATCAATATCCTTTGCGGTGTTAAGGCAGATCAGCCTGTCGTGAGCTTCAGCGTCACCGGCATTGATGAAGTGAACGTCGTTTGTGGCAATTATCCTGACATTGTACTTTGCAGCGAATTCCCTGAAGACCCCGATCACTTTCTGCTGCAGGGGAAAAGCGCTCCTGTCGGCCTCCGGATCGTATGTTTCATGCCTCTGGATCTCAAGATAGAAGTCGTCGCCGAAGAGGTCGAGGTAGCCTTTCAGAACATTCTCGGCATTGCTTATGGATCCGTTGAGGATCTCGTCCTGAATCTCGCCTGCAAGGCAGGCCGAGGAGGCTATCAACCCTTCCCTGTATTGCGCCAGCAACTCCTTGTCGATCCTTGGCTTGTAATAAAATCCCTTTATCCATGCCAGCGATACAAGCTTGATCAGGTTTTTATAGCCTGTAAGGTTTTTTGCAAGAAGTATCAGATGGTCCCCCGAGCGGTCCTCCTTTCCCGAAACTTCGGCGATGGATCTTTTGGCGACATATATTTCACACCCGATAACCGGTTTTATCCCCTTTTTTGTTGCAGCTGCATGAAACTCCTTGACGCCAAACATATTGCCATGGTCGGTGATCGCAATGGCTTCCATTCCCAAGGATTTGACCTTATCCATGAGGTTGGTGATATTTGAGGCTCCATCAAGGATAGAGTATTGTGTATGAACATGCAGGTGAGAAAAAGCGGCCATAAGGGATGAAAGTTTACTGAAAGACTGGATCCCAAAAATAGATAAAAAAGGATAATGGCCCATTAACAAACAATGACCAGATATCAACTTTATATTATTAAAGGAGATCTTGAAAAAAATTAGGATTGATAATGATTTATTGAGAAAAACTATATTTTTGCAACCCGATGCATGGCATCAGCCAGGACAGTGAAAATAATTTTGCAATCCTGATTAAATTATTAACTACCTAAACCAAAAGTTATGAAGAAACTTCTGTTACTGTTTTTTGTTATCTGTGGTTTTATGCTCCCCCTCAGCGGTCAGCAAAAGTCCGTTACTGGGACGGTTACCGAAGCGGAAGATAACCTTCCGCTTGTCGGAGTGACTGTACTCGTAAAGGGAACCACAACCGGACTTGTTACTGATATTAATGGCAGATATCAGATAAATGCTCAGGCAGGTTCGACTCTCGAATTCCGGTATGTCGGAATGAAGACAAAGGAGGTCATGATCGGCACTGACAATGTTTACAATGTCACAATGGAACTTGAGTCGACCGTCCTCGACGAAATTGTCGTGGTGGGTTACGGAACCCAGATCAAGTCGAAGGTCTCGAGCAGCATCACAAAAGTCGACGGGGAATCATTGCAGAATATGCCTGTCGCATCTGTCGAGCTTGCCCTTCAGGGTAAAAGCGCCGGAGTATTTATTGAATCGCTCAATGGTAAAGCAACCGGATCGACAAGGATGAGGATCAGAGGATCATCTTCAGTCACTGCAAGCAACGAACCCCTTTATGTTGTTGACGGAGTGCCACTTTCGACCGAGACTCTTAACCAGTCGGGCGCAGCAATTAATCCTCTCTCAACCTTTAATTTCAACGACGTCGAGTCGGTCGAAATCCTTAAGGATGCTGCTTCGGCTGCAATATTTGGTTCTAGGGGGGCAAATGGCGTTGTCCTTATTACAACCAAAAAGGGGATCAGCGGAGATACGAAACTGAACTTCACCCTTCAGAGGGGGATGAGCCAGGCTTCACACCTCAGGGATTTCATGAACGCAGAACAATATGTCAGTTATTTTGAAGAGGCAGCCTATAACAGTGATCTTTACGAAGGGTACGATCCGATAAATAATCCTGGTGACTATTCAGGCTCATGGCTTCAGTTTGCAAGGACCCGCTTTAACCGCTACGACGGTTGGGCAACATATACCGACCCTGAACTTGCAGTCGACACCGACTGGCAGGATCAGGCCTTCCAGACAGGGCAGCTTATGACTGCAGATTTTTCGGCACAGGGCGGAAATGAGAAGCTGAAATTCTTTGCCAGCGGATCATACAGCAGCCAGGAGGGGATCCTTGTATCGAACGGCATTCAGAAAATGTCGGGGAGGCTCAATCTCGACAACAAGGTGAACAATTTCATCGACATGGGGCTTGCATTAAGCCTTACCAAAACAGTTATTGACCAGGTTTCGGCCGACAATGCCTTCTCGACTCCAATGCAGCTTGTGGCAATGTCGCCGATAACACCGGTAAGGGACCTCGACGGGGTTTTGTATAACACCCCGGTTACGACCTATTATAACGGACTGATCGATGTCGAGGAGGCCAACAGGGATATCTCAAACTTCAGGACCCTGGTGAACAGCTATTTGAGCTTTCAGCTGGCGAAACCCCTGAAATGGAGAAATGAACTGGGCTTCGACCTTTACAGCACAAAGGAGAATGCAAGGTACGGACAGAGGACCGATTCAGGCCGGGGAATAGGTGGTTACGGATTTGCAAACTACGGAGAGAATCAGAACCTTTCGGCCAAGTCGTATCTCGACTTTATAAAGCAGATGAGCAGTATCGGAGTGAGCGCAGTGCTGGGAACCGAGTATCAGTACACCGTTATTGATAATGCATGGGCCGAGGGCCAGGAGTTCCCGCTCGACGATCTCAAGACGCTCGCAAGCGCAGGGCTCATAAGCGGGGCATCATCATCAAAGACAGAATACAGCTTCCTGTCATACTTCTCAAGGGTGAACTTCGACTATAATGCAAAATATCTTGTAACACTTGCCGGACGTGTTGACGGATCGTCAAGGTTCGGAAAGAATTCAAGATACGGATTTTTCCCTGCATTGTCGCTGGGATGGGTTTTAAGCAAGGAAGGCTTCCTGGCTTCGAATCCCACGATAAGCTTCCTTAAGCTGAGAGCCAGCTACGGGCTTACAGGAAACGCCGGAATCGGTAACTTCAGGCATCTTGGCCTTTTCGGAGTCGACAGTTACAACGGATCATCGGGCCTGATCCCTTCACAGATCGCAAATGCCGATCTTGGATGGGAAACTACAAGGCAGATGGATCTTGGTCTTGATTTCGGATTCTTTAAAAACAGGATCTCGGGTGAGATCGATGTTTACATGAAGAATACAAATGATCTGCTTCTCGACGTTCCTGTTCCTGCAACATCCGGTTATACGGTTCAGACCCAGAACGTGGGTGCAGTAACCAACAAGGGAGTTGAATTCGTGATAAACACAACTAACCTTACCGGAGAATTCGAATGGGCGACAAGCCTGAATTTCTCATTTAATAAGAATAAGGTAACAGATCTTGGAGGACAGATGGTTATTGATGAGGGAAGCTCACGCTTCATGAATGTAGTTATGGTAGGCCAGCCCCTTGGGATATTCTACGGAGCAGAATATGCTGGCGTTGACCCGGATAACGGCGACGCCATCTGGTATGTAAATACGAAGGATGAAGATGGAAATGTGACTGACCACACCACTACCACAAATGATTTCGCAGAAGCCAATTTTGTCGTTCTGGGGAATCCGAATCCTCCACTATTGGGAGCCATAACAAACACTTTTAACTACAGGGGAGTAGGTCTCACTTTTACTTTCCAGGGTGTTGCTGGCAACAAGCTCCAGATGGCCGGAGATCCATATATGGCTGCCAATGCAGCATGGTTTGACAACCAGACTACCGATCAGCTGGCTAGCTGGAAAGAGCCGGGTGACATTACAATGATCCCGCAGGCCCGTCTGGGGTATAGCAATGGTGACCAGGCCAGGAGCAGCAGATATATATCCGACGGAGATTACCTTAAACTGCGCTCAGCAATGCTCAGCTATGACCTTCCGTCACAGTTTGTAAGAAAACTGGGACTCAGCGGATTAAGAGTCTATTTGCAGGGTCAGAACCTTCTGACATTTACGAATTTCATCGGATGGGACCCTGAGGTATCTTCTGATTTTGCAGTTTCAAATATCACCTCAGGACTCGATTTCTATTCTGCCCCGCAGCCCAGGACCATTCTTGTAGGGCTAAGTATAAATTTATAAACGCGTAATATCATAGTATAATGAAAAAGATATTTTCAATCTCAGCAATAGTCGTTCTGATGCTGTTTTTTACAGCCTGCGACAAACTACTGGACCTTGAGCCTTACCAGAGTATCAGCGAAGAGCTCTCACTTGAGTCCGATGCCAACGTCAAGAGCGTTCTTAAGGGCGCTTATGCACAATTTGATGATCCCAGCATTTACGGCGGCAACCTGCTTAGAAATGCCGAGCTCCTTGGAGCTGCCAATGAATGCATGTGGGTTGGTACCTATGGCGGACCGCGTCAGATATACAATAAACAAATGAACTCTTCAAACGAAGATGCTTCCAGTCAATGGATCGACAGCTACGAGGTTATCAACATTGCCAATAACGTTCTGAGTGCACTTGAGGTTGTTGACGAAGAGGACCGCGACAGGGTGGAAGGTGAAGCCCTGTTTTTACGCAGCCTTATGTTTTTTGACCTAGTAAGGTTCTATGCCCAGCAATACCAGTCAGCAACTGCTGGCACACAGCTGGGAATTCCCCTTGTCCTGACCCCGACCCGCGGAATTGATGAAGAAAGCTTTATCTCACGCAATTCAGTGGAGGAGGTTTATAATCAGGTTATTGCCGACCTTGTTCTGGCAGCCTCAAAACTACCTGAAGAAAATGAAGTATATGCCACAAGCGGAGCAGCAAATGCATTGCTTGCAAGAGTATATCTTCAGAAGGGTGATTATGCCAAGGCAAGAGATGCCGCAAGCCTGGTCATTGAATCGGGATTATATGAGCTTCTTCCTTCTTATTCAGATGTTTTCAATAACGACGATAATACATCGGAGGATATCTTTGCCACACAGATCACATCACAGGACATGATGAGCTCAATGACAGAGTTCTTTTCCATACCTGAATTTGGAGGAAGGGACGGAGACATCCAGATACTTGACGGACACCTGGATCTCTATGCAGCAGGTGATGAGAGACGCGACCTCTTCTTCCTCGGAAACGGGGAAATGCGCTCAGGCAAATGGAATAACCTTTACGGTGTCGTCAACCTGATCCGCCTTTCAGAAATGTACCTTATTAGGGCAGAGTGTAATCAGAGGCTCACCACCACTATCGGCGACACTCCGCTGAACGACTATAATGCCGTTCATACAAGGGCCGGGTTAACAGGAACCGGCACGGTTACACTGAATGATATCCTTCTTGAAAGAAGGCTGGAACTCTCATTTGAGGGACACAGGATTCATGACCTGCGCAGGTTGCGCCAAAGTGTCGGCACACTTCCTTTTGATGATCCGCGTCTTGTGTTTCCGATACCATTCAGGGAAACCGAGGCGAATCCGAATCTGAAATCACAACAGAATCCGGGGTATTAATAAATCGTAGAGACGGGTCTCAGACCCGTCTCTACGATTTATTATATATCAATTATATAAACATCAATTGTAATTGTTTCCATAATATTTTTCTATATCTTTGCACCCACATTTTTAAAAAGCAGGTTAAACAAAAAGCATTAAAATTAAATGGCAGTTAGAATCAGATTAGCTAGAAAGGGCCGCAAGAGAACGGCCTACTACCACGTGGTGGTAGCAGACAGCAGGTCGCCACGTGATGGCAGATATATTGAGAAAATCGGAATTTATAATCCGATAACCAATCCCGCCACAATCGAACTCGATTTCGATAAGGCCCTGGGATGGCTGCAAAATGGTGCGATACCTTCGGAAACATGCAGAGCTATCCTCTCTGTTAAAGGCGTACTTATAAAGAAACACCTGCTTGAAGGAGTTAAAAAGGGTGCTTTTGATGAAGCTGAGGCAACAAAACGGTTCGAAGCCTGGATGAAACAGAATGAGGAGAAGATCGAAGCACGCAAATCAGGTCTCGAAAAATCGCAGGATGATGCTATTGACAAACGCCTCGTTGCAGAAAAGAAAATAAATGAAGCAAGGGCAGCAAGACTGGCTAAAAGACAGGCTGATCTTGCAGCAAAAGCTGAAGCAGCAGCGAATCCAAAACCGGTTCTGGCAGAAGAGGCTCCCGTTGAAATCCCTGCGGAAGCCCCGGCAACTGACGAGGCTGCACCGGAGATTGCTACTGAAGAAAAACCAGCAGAATAGGACATCAATCCTGGGATCAGAACCCGGTGGCTTATATTGCCAACATATCACTCGGAAGGGTCCTTAAGATCCAGGGCTATGACGGCACTCTGACAGTTAAGCTGGAGAAGGATTTTATTGAAAATATTCCCGCAATGGAATCGGTATTCCTCGAGATCGATGGAAAACCGGTTCCTTTTTTTTTAGCTTCATCGGCATATGAGGGTGGAGAAATCCTTAAACTAAGGCTCGAAGGATACGGGAGTTATGAAAAAGCAAACGGATTCGCAGGATGCACGGTCTACCTTACTTCCGGAGGAGAAAAGAGAGAACCCTCATCCGCAAACGGGAATATCGCCGGATTCAGGGTAATGCTGAAGGACAAGACAATTATTGGTGATATTGAGGAAGTAATAAGTAATCCCGGCCACGATCTGATGAAAATAATCTCACCTGAAAAAAAGGAGATACTGATTCCCTTCCATGGGGATTTCATTCTCCGCCTCGATGAAAAGAAAAGGACCATAACGGTGCAGCTTCCCGATGGACTTATTGATCTGAATTGAGGTTAATTCTGTTCGCCAACCCGGAGCCTGTGAAAAAGGATATTGTTTCAGGTATAAAAGATTATCGATACATGTATAATAATTGTTGAAATACAAAAAAATATTTTATGTCTGACCCTCGTATGGCCGATTTGTAATCTGTGGTGGAAAAATAATTATTGATTTTCATTTGAGTAACAAACAGGATCGCCTCACGAGACTCAGGGCAAGGGAAGAATCTCACGGATTCTACAAACAGGTCACGCTATGCGGCTCAGATTAACCGGGAATGCCAATTAAGATATATGAGTGCAGTAGGCGCAACCTATTTTAAAAGGGAATGCCAATTAAGATATGTGAGCGCAGTAGGCGTCGACCTGATTGTAGAATGGAAATCTGACTCAACATCTTTGAGCTCCGTAGAAGCGACCTGTTTGTAGAAATCGAAACCACCCTCAGTAATCAAAATCCGGATTGTCATAGTTGTTAATCGTATAGTAGTATAATAATGCTGCAGACTGTGTTGTAACCTCTATTTTCATCAAATCCATTACTCCCTGCAACTAACTCAAAAAGAATCCGTCTTTAGATGAAACAAACCAATACATTAAAATCATACCGAAATGAAAAGAGCAATCTATTCCGCACTATTCCTTGTTGCATTATTTCTTACAACCGCGCTTGCATCGGGTCAGTCAAAAGAGACCCGGAATGTCAGTAACTTTACAAAGGTAAACTTTGGGGTTTCCGGTGAATTGTTCATCAGGATCGGACCTGAATTCCAACTTACGATAGAAGGTGATAAAAGAGACATCGATGAAATTGAAACAATCGTTTCAGGCGACCGGCTCAATATCAGAAAGGAGAACTTCCGTTTCTCATTCAATGATAATGAAAGGGTTACGATAAACCTTACAATGCCTGCGATCGAGGGAGTTGGTGTTTCAGGATCGGGAAAGGTGCAGATAATGGATATGATTGAAGCCGATCATCTCAGCCTGAATGTAAGCGGCAGCGGGAAACTCTATACCTCGGGCTTGAATGTGGATGAGCTCAGTTGCGGGATATCAGGTTCGGGTGATGTGATTCTCGGTTCCGGCGGGAGCATCGACAACGGCGATATTTCAATAAGCGGATCGGGTGGCTTTTCGGGTGAGGAAATTGAAATAGATCATCTGGAGGTCAGCATCTCGGGAAGCGGCAACTGCCGCTGCAGGGCAGGAGACTCGCTTGATGCCCGTGTCTCCGGAAGCGGAAATGTAACCTATACCGGTAACCCCAGGGTAAATGCAAGGGTTTCAGGGTCGGGACATGTAAGATCGAAATAGCAAAATTATTTCCTGATAATTTTGATCACGCCATTATCCTCTACTTTAATGATGGATGATGGCGTACTCTTATTATTGTCGGACTGCCGGTATTTCACAACGTAGTCAGCCGCCCTGATGATATCATCCTCTATTTCCGAAAAGACTGATGGCGACGGCGAACCGCTGAAATTGGCCGATGTTGATACAATGGGTTTTCTGAACCTTGTTATCAGCTCATTGCAGAAATCATCGGTGCATACCCTTATGCCTACCGATCCGTCTTCGCTGCAGACTCCCGGAGCAAGGTTTTTGCCCTCGGGGTAAATGATAGTGATGGGTTTATCAGATACGTCCAGGATCTCTGCTGCAATCAGCGGGATATTTTTTACATAGCTCTCCAGCATACCGAATCCGTTCACAAGGATGATAAGGCTCTTGCTGTCAATCCGTTTCTTGATTCCGAAGATCCGCTCAACTGCTTTCTGGTTTGTTGCATCGCAACCGAGGCCCCAGATCGTATCGGTAGGATACAGTATTACCCCTCCCTCCCTCAGGGTATTCAAAGTAGATCTAAGATCTTCACTAAAATCCATTATTAAAATTTTAACTTAAGGACTTTGAGCCTTCTTTTCATTTCATCTATAACTGCTTTCTCATTTTGAACGGTATCTGCCTCAAATGTCACCGAGAACCTAACATATCTGCCTGCATCGTCCCATGGGACCGTTGAAATCAATGATTCCTTTATCAGGAATTCCGAAAACTCTGAAGCAGTAGTGAATACTTTTCCATCATGAGTTCCGGAGGGAGCCTTTACATAGCAGAAAAATGTTCCCTTTGGCTTTTTCGCATTAAATCCGGCTTCCTTCAGGGCATCGATCAGGAGATCAAATCTTCTTGAATATTTTGCGGATGTGTTCTCTGTTATTTCAAGATGATCAAGGGCCTGAACGGCTGCTTTCTGGATTGCCCTGAACTGTCCGGAATCGGTATTGTCCTTCACCGTTGCATAAGCGCTTACAGCTTTGCTGTTCCCGCAGATAAACCCGATCCTCCAGCCTGTCATGTTAAATGCCTTCGACAATGAATGAACTTCCATCCCGACATCCATTGCTCCTTTAACCGAAAGAAAACTGAGAGGCCTCTGACCGTCATATGTCAGTGCGCCATATGCTGAATCATTTACAACAACAATATTGTTCTTCCTGGCAAATGCCACAACCTGTTCAAAGAATTCAGCATTCGCCACTGCACCTGTTGGATTATTCGGATAATTAAGGTAGAGCATCCTGGCCTTTTTCAGGATCGGCTCCGGGATCATGCCAAAGTCGGGCAGAAATGAATTTGATTCAGTAAGAGGGAGGTTAAACACTTCGCCGCCAAGGTACCTTGAATAGGTGGCAGTGACGGGATACCCCGGAACCGTGGTGAGCAGAACATCTCCGGGATTGATGAAGCATATGGGCAGCATTGCCAGTATTGGTTTCGATCCGATGCCGTGGATAATATGTTCGGAGGGTATGATGTCGGAAAGTCCGTAAACCTTTTCGAGATAACGGGCGGCAGCCTCCTGGAACTCAGGGATGCCGTTGTCGGCATACCATCTGTTGGCGGGTTTGCCGGCTTCCTCTGATAATGCTTTTACAACCAGGTTATCGGCTGGGGAGTCGGGTTCCCCGACACCCATGTCGATCAGTTCGACTCCCGGATGCGCTTTTTTTGCGGCAGCCTTGGCCCGCTTAATAAGCTCAAATTTGTAAATCACCGTTGATTTACCGAAATTATGCCCTCCAAGCCTATCCGAGATCTTATCATCAAAAAAATTGTTCATTCGGAATTTATTACTGGATTAAAATATAAATAACCCGGCAAATTTAATAAAATGTTACGGGTATTTAGGGAGTGAGTCGGGTAAGTAATAAAATGCATTTCAGGTTTCTGTTAATTGGATTTCTTTGAGTATATTACTTCACTGTTGTAACATAAATCACTCCGCTATGGTCAAGAAGCTTATTTTTAGTATTGCCTTTGCAGCATTTCTCTCTCCCGGCATGAATTCACAGGAACCGGTAAAATATCAGCTGCCTCCTGAAGAGATTGTCAGGATTGTTGATGCACCTGTTACACCTGTAGTGTCGGTAAGTCCTGACAAAGCTAATATCCTGGTCGTCGAGAGGCCTCCCATTATTACAATAAGGGAGCTTTCCGGAGATGAGCTGAGGTTGGCCGGACTGAGAATCAATCCGGCAACCAGCGGCCCCAGCAGGCAGACATTCAATAAAGGTTTCACGCTGATGAACATCGACGGCTCAAATGTCAGACATTTTTCCGGCTTACCTGAAGATCCTGCCTTTGGTTCACCCGAATGGTCAGGTGACGGAAGGAAGATTGCTTTTACGAATACTACAGGTAAGGGAATTGAGCTCTGGATATGCGACATTCAGTCATTGAAAGCATCGAAAATTGATGAAAACATAAATCTGGTATTTGGCAATTCTGTCAGCTGGCTTTCAGATAATTCGAGCCTAATCTACTCCGTAAATGATCCTGCAAGGGGAAAGAGACCCGAAAGGAGCCTTGTTCCTGAGGGACCTGTAATACAGGAGAGTCTTGGGAAAGAGGGTCAGGCCCCTACATATCAGGACCTCCTTAAAGATCCGGTTGACGAAGCGCTCTTTGAGTATTTCGCAAAATCACAGTTAATGCTCTGGAATGGAACCTACATCGTAAAAATCGGCAAGCCCTCAATTATAACAGGTGTTGATCCCTCGCCCGACGGCCGCTTGTTAATTGTGACCATAATCAATCATCCTTTTTCTTATACTGTGCCTTATTACAATTTCCCTTCAAAGACTCAGATCCTTGATCTGAAGGGAAATCTTGTCAGAACACTTCTTGAAGAACCACTGATTGAAAATCAACCCCGAGGTTATGATATGGTTTTACCGGGACCGAGATTTTACAGCTGGAGATCAGATAAGCCTGCTTCAGTTTACTGGGTTGAGGCACTTGACGAAGGAGATTTCAGGAAGGAAATGAAATACCACGATCAGGTTTACACTCTTGAAGCTCCTTTTACGGGCGATCCGGTAAAGTTTATTGCAACGGAGCTAAGGTTCAGCGGGATCACCTGGGGGAATGACAATTTTGCCCTGGTCTCGGAAGGTTCATCAAGGACAAGGATGCGTGTGACAAGCTCATTTAAACCTTCGGATCCCATTAATTCCAAAAAGAAGATACAGGAATTCAACAGCGATGACGGATATAATAATCCCGGAAGGTTTATCACGATCCAGAATTCATTCGGTAGAAATGTGCTTCATTTCACAGATAAGGGAAAATCACTTTTTCTTTCAGGAAACGGGGCTTCCCCCGAAGGCGACCGTCCATTTATTGATAAATATGAGATCGCAACAGGAAAAACCATCCGGTTATGGAGGTCAGAAGCTCCCTGGTATGAAACGTTTTCTACATTTCTTGATCCTTCAAAGGGACTTATTCTGACTACTAGACAATCGGTCAGCGAGGTGCAAAATTATTTCATAAGGAATTTAAAGACTAACAAAATATCGCAGGTTACAAGGTTTGAAAATCCTTATCCTCAGCTTGCCGGGGTCCACAAGGAACTTGTAAAGTATAAAAGAAATGACAGCCTTGATCTTTCATTCACATTATACCTCCCCAAAGGTTACAGCAGGGAAAAGGATGGTCCGCTGCCGACACTTCTGTGGGCTTATCCAAGGGAATTCAATGATCCTTCAGCTGCCGGCCAGGTAAGTGGTTCCCCGTTTACATTCACAAGGATCAGTCCTGCGTCGGCTCTCGTTTATGTCACCCAGGGATATGCAATACTTATGGATGCATCTTTTCCGATTGTCGGGGTAGGGGGTAAGGAACCCAATGATACATTTGTGGAACAACTTGTCGCTGACGCTGAAGCTGCTATAAAGAAAGCAGTTGCGATGGGAGTCACCGATCCTGCAAGGGTTGCCGTTAGCGGCCATTCATACGGGGCATTCATGACGGCAAATTTATTGTCGTATTCCAGACTGTTTGCAGCAGGGATTGCTGAGAGCGGTGCATATAACCGCTCGCTTACACCCTTCGGTTTCCAGAATGAAAGAAGAAGCTACTGGGAGGCACCTGACATTTATAACAGGATGTCCCCCTTCATGAACGCCGACAAGGTTAAAGATCCCATTTTGCTGATCCATGGCCTGGCTGACAATAACACAGGTACCTTCCCGATCCAGAGCGAAAGGTATTATACTGCCCTTAAAGGGTTCGGAGCAACAGTAAGGCTTGTAATGCTTCCAAACGAAAGCCATGGATATGCTGCCAGGGAGACAATCCTGCATAAACACCGGGAGGTTCTTGCCTGGATGAATAAATATGTCAGGGATAAGAAAAAATGAATTCAGCAGTATTCTTTATCTGCTTTATGTCGAAAAAGAAGCTTAAATTTGATAGTGGCAATGACCTGATTGACGTTCCTAAATAACATAAAACCATGAGCAAATACATTTATTTGACCTGCACTCCCGAAGCCCTTGTAGCTTCGATGCTTCCTCCCGAGGGATTTGGAATGTATCTTTCGACTGGAACCAAGAAACGGAACAAGAGCCAGACAATCTTTTTTGAGGTTGACCTGAAAAAGATCGAGAAGCTGATCGATATGGACAGCCTTAACAAAAGGTGTGTTGCAAAAGAGGACGGCAGTCCCAAGAGTTCCGTTTATCTTTCAGTTTACAGGGTTCTTGAAACTATTCCGGTCGATGCACTGAAGTCACTCTACCTTACAACTGACCATGGGATCGTCCTTGAACTTAAAAGAGCCCCTTATGATAAAACCAAGGAAGTCAGAAATGCGCTTCATCTTTACCAGGAGTTGAATCCGGTCACTCCTCTTGTCGCAAGCGGTCTGCCTCCATCAGTATTTCTTAAAAGGCTTACCGACGGTTCAATCCCCATTGTCGTACCGAAACTTTTCTTTGTTGAGTTGAAACTGGGCGAGCTGGCAACCAATCCCCTTTATGGTTCAGCTGAACATCTGCCATATCTCGAATATAGGCCACCTCAGGGATTGTCTTGAAATACTGAGAGGGGAATACGAGAAACACATGAAAACTGTTCAAAGGATCTTCTCGGGCGAGCTTCTCTACAGGACCATTGAAACAGGCTTTTATGTCGGGGCAGGGGATGAAATTGCTTTTTACCCGTATCCGTCCATGGCCGAACTTGAAAACATCAATTATGAGTTTTTCAGGGCGATTTAAACCTGTAGTTTTGACAGTATTTGCTTCTTTTTTTATTTGCATAAATAAAAAACTGAATTAGTTTTGTAGCGGCAAATTTTGTCATATCTAAACCTATAATTTATCTAATTAAAAACCTTTATTATGATTAGCAGTATTTTTTGGATCGTACCAGTCTCTGCATTGATATCGTTGCTGTTCGCCTGGATATTCTACAGGAATATGAAAGCCCAGGAAGAAGGTACCGAAAGGATGAAGGAGATAGCTTTGTATGTCAGGGAAGGGGCCATGGCATACCTCCGGCGCCAGTATACGGTGGTTACCAAGGTATTCCTGATTCTTATTGTCCTTTTATTCGTTCTGGCATATTTTGGAATTCAGAACCCTTTTGTTCCCATCGCGTTCCTTACGGGAGGATTCTTTTCGGGTCTCTGCGGTTACCTTGGAATGAAAACAGCCACTTTTGCCTCGAACAGGACAGCATGGGCTGCTTCAAAATCGCTCAACAAAGGGCTCCAGGTGGCATTAAGGAGCGGTGCAGTCATGGGGCTTGTAGTTGTTGGCTTCGGACTTCTGGACATTGCACTCTGGTTCCTGATCCTTAACGGATTGGTATTTACGCCGGACAATATGGAGACAGGCATGAAATTTCTGGGACTTACATTTGTTCAGCCTGGTACCACTGACCACGAAAAACTAATCGAAATTACTGCAGTCATGCTTACCTTCGGAATGGGCGCTTCAACACAAGCTCTTTTTGCGAGAGTAGGAGGCGGTATCTTTACAAAAGCAGCTGACGTAGGCGCTGACCTTGTCGGAAAGGTTGAAGCCGGAATTCCTGAGGATGATCCTCGCAACCCTGCCACAATAGCTGATAATGTTGGCGACAACGTCGGAGATGTTGCGGGCATGGGCGCTGACCTTTATGAATCCTATGCCGGTTCAATCCTTGCAACGGCTGCCCTTGGGGCTGCTTTGCCTGCAATTACGGGGGATACCCAGATGAGAGCTGTCATAGCCCCGATGCTGGTATCTGCCATTGGTATTTTGCTATCCATTGCAGGGGTTTATATGGTAAGAACAAAAGAGTCGGCGACACCAAAGGTGCTTCTTCGCGCCCTCCTTCTCGGAACCGGCGGCAGTTCGGCCTTAATACTTGTTGTTCTTGCCGTAATGGCTGGCTTCGACTGGATAACCTGGGGTGTTTTTGGTGCAGCTGTTTCAGGTCTCCTGGCAGGAGTTATTATAGGCCAGTCGACTGAATACTATACCTCGGATGCCAACAAGCCAACCCAGGGGATTGCGAAACAATCGCAGCAGGGGCCGGCCACAGTCATTATTGAAGGCATGGCTGTCGGTATGTCATCCACATGGGTTCCTGTTGTTACAATTGTTGGCGGTATAATAGCTGCCTATGGTTTTGCGGGCGGTTTCAGCAATTTTGCCATGGGTGTTTATGGCATCGGCTTCGCTGCTGTCGGAATGCTTTCAACTCTTGGGATAACACTTGCCACCGATGCATTCGGGCCTATTGCCGATAATGCAGGAGGCAATGCCGAAATGTCGGAACTTCCAAAAGAAGTAAGAGAAAGAACCGATGCTCTCGACGGTCTTGGCAATACTACTGCTGCTACCGGAAAAGGTTTTGCAATCGGATCCGCTGCACTTACAGCCCTGGCACTTATGGCCGCATATATGGAAGAGGTAAGGCTGTGGCTTGGAAGACTTATTGATAAGGCTCCCGACGGATTCAAGCAGATAGGAGATACTCTTTTCTATAACAGCACGGTTCCTTCGGTACAGGACGGACAGACAGCTATAAATATCACATCGGCAACAGTAAGGGATTTCGCTGCTGCCTATGATATTTCCCTTTTTAATCCCATCCTTCTTGGTGGTCTCTTCATCGGAGCAATGATGGCATTTCTTTTCAGTTCAATGAGCATGAAGGCTGTCGGCCGGGCAGCAGGTAAAATGGTTGATGAAGTAAGACGTCAGTTCCGCGAGATCCCCGGGATCATGGATGGCACAGGAAAACCGGAGTATGCCAAATGCGTTGAGATTTCCACAGCCGGAGCTCAGAGCGAAAT
Source organism: uncultured Bacteroidales bacterium (assembly GCA_963696535.1). Lineage (GTDB taxonomy): Bacteria > Bacteroidota > Bacteroidia > Bacteroidales > VadinHA17 > LD21. The sequence continues at coordinate 45,933 of CAVOKP010000017.1, forward strand.
GCTGGTTCCTTCTCTTATCGCAATAGTCGTACCCCTGGTTATCGGCGTTATCTTTGGCGTTCCGGGTGTTATCGGTCTTCTTGCTGGAGGCATGAGCGCAGGTTTCGTTCTTGCAACCATGCTTAATAATTCAGGAGGAGCATGGGACAATGCAAAGAAATACATTGAAAGAGGAAATTACGGCGGAAAGAAGAGCGAATGCCATAAAGCAAGCGTTGTCGGCGATACGGTTGGTGATCCGTTCAAGGATACTTCGGGACCGGCTCTTAACATCCTTATCAAGCTGATGTCGATGGTTTCAGTTGTTCTCGCAGGATTAACGGTTGCATTCAGTATTTTTTAGAACAAGAGACATTCCAAGCTATAGAAAAGCTGACCTCATTGAGAGTCAGCTTTTTTCTTTTTTCAACAGTATAACCTGCTGTTTATTATTAGATCTTACAGGGTTAACCTGTTAAAGGACTTATCCTGAAAAACGCTGGAAAATCATTTCAATGCGTGTTCCTTCATTGATTTTACTCCTGATCTTCATTTCTGCTTTATGCAATTCCATTATTCTTGAAGCAAGTGAAAGTCCTATGCCAAATCCGCCAATGAACTTTACGTTTGATGCCCTGGAAAATGGTCTGTATATCGTTTCCAGTTCATCGGCCGGTATTCCTACACCACTGTCTGAGATAATGACATTTATTGTTTTATCTGCGATTTCAAACTCTACGGTTATATCATCATTTGAAAACTTGCATGCATTATCCAGCAGATTCTGGAATGCAATTGTCAGCAATCCTTCATCGCCATTAATAAGAAGGTCATCCTCACTTTCGGGATAAAGTATTTTTGGTACAATCCTTCGTCCCGGAAACTTTGACTTTACCTGGTAGACAGCATTGAAGATGATCTCGTCGATCCTTACCCTTGAAAAATTTATGATCTTGTTTCCGTTAATCTGTGCCAGTTCCAGCAAATTGGTAAGGAGTGAATTGAGCTTTTTGAGATCCGTGTTTATTCCGGTAAGGTGGGTCAGGAATTCCTCTTTTTCCCTTTCATGGCTCAGCATATAGTCGCTTTCCCCGATCATTACCGTAAGAGGTGTCCGTAATTCGTGGGATGCATTCGAAACAAAGTCTTCCTGGTTTCTGAATGCAATCTCAAGATCTGAAAGCATTTCATTGAATGTAATCGCCAGCTGGGCGATTTCATCCTTCTTATCTCCTTCGTCAAGACGATTGCTAAGCTTCAGGGAATTTATTTCCTTGACACTCTTTATGATCTGCGAAATAGGTCTGATAGCTCTTTTGGCAAAGAAATAGGAAAAGAGTACCGACAGCCATATACTGAAAAGGTTGCTCCAGAACAGAATATTGCGGAGTTCCGATAAATTTTCCATGCGGGATTTATCGATTGCCATTGCAAAGGAATAATATGACCTGTCGCCGTATTTATGTCTGTAGCAGACGCCGTCCTTATCTGAAATTGAAAAAAAATTCACATCATCATTTGCATTATTTATTAAAGTTGTGCTGTCTGAAAGGAATTCAATATTATTCCCATAGATCAGGTTAAAGGCAGAATCAGTCAGCACAAGTTCCTCGCTTTCCCATGATATTGTTGATTGCTGAATCTTCTTAAGCAATAAAGAATCGATCTCGGTGACATCAATCAGAAGGATTGCGGTGTTTTTTGCACTGTCGAGTAGGTTTTGCCTGAACTTTGCCAGCTGGCTTGAATATGAAAAATAATAAACCAGTGCAGAAAAAAACAATAATATGCCGGTCACAATCAGAGTAAATTGCAGCGCTAATCTTATTTTAATGTTCATCGGTTATATTTCTTTATCACTGCAATAGAATCCAAAACCAAATTTTGTGTGAATCAGTTTAGGCTTGAAATCCCTGTCAATCTTCTTCCTCAAATAGTTTACATAAACGTCAATAATGTTTGTATTTGGATCAAAATCAATTCCCCAGACCTGTTCAATAATAAATTCGCGGGAAAGCAGTTTATCACGGTTCCTTAAAAAGGTTTCGAGCAGGAGGGATTCCTTTGCTGTCAGATCAATCTTTTTGCCTGCCCGTATTACTGTTTTGGTCTTTAGATCCAGCTCAAGATCAGCCATCTTTAATTTTTCAGGAACCGTGACGTCAGAGTCGGATCTTCTGAGGAATACATTCACCCGGGCCAGTAATTCGCGGTAATCGAAAGGCTTTACAACATAATCATCAGCACCGACATCAAAACCCGCAATCTTGTTTTCCGGAGTGCCAAATGCCGTAAGCATGATAATCGGGATTTTATTATTCATCTTCCTGATCTCTCTGCATAAATCATAGCCATTTATTAATGGCAGGTTAATGTCGAGGATAATAAGATTATACTTGTTTTTCTCAACCAGTTGCCGCCCAGTATATCCATCAGAAGCTATTTCAGCGGTGAAACCCGATTCTTCAAGCTGCTTTTTAAGAATCTCTGCCAGCCGCCGTTCATCCTCAACTATTAGTATGTTAATGTTTCCCATTCGGATGATAACTTTTGTGCAAATTTATATAATGAAAGATATGCAATAAATGATTAAGGAGTTTCTAACCATCTTCTAATGATATTTTAATTATTGATTATTCATAACCTGATAATTTTGCTGGATTATCAGGAAAATGAACAGATTAGATTGGGGAAGACCAAAAGTGCTAGCAGGAGAAGTGAATTGTCTTATAAACAAAGTTACCTTATTTTTGTTTAATCTTTATAACACTATGAAAAAATGAGACATATAATTATTTTGGCTGCAATGCTTTTTTTGTCTTCTTGTGCTTCTACGGAAAAATTTCCCGTCTCGACGGTTGCTCCGGCAGCTGATATAACTGCCGTAAAAAAATTGGACAAGAACAACAACTATACCATTGATGTGACTGCAAAGAATCTGGCCAGCGTCGACAGAATAGATCCTTTAAAAAAGACATATGTCGTGTGGATAGTGACGAAAAATGAAGGTATTAAAAATATTGGGCAGCTAAGCGTTAAAAATGCTAAAACTTCTTCGTTAAAGTCTCTTACCCCCTTTGATTTCAATGAAGTCTTTATAACGGCCGAAGAGCAGGGAGATATCACATATCCTTCTGGTACTGAGGTCTCACGTGTATTAATAAGAAAGTAATATCGGCATTTTCATTTACAACCCCTGTTTATCCATCCTCCACCTGAACTGACCTCATTCTGATTCAGAGTTCCTGCGGCGGCAATCTTCCCAGTATGCCGGAAGATTCTCTAAAGAATTTTTAATGACCTTCTAATGATATTCTAATTATTGATCTGGCATACATCCATAATTTTGCAGAATCATACTTTAAGTAATGATCAGAATAATGAAACTGCCAAAATTGTCAAATGGATTCAAGGTATTTTTATTCTGGCTGGCAATATTTATTTTTTTGGCAGTACTTAAGATATTTGTTTTCCCTGGTTAAGTAAAATTTTAATCACAAGGAAGATGTCAGGTTTTTGCTTTGTTGATTATTTGGGTTTCTTAAAAAGCAGTTGTTTTAATAAATATCGACAACTGCTTTTTTAACTGACATCAGGCCAAAATCAGTAATGCAAATACGTAGAACCCTTTTATCACAACGTTAATTAAAAGAGTTTCAATAATAAAAAGGACTAAATGAGCATAATACTTGGTATCCTGGCTTTTTTGACAGTAGTTATGATTGCTGTCATTATACTGATCGGTGAATGGGTGAAAAGACGAAAATCGCTTAAATAGACGGTGATGACCGGATGAGACTTACAGCACTTTACAAAGAGTTTTTTAACAGCGAAAAGGCCGGAGGATTAGTCCTGATAATGATGACAATCCTTTCACTCCTCATTGCAAACTCCCCCTGGCAAAGTATTTATAATGATTTCTGGAATCTTGAATTCGGTGGTTACAGTATAGTTCATTGGGTTGATGATGGTCTTATGACCTTTTTTTTCCTGCTGATCGGACTGGAACTGGAGCGGGAGATCTATCAGGGGGAGCTTTCAAGCTTTAAAAACGCGTCTTTACCAATATTTGGAGCACTCGGAGGCATGGCAGTTCCTGCCGGAATATATTTGCTATTTAATTTTGGCACAAGCTTTCAATCAGGGGCAGGCATCCCTATGGCAACTGACATTGCTTTTGCTTTGGCAGTTTTATCACTTTTAGGAAACCGCGTTTCAGCTTCCTTGAAAATCTTCTTAACCGCATTGGCTGTGATTGACGATTTAGGTGCGATGTTAATTATTGCAGTTTTCTACACAACCACCTTGAATTTCACAAATATTATAATCGCTTTATTAATTTTTTGTCTTCTTTTGTTAATCAACAGACTAAAGGTTTATAACCTGATCCCTTATTTAATTGGTGGTGCCGTGATGTGGTACTTTACTTCAATTTCGGGAATCCATCCGACAATAACAGGCTTACTTATCGCTTTCACAATACCATTCAGAGACGGAAGCGAAAATTCGCCATCCTATGTCTTACAGCATTTCTTGCATAAGCCGGTTGCCTTCATAGTTCTACCGTTATTTGCCCTGGCTAATACCTGTATTACGATTGATGACAGACTGATTCAGGGATTAAGTCAGAACTATAGCCTGGGAATCATGGCCGGACTGGTAATAGGAAAACCCCTGGGAATCCTTCTCTTTTCTATAATCGGAACAAGCATCGGACTTTGTGCATTACCTTCCGATCTTAACTGGAAGAGCATTGCTGGGGTTGGTTTCCTTGGAGGAATCGGATTTACAATGTCAATATTTATAGGAATCCTTGCATTTGATATTCCTTCGGTGATCAATACTTCAAAAATCGCAGTCTTTATCAGCTCATTTGTTGCCGGGACCATTGGCTTTATTCTGTTGAAACTGACACTTAAAACTCCTAATGCTGATTAACAGATTTGATCTTTCAGAGACAATCATTTTATTTAATATTTTTGACTTTAAAACAAACTATTTATAATGGATCTTCCGGATCTTTCCGACATTCAGTCTGCCCATAAAAGGATAAAGCCGTTTATTCACAAAACTCCTGTACTTACTTCCAGTCAGCTTAACCGGATGTTCGATTGTGAATTGTACTTCAAATGTGAGAATTTCCAGAAGGTAGGTGCTTTTAAGTTCAGGGGAGCAACAAATGCCGTCATGTCGCTTAACGACGATGAGAAGAAACATGGTGTTGTCACGCATTCTTCAGGGAATCATGCAGCTGCCCTTGCTCTGGCTGCAGGAATGAACGGAGTCAGGGCCTATATTGTTATGCCTGAGAACGCTCCTTTGGTGAAGAAGGATGCCGTCGCAGGTTATGGGGCAATTATAACATTCTGTAAACCAACCCTTCAGTCACGCGAGGAGACCTGCAGGGCAATAATGGAGAGGGAGGGCGCAACTCTAATCCATCCCTATGACAATTTCAATGTCATCTGTGGACAGGGCACGGCGTCGCTGGAACTTCTCGAAGAAAAACCAGGCCTTGATATAATTGTTGCACCGGTGGGCGGCGGCGGACTGATGAGCGGAACTTCAACAAGCGCAAAAGGGATCAACGGAAGCATCACTGTAATCGGTGCCGAACCTTTGAATGCAAATGACGCTTGGAAATCCTTTAAAACAGGCTTACTGACTCCCTCTGTTAATCCTTTAACAATAGCCGACGGCCTCCTGACTTCCCTGAGTGAGCTTACTTTTTCAATAATCAGGAAGAATGTTGATGATATCTTTACGGCCACCGAGGAGTCAATAATAAGCTCTATGAAGCTGATATGGGAAAGAATGAAAATAATTATCGAACCATCATCGGCAACCGTACTGGCAGTGATAAAGGAGAATCCCTCATATTTCAAGGGAAAGAAGGTTGGACTGATCATCTCCGGAGGCAATGTTGATCTGACAAGATTGCCATTCAAAACCCAGTGATAACAAATGGCTGGTTCCTTGTTCCTCGTTCCTTGTTCCTCGTTCCTCGTTACCAACCAGCAACAAGCAACCAGCACCGAGCACCGAGCACCGAGCACCAAGCTCCCGGCCCCCTGCCTAATTCTTCTTCCTGAACCAGGCAACTATTGGATAGTGATCCGAGTATTTTACTTTCAATATATCGAAATGCCGGCATTCCAGGGCATCATCAAACAGGATATAATCTATCCTGTTAGGAGGATAATTGCCCTTATAGGTGAATCCGGCTCCGTAACCTGAGCTTACGAACGAATCATTCAGCCCTTTGCGGATCTTCCTGTACGAATATGAAACGGGAGTATCGTTAAAGTCGCCGGCAACTATAACGGGATACGGGGATTTTCCAAGCCGGTACTTGACAGCCTGCGCCTGCGATGCTCTTTTAACAAATCCTTTTCTCAGGCTCGATGAAATGCTTAATATCTCGTTAAGTGCCTCCTTGTCATCCGATGTTTCAACAAGTTCGCTGAGAAATGTGCGTTCCATCCTGTGGAGGCGGAATGACTGAAGGTGATTATTGAATACCCTGATGGTATCCTTTCCGACGAGTATATCTGAATATATCGAGAGGCTTGATGATTTATCATGAACTATGTCACCCCTGCTGATTATCGGAAATCTGGTAAGTGTAGCAATTCCGTAGTACCTGTTTTTTCCACTGCCGATCACCTTAAAATGGGAAAAATATTTTCCTCCGAGGGCGGACCTGATTTCCCGTTCCTTCTGCCCTGGATCCCCCATGATATAGATTTCCTGCAGACAAATTATATCCGCCCCCTGATTCCTGAGAAGTTCAAGTATCCTCTTTTCTGAACTGCTGGTGCTTCTTCCTTCAAAATAGTTGAACAGGCGGACGTTGTAGCTCTGGACCTGAAAAGTCCCGGTCTTATCGCCCGATGGTTTTTGAATCTTGATGTAATTGGAGAAATGGGTAAAGCCTGCCAGAATGACAATAACCGAGACCAGCGCCTCCCATCTCAGGGTAACTGCCCAGGCAATCGCAAAAATAATATTGACAAGCAGGAGGTAGGGATAGGCAAGCCCAAACAGGGCAGGAAGTGCAATAAAGTCAGGATCAATATGAACTGAAAGGTAGGAAAATAGAAGGAACAGGGCAAACAATATATTTACACCAAGAAATGCCTTGTACAAAAACTTCTTCAATGCATTCTGATTTGTCAGGGCTAATTTATCTGTATTCCTGAATAATTGCATGTGAAGCTGATGATTTTTGATAAGACATGTAAAAATATACGTGAAAGCAGCAGAAATCCGGATCACTTTTTCTTCTGGCTTTCACTGAAGAGAAGGTCCTTTTCTTCTTTTGTCAGGCTGTCGTAACCGCCCTTTGAGATCTTGTCGAGTATCTTGTTTATCTGTTCCTGGTGGTTAGCCCTTGCTTTATTGTATTCATATTCGGTTGTCCTCTTTTTATATGTTACCCTCATCTTTTTCCGGGGCTTGAAAAGGGTGGCGAAGAAATCAATTACTTTATTTAATCCTTTTCCGAGATCAAGTCCGCGGCGCAGGTTTGTTGTGTAAAGATATCCAAAGCCTGCCCCTCCGATATGGGCCAGTTTGCCTCCAGAATTCACTGAGAAGTCCATAACGGATGTAAGAATGAAAATCACAAGGGCAACCCATTTTATCTTAATCCGGCCGAGAAGGAAAAGGTTAACGGAGTAATCAGGGACATAGACAGCTATTGCAACGACAACAGCAAGCACCGAAGCTGAAGCGCCTATTGCAACTGATTCTGAAACAACCTGATCGAATGCCGGGAATATATTGAATGATATTATATATACTATGGCGCCGGTTATGCCTCCAAGGAGGTAGACGGAAACAAGTTTCTTCTGATCGAGGTATTCAAGGAAGATGGTTCCGAACCAGTAGAGCCACAGCATATTGAACAGGATATGCAGGACATCCTTATGAGTGAACATGTAGGTTATCAATGTCCATGGCCTTACAACAAATGCTTTAACAGAGGAGGGCACCGAGAACAGATTAAGTATTTTCAGCGAAAGAGCCTGATTATTGAGAAGGTATCCGATTATCGATCCGGCAGTTATCAGCAAAAAAACGGCAATATTCAGATAGATGAGCCTTGTAAGGCTGCTTCCGGTTCTGAATGTTTTTCCCAAATCCTCCCAGATACTCATCAGTAAAGAGTTGTGGTTGTCTTTCTCCAGTACCTAATCATGATATAACCGAAAAACATGCCACCTAGGTGAGCGGCATGAGCTATATTGCTTCCCGGCTGGGTTACTGCCAGGTAGAGTTCAATAGCCCCGTAACCGAGAACAAAGTACTTCGCTTTGATCGGAATAGGGGGGAAGAGCAGCATCAGCTGGGTATTGGGGAAGAGAACTCCGAAAGCAAGAAGAATACCAAATACTGCCCCGGATGCTCCGACAGTAGGAGTATTTAAAAGCATCTGAAGTTTAAGCATTTCCTGGTCAGCGAATCCCTGTCCCTGTCTGAATAATGAAGTTCCCTGGTCAATCACGGTTTGCAGATTATCAGGGCCGATACTCTGAGCCAGCTGATTGTATTGGAATGCAATAACTGTTTCATGAGTCAGTGCCGCACCAAGGCCGCAAACCATATAATAGATGAAAAACCTCTTTGGTCCCCACACATTCTCAAGGATCCCGCCAAACATGTAGAGTGCAAACATGTTGAAGAACAGATGCCAGAAATCAGCATGCATGAACATGTGGGTAAGTATCTGGAGAGGCTTGAAGAGCTCCGATTTCGGAAAGTAAAGTGCGAGAATGGTTGTAAGGTCATAACTGAAAACACTTTTTGCAGTTATTGTGGCAACGAGCAATAAGACATTAATCAGTATGAGATTTTTTACAACAGGCGGCAATGCCGCAAATCCTCTGCCAAATCCGTTCATGAACTATACTTTATTTCTTGTAATAAAATTGAGGCTAAAGATACTACTATCAATTTATCTGCCAAAAACAGATTCAGGGCTTTAGCCCAAAACCTAACGGAGCCGCTTATCAATTTCCTCAAGGGTTATTATATTGATGACTGCCTTCCCTTTTGGTGAATAATTAGGCGACCTGCACAAAAACAGGGTATCGAAAAGATCCTCCATTTCACTCTTCATCAGGACTTTGCCGTAAGGTATTGCCGAGGCTCCTGCCATAGCCTGTGCTACTTTCTCCTTTATTCCTGCCGACGGATCCGACTGGGTTGCCTTAAACTCTTCAAGCATGATCTCCAGCATCATCACAGGATCGGCAGAACCGGTTTCAGCAGGACGGCCGGTTATGGAAATCTTGTTACCTCCGGTAAAAGTAAAAGCAAATCCAAGCAGCTTTAAGTCATCCTCTATCTCTTTCAGGACCATTATATCAGCCGGATTCAGATCAATTGCCACCGGGAAGAGTTCAGCCTGGCTCAGGCTTTTGTTGCTGTTCAGGTTTTCAAGGTACTTTTCGTAGAGGATCCTTTCATGAGCCCTTTTCTGATCAATAAGCATAAGCCCCGATTTTACCGGACAGACGATATATTTATTCTTTATCTGGAAGAATTTTCTTTCGTTTTCGGCCTTTGAAGGTTCCGGATCTCCCCGCTCAAGCTTGTAATACAGCTTTTCCCAGTCAGAATTGTTCTCTCTTTCGAATCTTTCGATAAACCTGTTCTGATTTGATGACTTTTCATCGCCTGCAAAGGGATCGTACCGCGGATCGATCCCGATCGATGGGGGTTCAGGGATACCCCTGAAGGCCGACCCGACGGGAATATCGATCAATGATTCGCCATTGAAATCGAGCGATGGCACGATATTAAACCTTCCAAGGGCTTCCTTAACCGAAGCCATCAGGATTTGCCAGATCGATCTTTCATCTTCAAACTTGATCTCGGTCTTGGTGGGATGGATGTTTATATCAATCGAAGCAGGATCTGTTTCCATAAAGATGAAATACGAGGGGATTACTTCAGGAGGAAGAATGTTCTGGTATGCCTCAACAACTGCTTTATGAAAATAGGGATGTTTCATGAACCTGTTGTTGACGAAAAAGAATTGTTCCCCGTATGTTCTTCGTGCATTCTCGGGTTTTCCAATGAATCCCCTGATATTTACAAGGGTCGTGTCGGTTTCAAGAGTAATGAGATCGTTGTTTATCTGCCTGCCGAACACACCGATTATCCTTTGCCGCAGATTGCCGGGCCCGAGATTGTAAATTTCATTATCATTGTGATGGAGAGTAAATCTTATTTCCTGATGAGCAATGACGATCTTCTGAAACTCGGTAATTATATGCCTCATTTCAGTATTGTCCGACTTAAGGAATTTTCTCCGTGCCGGAATATTGAAGAACAGATTCTTCACTGAAAAACTTGATCCGGCATGGCAGCTGCATGGTTCCTGGACTTCAACTTTTGAGCCGTTAAGGATAATTATGGTTCCTGAATCCTCCTCTTTTTTCCTTGTCTTCAGCTCCACCATCGAAACAGCGGCTATTGATGCCAGTGCCTCTCCCCTGAAGCCTTTGGTGCGGATTGAAAAAAGATCCCCGGCTGAAGTTATTTTTGAAGTTGCATGCCTTTCAAACGATAACCGGGCATCGGTTTCCGACATACCTGTCCCATTGTCGACAACCTGAATCAATGTACGGCCCGAATCCCTTATAATGACATCAATGCTTTCAGCCTGAGCGTCGACTGAATTCTCGACAAGTTCCTTGACAACCGATGCCGGCCGCTGAATTACTTCTCCTGCAGCGATCTGATTTGCAACCGAATCGGGTAAAAGCTTAATAATATCAGGCATCAGCGAAGGGCTATGTTCAGTAATTAGTTATTAATCTGTTTGTTAACAGGTCATGACTGGAGTTATTGACCCCTGTTTTGAACCTCATGCAAATATAAGTATATTTGCATCATCACATTTGAGGGGGGAGACCGCATTTCATATTGCGGACCTTTTATTATATTTATCTGCCAGTGACTTTATTTCTATGTAAATTCTTTGATTATGAAGAAGTTGTATTTACTGCCTGTAATCTTCCTTCTGGTTCTTCTGCCGGGATGCAATAAAAAATCAAATGTCGATGTCCTGAAAGTAATGACTTTCAACATCCGTTATGACAATCCAAGGGACAGCATTAATGCCTGGCCAAACAGGGCTGCCTTCCTGTGCAGGTTCTTAAAGGATGAGGATCCCGATCTTATCGGGATGCAGGAAGTGCTGGCTCAACAGCATGATTACATCGATTCAGTCATGACCGGCTACAGTTCAGTTGGTGTTGGAAGAAGCGACGGAGCTAAAAAGGGGGAGATGAATCCGGTATTTTTTAAAAAGGAGAGGTTTGACCTCATCAGGACCAAGACATTCTGGTTGTCTGACACACCGGATGTTGCAGGCACAAAAGCATGGGGTGCAAATCTTCCCCGTATTGTCACATGGGTTGAGCTTTCAGAAAAGACAACTTCTGAGCATTTTTATTTCTTCAATACCCATTTTGCACATGATTCTGATTCTGCAAGGATTCTGAGCTCCGGATTACTGCTGAACAGAGTTGACAGTATTGCAGACGGTTTCCCGTTTGTGGTTACAGGAGATCTTAATATGCTGATTTCAGGGAAAGGCTATGAAATCCTTACCGGTCCCTATGAAAGTGTGCCATTGTTTACTGATACGTATGCGGTTTCCGAAAAAAGGCCGACGGGACCGGCTTATACATTTAACGGTTTTTCGGACAGCACATCAGCGGGGAGAATAGACTATGTTTTTGTAAGGACCGGCATGAAGGTCCTTGAACACAGAACCTTTATCCGTAAGGAACACGGTGTTTTCATTTCCGACCACTGGCCGGTAATGGCAACCATATCGCTAAAGTAATTTAAACTTCCCGCAGATCGCGCGGATTTCCGCAGATTTGGATTTCTCATCTGCGTCAATCTGCATAATCAGCGGGAAAATGTTTTCAGGCAGTTTTCCTGTATCTCCTTATCGCGAGTGCCGTGAATAAAACTGCGATAGTTATCAATGACCAGATATCTCCGCTGATATCATTAATAGAAGATCCCTTAAGCATCACCATCCTGTTTATTCTCATTATGTAAGCCACCGGATTTATGAGATCAATTTTCCGGGCCCAGTCGGGCATGCTTTCGAGGGGCGTGAATATGCCACTCATAAGTATGAAGATTATCATGCAGAAGAATGCTATAAACATAAATTGCTGCTGGGTTCCGGAGAATGTTGAAATGAAGAGTGCAAATCCAAGAACTGCTACGAGGAATATCGAAGCACTGAGGAAAAGTAGTGCAATACTTCCTTCAAAAGGGATGTTAAATGCCACCTTCCCCAGTACCAATCCTATTACCAGATCGATGAGGCCGATGATCAGAAATGGAACCATCTTGGCGATAATGAACTGATGCTTCCGGACCGGTGTCACGTTTATCTGCTCAATGGTCCCTGTCTCCTTCTCCCTTACAAGATTAAGCCCTGCAAGAAGGAAGCCTATTGCCGTGACAAGAATTCCTAGAATTCCCGGAAGCATATAATACTTATAATTTAACAACTCATTGTACCAGTAACGGTTTTGAATATTGATACGTGGGATTGCAGATTCCATCTGGATACCTGTGTGTTCCATTGCAAGTTCGGAATTGAAATCCCGGATGACACCATTCAGGTAGGCCCATGAGAGCTGGGCGGTGGAGGCATTTATTGCATTTACTGAGACCAGTAATTTGCCAGGCTGCCCGGTTCCGGTTTCTTTTCCGAAATCAGCCGGAATCTGAAGCACAAGGGTGCATTTGTCCCTGAGAAGCAGTGCGTTGGCCTCTTCCTCAGAAGATGTCGAGTTTGTAATTTTAAAGAATGTCGATCCTTCCAGTTTGCTAATGAGGCTTCTTGATACGGAAGACATATCCCTGTCGATAATGCACAGCTTAATATTCTTGATTTCAAAAGTCACTGCCGGTACAAGTATCAGCATCTGGATTATCGGAACGCCGAAAATAGCCTTGCCGATAAACTTGTTCCGGAAGATCTGAATGAATTCCTTTCTGATAAGATAGAATATAGTTCGCATAAGTCAGTCTTTTTATCTTTAAAAACCCACCCCCAGCCCTTCCACCACAAATCTCCCCTGCAGTCTGGCTCCTCCCTAAAATTGCCCACCGGGCAATTTCTTAACGGTCGGCCCCCCAGGAGGGGAGCCGGTTGGGGGCCTGTCGCCTGACGCCTGTCGCCCGTCGCCTGTCATACCTTCTACTGCAGTCTTATTTTGAAATTTCTTATACTCAATCCGATAAATGCAATTGTAAAAGCCGTCAATATCAGAGTCTCTTTCCATATATAAAGGAAGCCGGTGCCCTTGATCATAATATTTTTGATAATCACTATAAAATACCTTGGCGGAAGAATTGAGCTGATCCATCCGTAAACTTCAGGCATATTTTCAATCGGGAAGATAAAACCTGAAAGCAGAATTGTGGGAAGCATCATTCCGACAAGTGAAATAAAAATCGCCTGCTGCATTGTATCCGATACAGTCGAAATCAGGATTCCCAGGGAAAGGCTCATCATTATATAGAGCATGCTTTCGGCAAGCAGGAGGACCAGGCTGCCTTTTACCGGAAGGTCGAAGACCAGCCAGGAAAGCAGAAGGATCACTATCACGTCAATAAACGAAAGAAAGAAATAAGGCATTACCTTACCCAGGATTATCTGAACCGGTTTCAGGGGCGAGACAAGAAGAACTTCCATTGTGCCGAATTCCTTTTCACGGGTTATTGTAACTGAAGTCATCAGGGCACAGATCAGGATCATAATAAGGGTGATCACCCCGGGAACAAACATGAAATGGCCCTTCAGGCCGGGATTGTAGAACATCCTTACTTCGGGCCGGACGAGCAAATTGCCGCCAGTGGCCGGACCGGAAAGTTCCCTGTTGAAATCGGTTATAATCGCTGTAAGGTAATTTGTTACGAGTGTTGCCGTATTCGGTTCCGATCCGTCGGCAATTATCGATAATGTTGCATTCCCTTCACTTATAAGTCTGCGACCGAAATTACCCTCAAATACAATCACCGCTTTTGTCTTCCCCTTTTTGAGTATTCTGTCGATATCATTATGGTCGGTCAGATCGGCGGTCCTGTTAAAGAATCCTGAGGAGCATATCTTATCGGATATCTTTATGGTGACCTCATCCTTTGAAAGATCCAGGAATGCCACCCCTGCGTTTTTGATGTCGGTGCTTACAACGTATCCGAAAAGCAATATCTGGGCAGCCGGTATTCCGAATATGATAATCAGCGTCCGGTAGTCCCTGAAAATATGGAGGAACTCTTTTCTGACAAATCCAAGGAAGCGTTTCATTTTATTAATCAGCGTTTTTACTTCTTGTTTTCTACCCCCAACCCCCTAAAGGGGGCTTCTTTTTCAGCTCAGTTTAGCCCCCCTTGTGGAAAGATGGGGGGTCTTGCTATTTTTACAAATACATCCTCAACCGATTCAGCATTATATTGTTTCTTGAGGTTTGCAGGAGTATCAAGGGCTACTATTCTGCCATCGCTCATTATTGATATCCTGTCGCAGTATTCAGCTTCATCCATATAGTGGGTTGTTACAAAAACAGTGATTCCTCTTGCAGCTGTTTCATATATCATCTCCCAGAACTGCCTGCGGGTTATGGGATCGACTCCCCCGGTCGGTTCGTCGAGGAAAACTATTTCAGGCTCGTGCAGGACCGCAACGGAAAAGGCAAGCTTCTGCTTAATCCCAAGCGGGAGTGAGGCAATCAGCTTGTTTCCATAGGCTTCAAAATTGAGTTTCTCAAAAACCGACCTGGTTCTCTCCTTTATAAGCTGTTTGCTCATTCCGTAGATCCCGCCGTAAAGCATAATATTTTCCCTGGCTGTAAGGTCATCATAAAGTGAAAACTTCTGGCACATATACCCTATTACCCTTTTTATCCTTTCCGGCTGCCGGGAAGCGCTGAATCCTGCAACAATAGCATCCCCGGAAGTCGGAAGTGACAATCCGGAAAGGATCCTGATGGTTGTTGTTTTCCCCGCACCATTTGCACCGAGAAATCCGAAGATTTCACCTTTGAAGACCTCAAAATCAAGGTTGTCGTTGGCTGTGAAGTTTCCGAATTTCTTTACGAGACTGTGAACTGATATTGCTGTATTGTTTGTCATACTTTTTTTAAGTTTACCCACCCCCGGCCTATCCCTGGAGGGGAGCCAGTAAACATTAACCCACCCCCAACCCCTCCCAGGAGGGGAGCTGGCTTGATTCCGACGTCATTGCGATCCCGGTTTATCGGGAGAAGCAATCTTATTCCCATACCTTTCACGACATAATGCCGTCACATTTCCATCAGTTCCAGAAACCTGTCCTCAATTCCGGCCCTCGATTCTTTAATTGCCGCATCTTCAATACCTTCAGAAATAAGAAACCTTGTCAGCGATTCGTCATACCGGTCATTTAAGAAGGTTACATGAACCGAGTCACCAAAGGGATATGCAGTAATTGTTCCCGGGTATTTCCTAAGGGACAGAATCAGCTGGTACTTGTCCGTTGCCCTGACCTCAAACAGTTTTCTGGAGAATTCATCCCTTATCTTCTGAGGCTGACCGACAGAAAGGATTTTACCTTCCTGAATCAGGGCAATCCTATCGCATTTCATAGCCTCATCCATATAGGGTGTTGAAACCAGTATCGTAATGTTGTGCTTTCCCAGTTTCCGGAGCATTTCCCAGAATTCCGCCCTGGAAACTGCGTCCACCCCCGTGGTTGGTTCATCCAGGACAAGCAGTTCAGGTTTATGAATAAGGGCGCACGAAAGGGCAAGTTTCTGCTTCATTCCTCCTGAGAGATTTCCGGCAAGCCTTTTTCCAAATGGTTCGATATGTGAATAGATATCGGAAATCAGATTATAATTCTCGCGCACAGTGGTCCCGAAAACCGTAGCATAGAATTCAAGGTTCTCTTCAACCGTGAGGTCCTGGTACAAACTGAACCGACCCGGCATGTATCCGATATTCTTCCTTAATTCCCTGTATCCCGTCCTGAAATCGAGTCCGAGAACTTTCAGATCTCCCTCATCAGGCAGAAGAAGGGTAGTGATTATCCTTAAGAGTGTTGTTTTACCCGCACCATCGGGTCCGATAAATCCGAATATCTCACCTCCGGCAACCTCAAATGATATATCCTTCAAAGCCTGTGTCGCTTCAAATTTTTTGCCGATACCCGATGCATTTACAATCTCTTTCATATTCTTTTCTTTCTCAGTGGACCTCTGTGTCTTCTCTGTGGATCTCTGTGCAACCGGGTATTATATAGAACTAACACAGAGGACACAGAGAAGGCACAGAGATCCACGGAGATTCAGTATCTGCATTTCATTTCAAAAGATAGCTTCTCCCGGCATTCCTGATTTCATTGAGCCGTCATTGACTACATCGATTGTGACGGCATAGACAAAAGTTACCCGTTCCTCTTTCGTCTGGATGATCTTTGGCGTAAACTCAGCCTTTCCGGAGATATAGCTGATCTTACCTGTAAAAGTGGAATAATCCTTCTTCCCCTTGTCAATTCTTACCGTAACCGCCTCTCCTGTCCTGATATCCGGAAGCTGAGCGCCGCTTACATAGACTTTCAGTTTAATTACCGACAGATCGGCAATCTTTGCAAGAGGTTTTCCTGCCACAGCCACCTCGCCGGCTTCAGCAAATTTCTCAATCAGGGTTCCCTGCAGGGGGGTTTTAACGCTGCAGCGAACAATCTGTTCGTTAAGTGTCGCTTTTTTTGATTCAAATACCGTCAGTTCCGCGGCTACAGATGTTTTCTGGGTATTGTTTGCGGCAATCTGCTTTTCAAGTACCGCCACCTGTCCTGCAAGGTCGTCAAATTGTTTCTGGGTTGCCGCATCATCTTTGAGCATATTCCGGATCCTGGCTATGTTAACATTCAGGTTATCGATCTGCTGGGCAAGAATGTTATTCTGGGCATTTATCAGAATGATGCGTGTTCTGACGCTTTTCATCCCTGCGTCGATCTCGCCTTTTTGAAGATTAAACAGGGTTGTATCTATCAGGGCAATCTCAGTGCCCATTTCAACCTCATTTCCCTCTGTTGCGTCGAACTTTAGTATACGTCCGCTGGTTTCGGCAGCGACAATGACTTCAGTGGCTTCAAAGGTGCCATAGGCGTCAGCCTGGTTGGTTTTGGGATTGCATGCTACTAACAGAACTACCGGGATTATTAAGAACAGGTTAATTTTCATATTAATATGTGATAAAGTAATTCAATTTCTTCAATTATAATTCGCCCACTTTCCCGTTTTAACCCACCCCCAGCCCCTCCACCACAAATCTCCCCTGCAGTCTGGCTCCTCGCTAAAATTAGCCACAGGCTAATTTCTTAACGCTCGGCCCCCAGGGAGGGGAGCCTTGGCAGATCCCCTTTAGGTGTCTGTAATTGTATTCCGGTTAAACCCACCTTTTAGGGGGCAGGGGGGTTATTCTAATTCTTTTCCGCTTATATTCAAATATTCTATCTGTGCCATTGCGAGATTAATCCTGTGGATTTCATGATTTATAAGAGCCTCTCTTTCGGCAGTCAGTTCATTCATGAAATCAGAAGCGGTGATGGTTCCGTTTTCATATTGTGACTCTGCTGCTGCGGTTATCCTTTTCCTTATTGCGATCAGCTCAGTATCTGATCCAAGAAGGAATTTAAGGTTTGATATTTCCGCGCTTTTGGCATCAAGAAGCCTGTTCAGGTTATCTGTAAGCTCGGTTTTCCTGATGTCAATTATACTCTGCTGAAGGCTGATAACCTGTTTTTCATTTTTTGCTTTGTTCCAGTCAAATATGTTCCACTTGATTGTGGCGCCCAATATATAATACGGAGCAAACTCATCCCTGAAGAAGTTGCTTCCCGGAGGATTTCCGTAACCGAGGGTTGCAAATGCGAGTGCTTTTGGCATTCTTTTGCTTTGCAGGACCAGCAGGCCGGCATTTAGTTGTTCCTTTCGGAGGTCAAATATCTGCAGTTCAGGACGCAATAATTCCCCTGAAGGTTCCTCTCCGGCTAAAGGAAGGACAAAATTCGTTGATGAATCAATCACTGTACCGGTTAGGCTTGAAAGTATTTTCAAAAGTGATGCTTTTCTGATCTCATTTTCGCTTAACTGCTGCTCCAGTTTTATTTTTTCGGAAGCAAGCACGTCAATATCTGATTTGAGTATCATGCCGCTGGCCAGGGCTGCGTTCATCGAGGCCATGCGCTTTGTTACCAGTTCGTGATAACTTTGCAGCAGCTCTTTCTGCCTTTCAAGAAGCAGCAGGTTGAAATAACAGGAGTTAATCTGTGCCCGAAGCTTGTAAAGATCCGTTTCCGTCTGCTTCTCATTAATACTAAGGTCAGCTTTTTCAAGAGCCCTTGCACCTTTTATTGATCCCCCGTCATAGATGACCTGGCTGATATCCACTGTCAGTTTATACTGTTCATGGGGAAGCGGACGGATCAGATCGTCAATTCCGGGAATTGGCAGGGTTCCGAGCACATCGGTCATATCCACGACCGATGAATTATAGACGAAGCTGCCGCCGGCATCGAGAGTCGGAAGCCAGCCTTTCGACAGGTTTTTATCCCTTACGGCCGATATCTGCAGGTAGGCATCTCTCTCTGAAGCGATGGGGGCTGCCGTCATTGCTATATCATAGCACTCTTTCAGAGTCAGTACATTCTGTCCCATGAGTCCCGGCACGAAGGGTATGATTAACATAAACAGGATCAGTACTCTCTTTTTCATTTCTGTTTATTTTTTCTTCTTTTGTTTACTGATAAACTCTTGTCTTTTCAGCGCGTTAATTACAAACTCGGCAGCATATTCCTTTCTCTCCTCAATATACTGATCGAAATTGTAACCCATTTTTTCCATCAGGCTTGAAATCAGCGGTTTGGCTGCAAATGGAAATACACTCATCGCTGCAATGGTTGTCATGAACTGTGGAATGGTTTCCTTTGTAATATTGTATCTTTTCATTTCTTCCCTATGCTGAACTTCAAGGGTCGACAATAGCTTATTAATATCAATGTTCTGAATAAGTTTCCTGATCCTTTGAGGATTACGGTGGAATTCGTTTAAAAGAAATGCCGGTAACCTGGGATTCTTTTGCAGGAATGCGATATGTTCCCTGAAAAAGAACCTGATCTTATCCTCCAGTGTAAGCTTTGTATCGAAAACGGGAGCGAATTTTGAGAACATGGCTCCTGCGATCTTTTCAAATACGGCATTAAAAAGCTGATCCTTCGTACGGTAATAATAGTGCAACAAAGCCTTATTGATCCCTGCGTGGTTGGCAATATCCTGCATTCTTGCGCCATCCATTCCTTTCTCGATAAATACCTCAGTAGCAGCGTCAAAGATCTTTTCCTCGGTTTGTTTGTCAGCTTCAGCCATGTATATTAACCATAAGGTTTAACCAGAAAGATTAACCATATGGTCAAAGGTAAAACTTGTTTTTCTCATTCACAAACATTTTTGTATTTTTATAAAAATAATATTAACAATAATGAGAACAGAAGGCAGACGAACAAGCGATAATGTAGAAGACCGCAGAGGAATGAGTTCCGGAGGAAAGATGGCAATAGGCGGCGGGCTCGGAACAATTGTAATTGCACTTGTGGTTCTTCTTCTTGGAGGAGATCCCACACAGGTACTTAATACCTCACAGGAGGCACCGGGGACTGAATCTGGTCCGGTGACCGCTTCCCCTGAAGAGGAAGCAATGGCAAATTTTGTATTGATTGTTCTTGCAGGAACAGAAGATGTCTGGACGAAAATATTTGAGGAGTCGAATATGACTTACAAAAAGCCGACACTGGTTCTTTTCAGGGATCAGGTCCAGTCAGCCTGCGGATTTGCCAGCGGGGCAAGCGGGCCATTTTATTGTCCGGGCGATCAGAAGGTTTATATCGATCTTGCTTTTTTTGATGAACTTAAATCGAGGTTCGGCGCCAACGGCGATTTTGCAATTGCCTATGTTATAGCTCACGAAATCGGACATCATGTTCAAAACCTGCTTGGCACACTGAGCGAAGTCAATAACCAAAGGTCCAGAATGAGCGAGGTTAATGCAAACAGACTCCTCGTAAGGCTTGAACTTCAGGCCGATTTTCTTGCAGGGATGTGGGCGCACTACGATCAGCAGATGTTCAATTCCCTTGAATCGGGCGACATTGAAGAGGCTATGAATGCAGCTGCCTCCGTCGGCGATGATGTCCTTCAGAAGAGATACCAGGGTCGTGTAATTCCGGATTCCTTTACACATGGCACAGCTGCCCAGCGTAAGGAATGGTTCAGGAGGGGATATACCTCAGGGGATTACGACCAGGGCAACACTTTTAATGCAGAGATCTGAAATTTGTGTAATTACATTGTAATTACGTCTGTTTGAATGATTCCAGAGTTTTTGAGGTTTTACTTAGCATCCTCACTACTTAAACTTTACAATAATGGAATCGGCAATCCGAAGCGCCGTTGTCAGTGTGCTCAGATCACTGAATAATTCCCCGGTTTTACCCGAATAATGACTATGTCCTATTGGTTTCATGCTATATGAATCCTTTAGGGACTGCATGTCGATTTCAGCCTGGTATACAAGCGCCGGCTGGCACGACCATTTATAGTTCTCATCATCAGGGTACCTGTCGTTGGTCCAGTATTCGTTCCAGTCCCAGTTCTGGTTTATCTCAAGCATCACCCTGAATTTTCCGGGCAGGGGATTGTCGGCTCTCGACGACAGGATGAAACCTGTTTTTGGTGTTGCTCCGGTATATGCATCGGGAACGGCACTTTTTTCGTCGGGCATGAAAAGTCCGTCAGCTGCCCTGATCCCTCTCTTGTGGGCCCAGAAAGGTAGTGTCTGGGGTGCTCTTTTTGCTGCAGTGATCCATTTGTTTTTCTCCTGCCTTCCGTATTCAAAAATCCCGGTTGCCACAGCTTTTGCAACATAAAGAGTTTGTATGTAATTCCCTTCTGCCGTTTCGAGCCATATCGCAAAGAGAGGATAATAGAATGATTCACCCGGAGTAAGGTCGACCATGATCCCAGGCCCTTCGCCCGCCGGATTGGTCGCAAAGCTGACCTTATCCTGCTTCGTGGGGCTTTTTGTCCTTATTGAGCCGGTTGAACAGGCCCCGGTAGTAAATATGAATGAGAAAACTAGAAATCTGTACATATGAACAAAAATTAAAATTCCACAATTATACCGATTGTCGGCAGAACCGTTCCGGAAGAACCTTCTATAAATTTCATCGAAT
Source organism: uncultured Bacteroidales bacterium (assembly GCA_963696535.1). Lineage (GTDB taxonomy): Bacteria > Bacteroidota > Bacteroidia > Bacteroidales > VadinHA17 > LD21. The sequence continues at coordinate 67,231 of CAVOKP010000017.1, forward strand.
ATCTTGAGGGATCTTGCGGATCGGTGACGGGAACCCCGTTCTGATCGGATTCCCTCAGCAATATTGCAGGCTGATCGGACTGGTGATTGTATAAATTCTGAACATCGACATAAAGCATAAGCGACCAATCCCTGAAAAAATATTGTTTGTCAACCCTGATGTCAAGCTGGTGAAATGCCTTGAGCCGTTCGGTGTTGAACTTCAGATAGTCGGGATATCCCTCTCCCTGAAGATCCCAGGCTGCCTTGAGCGATGATTTCTCAAGGTCGAAAGGGGTATAAGGCGCTCCGCCGACATACCTCCACTTGAATCCCAGATCCCAGTTCCTGTTCAGCTGCTTTGTTGCAGTGACATTGAAAAGGTGACGGTTATCCCACGATGAAGAAATCCAGCCTGATTCAGCATCCCTGAATTCGCTTCTCACAAAGGTGTAGGAGAATACCATGTTGGTTTTCCTGAATTCCTTGAATCTTCCGAGCAGTTCGAATCCGTATGCTCTTCCGTCGGATGTTGAAGCAAGCTCTTCATCCCCGAAAATGCCGTAACCGGCGCTTTTGCTCGAAAGGGGCACCTGGTCCCTCACTGAGAAGGGATATTTGGAATAATCCTTGTAGAATCCTTCAAGGGTTAACTGAATGTTCTCTTCAGGAATAAACTCGAGACCCGCAACAAAATGGTCTGAACTTATGTATTTTAGATCGTTTGCCTTATTGAGGAACACCCCGTCAGTGTTTGAATATCCAAGTGCGGTATAGGGTGGCAGCTGGTAATACCGGCCAACGTTGAAGTTTACATTCAGCTTTTCAGAAAGGGTGTATGAGGCAGAGAACCTGGGGGAAAGTTGTGTCAGGGGATTTGCCATTTGTTCAGACCAGGTGTTGAAATCAGTGCGAACCCCCAGCGAAAGCCTCAACCTCTCCTCCAGGTACGATTTACTGATCTGTCCGAAAAGGTTGAACTTGCCAAGTTTAAGGTTGGTGTCATAATCGATAGAGGTTTCTGCATCGCCGACGAAAATCTTTCTGTATGTTGAATTCCTGTAATGGGCGTATTCCATACCACTGCCGAAACTAAACCTGAAGCCATTGTCACCAATAACTGTCCTTTCGAATCTTCCCTTAATCTCGCCTTCGCCCGACAGATAGTCGAGCAGCCTGTTTCCTGATGTTTCAATATTGCCCAGATATTTGTACTGGGAATTGTTGAGGTAGTTGCGGCTGAGCACCCATGTGTCGAATCCTCCTTTCCTGAAATGCTTGTAAACCAGCCCGAACGTATAGCTGTATTGCTCCTGGACCGGTATATTGTCGAGAAGGTATCGCTGGTATTCGGTCTCATTTGCCTTGAGGTTGAGACTGAAATCATCTTTGGCACCCAGGCCGATGACTGTAAGCTCATTCTTGTCATCGAGCCTGACCCTGTATTTAAATTGAAAATCAGTATAGTTTGGAAGAAAGGGAAGTTTGAGGAGGGAGAAGAGGAACTGCAGGTATGACCTTCGCGCAGATACCAGAAAGGTGCTGTTCTTGCCTGCAGGGCCATCAATGGTCAGTCCAAGATCTGAAGCGCCTACAGTTGCCCTGTATTTAAGCTTGTCAGTGTTCCCGTCGACGAATGTGAAATTAAGCACCGAACTGAGGGCATTTCCTCTTGATGCCGGGAATGCTCCCGATATGAAATCGACCGACTGTACAAAGTCGACATTTATGATTCCAATGGGACCTCCCGAGGCTCCCTGAGTAGAAAAGTGGTTAAGATAAGGGATCTCAACATTATCAATATAGAACCTGTTCTCGTTCGGTCCTCCACCCCTTACAATGACATCATTTCTGAATGCAGGAGTGGAAGCAACTCCCGGGAAAGACTGTATGACCTTTGAAATATCCCTGTTGCCGCCCGGGTTCTTTTCAATTTCCTCAATGCCGATAATTCTTATTGAAACCGGAGTCTCAACTTTTTTGACAAAAGGTGAAGCCTTTATAACAACCTCGCCAATCCCGATCGTGTTCTCCTCCATTGGAATATCGAGATTGACCTGGTTGCTGTTTGTCACCAGGATGGCCGAGGAAATAAATGGCTTGAAGCCGACGGATGATGCTCTGAGCTCTACATACCCGGGTTTGATGCCTGTAAACGAATAATTGCCGTCATAGTCCGTTATAGCTCCGGTAGTCGTTCCCCATATCTGAACAGTTGCAAATGGTACACCTTCATTGGTTTGTGAATTGTATACCCTCCCCTTGATCACGCCGGAATTCGCCTGCCCGGCTGATTCAAGCGCAGCAACGACTGACAATATTAAAATATATAGTAATCTCCTCATAAAAAGTCTAATTTGAACAGGAAACAGCAAAAATACCTAAATTGTTCAGAGTATTTCGAACAAAACAGTGAATAGTTCTAATTTATGAGACAGTTATTTCTTCGGGAACCAGGGGAAGAATGCGCTTGTGGTTTCGATATATTTCCGGTATCCGGGCTTTTTGTCAGCAAGGGTTTTTTCGAGAAGTGTAATCCCCGAAACTTTGATTATCAGGGCTGTCATAAGTATGGACCCAAGAGCGGGAAAAAGACTTCCGGCTGAAATACTGATAAGGCCATAACCCCACCAGACTGCAGAATCGCCGAAGTAGTTCGGATGTCGTGTATACCGCCATAAACCTGTAGAAAGCACTTTCCCATTATTTGAAGGAACAGTTTTGAAACGGGCCAGCTGGCAATCCCCGAAGGTTTCAAAGATAAAACCCGTGATCCAGAGGAAAATTCCGGCAAAATCAAGAATACCAAGACTTTTTCCGGTTCCGGAAAAGTTAGCACCGAGAAGGGGAGCTGAAATGAGCCACATAAGAAGACCCTGTAAAAGAAAGGTTTGAAAGAAGCTTACCCACCAGTACCTGTCCTCTCCATATCTGCTCCTGAAATGCCTGTAACGGAAATCTTCCCCTTTCCCGATGTTGCGCCATGTAAGATATCCCGAAAGGCGAAGACCCCAGACGGTGACAAGGATCAGGACCATTAATTTCCTGGGTCCGGTACCTTCCGTGCTGATGAAAAAGAAAATGTTTGCAAGTACAAACCCAAAACCCCAGAAGAGGTCAACAATGCTGACATTTTTTATAATAATGCTTATTATCCACAGAAAAAACATCATTCCGAGGATCACAAGCAATGACTGGAAATAAACCTGAAAGAATGTCATCCGGAGTAGTATTAATCATAAAGCAAGGCAACTGATGCGGCTCCTGCGCCTGCGTTTGCTCCGATAACAGGCGAAATATTGACAACTGAAACAGGTTTCATTCCTGTAAGCCTTTCCATTTTTTCAGAGAACCAGCCTGCCGACCTGTTATTGTTCGCATGCAGCACGATATAATTCCAGATCCTGTTATTTTTATTTATCTCTCTGATATGTTTCATCACCCTGTCCATATTTGCCTTCTGGCTGAAAGATTTGTCGAAGAGGATTGCTTTGCCCGTGCCGTCGAGAGAAACGATCGGATTTATATTGAGGATCCTGGCAATAAAACCTTTTGCAGCGGATACCCTTCCTCCTCGTACCATGTATTTAAGGTTTTTGACGCTTACGAATATTCGGGTGTTCTGAATCCATTTCTCAGCCATTGAAACGACATCATTGTGCGAAAAACCGTTTTCAATAGCCTGGGCGGTCCGCAGGATAATCAATCCGAGAGCTCCCGACAGATTTCTTGAGTTCAGGACCGTAACCGGTTTTCCGAATTCACCGGAGATTTTCCGGGCAGCTTTCTGACTGCTGAAAAATGTTCCGCTTAATTTATCGCTAAGATGAATTGCAATCACTGAATCATAATGCGATACAAGATGCGAGTAGAGATTGATAAAGGTATTCTCATTAATCTGGGAGGTTTTCGGATGCTCGCCCGATTCTCCAAGAAGTTTGTAGAACTGCTCCGGCTGAAGTGTTACCTTATCGAGATAATGGTTTTCACCAAAATTGATGTTTATCGGAAGGACGTTAACCTGGTATTTGTCAATAAGCTCCTGCGACAGGTCACAGGTGGAATCGGTTACAAGAGCAATTTTCCATTTTCTTTCATTGGCTGTCTGGTAATGGCGGAACATGTCGTCAGCCTTCTGGAATGTTATGGTTCCTGACTTCCTGAGGTTGTCAAACAATTCTGCCGGGACATTTGTATGAAGATGTATCCTCCTTAGCTTGTCAGAGCCTGCAACAACAACAGAATCACCGTATTCATCGAGCATTTTGATCAGAATATCCCTTTCGACCGGGCAATCCCTGATAAGAGCTTCGGTACAGTATCTGAAATTCATCTTTTCAGTAACCTTCTCTACATTTTTCTGAAAAGCAGTGGTTACCCGCCTGTCAGAGATAAGTTCCCTGATGTTCCTTGAATTTATGAACTCGGTAATTCCTTCAAAAAATAGTACAAATCCCTTGGCGCCTGCGTCGACAACATTGTTCTTTCCAAGGATGGCAAGCTTTGATTTGGTTTCGAGCAGGGACTTTTTTAGGATCTCATATGCACTTGTAAGCATATTGTTGAAATCTGAAAACTTGTTCCGGCTTGCATAGATGTAATCCGCGAAGTCCCTAATAACTGTAAGCATGGTCCCCTCAACAGGTTTTGCGACCGCAGAATAGACGTAACTAACTGTTTTATTGAGTGATTCCGCAAATTGCCTGAACGTAACGGATCGGAAATCACCGGTTTCAATGCTGAGGCCATAAAAAAACTGGGCAAAAATAATTCCCGAATTTCCTCTTGCATTTGTCAGGGTAGCTTCAGCGATTCTGTCAGCCGTAATTTTGAATGATCTGTGCGGGTGAATTGATTCAATGACTGATCTGATTGTTGCAGCAAGATTGGTGCCGGTATCGCCATCATTAACAGGGAAGACATTTATCCTGTTTAGTTCAACCTGATTTTCAATAACCTTCTTAGCCCCTGCAATAAAAGCATAGTACAAATTCCTTCCGTCAAGTTCTAAAAGAGGACCTGGTATTGCAAGAGTCATATCAAAGGTTTTTTATTACAAACGTAATCTTTTTAACAACCTGTCAACCCTTTTGTTCAGTAAAAGGGAATGTTTATCTTTTTGTAAACAGGTCCTTCAAGGCATTTTCAAGATAAGGAAACTCAAATTTATAACCGGCTGAAAGTATTTTATCCGCTGAAACCCTGCTGCCCTTCAGAATGATATCGGCCATTCTTCCAAAGAGCAGTTTTAATAATAAAGATGGCACGGCAGGGAAAAAGAAGGGCTTTTGAAGCGCCTTTGCCAGACTCCTAATGAATTCCCTGTTGGTGATGTGTTCAGGCGCCACCGCATTCCAGGCTCCTGTCATTGTCTTATCCCCAATGGCCTTTATGTAAATATTGCAAAGATCATCAATATGGATCCATGGGATATATTGCCGGCCGCTGCCAAGGGCTGATCCAATGCCCAGCCTGACAGCCGGTAACATTCTGCCCAGTACACCACCATTTCGTGTCAGGACTATTCCCGTCCTGATCTTTACTGTCCTGATACCGGATTGCTGAAACCTGTCGGCCGATTGTTCCCATCTTCTGCAGACCTCTCCGGTAAAGTCGGTGGATGGCGGGTCTGTTTCACTGAATATTTTTTCGGATGTTACTGTTCCATAATAACCGGTTCCTGAAGCTGAAATGAATGCCTTGAGCTTAATTCCCGATTCCTGCACTTTATCAAAAAGAAGCCCGCATGTTTTGATCCGGCTGTCGAAAATCAGCTGCCTTCTCATTTTTGTCCATCTCCTGTCACCCATACCTGCTCCGGCAAGGTGAATTATATAATCAGCCCTTTGTATTGCTTCATTTTCAATCTCGTTTTTCTCAGGATTCCAGCTGTAGACGGAATGGCTGTTGCCACGACTGCTGCTCCTGCTGAGGAGCAACACATTATATCCCTTTTCCTTAAGCTTCCTGCTCAGGTGCTTCCCGATAAGTCCTGTTCCGCCGGTCATGAGAACGGTTTCCATGATGATGAAGATTTGCGGGTGCAAGTTTAATCATTTCCCGGAGACCGGCGCCAGAAAAAAAATAACTTCATTCAGAGCGGAACAAAGTGCAGCGAAGAATCTCTTGCCCAATGCAAGAATTATTCTATAAGAATATATAATACAATAAATATATATTATCTTTGTTATATATAAGATACAATTATATACTATTTATATGATATCAAATCAACTTTACAGCGGGTCGCTCAAGACAATAGTTCTTAAACTGTTAAAAGAAGAGGGTCCTATGCATGGATATGCAATAACAAATAAGGTGGAAGAACTGACAAAGGGTAAGATCACTCTTACTTACGGTGCTCTTTATCCGATACTTCACAAGCTTGAAAGCGAGAAAGTTCTTGTCACGACAAGTGAAGTATTACAATAACAGGGTAAGGATCTACTATGCGCTTACTCCTTCGGGACAAGCAGTTGTTGCTGAAAAGAATAAATGAGCTTAAAGAATTTATTGAATCGCTTCAGCTTATAATTGAACCCAAAGCCGGACTAAATTATGCCTGAACTTTCGATCCAGAATATTGAAAGGATTTCCCGCGATGTAAGAAAACAGGAGATAGTATTCTCTCATCTTCTGGATGAGCTGATCGACCATATCTGCTGCGATGTCGAAAATGAAATGCAGGACGGGCTTACCTTCCTTGAAGCCTACAGTAAAGTAAGGCATAAAATAGGTTCGCGGCGAATTAAAGAGATACAGGAAGAGACACTTTATGCAGTCGACACTAAATACAGACATATGAAAAACACGATGAAAATTTCAGGCATTGCCGGTACAGTTTTGCTTGGCTTTGGAGCCTTATTCAAGATCCAGCACTGGCCTCTTGCCGGTGTTATGACGACCCTCGGGGCTGTAACCCTGGCATTGGTATTCATGCCCTCGGCACTCGGAGTACTCTGGAAAGAGACTCACAGCAGGAAGAAACTCTTCCTTTTCGTCTCGGCATTTCTGGCAGGGATGTGTTTTATACTTGGTACATTGTTCAAGATACAGCACTGGAATGGTGCAGGATTGATTCTCCTTCTTGCAGGATTCTTTGGATTGTTTTTCTTTGTGCCTGCATTACTTGTACAGAAACTTCAGGATCAGGATAATAAAGCCAAAAAGCCGGTTTATATACTGGCTGCTGCTGGAGCGATCTGTTATGGTGCAGGGATGTTATTTAAAATCCAGCACTGGCCGGGCGCAGCGGTCCTAATGGTCTTTGGACTTGTAATTCTCTGCCTGATAGCTTTACCTTGGTACACACGGATCAGCTGGAAGGAGGAGGGTCATATAACTTCAAAATTCCTTTATATAATTATAGGCCTGCTTCTGATCCTTCTGCCCGGATCACTGATCAACATGAACCTTTCGCAATCTTTTGAAGAGGGTTTTTATTCACATCAGGATCAGCAAAAGGCTCTGTACAGCTATTTACACCGAAATACCAGTTCCATGATGATCCGTTACCACGATTCACTTAACTACCCTGTAATGGAACTGATTCACGAAAGAACCAAAGAGCTGGTTAATTATATCGGGGGTATTGAATCTGAAATGATTAGTGTGGCAGAAGGGGAGCCGGGAGCACCTGTTATTCTCAGCAATGAGATCATTCAGTCTGAAACAGGACCAGCTATAAATTTTCATGAAATTTCAAGACCGTTTCATACCCAGCCTGTAAAAGACTTTCTTCTGCCTGGCGCCAGGGCAAGGGAGGAGCTTAATGCACTTCTGACTGATTATAAAGCATTTATTTTAGGATTGATGTCCGGTGAAGAGCTGAGAAGTATTTCAGGACTTCTTGATCTATCACTTTATTTACCGGATGAGCTGCCTGAGACCAGTAATATTTCAATGATGTCGGGGCTCCATTCGCTTGTGCTGCTGAAAAACGGGCTTCTGACCGTTGAGTCCGACGCATTGAAAGCTATTGCAAGCCACAACTAATCAATTAATACACAAAGTCATGAAGCAAAAGATTTATATATTCGGTGTGGTTACTGCCATAATAATTTTTACAGGCACTCTGTTTAAATTAAACCACTGGCCTGGCGCAGGTTATCTGTTGATAATAGGTATTGCAACGCTTGTTCTGGGCTTTCTGCCCCTGGCACTTAGAGACCATTACAAGGCAAGCGGAACCAGGCAAAACTTACTGCTGCATATTGTTACCTGGCTCACATGCTTTGTAGTATTCACATCGATGCTGTTCAAGATTCAGCATTGGCCTTATGCTGGCATCCTGTTGACAATAGCAATTCCTTTCCCGTATGTTGTTTTTCTTCCTGTTTTTATTTCAACGATGTCAAAGAACAAGAATTTCAATATTTACAATACAGTATTTGTTCTTATGTTGCTTGCTGCCAGTTCAGTTCTGTCGGCCTTGCTTGCTTTAAATGTATCAGCGGAAAGGATCAGGGACAGCTATAACCTTTCAAGGCAGTACAATCAGGTTGGAAAGGTCCTCAACCAGCTCCCTGCATATGACTCAGAATCCGGGATTGCCCTGAAGATTGATGAAGTCCTAAAGGTTGCGGAGGATTATAAGAACCTGATACTTAAGTTTGAAGGTATCTCTCCCGGACAATATACTTACGCGGGAGATTTACTGAGACCCGATTTACGGGGTGCAGCGCTGCAGGGATTATCTTCTACCGGTAATGCAAAACTTGCGGAAAAACTAGACAACAGCCTGAAGGATCTCATTAAGGAAATTGAAAATACTCCGGGATGTGATGACCTGACAAAAGCAATCCCGGTAATTCTTGATCTTAACCCGCAGGATGGAGATGAGCCTTTATTGATTTGGTCTAATATTACTAATACCCTTTCGTGGACCCTTATTTATCTCGACGGTCTTGAGACCAACCTGAAAATGATAAAGGCAACGGCTGTGGGACCCAGAGATGCCGCCCCTCACGGGGCTTTCTAGTGGTTAGTGAACAGTCAGGGACGGGCTTCGCCCATCCCTAAAATCTTAATAGCCTACGGCCTATAAAACAGCTTTATGATTCCTCAAGGCCCTTAGGGTCTTGATACTATTGGGCGGAGCATCGCCCCCACGAGAATCAACCATACAATACCATAAGCCCCGGTAGGGGCGCAATAAGCAAATTGCACTACACAGGAATTATTTTCATCATAAAGAATCTCCTTTCTGTCGGTAAAACCTCCCGGTACTTCTATTAGATTTTTTATCCTCTTCATGGGTACCCTACTTTTATGCCAAAATCCGGTTGTTCATTGTGAACCTTGAGAAAATTGATACTATCGAAAGAATCAGGATAGTTTTCGGGAAAACCTATATACCGGTGAGCGAGCAGTTCAAAGAGAAGTTTCAGGAATTTCTCGATAAGAATTTCTTATGATACACCAAGAAATTCAGTTAACCACGGAGTCGCACGGAGTAAAGACGGAGTTTCACTGTTTTAACACCGTGTTTTACTCAGTGCAACTCTGTGTGACTCCGTGGTAAATTGATTTAGTCCACCGGTTTTAAGTGCATTGCAATCCCGTTATTCGGCGCAAGATTTAGCGAATGAAGTGTCTTACTGTTTATTATTGTACTGTCAATTCTGACATGTGTCCGGGTGTTGACCGACGGATCATCTGAATAGATTTTTGCAGAATATTCCTTATCCGGATCCAAAAAAGCGAAGTTAAGATCAAGCATTATGGAATTGGCTCCGTTAATACCGCCGATAAACCATTCATCACCCTTTTTCCTTGCTATTACCCCATATTCCCCGATTTTTGCATGCAATACCTTTGTTTCATCCCATACAGTAGGAACATTGTCGAAGAATTCAAGTTCCGGTTCATCACCAATATAGTTTGTTGCGCCCCACAAGCCGTCATTTTTTTCAAGCGCAGGAGCTGCCTTATCGTACCAGTAAAGAAACTGAAGGGGACTGAAAATGCATACAGCTTTTGCCAGCTGGGAGGCATGTGATCCCATTTTTTTATCGACCCTTTCATTATAATAACAGATTGTATTGTCTCCCTGTCCGGCAATCATCCGCGTGAACATCGTTATCAGGGTGTGACTGTTTGAAGGGCTCTCTTCATCGCCGCGAATGCCTTCCATTGTGAGTAAATTCGGATACGTTCTCGAGAATCCGGTTGGTCGGTATTCGTCATGCACGTCAACAACCAATTGATATGCAGCAGCTTTCTTTATCGATTCATGAAGCCACCTGGTCACATCCTGGTTTCCGACCATTACAAATCCGAATTTTATCCCGGCAATTCCCCATTTGCTGTAGATCGGAAGCAGTTCGTCGATCTGTTTCTCAAGGGCTCTCCTGTTGACATAAAGAATAATGTCAATATTCTTTGACTTTGCATATCGTGTGACCTCCTCCATGTCAAGAGGCCCTTTGGACCGGGCAGGATCGAGGTTCACCGCCCTGGCATCGGAAAGATCATTGTTCTCAGGTCCGTACCATCCGGCATCAAACTCGACATACTGCATATTATGAGATGATGTAAAATCGATTGCTGCCTTTGCTCCTGTTGTTGTAAGAGTCACTTCACGAAGTACCTTTCCGGGTTTTATCCAGGACACGTCATCAATTTTGCATGGATCATTGAGGTTAAGAATTAAATAATTCTTTTCGAGAAGATCCCCCGGATCTTTTCCGGTCATTACCACTCTCCAGGGTGATTGGAATGGAAGTGACTTATGTACAGGACCTTCCAGGTATGTAATTACATTGTAATTACGTAGTGAATCAGGGTTAAATTTCATCCTGGCATAATCGACAAGCTTTGCTTCGGTAAGAGCAATGATAAGATTTGTATCAATCTCAATAACGAGAGGTCTTTCACAACCTTTTTCAATCTGGCTGAGAGGGACTCTTGAGTATTGTGCCTGGGCTCTTGCGGCAGACCAGGCATAATGATCAGAAGGGAAATTGAAGGTAATTTTTTCTCCGGTTATTATTACAGAATCCATACCATCCTGTTCGGGAATTTCATATGCAAATGCAATTCCTTCATTATATGCGCGGCAGATAACGTTTATCTTTATTTCCTCATTTTCAAGAAGGATCTTTATCTCGTTGTATTTGTCAGGAATTTCCCTCCTTTCTCCAAAGGAATTGATCCAGGTTTTATCATAAGATATTGATTCAGTTCCGATAATTTTAAGACTCTTCTTCAGGGGATTCTCTTTCAAATCTATTTCGAGAGATGACGGAAGGAGTACCTTTTTCTCTCCAACCTCCAGGTAAAAGCTGGCAATATGCTGAGACATGTCGCCTGGTTCAATTGAAAAAACGAGTTTATTACTGCCATCCGGAGAAATAACATCAACAATTTTATTCGATGAACAACTCATATTTAATAATATGCCTGATATCAGTAATAAAACTGCTGTTTTCCTTTTCATAATTGTCTGGATCGGTTAATCGAAGATAAGTAAAGCAACAGTTCAAAGTTAAATTTTTGCTTATTAAAAGTCAGTTCAACTAACATATTTAAAAAGACATAAATAAAAATAGGTTGAAACAAATAGAAACAAGGAGATATTAGAAACAAAATAGATAAAAATCGAGATATTAACTAATATACCCCATTTCAAACAGGGTAAGAAGTAAATAAAATGACAAAAAATACGAGTTACCCCCTATAATAATAGGGTATGTAATGTAAAAAGAGTATAAATAACAGAAAATACCCTAAAAATATTATGGTAAAGTGAAAATGATATTTATATTTGGCACAAATTATTGGGAAATACTTAAAAATTTCAATTCATGAAAAAGAAGAGGATGTTATTATTAGCTATTGTTGTACCCGGATTATTACCATTTATTTCTGTTTTTTCACAGGAAGGCTCTGAATCCGGATTCAGCGTCGGTTCAGATTTTTACAGCAGCTATATCTGGAGAGGCACAAAATATGGATCAGGTCCGGCGGTTCAGCCATCATTGAAATATTCAAATGATTGGTTTACAATTGGCGCATGGGGATCATTTGACTTTTCGGAGTACCAGGAAGCTGATCTCTTCTTTTCTGTTGCACTCCCTGCAGGATTCAGCCTGGGCATTACGGATTATTATTTTCCGGGGATGGAATATAGTGACTATTCCGAGGCTTCAGGCAGTCATGCTTTTGAACTTAACGGGGGATTTACTGCAGGGAATCTCAACCTGACTGCAAATTATATTTTTAACAAGGCTGGAGGAGCAGGTTCGTCAGGCGGGGACAAATATTTTCAGGCCGGGTATTCCTTTAAGTACTTCAATATTTTCCTTGGTGCCGGCGATGGCTGGCATACTTATGACAGCGAAACCGGGGAAAGTAATTTTGCTGTATGCAATCTGGGTATTGGGACTTCAAGGACAATTAAAGTGACAGATTCTTTTAATATACCGGTAGCCGGGCAGGTTATATTTAATCCCGATAAAAATCAGATGTTCCTTGTTGTCGGATTTACACTTTGACCTATTTTCTTTATCTGGCACTTCCCGGGAAGTTGTCAGATAGCAAATATAAATATTGATTATTGATAAATTAAACTATCTGCTATGAAAAAAAGATTGAAAAAGAGTATGGTGATCCTGATTTTATTGTTTATGAGTATTACAGGATTGATTGCTTCAGACGGAACTGAGATTGACACCGGAGCGACAGCCTGGATGCTGACATCAACGGCTTTGGTTTTACTTATGATCCCCGGGCTGGCAATGTTTTACGGCGGACTTGTACGTTCAAAGAATGTGCTTGGCACTGTGATGCATAGTTTTGTTGCAATGGGTATAATAACTGTATTGTGGATTATTGTCGGATACAGCATGTGTTTCGGGACAAAACACCCTTGGAGGATTTTTTGGATGGAACACCGATTATTTTTTCCTTAAGGGGATTGATACTAATATCCTGGAAGCAAAAGTCCCGGAATATGTCTTCTCCATGTTCCAGCTCAAGTTTGCAATTATTACGCCGGCATTGATAGCCGGAGCTTTTGCGGAGAGGGTTAATTTTAAGGCATATTGCTTCTTCATTGCATTATGGAGTCTTCTGGTTTATAATCCGCTTTGCCATTGGGTATGGGCAGCAGATGGGTTTCTTTTTAACCTTGGTGCAAAAGGGGCAATCGATTTTGCCGGAGGAACAGTCGTTCACATTTCTGCCGGGGTAAGCGGACTTGTTGCTGCATTATTCCTTGGATCGCGCAGGGGGTACCCTTACCAGGTAATAAGGCCGAATAACCTTGTGATCACAATGCTTGGTGCAGGATTGCTATGGGTGGGATGGTTCGGGTTCAATGCCGGAAGTTCCGTATCAAGCGGACTAAGCACCGCTCAGGCATTAACCGCAACCCAGGTTGCCGCAGCTGCCGGAGCCCTGACATGGATAATAATCGAAAGTTTCCATCAGGGAAAAGCAACTGCCCTCGGATTTGCCAGCGGAATACTTGCTGGTCTGGTAGCCGTTACCCCTGCTGCCGGCGTGGTTCAACCCTATGGAGCAATGATCCTCGGAATTCTGGCTTCATCAGTATGCTATATGGCCATTCAAGCTAAAAACAGACTGGGTTATGACGATAGTCTCGACGCATTTGGGATTCATGGCGTCGGAGGTATTACAGGAGCACTTTTCCTTACATTCTTTATCCGTCCCTCATGGATGGCGGAAGCCGCAGCTGCAAACGGAGGCTCATGGTCAGTCTGGAACCAGCTTGGCGTTCAGGCCATTGCCGTTGGAATTGCAATAGCTTTTTCAGCAGGAATGACATTCATGATAATCTTTTTACTGAATAAGTTCATAAGGTTTAAATCGACAGAAGATGACGAAATGGCCGGTCTCGACAGATCGTATCACGGGGAAAGGGGATACGGAATGCTGAATCCCAGCTGAGGAATAAAATATAAAATAAACAGAAATGAAATTAATTACAGCCATAATACGTGAAGTTCAGCTGGATAAAGTCCGTGAGGCGCTTATAGCAGCTGAAATTACCAGAATTACCGTGAGCCGTGTTTCAGGACATGGCCAGCAGAGAATCGAGGAGATGTACAGGGGTCAGAGGATAATCCCTGACCTGATACCAAAAATCAGGATCGAGATAGGTGTAAATGAGGATTTTGTTGATATTACTGTCGATGCGATTCTCAGGTCAGCCAGAACAACCGACGGGGAGGAAGGAAACGTCGGCGACGGCAAGATCTTTATCACGCCGCTTGAGGAATGCATCAGGATCCGTACCGGGGAAAGGGGCGGGTCGGCGATATAAATCGCGAATTTTTTGTGAAAATAGGGACATGCCATGGCATGTCCCTTTGGATGGACATGCCATGGCATGTACTTATTAATTCAGGAACAATTTAATATCATCCTCAACGGTTCCGATACCGGCAATTCCGAATTTTTCTATAAGCACCTTTGCAACATTCGGTGATAGGAATCCGGGAAGGGTCGGTCCCAGGTGGATGTTCTTAATCCCAAGATAAAGAAGCGCAAGCAGATACAATAACAGCTTTCTGCTCATACCATGCAATATTGAAAACTATCGGAAGGTCGTTTATGTCTTTCAGATTGAATACCTCTTTCAGCTTAAGAGCAATCACTGCAAGGGAGTATGAATCGTTGCACTGACCGGCATCGAGGACTCTCGGGATGCCATTGATATCACCAAGCTGAAGCTTGTTGTAGCGGTATTTGGCACATCCTGCCGTAAGAATTACAGTGTCTTTCGGAAGGGCCTGTGCGAATTCGGTGTAGTAATTGCGGTCCTTAAAGCGGCCATCGCAGCCTGCCATCACAAAGAATTTCTTAATAGCGCCCGATTTCACTGCATCAACAACCTTATCGGCAAGTGCAATAACCTGGTTATGAGCAAAACCGCCAATAATCTCTCCTTTCTCAATTTCAACGGGAGGTTTGCATTTTTTTGCATGTTCGATAATTACGGAAAAATCCTTCCGTCCGCCTGCGGGCCTGTCGGCAATATGCCTGAATCCTGCGAATCCTGCAGCGCCTGTGGTGTAAACTTTATCAAAATATGAAGCATCCTTTTTCGGCGGGACAATGCAGTTTGTTGTAAACAGCACCGGTCCGTTGAAGGTTTCAAACTCCTCCTTCTGCCTCCACCATGAACTTCCGTAGTTACCCACAAAATGAGTGTACTTTTTGAAGGCAGGATAGTAGTTGGCAGGAAGCATCTCGCTGTGGGTATAAACATCAACTCCTGTTCCCTCTGTTTGTTTCAGCAGGTCTTCCATATCCCTCAGGTCGTGTCCGCTGATGAGGATACCCGGATTCTTTCCGACTCCGATGTTTACTTTTGTTATTTCAGGATTGCCATATCTGGTTGTATTCGCTTTATCAAGAAGTGCCATTGCAGCAACACCGAATTTTCCGGTCTCAAGTACAAGGGAAGTCAGCTGATCGGCCCCCAGAGAGTCATCAGTGGTGGCTACCAGCGCATCCTGGATAAACTTGTAAATCGATTTGTCTTCAAATCCAAGATTGTATGCATGTTCGGTATATGCAGCCATTCCTTTCACTCCATAGATCACAAGCTCCCTTAATGATCTTATATCTTCATTTCTGGTTGAAAGCACCCCGACCGATATGTTCTTTGATTCGAATTCCTCAACAGTGCTGCCTGTCCAGGTTGCTGATTCATGAACAGCATCAGGAACATTTCCGCCTGCCTTGATTAATGATGTCTTAAGCTCATCCCTGAGCTTAAGTGCTTCCCTCACCCTTACAACAAATCTTTCCTTATCGAAGTTCGCATTGGTGATAGTCATGAAAAGAGAGTCGACAACGAACTTGTTTGCTGCATCATTTTCGATTCCGAGCTCCCTGAGCCTTGTTGTGTAAAATGAAATTCCCTTTGAAACAAAAACAAGAAGGTCCTGCATATTTGCAACCTCCCCGGTTTTCCCGCAAACCCCGGCAATTGTGCACCCGGTTCCTTTTGCGGTCTCCTGACACTGAAAACAAAACATACTCATATTAAATTATATTTATTGGTTTAAATTATTTTCCGATTGTAATATATCCTTCCTAAGTACCGGTAAGACTTCCTGCCTTAAAGTTCAGCAAAAGAACCAAAATTACCTTACGGGAATTGTAACATATGTTACATTTATAGGGTTTTTGAGAAATAATTATTATTTTTCTGACCGATGAATATCACATTCGAAAACATACTTCTTATTGGCTCGGTCCTATTGGGAATAAGCGTTCTGGTCGGCAAGACATCTTTCCGTCTGGGTGTTCCCACACTGATTCTGTTTGTCATAGTAGGGATGCTGGCTGGATCGGAGGGTTTCGGTGGGATCAATTTCAGCGATCCGGGTATTGCACGTTTTATTGGAATAGTAGCCCTGAATGTGATACTATTCTCGGGAGGCCTTGAAACGCGATGGGAGGTTGTAAAGCCTGTTTTCTGGCATGGGCTGACACTTTCGACGGTGGGAGTATTTCTGACAGCTGTTTCGGTCGGTGTTTTTGTGTGGGCTATCACCGATTTCACATTTTTTGAAGGATTGCTTCTTGGATCGATTGTATCATCGACCGATGCTGCCGCCGTCTTTTCAATACTCAGGGCAAGAAGCCTGGGACTTAAAAAGAATATCCGGGCGACACTTGAGCTTGAGAGCGGAAGCAACGATCCCATGGCCTATTTCCTGACGGTTGCCATAATGGGTCTTATATTATCGGGGGAGCAGTCGGCCCTGACAATCATTCCCTTATTCATTAAGCAGATGTTGATAGGCGTGGCAATAGGGTTGATTACCGGTAAGCTCGGGAAAGAAGCCGCAACCGCGATCAGCGCAGCCCGGTGTTGTGGCCGCAGGGGCGGAAGATGGCGGCACTGTCAGGCCAAACCATCCGCCTTTGCGCTTCTCCTTGAAGCACGCCCGCATCTACACCTTCGCAGCTGAAGTGGCACAGGATTAAGTTATTCCGGTGCCTCCGGTAAAGAGGTTCGCGGCAAACCACATACCGAGTATCGACACTAAAGTCCGCTCGCTTGACAAGCGCCACACTTTGGCGCGTATTGTCACACCGTGACAGTCACAACGTGTTCTGTCTGGTGAATGATCGGGGGGGCCATGCAAACGATTGCCCCCTAGCATCAAGGCGATCCGGACAAAACTCGGCGTGAGCCAAGTTTCGTCCGGATCGCCCTGATGCTAGGGGGCAATGGGTTGCATGGCCCCCCGATCATTAAGCAGACAGAACGCGTTGTGGCTGTCACGGTGTGACAATATGTGCTTTAGTGTGGCACTTGTCAAGCGAGCGGACTTTAGTGTCGATACTCGGTATGTGGTTTGCCGCGAGGGGACCGGAGGCACCGGAATAACTTAATCCTGTGCCACTTCGGCTTGCGAAGGCAGTACTTCGAGGAAAACGCCACGGGAAGTCGTTTGGCCTGACAGTGCCGCATCTTCCGGGCCTCGGCCGCGACACCCAGCTGCGCTGATCGCGGTTGCGGCTTCTTTCCCGAGCTTACCGGTAATCGAACCCTATTGCCACGCCTATCAACATCTGCTTAATGAATAAGGGAATGATCTCAGGGCCGACTGCTCCCCCGATAATATGAACCCATTATGGCAAAATTCGTCAGGAAATAGGCCATAGGAATCGTCTACCGCTCTCAAGCTCAAGAATCTGGCCCGGATATTCTTTTTAAGTCCCAGGCTTCTAACCCTGAACTGAAGTGACGGCGGAAAATCGGTCGATGATACAATCGATCCAAGAAGCAATCCTTCAAAAAATGTGAAATAAGCTTTAACACACGAAAAAACACCAACCGAAACAGCTGTCTCCAATACTCCCACCGTCGAAAGTGTCAGCCCATACCAGAGAACAGTTTTTGCGAACCTCCCATCGCGTTTCGAGGCCTCCCGAGAATAGAATCACATTCTCGGCTACTATTCCAATAAAACGTGAATGCCGGGTCGTTGAAATTGATCCCACCGAAAAAACCAATCCAGCCACATCCCTACTATGACAAACAGAATCAGTGTGGGGACGCCCAAACAAGGAAAGATGTCTTGCCGACCAGAACGCTTATTCCCAAAAGGACGACCAATAAAAGTATGTTTTCGAATGTGATATTCATCGGTCAGAAAAAATAATAATTATTTCTCAAAACTCTATAAATGTAACATATACTAAATTCCCGTAAGGTAATTTTGGTTCTTTTGCTGAACTTTAAGGCAGAAAATGTTTACCGGTACTTTAGGAAAGATATCTACAAAAAATAATTTAAACCAATAAATATAATTTAATATGAGTATGTTTTGTTTTCAGTGTCAGGAGACCGCAAAGGAACCGGGTGCACAATTGCCGGGGTTTGCCGGGAAAACCGGGAGGTACGGATCCTGCAGGACCTTCTTGTTTTTGCTCCATTTTTTGCACAAAGACAAGGCTCGGGGAGCTCGGAATCGAAAATGATGCTAGACGATTCAGTTGTCGACTCTTTATTCATGACTATCACCAATGCAAACTCAATAAGGATAAATTAAGGTTCGCAAGGAAGCCTGATAAGCTTAAGGCATCATTAATCAAGGCAGCAGAAATGTTCCTGATGCTGTTCATGAATCAGCAAGCGTCGACAGCAGCACTGTTGAGGAATTCGAATGCGAAAGAACATATCGGTCTGGGTGCTTTCAACCAGAAATGAAGATATAAGATCATTAAGGGAGTTTGTGATCTATCGAGTGAAAGGAATGGCTGCATATACCGAACATCGTCTTGCAATATTGGATTTGAAGACAAATCGATTTACAAGTTTATCCAGGATGCGCTGGTAGCCACCAGCTGATGACTCTCTGGGGGCCGATAAGCTGACTTCCCTTGGAAGGAACCCGACAAAGGGGGGGGGGGGGGATTGATAAAGCGAATACAACCAGATATGGCAATCCTAAATAACAAAAGTAAACATCGGAGTCGGAAAGAATCCGGGTATGCCTCATCAGCAGACGAATGAGAAATGGAAGACCTGCTGAAAACAACAAGAAAGAAACAGGATTTGATGTTTATACCCACAGCGAGATGCTTCCTGCCAACTACTATCCTGCCTTCAAAAAGTACACTCATTTTGTAGGTAATTACAGAAGCTCATAGTAGGAGTTTGAAACCTTCAACGGACCGGTGCTGTTTACGAACAAACTGCATTGTCCCGCCGAAAAAGGATGCTTCATATTTTGATAAAGTTTACACCACAGGCGCTGCAGGATTCGCAGGATTCGGGGGGTCCGACAGGCCCGCCGCGACAGAAGATTTAACCGTAATTATCGAACATACAAAATCCGAAAACCCGTTGAAATTGAGAAAGACGAGATTATTGGCGGTTTTGCTCATAACCAGGTTCTGAGGCTGGAGATAGAGTGAAATCAGGGCGCTATTAAGAAAATTCTTTGTGATCCCACGCTGCGATGGCACTTTAAGGACCGCAATTACTACACCGAATTCGCACAGGCCCTTCCGAATGACACTCGTAATTTTTACGGCCCGGATGTGCCAAATACACTACAACAAGCTTCAGCTTCGTGGCACTGAATGGCATCCCTGGAGTCCTCGATGCCGGTCGGTGCAACGATTCGTGCTCCTTGAAGCAGTGATTGCTCTTAAGCTGAAAGAGGTATTCAATCTGAAAGACATAAACGACCTTCCAATAGTTTTCGATTAGTTTGGTATGAGCTGAAAGCGGTTATTGTTCTGCTTGCGCTTCTCTATCTGGGATTGAGAACATCCACCTGGGACCGACCCTTCCCGGGATTCCTATCACCGAATGTTGCGAAGTTGCTGATAGTGCCCATATGGAACCGTTGAGGATGATATTAAATTGTTCCT
>CAVOKP010000018.1:0-16529 GCA_963696535.1 uncultured Bacteroidales bacterium
TCCTGCGGAGAGAATTCGAGAAGATGTTTCTCAAGCTTGTCGATATCCGTGTAAAAAGTCAGCACTCGTCCGTCGGATGATTCAAAATGCATGTATTCATCCATATAGATGAAGTCCCTTCCCCATGTAACACCGACCTCCTCCCAGTAATCATGCATGCTGCTTTCAGGCGAGGATCCCACAAACCAGTGTATGCATCCATCGATTATGTATCCCTTCCGCTTCCAGGAAGTGCATAGGCCTCCCGGCTTATCATGCATTTCAAATATCTGCGATCTGTAGCCATTCATCTGGGCATAGATACCTGCAGAAAGTCCTGCAAATCCTGCACCTATGATTATTATTGAATTATCCTTGCCTGTGTTCGTCATTGATTCTTATGGTTTATGTGAAATTTGTTTTCTTTGCAAAAGATAATAATCTTATTTCATATCCGACATGAGAATCAAATTAAATGTATTTGCAGCACTGTCTGTAATTACAATGTTATTACTGCCTGAACTGGTTGCCCAGGCTCAGAAATCACTGCCAGCGGCATCCGGAAAGGTTGTTCCGACAGTAGTTCCGGTCATTGTGAACGGAGAAGCTCAAAAGATACCGGCATTTGAAAACGCCGAAGAATGGATTAAGCATGACCTTTGGGTGGAAGCGGAATTTGATACCGATGGTGATGGGAAAAAAGACAGGATGCATGTTGATGTTACGCGGCCAAAACAAACCGAGACCGAAGGTCTGCGGCTTCCGGTCGTGTATGAATCAAGTCCCTATTTTGCCGGGACGGGATCCACGGCCAGCCAGTATTTCTGGGATGTAAAGCAGGAACTTAATGCCGATCCTCCCGTACGGAATGAAATGCCCCCAATCACCCGACGAGGTCAGCGTCCGGTGATTTCAAACTCCCAGACAAGGGCGTGGATCCCCTATGGTTTTATTTTGGTTCATTCATCCGCACCCGGCACCGGCATGTCGCAAGGTTGTCCCACTATCGGAACAAGAATCGAGGCCCTGGCCCCCAAGGCAGTCATCGATTGGCTCAATGGAAGGGCAAAGGGCTATTCTACGCCCGATGGATATGAAGAAGTGAAAGCATACTGGACCACTGGCAAGGTCGGAATGATAGGGACCTCATATAACGGTACCATACCATTTGCAGCAGCAACCACCGGTGTTGAGGGACTTGAGGCGATAATACCCGTATCGCCGAACAACTCTTATTATCATTATTACCGTTCCAACGGACTTGTCCGCAGTCCGGGAGGATACCTGGGAGAGGATGTTGATGTCCTTTACGATTTTATTCATTCGAATCCCGACAACTGTGATTACTGCGACAGCGTTTACAGGGATAACACTATGAAGAAGAGGATTGACCGGAAAACAGGCGATTACAATGACTTCTGGGCGGAGCGCGACCTGATGAACTATATGAAGGATTTCAGGGCAGCTACCCTTTTTGCCCACGGATTCAACGACTGGAACGTTATGATAAGCCACAACGCCCGTTTCATTAAAGTCGTAAAGGAAAAAGGTGTTCCCTATCAGGTCTATTTTCATCAGGGAGGTCATGGCGGCGAGCCCCCCTTTTCAATGATGAACAAATGGTTTACAAGATATCTGTTTGGTGTTGAGAATAATGTCGGGAATGATCCTAAAGCATGGATAGTCCGGGAGAAGGACGACAGGCTTAAACCTACTCCCTATTCTGATTATCCGAATCCGGATGCATCGCCCGTTGAATTTTTCCTTTCCCCCGGGGCCCCGAAATCAGGTTCTCTCGTACTGGCAAAACCCACCGGCAACAGCTATGAAACCCTCACCGATAACTACTCATTCAGCGGCTCTGCTCTTGCACAGGCAGAATGGACCGACCACAGGCTGTTGTACCTGACCGCTCCCCTTAAGAAGGATGTCCATATATCAGGAGTACCATCAATAAGAATAAAGGCTTCCAGCGATAAACCAGCGGTAAACCTTTCCGTATGGCTTGTTGCATTGCCGTGGTCGAATGCACGCGATGCGAGGCCAACAGATAATATAATCACCAGGGGCTGGGCCGATCTTCAGAACTACAAATCGTTAAGGGAAAGCGAGCCTTTAAGGCCGGGCCACTTCTATGAAATGACTTTTGACCTTGAACCTGATGATCAAATAATTCCTGCCGGCAAGCAGATAGGCCTGATGATATTCTCGAGCGACAGGGAATACACGCTGTGGCCGGAGCCGGGGACTAGGCTTACTGTCGATCTGAACGGGACGTCACTGACATTACCAGTTGTAGGGGGAAGGGCAGTAGTCAATTAAGAAGTTTTGCAGTTCTGCAGTTATGCGGTTTTGCAGTTATGAAGATCCATCGGCTCCCCTCCTGGGGGCCGAGCGTTAAAAATGATCCGGTGGATCATTTTAGCGAAGGAGCCAGACTGCAGGGGAGATTTGTGGTGGAGGGGTAGGGGGTGGTTTTTATCTTCAGCAGTTTTGCAGTTTTGCGGTTTTGCAGTTATTCAACATTATGATTTGAACCGCACAACTGCATAACCGCACAACTGCACAACTGCATAACTTTATTTCATTGTAGCTTTCCTAGTCGTTACATTTACCGGTCCCCCCTTGCCGTTGATAATGCTTTTAACGACGCTCTCCTTGTTACCGTTCAGCCAGAAGATTATCTTGTTATGGATCTTGTCCTCGAGATGAAGGGGTGTTTCAATTGCATTGTCGACAATTACCGGAGCATCGTAAAAAACATTGTAAATTCCTAATCCCCATGCTTCATGTGTCTTAACGTGGTCCGCAACCTTGTAGGAGGCATATCCGTTTATGCCGTCATGCTTCCAGGCATCAACTGACGGCGGATCATAGGGCATCTCGCTCTGGTAGAAATAAACCCTTCCGTTATTGCCGTTCCACAGGGTCTGGTACTCCTGGAAATGCTCGTTGAAGAGTCCGTAGATAGTAACATTGTCGCCATTCACAATAAGGCCGTTTGCAGCCCTGTTTTTATCCCACCCGACGCCGTTGCCGTGATCGGCCCTCCAGAGCCAAATATGATCAACGACAACATCCCTGCTGTTGATTTCCATGCATACTTTGGCCGAGCCTTCATCCGGACCGCCGACCCTGATAAATATGTCATATAAAAACAAAGGGTTGGCAGCGTGCGGTTTGCGGGATCCCGGCTTTCCGGCAATAAATAGCTTTTCTGAGAAAACCTTACCGGCATCGATAGTGAGCCCGCAGACAGATACTCCGTCAACATCTGATATTTCAAGTGCAGCATTGCCATTCTCCGGAATAAGCGTTGCAAGCCCGATTCCCATAACGACAGTTCCGGGTTTTGTCACTTTAAGACTCTTGCCAAGGAAATATCTACCCGGTGTAATCAGAAGATGTTTTCCCTTCTTCAATGCAGAATTCATTGTTTCGGCATCGTCAATACCCGGTTTTGCAATGTAAAACTTTTCAATACCCAATGTTCTTTCCGTTTTGACACCGCTTACCCAGTCAGCTCCTGAGCTGTTTTGCTTAAGCCCTGGGATTTTCACGTTAAATTCACCGCCGTCAAATGAAAGGAATGGCTTTTCGCGGACAAGCGGTGTCTCATTAATTGTTGTATAGGGCAGTTCCGGCCAGTTTTCAGCCGGTGCACCGCTGACTCCCACAAACATCATGTTCCAGTTGCCGCCGACCCATTTACCGATTTCGGAATTTCTGGTAAACCATTGCTGCTGAGGTCCGGATGTTATATTCCCGTCAACTTTCGAATCGGCAAGAAAACCGCCGCTTGCATATCCCTTGTCGAAAAGCTGCAGGTTGCCTTTAATGTGAACCCTCCGCAGGGGAGCAGCCTGCGATACACCCCAGACCATTGTAGAATCAACTGAAGGTATAACAGTAAGGTTTTCGACCGATCTCCAGAAATTTGTGAGAACACTGCTCCCATGCATTGTGTTCGACCTGACAGCTCCATTAATAATCACATCTCCGGGAGATTCTCCCAATCCAAGAACCTGCATGTAGTAATCCACTTTAACGTCCAGATCATATTTCCCCTGTTTGAATAAAAGTGCATACCGGTTGGCGCTGAATTCGCTCCTGGGTGCCGACTGCCTGGCAAAAATTGTGTCAATTACCGTCTGGATCTCCTTCATATTCATCGCCGGGTCAAAGACAAAAACATTCTCTCCAAGCAATGCCAGGTTATATTTCCTGAAACTCTCCGGCAAAGGTCTCCCTGAAGCGTTGCCAGTCTGTGAGAAACTGTCAGGTGGTCCTGAAAATAAACCCAGAATCAAAACCTGGATAAATATCATAATCTTCTTCGTCTCCATATCAGATTTTAATAAATAGTTTATTCTTATAAAGCCAGTAACAAAGGTACCACATCGCAGCCCATACCCCGAGGCTTGCAATAATCTCAACACCCTTTTCCCCTGTCCAGGAGAATAGAAGTTTGCTGAAGGGAGTCACCATCCTGCCAATAAAACCGGCGCCCCTGAGCGAAAAGAACAGGTAAATAAAGATGCTGTTCATACCCACTACAATAAAGAACCAGGATCCTTTCTGAAACAGTTTCTTTGCATCAATCAGCCAATAGCATAAGGCAAGGACAAGGATTGCCCAGCCTCCGCTGACAAAAACAAATGAGGATGTTGCGATCTTCTTTATTATGGGAGTGATATTCAGAAGGTCAAGGGCATACCCGATTGCAAGTGCCGATGCTCCGGCAATAACCAGAGCCCGGATCTTCTGTCCGGAGGTTTTTTCACTCATAAGTAGTTTTCCGCACAGTACCCCCCACACCGTATGGGCTGTTGTGGAGACAAAGTTCAGGGTTGCCCATTCACTTGCCTTTTGAACACCCTCGATCTTGTTGTTGAACCAGGCACCCAGATTCTCGAAGTTCACCCATGGATTATTGAATCCCTGCACGGGGAAAAAGCGGTAAGCAAGGTCAATCAGAAGCAGGATTACAAGGGTGAAGATCAGCTGGAATTTAAAGCTCTTATTCCTTATCAGGAAAGCCACAATGTAGGTTACTGATAATTGTGCGAGGACATTCTGGAACCTGAAAACAAGCCGCCCGGCATCGATGAAATAAAGGGCCCATCCGAAGAACAGCAGTAATCCGGCACGCTTGAATGCATGCATTGTTATTGTTCCTGTGCTTTCTCCCTTTTTTAACCTGTTTGCAACGGCAAACGGAATTGCGACGCCAACAATAAACATGAAGAATGGCTGGATTAGGTCCCAGAAATGGAGTCCGTGCCATTCATGGTGGTGGAGCTGGTTTCCAAGAAAATGCACGAATCCGTTGCTTGAGTCCAGAAGGTGCGAGTAGAGTTCAGTGGCTTCTCCTGCAAGGAGGAACATTGTGAATCCCCGGAAAAAATCGACTGATGTTATCCTGCCCAGGGCAGGAATGAGTGGAGTTTTGGTTTCTGATGGCATATTTCAGGTGTTTGGAAGGATAATCCAAATGTAAGAATTAATGTATTATGTACTATAGGCGTCAGGCGTCAGGCGTCAGGCATCAGGTGTAAAGCAGTCTAACCGCAAGAATGCAAGACCGCATGACTATTTATTGATTCCTCAGCTCCCGGAACCTTGCAAGATGTTCTGCAGTTCCGGTTACCAGCCTCTGAACCGCCAAACCATGCCTGATGTCTGGGATTATTATTTCAGAGCTGGTGTTTTTGAGGAAGACATAATGGGCGTGTATCATCGACCTGTGCCAGCCCCCTGGAACATGTCCGGAAGGAAATGTCGTTACTGGTTTATAATTACTGCCTGTCATTTGCCTCGACCAGGTTCCAGATTCTTCAGTATAGTACTCAAAGAAGTCGGGTGTTAAGGAAGAATACCTCAGGGCACCGCCGGTGGCAAAAAATTCAAATGAAAGGCTGTCACCCGTGCCTGAGCTCACCCGGCTCGATGAAAGTGTTCCTGCAGCATGGCTCTCCTCGTCATAAATTGAGATCTGGCTGAACAGATCAGATCCTTCAGGGACATCTTCAAATTCCCCGGCCTGCAGAGCTCCTGTGATACGTATCTTTTCTCCCAGGAAGGCAATCAGGATGCTTACAATATGGGACCCGAGATCGGCCATTGCCCCGCCGTCGGGAGCAGGAGTAAGGCGGGATGCACGTTTGTCCCTGTATGATTTTTTAAGATAGTCGCTGTGATAATATTTAAGGTCAAAGTGAATTGGTATCCCCAATATGCCTGATCTCCAGAAAATAAGGGCTTCCCTCACAGCCGCCGTGTAGAGATATTGAAATCCCACCTGTGTCTTTATATGAGGATGTTGTTCGCTCAGCTGAAGCAGACCCTTTTCTTCCTCCGGACCTGAGCAAACAGGTTTTTCAAGATATATCCTGTTTATATTTTTCATCCCGAGAACATCCCTGAAATGTTTAAAATGAACACTGTTTGGCCCGAGGATAAAAACAGTGTCGATCCTTTCATTATTTAAAAACTCCTCATAATCAAAGGCTCTTGCAAATCCGTACCTTGAGGCAAATGATTCACGGCTCTCCCTTGTTGCCGAACAGACTGCTGCCAGCTCAACAGCCGGGGCGTCGTTGTAGTAGTATATAAGGGAATTAAGCGAAAATGCATGGGAACGGGCAATTCCTCCGGCACCTAAAAAACCGATTACAGCTTTTTCATTGTTCATTATCTGTTCTGATAAGTTATTTTAGTGATTCCGATAGTATTTATATTCCTCTGTATTTTTACCCCTAAATCCTCCAAGGGGGACTTACTGATTACAGGTGTTTTCAAAGCCCCCCCTGGGGGGTTGGGGGGTAAACCTCAACCTTTTCAGGTTCGGGATTAAACTCCCCTTCCCACCGTGCTATCACAGCAGTGGCAAGGCAGTTGCCCAGGACATTCACGGAGGTTCTGGCCATATCCATCAATTCATCAATTCCAAGAATTATATAAATAGGCCAGGTAGGGAGACCAAAGCTGGCTGCAGTGCCCAGCAGGATCACAAGTGATGCCCTCGGTACGCCGGCAACTCCCTTGCTTGTAAGCATCAGCGTGAAAACTATAAGAAGCTGCTTATCAAACGACAGATGAATCCCGCTTATCTGTGCAACGAATATTGTGGCAAGAGAAAGATACAATGTAGTTCCGTCGAGGTTGAAGCTGTAGCCGGTAGGCATCACAAAGGCGACTATCTTGCGTGGGACACCGAACTCCTCCATCCGTTCCATGGCAATCGGAAGAGCCGATTCTGAGCTTGTCGTGGCAAAAGCAATTGTAATAGGTTCGGCCACCTTTCTGAGGAATTTTTTGACAGGGATCCTGAACAGGAGAGCAACCGGTAAAAACACAACCAGCAGAAGGACGATCAGCGCTGCATAAAGAGTGGCAAGCAGCTTGAAGAGATTAACAAGGATATCCAGTCCCATATGTCCGATACTGTAGGCAATAGCTGCAAATACGGCAAAAGGGGCAAAATACATTATGATCATAGTGAATTTGAACATTGTCTCTGCAAGAGCCTCTGTAAATTTCACCATCGGGAGCTTGTACTTGTCTTTCAGCATCGCAACTGCTATTCCGAAGATTATGCTGAAAACAACTATCTGAAGAACCTGTCCCTCATAAATGGATTTGGCAATATTCTCGGGGAAAATATGAAGTATCAGGTCGCTTCCCGACTGGGGAGCCACCTGTGCAATCTCCGACTGATTCACAGCGTCGGGGACATTTACACCAACGCCGGCCTTGCTGATATTGATCGCAAGCAATCCTATAAAAAGGGCAATGGTGGATACCACCTCGAAATACACTAGCGACTTCCAGCCCATCCTGCCTACCTGCTTCAGGTTTGAGTGACCGGCGATACCGACCACAAGGGTGGCAAAGAGCAGAGGTGCAATTATTGTCTTTATAAGCCGGAGGAAGATCTTGCTTACAAGCTGCATCTTTACAGCCACTTCTGGAAGGTCGACACCAAATTCGGCGCCTATTATCATGCTTATCAGGATCCATGTTGTCAGCGACTTTTTATATAATGCGTATCCCACAAATGCGCCGATGGCGATCCACCTGAAGATCATAAGAGCATATTTGTTTATGCTGATAATACCGTAATGGTTGACAATTGTCAGCAATGAAACTGCAAAGAGTGTTGCCAGCAGAAAAATCACATAGGATTTTGGAACCCTGCCCTTGATGGTCTTTTCTTTATCAGCTTTCGCAGCAACGGTTTGTGATTCTGGCATAGTGCTTTTTTTCAGGATTTGCTACCACGATCAAATGAAAGGCTGAAAATAGCCATTGTTTGCGAAGGATGTATAAAATTCAAAAAAAAATAATAATTTCACCACCCTGGATAAGATTTCTAAAACCTAAAACATTAAATATGAGATATAAACTGATGGCCGGTTTTTTCCAGGTTACTGCGATAGCAGTCGTAATCGCTTTAACATCATGTTCAAAATCAGCCAACTGGAACCAGTTCAGGGGACCTGACGCAAACATGGCGCTGGCATCCGCGAGCCTTCCCGAAAAGTGGAGCAGTGACACAAATGTGGTCTGGACTGCCTCTCTTGACGGCGCAGGCTATTCATCGCCCGTGGTGTGGGGGAACCGGATTTTTATAACGTCAGCCTTTCCGGAAAAGGTCAATCCTGCACCTGAAAGACCACCAATACCGGCAGGTCCGCCACAACAGCCCGCACAAGCTCCGCAACCCGGTCAGGGACCTCAGACAGGGCAACAACCCCGCCAGGGCCAGGCCGGCCCGCAGCCCGTACAACCACCCCAGCCGGAAATCCGTGATACGAGCTTTAAAACAGAAGTTTACCGGTGGGAGGTTAAGTGTTTTGACCTTAAAACAGGAAAGGAACTCTGGAAACAGATTGCCTACAGCGGCGCTCCCAGGGCAGGAAAGAATCCAAACAGCACCTACGCATGTGAAACTCCGGTGACAGACGGGCAAAGGGTTTATGCATTTTTCGGAATGCACGGGCTTTATTGTTATGATGTGGATGGCAAATTGTTATGGCAGAAGGATCCGGGTGTATATTATACGCAGCGGGGATGGGGAACTGGTTCTTCACCAATATTGTACAACAACATACTCTATATTCAGTTCGACAACGAAGAGAACTCATATATTGCAGCTTTCGATGCCATTTCCGGAGATGAGAAATGGCGTGCCGGACGCGATGAAAAGACCACATACAGCACACCCTACATCTGGAAGAATAAAATAAGGACAGAGCTTGTGGCATGCGGCAAAACAGCCCGGTCATACGATCCTGAAACAGGGAAGATTCTCTGGGAACTTAAAATAGGAGGTGAACAAGTAATACCTTCACCTGTCGGAACGGAAAATCTTCTTTTCATCGGCAATCCCGGAGGCAGGGAGACCAAGGCCAGGCTTTTCGCAGTGAAAGCAGGTATTGACGGTGAAGTAACTGATGCAGGAATAGCATGGATCACGGAGGAATCGGGTCTCGGAAATCCCTCGCCCCTGCTTTACAAGGACCGGTTATACATTACCGGAGGAAGAGGCGAGATTGCAGTTCTTGATGCTGCCACAGGAACCCTGAAATATCAGAAAAGGATCAACGGCATTGCAGTCTGGGCATCACCATGGGCTAACAACGACAAAATATATTTTCTTGATGAAAAGGGCGTAACCCGTGTTTTCAAAGCCGGAGACACATTTGAACAGGTGGCCACAAACAATCTCGAAGGAGGGAAATTCTGGTCATCCATCGCAGTGGCCGGCAATGGATATATCTTCAAGGGGGGAGATAAAATGTTTTATGTGAAAAAATAGGGCGTTAAGGCATTAAGGCGTAACGGCATAGGGGTAAAGGCTTTCTGTAAAGGTTTTGATTTCATATTAGTTTTACCTTGAAAGTACTTCAAAAGAAAATTCTATTCTATTGCTTACTGATCATAATTCTTATAGTGATCCGCAGCTGTAGTTATTCATCCTCATCAGCCAAAAACGATTTTGACATTGTCATTTTAAACGGAAGGGTCATTGATCCGGAATCAAATCTTGATGCTGTCAGGCATATCGGAATCCGAGGCGGTTCTGTCGGGCTGATAACCGATAGGGAAATCAGGGGTAAGACATCAATCGATGCCCGGGGACTAGTTGTAGCTCCCGGTTTTATTGATATGCACCAGCATGGACAGGATCATGAAAACTATTCTTACAAAGTGATGGATGGTGTGACGACGGTGCTGGAGCTTGAGATGGGAACAGCTGATGTTGATGCCTGGTACCGCGAAAGGGAGGGTAAGGCTCTTATAAATCACGGAGTAAGCATTGGACATGTTCCCTTGAGAATGAAGATCATGAATGATCCGGGTGGTTTTGCCCCGGTGTCTGATGCTGTTTATAAACCTGCTTCTGATGAAGAAATTATACTGCTTCAGGAGGGCATTGAAAAAGGTTTGAATCAAGGGGGACTTGGTGTCGGATTTGGCCTTATGTACACACCTGCGGCCTCGAGATGGGAGATCCTTGAAATGTTCCGTGTGGCAGGCAAAACAAAAGCCCCCTGTGTTGTCCATTTACGGTACGGAGGACAGAAGGAACCAGCCAGCTGTATTGCCGCGCTTGAAGAGGTGATTTCAGCTGCGGCAATATGCGGGGCTCCGCTTCATGTGGTGCATATCACCAGTCTGGGATTCAGTCAGACCCCGAAGATGCTTCAGATGATATCAGAGGCAAGAACCAATGGACTGGACGTAACCGTTGAATGCTACCCGTATACGGCAACGCAAACCACTATCGAGTCGGCCGTTTATGACGAAGGCTGGCAGGAATCATTCGGAATAACTTTTGAGGATCTGCAATGGGCAGAAACCGGAGAAAGGCTTAATGCGGAAAGTTTTGCTAAATACAGGAGCTCCGGAGGCATGGTAATAGCTCACTCCATCCCTGAGGATGTTGTAAAATCGACAATTTCAAATCAGATGGTGATACTTGCGAGCGACGGAACTTTATCAGGGGGTAAGGGGCATCCCCGCGGAACGGGAACATTTGCACGGGTTCTTGGAAAATATGTCAGGGAGGAGAAACTGCTTTCACTTTCGGAGGGATTGAAAAAAATAACGCTGATGCCGGCACAAAGGCTTGAAGGAATTGCCCCCATGATGAAGAAAAAGGGCCGGATCCGAGAAGGTGCCGATGCTGACATAACGATCTTTAATCCGGAACTGATAATTGATCAGGCAACATATGAGGAGCCTGCAAAATATTCAAAAGGGATAGAGTATGTTCTGGTTAATGGAGTGGTTGTGGTTAATAAAGGACGGTTGCAGGATGGGGGTTTCCCGGGGAAAGGGGTCCGGGGAATAGTTAATGACTTTTGATGGAACCGCTCCGTGGTACCCAAACCCATGAGGTTTATTAATGAGCTAGCAATGATGGAACCGCTCCGCGGTTCACCAAAGGGAATGAGGATTTGTTAGAATTGTAGTAACCTCTCCAAGGTTCCAAATGGTAATAACTCAGGCTGTTTATCATAAGGGTTTTCTTATCGCGGAGCGATTCCATCAATGCTAGAAAATTCATCCAATTGTTTTTTCGAACCGCGGAGTGGTTCCACAGGATGGTAAAATGTTATTATTGCTTTATGATTTTATATGAATGCCTTTTCTCTTCACCGATCCTCATAAAGTAGAACCCCGGATTCAACCCCGATATATTCAGTGTTGAACTCTCAGAATTCAACTCACCCGTCATAACAACCTGCCCCGTCATATTTATCATCATATAACCGGCCGGAAGAAGGTCGGCAAGGCTCTGTATCATTACATAATCATTTGCCGGCACCGGGGAGATAATAAAATTGTTTACCTCATCCGGCCTGATAAACGGGAGCCCAAGATAGTTTCCCAGGAAGGCCCGTAAATCGAAGAGGTGGATCTTCTGGCGGGTTTTTATAAGTGGTTCCATCGAAAAATATTCGTTGGTGATAAAGTATTTAATGCCATTGGTTGTTGCTATTCCCTCAATCTGATGATAAGGAAGAAGAACCTCGATTTTTCTTTTATTTCCGCTACTAAAATCCGAACCGTCAAAATCGTAAAGGAGATAAAAAAAGGGCTTAAGCCTTTCACTGTAACCGGTAAGAACGATTATCCTTTTGTCTTCAAGATATACTGCTCCGGTTATCAGTCCATTTACATCCCAGGATGACCTCCGTTTTGCCGAATAACTTCCCGGAGACTTGGGAAGGGAATAGACACTTGTCCGGTTGCTTACCCATTCCTTTGTAAACAGGAAAATACTGTCTTCTGATACAAGGAATGCTTCGCAATCAAAGTCGGAATCATAAGCGGCGGGAGTAAAATCCACCTGGTCTGCATATGTAAAGCAAACGGAATCAAATACTGCTGAATTATTCAGTATTGAATTCTTCCCTGCCCTGTATATTTTGAGATCATGGCGGTTACCCGAATTATTCCCGAAATCACCGATATAAAAATAATCTTCATCCTGCGAAATCTCCTCCCAGTCGGTATTTGCAATACCTTTTAGCGGATAATTCCTGATTATTCTTCCATATAATGTATCGAGTGCGTACAGGTTAGTATCTGAGTTGTCATTGTGTGACCAGAGCATGTTATCCCAGAATATGAGCCCCGATGTTTCTGAAAGAATGGCATCGAGGTTAAGGCTTCCCAGCGGTGCGATATTGGCAGGGTTGTATCTGCAACTCCCGTCATTTAGTGTCGCGGACTGATCGTAATTAATTGCCAGACGGTCGGTACAGCCGGAATTCTGGGCCTTTGCATGACCTGCAATCAGCATGAAAAGGATAATTATTATAAAATCACGGAAATACATCAGTACTGCCATCTTTTTAGGCAATCAATCAAAATCTGGTTTCAGTCTAAAGATAAGAATTAAAAATAAATTGTCTGGTTACACAGAGGACCACGGAGAAGAAACAGAGAGACACAGAGAAATCAGCTATCAGCCTACGTCGGTCTGATGAAAGAAATCTGTTGCCAATTGCCAGCTGCCTGTTGCCTCATATGGACAATCTATGGAATTCATATTGTTCATTTCCAGGTTTTTCATACCTTATGCTTGTCAAACCAGGAAAATGAAGATGTCCCTTTATCGCGCCGGCTAATAATAACATTGCCGGAAATAACTGTCACGGGCAGCCTGATAAATGGATTTCTTTTAGAATGGTCTGATTATGATGGATAAGATATTATTTACACTTTCCTGAAACCAAATTATTCTGAAATGAATTACACAAAATTACAGGTAATTGCAATCTGCTTTCTAACAATTCCCTTATCGGGGCAGGACATGTTCCCGGCCAGACAACTGACTTTTGACCCTGCGCAGCAAGGCTTTGCCACATGGTCTCCTGATAGCAGGTATATTGTTTATCAGTATACTGATTTGAACGACACGCTTGACAAAAACGGATTATGGATGGTATCTGCTGACGGGACCGGGACGAGGCAAATATTCAAAGGCATAGCAGAACATGCAAAATGGTCACCTGACGGGAAGTATATAGTTTTTGATGCCGATACCGGCAACAGTATCAGGATGATCCCGGCAGCAGGAGGAGACGTTATTAAATTCCTTCCCGACTCAGTGATCATTCAGAATGGTGGCCTCCCTTGCTGGTCGCCTGATGGCTCACAAATAGCTTTCCTTGAAAGAAAGCGTTCGTCGTTAAGCACATTCAATCTGAAAACCGGCGAACTGAAAAGTCTGTTCCGCGAAGAAGGAAGGCTGCCGCTTCCCGGGGGCTGGTGGATTGATGGGAAGAGCATCATTGTAGCCAATATGGACAGGCAGACGAGAAAATCCACTATACTTAAAATAGCTGAAAAGAATGGGGAAGCAACACCTGTAACGGGTCATAATGAAAACTTTTACCGTCACATGGCACTTTCACCCGATGGATCATTACTTGTATATGCTTCTATGGAGGGAAAATACCTTGGATTATATGTAATGCCATCCGGAGGAGGAAAATCTTTGCCGCTGGCTGTAACAAAGGATGGCCATACCGAAGGTGCAGCCTGGTCCCCTGACGGGAAAAAGATCGCATTTACAAGGACCCAGGGAAGAAACTTTGATATCTGGGTAATGGAAGTTGATACTGAAAAGATCAAAAAAGAGTTGCAAATAATAAGGTAAAAATGAAGAGAATCACATTATTTCTGCTAATCCTGTGTTTTTCAAAAGGTTTTCTGTTCTGTCAGGAAATAAAAGTTCCTGTCGAGCCTTCCGAAACCTGGCTGAACAATCAGCACCAGCCTCATAAAGCTTATGGATGCTATCGGGCTTAAGGAAGGAATGACCATTGCTGATATCGGAGCCGGGAGAGGCAGATTGACAGTCTTCTTCTCATTCAGAGTAGGTGAAACAGGAAGAGTTTCGCCAATGATATCGATAAGAATGCCCTTGAGTATCTTGAAAACAGGTGCAGAATGAATAGTATAACCAATGTGAAGACTTTTCCTGGCAAGGTTGACAATCCTATGTTACCGGTGAATGAAGTTGATATCGCGTTTATAATCAGCGCTTATCATCATTTTGAAAAGCCAGTCGAGATGATGAAGAATGCAATTCCATGCCTGAAAAAAGACGGTGATACTTGTTATTGTTGAAAGGGATCCGATAAATCAGGCGAGACCGGAAATGAAAATACTTCACAGGAGAAGCTTACAAGGGAGGCGAATGAAGCCGGATTTCAAATTATCCGGTATTAATTCCGACCTGCTTGAAAGAGATAATGTTTATTTTCTGAAAGTGAAATAGGACCGAACTTTGTTATGAAAGGATTAAAGATACAGAACCAATCATTTATGAAGAATCCTTTTAAAGAATTATTTGTATCGGTCATTCTTTTGGCAGCTGTATCTACTGGTTGCGAGAAGACAAATAATTATCCGGAAGTCTATAAATATGAGACTCCTGATCAGTACGATGACGGCTGGGAAACGGAGTCCCTTGGCGATGCAGGAATAGATGAAGAAATGCTGTGTAACCTGATGAACAGGATATATTCTATTGCAGAACATAATATTCATAGTATACTTATCGTAAAAGACAACAAACTCGTCTTTGAGGAGTATTTTGATGGCGAAAAATTCAAACTGGGTAAATTCACGGGTGAATACGGATTTAACCGGGAGGATCTTCATACGCTTTGCTCCGCCACAAAGAGTTTTGCTTCCGCACTGTTAGGTTTAGCTATTGATAAGGGGTATGTTGCATCCGTAGATATGAAGGTATTCGATTTCTTCCCGGAAAACTCTGACCTTGTTTCTCTCACTCCTGGCAAAGGGAATATGACTGTCAGACATCTTCTGACCATGACATCCGGTCTGCAATGGGATGATGAATCAACTTCGTATTATGATCCTGCCAACGATATGTACCTGCTTTTCACTAAAAGCGATCCCATGAGATTCATACTTTCCAAAGACCTTGTTAATGCCCCGGGGACATTCTTTGAATATGCAAACTGCAATACAAATCTTATAGGAGAAATAGTACACAGGTCCTCAAAGATAAGGCTTGATAAATTTTGCGACTCTTTGCTTTTTTCAAAACTAGGTATTAAAGTATATGAGTGGCAAAAGATCAAACCTGAAATAGTATTTACATCGGGAGATCTTATGCTCAGGCCCAGAGATATGGCAAAATTCGGACAGCTGTTCCTTAACAAAGGTTTATGGGATGACGAACAGGTGATCTCTGAAGAATGGTGTACATTGTCAACAACCAAACATATTGATCCGAACATTTTTTCAGGCAATTTTAACTGGTCCGACGGCTATGGATTTCAATGGTGGCAGAAGGATTATATCTCCGGTGGTCAGACATACAACTCTTTTTTTGCGTCAGGATGGGGAGGACAACTTATTATAATAATTCCTCAGATTGATATTGTAATTGTATTTACCGGAGGCAATTATTATACTTCGGAAAAAATATCCTGTTATTCAATTGTTGAAAATTATATTATACCGGCTCTGACGGAATAGAACTTAATTGGTAAGCAAATACCTTAACGGTATTATTAAATTTCCTGATGATATTAAATCAGGGATCACAATTGACCAGCTTCTTAAAATGACTTTCGGACATTCATGGAACGGCACGTCTGAAGCCAGTCTGTTTGAAGAATGTTTCTTTGACTCGGAGGATAATCTCCAGTTCATAATGGATCTTCCTCTTGTGAGCATCCCCGGTACGGTATTCAATTACAGCGACGGTGCTTCGCATCTGCTTTCTGCCATCATAACTGAAGCAACGGGTATTAGCACAATTGTATTCAGCATTCTTACGTGCAACAAGTAACCTGCAACAATTTCTATTAAACCAAATTTTATTAACGATATTTTAATCAACGGCATCTTCAGGCAATCCTTTAAAGTTCGCGATGATAGGGTTTATTATTAAAAACTATCTTTGAATATAATTCATAAAAGGACAACATACTGATTGAAAATAACAGTAAAAACACCTTCCTCATTGATGGAATGCCTCACAGAGC
>CAVOKP010000019.1:0-154585 GCA_963696535.1 uncultured Bacteroidales bacterium
TCTGAGGTTTAAGATTATAATCACTTAATTTCCAGGTATCAGTAGGGGAGATTGAAGTGGAATTTGAAAGAAGATGAAGATATTGCCTGGTCCTGTTATAATTTATTTTAAAGGAATTTTTGTCTGATATCCTGAAATTCAATGACATTCTCAGCTCCGGACCTGCATATTTCTTCACAACCTCCCCGGTTTTAAAATCAAGTGTATCAATAATGGTTGAGGTTGATTTTGAGAAACCCGGACGATAAACCATCACCCTCCCCGGACCGATTGAAAAATAAGATGAAAACCTGATGCCTGCATTGACAGATAAGAATTTTGTCAGAATAAATTTATCCTCGGCATATAATGCACCGTCAATTGCTCTTTCCTTTTCAATAAAATACTGTTTGACAAGTGAAGAATCATTTGCAGGCTCATAGCTGCCTGGTAAAATAATAGTCCTGTTAAGGTCCAGTCCGAAGTTAAATTCATTTCTTCCTTTAAATAAGTTAAAATCTGCTTTGAAACCTGTACTATTGATCTGATGCGAGAGTACGAATGATTCAGGCTTATGCTTCTGACTTGAAATATTATATTCATAAAAGCTATTGTTCAAAGAGAAAGCAGAAAAAAACCTGCTATTGAAAATATGACGCCATTTTAAAGCCAGAATATTGTTGTCGTATTTGAAAACAGTGTCTGAGCCAAACCGGAATACATCATGACTTAGATATGAATCAAATTCTAACTTGTTTGATTTATTCAGATTATAAGTAATCTTACCATTAATGTCATAGAATGAGGCCCTGCTCTCCCTTAGCGTCTTGTTATTAAAAAGGCTAAAAATCCAGTTTGAATAGGTAGTCCTGCCGGTTATAATATAATTCAGAGTGTCTTTGATCAGCGGCCCTGCAACCATGACTTGAGTCGTTATAGGACTTATTCCGGCACTCCCGGTAAATTCGTTCTTCCCTTCATTTGTCCCTATGTCGAGCACTGAAGATATCCTTCCTCCATAGCGGCCTGGTATGCCTCCTTTATATAAAGTTGCATCTTTAATCATATCAGGATTCACTGCTGAAAAGAATCCAAAGAAATGAGATGAGTTGTAAACAGGAGCTCCATATAAAAGGATCAGATTTTGGTCAGCTGTACCGCCTCTGACATTGAATCCGGCTGATCCCTCACCAACTGATTTTACACCCGGAATCAGAAGAACGCTTTTTACAATATCAGATTCCCCAAGTGATGTTGGCAGCAATTTAAACGATTGAATATTAATCTTTTCCATACCCACTTCAAACCGTTTAAGAATCATGTTTTTTTCAGCGGAAACAACCGTCTCTTTTAAAGGGATTAAAATGCTTTTCATTTCAACATTCAGTTCACCTGTCCCAAAAAGGTTCAGGTTAACGGTTTTCTCCTTCATCCCGATAAAAGAAAACTGAAGAGTATGAATTCCCCGTGGAATAGACAGAGAGTAAAATCCAAATTCATTTGAAATTGAACCAATGGCAAGTTTCTGGTTGAAAATTGTTACTCCTGCCACGGGCTCTTTTGTATCACTGTTTTTGATATATCCTGAAATAAAGACCTTTCCGGCATTATTTCTTTCTGCAGGATTCCCGATTTCAACAAATGCATTTCCGGTTTTATTCTGTTCTTCTTCTGTTTCAGCATAATCAGTAGGAGGAAGGTATGTTTTTTCAATATCCCCAGTAGCGGAGGAGGATTTAATTGCAAAATCTTTTGTGAGTATTACATTACCCTTTCTGTCTATGTAATAATAAATTCCTTTTCCCCTCAGAAGATCATCAAGTAAATCGGAGAGTGTGTAGTTTTCAGGGTATTCCTTCAATGTCAGGTCCTTAACCCATTCATCCTTGTAAAAGAACCTGATCTTTTGAAGCGACTGCGTGGATGCAGCAAAAACCTTAAATGGAATATCTTTATAAGCAGCAGGTGACCACTTCTTTTCCTGGGCTGAAGCATAACCGGGAAAAATCAATATATATATGAAAATAAAGATTTTTAATCTCATATGAAGTGTCCTATTCTTTTTTGTCATCAATAAAGCGGA
This sequence comes from uncultured Bacteroidales bacterium, assembly GCA_963696535.1. Lineage (GTDB taxonomy): Bacteria > Bacteroidota > Bacteroidia > Bacteroidales > VadinHA17 > LD21. Next base: position 2,063 of record CAVOKP010000019.1, read on the forward strand.
GAAAAGGTACTAAAGTGAAAGGATCTTCAATTGAGATTTTTATGTTGGACTCCCTCATGAATTGTCTGACTTCTTTTTTATGAACATCAAGGGCTCTGAACAGATCTTTTTTCCCAGGTATATTAACTACTTTCCCTTCCTGAATGATATAGACCCTGTTAGTCTGATAAAACTTATCAAATTCATCCCTATCTGCAAGCTTTTCTATCTTTTTAGTGTATCTGGCATATAAGGTAGTTTTACCTTTATATACCACATTATAATATCCAACAGGAAAAGCAGTATTACCCTCAGTGATCCGTATAAAATGATATTTTTTATTTTGAAAAATCAAGTAAAAGCTGTCAACCATTTGTTTGTTCAACTGAAGCATTCCTGCAGGAGCAAACGGAGTAATTATTTCATCTGTAAATATGTTGTACTTTATCCTGATATCTGAGAATGTTTTACCTCTCATGGTCACTGAAGCTGGCAGGAGCTCTTTTGAAAACAGAAATTGATTTTCCATTATCATAGGGAAGTAGTTCCGCCAGATCCTTCCATTATAGAGCATCTGGTTTTCATTGATTGTATCCTGGGCTGAAATTTTGTTACCGCAGGATTTTGTAATACTGTGGCAAATTCCAGGTATGCTGTTAAATAATAATGAATTAATTATGATAAAAAACAGGTAATAATTTCGGATCATTCAGCCGCTCTATTTATGATGTACTTTTTTCAGAATCTGCAAACTGTCGTAAATCTTACGGTTTACAGTGTTTACACTTCAGAAACAATATTAAAGATGAAAGAATCTTGCAAAACTATCCATTTTTTATTCTCCTGGTGTAGTTTCTGAAAGTAAACATAAATTATGAATTTTAACTCTTCCTGATAATTTAAAAAACATTAAATTGGCAACATGCATCGTCTTAATTACGGATCTTGAATAAATTACTCTTTTTTTTTGAAAAAACAACAAGCTATATGAAAACCTATTACACAGAAACTCGTCGTGGTTTTATAAGAAAGATCAGCATCGGCAGCACTTTTGCTGCGTTAGGTACTTTGCCGGCATTAGCTTCATATTCAGATGCTAAGGAAAAGAAAAGATTAAAAAATGGAGTAGCTCTCAATCTGGGCCTCCAGGAAGGTGTTGCCCCGGGAGCCTCGCTAACGGAAAAACTTGATTTCATGGAGGCAAATGGAGTTTTTGGTCTTGAAGTCGGAGGAGGAAAGCTTGCCGACAGAGTACCAGAAATCCAGAAAGCTCTTCAGAACCGGAAAGTAAAAATATCGGCCATTTGCGCCGGATTCCGGGGATGGCTGATCTCGAGTGAGGAAAGTGAAAGAAAAAAATGCATGGATACTTCAAAGGAGATACTTGCTGCTGCCGGAGCACTCGGATCATACGGGATGATCCTTGTCCCCGGGTTTAACGGGCAGAAACCCTCTTTGCCGTTTGTTGAAGCCAGGGCAATACTGATCGACCAGTTAAAGGAACTTGGCGAATTCGCAGTTAAAAATAATACTACAATTATTCTGGAACCTCTTAACAGAAGGGAAGCATGGTTCCTCCGGCAGGTATCCGACGCCGCAGCAATCTGCAGGGATGTCGACAGCCCTGGAGTTACATGCATGGGCGATTTCTGGCACATGACATGGGAGGAACCCGATGATATGGGGGCATTTATCTCAGGTCAGAAATACCTGAATCATGTTCATATGGCAAGCCGGAAAACAAGGAATTCTCCGGGCGAAGATGAAGGGGATAATTATATAACCGGATTTAAAGCGCTTAAAATGATCAATTATCAGCACTTTGTAAGCTTTGAATGCGGCACAAAAGGCGATAAAAAAGTTATAATTCCTGCTTCCATCAAATTGCTGCGAGATCAGTGGGAAATGGCAGTGTAAATCGTGTAATTACATTGTAATTACATAAAAATGTAACGGTTTTAACTTATTTAAAACATTCCAGACGATAATGAAAAAGACTTTTTTCCTGCTGCTCCTTGTTTTCCTGTTGGTTTCCTGCACTCAGAAACAACCTTCATCCGAAATTGGAATCCCCCTGAAGGAACACCCCAGACCCGATTTTGAACGGACCCCGTGGCAGAACCTTAACGGATACTGGCAATTCGCCGCCGACTCGGCAAATATCGGTGAAACCTATAACTGGCAGGAAAATCCTGATGCATTCACTTCAAGGATCCTTGTGCCTTTTTCCTGGGCAAGTCCTTTAAGTGAAATCACCCTTCCGAAACTTAATATCGGCTGGTATGCTCGATCCTTCAACATTGGCAGGGATGAAGGATGGAAAGGGAAAAACGTTTTTCTTATATTCGGAGCCAGCGACTTTCATACAAAAGTGTGGATAAATGGTCAGTTTGCCGGAGAACACAAAGGCGGATATGTGCCCTTCGAGTTCAACATCACATCCTTCCTTAGGGGAGGAAGCAACCGGCTGGTAGTCAGGGTTGAGGATGAAGAACTCGATAACCGGCCATCGGGGAAGCAGTATTATGGAAACGCAAAAGGTATCTGGCAGACGGTTTATCTTGAACCGCGGAATGATGTTCACCTCTCCGCAATCCTTTTTACGCCTGATATTGACAAGTCGGAGGTAAGGACTGAAATTCATTTGTCGGCTCCGGCGCCTGAGGGTTTGAAGTTCAGGCTTGCCGGAAAGGGGAACAATATTGTTTTTGAATCAGATCTGACAGCAGGCGATACAACAGCACGCGTCACGGTTGCAGTTTCTGATATGAGGCTCTGGTCACTCACTGATCCTTATCTTTATGAGGTTACAGCATCTCTTGTTTCAAAAAAGGTCATTGATTCGGTAAACACATACTTTGGAATGCGGAAGATATCCGCAGTTGCAATTCCCGGTAAGGATTTCCAGTATGTTGCCCTAAACAATGAACCGCTCTATCTGAAATTGACTCTCGATCAGAGCTACCATCCTGAAGGATTCTATACTTTTCCTTCCGATGAATTCATGAGGGATGAAATAATGAGGGCAAAAAACATCGGATTAAACGGGCTGAGGATCCACATTAAGGCTGAGATACCACGCAAGCTTTATTGGGCCGACAAATACGGCCTGCTTATTATGGAGGATATTCCGAATTTCTGGGGCGAACCGACACCCGGGGCGAAGGCAAACTGGGAATATATTGCAGAGCGCGAGATAATGAGGGACTATAATCATCCGTCAATCTTTTCATGGGTGCTGTTCAATGAGACCTGGGGTTTGTTTAGCAGGGACACTGTAACCAAACGCCGTTCATACACACCTGAAACACAAGAATGGGTGAGGTCGTGGTACTACAAAACCAAAGCAATGGATCCTTCCAGGCTGGTTGAGGATAATTCGCCGTGCAATTTCGATCATGTCATTACGGACCTTAACACCTGGCACGCATATAATCCCGCAAGGCAATGGGCCGGATTGCTGGATGAGGTTGTCAGCAAAACCTATCCGGGATCGACATATAATTATATAGACGGGAATGTTCAGGGCAATGAGCCGATGCTTAATTCCGAATGCGGGGCTGTATGGGGATACAGCGGCAGCACTGGAGACATCGATCTTACGTGGGAATATCACATAATGATGAACGAATTCCGCAAACGTCCTAAAATTGCCGGATTCCTGTTTACCGAATTCCATGACGTTATAAATGAATGGAACGGTTACTACCGCTTCGACCGGAGCAAAAAGGTTTTCGGATTTGATGAATTTTGCCCGGGGATGACTATGAACGACATGCACAGCGATATTTACGTTGTTGCAGGTGATGACTTCTTCAAAAAATACAGGGGAGGCGAAACAATCCGGATGCCATTGGGAATAAGTTCAGTTACCGGTAAAATTCCTTCAGGCATGAAGATCGATTTTGAACTCTATGGATGGAATCAGAAGGGTGACAGGTTTGAGGTTAAAAAGGGGCAGGTTCCGGTAAAAGCCGACCCGTTCACTTTTGCAAGGCTCGATCCTGTTCCCCTCACCCTGCCAATGGAGACTTCAGTTTTGGTTTTTTCAGTAATCCTCAAAGACGGGGATGGGAATATTCTCAACCGAAATTTTATCCCTTTCAGGGTTGATGGCAGGAATCCTTCAGATGCAATTATTGTCTCAATTCAGCCTGATAAATTCACGGGTGCTGAATGGAGCATCAAGCAATTTGCACCGCAGAATGGCAGGAAGGTATGGGGAATGGGTTCAGGATACTTTGAATACGAGTTCCCGGTTTCCCGGAACCTCGACACCAGCAAGATCGCATCCGCGGAGTTCCGTGCTGAACTTGGTGCACGCTATCCGCAGGAAAAATATCTCGAGGATGGCGATGCCGAAGGGATTGGGATGACAATAGTCACCGACAAAGGCACAACTCCGGGGTATGGCAGGAACAGCTACCCTCAGACTGACGAAAAGGTCCACAGTTCAACGGTAATGATTTCCGTTAACGGACAAAAATCATCTGAAGTGGTTCTTGCCGACGATCCTGCCGATCATAGGGGATTGCTCTCCTGGATGAACCAGGAACCGGGTTGGGCATGGGGAAGTTCCGACAGAAGCAAGAGGTGGCTTCTCGATGAGGCCGGCTCATACGGCTACCTTGTTAAAGTCCCTCTTAGCAGGAATGATATAAAAGATGCAATGCAGACGGGGAAGATAGTCATCCGCCTTCAGGTCGATAAAGTGGGTTCCGCAGAGGGCGGGCTTTCGGTGTATGGCAGGGAATCAGGACGTTTCCCCCTCGATCCGTCAGTGATAATAAAACCCGAGTGAGAAATCACCCGGGTTTTGGAAAACAAGTTCAGTAAGGCTGAGTCTAGATCAGGATATTCCTTGCGTACTGAATGCAGGTTTTAACCTCTTTTACAGGATCTGACCACGGCTTGATCTCATATTCAAGCTCTATGTCGCAATAGAGTGGCCATTTATTCTTCTTTATAAGCAGCAGTATGTCAGCAATTGGAACCTCTCCCTGTCCCCACACCTGATTCTGGTTAGGCGGATCGGTTTTGGGTCCTGTTTTATCTTTCATATGCACGCTGAAGATGCGGTCGTGATACTTCTCAATAATGGTATTTGGATGTATCCCGGTTGAGCCGAAGAAGTGGCCTGCATCAAAATTCATCATCACTGCCGGAGAGATGGCAAGGAACGGGTCGTAGCTGAAGCCTTCGGTCGCAAATTGCATGTGATTATGGAACACAGCATACATCCCATGTTTCTCTGCAACTGGAGCCATTTTCTTTACAGCATCTTCGCCGATCTCATCACACACTCCTTTTGCACCCATAGCTTTTGCTGCCTTGAATGCGTATTCAATTTCTTCATCTGACCAGCGTCCTGGAGAAAATTTAACAATGTGGACACCAATGCCAGCGTCATCAAAAAGCTTTTTAGCTGCTGCGACTTTTGACATGTCCAGTCCCACACGCCAGTCTTTAAGATCCTGGGCGTATTTTGCCCTTGCAGCTTCCTGTTCGGGTGTCAGTGGCTGACGCTGAAAACCGCCGCCAGCAGCGCCTGCCGGACGAGCAGCACCAGGAGCACCAGCAGGAGCACCACCCTGAGCAGCACCTGCAGGCGGAGGAGGAGGAGGAGGAGAACCGGCTGGAGCTGCAGCTGCCGGAGGAGCACCTGCCGGACGGGCCATCGGATTTTTTGGAGCCCCAAGATAATCTTCAAGGTCACCGCTCATAAGCTCTATTGAGCTGAGCCCTGCTTCCTTGCAATACTTGACGACGTTCTCAAGTCCGCCGGGCATGCTGCGCCAGCTGTAGGTAATCGCACCCATCTGAACGCCTCCAAACTTTGAGTCGGGCTTGCCGGATGCCTGAGGCCCGGCAGCATCATTTTCCTTGAAGCCATAGGAAATAGGAACCATGGTCAACGCAGCAGCAGCAGCACTGCTCCCAAGGAACTTTCTGCGGGAGATGCCATTCTTGAATGTGCCAGTCTGTTTCATATGTTATCGGGTTTAGGATTTAATATTCGGGATTAAAAATATATAAAAGTTATTCAATTATATCAGGATTTGAATCAATTATGGGAAATTTCGATAAAGCTGTTTGAAAATTGAAAATTATTAAGTTAATTATGACCTGGAAACCTGAATCTGAAATTAACCTGATTTTATAAAACCTTACTGGCTATGAAATTGAAAACCAGCGTTATCCTCGCCCTGATGATGTTTCTCCAATATTATGTCTGGGGTTCGTGGTATGTAACCATGGGAACTTTCATGACAAAAATTCTTGGTTCCACGGGGATACAGATAGGGGCGGCTTACAGCGCCCTTGCTATTGCCACAATGATTTCCCCGTTCTTTGTCGGGATGATCGCCGACAGGTTTTTTGCTGCACAGCGGGTAATGGGAGTGCTGCATCTGACAGGCGGCGTGCTGCTCTTCCTGGCATCGAGGGTTACTGCGAATGGACCCTTCTACTGGATCATCCTTCTCTATTCGCTTGCCTACATGCCCACAATTGCTCTGTCAAACAGCGTGGCTTTCAGGCAGATGAGCGATCCTGGCAAACAGTTCCCGGTAATCAGGGTGTTTGGTACGGTCGGATGGGTAATTTCCGGATTCATGATAGCAATTCTCGGGATTGAACAGACCCCATCGACATTTTATATGGCTGCAGTAATATCAATAGGTCTTGGCTTGTTCAGCTTCTTCCTGCCCGATACACCACCTCAGGCAAAAACACCCTCAACTGCAAAATCGATTATGGGAATCGATGCATTCATACTTTTCAGAGACAAACCCTACCTTATCTTCTTCATTGCTGCGATTTTCGTCTGTATCCCCCTCTCGTTCTATTTCGGATTTGCCAACCTTTTCCTTAACCAGGCGGGAATGGAAAATGCTGCCGGCAAAATGGTCATGGGACAGATATCGGAAGCCTTGTTCATTCTTGCAATACCTTTCCTTTTCAACAGGATAGGGGTGAAGAAGATGCTTCTTATAGGAATGACTGCATGGATATTGAGATATATCTGCTTTGCCTTCGGAAGCATGGGACCCGGTGTATGGATGCTCTATACAGGTATTATACTCCACGGTGTTTGTTATGATTTCTTCTTTGTCACAGGTTATATGTACACTGAGAAGAAATCAAATGAAAGGATCAAGAATGCGGCCCAGGGTTTGTTCACCTTTGTCACATATGGCCTCGGCATGTTCATCGGAACATGGTTTTCCGGCTTTGTGACAACGCATTATACAGTGAACCAGGCATACCAGTGGAGAAGCATCTGGCTCGTCCCGGCATATATAGCCGTTGCCGTGCTGATATGTTTCATTTTCTTCTTCAAGGAAAAAAGGAAGATTGAAATAGCACAGTAAGAGTTGTCGTGCAGGTCGTGCAGGTCGTGCAGGTCATGCAGGTCATGCAGGTCGTGGAGGTCAGATAATAGCCCAAAAATCTTTTTCTGCCCTTAGTTCCCTGCCCCCGGCTTCCTGCCTACTGCTCCCTGCTCCCTGCTCCCTGCTCCCTGCCCCCTGCAAGGTTAGAGGCTGTTTATCTCAATTGAAGCAGGATTCAATCCGGGTGCGATTGCTTTAATTATTATCGGGCCGGCTTTCGGATCTGATTTAACAATCATCAGGCATCTTCCGTGCCAGGCTTTGCGCTGGGGAATGGTGTAGCTTTCGAGACTTACAGGATTTGCATTTCCGACGCCAACAATGGTTCCGGGTCCGTCGATTGAAAAAGTGACAAGGTTCTCTGACTTCGGATTGCGTAACCCGTTTGCATCTGTCAGTTCAACAGTTATGTAACTGAGATCCTGTCCGTCAGCTTTTATTACCGGCCTGTCGGCCATGAGTTTTATCTGCACGGGATCACCGGCAGTTTTCAATTCCGAAATGTTTACCTGGTTTCTCCCTTTATAACCTGCGGCTTTGAGAGTTCCGGCCTGATATGGAACCTGCCATGAGGCAATAAATCTTGTTGTACGGTTTGTGGGTTTCCTGCCAAGCGATTTACCGTTCAGGAAGAGTTCAACCTGGTCGCATGATGAATAAACGCTCACTTCCAGGGCTTTTCCTTCATTCCCCGGCCAGTTCCAGTCGTCGGTTGCATCGAACCAGTGCCATTTTGACCATGATTGCCTTTCGGGATTCAATTCAAATGAGGGCTCTGGAGGAGTGACCCATAATGAAAGCTGATTATCTTCCCACAACGCATCTCGGTAAAATGACTGGGGCCGTTTCCAGCCGCAAATGTCAATGTCGCCGCAATATGCAAGGTTCCAGGGAAAGAAGTCCTGTTTCTGCCAGTACCCTCTCCAGCCTATGCTTGCCTCACCGATATAGTCGAAAGCGGTCCATACAAAATCTCCTATTACGTAAGGATTGTCGTTAACTGCCATCCAGCTTCCGAATGCTTCAAGCGGATATGATTCCGTACCGGCCATAATACGGTCCGGGACTCTTTTATGATCCTGTGCATAAAGGCTTTCCTGATTATGGTCACCGCCCGATGCATAATTATATCCGGCAATGTCGAGGGTAGCAAAATAGGGATCCTTATCGGGCTTAAGATCATTCACGGCTGATGTGACAGGACGAGTGGGATCCAGTTCCCGGATAAAATCTCCAAGCATTTTTGCCGTCTCAACGACATCCGGCCTGTTCCTGCCGGGAATTTCATTTCCGGTGCTCCACATTATGACCGAGGGATGGTTCCTGTCGCGGAGGACCATATTCTCCACATCCTTCTTCCACCACTTTTCGAAATAAAGGTGGTAGTCGGCCGGATTCTTCTGTTCGCCCCAGATGTCAAATGCCTCATCCATTACAAGCATTCCCAGCCTGTCGCATGCATCTAGGAATGCCGGTGAGGGTGGATTGTGGGAACATCTTATGGCATTAAAACCGCTTGCCTTAAGTAGTTCAACCCTGCGTTCCTCGGCCCTGTCGTATGCCCTGGCTCCCAACGGACCGTTGTCGTGGTGAACACAGCCTCCTTTCAGCTTTAATGTCTTGCCATTCAGCCGGAAACCATTTACCGGATCAAATGATATTGATCTTATCCCGAACGGAGTTTCAGTTTTATCGGTTAGTTTTTCATCGGCATATACTTCTGTTACCGCCCTGTAAAGATCAGGTGAATCAGGCGACCATAAAAGAGGATTCATTGCAACGATCTCCTGTGTCACCCCGGAGCTTTTTCCTGATGCCAGTGTCTTTATGCTTTCGGCCTTTGATAATTCCTGCCGGTTCTTGTCATAAATCCTTGTTACAAGCTTGATGTTCCTTTCGGTGTTGCTCTCATTGATAAGTGTAGTTGTTACACTTATCAAAGCCTCACCGGCTGTGACTTTCGGGGTTGAAATGCTTGTGCCCCACTGTGCAATATGGACAGGATCGGTTACGTGGAGCCACACATGCCTGTAGATACCGGAACCGGTATACCACCGGCTGTTTTCCCCTTCATTTTTTACCTTGACGCATAATACATTTTCTCCTTCGTGTTTAAGATTGTCGGTAATATCGAACCAGAAGGTTGAATAACCGTATGGATGATTTCCTATCTGGCGGCCGTTCAACCATATTTCCGCATTCATGTAAACTCCTTCAAAGAGTATCCTGAAACGCTTCCCTTTAAGGGTTCCCGGAAGTGTAAATGATTTCCTGTACCAGCCGGTACCACCGGTGGTGAATCCGCCGCTAACCTGGCTGATAGCATTTATGTTGAATGGCGACTTTGTTCCCGGAAGATCCTCAATGCTCCAGTCGTGGGGCAGATCGATCTTTCTCCATTGTGAATCGTCAAATTGCGGATTCTCGGCACCCTGCGCCCCTCCCAGGTGAAAGCGCCATCCGGAATCAAACAAATTCTGATCGCTAAAGGATGGTTGTGCTGTAATCTGCATAATTGAGAACATCGCGAGGATAATGGTCAGGTAAATTTTTAAGTCTTTGAATTTCATAGCTTAATTTTTTAAATTAATGCAATTTAAAAAAATCCGGACTTAGATTATAAGAACTTTTTCACAGAAGCCTTAACTTTACTGAAAAACCAGACCAGATGATAGTAACCTGTGTCCATGTGCATGTGAAACCCGAGGCTGTAAACGACTTTATCGAGGCATCGGTTCTGAACCACAAGGGATCTGTCAGGGAACCCGGAAACCTTAGGTTCGATTTTGTTCAGAAGGCAGATGACCCCTGCCGGTTCATGCTTTATGAAGCCTTCGAATCGGAGGAAGCAGTGGCGGCTCACAAGGCCACTGAACATTATCTCAAATGGCGTGACTCCGTTAAGGATATGATAGCCGAACAGAGATACGGAGTGAAGTATAATATAATTGTACCTAAAGATAAATCGGAGTGGTAAAACCTTTCCAGTTTTCCAGACTGCCCATAATCCATTTCGGAACCGGGAAATTAAAATTATTGCCGGATTTGATAGGGAGATACGGAAAAGAGATTATACTGGTTACGGCGGGCGATTCGTTCCTGAAATCACCTTATGCCTGTGCATTGTTTGATTCGTTACTGGATGAAGGGATAACATATCATCATGTCGTAATTCCGGGAGAACCCTCTCCGGAAATGGTTGATGCCGTATCATTGAAGTTTGGGAATGAATCAGCAGATGCAGTGGTAGCAATCGGAGGCGGCAGCGTTCTGGATGCGGGGAAGGCCATTTCGGCAATGGCCGGTGTTCAGGGATCCGTAAAGGAATATCTGGAAGGTGTAGGTACAAGGGAGCATCCGGGGACAAAGCTGCCGTTTATTGCCATTCCCACAACATCAGGAACCGGAAGCGAAGCAACAAAAAACGCAGTGATTTCAGAGATCGGGAAAAACGGTTTCAAAAAATCACTGCGTCATGATTATTTCGTTCCCGATATTGCGATTGTCGATCCGGAACTTACTTTAAGCTGCCCGCGGGATTTAACTGCTGCAAGCGGAATGGACTGCTTTACACAGCTCACTGAAGCTTTCCTTTCTGATAAGGCTTGCGAATACACTGATGCCCTTGCCTGGGAAGGGCTTAAAGCTCTGAAGACGTCACTTGTTCAATCCTGTAATGACGGGAATGATATCATTCAAGAAGCGGAATGTCATTTGCCGCGCTTACATCTGGGATATGTCTTGCCAATGCCGGACTTGGTGTTGTTCACGGATTTGCATCTTCAATAGGGGGGATGTTCAGTATCCCTCACGGAGCGATATGCGGTACACTTATGACACCGGCAAATGAATAACCGTTAGAGAACTTCGGAAAGGAGATACAAATAGAGAAGCGATGAATAAATATTTAAAGCTTGGGAGGCTCTTTACAGATGCCGATGGGAAGCAGGAGGATTATTATATTGATGGGTTTATTGAATATCTCCGGAGACTCTCTGACGAACTCAATTTACCACTTCTGAGCAATATGGTATTAAGGAGGAGGACCTTGAACAAATCTGCAGAATTACAGAGCTGAAGAATAATCCTGTGAAATTGAATACGTGTGATCTGATTGAGATTTTAAAAGAGAGACTTTGACAGAAGTATTGCCATTGAATCCGGACAATTACGGTGAACGGAAATTTATCGCTGATGTTCATCTGGGACGGCTCGCAAAATACCTGAGATTATGCGGTTTTGACACGATCTGCGGGATGAATCTGGCTGACAGGGATATAATTAATTTGTCAATTGAGGAAAATAGGATTATTCTGACACGAGATAAGGAACTTCTTAAAAATAAACGTGTGATTCTTAGTTACCGGATCATGTCAGAAAATTCTGTCGCACAACTCGGTGAAGTGATAAAAGGTTTCGATTTGGTTAAATACCTGCAGCCATTTACCAGATGTACTGAATGCAACAGTTTGCTAAAAAATAGAGAAGGAAGAGATCATAAATGGACTATTGCCCAGAACCAGGGATTTTTATGATGTTTTTAAAAAATGTCAGGGATGTGGTAAGATCTATTGGGAAGGGTCTCACTATGGAAAAATGAAAAAATTTGTAGATTCACTGATTATTAATCTCTAATCTTAACAACAACAAATAACAAATCACCAATCAATAATATTCAATGAAAATGAAAACCAAAACCTTAACAATTACAATCCTTATCGCCCTTCTGTTAATTATTTCACAGATGGCTCCGGCCCAGCTTCCGAAAGAGACTGAAACCCAGAAAACCCAGAGAATGAAATGGTGGACCGATGCCCGTTTCGGCATGTTCATCCACTGGGGATTATATGCCCTTCCCGCCCGCCACGAGTGGGTAAAGAACAGGGAGCGAATAACTACGGAACAGTACCAGAAGTACTTCGAGATGTTCAACCCCGATATGTATAATCCCAAAGAATGGGCAAAAATGGCGAAGGAAGCAGGGATGAAATATGTTGTTCTTACTGCAAAACATCACGAGGGATTCTGCCTGTGGGATTCAAAATTCACCGATTACAAATCGACAAACACACCTTTCGGAAAGGATATCATAAGGGAGTATGTCGATGCCTTCAGGGCTGAAGGCCTTAAGGTCGGATTCTATTATTCACTGATCGACTGGCATCATCCCGATTATACAATCGACAGGAATCACCCCCAGAGGCAGGATTATGACACAGCTTATACCAGGCTGAACAAGGGCAAGGATATGAACAGGTACAGGGAATACATGAAGAACCAGGTGAGGGAACTGCTTACAAACTATGGTGAGATAAGCATAATCTGGTTCGATTTCTCATTCCCTGGTAAAAACGGGAAAGGCCGCCAGGATTGGGATTCAGAGAATCTTTTAAAGCTTGCAAGGTCACTGCAGCCGGGAATAATCGTCGACGACCGCCTCGACCTCAGGGATGTTGAGGGAGGCTGGGATTTCACTACGCCGGAGCAGTATAAGGTTACCAAATGGCCCGAAGTCAATGGCAAAAGAGTTCCGTGGGAAACCTGCCAGACATTTTCCGGATCGTGGGGTTATTACAGGGACGAGACTTCCTGGAAAAGTCCTGCACAGCTCATCGAACTGCTTACCGAATCAGTAAGCAAGGGCGGCAATCTTTTGCTGAATGTCGGACCGACGGCAAGAGGCACATTTGATGAGAGAGCCCGCGAAAGGCTCACCTCAATGGGAGAATGGATGAAATATAATAACCGCGCCATTTACAACTGCACGGAAGCGCCTGGCGGTTTTACTGCTCCTGCCAATACTCTCTTAACTCATAATCCCGTAACACGGAGATTATATGTTCATTTGCTTGCTTATCCGATGGGATCGCTGACACTTGAGAACATGGCCGACAAAGTCAAATATGTTCAGTTTCTCCATGATGCCTCCGAAATAAGGTTTACAACGGGGAGCAATGAGACAAAAAACAACCTTAACCTGCAGCTGCCGGTATTGAAACCACCTGTCGAGATCCCTGTATTGGAGATATATTTGAAGTGATTTCAACCTTGCACCGATTGCAAATCGGCGCCAGCATAACAATAATTGCTGGCGCGGATTTGCAATCCGTGCCAATACCTTAAGCCTTTAAAGGGGCGGAGGCTTTAGATACTTACCGTATCATACACAACCACCCTTTCCCAGAGTTCCTCGCAATCTTCGATGAACTTCAGGTGGGTTGGGTGTGTCTGGTATATATCCTGGTCAGCCTTATTGCTGAAAATTGTAAGCAGTGAATAGGAGTACGTGGTGTCAATTACACCCCGGTCGGTCGGGGCCGGCACTCCAAGATGATAATCAACAATGGTCTCAACTGAAACAAGCGTTTTCAATGCTTTTTCAAATTTGTCCCTTGCTTCCGGAGTCACAGGTTCCTTGAGCCAGAAAAAAACATGATGGACGAAATTTTTGCCAAGGGCTGCCTGTTCACTTCCCGAACATGATGCTGCAGTTATAAGACCCGCTCCCGCAAAACCCATTGTAGTGGTTCCAATAAAATCTCTTCTGTTGTATTGTCTTTCCATAATAATCTCATTTTAAAGTTCAACGGCAAGAACAGTATCGGTTTCATCAACGATTTCTTCAGGTAGCGATACTGCTATCCCGAAGGCATCCTGCTTGAATTTCAGTTTTGTTCCGGATTTGAAAAGGCTGATGCTTTTTACCTTTTTACCAAAATCAGGAATGAGCAGGTTGTTGTCTTCAGGGCTTAAAATATGGATATATACCTTGTTTCCCTTCTGGGTTGTAACACCCCAGGTCCTTGGACTTACAGGTCCGCCCCGGGTTCCGTAAATTGTCTCACCATATTTTTCAATCCAGGCGCCCACCTCTTTAAGTGTACTGACAAATTCAGGCTGGATCCTTCCATCGGGCATCGGACCCACGTTAAGAAGAAAATTCGAGTTGTAACCTGCTGCCTTTACAAGGTACTGGATCAGGCTTTTTGCAGATTTGTAGTTTTTATCCTGAAGGTTGAATCCCCATGAATTATTCATGGTTTCACATGTCTCAAAAGGAAGTTCCCCGATCTTTTGTTCCGGATTGAATCCGGTGGTCTTCTGTCCGGGAAGGTCCTTCTCGAACATCTGGAAGTCCTCGCCGTCAAACGGGGCCAGATGATGATTATTCCCGATCATGCATGCCGGCTGAAGGCTGTGTATAAGGCTGTAGGTCTTTCCGAGCCTCCAGTCGGAATCCTTTTTATCCCAGTGACCGTCGAACCATATTCCTCCGATCTCTCCGTAATTTGTAAGGAGCTCGGTAAGCTGTCCGTCCATGTAATCGAGGTATTTGTACCAATCTCCATTATCCGGCCGGCCGGCCGTCTGTCCGGTGTTGCCCCTGGGGAAATAGTTCTCCTGGAACCAGTCGAGATGGGAGTGGTAGAAAAAGAGTTTTATTCCCTGTTTCCGGCACTCCTCTGCAAGCATCTTAAGCACATCCTTTCCATATGGAGTGCGGTCAATAATATCCCAGTCGGAAAGCTTTGAATCCCACATGGCAAATCCATCGTGGTGCTTGCTGGTTATGGTAATGTATTTCATTCCGGCAGCTTTTGCGAGTGAAACCCATTCTTTCGGGTCGTAGCTGATTGGATTGAAGAAGGCAGGAAGTTTCTGATAGGTTTGCTTGTCGATTCTCTGGTTGTTCATGACCCACTCGCCGTCACCAAGTACACTGTAAACACCCCAGTGAATGAACATTCCGAATTTTGAATCCTGGAACCACTCACGGGCTTTGAGGTTTTCAGGTGCGGGGGTATATTTTGTCTGGGCATTAGTGCCTATAGCACATAGAAACAATAACGGAAAGAATAGTTTTCGGATCATAATTATTTGTTTTAATGCGATTTATTAAGAACTTACACAGAGGCATCACAGAGAAGACACAGAGTTCGCCCCAGAGGTTTAATCTGTTTTTACTCTGTGGATCTCAGTGTCTTCTCCGTGGAACTCTGTGTAACTATATTATTTGTCATTTTGCTGGTTTAAATTTTTCAGTTACCAGCTCGGGCCATTTGAGATCGAGATTCTCGAGAGTGTTAAGCACAACTACTGCGATTGCATGAAGTTTCTGCCAGTTTTTGTCCGACGGGACAATGTGCCATGAAACAGTATCGCAGGTATTAATTATCTTTTCATAGACCTCCATATACTGATCCCATTTTTCACGGGTTTCCCAGTCTCCGTCCTTATGCTTCCAGTGCTTCTCCTTAAGCTCAATCCTCTCCATAAGCCGTTCTTCCTGAGCCTCCTTCGAGACATTCATAAAGAATTTCAGGATTTTGGTGTCATTCTGTTCAATAAGTTTTTCGAAATCATTGATGACTTTGTAGCGTTTTTCGACGATTTCAGCAGGAATATATTTTTCGACAGACGGTACAAGGATATCTTCATAATGCGATCTTATGAAGATCTTCATTTCCCCTTTTCGGGGAACCACATTATGAACTCTCCATAGAAAATCATGTGCATATTCGTCCGGAGTCGGTTTTTTAAAACTATGAATTTTGATTCCGAGAGGGTTGCAGTATTTCAGGAGCCCTTTTGTCACTCCGTCCTTCCCTGAGGCATCAGTTCCCTGGAGCACCAGGAGCAAACTGAATTTATTCTGGGCATACATCTTGTTCTGGAGGATTCCGATCTTTTTAAGGATCTTTTTGGTCTTCTCCTCGGTTTTTTCCCTGTCCCATTCCTTATCGAATGAAGGGTAATCAGCGATCTTGATTTTCATATTTATGGGTTTATTGTAATACTTCTTCAAGTTTATTGAGAATAGGTTGTACGGAGATTTTTGCACCCACAGCTCCCATCATCCATTGCTGCGGTGTGAGCCGTCCCAGGCTGAACATCCTGTCGACCTCGTCAGCCAGCTTTTTGCCGCGAAGGTAATCCTCGATCTGGAACTGAACAATGTGTCCGTATGAATAATTGGGCAGGTAAAGCGGAACTTCAACCATGTGCGAGTAGATGGCAAGAACAGGTGAATCCTTTATCCCTATCACAGGTGCAAAATATCTGTTCCATGTTTCCATGGATATTTTAATAATGCTCTCCTTCAGCTGTGAGGGCGTGGCATCAGGATTTTCATAAAGCCACTTCCATGCCTTCATCTCAACCATTCCGACACCCATTATTTCCATAAGCGACCATGCTGCATCGAGTGTCTCCATTTTCTTCTTTTCAGGATTGTTGTCCTTCATATCGAGCAGAAAAAGGTCGCGGTCCTGGAAAACATATGCCAGCGCCTCCGTGACTGCCGTGTTTGGAACACCCGCCATCATATAGTTGTCAACATCATAAAGCGAAATCGTTTGTTCAACATTATGCCCGAATTCATGAACCGCAATGCTGTAGCCTTTGTAATCCATCCCTTTTTCCCCGATACGCGTGCGGAGATGCGCCACTGCACCTTTCATTGCTGCGCCTGCCGCATGTCCTGACCCTCTTGCCGGATCTACCACAATCTTACCTGATATGTATTCTGCCCTTTCCCGGCTCCATCCAAGTTTCTGGAGCATTTCGGGCATCCGGGTCTTGAAAGCTTCAGGGTCGGGGTAAAGTGATGAGGTCTTCGAAGTAAGCAGATCCTCAGGAAAACTGCTGCGGCTTTTAAAACCGTCGTACCATATGTCATATGGTTTCAGATCGCGGCCCAGCCTCTCCCTGATCATTGCTCCAAGTTTCACAAGCTGCGGCGAGCTCATGTATGAATCGAAGAGGGCTTCGACCTCTTCCTGTGAGATCTCCATCTCGCCGGAGAACTTGCGCAATATTGCCGTGTTCATTTCAGGATTAAAGGGATCAATATCCTTCATTGCTCTGAATATATTTACGATATGTTCATAACGGGTATCCGGTTCTGCAGCTGCTTCAACCGGAGTTCCTCCTTTTGTTACCTTGTTGGAAAAAGGAGCCCATTCATATCCGGGATCATTGATCACTGCCTTAGGGATATCCTGATATATGATACGTTCCATTACCCTGTAAATCATATCCTGTTTCAGAATTCCTTCTTCCCCTCCTGCATAATTGGCCTTTAGCTCATCGCGCAGGTTCCAGTGGGAAAGGAGAACCATGTCGCCGGGGAAGATCTGCCGCCCGTCATCTGTCATCAGTTGTCCCATGCAGATATTATATTCGGCGATATACATTTCAGCATTTCCGGTGGCTGTATTGAGAGCCTGGTTAAGCCCAGCAGGCACTCTCGAAATGAAGTAATCGCCGAGACGGGCCATTGCCCACTCTTCACGACTCCATCGGGGTCCCAGTTTTTCCTTTTCATCAAGGGTGAAATATGGGAAATTGAGCGCAATGTAAAATGCAATTTTATTTGAGTAAAAATCGTCTGACAGATGGGAGCTTACCGAATAGGTTCCGAACATACGGTCAATTTCTTCTATTTCTCCTGTTGGTTCATCGAGATTTTTTTTCAGGTCGAGGGTTATCTCATTGTAATTTCCTATCAGTGATTCAAAATAATTGCTTGTCTTATTGAAGACAGCCCTGCGCTTCTGAGGGTCAGCGATGTAATTATTTTTTACAAATGATGAAAAGTCGGATGGGGTGCCATCTTCTGATCTCCAAAGGGAAGCGGCATGCCTGACACCCTTCTCGAGCAGGATATTATCCGCTGAAGGATTCAGGATTTTGATACTGTCAATTACGGATGATATCGTTGCATCACTTATAAGTGCAGAACTGTTAATAACTGCTTTCTCATTCTTCGGTGATGAACATGCAAAAACCAGGACCAGGATCAGTAGCAGGGATTTTTTCATTTTGCTGATATTTAATTTAACCACGGATTTCACGGAGTATCACGGATTTTACACGGAAACTGATCCGTGCAAATCCGTGTTATCCGTGGTAGATGGATTTAGGGTCTATTCTACAAATTGTTTAGCATAATATTTTGCAGTAAGTTTTTCGCCGGTAGCTTTCTCGATCATATCATTCCAATAGTATCTTGTCCCCGGCATAAACACTTTCTGCTTAAGGTATTCACCGACTGCCTTATCTCCGGCAAACGACCGGTTTTTAGCAACATTTATCGTTATGTAATTGTACAGTTGGGAAGCAAGCAGTTCACCCAGCAGGTAATTGTGATAGTAGCAAGGGTATAGCGCAACGTGGATCTTTGTTGCCCAGTCGGGCATATTCCTCCCCTCAGGTTTTGAAAGAAGCTGGTATTTCCCGACCATCGTCCACCAGAGCTGGTTAAGATCCTGGTCGGGATTTTCATACATCGATTTCTCAAACCGGTACATCACCTGTGCCCACCTGCTGAAGACCAGCATCTGAAGGCGGAGTGCATTCCTGCTTTCCCGGACGATCCTTTCGCTTTCAGCCTGGTCGATGATCCCCATGTCGTTCATCCACACCGGATCGGTGGCGAACCGGCCAAAAAGGTTAGCTATTGCTTCGGTGGTGAATGAGTGAGCGGCATCCCTCAGGGTGAAAGGCAGGCTTCTGTCGTTATAGTAAGAATATACTCCATGCCCGAGTTCATGAAGCATCGTATTCATCCAATATGAATCGGGTTTTACATTGTCGAGGGTCCTGACATCACCCGACCGGTCAATGTCGGTGCTGAATGCATGCTGGTTCTTGCCCGGTTTCTCGTACAGGTCGCTTTTTGCAAGGATTGCATCAACATTCAGCCCGATCCCGTTGAAAAATGCTGCGGCAAGCTTTACAGGATCCTGGTCTTCATAATATTTATCAAAATCAACGGAATATATTTCAGGCGCTTCCTGAAAGAACCTGTTCTGGTAATGCCAGGGTTTGAGTTCAATAGTTTTTAATCCATACCGTTTTGCAAAATAGGCGTCGATATCTCCCTTGAGCTTTACAAACCCGTCTCTTGTAAGTTCGTCGAGCTCATCAAAAATCCGGGTCACCTCCTCCGGATCCTGGCCCGAAAGCTTAAGAGTCATCTCATGATAGTTCCTGAATCCGGTTTTTTGAGCGATCGTGTTGCGATGCCTTACCAGCTTTATAATATCCTCTGCCACCACAGGCCCGATCAACTTGTGAGCCTCCCATGACGCTTTAAGGTCGGCGCTCACTTTCGAGTTTCTGAGGATCTCCTCTATCTCGTTATCCGATAATTCTTTTCCGTTCACAAGAGCCCTGAAATTCGAGTACTTCTTGCTTATCTCGGTCTCCATCCTTATCTGCTCCCTGAGAAGTTCAGGATCCACCTGTCCGCCCAGATATGAATTGTAAATAAGCTCTAGCTGGCGCGCAAGAAGTGAATCCTTGACAAGGCCGGACTCCTTTAGCTCCTTAAGCTCCCTGAAAGCGGTGCTGTCGGTAAAGAATCCTGACAGTTCAAATGAAGCTTTTTCACTTTTGGCCCAGTCTGCATCCGTACCTGTGATATTAGCGTTCCATGATGCCAGTGCAGCATCTTTGTAAAGAGGAATGACCTTTTCCTCATAGGCTGAAATAAAATCCTTCATCCTTGTCTCAGCCCTTTCCTCCTTTGATGTGCATGAGAACATTATTGACACAGCCACTGCCCAGAGGGCCGGCAAAAGATACTTTTTCATAGGTTTCTGTTTGATTCATACAAATATACTCTGTTTTTATTCAAGTGATCCGGTAACCTTTTCAACTTCGTGAAGTATCTCGCACGATTTTACAAGTTCCTTCATCCGGGTGTGATCGGGATAGAGAGGCCTGTCGATATCAAGAAAATCAACATATTTTCTTATTACATCCTTGGCTTTCTGAACCCCTGAGCCGAAATTGTATTCCTCTTTCCTGAAATCGAGCGCCTGTGCAGCAGCCATGAATTCGATTCCAAGGATGCCGTAAGCGCAATCGAGTATCTGGTTGTTCTTTATTGAAGTATTCATGCCCATGGAGACAAAATCCTCCTGATCGGCAGCAGCAGGTATCGATTGTATCGAAGCTGGAACCGACAGAATCCTTTGTTCAACGATCAGAGTATCGGCTGTGTACTGGCTGAGCATCATTCCCGAGAACATTCCGGCGCCTTTCGTGAGAAAATCTGGCAGTCCGACGCTCAGAGCCTGGTTGTTAAGCCTGTTCATCCTTCTTTCCGACATCACGCTCACCATTGTAATGCATGCTCCTGCCATATCCATCGGGACGCATACCGGTGAGCCCTGGAAATTGGCTCCTGAAAGCTGAATATTCCTGTCGGGAAAGAAGATCGGATTATCTCCGACACCGTTCAGTTCAATCTCAACCTGCGATCTTGCATATGCGAGCATATCATGGGCCGATCCGATAACCTGGGGTGTCGATCTCATCGAATATGCATCCTGGACCTTGGATTTTACCCTGCCTTCCTTAAGGTCTCCGCCCGACACGCATTTGTTTATTGCATTCGCACTTCTTACAGCGCCTTTGAAACCTCTCACCTCATGGAGCAGCGGAGTATACGGCTTCATGTTTGCCTTGAGGGCCTCGAGCGACATTGAAGCTGCTATCTCAGCCTGCTTCAGCCAGTTATTTGCATCGACAAGCCATATTGCGCTCATTGCCGTCAGCATGTTCGAGCCATTGATTGCAGCCAGTCCGTCACGGGCATGGAGCCCCGGAACAGGGATGCCAGCCCTTTTAAGAGCCTCGGCGCCATCCAGCAGCTCACCCCTGTAGAAAGCTTCCCCCTCGCCTAGAAGCAGCAGGGCAATCTGCGACATCGGCGCGAGGTCGCCCGATGCACCAACCGAGCCTTTCTGGCAAACGAACGGAGTCACCTCCCGGTTAAGCATTTCCACAAGCGTTTCAGTTATCTCGATCCGGTTTCCGGAATTTCCGTGTGCATGGACATTTATCCTGCCCAGCATTGCACCTCTAACAATTTCGATAGACGCCGGATCGCCTATGCCGGCTGCATGATTATAGACCAGGTATTTCTGGAAATCCTTTATCTGGTCATCATTGAGGACAATCTCGGAGAATTCGCCGATTCCCGTGTTGACTCCATACATTATCTCGTGCGCGGCAATCTTCCGCTCGAGCATGGCGCGGCATTCATTTATCCTTTTAACTGCTTCAGGATGAAGTTCCACCTTCTGGCCGTGACGGGCAACATTTACCACATCGTTTACTGTCAGGTTATTTCCTGTTATAATTAGCTTTTCCATTGTTAATGATTTGATATCGTTCTGCTTTAAAACAGAAATAAAGTTGATATTAGATTATATTGATTTGATATCATTTTGATATATAATTGATATCATTATGATATCAAAATGATACTATTATGATATAATTAGATTCAATCTGATTTCCCTTATTAAAGAGGAAGAGAAAGAAGAAGGATCCCTAAGGGATCAGCAGAGTCCGGAACGGTTGATTTTGATCTTGTATTCAAGAAGCCACGAATGCTGCATGGGTTTAAATTGATTATTCAAAATTATAATAATTTGAGTTATTTCCTATCTTTCTTTGTGTAACTTGGTGCCTTTGTGCCCTGGTGGCAAATAAAAATGCCGCTAAGGCGCTAAGACACTAAGATTCACGATGGCAAATATTAAAAATTTACCACACCAGACGTTGAAATATGAATAAAATTCTACTGCATATTCTTTTTACAGCGCTTGTTTTTATGGGATTCAGCTGCAGATCCGGAGTTAAACCTCCGGATAAGGCCGGGGTGTTTCATTCACTCGACAGCGGATATCTTTTTAATGGCAATTCCCTAAATGGATGGAAGATATCTGATTTCGGAACCCAGGGAGATGTTTACGTTTCAGGCGACAAAATCATCCTCGGCATGGGTGACGGATGCACGGGAATAACCTGGACAGATGAGTTCCCGGTTACGGATTATGAGGTTACCCTTGAAGCAATGAGGGTGGAAGGCAATGATTTCTTCTGCGGAATGACATTCCCTGCCGGAAAGGACCCAATCACCCTGATTGTCGGAGGGTGGGGCGGAACGGTTGTCGGCCTGAGCAGCATCAACGGGATGGACGCCTCCGAAAATGAAACCACAACTAACAGGCGGTTTGAAACGGACAGGTGGTACAAAATAAGACTAAAAGTCGCGGAAGGGAAAATTGAGGCATGGATTGATGATGATAAGATTGTCGACTTCACGATTGACGATAATTATCTTTCTATACGTCCCGAGGTTGAATTATCGAAACCCTTCGGGATAGCATCATGGAGGACAACGTCTGCAATTAGAAACATTCATCTGGCTCCCCTCCCGGGAGGGGCTGGGGGTGGGTGATTCATTTACAGGTAGCAGGGGGCTAAGGGCTGGAGATATAAATTGAGATGGTCAGAACGATTAAGAAAGTAAGCCATGAAAAACCACATTTGTAAGCTAATCCATTTTTTATGAAGAGTATCATTCCATTCATTCTGCTCGTAGTCTTTTTTGCCTCCTGCAAGACCAATGAACTTTACATCAATGTTCTTCAGCCTGCTCCGGTCACATTGCCGCCAGGGATCAAAAAGGCAGGTATAATAAACCGCAGTATTCCAACCGATGAAACAAAGCTGCTTGACGCACTTGATAAAACCCTTTCCCTCGAAGGCACTGACCTCGACAGGGACGGAGCATGGGAGGCCATTGCCGGACTTGATGCGGAACTGAAGAACAATGACAGGTTCAGTGAGGTAAAGCTCCTGAATGATACTGAATTCAGGGCATCCAGGATCGGACTGCTGCCCCCTCCTCTCCCCGGAAGGATAGTCGACAGTATCTGTGCAGTTACAGGAGCGGATGCACTCTTTGCCCTTGAACGGTTTGATACTGACACAAAAGTATCAACCTCTTCAGTCGGGAGTGTCGGGACAAAGCTCGGAAACATACCTCTGCCCGGTCTTGAGGTTACCATGGAGACTATAATTAAATCGGGATGGCGGATTTACGCCCCGGCCGCGGGGATTCTTGATGAGTTCAGCTTTGCCGAATCACTTGTTTTTACCGCCAGGGGATTGAATCTTCTGGCTGCAGCTGCGGCCCTTAAAGACCGGAAAAATACCATCAGGGAAGTGAGTGGCAATGCTGGCCGCACTTATGCCACGAGAATCCTGCCGTACAGGCTCAGGGTTACAAGGGATTATTTTGTTAAGGGAACAAATAACTTTGAGATTGCAAAGCGCAAGGCTCAGACCGGGAAATGGGATGAGGCCGGTAAACTGTGGGAAGTTGAAACTGAAAATTCAAAGGCAAAGATTGCCGGCAGGGCTTGTTACAATATGGCTATCCTGAATGAGATAAACGGATCTATCGATGATGCACTTGGATGGGCACAGAAAGCCTGGGAGGATTATAAGACACGACTTGCTCTGGAATATACACGGATACTGGAAGACCGCAGGTACAATAACGAACTGCTGAAGATACAGGAGATAGAATAAGGCGTGAAGGAAAGACGAAGAGACGAAGAGACGAAGAGACGAAGAGACGAAGAGACGAAGAGACGAAGAGACGAAGAGACGAAGAGACGAAGAGACGAAGGACGAACAATTAACTGCAAAACTGCAAAACCGCAAAACCGCAAAACAAAGAAATCCACCCCCAGCCCCTCCCGAGAGGGGAGCTTGTGGGATCGCAAAACCGCAAAACCGCATAACCGCAAAACTTTTAAACTTAACATATGAAAAAACTAATTTTCCTGACCTGTTTCTTTATCAGTGTCAATATCCTTCACGGCCAGACCTACCAGCCTAACTGGGAATCGCTGGATAAGCGGCCGGTACCCGGATGGTTTGAGGATTCGAAGTTCGGGATTTTCATCCACTGGGGTCTCTATTCGGTTCCTGCATGGGGTCCGACAGGAGATAGTATCGGTGTATACGACAAATATGCGGAATGGTATTGGAATAAACTTCTGAATACCGGCAGCAAGGTCAACAGGTATTTCGTTGAATTTCATAATAAAACCTATGGCCCCAATTTCAAATATCAGGATTTTGCACCGATGTTCAGGGCTGAGTTGTTTGATCCCGATCAGTGGGCAAAGCTGTTTAAGCAATCGGGGGCAAGGTATGTGGTTCTGACATCAAAGCATCACGAGGGATTTACGCTGTGGCCAAGTGCCCAGAGCTGGAACTGGAACAGCGTAGATATAGGCCCGCATCGCGATCTTTGCGGCGATTTGACGGCATCCGTCAAGAAGCAGGGCCTTCATATGGGATTTTACTATTCCCTTTATGAATGGTATAATCCGTTATACAGGAACGATTTGAACAAGTATGTCGACAACCATATGATACCCCAGCTTAAGGATCTCGTTGTAAGATACACTCCCGATATTGTATGGACGGATGGTGAATGGGACAAGCCCAGCAGGGATTGGAAAAGTGAAGAATTCCTTTCCTGGCTCTATAATGAGTCGCCCGTGAAGGAGAGCGTTGTAGTAAACGACAGGTGGGGCAGTGAGACCCGCAGCCGGCATGGCGGATTTTTCACAACAGAGTATGGGCTGATCGGTGAGAAGGAGGGAATTGATGAATCAAACAGCCGTCCATGGGAAGAGTGCCGGGGAATCGGAACCTCATTCGGGTATAACAGGGCTGAAAACATCGACAGTTATTCTTCCTCAAAGGATCTGATCAGGCTTCTTGTGTCGACGGTTGCCGGAGGAGGAAATCTTTTGCTTGACATCGGCCCTGCGGCCGACGGAACCATCCCGGTTATCATGCAGCAGCGTCTTGCCGAGATGGGAAAATGGCTGGATGTGAACGGAGAGGCAATTTACGGAACCCGGGCTTTTATACGGGACAGAAACGACAAATCGATAAATCCTGATGCAAACAGTAAAATATTTTTCACCAGGAAGAATAAGGACTTGTATGTAATATTTACCGAGTGGCCAAAATACAGCATCACCCTCAACGGTATTAAATGTCAGGAAGCACAAAGATAAGCCTTCTTGGTTCTTCGGCCAAAGTCAGAATGCAGGGTTCGGGAAGGGGAATTGTGATAAACCCTCCATCCCTGACACCAGACAACAACCAGCTTGCCTACGTCTTCAGGATAAGCAATATTTTAAATTAACTCAAATTTATATCTACCTTTAAACCTGAACCTAAAAATCTTACTTATGAAAATGTTCACTTTGCTTTTATCGATGGTATCCGGAGTGTTGATACTCGCCTCCTGCTCCGGTCCGAAAAATGAATCCGTAGTTCCGGAACCTCCCAGGACGGATATTTCCGAATTTCTGGGACAGTGGACCATAGACATTGAAGGCGGTTCTGTCGGCTGGCTTGAAGTGAGGAATGAAGATGGCTGGCTTGATGCGGATGTTTTATGGGGTGGCGGCAGCGTCCTGCCGGTTTCGAATGTTTTTTTGGCAAAAGACCATGTGCTTATGGTTCAAAGATCCAACAATGTTGTCAGGAAAAGTGATGAAAATAAGAATCCCGTCAGGACACAGGTTGTTACCTCATGGATGGAAATTACAAAAAATGGAGAAAAAATCGACGGTATTTTATTGGCTCCCCGGCGGAACGGATTAAGTGTAGACACTACACTCTTTTCCGGAATAAAGCTTCCCCCGGTACCTCCAGCACCTGATCTGGCAAGCCTCAAGTACGGGGAACCCGTGAGCCTTTTCAATGGCAGGGACCTCACAGGATGGAAACTGATCAACGAAAAACAGGTCAACGGCTTCAAAGTTATTGACGGAACGCTTGTGAATGACCCCGTTCAGAAAGAGGGGGAAGCTCATATTAGCTATGGAAATCTCAGAACTGAAAAGGAATTTGAGGACTTTAACCTGAAACTTGAAGTGAATGTACCTGCCGGTAGTAACAGCGGGGTTTACCTTCGCGGCCTCTATGAGATCCAGGTCATGGATTCATATAAAAGAGAGCTCGATCCTCATAATATGGGAGCTGTTTACAGCAGGATCAAGCCGGTTACAGCAGCAGAAAAACCTGCCGGAGAGTGGCAGTCGATGAATATCACCCTGTGCAAAAGACATGCCACTGTTATTCTTAACGGAGTCAAAATCATTGATAATCAGCCAATCTATGGCCCAACGGGCGGCGCCATGAAATCGGATGTCTTTGCTCCCGGACCGATTTACCTTCAGGGTGACCATGGAAAGGTTTCGTACCGGAATATTTTGCTGACCCCGATTGTCTATTGATTTAATAAGCACATCAGGGGAAAGGGCAGTGGTATCTTCCACTGATAACCTAACTTTACCTCCTGACCGGATTAAAGAATTATGAAAAGCCTCACGAGGATAAGAATCCTTTTATTTTCCTTATACTTCCTGATAAATGCCTTATCGTCAGGAACTGGTTGTTTTGCCTCTAACCAGGTGTCTGGTGATACAATTGATATTCAGACGCTTTACAATGGAAGGGCATGGCGCAACCTGTTTTACAAGGTCCGGGGAGACCAGTTTCTGTTTTCACCTGAATTCCTTCCGGGAAGCGTGACAATAAATGGAAAGCTGTTTGAAAATATTCCCCTTAAATATGATATCTACAATGATGAACTTCTTGTAATTACGGATCATGGAATAATCCTTCAGCTCAATAAGGAGATGATCGAAAAGTTTACATTGAATTACGAAAATCAGGTATTGAATTTCAGGAACTTCGATCCTGATTCGGTCAATTCGCTTCCGGGCTATGTGAATGTATCGTATGAAGGCGGCATATCGCTCTATATAAAGTACAGAAAGGAAATCCTTTCCCTTGCCGTTGAAAACAAATATGATTTATTCAATCCGGTCAGCAAGGTGTTTGTCAGGAAGGATGGGGAGATAATAAAGGTGGACAGCAAGGGGGAGCTGCTTAAACTTTTTGAAGATCAAAGACACCAGGTTCGCAGTTTTATGAGGAACAGCAAACTAAGGGTTTCAAGGAAGTACCCCGAAACCTTTAAACCGGTTATCGAATATTACGACAAACTGCACAACTAGTATTTCAAGATGAATTTTAAGATACCGATCCTGATCCTGACTCTGCTAATTTCCCGATTGTTGTTTGCTCAGGATGAACCTGAAATTACGTGGGATTACAGGAGCCAGACATTCATCGAATTTGTCAGCAAAGCAGAAAACACACTCAACCTCAGGTTTTTTTTCAGGGATGAATGGGTTAAGGACATCAGACCCGGTGATTTTCCGGGAATAAACTCACTGACCCGACTGCTTGATAATATGTTCAGGGACAAGTCGCTCTTTTATTTCATTGATGAATCGGGAAATGTAGTTGTCACGAAGAACTTTGCCGTCAAGGTTCCGGAAGCGCCTGTCCAGGGAGCCCGGAACTTTATTGCCCCGACTGAATATTATGATTCGCAGGACAAGCAGAAATTATCGGGAAACATTTTTGTTGATATAGGAAATCCGGCTGACAGGTTCAAGCCCGGAAATGCTGTAATCACAGGTTATATTGTTAACAGGGACACCAGGGAACCCGTCGCGGGAGTGACTGTCCTTGTCCAGAAACTATCAACCGGAACTATTTCAAATGAGTACGGCTTCTATACCCTTACCTTACCCAGAGGTGTTCACCAGATCAAATTCTCCTTCATCGGTATGAAGGAAAAAGAGATCAGCGTGAACCTTTACAGTTCAGGCGAGATGGACATGGAAATGAACAGCATGCTGATACCGCTTAAGGAGACTGTTGTTTCGGCCGAGAAGAATGTAATTTTCCAGCGATACGAAGTAGGAGTTGAGAAGGTAAATATTACCTCATTCAAATTGCTTCCCACCTCAATGGGGGAATCCGATATCATAAAGAGCGTTCTTCTGATACCCGGAGTGCAATCGGTGGGAGAGGGATCGGCAGGATTTAATGTCAGGGGCGGATCGTCCGATCAGAACCTGATACTGCTGTACGGCGCCCCGGTCTATAATTCTTCGCACTTCTTCGGTTTTTTCTCAGCCGTGAATTCCGATATAATAAGGGATGTCACCCTCTATAAGGGGGGTATCCCGGGACGCTACGGAGGGAGGATCTCCTCCGTTCTTGATATAACTTCAAAGGATGGCAACAGAAGGGAGTTTGCAGGGAACGCCGGATTAAGCCCCATAACGGCACATCTGATGATTGAGGGACCTATTAAGAAGGATACTTGCACCTATATACTGACCGGCAGGACAACATACTCAAACTGGGTGTTCGGACTTATTGACAATGCTTCGCTCAAAAACAGCAGGGCATCGTTCTACGACCTGAACGGTAGAATTACATATGATCTCAATAAAAACAACAAGATAGATGTCTCCTCCTATCTGAGCCACGACTCTTTCAGGTTTAATTCTGATACGGTTTACAGTTATGATAACAATATAGTTGCCCTGAGATGGCGCCACTTCTTTAACAGCAGGTTCTTCTCCCTGCTATCCGTAAATAACAGCAACTACAATTATAATGTTGAAAGCCAGGGCACTCCCGAGGAAGGGTTCCTTTTGACACACAAGGTTAACAGCACCGGTTTCAAGGCCGATTTCAACTGGTACCGGGGAAGGAATGAAATAAACTATGGTGCAGATCTGACCCGTTACTCAGTTTTGCCTGGAAGCTTTCAGCCTTCAGGCGATTCATCGCTCATCGTCGGAAAAACGATTCAAAGGGAAAGAGCCTTCGAGACCGGATTGTATTTTGAAGATAAGTTCGTGGTTACTGATTACATGTCGATCAATGCAGGGATGAGATTCTCTTCCTTCTTTTCCGTAGGGCCCGGAACATTTTACAGTTATGATCCATCTTACTCAAGAAGCCTGTCGACTGTAACGGATACGCTGAATTTCAGTCCAGGGGAAATTTATAAAACCTATGGAGGCCCGGAATTCAGGGTATCGCTTAATTTCAGGACCAGCACAAGAAGTTCATTCAAGATAAACTATAACAGGACCAGGCAATACCTTCACCTGCTGTCGAACACCACATCAATCTCTCCAACCGACACGTGGAAGCTTAGCGATTATTACCTCAGGCCCCAGATCGGTGACCAGTATGCCGTCGGATTCTACCAGATGCTGTTCCGCAACAGCATTGAAACATCGGTGGAACTCTATTATAAGGAGATCCAAAACATGCTTGACTTCAAAGGCGGAACAAACCTGGTCATGGCAGAGAATATTGAAGTGGACCTTGTAAATGTGAAAGGTAAGGCATACGGGCTGGAATTATCGATAAGGAAGGATGAGGGCAGGGTAAGATGGAGCCTGGGGTACACTTACGCAAGGACATTCCTTAAAAGCATCGGCAGGTTCAGCGACGAAATAATAAATAAAGGAGAGTGGTTCCCTGCCAATTTTGACAAGCCCAACGATTTGGTTGCAACATTCAATTTCCTTTTCTCCAGGCGTTTCAGCTTTTCAGCAAATTATACCTACAGTACGGGACGACCCATCACCTATCCCGTTGCAACATATTACATGGGTGACATACTTCTTGTGCATTATTCCGACAGGAACAAGTACAGGATCCCTGACTACATGAGGCTCGATATTTCTGCAAAGCTGAGCGGAAACCTCAGGTCGCACAAGATTGCCAATCCTCACTGGATATTTTCTGTTTACAATCTGCTTGGCAGGCAGAATGTCTATTCAATTTATTTCAAGAATGAAAACAGGACGGTAAATGGCTATAAACTTTCAGTATTCGGCCAGGCAATACCGTCGCTGAGCTTTAATTTTGACTTTTAAAACATATGAAAAGGATTTACTTTGCCTTCATATTACTACCGGTCTTGATTATCTCAGGCTGTATCACGCAATTTGTCCCTGATACTGATGAAGATCCGAACCTTCTTGTTGTTGAAGGCCTGATGACAGATCAACCGGAAGAATATGTGATCAGGCTCTCCAGATCCATGCCCCTGGGAAGGAAGGTTACATTAAAACCCTTAAAGGGATGCTGGGTGTATATCACGGATGACATTGGAAATTCGTTCCCGCTTAATGAATCCGCGACATCCGGGACCTATCTTACAAATCCTTACTCGTTTCAGGGAGTTGTGGGAAGAAAATATACATTGCATATAAATACGAATAACGCGACAGAAACACATTATTCATATCAGTCACTGCCGATGGAGCTGAAAGCTGTTCCGCAGATTGACAGTCTGTTTTACGAAAAGGTGACAATTAAGGAGAGGACCGAATTTTCGGGGCCAAAGGAAGGGTGCCAGGTTTACCTGAACACGTACGACCCGGGAGGAATCTGCAAATTTTTCAGGTGGGAATATATCGAGACGTGGCTATTCCGGCTCCCGTATATTATTGTTCCGAACAATACATGCTGGATTTCAAATACTTCAAATAATATACAGATTAAGAATACTTCAGTTTTGACAGAAGACAGGGTGGCCCGGTTACCCCTGCATTTTATTTCCAATGAAACAGACAGACTTGCTGAAAGATACAGTATCCTTGTTAATCAGTATTCGATGAACGAGGATGAATACAAATACTGGGAGAAATTGCAGAATATTTCAGAGGAGGTGGGAAGTCTTTATGACATTACTCCTTCATCAATTCCTGGCAACATTTTCTGCATTGAGGATCCCGCTGAGCAGGTCCTTGGCTATTTCAGCGTCTCGGCCAAAACCTCAAAACGCACCTACATCGATGAGAATTTCCGGGGGCTTGTAAATCTTTATTCCGAGTGTGAATCCGATACAATCTACGGTGGCAGGCCAATACCTGACCTAAACATCTCCAGATGGGTTATCGTGGATCAACCCTATGCAATGCCCCCTTATAAGATTATAACTGAACGAAGGGGGTGTGCCGATTGCACGGTAAGAGGAACTATTATCCGGCCTGATTTCTGGGTGGACCGTTAGAAGTACTTAATATTGAAAAACAGATCCATGTTAAAATACAGGAAATCCGCATTTATAATTCTGGTGAGCTTTTTATCCCTGGTATCCCATGGGCAGGCACGGCAGGATTTCCTGGATGCGCTTGCCGTTAAATTCCGGAATTACTGCAACTCGGTTCCGCGGGAAGAAGTGTATGTCAATACAGACAGACAGGAATACGTCGCAGGAGAAGAAATGTGGTTCA
Source organism: uncultured Bacteroidales bacterium (assembly GCA_963696535.1). Classification (GTDB taxonomy): domain Bacteria; phylum Bacteroidota; class Bacteroidia; order Bacteroidales; family VadinHA17; genus LD21. The sequence continues at coordinate 33,471 of CAVOKP010000019.1, forward strand.
GTGTCTGGCTGACTGACAGGCAGACAGGAAAGCCTTCAGGCGACAGCAGGCTTGCATATATTGAAATCCTGAATCCGGAAAACAGGCCGGTGGTCCAGAAAAGGATAAGCCTTGAGGAGGGATTCGGGCCGGGACAGATAACATTGCCCGACACGCTGACTTCGGGGACTTATACTTTAATAGCATACACAAACTGGATGAAAAATTTTTTGCCGGAAAACTGTTTCGCAAGGAAGTTTTCAATTCAAAATGCTCTGAATGACAGAAGTTTCATTTCGAACGGAGCGTTTAAGTCATTGCCCTCAGAAACACTGCCGGGAGCGTCATCCTCAGGCAGGGCCGAACCGGGATTGAATATCGGTATTGACAGGCGAAGCCGGGAGAGTCTAAAAATAACCGTCAGTTCGACAAGGGACTACCGCCTGGCCGAGGGAAATACCTGTTATCTTTTCATTCAGACGCATGGGGTGATCAATTACAGGCAGGTTGTAAGCCTCACGGAAGAAGCTCCGGTAATCAGTCTTCCTCAAGGGTTGTTTATTCCTGGTGTCAATCATATTACCCTGTTCAGCGCTTCAGGAAAACCTGTGGTCGAAAAACTGGTTTATACCCCTTTCCCCGAAACCGGTTCTTTGAAGATTGATGAAGCCGTAAACTTTAAAACCAGGGAAAGGATCCCGGTCACAATAAGAATCAATGAAAATCGATCCCTGGCGGGAAGTTCCGGGAAAATAAGCATCTCAGTAGCAGCCGCGGGAACCAGGAGCTTTCCTGAAATTGACGACTATATGATATTTGGAACGGAGTTTGGAATATTGTCGGATGAACTGGTGAAAGCACTGGTAACCGGTGCTCCGGCCGATACAATCGACAGATTTCTTTCTTCCATGAAGAGCAGCTGGATTAACTGGAACAGAATCATTTCCGGTGATCTGCCGGTTATAAAGTACAGGAAAGAGACAGAAAATCACTTTATCTACGGCCGGCTTATAAACAAGGATACCCAGGTCCCTGATCCCGGCCAGTACCTGTTCCTTTCAATGCCTGGGAAAAATGCAACATTCCGGTATGCAAAAACAGGCAAAAACGGCGATTTCTTTTTCACAGTCCCTTTGGATCAGAAATTCAGGGACCTGATCATCCAGCCTGAAAATGCGGAAAGAAACAATAATATTCAGATCGAACCTTCATACTCGAATAAATACCCTGTACTTCCTAAACTTGAAGATACTCCGGCGGAAGCGGGAGTTAAAAACAATTCAAGACTTGCCGTGAATTACCAGGTAATGAAGATCTACAGGTCAGAAGAGCCTCCTGAAAAATTCCCAGGCATAGCTTTTACAGGCGGATCCGAAAGGTTTTATGGCAGACCGGATATTGAACTGTTTATGGATGATTATATTAAACTGCCTGTCATGCAGGAAGTATTCTTTGAATTGATTCCCGGCGTCTTTATGAGGAAGAAGAAGGAGAAATACGAAATAGCGATATCGGATCCCATTGATAACAGGGTTTATGACAAGCCACCGATCCTGTTTATTGATGGTGTGGTGGTAAAGGATCCCGATCTGATAGCAAATCTCGATCCTGAAAGGGTTGAAAGGATCGATGCAATAAAGTCGCGTTATTTTGTCGGGGAATATATGTTTCTGGGGTTGGTGAATGTAATAACCAGGAAAGGTGATTTCAGCGATGTGACAATTCCTGATTTTGCGGTAAGATTGCCTTACCGGGTAATTGAACCGGTTGTCAGTTTCACTTCACCCGATTATTCTTCACCGGAAAGAAAGAAAAGCCGGATTCCGGACTTCAGGAACACCCTTTTCTGGGATCCGGCAGTAAATACCAGCGTAGCGGGAGAGGCGTTATCCGGCTTCTGGACCTCTGATTTCAGATCCGGTTTTGAAATAAGTGTTCAGGGTTTTGCAGGGGATGGTACACCTGTCTCAATAAGAAAAACTCTTAAAGTAAATTAGGATATGCCAGGGATTACACGGCGTAAGTTCATAAAGGGAGGGGTAATGGCTTCTGGTGCGGTATTGTTAAGCTCTCCGCATATTTCCCTACCGTTGGGCAGGTCTTTTGCCAATCCAAAGAAAATCACTGTTTCGAGGGTCAGCTCAAATTTTGAGAGGGAGCCTTTGATTCGTCCTTTTGGATTCAAGGGTGGATTTATGAAGGAAATATGGCAGACAGTTTCATACCTTGAAAGCATTTCAGGATTGCATTCTATAGGTCTCTGCACACAGAGCGTCCTTTGGTCTGATGCAAATGTGTTTGTGGCGCATTCGGAAAGCGGAGGTAATGCGCTGATGTATTCACTGACTGAACGGGCTATGCAGATGCTTAATGGGGAAAGCTATACTACACCTCTTGATCTTCTTGATTTTCTTTATAATGAGATTTTTGAGTATGGTAAAAAGATCACTGCAAATCCTGATCTGAGAAAAACATTTGCCCTGAATTCCCTTGTGGGGATTGACAATGCCCTCTGGCTACTTTATGCAGCGGAAAACGGGATCACTTCATTTGATGATCTTATACCTTCAATTTATAAGCAAGCCCTGTCACATAAACATGACAAGGTTGCAGGCATCCCTCTTTTTGCCTATTCAGTGCCTGTTGATGAAATAAGATCAGCTGTTGAACAGGGATTCTTTTTTATGAAGATAAAGATCGGTCAGCCTGGCACACAGGAAGAAATGCTTGAAAAAGATAAAGCCAGGCTGACTGAGATTCACAGGGCAATCGGAGATGTGAAAACAAATTACACAGGAAACGGGAAGCTTCCTTATTATTTCGATGCCAACGGAAGGTATGAACAAAAGAGTACTTTGCTGAAATTACTTGATCATGCAAAAGCAATAGGAGCATTTGAACAGATAGCAATAATTGAGGAGCCCTTCCCTGAGGAGCTGGAAATGGATGTCAGTGATATTCCAATAAGACTAGCCTCGGATGAAAGTGCTCATACTGTTGAAGATTCAGTCAAACGCATTGAAATGGGATACACGGCAATAGCTCTGAAACCTATTGCCAAGACGCTGAGTATGAGTATGAAAATCGCTCAGGCAGCTTACGATCGGAAAATCCCTTGTTTCTGTGCGGATCTTACGGTAAATCCTGTCCTTGTTGAATGGAATAAGAATTTCGCAGCACGTCTCGCCCCGTTTCCCGGAATCGGAAACCTTGGTCTTGTTGAAAGCAACGGCCATCAGAATTACCTGAACTGGACTGCCATGAAGGGATACTATCCGAGGAAAGAGGCCCCCTGGGTCGAATTGAAAATGGCGTTTATAATCTAAACAGTGCATACTACCAGACAGCTGGTGGAATATTTGATCCCATGCCTCATTATGAGGCGATGTTTAAATCATTATAACCACGGATCTATTGCCTATTATCTCAGGACAGGCTTCTCAGTTAGCTGAAGCGTAAACCTGCTGCCATTTGCAATATCCTCATGATTGATTATCCAGTTTGGATAAACCCCACCGTTACGGGTTATCACTTTGATATATTTGTTCCCGGGTTTGGTGGCCACAGCGCTGATCAGAAAATACTTCCCTCCCGGCAGAAAGATTTTTATTTCATCAAAGGCAGGTGTAGTGATGACATACTGATTTGATGCAGGACAAACCGGGTAAAAACCCATCATTGAGAATATGAGCCATGCCGACATTTGCCCGGCATCTTCATTGCCACTTAATCCACCTGGTCCGGTTCCATATTCTTCTTCAATTATTTTTCGAACGACCTCCTGGGTCCTGTAAGGTTTTCCTGCAAGAGCAAAAAGATAGGGTATCTGGTGTCCCGGCTCATTCCCATGCCAGTAATGACCCTCTTTAAAGAAGATTTCGAGCTTGTCAGTGAAGGCTTTTTCTCCACCCAGAACCTGTATTAATCCTGGTATGTCGTGAGGAACATACCATGTATACTGGAAAGGAGTTCCTTCACATATAAAGCTTGCCTTTATATTTGGATCAAATGGTTCTATCCATGTTCCGTCGGCAAATCTGCCTCTCGCAAAACCTGTCTGACTGTCAATTACATTGCGCCAGTTATGGTATCTTTTCACCAGGGTATTGTAATCATCAGTTTTTCCAAGGGCTTTTGCAAACTGAGCAACTGCATAATCATCAAAGGCATATTCAAGTGTTCTGGAAACCTGTTCCCTTTTATGAAATGCATCCCAAACGCTGTCTTCAAGAGGTATGTAACCATATTTAATATAACTGGTGAGCGCTCTCCGGCCCTTTCCGTCTTTGTATTCCTCAGGCGCAGGGTTATCAAATGCATTCTTCCTCATATATGAATAAGCAGTTTCAATACTGAAATCGTTTATCCCTTTGGTGAAGGCATCAGAGATCATAGTGCTCACATGATCGCCGATCATTGCGGCTGTATAATTCCCCCAGACAGGGAATATTGGCATCCATCCTCCCTGTTCTGCTTTTGCAATGAGCGATTTAACCATGTGCAGGGTGCGTTCGGGTTCCAGGATGGTCAGAAGAGGGTGGAGTGCCCTGTATGTATCCCACATCGAGAAATCGTCATAATAATCAAATCCGGAAGCCTTATGGATCATTGTGTCCTGGGCAAAGCCCGGATAACTGCCATCCACATCGCTGGTTATCCTGGGAAGCTGATAGCAATGATAGAGGGCAGTATAGAATTTTATTAAGTTATCTTCAGTACCGCCTGCCGGCCGGACTTTGCCAAGAGTCTGGTTCCAGACTTCTTCTGTTGATTTTCTTACTTTATCAAAATCCCACTCAGGGATCTCCGATTCCAGGTTTTTTATTGCATTTCCGGGACTTGTAAATGATGTTCCGATCCTTACATTTAAGGTTCTCTGATTTCCAAAGCTAATTGCCGTTTGCTGATTTCCGGATAATACAGTCATCTTCTCAAATGGCTTGTCGAACCTTATTACATACCAGCCGGTGATTCCTGCTGGCTGTCCCAGTCCCTGGTAAATGCGATGGACAGGATTGCAGAGTATTATCTCGTTCTTCTCCTGATTGATCAGGATATTGCCTTCCTTTTCGTCACTGTTCACCCTGATATACAGGCAACTTTTGCTGTTTCCGGGGAAAGTGAATCGCATCATACCCGATCTGACAGAACCGGTAAGCTCAGCTACAACGTTATAGTTGTCAAGTTCGAGCCGGTAGTAAGCAGGTGATGCGGTTTCATTCCTGTGACTGAATTTTGAAACTGGTGCATGTGATACAGTATCAGGTACTCCTGCGGTAAAGGGCATTATTGTCGCACTGCCATACTCCTGGGTGCAACTTCCGCTCATCCAGTGACTTCCCCTGAAGCCCGTAATATATTTGTCATTGTAATAATAGGGTGCAATACACTTGATTTCACTTATCCTTGTTTCAGGTGTCCATTGGGTCATCCCGAATGGTCTCCCGACTGCAGGAATGGTCTGACCCCTCAGCTCGGAACCCGCCTCACTGTGTTTCCTGGCACTTTCGGTAGTTGCCGGAGCAGTACCGACAAGAGGGTCAACATATTGGATTGGCTGTTGGGCCATACAGTTTAATGGCACAAATAACAGCATAAATAACCTTTTCATCGGTGTCTCATTATAGAATTCCAAATACTGATAATACTTGAAAATCAGGTTATTGCATTTATCTGATCTTTCAAATTATCCGGTTCAAATATTTTTTTCCAGTCTTCCCTTATAAATTCCTTCAGTCCGCGCTGCAAAGCCTTATTTGCAGCATCGGAGAATACTGCCCCGGGCAGTTCATCGAACAGGACCGCCATCTGGATCCTAAGGTGACCAAGAAGGAAATCCCTCGCAGCTTCCGCCGGGACACCTCTTTTGATAACCTCATTCAGACCCTCCCTGATAACATAAACGCATGTTGATGCCAGAGTCTCAACCAGGGCAGGTTCAAGCAATCCCATCTGTTCAGTGCTTATCCGGTGAGCCCTCCAGACCGGGGCATAAAATGTACGGGCAATCTCCTCACCCTTCTTGTAATCAACTTCCTCACCTTTCATCAGTGAGCATACAATCGATTGTTTAGCCATTACCCCGCCAAAATGATCTTTCATCATTTCTGGGTCAGGTTCCCAGTTAAAAATCGAAGGATGGCACGGGTGAGTAATGAAGTATGATATGCCTTCCCTGTCGTATAGTTTGCCTGCAAGAGCTGCTGCCGGATCGAGCGTAACAACAAGGGAGCCTTCCTTCATTGATGGTATGATTTCAGCAGAGACTTTTTCAAGTGCTGTATCAGGCACTGCAAGGATTACGATATCCGATTCCGGAATGTACGGCTCATGAACCGAATTTCTTATGCCTATTTCTTCAAGCCGGGCTATACCTGCCGGGTTTACTTCATGATACGACATTATATACCCTGAGTCCTTAAGGTTCCGGGTGAGGCGGAGCCCCATTTTGCCTCCGGCGCCTATCAATGCTGTTTTTAACATTACCTTTCTTTTTGAATTAATTAAAATCGCTAATCCTGATAATCTTCCCGCTCCCGGCTGATTCATAGCAAGCCCATATAAGCCTTACTGTTTCAAGATTATCCTCCCCTGAATTTTCTGCCTTGCCCTTTCCAAGCATATCGCTGAGGATATTCCTGTTTACATGTATCCCGCTCTCATGATTTACAATATAATCGGGATCGGCCCATGGATATGATCGAAACTTCACCACTTCCGAAACGGTTTCATTCCTGGTTGTGGTCCGTATTTCAAATCCGGGTCCCAGAAAAACGGATCCGGCCTCTCCTTCGACCAGAATATGCAATGTGGAAAATGAATCGTGTTCAACAACTGATGCATAAGACAGTTCTGTATAAACCGGCATCCCATTTTTCATTTTCATCATTGCCACAGCGAGATCTTCGCCTTTTATGCCTTTGCTGACCGCCTTCGTCTGGCACCATAGCTCCTCGCATTCACCGAAAAGAAATCTGATTACGTCCAGTACGTGGGATCCCATATCAGTAAGGATAAAATGATCAAGCTCCTTCAGGAATGGCTGGTTATCGAATACCGGAAAACCTGAAAGGAACGACACCCTGGCCTTGAATGGCTTACCGATCACCCCCGAATTTACAATCTCCCTGAACCTTCTCACGGGAGCCTGCCACCTGTAATTTTCATGGATATAAAGCCTGGCGCCGGCTTCGGTACACATTTTTACCATCTTTTTTGCCGTTTCGAAATCGGGGGCCATCGGCTTCTGGCAGATGATCTTCTTTATGCCGTGCTTCAAAGCCAATCCTACAAATAGGGCATGTGTGTCAACATCGGTGATAATATCCACGAAATCAACCTTCTCATTCCTGAGGAGCTCCTCCGGATCGTCATATACCCCGGGGACATTGAAATACCCGGCGATATTCTCTGCTTTTGATCTTGTCCGGTTGTAGACCGCAACAAGGTCAGCTCCTTCAACTTCGGTCCAGGCACCGATCTGGAACTTCGACCAGAATCCGCAGCCCAGCACAGCAAATTTCAGTTTTTGCATATTAATGGTTTAAGATATTCTATACTCTCTTCGGCCCATTTGGCTTCCTTTTTTAATTGTAGCTTCAGTTTCCCCTTCAGGAGGAGTCCATAACTCGAGAATAGCGCTTCTGCAACGTTGATTTCCTGAAGCCCTGAGCAGTAGATCCGGAATATTCAGCATTCCCTTTCCGGCAGGGGCACCTTCAATTATTAATCCCATCTTATGTGAAACCCTGCGAATTGTAAAGTCTTTAATATGAAGGTTTATTGTATAAGGAATCAGGATATCAGAAACTGTTTCAAATCCTTCCCCGGCCCCCATTGAATTGACCGAATCGAGGCATATGCCAACCCAATCGCTTCCTGCCGAAACAACTATATCTTCAAATTCCCTTGCCTTGAGCCTGTCGTGATTTTCTATGGCCAGACGGATATTTCTTGAGCGGAATTCCGGAAGCAGATCTCTTATAATTGCTTTAATATCGGGAACCGAAGGTTCAAAACCGGCTGCATCAATGACCATCCTGAGTATCGGTGACTTCAGGATTACGGCTGCATTCAGGCATTTTAAAGTGTGTTCCGGTGTGAGGCCTCTTCCACCCATCTCTATCATTATACCCTTTTCGGTTGAATGGCCGGCCAGCAGGTTCAATTCATCTTCCTGCATCTTCTCAAGCGGGAGATTATCTGCAATCTGAACCAGGGTGATTCCAAATGAGGAAGCCTTCTCGAGCAGTCCTCTAACCGGCAGGGGGTTCGCGGGTTCAGATCCAGCTACCCCGATAGCCCATGTGAATGTAAAAGATGATATTCCCAGAAGCATTTCTATTGTCTTTTTGATCCGGGAGGCGGATATTTCTTTGAAGAATCATCGAGAACCAGTATCCAATCGAGGTTTTCGCCCGGTTCAGGTGTATCGAAGGTCCGGGTACCGGTATTCGGGTATTTGCCAATCCGCTTCGATTCGCCATTTCGCGGATTGAACCACCATGCAATAACCTCCTTCCCTTTGATCACATCCATCCTGACAGTGAATTTCCTTCCGACCGGTGCGTATATCATCGCATACGTTCCCTCCTGATCGCGGGTTGCAACATATCTGTACGAACCTGAACCAGGTACGGCAGAGGCAACAATATCGGTCACGATGATTGAGCTGTCGGGTACGCGTGCGAGGAATGGCCTTGATTCCATCAGCAGTCTCCCGTACATCATTTGTCCTGCACCGGGCTGGTCTATTGCTTCATACCAGGGCATCAGCGGCCTGTTGATGGGAGGTCTTGAGGGTATCCACATCTGCCATACGGAATGATGCCCGTATGTATGCCCGAATGCACCGGTGAAAAGATCCCAGTAGAGTGGCCGGCGGACATCGGCAGCTGTCGAATGGCTGTTAGCATCCGGGTTGAAATTGATCGGATGATCCTCATATACCGGTTCACCGTCAATCACCGGTTTGGCTGGTTCCAGCCTGTAATCATCGGAAGTTGCCGAATAGCGTTCGGTGAAACTCAGGCTGTGTCCGTTCTGCCTCATGTTGAAATCGAGCCAGGGCTCGTTGTGGAAATACCGTGATGAGCCGGATCCTCCCGTGGGATGAAAGGTTACCAGATGGGAACCGCCATCTCCTTCCCTCAGACCTTCAGCCATTGCCGTAACCGTCTTCCGCTGAAGCTCATTTTCAACAGGCCTGTCTCCGCCTGCTATCCAGATGATATTTGTTTGATTACGGTATCGTTCGCCCAGGAATCTCCCCCAGTCCCTTGCGTTTTCAGGATTGAATATCTCAGGCCCGATACCCCATTTTTTGTTCCACTTGTCGCCCCATGTTGGCAGCAACCCTATGAAAATACCTTTTTCAGCGGCTTTTTTTATAACCCAGTCTACATGGGTAAAATAAGCCTCATTTGGCTTAGCAGGATCATTGTCGATCAGGGGCTTGTTACCTTCCATGTTGGGTGTGTTCAGGCCATCAACCTCAGCAAGCACAACAGCCTGGATGACTGTGAATCCCTTTGCCCGGCGGTTCTCAAGATATTTCTCTGTCTCTGACTTGTCAAGGCGGTGGAAAAGCTCCCAACCGGTATCTCCAAGGTAGAAAAATGGAGTTCCGTCTTCATGAATAAGGAAACGATTGTTTTCAGAGACTTTCAACCCTCCGTGTTTCAGGTCAACCGATGGACCAGTCCATGAGTTATTCTGTGAGAAAGCTAACAAACTGCAGAAAACCAGGTTAATAATCAGTATGGATAATTTTTTCATAAAATAAGGATTATGCGAATCGGGAATACACTATCAATACAAGTCCTATCAGGTAAAAAAGAAACATGAGTGTCAGCAGCAGGTTTGTACCCCTGGGCGCATCCTGAAATTCTTTCCAGACGAAAATACCCCAGAGGGCGGCAACCACCGGGGCAGCATTGCTTAATCCATATGAAATTGCAGGGCTTGCGGCGCCGACAGACATGAAGCTTACTGAATTGCCAAGGCACCATATGGCGCCTCCAAGAAGCCCAAGAAGATGAGCCCTTGGTGTTCCCTTCAGCCATTGTGATATTTTAACAGGTTCACCCTGAACGGGTTTTGCCATGAAGAAGGGATTTACCATCATTGTGCTTACCAGGGCACCTATAGAGAAAAAAACCACTGCTGTGTACGAGCTTATCTTTCCGTCGTCGGCAGGGGAAAAATCAGTCGCCAGAGAAGAGGCCACAAATCTGTAGAAGACTGCGATGCAGAGTCCGGCCAGGAGAGCAAGTACAATCCCCTTGAAAGATGGTTTTCTCTGGTGTGCGGCGAGCTTCCTGTACGACTGCATGCTAACAATGATGGCGAGGATTATTACAATAGTCCCTCCGAACAGGAAAAGCGGGTTTCCTTCCGGTTTTCCAAGGTAATTGATCAGTATTCCCAGGGTCCATCCGATTCCTCCCCCGATGGGAAAGGCCACCGACATGCCTGCTATTGAAATAGAGGCTACAAGCAAAAGGGTGCCGATGTTCCAGATGAAACCACCTACAGCAGCCGACAGAAGGTTTTTTGAGTCAGCTTGTGCCAGGTCAGGAAGAAAACTTCTTCCCTGTGTCCCGAAACTACCGAAGGTGAAAGCCATTAACAAGGCAAATAGCAGGATGCCAATGGAATAATCCCAGTAAAAGAGTTCGAATCTCCATTCTTTGCCTATAAGATTCTGGGTATTCTGCCAGGAACCCCAGCAGATCATTGCCAGTACACATAAAAAGACTGCAAGTGAATAATTCTGAACAAGTACCATAGTTAAACCAGATTAAGAGTAAATAAATATAATCATTTCAATGTTTTCTCCATCCCGAGATAAAATTAATTGAAAACGGATCAAGTTCAAAAGTACTGTCGGACCTGACAACCCGCTCATTTTCAATTCCGCTCCACCTCGGATCTGATGCAGCCTTGCCAAAGCTGTCGCTGTTAAGTGTTCTGATCCTGAACATCCCGGAACAGCATTCAAAATTAAGCAACTGTGAATCCCCGGAGAAGTTGGTCAGAATTATCCTCACCTGTTTTCCGTCAGTCAATGCCAGGCAATCGAGTGTCAAAGGACTGGAACTGACGCATCTTATCAGTCTCATCGACTTGTTGGCAAGAAGGAACTTAAACACATGGTAGGCAGGGAAGATCATACCCCTGATTGCCGGAAAAATTAATGGCCATTGCGAATCATGGTCACCCTGGATAATGCCCCGTTCACCGGCTGTCTCATAGTAAGTGATACTGTCAGGACCTGATTCGCATAAGTATTTCAGGCTTCCGGCAGTCCAGCATCCTCCGAAAAGTGACATTTGACGGCTGTCGACCTGAGGCGGAATTCCGTTACCGGACAATGGCAATTCTGCAAGGCTAATATTGGCATTAAACCTCCTTTGGATAGTTACCGGCGATATGATGATCTCTGTGTCGCCTGAAAACTTAATGGCGCTCAATACTGTATATTCCTGAGCTTTCAGGTTCTCAACAAGGGTATAATTGTCTGAAAGATGCTCCTGGGGATGGATTGAATAACAGACATTGTCGGCTCCTGTTTCACCTGGTCTGTTCCTGTTCAGTTGCGCAAAGTTCGCATTTGTTCCTGTTACAATCCTGACTTCATCATCCATCCCCCTGAGAAGTGGGATAATATCCCTGGCTAATTGATCAGGTGTTGTGGGATGAAATATATGGAACAGCAGTAAATATGATGCATATGGCTTTTTTTCAGAATACCACTTAATAAAGTCATCTATCTGGCGGAGGTAATTGTCATCAAAGAATAGTGCCAGTTCCAGCTGATAACCAAGGTCCGATGATTCTTCCGATGCAATTCTGGCTGTTGTTATCCAATTGTCATTATATAGATGCAGGTCGACCCTGTAATGGTCAAAGCGTATCGCCCTTATTAATTTTAACTCGTTTTTGCTTATCGGAGAAGTCCGGCCAGACCGGCAGATCCCTATTGACGGGATCCTTAAGGTCTCCTCCGGGTATAATTTTATTGTGGTTTTTTCACCCTGCCCGGTTTCAGTTTCAAATTGACCTTCAGCCGTGAATACCACCTTCTGGTATATCCTGGCATCCTTTTCCACAGTGACCGGGTACGGAAGCGACAAAGGGGTTGAATAGGTCTTGAAAGATGCGTCTGTCCAGTTTCTCTGGTCCTCAGTTTCGAAGATATCCCCTTCGAAATCAATCCGGCATTTGATTCTTGCTGAAAGCCATGTCATCGACCTTATGTCCCTGAAAACCTGAACCGGACTTATCTCTTCCGGGAAAAATGATTGTTCCGAGGATCCGTCGGTATGTTCAATCGTGCAATTTCTTCCGGCACAGCTCTCAATCGGGTGAAGAATACAAAAACCTATCCGGTTTTTCGCGAAAGTCTCCAATGCTTCTCCATCCATCGATATTGTGATGCTGCTATCCTGGTTACCCTCGATTGAATATTCAGATATAAAGTTTATTTCCGGGGATTTGTAAAGACACTTTAATGTTATTGAAAACGATTCTTCCTGAATCCTTATCTTTTCGTCCACAATAACAGGATCTACTGTGAGCCACTCCCTGTCACGAACGGCAGCATAAATCATCCTTATCAGTTCATTGCTCCCTGATGATATATATCTGAGGGCTCCATTCCTGTAAATCATTTTCAGTTTTCCTGCTTTCAGCGATATCCAGGCACTATCTTCTTCCAGTTGTCCCGGTTTGTTTAATTCTTTCCGGCAGTCCATCTGCAAATTCCATTATAGAATTTCCATGAATCATACGTTGTTGGTTTTTCAGAGAATTGTTAATAATTTAACAGGAAAGAATCCGGTGGTTTAACTCTACAATAAAGTTACTATGAAATATTTAAATCTTGTATCGGTTTTTGCAATAGTTATGGGACTATGTTCATGCCACTCAGGATCGGAGGTTGGTAATCAGGTTGCCGACACCATTCTGGTAAGTGATACGATTCAGTACCATACTGTAAGGGTGAACAAGACAGACGGATCCATATTACCCTGGTTTTCTTCTGACAAAGGCGCATCGTACGATACGGTAATGATGCTCGTCTGGCATTTCTGGAATAACATGGAAGTTGATTCAAACGGATTGAGATATTATATGAACCACCAGGTGTGGCGACCGGAGCATGATCTGCGCGGGCTGGGTGGCGACCAGGTAAATATGGCGCTCTCGTCGTGGGGATTGCTTTATGCATATACCGGAAATAATGAGATAATTGATAATATGAAATATATAGCTGACACTTACCTGGAGAGATCATTATCTGGTCCGACAGATAAATGGCCATATATTCCATATCCCTACAATACTGAAGTTCATTCCGGTAAGTATGACGGCGATATGCGGAACGGAAAAGGAATTACACAGCCTGACAAGGCGGGGAGCTTTGCTTATGAGCTTGTTAACCTTTACAAAATTACAGGAGATCAAAAATACATAGAGGCTTCAAAAGAAATTGCCGGAACCCTGGCAGAAAATATTATCAGTGGAGATAGTATGAGATCCCCGTTGCCCTTCAGGGTAAATGCCAGGACTGGAGAAACAGGCTCTTTATTCGATAATATGGGCTCCGGTAGTAAAGTCAAGCCAGCCCTTTATACCTCAAACTGGACAGGCACGATGATGCTGTTCAGGGAACTGGCCGGACTTGATCCTGTCAAAAAAGATTTATATGAGAAAAGCTTTACTACATTCCTTGAATGGATGAAGGAATATCCTCTTAAAACCAATAAATGGGGTCCTTTCTTCGAGGATATCCCGGGATGGAGCGATACTCAGACAAATGCCGTCAGTTTTGCCATGTTTATTCTGCAGAACAGGGACTTATTTCCTTCATGGAAAGAGGATGTAAAAGGGATTTTAGACTGGACATACAGGGAGCTTGGAAACCATGAATATGAAAAGTACAAGGTTACGGTGATGAATGAGCAGACTGTTTACCGTGTTCCCGGCAACAGCCACTCATCCCGGCAGGCATCAGTTGAACTTATGTACGGAGCTCTATCCGGAGACACCACCTTCGCTGAAAATGCAATCCGCACTCTTAACTGGGCAACATATACTGTTGCTTCTGACGGCCGGAACCGTTATATACGGGATGATATATGGCTGACCGACGGGTACGGGGACTATGTAAGACATTACCTGAGGGCAATGGCAGCAATGCCTGAACTGGCTCCGACTGGTGAAAACCACCTGCTTGGGAGTTCTTCTGTTGTGACAGAAGTAGAATATTCCGGAAGTTACATCAGATACAAAACCCATGACAGGGAATCGACGGAAATTCTCAGACTAATGGTAAAGCCTTCAAGGGTTATGGAAGGGGAGCTTTTAATTCCGGAAGCTAAAAATGAGACTGATAAAGGCTGGGTATGGACTCAGCTTGACCAGGGTGGAGTACTTAGGGTAACTAAAACGATGAATAATACTTCACTTATTGAATTCTGATTAGTTTTTCCCTGTAACTTTATCATTTCACGAATAGGCATTTATTCCCTTCGAATCATTCCAGGAACAATTTGCACGTTTTGTTGTTTGATGTATAAATCAATTTAAACTTATGATGAAAAGAATATTCTTAATAATCACAACTCTTTTTTCTGTTCTTATTTTATCAGGATTATCATCGCTCAAAGCTCAGGCATTGATAGACCTTGAGTCAGGTGTCGTCTTTTCAGGTTATAATGATGTCCGGATTCCGGGTGATCAGGGAACCCTGTTTTCATTAAGCAGGGAGCTCGAAGCCTCGCCAAAAGTATTTTACCGTTTAAGAGCAGGTTATACCTTTGGCACCCGACATAATTTGTCGGTGCTTTATGCACCGCTTACTGTCAAATCAGATGGCAGTATCAACAGGGATTTATCATTTGAGGGAGTTGTATTTCCTGCAAATACATCTCTTGCCGGATCTTATAAATTCAATTCCTACAGGCTGACTTACCGCTACGATATAGTTGAAAAGCCAAGGTTCGAATTTGGTCTGGGCTTCACAGCAAAAATCAGGGATGCTGAGATTTCCCTTAAATCCGCTGGTTTGTACAGTGAAAAGACAAATGTAGGATTTGTTCCGATAATTAACTTCAGGCTGGAATGGATGGCAGCTGATAAGCTGTCGTTTCTTTTCGAGGGAGATGCTCTTGCCGCACCACAGGGCAGGGCCGAGGATGTTCTTGTTGCAGCACTTTACAGGTTTTCGGACAAGGTTGGTTTAAAAGCTGGCTACAGGATTCTTGAAGGAGGTGCCGACAATGATGAGGTTTACAATTTTGCACTTTTTCATTATGCAGCTATTGGTGTTGTCTTAAAACTATAAATCTGACATCTGGTTCTAGTCCGGCCATTTTACAGAAACTATAATCTCATTTCTCCGTCCTATGAATTTATATGGCGGGTCATATCCAAGATACCGGAAATTGCCGTAAAATTTTATCCCTTTATCTGTAAGGAGTTTTTTCAGCATTTCTGAATATGTTCTGATGTCTTCATCAGAAGCATATCCGCTGAATCTTATTGCTGCCACATACTCATCTTCAGTTTTTTCAATTTTTATATCAGGATCGTCGGGATTTGGAAGGTTTTCTTTCCTGAATGAGGATGGCATTACGAAACTCATGGAAGATCCGGAGTTTTTAATATCCATATGGACAGGTGAGGTCATTGATATCCTGGTATCAGATTCATTACCCCCAAAAATATATCCTGCGAGTTTCCTGAAACCTGGTCCGGAAAGCTCTTTATATGACCTGGCTTCTGAATAAACAGTTGCCAGGGTGGCAGAGGGATAATATCTTATTTCGAATTCCTTTTCAGAATGCACAACCTTGTATACCTGTTCTTCCGTTTTTGCCATAGTTGTAATAAAAAATGACTGTAAGATTATTGAAATAACAATTATCCCGGTTACCTTAAAATTTTGCATAATAAATCAGCTTCTTTCCGGATTGTTAACGCTCAGGTCATTCTTTTGTTCAATTACCTGTCAATTCATTTTAAGCCCGTTTAATTTCAGGCCGCAGAGTTCTATGCCTTCCATTTCTTCTAAGATGTATGGATTTGATAATGATCCGGTATTGAACCTCACTCTTTTCAGGTCAATCAGGTTGCCTGATTCACAGCCTATAATAACTGGTGAATTCTTTTTACTGAATTCTGAATTTTTAAGAGATATATTATTAAAATTTTCTGCATGAATAAAATCAGCAGATGCAAGCTTTGCACCTTCAAAACTTTCTCCCCCGTATTCCGACCCATCCCGGAAGCTGAATTTACTATCTATAAGATTCATATTGAAAAGACGTCCGCTATCTCCTGAGATATAGAAGGCGCTGAGGATACCTCTGGCTTTTACATTTTCGAAGGAAACGGATGTTACCGGCTGACCTGTCTGCCAGAGCCCGTTTTTGTAGTTGTACATGTAGAAATGGTCAACATTCTCAACGGTTATATCCTTAATAATCCAGTTACCGCTTTGGAGTTCCGGTTTTTCGTCCTTTGGCGAGAAATGGACAAAAGCTGTAAGCATATTGTTCCTTTTCTGGATTTTATGCATATACTCCCCCGGTCCCCATAGTCTGCAACGCTGCACAGTCAGGTTAAGGCACCCCATCCTGAAACCATTGCACGAGGTATTAACAAGACAGTCAGAAATGAAAAAATCCTGATTGTCATTTCCGGCAAAGGCATCATCCCCGGTACGGAAATCACATCCTTTGATTGTGAAGTTATTGCAGAACCTTGTATGCAGACCGTCATGTCCGCCACGAATTGTAACATTTGTTACAATTCCATAAGAGCATTTACGGCAATTGATCGCCCAGTTTGCTGAATTCACTATTTTTATGTCTTTGAAGCTTATATTTGCGCAATTTATGAGCCTTATGCAGTGCGGCCCCCGAAATCCCTCTTCCCCTTTTGGATTATAGCAGTCAACCCCGTCAATGATCCCTCTGCCCGTTATTGAGACATTGTTCAGATCCCTGCCATAAAAAAAGGCATCATTTCTGTAGTCGGAATAATTATCACTGCCTTTTATTATTGTTTGCTTATGAAGATGCAGCCTCACTTTACTTTTTAAAAGGATGGTCCCGGAATAGTACTCTCCTTTTGCAAAACGTACAACTCCGCCGCCTCTGCTTTCACAATCATCAATGGCCTTCTGAATAATTTCGGTCATTAAAGAGTTACCTGAGGGTTTCAGGAAAATTATGTTTTTATCCGTAAAGGGATT
Organism: uncultured Bacteroidales bacterium; assembly: GCA_963696535.1. Classification (GTDB taxonomy): domain Bacteria; phylum Bacteroidota; class Bacteroidia; order Bacteroidales; family VadinHA17; genus LD21. The sequence goes on from CAVOKP010000019.1 coordinate 50,716, forward strand.
AAGGATATTAATTAGTAAAGTTGAGATTATTGCCAGATTGACCAGCAACCCGTAAAAAGGTAAAGCCATATATTACAATTAATTAATGTCTTTTTGTTTCATTTATTGTGTTCAGTCCTGGTCCTGATGAGGTCAGATAAGTTTCATGGATAAAAATACTGCGACCCTTTTGTTTATCTTTTTAGAAAATAGATGCCTTTCTCATTGCCATCAGGTTTTCGTGAGGCGTAAGTACTGTTATCTCACAGCCTCCGGCCAGAAGATATTTTTGATCTCTGTATTTCTCAACAAGCTGCCGGCTCAGATTATAAACTTCCGGTTCTGTTTTATCCTGAATAAGTACGGGATTGATATTACCTCCAATGACAATATCCGGCCCTAGTATCTCCCTCGCATGATCAATGTCAACCTGTGAGTCGAGGTCAATAATATCAGGGTTTATGTCCCTGAGTGAGTCGAGAAGATGAGTTATATTACCGCAGATATGGAGTTTAACCTGGGCTCCGCATTCATGAATAAAAGCTATTAATTCGGTATGCTTGTCCTTAATATATATATCGTATGTTTCTCTGTCAATCTGGGAGCAGATTGCATCCCCCATTCCTATAAGGTCACATCCGGCCTCAATCTGGGCTTTGGCAAATGTTTTTGCGGTCACCATGCATTTATCCATAAGTATATGTGAAAAATCAGGATCGATCATCAGATTCAGAAGCATCTCGCTAACCCCTGCCAGGTCACAGGCTTCTGCCAGAGGACCCTCTATCCATCCGCTTACAGGCACCGTGCCTTTAAGCAATTCCTGAAAATATTCAGCTCCCTTAATCCTGTCAAGAGTGCGTTCGCATTTATAAACATCGGGAGCATGAAGGCTCTTTACATCATCCATCGTTTTAACTATCTTTTCCAGACATCTTGGAACGCCTTCATCGATATATTCAATCGGGGCGCCAAAAGCAGAAGTTTCACGGTATGGATCTGATATCAGGCTTACCATATCAGTGTCAAAGAATTCCATTGATCTTATATTGCTTTCTACCAAAGTTTTATAATCGGATGCAAATTTGCCATAGGTTGTTTGGTTGAACCTGGCAGCAAAATGCATAAGTATCGGACGGAAGAAGACTCTTTCTTTACTGATTTTACCTTTCAGAAGATCAAGATAAAGCTGTTTTTTGTTCATACTGCAGTTAATTTAGCTGTACTAAAAGTCCGGCAAAGTCCACGGAAACCTGTAAACAGGCTTAATAAGCTCATTTGCTTTATCACTGTTAGTGAACCTGTTGTTTTTATCGTCCCATAATAGTAACGGTTCTCCGCAGCGGGCTGCAATATTCGGAATATGCACATGCAGGGCTGCAATCCTTGCTGTTTCAGGAGGACAGGCCGGTTTATTGCCTTTCATGATGCACTCAATGAAATTCTTAACATGTTCTCCGTGAGAATCTTTGCCTTCGGTGAACCTGTATTCGTCGGTTTTCGGTTTTTTTGTCTGCCCGTCATACTCCGGATAAACAATAATTTTCGATCTGTCTGCAACGATTGATGCAAAGTCGCCGATAAATGCAAACCCATATTGCATCTCATAAGGACCCTTCTCAACACCGGCTGTCATATCCCAGTTTATCACAAAATCATCTTTCGGATATATTACCGTCATGGAATCGAATGTCTCCCGGCTTCTGGGTTCGTAGAATGAGTTGGCACCATATACAAGTACTTTATCAGGCGGACGTTCGATATCTTTTGCCCAGACGCCTATGTCAAGCAGGTGTACACCCCAGTCCGACATAAGTCCTCCTCCGTAATCCCAGAACATTCTCCAGACACCGTGGAACCTTGTACGGTTGAACGTTCTTGCCGGGGCTGGCCCCAGCCACATATCGAAATCGACTCCTTCCGGGACAGGTTCATCCGGGATTATTCTCTGACCAGCCCCGTATGCGAAATTTGCCCAGATATTTATTCTCCTTAACTTACCAATGCTGCCGTTTTTAATAAGTTCCATTATCTTTTTAAAGACAAATCCGCTTCGTTGCTGCTGACCTATCTGTAAAATACGGTTATTGTAATAGAGGGAGGCCTTTACCATTACATTACATTCCTCAATAGTGTTGGCCATCGGTTTTTCGCAGTAGACATGCTTTCCTGCCTGAAGTGCATATACTGTCATCAGGCAGTGCCAGTGATCCGGTGTTCCAATAATTACAGCATCTATGTCCCTTTTTTCCAAAAGCTTGCGGAAGTCCTTGAATAACTGAGGCGACTGATTATATTTCTTCTTTACATCCGCTGCCCTGTTATTAAGTACTGTCTCGTCGATATCACATAGTGCGACACAGTTGACACCAGGATTGGAAAGATGATGCTCAAGGATTCCGAATCCCATATTCCTGCATCCTATCAGTCCCACATTAAGAGTATCACTTGGTGCTACACCTGATGTCCACGCAGCAGACGGAATGATAGCGGTCAGTCCAAGTCCTGCCGAGGTTAACGAAGTTTTGCGGATAAATTTTCTGCGGTCCATTTTTTATTATTATATTATAGTCATAATCTTCTCATTACCGGTTTCAGCGTCAAGCTATATAATCTGTGAACTTGTTGCGGAAAAGAGTGGGATGAAACATGCGGAAGTATATATTATTTTCATTTAAATGTATACGATAAATTTAATAATACCATATTCTCACTCCGATTATCAGCACCCATGGATCTTCTAATATTCGAGGCGTTGCTCAATCAATTTTTGGGGTTTTTCGCAGGATTGAGGTATTGGTAAAGAAAGGGTTAATGCCAAAAAGGAAATTGTTTTTAAATAGTTTCAAAATATGTCGGATTATTCAAATATAATTTTTCAGATACAACATTCAGAGAGATTATTTGTATTCTAACCATGCAGTTGCCGAACAATTTTTATCAGCGACAAACCGTATCCACCTGGCCTGAAAATCTTCCGGGAAATGGTAAGCAAACTTCTCACCTGGTTCAACGGAAACTTCTTTATAAAGCATCCACTGCCCATGCCCGATTGGTTCAACTTCAATTTTAAAAGTAACCGTATCTTCAGAGTCATGTGTAATCTCCAAAGAACGTTTGTCATAAAATCCGATAAGATAAGGATCAGAGGGTTCTTCCGATTTTACCAATGATTTTTTCCAGGGTCCCCCGTGCCCAACCGGTTTGCCCATTTCCCATAAATCGTCAATATCACCCACCCATACGGCTGCCTTTCCGTCGTTTGACCGTACAACATGTCCACCCTCTTTTGCTTCCGGATCAATCCCGGTCAATACCAGCAAACCCCGGTATGAAGTGTAATCATGTATCCAGTAACTGTGCGATGCAACAGGCCTGATTTTGGCAAATCCGTCTGCATTTTCGGCAGGAAGTTCGTAAAAAGTTCCGGCAGCATTAAACAGATCGCGTTCGGTTGCCACCTCGCGACATATTCGCGAATAGCCTGCATCCGTTAGCTGCCTGTATTCACTCTCTCCCAAAGGTAATCTCCAACGACGGTTCTTATCGTCGGTAATCAACACCGAAGATTCTTCAATGTCAATAACATTATGTGGTATGATAAATCTGTCTTTTATGAATGTATGGGTTTCCGGATCATCTTTACTTACAAGGTTCAACTTTTCATCCAATTCGTAATAACCAGCATCGTTCGCCTGTCCGTTTTCGAAGTGCACTGCCGAAATGCCAAGCGCACGACGGTCATTACCCAATCCGTACAACAAACCTCCAACTGATATTTTACCGGAAACTTCGGCCAGGCCCTGAAAGATGGATGAAGGAGATTTCTGTCGATTATCGGATGGTGAATAATTGAAACTTACGGTGGCTGTGGTTGACGCATTTACCGAAACCCTTATCCATTCGCCCGTTTCGGCTGCATTGAATGAAACCATCTCCGAACTTTCAGGAGCCACTTTCACAATTTTTAATACAGTGTATATGCCATTGCCATTTTTATCAACTTCAAAAACAAAATCTACTTTGCTTTTACCATGATTATAGATCCATGCTACACGCTTTGGCCATCCTGAAAACAAGAAAGGTTCAGAAAACTCTCCGGCTTGTATTTTATCATTTAACCAAACCGAACCTGCAGCAGTTGCCGGACCCAGTTGGTCGGGCTTTTCAGGCAAAGTGAACCACAAGTTGGAGTTGGATTGACCTGGGCCTTCTATTCCTCCTTTGTGTTTTCTTTTATTCAGAAATTCACGTTGAGCCGAATTATCACAACCAAATACCAATTGGCCATTCCAGCAGGAAAAGTCGCCGATCACTTTCAAGTAGGCCGATCGCGGACGGATTCCTGCCGAATTTTCAGAGGTAAATGTTGCGGGGAATCGCCAGAACATTCCATGCATTGTCATAAGGTAATCAGGCTTATCGGGAGGACCGACATCTCGAATTCGTGGCCATTCGGTGTTCCAACCGTGGGCACCGTCGTAACTGTGACTTGCCTTAGGCAGCCGGTAAAAATCCCATCCGGTTTCGCGATCACGCACGCCAACCAGAACCGACTTATGATCCCATCCTGTAGTCCAGATAGGGTCAGTTTCCGGATTCTTATTTCCATTTATTCCTCCCGGACCGGTAACTTCAGTGAACTGGTTGCGGCGAATCAGTTTCCAGTCAGATCCGTCCCACTCATATAGTGCACCGGCTTCAACATCAAAACGTTCGAGGGCTGCCTCGCCCGTTTCTCCATTGTTTGAATATACCATTACACCTTGTCCCGAGTAGAGGCCTTTACCATGTGCCCCAAACAGCATTAAGTTCTCCTGCGCCATCTGACCCTCCTTACGGATAACATTACCATCCTTATATATGGTATTTACCTCCAGTGAATTTACATCTACTTCATAAAAACCTTCTTCCATTGTTCCATAATAAATCTTTCCGGCAGGGTCTATAAGATGACGGGCATTTCCGGTGTGGCGCCCCGGCATAAGTTCGTATGATATCACCCTTACATTTCTTTTGGCATCAACAGCATACGGACCGATAAAAAGCTGATTGCTCTCCAGGTGAATCATTCTGTTTGCAGCAGTTCCTCCAACGCTTTCCTCCCTGGTTATTATCTGAAGATCAGGTGTTATCTCATAAAGCTTATCTGAGGATCCAAAAGGAAGATGAGGCCCGTAGGTAATTACCCAGAGCCGGTCAGCCCACGGAACTACTGCCCCAGTTCCGCATTCTCCTTCTTTGCTGTAATATGCCAGGTGAGGATAAATCCCGCTGAAATTAAGATACTTCTGAGCAGTTGGTTTACCGGAGCAGCCCGTTAATAATAAGGCTGTAAATACTATTATACGGATTGTCATAAGATTTATGAGGTTTTGATAGTAATTTCTATTTCTGATTAACAGTACCCACAGGGCACGGGCAATTCTTACTTAACCAGCCAGGGTGCCTCATATCCATCAGGTCTCATTCTGACTGAGGGTTTCACTGGCACAAACGAAATATCTATTTTATCGGCTTTTTTACCGCTTATTTTGTACAAAAGCGACTGATACGGATCGAAAATGAGATCCAGGGAATAGCTTCTTCTTTTGAAGTTGATGGTTACCGTTATCTTTATTGTTTCTTCATCAAGAGCCTGTCCATATACAAGCGGAAATTTGAGTCTTGCAGCTTTTGGGTTTGCGAAGAATATATACAGTGAATTGCCGTCTGCCCTGCACCAATAGGGTGGCAATTCTGCCCCATCTATTAAATTACCCATATCTTCCGGAATACTGGCAGATACATTTTCTGAACTCATCAATTCTCTGGCTAAGTCGCTGTAGTCAGAATGCGGGGAGGCACCCGGTTCTTGAGGTTCTTTCCTTAAGATGACCTTTAACCCGTCTCCGGTCAACTCTAAAAGTCTTTTAATTACTTTGTAGTCAAGATATTCGGCATCAACATAGAGAGCTTTGTATTCAGCATTGCCGATTTTCAGGAATCCGTTTTCAACGGATGCTTTCTCAAGAAAATCATGGTTTATCCAGGTGGGGCAGAAGCCTTCAAGTTCATCGGGGAAATATACATATCGCATTTCGTAGTATCCCCATGCCCAGATAAACTGTTTCTCCTTTGGCATCAAACCTTTGCTCCATGCGTCTTCAACCGGAAGATATACGGCAATATCTGAATATGTGGCTCCTTTCTGCATATATGATGAAAGTCTCTCCAGATAACCGTTGAATTCAGAGATATCCTCAGCCAGGTTGCCGTCAGGACCTATATGTGTTGTTGCGTAGAAGTTAACAGTGTCGTAACCTGCAGGATTATGTGGCTTTCCATGCCATACAATATAATTGACTCCATTTGCAAAAAGAGCATCGGCAACCAATTTCAGGTCGGCTGTCTGCTCCTCCCTCATGTAGTCACCTGGCCATCCGTATAAACAGGTGAATGTTTCGGATGATATTAACTGCTTTCCGGAAAGATGTGCTGCAGAGGCTGGAATTGTGCTGAATTCGGGCTCAAAAAGCATGGCTTCCCCTTCAGGAATATCCAATAATGCATATCCCGAAATAAGGTCACACGGAGCACCGGAGACCTGTCCCCTGGATAGGACTCCGGCCGAATTTAAGGTTGAATCGAAATCCCTGTAGAAATTCAGAACTTTTTCAGAGACTAGTGACATATAATCATAAAGATGCCGACTTCTTCGGGGTTCATATATCGAATCCATGAATGGAGTGATGTCATAACCGAACCTTAAGTAAAAATCATCGCTGAATCCCTCGGACCATAATTTTTCGGTTTCAACTTCCCAGCTGTCGATAAAATACGATTGAGGTATTGAGGACTCCGGTCTGGGAAAAGCTTTTATCAGCCTTTCAAAATAAGGTAAATAGTTGGCAGGAGTCAGATGATCTATGACATATCCACTTTCAGGGTGTTCCCATGATCGTGTTATAACCTGTCTCCATTCAGGATCACCATACCTGCGCGTGGCCTGATCGGCAGTAACATAGCTGTCGCCAAAAGGCCATAGTGTTCCGAAAGTCAGATCGCAGCCAAGTCCTATTGAATCAGCATATCTGATTGTATAATCAACAATGTATCTCCATTCACTACTGAGCCACTCCTGGCGGGGGGTGTATGTGGTATCCTTAGGATTGAACCTGTTCAAAGGATATACCCATGCTATTTCAACTCCGCCGAATCCGTTTTCTTTCAGCCAGTTGAGGTTGTATCTAACGTCTTCCTTCTTTATTGTTGAAGCGAACCACCAGTATCGGGTATATGGTTTACTTGAGGCAGATGTCGCGGATTTTCGATTAGCCACGGAACATGAAATAGCTGTTATCAACGTAATAAATAACAGCGTTGAAAATATATTTCTGTTCATTTCAGAAGGCATTTATTAATCCAATTGTAAATAGGATTTCATTTTTCATTAATCACTTTTGCCCTCACCGCAAAATAAGGACGACCGGGAAGCGGTATTTCACTCCTTCCGCTGAATTCACCATCAACAGGTGTTATTGTCATATTCCATGTATCAATTACTTCCAGCCTGAATTTACGATCTTTCGGAAGCATGACCCTGGCCATGGCCTGCTGGCTATTGCCGTAATAAAACAGGTACCACTCCCTGTCCTTTATGAGGTAAGTCTCTTTATTCCATTGGTTGTGAAAAGGATAAACCCCTTCAGCCGGAGCCTCCGTCATGATCCTGTGAAGGAAGGCGATCCTTTCAGGGCTTTTTCCGTACAATTTTCCTCCTTTTGACCACCACAGAATGTTTTCGGGATGAATATAGGTCTCGCCGTGGGTGCAGTAAGCTCCCCTGCACCAGGAGATCCAGAAACGGTTGACCATTTCTTCCGGAGTAAGATTTCCCCAGTCGTTGGGGATGTTTCCTTCATATACACATTCATCAATTATTACTGGTTTTTTATACAATTCCCGCCAGTCCTGGATATCCTGCAGGTAGGCTGTCTGAATGCTCAGATGGGTAATCCACGGCATGGAATGATTGTACCATGCCATTCCATTATGGATACTGCACAGGTGTGAATAAGGATCATAAGTCTGAATAACCCTGAAATACTTTTCCCATTCCTGTTCGGCCTTCCTCATTATATCATATTCATTTGCCATCGACCACCATACATTGCGACAGGCAGCAATCCGGGCAATCAGATACCGCAGATAAAAAACAGCCTGCTCAGAATTCATTTTGTCAAGGTTCCACTTTCCGGCATCGTACGGATGGAAAAGGATCACATCTGCTTCAATTCCAAGTTTCTGAAGCGCAATGATTTTCTGTTCGAAATTCCTGAAAAAGACAGGATTGGGTCTCGAGAAATCCCATCCCTTTTCCTTCGATCCCTCAAAAGGATAAAATGGAGGCTCATTATTGATATAAACATCATAGTTCTTCGGCATAACTGTCATCCTGATTTTATTGAAAGCAGTTTCTGCCAGAGTGGCAAGAGTCTCGCTGACAAGCTCCTCCGGCTGATGAACCCATGCATAACAGGTGGTTCCAACAGGGTAAAACGGTGTTTCGTCGGCATACCCAAAGTCAAAGGTGTTACGGACTTTTACAGGTCCGTGATTCCCGGGTGCAGCTGCAACGCAAGTAAAGCTGCCCCTCTTTGAGTCAAGCTCCTTAATGTTGCTTTTTGTAATGTAAGTCCAGTTACCGGGTTCATCGGGCATAAATCTTATCCTGTAAATGCCATCTCCGTCATAAAACCCCTCACAGTTCAGGGATCGGTTCATAATTTTGAATTCGGCAGAAAGTTGTACACCGGTAAAAGGATTGCCTGCAGAAGGTCCCTTTAATTCAAGTTCAAAGATTGCGTACCGTTCAACCTGCCCGGCATCAATGATGGCTGACATCAGGATAAAGCATAAAAGCAAAGTATGTCTTCTCATTATTTTGAATCATTAACATTGGCTATTTATCTGTTCTCACAACATGCAGTAACCAGTCCTTAAAGTTTACCGTTCCGGGGTAATCTTCCGGGCATTTTATTTCTGTTATTGACCCTCCGGTTACCACACCCTTTTTTGATTCACTGTTGTTGACAAGGTCGGTCCATGAAAATGTGAATTCTGTTGAAACAGGGTAAGCTCTTAAATTAATCTTAACCGAGCCTCCGTATCTTAGATAAAACAGGTATTCCCTGCCCGGATCGGCCAGGCAGTAGGGTGAAGGATTTTCAAGTACAAGTTCCGGGTGCGGCTCAAGCTTCCACCATTCGAGCTTCCTCAGGAATTTACCCATGAATCCGACAGAAACAGCTCCCGGATAGAGCATTGTATTGGTTGCAAAACTCGTATCCATCGGCCATGATCCGACCCCTGCAGGGCGTTCAGGCAGATGAACCCTCCAGATATGTCCGCCCCCGTATGAGTGTCCGGCTGCTCCCGACATTACTGCGCTCCAGGCTCCGAAACGAATGTCCATTGCAGTCGGATTTCCTTCGATGAATTCATACCATGGTTCTGTTACCACAACCGGTTTAGCCGGCTGCATCCTGTAAGAATTCGTTATTATCCATGGAGTAAGCTCGTTGCACCACCTCGCATGACCGGTCTGGCTCTGGTTGTAATCGAGCCAGGGCTGGATGTGAATGGCTTCGGCTGTTGACCACTGAGGGGCATCTGCGCCACCGCTCCACATTGGAGGTGTCGGATGGGCGCCCAGGATCCTTTCATACGGATCTTCACCTTTTATTATCTTTCCAAGCCTGTTCCAGAATTCAAGCGGAAATCCGCCGTAGTTATTCATATTATATTCACCCGCAATAACCCAAATGACATTATATGCATGCAGGCGGTGAATAACGTATTTCCACCATCTGATAATATTATCCTCTCCAATGGATTTGTCAATGCTTTCACGGCTCCACCAGGCATGTATCCACACCGTTATGCCCTTTGAGTTGGCATAACGTATCATTTCTTCAACCTTTCTTATCTGGTCAAGTTTAGGATTTATAAAGGAAGGATCGAGGAGCGAGCTTTCCTTTCCCCACCCGTTGCCGGCAAAGAAAAGCTGGCCGATGCTGAAACCCTGTTCAGCTCTTGTATCGGCAAGCTTTTTAAACGATTCAAACCTGATACGGCTGCTAGTCCAGTCCCACCAGGTGTCAGCTATCCATAGACATGGAGTGCCATCGGAATATGTGAAATACCTTCCTGTCCGTTCTCCTGAACTTATAACTTTGATAAGTCCCCTTCTCAGAGGGTTTTCTTCTTTCTCCTTTTCTGTCCAATCACTGACTTTAATGATTCCTTTTTTTCCTGAAAGTCCTTTACCGGATGAAAATGTTTCATATCTCCAGGTTCCGCCTGCCGGAGGTGCGAATCTTATTTTCCAGGTTTTTTCACCATCCCAGAACCCGGGAACCGTAATTGATTGCCCTGATGCCTTTCCGTCAACTCCGGTAAAACGCGCCGTTAGGAATTGACCCTTCTCAGAGGTTATTTCAATATAAGGGTTCTGTGTGGTGCCCTTCGAAACAAGGGTAATCTCAAATACATCCCATGTTTTAAGAAAGCTCTGTGAATTTGACTGACTGAAAGAGGTCAGATGCAATAAAATGGCAATTAAAAGGGGCACAGTTCTTTTTCTCATGTTACAGCTGTTTTTTTATCAACAGAACAAGATCCTCTTTCAATGAAGGAGGAATAAATGTATGTTCACCACCTTTATGTCCGCTGACAATAAATTTTGTTCGCTGACCAGTTACCGGATCGATCCATTCGCAGTTATAAAGGCCGGCCGGCAACTCAACCGGAACATTGAGATCAGATAAATTAAAATCTTCAGTTACTGGTGGCTTTTCCTTCTGAGGGTGCCAGTTATTGATATAGACAAGGTATTGTTTACCTTCTTCAGCGAGTATTCTCACAGTCGCTTTCTCCGGAAGCCTGGGCTGCAGGGTATTATTTACCGGTTTCATTTTTATGAAATCGATTTCTCCGAAAACGGATTTTAGCGTTGAAAGCTGACCTCTGAGTTTCGCGCCTCCTCCTCCCGGCTGACCCGGAGCCACAGCGAATGTTCCGTCTTCATTATCAGCCGTAAAAGAGTAGTCAAGATTATTGTAAAGAGCTCCGCCTGCTGTCATGAAATCCCATCCTTCAGTGCGGTAATGTGCATCCTCAATACCTCTGAACCCAGTTTCATTGTCGCCGATCGGCTTGTTCAGCCCATAGTTCATTTCGACTGTTACAGGTGGTTGTGCATAGTGAAAATTGAAAATGGAAACGGCGGGATGAGGATTCTCAACTTTCATGGAGCCATTCTCAATGTTCTGGGAGATAAGATGTTTCCGGGGCAAACCCTTTTCGATGCCTTCAATGATCCCTGTCATATGTTCTTCCCATACATCGAGAGCCTCCTTATCGCCAAAATATGGTTCGTTGCAGACCTCATAATACAGATTGTCGAAAGAGTTGCATTCTTCGAGGATCTTTTTTACCATATCCTCCTGTATTTTTAAAAGCCTGGGATGGCGGAATGAAAGTACTTCCTTCTGATCTTTAACCGGTTTGAGGCCATTGATATTATTTGAATAGTACAGTGGACTGAGCTTCCACTGAATGGTGTCGTAGAAGTTTGAAAAAAGATCAAGTTCAACAACAATATTCCGTTTTCCCGCTTCAGCAATAAAGTCCTTCAAACGTGCGAAATAATCCGGATCCCATCTGGTAAGATCGAATTTATTACCTCCGACGGCGTATCCGGGTTCATTGCTTCTTGCCCATGGGCAAATGAATTTTCCCTGCCCTGGTGCAAGAGTGTTTTTTGCAATGCCAAAAGCACCCTGTGGTTCAACGTAAATGCCCGAAAAGGTTCTTGTAATGTTCAGTCCCCTGGCTGAAATCTCATCGAGATACTTTACATAGTCGAAGTCGAGATTCATTACCGCACCGTAATGCTCGGTCGATCCAATCAGAACTTCCGGCTTCCCCCTGAACAGAAAATAATGCTGATTATCCGGATGAAGCCTCAATGGAGCATACTCATCACCGCATGAATACTGCATCAACAGCAGAAATATTAAAATAAAGGTCTTGTTTTGCATAGCTTCATTATTTTTCACCGAAAAGTTTTTTTGCCTCTTCAATCATCGAAACGGTTGCGGTGGCACCGCATCTGCTTATCCCTAATTCTTTGAATTTCAAAAGGTCAGTAAGTGTCCGAACCCCGCCGGCTGCTTTTACTTTTACTTCCGGTGCCGAATGTTTTCTCATAAGTTCAAGATCATGGGCGGTGGCACCGGTATATGAGAATTTGCCATCGGGGTCCTTTACAAATCCAAAACCGGTTGAGGTTTTTACATAATCAGCTTTAACTTTCGAACAGATCTCGCAAAGCTTTATTTTTAGATCGTCTTTTTTTACAAAGTCAGTCTCGAAAATTACTTTGGTAATTGCTCCGTACCTGTGTGAAGTTTCAACGACTGTTTTTATCTCTTCCTCGATATAATTCCAGTCCTCCTGAAGAGCCTTGCCGATGTTGATAACCATGTCAATTTCAACAGCACCATCCCTGCATGCGGTTTCTGTTTCAAAGGCTTTAACTTCAATTGATGAATTACCTGCCGGGAATCCTATTACGCATCCAACAAGTACATCACTTCCCCTTAGAAGCTCTGCTGCCTGCTTCACGGCATAAGGCTTGACACATACAGAAGCGACATTATATTTTTTTGCAACTTCACATTCTCTTATTAAATCATCATCGGTGAGAGTAGGATGAAGAATCGAATGATCGATCATTTTGGCGATTTCGGTAACTTTGTTCATATTATTTCAATTTAATAAAGATCATTAAAAATTGTTGCCAGTTACTTGTTGGTTGTTCCTGGTTGGTATAAAGTTAAGATAAATATTTTTTATACTTTGGTGATTTGAAAAATGCATTCCGGCATTCTTTATTTTATGGCAGACAGGAGAAAAGTATTTATTAATCATGAAATTTTAAAATGGAAAAAGCAGACAGATTTCTTGGGGAGCACAAATTAAGAGCCAGTGATATTGATATGGGTTTTCTTGTTGATTTATTTCTTTCAGAGATGAATAAGGGGCTGAAGGGGGAGTATGGCTCGTTAAGGATGATCCCTACCTACATTGAAGCAGAGAATGAATTCCTTAAGGATACTCCCGTGATTGCAATCGATGCCGGAGGTACGAATTTCAGATCAGCTCTGATTTCGTTCAAGTCCGGTGGTACCCTTGAAGTTGAGAGGCTTGAAAACCGGCTTATGCCAGGACTCGACAGGGAAGTTTCCAAAGCTGAATTTTTCCGGACAATGGCCGGATATATTGAACCGCTTGCCGGCAGATCAGAAAGGATTGGGTTCTGCTTTTCCTATCCGACAGAGATATTTCCAGATAAGGACGGACGGCTGATCCAGTTCTGCAAAGAGGTCCAGGCACCCGAAGTTGTTGGTCAGGTAATAGGGAAATCACTCCTTGAAGCCCTCGGTATGATGGAGAAAAAGATAGTCCTGCTAAACGATACCGTTGCCACTCTTCTTGCAGGAAAATCGAAATCATTTGGTAAGACCTATGATTCGTTTATGGGATTTATCCTTGGCACCGGAACGAATACCTGCTATATTGAAGCTAACCGTAATATTTTGAAGAAGCCGGAGCTTGATCAGGCCGGAAATCAGATTGTCAATGTAGAATCGGGCAATTTTGGAAAAGCGCCAAGAACCGATCTTGATATCCTGTTTGATAACACGACAAACAACCCGGGAAATTATACTTTCGAGAAGATGTTTTCGGGAGGATATTTCGGAGGTTTGTGCCTGACAACCCTGAAAGCCGCGGCCATGGAAGGTGTGTTATCAGCTGAAGCGGGAGAGAGGCTTAATGATATCATTGATCTTACCACTGGTGAAGCCAACAATTTCGTGACAAATCCCGGTTCAGCCGATAATATTCTTTCTGACCAGCTGACAGATGCTCAGGACAGGGCCGCCGCCGCACACATTATCGACACACTCATTGACCGTGCCGCAGTTCTTGTAGCTTCAAACCTCGCTGCAGTGGTTCTGAAGACCGGAAAGGGAACCAGACCCGAACAGCCTATACTGTTAACAATTGAAGGAACAACTTTTTACAAGCTTCATAATTTCAGGATAAGGTTTGAGAAGTATTTTTCAGGGTTCCTTGCCGGAGAAAGAAAACGATATATTGAATTTACGGAGGTTGAACAGTCGAGTCTGATAGGCGCGGCTCTGGCAGGATTAATTGATTAATCTTAATTCATTCAAAAAGGAGGTTATATGGAACTGGGTTTTGTAAGTGCAATTTTACCTGAACTGAATTTTGAGGAGCTTGTTGATTATGCTGCCGATTGCGGCTATAAGTGCATTGAAGTCTGTTGCTGGCCCGTGGGAAAGGCTGAAAGAAGGTATGCGGGAGTTACTCATATTGACGTCGATGCTCTTGATGAGCTTCAGTCAGCTTCTATTAATAGTTACTTAAAAAACAAGGGAATAGAAATTTCAGCCCTGGGTTATTATCCCAATCCTCTCGATCCTGATGAGGAAAAAAGCAATTTCTATATTACTCATATCAAGAAAGTCATTGATGCCTCAGCCCTGCTTGGTGTTCACCGGGTAAACACATTTATCGGACGGGATAAAACCAGGTCAGTCGATGAGAACTTTAAAGCCTTCAGGAGAGTCTGGAATAATCTGATCCAATACGCTGAATCAAAAAAGGTTAAAGTTGGCATTGAAAACTGTCCGATGATCTTCACTCACGACGAATGGCCGGGAGGGAATAATCTGGCAACAACGCCTGCCATCTGGCGGCGGATGTTCAGTGAGATCAAAAGCGATTATTTCGGGCTTAATTTTGATCCGTCCCATCTGTTGTGGATGCAGATGGACTATCTGAAGCCTCTGCATGAATTCAGGGATAAGTTATTCCATATCCACCTGAAAGATGCCAGGGTTTATCGTGATAAACTGAATGATGTCGGTATTATGGCGACTCCCCTCGAATTTCATACTCCAAAACTTCCCGGGCTCGGTGATATTGACTGGGGAAAGTTTATTTCCACCCTGAACGACATCCGTTATAATGGTCCGGTTTGTGTTGAAGTCGAAGATAAGACTTTTGAGGGGTCTTTGGAGGATCGTAAGTATTCCCTCGTTCTGTGCAAACGGTTTCTGGATCAGTATATATAAATCAGTCAGTAATCAGGGTTGAGTTCAGAAAATTACAGGGATCCTCTTTTGAAATTGACACGGTTGCTTCAGACACATTTTCCGGAGTAACCTTTTAAGTGTTCATTAATCATTTAGACCATACTTATTTACCGTATTTCAGCAGAGACTGTTTCAGGATCACCGGCAGTTTTTATTTCAAGTTTCAGAGTACCCTTATTGTCTGAAGGGAACCTGCAATCTACAGTCAATTTGTGTTCTCCGTTACCGATTTTTAAATCATCCTTATTTACCTGAATGGTCTTCAATACCTGCCAGTTCTCTGAATAAAGCATAACCTCGTCACCTCCTTCGTATTTCAAATTTTCCCCTGGTTTGATTTCAAACTGAAGCACTGTTCCAGGGCGGTTTTCAATTTCAATTGAGATATCCTGCGCAGGTCCGTCTTTGACAGTAAGTATGAAACCAATGCTTTGTTCTGTAAAGGGATTAGTGAAAGTAAGTGAAGTTGAAACCGGTTGTCCCGGCTGAAGTTCACGATGCATGTGTTCATATCTATTTACTTCATAAGGAATAAGGAGCCACTGATTCTCTCCTGAAGATTCAAGGGTAAATTCATTCTTTATATTCTCCATTCTCTTTTTCTGGTTTTCATTGAATGCACCGCTCATTCTGGCCTTTTCCCATTCCCTTATTTTCTCAAGAATCTTTTCACTGCAGCCATTGTTTTCAATAACAAGGGGATTTGTAACAAGGGCATAACCTGCATCAAATGCGGCACTCCTGGCAAGCATCCACTCTATATCCTCAATGCTGGTAGATGGCCTCATGCTGAACCATCCCAACATGCAGGGAATATAATTCCTTCGGAAATAATCCTGATTCAGCAAGCGATACTCTGTCTGACTTTCGCGGAAACCGGCATACCATGGCTCACCCCAGTTCATCCTGGTAAACATGTGCCAGAAATAGTGTCCCGGAGTGCTGGCATCCATTATATAATCGTTTTTGATTTCAGGTTCAAGGTTATCATACCAGTTCTTTACAAAGAGCAACTCTCCGTATTTCCCCATGCCTGTTGAGCTGTTTCCTTCCAGTCCATCGAATGAAATCTGTTTAAGCCCGGTTTTATTGAACAACCCGGCAATCCTTTTTGAAACTTCAGCAGATAGATCATTATCCGTCAGGAAAACCTTATATGCATGGTCGGCAAGTTTTGATATTGTATCCCCTTTTGTCAGGGAAGAAGCAGTCGTTCCAAATGCTCCCCTTTCACATCCAAGCAGTTGCCAAGGTTCAGATTCGGAGACCTTTTCATATCTTATAAGTTCATTTCCGATAAGGCAGGCATGCAGAGTGTTGTTTTGCATCTGGTTGAAGAATGATGGATCTGAGATACCTATGTTGGTTTCGTCCTTAGAAATATCTTCGGTTAATAGAGTGCTGCCTACCTTTGCCAGTCTTTGATCAGGAACTGGGGTCACATACGGGTCGTTGGTTGTAATAAAGTTTGACAAAGTATGGGCACCCACTCTTATTCCCAGCGATTCTGCTTCGTCGACAATTGCAGCGAGCTCCTCCCAGGTCATATTGTTCCTGAGATCAAAATGTCCCCAGTTCTTAAATGGTTCCCCGTGATACAGATATTTCAAACCCGCTTTTTTTGTAAGTTCAATAGCTTTCCGGTAGTTTTCTGGTGTGAAATCCTGGATAAGGTATGCTGAAACAGCTCTTTTTGATCGTTTAGCCCACACTCCGTCAAGCAGCGGATGCGGCAATCCTTCCGCCAGTTCTATCTCCTCAATCACATTAAGCACTTCCTGCGGCCTGCAGCCGAAAAGAGCGATTTTAGAACCAGTAATACCTCCATCATTAAAAGCAGGAGCCATATACTTTTCATTCTGCATGGATGACACTATCCTGTCTGTGGCCCGCGACCGGGTGTAAGCATTGAGAGAGCTCCCGTAAGGTTCCGGCCTGGCTGTATTTCCACGGTACAAAATATGTACTGAATCAGCAACATCGACCAGACTGGTAGTGGCAAAGATGTCATAACCCGTGAAACTGTCATCCTCATTATCAGGATACCCGCCCAGTGTACGGGGATTAAGCGCCTGGATCCCAATAGCAAAGGATGAGTCTCTGACAACTCCAATCGTTTCGCCGACAGTCTCCTTTATATTGGTTCTAAAAGGTCCCCATAAAACTAAATCAACCTTTACGGTATCGGATAATTCCAGGAGTTCAAAAGTCAGATAGGATTTTTTTGTTTCTGCCTTTATTTTTGCTGTTATCCCGGGCTCTCCATAATTAATAAGAAGAATGTCATCAGTTTTTGAAATAGAGGTTGGTTTGTAAAAGTTTCCATCAATTCTAAGCGACAAAAGAAAAGAGGGTCCCTTTTTGGAAAGATAGTCGATTCCGGTATCAGTGTTTTTCAGACCAAGCAGATTTCCTCTGCTGCTAAATTCAACAATAAACTTTTCAGTTTCCAGCCTGTGGGATTTCTGACAACCGTAAAATGTAACAATTGTTACAATCAGCAGTAATTTGCAAATATTCCTGGCAGAGTTCATATTATTATGCTTTGGTCTTAATATGTTGTAAATTTTAAAATTATTAACTATTGTCGGTTTTAGCAAGTTAAAAAGAGGGTACCTGTCATTGCAAGTTCACAGCAAGCGGAACGAATCAGTCTTTTTCCAATGATACCTGCAATCTAATTTTGGATTTCCGGATTAATTCCTTTAAATTATCGCTTCATTAAACTTTAAAGTATATGAAGCGTCAATCTGCTATATTCCTGTCAATTATCTTTTTAATATCCTGTCAGGAGTCAGCTTTCAGCCAGAAAATTTATGTTTCGCCAGCCGGAACCGACACAAGCCCGGGAACTGCTGACAAACCTCTCGCAACACTCACGGCTGCCCGCGATAAGGCCAGGGAGTTAAGGAAGAGTTCCAGACTTAATGAGCCTATTGAGATCATTGCTGCAGGTGGTGAGTATTTTATGATGCAGCCTCTTTCGCTGACGACAGATGATTCAGGTAAACCGGCTTCTCCCCTGGTTTTTAAAGCAGAGCCAGGGACAAAAGCAGTTTTCAGGGGTGGAATTCAGGTTTCGGGATTTGAGAAAGTGAGTGAGAAATTATGGAGGGCTTTTATCCCTCAGGTAGCTTACTATGATTCATATTTTGAGCAGCTATTTGTCAATGGCCGCAGGGCGGTCAGGGCCAGAAGTCCCAATGAAGGATTCTTCAGGGTCGGAAATGTCACTGAAACAGTGCTGGAAAAAGGTGAGGGCAGGTCGCCTGAGCTGGCATTTCAGAAAGTAGAACTTGACAGCCTTGATAACACAGGTTTTGATTCATTTACTAAACAGGATTTTCAGGATGCCCTGATAATCTTTTACCATAACTGGGATAATACCAGGAAAAGAGTTACTGGTTTCAGCAAAGAAAGCTCATCAGTATATTTAACCGGAGAGGGTATGAAACCGTGGAATCCCATTAATAATAAATCCCGTTACCTGATTGAGAATTTTAAAGCCGCCCTTGATTCTCAGGGTGAATGGTTCCTTGAGCGCACAGGTTATCTTTATTATATACCTCTTGACGGTGAAACTATTGAAAATACAATATTTCATATACCTGTTATCAAAGAGTTTATTTCAATACAGGGCGAACCGGGTTCAGGTAAAAAGGTTGAAAATATCAGGTTTGAAAATCTCGTATTTGAAATTGCAGGGTACAAAACACCTTCCGGCGGAGATGAACCTGCTCAGGCTGCAGCACCTGTTGATGCTGTTGTTACAGCCGATTTTGTAAACAATATTGATTTCAGGAATTGCGAAATTGCCCATACAGGTACTTATTCATTCTGGTTTCGCAGGGCATGCAGTAACTGCACTGTAAGTCAATGTTACATGCACGATCTCGGGGCAGGAGGTGTAAAGATAGGAGAGACTCAGATTCGTCAGGAACTGAGTGAGATAACAAACAACATCACAATCGACAATAACATCATCAGGGACGGAGGTCATGTTTTCCCATGTGCTGTTGGGATTATTATTTTCAATGCAAGCGATAATAAACTGACCCATAATGAGATAGCCGACCTGAGGTATTCAGGTATTTCTGCTGGCTGGGTATGGGGTTATGCACACAGCCCTTCGAAGCGAAATACGATAGAGTTTAATCATATCCACCATCTTGGCTGGGGAGAACTCTGCGATATGGGAGGAGTATATACTCTTGGAGCTTCAGAGGGAACAACTGTTTCAAATAACCACATTCATCATGTATATTCATTCGATTATGGAGGGTGGGGGCTCTATACAGATGAGGGATCATTTGGTATTGTAGAGGAAAACAATCTGGTTTATGCGTGCAAAAACTCCGGATTTCATCAACATTATGGAAAGGAAAATATTATCAGAAACAACATTTTCGCCTATAATATAAGGTCGCAGCTTCAGGCAACAAGGGTTGAGGAACACAGGTCAATCTCCTTTACCAATAACATAATCTATTTTGATAAGGGGGCTCTTCTTAGCAGCAACTGGCATAAATTTAATCTGTTGACAGATAATAATATATATTGGGACACAAGAACAAAAGATTTTATGTTCGGCGATAAGAATTTTGCAGAATGGAAGAAATCCGGTAAGGATATCCATTCAATTATTGCTGATCCCCTTTTCGTAAATCCTTCAGCATTTGATTTTCATTTTAAGAAGCTCTCAGTTGCCAGAAAGATAAATTTCAAACCTTTCGATTATTCAAAGGCCGGAGTTTACGGATCTGAGGAATGGAAAAAGCTTGCCGAATTTGATCCGGATCTTGCAGGGAAATTCGATAAAATGACAATTGGGATGTAAAAATCCTATTGCTGCCAGGAAAAAGTGGCAACAGAACCTCCGTTTATGCTTGCCCTGATTCTCTTTCCCCCGTAATTGACCTGAAAGCTTTGGTTTTTTTCTGAATCATTCAGAACAATCAATACCATTTTCCCTTCAGGTGTTTTAAATGCCACATTGGGAAGATTTTCAGGGATGTTGCTTTTTAATCTTACAGATCCGGGATTAACAAATTTTGATGCGTGGGCAATTATGTAATAAGCCGGATTACGAATTACTGAATTTCCCTCTATTGTTATTGCTCCAAGACATTCGGTACATCCGCCGTCGGTATGAGGATCCTGTTTGGGATCTGCTGCAAGGTTCCATTCAATAACGTTTTTACACCAGTTCCTCACAGCTCCGATGATTAGAGTTCTTACATGCCATCTCAGATCAACCGGGAAGTTCCCTGGTGCTCCCACCCATTGTTCGGTAAAATATAAATTCTTGTCCGGATGCGCTTTTTTTACCTCTGAGATCGCGTTAACCTTGCCTTCATACATGTGAAAAGCAGTTCCATCAATATACCTTCGGGCATCAGGATCATTGAGAACCTGTATCGGGTAGTCAACCCTGTTTGGATTGTGATCGTAGATAATTATCTTAGCGTCAGTACCTGCTTTTTCAAACGCCGGTCCGAGGCTTTTCTTTATAAAATCTGCCTGTTCATTTGCCGGCATGAACATACTGGGATTGTTCCCCGGATGCAGTGGCTCATTCTGGATCGTAATGGCATCAATTCTTATTCCTTCATCTTTCATTCCCTGAATATACTTCACAAAATAAAGAGCATAAGCATCATAAAATTCGGGTTTAAGACTTCCTCCCTTTGATTTGCCGTTTGTCTTCATCCACACCGGAGGCGTCCATGGAGAACCAAGGATTTTTATTTCAGGATTTATAGCAAGAATTTGCTTTAACACCGGTATAAGATCCTTCTTCTCCGGTGCAATACTGAATCTTTTCATTTCAGGATCTGTATCACCCTCAGGCAGATCGTTATAGGTGAAAACCCTGTCGCTAAGATCAGATGCACCGATACTCACTCGCAGATATGATACTCCGATTGAGTTTTCACCCTTTCCAAAGAGCTCATTCAGCATTTTACCCCTTGCTTCAGGATCCATGGCATTAATATGAATAGCGCTTCCCCCGGTAAGGGCAAATCCAAATCCATCCATAGTCTGGTATATTTCAGAATCATCCACATTAATTGTTACCATATCATTTTCAGATCCCTTTTCATGAATTAAAGGGATCTGCTTCTGAAGCAGGGAAGATTTATCAGGATTGGTCAGATACCAGTCAACCTGCCCAGTGTTCTGACTGCAGGCATTCGGGATAATTAATAATAATACTGACCAAACTAATAACAATTTAGTCTTTAATAACGGTTGGATGCCAATTTCTCTCTTATTTTCCATCTTACCAGATTTTATTATATTTGATAGAGTTGTCAGATTTTCAAGTTACAATTATAATATGAAACCTTCCCTTCAAATATATTATTATGTATAGAAATATATTAATATTGCAGATATAGTTGATAAACTGAGCATTAATCTGAATTATATGAAAACGCAGGAGAACACAGGTATTAACGGGATGGTCCCATGGTTGCTGACCTTCGTGCGCATTATCATCGGATGGCATTTTTTGTATGAAGGTATTTCAAAGATTATAACAACCGGTTGGAGTTCAGCGCCTTACCTTGCAAGTTCGAAATGGATCTTTGCCCCGGTATTCACTGCCATGGCAAATAGTCCCTCGGCAGTTAGTGTCATTGATTTCATAAATATATGGGGAATGATACTTGTCGGGCTGGGGCTGATGCTGGGATTGTTTGCCAGGTGGGCAAGCCTGGGCGGAGCGCTGATGCTCTTTTTCTATTTTGTTGCATATCCTCCGATTCCGGGTTATATGTTTGGTGTACCTGTGGAAGGCAGTTACCTGTGGGTAAACAGGAACCTTATTGAATTAGTTGCACTTTCAGTATTTATTTTTATTTCACCTGCTTTTCATTTCAGTCTCGACAGGCTGATCGGCCGATGGAAGGATGAAAGAGCCCGTAAACCTGTCGGTGAAATGCCGGCCGATTCAAGAACCGGAGTAGGTCGCCGTGAGGCATTGCGCGACCTGATATCAATTCCTGCTCTTGGTGCGTTTGCATATGCTTTGTACAGGAAAAAAAATGGGACAGCTTTGAGGAGAAACTCCTTTCCATCGAAGGTATGGATGCAAATTCAGGAGCCACTCTTTTGAAATTCAATTATTCGACACTTAAGGATCTCAAGGGAGAGGTCCCGAAAGGAGTTATTAAATACAGGGATAAGAATGGGAATATTGCCGATTTTGAGCTGAGCCGGCTTCTGATGGGCGGGAACCTTATCGGCGGATGGGCCCATGCCCGGGACCTTATCTATGTGTCAAAGCTTGTAAAGACATATCATACAGATGAAAAGGTTCTCCAGACGCTTGCACTTGGTGAAAAATGCGGGATGAATGCTATAATATCAAATCCTCAGATGGGAAGGATCTTCCAGAAATACAGGCACGAATTCAGGGGGAAGATCAAATTCATTTCAGATTGTGGCACAAATCTTGATTTTCAGCAGGGTATTAAAATGTCGCTGGCAGCCGACTGGGACGCTCTCTACTGCCAGGGAGAAATAACTGACAGGTTCACAAATCCAGAATGGGATGATCCGAAGAAAAGAACTCTAACCGAACGGATGGAACTCATTAAAGCAGGACTTGAAGAAATCAGGGCCAATGGGAAACCCGCCGGAATAGGAGCACACAGGATCGAAGCAATCAAGGCTTGTGTTGATTTCGGCCTCAAACCTGATTTCTGGGTCAAGACTTGTCATAGCTACAATTACTGGTCAGCACAGACTAGCCAGGAATGGCACGATAATAAGTTCGATTTTGATCCGGAAGAGACGGTGAGGTATATGGGAACCCTGACTGAACCATGGATCGCCTTTAAAGTACTTGCTGCAGGGGCTATAAAACCTGAGGATGGACTCAATTATGCTTTCAAAAACGGAGCTGACTTCGTGTGCCTGGGAATGTATGATTTCCAGATAGTTGAGGATGTCAATATCGCTCTTGACGCAATTTCTCAGGCAAAGGATAGATCAACAAGGCCTTGGATAGCCTGAAGTAAACTTGATTTAATAATCTGATTTTAAATCGGTTTGATGATTTCAATTGTCTTTTCATGATACAGAAAACTGGTTTTTCTTTTCTGCTGGTTATCACTCTCTTTATGGTCTCATCATGCAGGGAGACTCCACCTGAAGTTTCATACGATTTTGATTCAATAGCTGACCGTATCTGGATAGGAGAGGACTTCTGGACAGTACCGCTTGAGGACTGGAGAGTTCAGAACGGTCGCATCGAATTTTTGGGTGAAGGCCAGCAGGCTACATGCACTATTTTACCTTATACTCTCAGGAATAAGGAAAATTCCTTCATGATAAAGGTTGATATGGGTTTGCTGGACAAAGGTCAGAACACCGGAACAGCGGGATTAATTATTGGTTCTCAGGCCCTTGAGGAAGAGGATCTAAAGGCAGCCGTTTTCTTCGGCAATGGTATAAATGTGGGTGTTAATACTGATGGATATGCTTTTATTGGTCAAAAAACAACGAAGATGCCTGATGATTTTGACTGGAACAGCTTCTCCCTCTATATTACGGGAGAAAGGGGACCGGAAGGTTATGTGCTTACTCTGATTGTAAATGATAAGGACAGACATCCTGTTGTCGAAATTAATTCCATTCCTGAGAATCCGGTTAAGGGAATAGTCCAGATAGTAAATAATTTCAGAAGCGCCAGGTCAAATAATAATGGTCCAAAATTCTGGTACGATAACCTTGAGCTTGAAGGAACCGGATTTGAGTACAAACCGGGAAACAAATTTGGCCCCGTGCTTTGGACAATGCATACATTAAGCCGTAATGTGCTGAAAATAAGCGCCCAGATGCCACCGGTAGGAATGGACGATAATCAACTCCTTGAATTGCAGCTGAAAGTCAATAATAAATGGGAGTCAGCAGGTTCACAAAAGATCGATCCCGATTCACGTTCTGTAACATTCAGGATAGAAAGATGGGATCCTATGAAAGAAAGTGAATACCGGATCTTATTCCCTTATAATGATGTTTTCGGCAATAATGAAGTATATGAATATGCAGGAAGGATCAGGAAAGAACCTGTTGCCCGTCCGTTATACATGGGAGCGATGACCTGCCAGTACCACACCGGATTCCCTTACTCCCCGGTCGTAAAAAACCTCAAACTTAAAAACCCTGATATACTATATTTCTCAGGTGACCAGATTTATGAGCAGAACGGAGGTTATCCGATAAAAAGAGAACCTGAAGATATAGCTATTCTTAACTATCTTGGAAAATGGTATATGTTCGGGTGGGCATTCGGCGAACTGATGCGTGATATCCCAACAGTCTGCACCCCCGACGACCATGATGTTTTTCAGGGTAATATCTGGGGCGGTGAGGGGATACCCAAACCCTCAGAATTATCAAATACAGATGATTATATGGGCTTTACCCAAACCGTAAAATTTGTCAATGTCGTCAATACCACACAGTGTGAACATTTGCCTGATCCTTATGATCCTTCCCCTATTGAGCAGGGCATGAAAGTATGGTACACCAGTCTGAATTACGGAAGGGTGAGTTTCGCAATAATAAGCGACAGGGTCTTCAAATCGGGCCCGAACCTAGTATCAACCTGGGAAGGCAGGAAGGACCATATAAGAGAACCCCTTAAGTATCCGTCAGTGATTGATAAGCCCGGACTGGAGCTCCTCGGAAAACGACAGGAGCTGTTTCTTGAAAACTGGATCAGAGACTGGACGGATGTTGATATGAAAGTCCTGCTTTCTCAAACACTATTTGCAAATGCGGCCACTCATCACGGACAGTATGACGGGTACCTCCTGGGAGATATGGATTCAGGCGGCTGGCCAAAAATGGCCCGCGACAAGGCAGTCGGTATTATCAGAAAAGGATTTGTGTTCCATATATGTGGCGATCAGCATTTGCCTTCGCTAATACAATATGGTATTGAAGGTTTCAGAGATGCAGGATGGAGCTTTTGCACACCCGCAATAGCAGTAGGATACTCCCGCTGGTTCCGTCCTGATGAACTGGGGGTGCCTGTTTCGAAACGGCCGGCGCATGGTTACCCAAACACCGGGGAATATACCGATGCATTTGGTAATAAGAACTATGTATATGCCATTGGCAACCCCGGAGATTTCGGAGGTATACAGAACAGGTATGAGTTTCAGCAGCAAAAAACAGCAGGTCTCGGATTTGTGATCTTTGATACGGAAACACGTGATATAACAATGGAATCCTGGCACTTTCTCAGTGATGTTTTACATCCTGAAGCGGCAAGTCAGCATCCCGGCTGGCCAAAGACAATTAACCAGATGGACAATTATGGAAGGGATGCAAAAGCCTGGCTTCCCTTATTGAAAATTAAAGGAGAACACGACCCTGTTGTTGAAATAACGAATCAATCATCAGGTGAACTTGAGTATATTGTCAGGATAAACGGTAATGAGTTCATCCCTAAAGTCTTCAGCGAGGACAATTACACAATAAAGGTGAGTTATCCCGGGAAAGACCTGGTTAAATCTTTTTCAAATATAATTCCTTCTACAGCGAAGGGGAAATCAGAATTGTCTGTTGAGTTTGATTGAAGAGTTAAATTAACAGGGGAATCCTGAAATTCCCTTTTCCAGCATAATTAATGGACACGATGGTATACTTATCACCTTCAGCAATTACAGGAAATGCAAAAAATTACAATGTAAATAATTGCAACCACTTACCATATTATGAGAACTATCTTTATCGGATTGATACTTTCAGCTTTTTCATGTTATTTTAGTCACGGACAGGTTAAATGGACACATATTTCAAGCAAAACAGGTGAAATAGAAGTACCCAATAAAGGTAAACAACAAACATCCTGTGCCGTTGCAGATTTCGACAACGACGGCATAAATGATTTCTGTATTACCGAACGGACCTCAGCACCATCAGTTGTATGGTACCAACGAACTGAAAAAGGATGGAAAAGACATATTGTGGAAGATGCCATTTGCTTTATAGAAGCCGGTACGGTGGCATTTGATGTTGATAATGACGGTGATATGGATATTATTGCCGGCGGCGAATCCAAAAACAATAATGTCTGGTGGTGGGAAAATCCTTACCCTGATTTTTCAAAACCTGTGTGGCCCAGGTACCTGATACGGAATAGCGGGGGCAATAAAGTGCATGACCAGATAGCCGGTGACTTTGACGGCGACAACAAGCCCGATCTGGTCTTCTGGGCGCAGGGCGATCAGACATTGTATTTCACACGTATTCCTGAAGATCCTTATGTGCAGGTAAACTGGAAACTTATCCCTGTTTATAAATACTACAGCGACAGTCAGATGGAACAGCATGGAAGCTATCCGTCCTGGAAAGGGACCAACGAACACGAAGGCCTTGCAAAAGCTGATATTGACGGTGATGGAATTCAGGATATTACAGGAGGAGGACTCTGGTTTAAATACCTTGGTAACGACAAATTCTCGTTCAACGTTGTTGACGCCGCTTATACCTTCAGCCGTTCAGCTGCAGGAGAGCTCGTTAAGGGAGCAAGGCCTGAAATTGTGCTGGTAGTTGGCGATGGTGTTGCCCCGATGTATATGTATGAATATCAAAAAAATACATGGATAAGGAAAGAGATTATTCCAAAAGTCAGAAACGGACACTCACTTGCAATTGTCGATTTCGACGGCGATGAAAATAATGATATATGGTATGCAGAAATGACACTCGGAGGTTACAATGAGGCAGTAAGCAGAATCCTTTTTGGTGACGGGAAAGGCAATTTTAACAGGGATATGATCATTTCCAGGGGTATTGATCTTCACGATTCGGAGATTGTTGATCTGGATGGTGACGGTGATTTTGACATCCTTGGTAAACCTTATGACGGCGATGCTCCAAGGTTAGATATCTGGTTACAAAACGGGACGGGAAAGAAAATTACCACAAAAGCCGGAACAAAATGAAAACTCCGAATCTGTCTATTGGTAGCAGCCTTTTAGCAGCTGGTCTGGCAGGTGCCCCTTCTGTAACTGCCCAACCTGAAAATCATCCGAATGTTATTCTGATTATTACAGATGACCAGGGTTATGGCGATTTCGGATTCACAGGAAATCCCCATGTTAAAACTCCCGTACTGGACAATTTTGCTAAACAGAGCATCCGATTCAATAATTTTTACGTATGTCCTGTATCGGCTCCGACCAGGGCCGCTCTGATGACAGGACGCTATTCACTCCGCACCGGTGTCAGGGACACTTATAATGGGGGAGCTATGATGGCTGCCACAGAAGTTACGATTGCGGAAATGCTTAAAACAGCAGGTTATACTACGGGGATTTTCGGAAAATGGCACCTTGGCGACAACTATCCTATGAGACCGGGCGACCAGGGATTTGATGAATCGGTAATCCATCTTGCAGGAGGAATGAGTCAGCCGGGTGATTTTACAACCTGGCCTCGTGGCGATAGCAGCTATTTCGATCCGGTACTATGGCATAATGGCAAACAGCAAAAATACGACGGATACTGTTCTGATATTTTCACTTCAAATGCGGTTGATTTCCTGGAAAAGAACCGTAGCCGGCCTTTCTTCTGCTATCTAGCGTTCAATGCGCCTCACACTCCGCTTCAGGTTCCGAAAAGCTATTACGACATGTATCGAGATACAGATCCCTCTAATGGTTTCGAAAACGATAACAAGCCTTTCCCTCAAATGAACGAAAAAGACAAAGAGGATGCAAGAAGGGTATATGCAATGGTCACAAATATCGATGACAATATAGGCCGGCTGATGAAAAAGCTTCAGGATCTCGATATCGCTGAGAATACCATTGTCATTTTCATGACTGACAACGGACCTCAGCAAAGACGTTATAATGCAGGAATGCGCGGATTGAAATCTTCAGTTTACCGGGGAGGAATCAGGGTACCGCTCTGGGTCAGGTATCCCGGTGCGAAAAGAACCGGTATCGACATAGAGGCAACGGCGGCCAACATAGACCTGTTCCCCACGCTGGCTGACGTCTGCAATGCCGGAATGCCTGATGGAGTGAAGATTGACGGAATAAGCCTCGCACCCTGTTTGCGGGGAGAGAATTTGAATAAAGATGACCGTTCACTCTTCTTTTACTGGACAAGACACTCTCCGGAACTCTATTCCAATATAGCATTGCAGAAAGGCAGGTACAAGCTCGTTGGGAACACTGACTTTAATGCCTCAGTTGATAAGTTTGAACTCTTTGATATTGAACAGGATCCTTATGAACAGAATAACATCCTGAATGATAATCCTTCCAGGGCTGAAGAGCTTAAGAAAGAACTGGACCTCCTTTTCACCGACCTGGCAGGGTCGGAAAACCTGCTTGACCGCCCACGTATCGAAACAGGTTCCAGCCATGAAAATCCTGTTGTACTTAACCGGAATGACGCCGACGGGCAATGGGGTATATGGGAGCAGGAAGAGATCTTCGGTATGTGGAGGGTAATGATCAATGAAGGAAGGTATAACCTCAGATTTAAGTTTGTTAAACCGGTTCCCGCAGGCGGGAGGATGATGGTCGAAACCGGAGCCTTTATTAACCAGTTAAAGAATGACAAAATCGATACAGACCTCATAGAGATGAAGGATGTCAGTTACCCGTCATTGAAATGCGATTTTGTACCTTTTTATCTTTCAGGATCAAAAAGGATATTTCCGTTATGGGTTGAGATAGAGAGAATGGACAGATAACATACTTGAGCTTCTCTTGATAATCATAATTATCTAAAACGTAAATATAATGCGCAGAAGAGATTTTTTAACCAGGGTGACAATTGCTGCAGGCTCAATCGGCCTTGGGATCGGTTGCAGCCGGAGAGCTTACACACATTCGGAAGATTTATTGCAAAAAGGTGATCCGGGCACTGACGGCGGCAAAAAATATGTTGTTGAACCATCCAGACAGGTAGAAGTCCTGGCCGAAACAGATGTCCTTGTAATAGGAGGAGGGCCTGCCGGTACTGCCGCAGCAATAGCGGCAAGCAGGGCAGGTGTTGAAACTTACCTTGTAGAACGCTATAATCATCTCGGGGGATTATGGACCGGAGGTCTGGTATTGCCTCTATTGTCTACTCATGGTGTCGACAGTCATAACAGCAGGAGGCAGGTTATATTTGGAGTAGGAGGAGAAATGGCCGAAAGGCTTAAGGGCCTTGGCATGTCCATTCAGGAAATAAATCCGGTAATCGACCCGGAGGCCGGTAAATATGTCCTTGGTGAAATGGTCAGGGAAGCCGGGGTCAAAATGCTGTTTCATGCCTGGGGTACCGGCGTGATAATGGATGGAAATATTGTAAAAGGAGTTTTCATTGAGAGCAAATCGGGCAGACACGCAATACTGGCGAAAGTTGTTATAGATTGTACCGGCGACGGAGACATACTCCATATGGCCGGGGAAAATTATGAAATGATGAATTACCATATCGGGCTGAATCACCGCCTGGGTAATGTTGACCGGGTTGATAGATCTATGCCTTTACCCAAAGGGCTCGACATTGGCAGCCCAACCCCATTAAAGAGTGTGAATTGGGTTAACATGGGAGGGCTCAATGATCAGAACGGTGTGGATATTCACACGCTTTCGAAACTACAGATGGATTACAGGAAGGAAGTATGGGAGAAAATCTGGAAGCTGCGTAACACTCCGGGATATGAAGAGATCTTTCTGCTCGACACTGCTTCACATCTGGGAGTGAGAATGTCGCGGATCCTCGATGGTGAGTACAGGCTGACACTTGAAGATACCATGACGTACAGATCGTTTGATGATGTGATAGGTATTAGCGGCGCGTGGACAACCATGATGTATAATGGACAGTCTGTAAAGCCAGAAATGAGGCCAATGTGGCAGATCCCATACAGATCGCTTGTTCCTAAAAGAACCGATAACCTTCTCGTAGCCGGTCGCTGCTTCTGCTTTGAGAAAGATCTTGTTGAGGACACAAGGATAATCGGAACATGCCTGGTCACTGGTCATGGAGCCGGTGCAGCTGCAGCGCTGGCTGTTAATAAGGGGGTGAGAGCCAGAGATGTCAATAGCGGGGATCTAAAGAAACTTCTTGTTGACCAGGGGGCATGGCTGGGATGAATTCAATTATGACATATGGGACAGCATAAGCCCAACATTGTATTAAGCCAATAAGAAAATATATTATGATCAAAAGAGAGAGTTTTATCCCGATTTGTATAACAAGTCTTACTGTTGCTTCCCTCTCCTGTAGTAATGAGACAACCATTACAAGACCAAACATTGTCCTGATCCTGGCCGACGACATGGGATGGGGCGATGTTAATGCAAACGGGAATAATCTTGTTGAAACACCTGTTTTGAATCGACTCAGATCAGAAAGCCTCAGTTTTGACAGGTTTTATGTTTGTCCGTTAAGCGCTCCCACAAGAGCTGAAATGCTTACCGGCAGGTATTTTCTGAGAACGGGTGTCTCTTCCGTAACACGAGGTTATGAGAATATGAGGGGTGACGAGGTGACACTTGCTGAGGTACTTAAAGAAAACGGATACAGAACAGGATGCTTTGGCAAATGGCATAACGGCCGATACTATCTTCAGCATCCGAACAGACAGGGTTTTAACGAGTATGTCGGATTTCCGGTGGGACATCTTGGTTATTACTATGATGCCTTTTACATGCATAATGATGAGGAGATTCAATCAACCGGTTACACTTCCGATTATTTTACAGATCAAGCATTAGGTTTCATTCAAAGAAACAGAGATAATCCATTTTTCTGTTATGTTCCTTATAATGTGCCACATTCACCCTTTCAGGTACCCGAAAAGTATTTCAGCAAATACAGACAGACAGGACTTGATTCAACACTCTCGAGTGTCTATGGGATGGTGGAGAACATGGACAACAATATTGGCCGCATACTTGAAAAACTTGAGGAACTGAATATTGCAGAGAACACGATCGTGATCTTCTTCTCTGACAATGGCCCCAATACCGATCGCTACAACGGAGGCATGAAGGGAAGAAAGGGATCAGTCGATGAGGGGGGAGTGAGGGTACCGTTCTATATAAAATGGCCGGACCAGATTACGCCATCGACTACTCTGCAGCTGGCTCAGGATATCGATATAATGCCTACGCTTATAAGTTTATGCGGGTTGAAATACGACCCTGAGAAACCATTTGACGGAATCGACCTTTCTAAGATTATAAAGGATAAACAAAAAACTTTCGACCGGCTCATCTTTTCGCGTCAGGGCAATCAGAACCTTGAGGAGTGCAACAGTTCTGTCAGAAACAACAGTTACAGACTTGTACTGACACGGAAGGATACCTTACTATATAACCTTAATGATGATCCCGAACAGAAAAATGACATATCTTCAAATGAAACGGCAACGACGCTGGCAATGCTTGACCAACTAATCAGCCATAATCTGGATTTGATATCTAATTATCAGTCTGTTACAACAATTGAGGCAGGATTCAGCGGAGAAAGCAGCTTTACTTTACCCGTCCAGGATGCTGCACTTTCGGGAAAAATAAGATACTCCAGTATTCATCCCAACCAGTCGCATACCGAGAATTGGATCCAGAATGGAGATTCTATCCTATGGACGCTTAATATTAACAAAAAGGGTACATACAGTGTCAAAATGCAATATGGGTGCTCTTCCGGAGAAACAGGCAGCATTTTGTCGTTAATTACCGGCGCAGGTCAGGTTTTATTCAAAATCAGTGAGCCGTTTGAATCAGTTGTTCTTCCGGACAGAGATTATGTTAAACGAAGCGAATCAGTTGAACGCACATGGTCATGGATGGATGTTGGTACGGTTACACTGAATGAGGGGAAGGAAGAAATTTCACTGAAGCTTAATAAAAAGAGCCATGAAGAAGCCGGACTAATTAAATCGCTGAAATTCACAAGAACTGATTTATGAATAAGAAATATCAGTAATGAACCTGGTCAGGAATGTCTTTTGTTTAATGGTGCTCCATTGTAGAAAACAGTAGGTTACCTTACAGTCGATCTCAAACTGTCCAGTATGCTTTCGCACTGGTTTATTTGATCAATATATTCAGAGGAATTTATAAGGTTCCTTATTTCCCCGGGGTCATTCCGGAGATCATAAAACTCCCTGCTGCTATCAGGCAGTTCGTAGTAGTTGATATATTTGTAATTAATGCTGATCACTGCTTCAGATTTTGGTAATCCCGGATGCTGAAAACGATGCTCATAGAAGAATCTGTTTCTCCATCCCTCATCTTCCTCTCTCCAGGTATTCTGGAGTGGCTCACCCTGCATGCCAGGATCCCTTTTCAGGCCCGCAAACGCGAGAATAGTTGGAGCTATATCAATATTTAGGGCAATCGATTTGATTCTTCTTCCCTTGTTCTTTTCTTTCTCAAGAGGATTATAAATAAACAACGGGACTCTTACCGATTCCTCATAGGGGAACCATTTTCCTGCAAGACCATGCTCCCCGAGGAAAAAACCATTGTCGCCCATCATTATTATTATGGTATTCTTGCCAATACCAAGCTCATCAAGCCTTTTGGTCAGATTTCCAACAACATCATCCACACCCTGGATAAGTCTGTAATAACCTCTGACGCTTTCCCTGAACTGACTGTCGGTCTCAAAACGCATTGTCCATCTCCTGCGGGCTTCATTGTTAAACCTGAATTCCTCCGGGAACGACTTCCAGTATTTGTCACTGCCTGATTCGGGTCTCGGATAATTGAGATCATTATAATATTCCGAGTATCTTTTATTATAAATGAACTGACGGGGATCGGAATCCTCGACATGAGGAGCTTTGAAACTTACTGACAGACAAAAAGGCCCATCAGAGCCAAAGGTTGAAAGAAATTCCTGTATCCGGCCGTCCACAATATCGGTATAATGAGTCATTTTGCCGGTCGAATCGTAATTCTCGTACCTCGGCTGAATAACCTTCTCGCATCCCCAGTAGTCATACCTGTCAGCAGGGTGCTTTTCGAGTCCGACGCCATACTTACCGATGAAACCTATCTTATAACCAGCCTGGTTCTTAAGAATCAAAGGGTAGGTTTTCATTAATGCCGGATCAGTAAAATCTGTATTAAAGTCGTTAATCCCATGTCGCGATGCATACTGCCCTGAAAGAATACTTGCCCTGCTGGCACAAGAAATTGCGGTTGTTACGTAGGCATTCCTGAAGATTATTCCACGTTCAGCAAGTCTGTCGATATTGGGTGTTTTAATATAACTGTTACCGGTGTAACCCATTGCATCATATCGATGGTCGTCGGTGAGAAGGAATATTATATTTGGCCGCGTTTCCTTATGATCACAACTGCTTGTAAATGGCGCCAGAGCCAGGGGGATACATGAAAGAATTGTGCTTCTGTTCATCTGATGGTTTTAAAGTATTGAAAATATTGGCTTAATTATCAATGCCCTTCTGAGAATCATAATAATGCACATAGATTGCTTAAATATAATTCTTATTCCTAATTTAGTAATGTTATCAGGCACTTCTCGATTATTATAATAGAATGAATTTAATAAGAGTAAATGAAATTCACTTGATCTTTATGGATGATGTCTGGTACTCATTGTTGGTTTTTATGATTTTTTTCATTATCTTGTATTATTTGAAATAACATGAACAGTCCTGAGGTTAAGGCATTTATACGTCAGCACAGCTCCCTCTTCTGGTATATTCCGGAAGATAAAAAGGAGGATATAGGACCTGACTTACTGTTGGAAACAATTCTTAATTACGGTACTCTGGAAGATGTTGGAGTTCTTTTTAAATTATGGGGCATAAGAGAAGCAGCAAAGGTATTTTATAATGCTGAAGGCAGAAAAAAACTGAATTATTATCCTGAGATATACAACTATTTTTCGCTTTACTTTAAAAAATATGCATAGAGAGATTTTAACAGAAAATCAGGTTGAACTTTTACCGCTTTTAGGACAATTCAAACGCGAATTCTATCTTGTCGGAGGAACAGCTATAGCATTATACATAGGACACCGGAGATCAATTGATTTCGACTTGTTTAAATTTTCATCATTGCATCCCAAGAGTATTATTACAAAGGTTACTCATCTCGGATTCCCCTATTCGGTAACAAGAAGGGTTTCTGAACAGCTGAATATGACAATAAATGAAGTAAAATTTACATTCTTTGAGTATCCGTTTAATCTCGATGCAAAAAATAATTTTGAAAATATTTTACGAATACCAGAATTAATTGACCTTGCAGCAATGAAAGCCTATGCTCTTGGTCGCAGGTCAAAATGGAAGGATTATGTAGATTTCTATTTTCTTTTAAGAGATCACTTTTCGCTTGATGAGATATCAGAACGGGCCGGTGAAATATTTGAACAGTTGTTCTCCCCCAAATTATTCAGAGCTCAAATAAGCTATTTCCAGGATATCAATTACATCGAGCCTGTCGATTATTTAGTTCCTGTACCTTCAGAGGATGAGATCAGACAATTCCTCATTGAAAAAGCCCTTGATATAAAAATATAAGTTTTAATGAAAAAGTCTATATCCCGGAGAGAATGGGTAAAACGGACTGGTCTGGGATTTTCCGGATTTTTATTTTATGATCACTTTGTAAATCTTACACGAGAAATAGCAAAGAAGGATCTGACAATTCTACTCGTTTCCGGCTGGCAGGATATAAATATTGGTGATATTGCCCACACTCCGGGATTATTGAATGTTTTGGAAACCTTTCTGCCGGAAGCAAAAATAATACTCTGGAAAAGAAGCTTCAGCAAAGAAGTGGAAGAGATGCTTCAGAAGAATTTTCCCCGGATCAACTTAATCCATGGCACTGTAAATGCAAACAGCGAAGTTGAAAATGAGGAGGTTAGAAAAGCTTTCATTGAAGCTGACATTATGATCCATGGATCCGGACCATCGGTAGTAGGGAAAACAAATCTTGAAGCTTGGGTTAAAGCAACAGGAAAACCCTTCGGCATATTCGGAACCACAATCCAGACGATTGATAAAAGTCTTGAGGAACTTCTTAAGAAGGCTCTATTTATCTATACCCGCGAAACAGCTTCGCTCAAAGTTCTTGAAGCTTCGGGTATTAAAGGTGATACTATTTTTTTTGTACCGGATGCGACATTCTTCCTGAGCCTTAAAAATGAAGAAAAAGCTGTATCATTCTTCAGGGAAAAGGGACTCGAAGAGAAGAAATTCATTTGTGTTGTACCCAGGTTAAGAAGGACACCATATTATAAAGTTAATCCGGCAAGTTATACTGAGGAACAGGTAAAGGCTATTGATGATCTCAATAACTCAAAAAAGGAGGAAGATCATTCAAAACTTCGTGAAGCAATGATAACCTGGATTCGTAAAACGGGAAATAAAGTGCTGGTTTGTCCCGAAATGACCTATCAGGTCGATATTATGGATGAATTGCTTATAGATCCTTTACCTGAAGATGTAAAGCCATTAGTTTTCAAAAGAGGCTACTGGTTTCCGGATGAGGCGGCTTCAGTTTATTCCGGAGCTTTTGCGGTACTAAGTTTTGAATGTCATTCACCAATCATTGCTTTAAGAAACAACACTCCGGCGTTTTATCTGCGTCAGCCTGAGGATACGATAAAAGGGCAGATGTATTATGATCTTGGCCTTAAGGAATGGGTATTTGAAATAGAACAGACTTCCGGCAGCGATATTTCTGACAGGCTTATGGAGATGGTCC
Organism: uncultured Bacteroidales bacterium; assembly: GCA_963696535.1. Lineage (GTDB taxonomy): Bacteria > Bacteroidota > Bacteroidia > Bacteroidales > VadinHA17 > LD21. The sequence continues at coordinate 86,663 of CAVOKP010000019.1, forward strand.
ATGATCCCGGAAAGGCCAAAAGAAGAATCAGAACTTTACAGAAAGAAGTAAGGGTATTATTCAAAAAAGGAATTACTGCAATTAATTGATCTAAATATAATTATGTTAATGATGAAAAAACCTGGACTTATCCTGATCATAATTCTGGTTCATCTTAATTTAATAGCCCAGAATTATCCTTTTCAGGATACAAATCTTAAAGAAGATGAGCGAATCAGGAACCTTATCTCCCTGATGACCCTGGATGAAAAAATCAGCTGCCTTTCGACAAGAATTACTGTTCCGCGTCTTGGCGTGAAGGGAACCAGGACAATTGAAGGTTTGCATGGCCTGGCATACAGCGGCCCGGCCAACTGGGCAGTCAAAGGACCAAAGGCTTCTCCCACAACTACTTTCCCTCAGGCCTACGGGCTTGCCCAGACTTGGGATACTGAACTAATTCAGAAAGTTTCTGACTGGCAGGCCACCGAAGCAAGATTTCTCGCCCAGAATAACAGGTTCGGTACAGGAGGGTTGGTGGTATTTGCACCGAATGCCGACATGGGTCGCGATATACGGTGGGGAAGGACCGAAGAGTGTTTTGGAGAGGATCCATTCCTTAATGGTGCGCTCGTTACTTCTTTTGTCAGGGGACTTCAGGGAAACGATCCCGTCTACTGGAAAACGGCTTCACTGATGAAGCACTTCCTCGCCAACAGCAACGAAAACAACCGTACATACAACAGCTCCGATTTTGACGACAGGCTGTTCCGTGAATACTATTCCTATGCTTTCTGGAAAGGGGTAGTGGAAGGAGGTTCACAATGCTTTATGGCTGCCTATAACAAGTACAATGGCATCCCTTGCACTGTTCATCCGGTATTGAGGAATGTAACGATGAATGACTGGGGACTGAGGGGCATTATTTGCACCGACGGAGGAGCCTACAGGCAGCTGCTTACAACCCACGCATATTATCCTTCACTTGAAATTGCTGCGGCAGAATGTATCAAAGCCGGAATTACCGTATTTCTTGATAATTACATGGCTCCGCTTAAAGAGGCTCTGGCTAAGGGACTGGTTACGGAGAAACAGATTGAGGAAGCCATTTATGGAAATCTGAGAGTTGTCCTGAAACTTGGCATGCTTGATAATTCAGCTAAGAATCCATATTTGGATATAGGAATAAAAGATACAATAGCGCCATGGCTAAAACAGGAAGCGCGTGATATCGCCAGGCTGGCAACCCAGAAATCAATTGTTCTGCTGAAAAATCAAAATTCACTTCTGCCGCTTCAGAAGGACAAAATCAAATCAATCGCCGTTATAGGTCCATCGGCAAATAAGGTTATCTCCGACTGGTATTCAGGTACCCCGCCTTATAACGTAAACATATTCAATGGGATTAAAAATGCCCTTGGAAGTGATTTAACTGTAAGATTTGCAATGAGCAATAAGGCTGATTCGGCAGTTACAGCTGCCAGGCAGAGCGATATTGCTATAGTCTGTGTCGGCAACCACCCCATCAGTTACGGACTTGGCTGGGGAGAGAACCAGGTTGCAAGCGACGGCCGCGAAGATGTTGACAGGCAGGCCATCTCACTGGAGCAGGAAGACCTGGTCAGACTGGTTTACAAGGCCAACCCAAATACAATTCTTGTCGTGGTATCCAGTTTTCCTTATGCTATAAACTGGTCGAAGGAGAATGTTCCGGCGATCATCCATGTAAGCCAGTCGAGCCAGGAGCTGGGCAACGGAGTGGCAGATATCCTGTTCGGGAAAGTCAGTCCCGCCGGTAGACTTGTTCAGACCTGGACAGCTTCAATCGATCAGCTTCCACCGATCCTCGATTACAATATAAGGAATGGCAGGACTTACATGTATGACAGGAACATACCACTTTTCCCGTTCGGTTACGGACTTACCTATACGAGCTTTAAATATTCGGGACTGAAAATTGACAGGAAATCCCTTTCGGGAGCTGAGATAGTTAATGTAACATTCAATATTCAGAATACAGGGAATTATGACAGTGATGAAGTGGCTCAACTCTATGTAAGCTTCCCTGATTCAAAGGTTGAAATGCCGGCAAAGGCTCTCAAGGGATTTGCAAGAGTCTTTATCAAAAAGGGAGAAATCAAAACTGTATCCATCCCGCTTAAGGCGGATGATCTTAAATACTGGGATACCGGTAGCAATAAATGGACTCTCAGTTCCGGAAGGATTGCCATCACGGTCGGTTCTTCCTCTGCCGACGCAAAGCTTAAAGGTTCCCTGGTAATAAATTGATATCATTTTGATATCATTATGATATCAAAATGATATCATGTTAATATAATTATAATAAAATTTCGGATTTCGGATATTTGATTTCGGATTGAGGTATTCCTGAAAGACATAGGACCCAATCTGCAAATGACATTTATTCCCGTTTTATAAGGCAGATCCAATCCTTTTGATCATCCCCTGGCGGAACCCCTGTTGAAGCAAATCCGGCGCCCGTTATCTTATTTGTTTTTCCCGGAAGCAAATCGCCTCCGGTGCGGGGATTGAACCATTTTACTTCAAAGTTACCGGCAGGAAGAAGAATTTCTGCAGAACCACCTTCCGGAAGATAGACGGCATATATCTCGCCTGTTTTTGCAAAGCAGTAATCGTCAGTTCCTTTTGTCAGTTCGTCGGCGCTCTTCATTTCAGTGAAAGGAAGATGCTTTTGGAAGAAATCAAGCGCGATTTTTGTCTGATCCCAGAGCATGTCGCGGCTTCGCCAGTCCTCACAGCTCAGGTCGGAGTGGGGGTATTTGTACCCGAAATACCACTCGGCACCTGCCCCTCCAGCCATAAGGTTTCCCCAAAGAGCCTTATATCTGATTGTATCATGAGCCGGATCAACTGCATCGGGCAGGGCGCCCTTCCAGTGCTGGCCTATCTCATCGATACAGACAACCCATTGATGTTGGGAATTGCCCGACTGATCAATCCAGTATTTTGCATCCTCATGGATGTCATTTACGTTGCCGCATTGAATCGAAGGGCCTTCAATATTCTTGAAACCAAGATATTCTGAGAGATCCTTTTTCCTCTGTTCAGGATCGGAATGAGTATGGAGGACTATGAAATTATCATAGGGATCGGTATTTCTTAAAAAATCTGCCATAAGCTTCGTGTCCTTGTAAGTCTGACCATAGGGTGACCAGACGACCGGATTATGTTCTTCGCCAAGATTCCAGGTTATTGCCAGGTGATGTGAATAGCGTGCTATAAGCTCCCTCAGGTAGAGTTTGCGCTGCACATCGAGGTATCCGCAGTCGAGCAGGCATTCATTTTCTGTTTCCTGGAGTACGAAATGCATCATTATGCCCAGCCTGTCGGCATGCGAGAATACAATGTTCCACTGGTCAAGCTTGCTGCAGTCAAACCGGTAACGCTCGTTACGGTCAGTGTAAGGCCAGACATCCTCACCATCTCCCAGAATATTCAGGGTGAGGAAATAGAAGCTGTTCATTCCTTTGGACGACAGATAATTCAGGGCTCCGATTATCCCCTTTCCCTTTCCGTTCTTCCATTGTGGGTCCCCCTCTTTCCAATCCTTTATATGCGGTTCATAAAGATGCAGCCCCTGGTTAGGATCGGCCTCTCCGCTTCTTGCAATATTGCTGCCGCCGTAATATGTCCCGTCAAATTCCCGGTACCCAAGGAAGTTCTCCGGACTGTCGGCTCCGCCCTTAAGGAATGTCTCGCCATTTCCTGAGTGTTTAAGATACCGTGTTCCATCATATTGAAGCCTGCCCTTTGCCCTGAAATCAGGGGAGTTCTTATCTGATTTTTCAATTTTGAGTTTTCCATTTTTTCCATTCATAAAGCATCCCTGACCCTGGCTTAAATCATCAGCCACGGCAATGTCCCTGCCCTTAAGGAAACTCACCTGGTAACTCCATTCACCCTCTGATGGCGGACAAAAATGAACCCGCCATTTATTGCCCGATCTGGATGAAGTCTGAGCAGCGTCACCGTCAGCAGCATAATACCCCGGGACATTTATTTTCCGGATTCCATCAGTGAATCCGACATCGAGCCGGTAATCGGTGAAGGGATTTGTTGTGTCGTACTCGGTTGTTTCCGGACCGTCGAAAGTCAGGGTTATTGTATGCCAGATTTTCATTTCACCATCAATCTGAACCGTTTTTGATGGTCTGCATGAAATTGCAATAAAACAAAATCCAAGAATCAAGTCAGTTATTAAAAAGGAATTGAGACTCTTCATAGCTTTTCAGTAATAGTTAAGTACAAACTTAATTTTTTATTATTGCCTGATCTATTTTCATAATAAAAAATTATTGTCAGGCAAGAGGTATTAATTTCAAGGTAACATATTTAAAGACAAGTCAATCACAAACAGGTCGCCTCTATGAGGCTCAGGACACGGGGAAGAATAGCTATTCTACAATCAGGTTACCGCTACGCGGCTCAATTAATTAAGGGCCATTGGCAAGACGTGTTTCCAGTAAGGTATTCATGATCATTAAAAAAGCATCGTAGATGTGACCTGTTTGTAGAATGGAATTGCCTATTAAGATCTATGAGCGCAGTAGGTGCGACCTGTTTGTAGAAATTAACAGATCATTTAATGGTAAAAGCTCCGTAGGAACGCAATATTTTTGACCATTGCACTGTCCCGTTTAATTCCGCCCCATACGGGGCTTGTCAATCCGCATAGCCTACAAGGAAGGGCTTCGCCCCTCCTTATAATATCCAAGGCCTACGGCCTGTTTTTACTATGATCGTCCCCCGTCTCTGTTGGAGATTAATATCTTAATGCGAGGCACCTCCCTGCGAAGGAGTTCGCCCCTCCTTATAATATCCAAGGCCTACGGCCTGTTTTTACTATGATCGTCCCCCGTCTCTGTTGGAGATTAATATCTTAATGCGGGGCACCGCCCTGCGAAGGAGTTCGCCCCTCCTCATAATATCCAAGGCCTACGGCCTGTTTGTAGTAATGATCATTCCCACTCCCCGAGCTCCAAAGGAGGGCAAAATTTCATAGGGGGCACCGCCCTGGGGAGGATCGGTGGTCCCACTCTGAGAGCCCTGTCAGGGGCGTCATATTCTCCAACCGGGCATCGCCTGGTTACAGATACCTCTCATCATATTCCACTCCGTTTTCATCGAGCAGCCTTTTGTACTCATCAATAAAGCTGACTTTCCCATGATGCTGTTTCTGATTGCTGATATACCTTTTAACAGTCTCTATCTGGGACCAACCGACAGAAAAACCGCCATATCCCTCCTGCCAGTAGAAATTCCGGTAATGCGATCCCTTTGTTTTGATCCATTTCGATGAGCTTTTCTTGATCTCTTCGGCAATGCCAGAAGGGGTCATGGTTCTGGGCAGAGTGCACAGAATGTGGATATGATCAGAGGTTCCTCCGATCTGAAACGGGATGGATTTGCAGTTTTTTAAAATCCCTCCCAGGTAAGAGTACAATTCATCTTCGATATCCTCTCTGATGAATTTCATATTGTTCTTCGTATGAAAAACAATATGAGAATAGAATTTTGAAAATGATTGAGACATATTATTCCGTTTTCAGTAAAATTATTGAGTGCCGGGGCCAGAATCATCAATTTTCGTAAAAATATTTCGCCCCATACGGGGCTTGAGGATGATCGGGATGCCATTTGGGACGGGCGATGCCCATCCCTAGACTATTGGAGGCCTACGGCCTGTTTGCAATAATGATCATTCCCGTCCCCGAGCTCCAAAGGAGCGCAATATTTTATATCTGGGCACTGCCCTGCATAGGAAACACACAATTCCCTCAGCCCCGACAGGGGCGTAATAATCTGGAACGGGGCATCGCCCTGCGGAGGATCGGCGGTCCGACTCTGAGAGCCCCGTCAGGGGCGTAATATTTTTGACCATGGCACTGTCCCGTTTAATTCCCCCCCCATACGGGGCTTGAGGATGATCGGGATGCCATTTGGGACGGGCGATGCCCATCCCTACATTATTCAAGGCCTACGGCCTGTTTTCACAATGATTATCCTCAGCTCCGTAGGAGCGCAATATTCTAGAACGGGGCATAGCCCCGTTTAATGGAACCCACCCTGTCCTGCCAGCCCCGTCAGGGGCGTAATAGTTTTGAGGGCATCGCCCTGCGGAGGATTATCCGTCCAGCCCCGGCAGGGACGTAATGTTCTGGCGAGGGGTATCGCCCTGCGGAGGATTAAAAGGCAATTGTAAAGAATGAAAAATTTAAAATATTAATATTTATAACTATTTTTGCGCGAAAATCTTTTCAGGAAGGCTTAAAAGGTTATAAATTGAAAAAAACAGAGTGGAAATATAATAAAATTGCAATAAAGGTTGGCACCAATGTGATAACACAATGCGACGGATCGCTTAATGTCGGAAGGATGCTCCGCATTGTCGAGGATGTTGCAGTCCTTTCAAAACAGGGACTTGAAGTTATCCTGATTTCTTCAGGCGCGGTTGCAGCAGGGAGAAGCTCAGTGACACCCTCAAGGAAAACGAATATTGTTTCCGCCAGGCAGGTCTGGGCCGCTATCGGACAGGTAAAGCTTATGTCGACTTACCAGTTCCTGTTCGGCAAATACAATATTACTGCCGGGCAGCTGCTTGCCACAAAAGAGAGTTTCAGCGACAGGAGGCATTATCTGAACATGAAGAATTGCATCTCGGCAATGATAGAGAACAATGTCCTTCCCGTTGTAAATGAAAATGACACAATATCGATAAACGAACTTATGTTCACCGACAACGATGAACTTTCGGGTATGATTGCATCACTTATGGACAGTGAAGCACTTTTCATACTTTCGAATGTGGATGGTATTTATAATGGCCCTCCGGAAAGCGAGGGTTCACAAATTCTGAAAGAGATTACCCGGGATTCCGAGAATCCGGAAAAATTCATATCACCTTCAAGATCAGGATTCGGACGTGGAGGCATGTTAACAAAATACTCGACTGCGAGGAAGATTGCGTCGGAGGGCATAGAGGTTTTTATTGCAAACGGCAACCGCGACTCAATTGTGACGGATATCCTCAGGGGCAGGGATGTTCCGTTCACCCATTTTGTTGCAAGCAGCAACAAGAAAAACGGTGTCAGGAAATGGCTTTATCATTCCGACACATTTGCCAGGGGGGCTGTAATTATAAATAACGGGGCAAAGGAAGTTCTTCTCAACGACAAGGTCGCCAGCCTCCTGATGATAGGAGTCACAAAAATTGAAGGATCTTTCAAACGGGGCGATATAATAAGGATCCTCGATGAGTATGGCAACACAATAGGTCTGGGGAAATCGCAGTATGACTCCGAGAAAGCCTCCTTCAACATCGGGGAAAAACAGAGCAGGCCCATAATTAAATATGATTACCTTGTGATTAATGAGGATTTAAATAGTATTGTTCAATCCTGAGGAGGGTTTTATAAAGGTGTATTCATATGAATCTTGAACCACTGTTTAAAAATGCATTAAAGGCAAGCCGGGAATTGATTGTTCTGGATCAGGGTAAAGTCATCAGCGCTTTATTGATGGTTGCCGACGAAATAGTCAAATATTCGGAAATCATAATTTCAGAGAACCTGAGGGACCTTGCCCTGATGGATAAATCGGATTCACGGTACGACCGGCTGCTGCTGACCCCCGCCAGAATAGAAGGGATAGCATCAGATATGCACAATGTGGCCCATATGCCGGATCCGGTGGGAAGGATCCTGGCTGCAAACACAAGGCCCAACGGACTCAGGATAACCAAAGTGGCAGTTCCATTCGGTGTCATCGGTGTTATTTATGAATCAAGACCAAATGTCACGCTTGATGTCTTTTCACTGTGCATTAAATCAGGGAATGCCTGTATCCTCAAGGGGGGCAGCGATGCAATTAATTCAAACATTGCGATAATAGGAATCATAAAGAATTCCCTGGTGAAACTGAATATTAATCCCGATGTCGTGACACTACTGCCTGCAGGACGGAAGGAGACCCTGCAGCTGTTGAATGCCCGCAGGTATGTCGATCTTATAATTCCGCGGGGAAGCCGCGAACTGATTGATTTTGTCAGGGAGAATTCCGTTATCCCGTTGATTGAGACAGGGGCAGGAGTATGCCATACCTATTTTGACGAGTATGGGGATAAAGAAAAGGGACGGGATATCATCTTCAATGCAAAGACAAGGCGGGTTAGCGTATGCAATGCCCTCGACTGTCTGATAATCCATGAAAGGCGGCTCGGGGATCTGCCATATCTTGTTTCTCTTTGCTCCGGATCAGGAGTGGAGATATTTGCCGACAAAAGGTCCTTTTCATCATTAAAAGATAATTACCCTTCCGGATTGCTTCATAAGGCCAGAAAAGAATCCTACGGCACGGAATTTCTTTCTTACAGGATGGCAGTTAAATCCGTAGGCTCATTTGATGAGGCTCTGGAGCACATTAACAAGTACGGTTCGGGTCACAGCGAAGCAATAATTTCGGAGAATGATAAACGAAACAAACTATTTCTTAAACTTGTTGACGCTTCATCTGTTTATTCAAATACATCAACTGCTTTTACCGACGGAGGGGAATTCGGGCTCGGAGCTGAGATCGGGATTTCGACCCAGAAACTGCACGCAAGGGGACCAATGGCACTTGAAGAGATGACGACCTATAAATGGATAATAGAGGGAACCGGGCAGATCAGAAGATAGTTCCGCTTTAAAAGGGTAACAATGTTCTTCATATTGAGATAATGAGATTTTTTAAAAAGCCGAATCAACATGAATAGTGAGAAAATAGTATTGAATGGTGGCGTATTGAGTGTGCCGGATAGTCCTGTAGTTCCTTATATAGAAGGAGACGGTACAGGGCCGGATATATGGAGAGCTTCAGTGAGGGTGTTTGATGCTGCCGTAGCCAAAGCTTACCATGGCAAGAGGAAAATTGCCTGGAAGGAGGTTCTTGCAGGTGAAAAAGCATTTAACCTGACAGGGAAATGGCTGCCTGAAGAAACAATATGGAGTTTCAGGGAGTACCTTGTCGGGATAAAAGGCCCGCTTACAACTCCTGTAGGAGGCGGAATGCGGTCGCTTAACGTTGCGCTCCGGCAGGAACTCGATCTTTACACCTGCTACCGGCCCGTGCGGTATTTCAAGGGAGTGCCAAGTCCGGTTAAGAATCCCGAAAATGTCAATATGCATATTTTCAGGGAAAACACTGAAGACATTTATGCAGGAATAGAGTATATGCATGGTGATCCGGCAACCGAAAAGCTAAAGGGATTTCTGATCAATGAAATGGGTGTGACATCCATCCGGTTTCCCGCCACCTCCTCGATCGGGATAAAACCGGTTTCGCTTGAGGGGACCGAACGGCTTGTCAGGCAGGCCATTAAATTTGCAATTGAAAGGAGACTTCCTTCAGTCACCCTGGTTCACAAGGGAAATATTATGAAATTCACTGAAGGAGCTTTCATGAAATGGGGATATGCACTCGCTGAAAGAGAATTCGGAAATGATGTATTTACATGGGAGCAATTTAAAAACATTTCCAGGGTGAGGGGGGAGGAATCAGCCTCTGAATCATTGAAAGAGGCAGAATCCAAAGGTAAAGTGATAATCAAGGATGTGATAGCAGATGCATTCCTTCAGCAGATACTCACCCGCCCATCGGAATACTCAGTCATAGCAACTCTTAATCTGAATGGTGATTACATTTCCGATGCCCTCGCCGCTATAGTCGGAGGTATTGGCATTGCTCCGGGAGCCAACATAAATTTTGAGACAGGTCATGCGGTATTTGAAGCAACCCATGGAACAGCACCAAGGTACGCGGGCCAGGATAAGGTAAATCCCGGATCGGTCATTCTTTCCGGCGCCCTCATGCTTGATTATCTGGGATGGAAAGAAGCAGCCTCAGGTATTTACCGCGGACTTGAAATGACGATTCAGTCGGGGAAAGTGACATATGATTTTCACCGCCTTATGGATAATGCAGTACTTTTGAAGACCTCGGAATTTGCAGATGCGGTTATTTCAAACATTGAATAGCAACATCACACCTTCAGGCAGGAATTCTACCGGGTTCCTGCAATTATAAGAAGTGCCAGTCCTGCCAGATAGGCAAGGAACATGAACAGAATCAGGATATTGACCTGTTTTGATGCTCCACTGAATTCCTTCCATATAAATACCCCCCAGAGGGCTGCAATAAGTGTTGCACCCTGTCCGAGGCCGTATGAAATGGCATAACCAGCCTTTCCGGCAGCAATAATGCTCATTGCCATCCCGGTATTCCAGATAACTCCGCCCAGTACTCCCGTCAGGTGGGTGCCGATGCTTCCGGCCTTATAGTCTTTGAAGGTCAGGGGGATGCCCTCAAAAGGTTTTTTCATAATAAGGTAATTGAACAGGAGGTTGCTGATGAGGACCCCGATAGCAAAAAAGAAGAGGGCAGAATAGGGTGTAAGTTTCCCGGCCTCAGGATTTACAAAATCGGATGCCATTGAGCTGGCAACAAAACGGTAAAACATAGCCATCAAAACACCGGCGGATACGGACAGGATTATGCCTTTTCCAGACACTCTCTTCATAGAGGCGCTGTGCTTTTTGTATGCGGCCGCATCGATAATGATTGCGGCGACAATGAATGCCAGACCGATGAACAGCAAAAGGGGATCTCCCTTGGGTGCAAAAATGTAATTTATTATCACTCCAAGGGCAAGAGCGATCCCGACCCCGACGGGAAAGGCAACAGCCATTCCTGCTAAAGCCATGGCGGCAACCAAAAGGATATTGGAGGCATTGAAGATAACCCCTCCAATCATCGCTTTAAGGATATTCCCGGGTTCGGCTCCGGCAATGTCAGGAATAAAACTTCTTCCATCGGAACCTGTGCTTCCAAGGGTAAATCCCAGCAGTATCGAAAAAAGGACGATGCCGATTACATAATCCCAGTAAAAAAGTTCAAAGCGCCAGGTTTTTCCTGCAAGTTTCTGGGTGTTGCCCCAGGAGCCCCAGCAGAGCATTGTTACGATGCAGAGGATGACGGCTAATGAGTAGGAGTGTGGTATGAACATTTTTCAGAAGATAAAAGATAAAAGTTAGAAGATAAAAGTAAAAAGTCATCCCCTGGATCCCCTCCTGGGAGGGGAAGGGGTGGGTTTCTTTAATTATTTTTCAAAAGAAAACTTAAACGCTTCATTCTTCTTTGGAGCTGTTTTAAAAATCGAAGCTGAAGTGATATATACCCGGGATCCATTAGACTCAGGCCTCTTTTCGCCTTTTACTACAAGTCTGACAGTATGATCTCCCGGATTAAGGTTCACCACATGCCAGATGCTTTCAGTGTGCTGCTGGCCGGCAAAATCGTAAAAAGTATCGATTGTCCGGTGAAGTGTCCCATCGACGTAGACATCAGCCTTTCCGCCATCCCGGAACCAGTTTCCGGTCAGTGAAATACCTGTCCCATTAAAGCTTATCTGAAGCTCATCACCTGATTTATCGGACCATATAGACTGTTTGCGCATCTGATTGCCCCTGTCAGGTACCTCATAGGTGTTCCATTTCCCTTTCATTCTCCACTGATCCGTTTCGAATGCAGAAACCCTTTTGTCAAATACTACATCCGGAAAGGCTACTTCAATTTCGGGGGCAACAGGATCCTGAACCTTTATTCTAATGTTCTTGTCAGAGACATATCCGCCGTTTTTGGTTATCAGTTCGTTTGCATACCTGAAAGTTGAAGCTACTGCTGAATTAAAGGAATAGGTTGTATGGATAAACAGAGAATCGCCCATAGATTTGACTGCCTGCTGCATTTCGTCCGGAAGTCCCCTCAATCCCTTGATCACTCCGAGGACAGCGAGGGCATTTGAAGGATTACAGTCTGAATCCTGGCCGCACCGGGTCGATATTTCGAGGGTTTTCATCGGATCGCTATCGCCGTAGAGCAGTCCCATCACAATATAGGCACCATTAAGTTTGGCGTCGATATTGAAGGGAGAACCTGCACCGCAAATATCGACATCGCCCCATTTAGTCTCAAGTTCCTTCCATGAAGCCTCCCAGTCGCCGGGATACTGGTCATGCAGCTTAATTACATCCCTGACGATTTTGTAATAATCGCTCTCTGAAGGTAATGAAAGGAGCGCTTTTTCAATAATTGCCTTTAAATCGGATTCGAAAAAAGCCTCTGCATACAGGGCAGCCACAAAGATCCCTCCATAGAGGCCATCCCCGTAATTCATTATCCTTCCGATTTTATCTGCAATTCCGGCTGCGGTGCGCGGCATGCCCGGACACATGAATCCAATATAATCTGCCTCTATCTGAAAGTCGATATCATCAGCGTGAATATTATACTGGGGACTTCCTGAGGCCGGGGCAAAAATAGAGTCGTAATAATTTTTTCTTGCCTGCATATTTGCATGCCACAGGGGATAACCGGCTTTTGCAAACATCTCCTGATATTTTTTTGCAGGCGCATCAATCCCGTATTTATCCATCGACATGAGGAATGTAAGCTGGACATAAATATCATCCTGCCACATGCTTCCCCTTATATCGGAGGGTTTCCACTTTATTGAGTCGGAATAGATTTTCCCCTGGGCCCTGAATTCAGTCGGCGCTCCGTACGTTACACCAACCATTTTTCCGGCCCAGCCTCCGGCGATTTTGTCCTTCAATGCATCGGGTCCGATTTGCTTAAATCCATCAGATTTGTCCTTGCAGGCAAATAGAACCGCTAAACAACAAGTCATCACGGAAAGAAATGCATGTTTTACCATAATTATAATTTTATCTGTTTATGAATATATTTTCATTTAATCTGCGTAAATCAGCGAAATCAGCGGGAAAAACAAAAAATGTCCCGCAGATTACGCAGATTTGCGCTGATGACTCCCCCTTTAGGGGGTTGGGGGGCGCGAACCGGGTAAATGCATCATTCTGTCTTCAATGAATTTTGTTATATCATGTACCGGCATCTTCTGAATTACATACTGGTGTTTTCCATTCGGATCGTCAGTCCAGCTGTTGCTGCCATCGGGATAAACAGTTATGGTGCCTCTTCTGGTATCGAAAAATCCTTCTGTACCGTAAACGGCTATAAGCACCGCTGTCTCGTCCCAGCTCATGCGTCCGTTTCTGTCCTCTTCAGAAAGGGGGATGCTTATCCTGAAAACATCCTTCACCGGGCTGTTCTGCACTGGGGTCTGAATTAACCGTAATCCTGTAAAAATTTTACTGCCAATCTCAAAGCCCGTGAAAACTATTTCTCCCGGCCAGTTCTCAAAAACATACTTTGATGATGCTGAGTCGATGAAAACATTGAACTCCCTGCCTTTGGGAAACCAACCTGCCATTGAGACCAGCCTGGTGACTTTCTTTCTTACAAGCTCATTTCCCGGAAGATCGCTGAACTTATCAGGCTGCGATCTGAGGAGATTCCCAAGATTTGTCAGAAAACCCACTGTAACGACAGTAACGCTTTTATCAGGCTGGTTCTGCAGTATCTTTCTGTAAACCGAAACAGCATCAGAGGCTTCAGAAGTTGTATTTATCCTGTGAGGATATTTCGCAACAATTGAGTCGGCCCAGTGCTGTGATGATCCCATGTTTGCGCCGGCCGATTTTGGTGCCCCGATCTCCAGTCCGGAACGGTTGAAATATGTATTTATAACATCAATTGCCGGAGCAACCAGTTCATGCTTGTTGGATGATACGGTGGCAAGAATTTCTGCCCTTCCGCTGTCGGCCATTGCATGAAGGAATGCAAGTGCACCCACATCGTCATAATCGGGACCGAGGTCAGTGTCGAAGATGATTTTAACCGGTTTGTCAGTTTGTTTCGGAGCCTGGTTTGAACAACCGTAAATTGTAAGGAGTATGATACCAGACAAATAAAGAAGATATTTCATATTTATAATATTTTAAGTCCCCTTCAGGGGATTTAGGGGTTAACCTCTTTTCTAAAAGGTGCCGATGCCTGTGCCCCCATCCGTGTTACAGATATAGAAGCAGCCCTGTTGGCAAAATCTACGGCCTCCTCAAGTTCTTTTCCTTCAGAAATAGCGACAGCCAGCGCCCCGTTAAACACATCGCCGGCTGCAGTAGTATCCAATGCCCTGACGGGTACAACGGGAATGAGTTTTGAAACCTTGTCGGTCAGTAAATATGCACCGGCAGCGCCAAGTGTTATTATTACATTCCTTACACCTTTAGCCATGAGTTTCGTGGCGCATTTCTCTGCCGATGAGGCATCGGTAACTTTGATCCCTGTAAGAAGTTCAGCTTCATTTTCATTGGGAGTAATTATATGGATACATTTCAGCAATTCATCAGTAAGTTGTTTGGCCGGGGCAGGGTTCAGTATAACCCTGTTCCCCTTTCCTGAAACCTTCTCAGCAACAAACTCCACAGTGCTTAACGGAATTTCGAGCTGCATAAGGAAAACATCCGAAGGATCACTGCCATATACAGCGTCGTCGATATCATATGCCGACATCGTGCCGTTGGAACCAGGTGCAACAACAATGCAGTTCTCACCGTTCTGGTCTACCATTATCAATGCTATTCCCGACGGATTCCTGGGATCTTTTACAATATGACTTGTGTCTATTTTTTCAAAATCAAATATATGCTTAGCCTGTTCGCTGAAAAAATCATTCCCGGTTTTTGTAACAAATGTTACATTTCCATTTAGCCTGGCTGCTGCAACAGCCTGATTGGCTCCTTTTCCCCCGGGATTCATGAAAAAGGTGCCTCCGATTATTGTTTCTCCGGGTGACGGAATCTTTTTTGATTTAACTACCATATCGGTATTTGTGCTGCCGATTACTATGATTCTGCCCATTGATTTATGTCTTGACATGATTTTTTTCAATATATAAATCTAAGATTTAATTTTCTTTTTTAAATATTTTTTTCAACCGGGACAGCAAAAAATAATTAGCCTTCTGAAGGTATCGGGCCAAATAAGTATATTTAAACACTAATAACTGCCATACATATTACCTTCAATGAAAAATAAGATTATAACATTCGGTGAAATTATGTTACGTCTGGCCACACCTGAACACCAGCGGTTTACCCAGACAACCTGTTTTAACGCCACATTCGGAGGCGGTGAGGCAAATGTTGCTGTGTCGCTAGCAAACTACGGATTAAACGCAGAGTTTGTGACACGATTGCCTGAAAACGATTTGGGACAGGCAGTCATTATGGATTTGAGAAAACATAATGTCGGTACTCAACATATAATTCACGGTGGCAGCAGGCTGGGAATTTATTTTCTTGAGACCGGGGCAGTATCAAGACCCAGCAAGGTAATTTACGACCGCGTAAATTCGTCGATTGCCGAGATTAAGCCCGGGATGATTAACTGGGATGAAGTATTTGAAAGTGCTTCATGGTTTCACTGGACCGGGATCACTCCGGCTATTTCGGAAGGAGCAGCACTGGTTTGCATGGAAGGTATCAAAGCTGCAAATATTAAAGGGATAACTGTTTCATGTGATCTTAATTTCAGAAAAAACCTCTGGAAATGGGGAAAGAAAGCAGGGGATGTTATGCCGGATCTGGTAAGCGGCTGCGATATCATCCTTGGTAATGAGGAAGATTCTGAAAAGGTTTTTGGAATTAAACCGGAAAGAGGAGATATATCCAAAGGAGATGTAAGTGCTGATGCATTTAAATCGGTTTGTGTGAAACTAATGAATCAGTTCCCGAGGGCAAAAAAGGTTATCATAACACTTCGCGGTTCAATAAATGCTGACCATAATTCATGGTCCGGAGTTCTGTTTGACGGGAAGAAGTTGTTTGAAGCCCAGGAGTATCAGATAACCCATATTGTCGACAGGGTGGGCGGAGGTGATTCTTTCATGGGCGGGCTGATTTACGGCCTGATCACATGGCCCGGTGATGATCAGAAAGCTCTTGACTTTGCCGTGGCTGCCTCCTGTCTTAAACATACAATTCATGGTGATTACAACCTTGTATCTGTCTCCGAGGTTGAACAGCTTATGAAAGGGGATGGTTCGGGGAGGGTTGTTCGCTGACATTTCTTTTCAAAGCTATTAACGTTAAAACAGCTGAAAAGAAAAGCGAGCCCGCCATGAAAACATATGATGCGCCAAATCCACCCGTGGTGCCGTTCAGATAACCCACAATGTAAGCACCCACAAAGGATCCCAGGGCACCAAAGCTGTTTATCAATGCTATTGCACCGGCCGACACGTTGCGGGGTAAAACTTCAGTTATGACAGCGAAGAATGGTCCGTATGGGGAATACATTGCTCCGCCTGCAATGACAAGCAGCAAAAATGAGAGCCAGAAGTTGCTTGTACCGATCAGGTAAGAACCATAAAAGGCCAGGGAGCCGATTAACAGAAAAGGCCAGATAAAGGATCTTCTCTTTAAGGTTCTATCGGAAAAATAGGATGCGGTCAACATGCCGATAATAGCCAGAAGATAGGGAACTGAAGCGAGCCACCCGGTTTTTACAATGTCGGAGTCAGGTGCAGCATTAATTATTGATGGCAGCCACATTACAAAACCGTAAACCCCGATGCACCATAAAGCATATTGAAGACAAAGCAGCACAACGATCCTTGACCGGAATGCTACCGCATAGTTTTTAACCGGTTTTATCGATTGTTGCTCGAGGTCCAGTTGTGCCTGAAGATCATGTTTTTCATTATTTGTCAGCCACTTTGCATCTGCGGGCCTGTCCACAACGAGACGCCACCACAAAAATGCCCAGAGTACAGCCGGAAAACCTTCAAGGATAAACATCCAGCGCCAGCCTACGGAATCAATTAAATAGCCGGATAAAACAGACATCCATAATATTGTGGCAGGATTACCGAGGATCAGAAAAGTATTGGCGCGTGAACGTTCAGATTTTGTGAACCACTTGCTTAAAAAAACCAGCATTGAGGGCATAACGGCACTCTCGACAACACCAAGCATAAATCTGATAACGATGAGCCCCTTTACATTGCTTATCATACCGGTTGCCATTGCAAGGGCTCCCCAAAGAATCAATGACCAGAATATTAATCTTTTTGCACTTTTATTTGCAGCATAGACCGCCCCCGGTATCTGAAAGAAGAAATATCCGAGAAAGAAAAGTGATCCCAGCAGGGAAGACATGGCTGCCGTGATATTCAGATCTTCGGCCATTCCCCCTGCCGCAGCGAATCCAAAATTTGCCCGGTCGAGATAAGCAAGACTATATGTAATAAAGGCAATTGGTATTAACCTTAACCACCTTTTCTTAGATAACACTTTTCCCATTCTTTTTGATTAATTCAACCGACTAACTCCATAACCTGTCGTGCGACCGTTTCTGATCCCATTCCGGGGTCGGATTGAACCATCCTGAATCCTTTCCAAGATGCTTTTTACACTCCTCCTCATTCAGTTCAACGCCTAATCCGGGTGCATCCAGTGGAACGTTTGCGAATCCCTTTTCAATCATTGGCTTGCTTCCGGTGACTTTTACAAGGTTGCTCCACCATGGGGTGTCTACGCTATGATGCTCAAGGGCAAGGAAATTCTGTGTTGCTGCCGCGCAATGGACATTTGCCATAAAACATACAGGCGATCCTGCCATGTGCATTGCCATTGCAACACCGCACTCCTCTGCATAATCCCCGATCCTTTTTGTTTCAAGGAGACCTCCCGACGTTCCAAGGTCAGGCTGAATTATATCAACAGCCCTTGCATCGAGCAATGGCTTGAATCCGCCTTTAAGCATATAGATATCCTCTCCGGTGCAGGTGGGTGTTTCGATTGCATCTGATACTGTTTTCCACTGGTCGGTATAGAACCATGGCACCATATCCTCCACCCAGGCCAGACGGTATTTTTCCATGGTTCTTGCAAAGCGGATCGAATTATTTATATCAAAATGGCCGAAGTGATCGGCGCATAAAGGCATCTCATAGCCAACCGCATTTCTGACAGATTCAACATATTCTGCAAGACCTGCCAGACCTTTGTCGGTGATCTGAACCTGGGTGAATGGATGCAGGGCATTCCCGTAATTCATATAATCCCGAAGATCATATTGACCGGTTGCCCCATCCCAGAATTTAGTGTTGACGAGTGCGTCGGGGATATTGGCCACGACATGTATTCCAAGATCCATTTTCAGCCATGTAAAACCCTGGTCTTCAACCCTTTTTTTCATGGTTTCCGCGAAAGCCTGGGGATCGCGGGCGCCGGGTGTATCGGCATATAATCTTATTTTGTCGCGATATCTTCCTCCAAGCAGCTGCCATGCAGGCACGTTGTAAGCTTTTCCCGTAAGATCCCAGAGCGCCATCTCCACAGCACAAACTCCTCCTCCCTGGCGTCCGTGATACCCGTACTGCCGGATGATCTTAAAAAGCATTTCAACATTGCAGGGATTCAGACCGAGTATCCTGCTTTTCAGAAACAATGCGTACCGGCCGTCAGCGCCATCCCTTACCTCTCCGAGGCCATAGATGCCCTGATTGGTATCGATCCTGATAATCCATTTATTGGCTATCATTGCCATGCGCATATCGGTTATCTTCAGCTCCGAAGGACTGGAAGACTTCTGAACATTTGATGTGGTTTGTGCTATTGTGTCTTCAATAGACAGATGAATCAGTCCGCCGAGGGCAACACCTCCGAGAGCAGCCTTTTTAAGGAAGCTGCGCCTGCTTTTATCTGTGGCAGGATTATTAATTTCACTATTTAAGGGCATGGCTTCAGCCTTTTCCATCTGCCTGTTATACTCCTGAATCTGTGAGATTATTTTTTTCATCCTCTATAATATTTGATTTCTGAATACACCTTTAAATGTTACAAGTTGCAAGTTGCATGTTGTTTTAACCTGCAACCTGCAACCTGCAACTTGCAACCGGTAACATTAACACTACCAGTTCCTCTCCTTAAAATAATTATCCAGTTCCGCCTTTGTCATCGGAAGTTTTCCCGGATAGTTGCTGAGCCAGTTCGTAAAATCTTTCTTGATCTCATCGGTCCACTGGCTGTCGATTTGTCCGGGCTTATATTTCCCCTCGCGGAGACGGAGGTGTCCGAATTCATCGCGCAAGGCTGTAACCTCTGATGTAATTACAAGATCTTCAACAAGGTGAGCGGGAATGAAGATTACTCCGTATTTCTTTGCAAGGACCACATCGCCAGGCAGAACTACTGCCCTGCCGATCCGGATCGGTGCATTTATGGAAACGAGGCTCATCTGCTGGATGTATGACGGATCCTGACCCTTAATCCATCCATTGAATCCCTTAATCTCGCTCAATCCTTCCTGATCCCTGACCGATCCGTTGAATATTACCCCTCTTTTCGATTTGGCGTAAATTGAATTTCCTAGGTTATCACCGATAAGTGTCCCGTCAACTACCTTACCGTAACTGTCGGCGACATAGACGTCACCCTCAGCCAGCACGTCAATGGGCCATGAGTTTGTGCCGCCCTGCTGTGCACGTTTCTCGATCTTTCCCTGTGCTTTCACATAATTTTCCAGGTCAGGCCTTAGAGGCATATATTGTGCGGTCACCACCCTGCCTGTCATAGGTTCATCAGGATTTATTATATCCCAGCCGCTTTCAAACTGGTTCTGGTAGCCCTTGTTCCGGAGAACTCCCCAGGCTTCCTCGATCGAGATATTCTTCAGCCGCTCGAGGATGGCATCCGGAACCTTTGGCCTTCCGTCGGCGAAGCGTTCCCCTTTCCATTCGGAAGTAAGTGCTTTTATATATTCGGGCGATGAGCCTACATTCTGTGCGCCTGCAATCATACAGGCAAGGATGAATGAAGTCAGTAATAAGATTTTTTTATTCATTGGAGGAGAGATTAAAAATGGTTAGTTAAATGTAGCAAAATTTGATTTACATTTAAAGTTAAGTTATTTTGCATCGATAATGGGTTGTGCGTTTGAAATTTTAATATATTGACTTAGTGATCCTTAGCGTCTTTGTGCCTTTACGGCATTTCTTTGTGCCACTAAGACACTAAGGCACTTTGTTTCGCAAATTAATCATATTGTACTGTTTATAAGGATATTAATATCAACATAAAAGTCATAAAGTATATAATTATTTTTTTAAATTATTAACCGCACAAAACATTATTGATAATTAAAATTTGTCCCGGAATGAAAAACAATTTGTACATCATTGCTTTTGCAATATCAGTTCTTTTCTGTAACTGCAAAAAGGAGAAACCACTTGTCAGGGTTATTGACGAATCCCTTGCCTTTTCTGCCAGGCAGTATTCCCGCATGGCTGAAGTTATGAAGGATAAACCGGATCTTCTTCCGAGAACCATTGATGCATCAGGGGCCCTTGTAACTTCAAATTCAGGATGGTGGACGAGCGGATTTTTTCCGGGAAGCCTCTGGAACCTCTATGAGTATTCGAAGGATGACAAATTTAAGGATGCTGCAATGCAGATTACATCGAGGATTGAAAAGGAGAAAAATAATACAGGCACTCATGATCTGGGATTTATGCTTTACTGCAGTTTCGGCAATGGTTTCAGGCTTACGGTAGATCAGAGTTACAAAGATGTGATGCTGACGGGCGCCAGATCCCTTTCGACCCGTTTCCGTCCTAACATAGGGTGCATCCAGTCGTGGGGAAGCAGGAAGGGATGGCAATGCCCTGTGATAATTGACAACATGATGAATCTTGAGTTTCTGATGTGGGCTTTTAACCAGACAGGAGACTCAAGTTTTTATAAAATTGCTGTAATTCATTCTGATACAACGATCAAAAACCATTTCAGGCCTGATTTCAGTACCTGGCATGTAGTATCATATGATACTATCACCGGTAAAGTGGAGGCAAAACAGACTGCCCAGGGAGCTGCTGACGGTTCTGCATGGTCGCGCGGACAGGTCTGGGGATTATACGGATATACTGTAATGTACCGTGAAACCGGCCTGCAAAGATACCTCGACCAGGCAGTGCATATTGCAGATTTTCTTATAAGTCATCCGAACATGCCGGAAGATAAAATACCATACTGGGATTTCAATGCCCCCGGCATTCCTGATACAAACCGGGATGCTTCTGCGGGGGCGATTATGGCTTCAGCGCTGATTGAGCTTAGCGGCTTTGTTACACAGGAGAAAAAAGATCAATACCTGACTGTAGCTGAAAAACAGATCAGGAGCCTGGCTTCATCGGCTTATATGGCAAAAGAGGGAGAAAACGGTAATTTTATCCTGATGCACAGTGTCGGATCGCTTCCTGCCAAAAGTGAGGTTGATGTTCCTCTTACTTATGCTGATTACTATTTTATTGAAGCTTTGATGAGATACAGGAAACTTTTGAATTGAAAGCCCCAGGGCTGTTTATAAAGTTGAAATCCTTTAGCCGCAAAGATCACAGAGAATAACCGCAAAGATCGCAGAGAACTAAATATAAGTGTTTTAACTTTGCGTACTTTGCGCCTTCTTAGCGTACTTTGCGGTTAACAAGGACTTTTTCAACAATCCCAAAAGAGCCCCCTTCAGAGGATTGGGGGCTAAAAATCTATCATAGCTTTCATCACTCCGTCGCGATAACCGGCGACAAGATCAAATGCCTCTTTTGTATTTTTAAAGGGGAACCGGTGAGTGACCATATTACTAACATCTATTTTCCCATTATTCATCATCTCGAGTGAGGATTCAACGCAGCCGATCTGTCTTCTGATGAATTGTATTGATATTTCCTTTCGGCGGGTTTCATCAACGCTCAGTGTCCATTTACTGAATTCAGGTATTCCGACAATAACCAGCCGCCCTCCCGGTTTAAGCAAATCAATTGCCTGATCGACAGCCTCCTGCTGTCCGCAACACTCGAAAACAATGTCGAGGCCGGAAGGCTCCCTTTGCCGGATGATTTCTACGATATTTTCCTTCAGAGGATTACCGGTCCATGTTGTTTTTTCCTTTGCAGCAATTGCAAGTCTTAAATCAATTTTATCCGTGACATAGATTTGCCCTGCTCCCTGTGCTTTCGCGGCAAGCATAACACTCAATCCGATAGGGCCAAATCCCAGGATACCGATTTTATTACCTTTAGTCTCACCGGCTTTACTGACAGCATAGACCCCTATAGCCAGAGGTTCTGAAATTGCTCCATGGTCAGGATTAAGCTTTCCGGAAAGGGGATAACAGCTGTTTTCAGGCATTACAAGATATTCAGAAAGAGCGCCTTCAGCCTGTCCGGGACAGCCAAGGAATTTCAGGGTCCGGCAGGTATGATGCCTTCCCGAAAGGCACTGGTCGCATTTTCCACACCACATTGCAGGTTCAACGGCAATTATGTCGCCTTTCCTTACGCGGGTAACGGCAGTTCCGGTTTCAATGACTTCTCCGGCACACTCATGGCCGACGGTGAAAGGGTATTTCACGACCTGGGATCCTATTTTCCCGTTTGTATAGTAATGTATATCCGAGCCGCATATACCAAGGACCAGCAATTTTATCTTAACATCATTTGAGTTTTTCAGAACAGGATCCGGAACTTCCTTCATTTCCATTTCACGGATCCCTGTAAGCATCATGGCTTTCATAATAATTCAATTAAAAATTGAAACAAATATAGTCTCTAAATCTAAATCCTTTGTGTTACTTTGTGTTTAAAAGGCATAAAGGCATAAAGGCGTAAAGGTGTAAAGGCGTAACGGCAAAACCGCATAACCGCAAAATGGCATAACCGCATAACTGCTTAACCAATTAAAAAAATTGTTTTACTATGACGAGGAATATTTATACTATCGGCGAAACCTTATTCGATATTATTTTTAAAAACGGACAGCCCCAGGCTGGAAAGGCGGGAGGTGCCATGCTTAACAGCTCTGTTTCACTGGGAAGGATAGGGTTGCCGGTTCATCTGATAAGCGAATATGGCGATGATGATATAGGGAGGATTATTGATGATTTCCTGAAGTCGAACGGAGTGTCCACCTTGTTTGCTGATCATTTTAAGGATGGTAATACCGCTCTGGCAATAGCTGTCCTTGATGAAAAAAATGATGCCAGTTATACTTTTTACAAGAACTATCCCTCGAAAAGGCTTGAAACGGAGTTTCCGGTGATAAACAAGGATGATATTATTCTATGCGGATCCATATATGCAATTACGAGGGAGATACGTCAGAAGTTCGTCAGTTTCGTAAGAGGGGCAGCTGCCAAAGGAGGAGTAGTTTTATACGATCCGAATTTCAGAAAAGCCCATGCTGCTGAACTGGATGAACTCAGGCCGTTGATAGTTGAAAACATTCAGATGGCAAGCATAATAAGGGGTTCGGATGAGGATTTTCAGAATATATTCGGAGCCTCATCGCCCGATGATGCATGGGATGTTGTGAGGAAATATTGCAGTTGCATGGTTTATACTGCCAGTTCGGAAGGGGTCTTTGTAAGGACGATGAATTTTTCAGGAAGCTTTTCTGTCAAAAAGATCAAACCATTAAGTACAATAGGTGCAGGCGATAACTTCAATGCAGGCATGATTGCGGCGATCTATAAAAACAGAATTACCGGGGAACATCTTGCGAATATGGGAGAAGATATGTGGTCAAAGGTTATATCATCCGGAATTGATTTTGCGTCGGATGTTTGTATGAGTTATGAGAATTATATTTCGGAGGAGTTTGCGGCATTGTTGAAAGAGGGGATGTAGTAAACATGCCGATCCTGCGGAGCACAATTATTTATAAGGAGATTCCTAATTTAGCATTTGGACCTATGGGCCAACTGGGAAATGTATGTTCTGCTAAAAGGCTGTAGGCCATAAACTATGTTCTCCCTACGGGCCAGGTGGTAAATGCATATTCTCCTAAAAAGGCCGAAGACCCGGAATAGCATGTATATGTCCCTGCCAATTTCTGAGCAGTGTAACAACTTTATATTTGTGGGTTATTAAAAGTTAAATTGGTTTGGCGTTTGCCAGCAGATATTTCTCCGCCTCAAGATTCCAGATATAATCGTTTCCGAATACTATTTCATGCAGCCCTGCATAGAAAGGATCGTTCTTACCCATTTCACCAAGCTTGTAAAGTGATGTCAACGGCATCGATATATTGGTGTAGATCAGTTTCTTGCCTCCCGGGATCTGAGGCAGATTCAATGTTGTTTCAACAACAGCATCCAATCCCCCGACGTGGGTTATCATTACGGCAGGATTGATCTTCCCTTCTGCCATTAATTTTAATGATTCACGCATGTCATCAGTATTCCCCCCAGATGTACCGACAATATGGGTGAATGCATAATGGACATTGTAAAAATTAAGCTCAGCTTTAAACTGCGGATTCGTCGGACCTGCAAAGAAATTCAGGCATCCATCAAATCCAAGGATAGCATCACCCTGCTCGACAACCTGTTTTACAGGTGAAAAGACAAAAACATCATCAAATCCGGTTCCACCCGTTATATTTCTGAGATGTTCAACGGGATTATCGGTCTTTCCGGTATTAACATATACGAGTTTTATTCCTTCTTTCGCGGCTTCCTCCGGCGGAAAAAGACAGGCAGCCCTTGCAAGCCGGTTGTTGTCAATATCCGTCACTGCTATTAACCCCGGTTTTATTGGCTGGTGAAGGGCGTAGTCAATAGCACCAAGCCCCATCGGACCAACCCCTGCAAGGATGGCGATTTTACCACGTTCCTTAATTCCCATTATGTGATTGTAAGTACCAGGGGGGACATGGTAGCTTGAATGAAAAGCTCCCACTATGCACGACATTGGTTCTGACAGCGATGCAGGATAGAATGCCTCACCTTCGTACTGAAGAAGCGAATCTGCTTCCATTACTATATCCGGAATAATAATATGTATGGCGTCGCCGCCGATATATCTGAAGGAATATCCGGGAGCTTCAAGGGTTCCCATATGGTTCATAGCGGGCTGAATTGAGAATTTTTGTCCGGCAGAAAACCTGTGCTTCCATTTTTCACCAACCTCGAGGATCACCCCGGCAAACTCATGCCCGATGATTGTGGGATTAATGTGGATGTCATCCGGAACACGCTTGTGTTCAGCTCCCTGAAGGGCAGCCTTATGTGATGACATGCATATACTGTCGGAGATCACCTTAGCAAGAATTTCATCTTCCTTCATTTCAGG
Organism: uncultured Bacteroidales bacterium; assembly: GCA_963696535.1. Lineage (GTDB taxonomy): Bacteria > Bacteroidota > Bacteroidia > Bacteroidales > VadinHA17 > LD21. The sequence continues at coordinate 111,771 of CAVOKP010000019.1, forward strand.
AAGTTCAAATTCCTCCAGACGAAGGTCTTTTTTACCGTAAATTCTGACTGCTTTAGTTTTCATTTTTTTTTTTACCACGGAGAACACGGATTTACACGGATTTGCCCTGCGCCCTGCGCCCTGTGTCCTGCGCCTTCATCCGAGCATCACCTGCCCCCCTGTTACAGGCACTGCCTGTCCCGTTTCGTATTCCTGATCAATTATGTAGAGCAGGGCTTTAACGACATCCTCAAGACGGCAGCCGCGCTTCATCGGAACCTGATCCTCATAGAATTTCCTTACGTCATCAATAGTTTTGGCTCCGGGCACCTTTCCGGTTCTGAGGTACTGGACAAAAAGCCCGCTTACAGGATCGGACCACAGGGGACCTTCGTAGAAATTCCCAGGACAGATTGAGTTCACCTTGATCCTGAATGGAGCAAGCTCGAGGGCGAAGGATTGAGTAAGCCCGATCCCTCCGAATTTAGCCCCGGCATACGCAAAATTCCTGTTGCTTCCCTTCAGTCCCGATTTGGAATTGATCTGAACAATGTCGGTAAAATGATCAGGTTTCTCAAGATTCTGGATCTTCATTACCTCCGAAGCATATTTTGCACAGTAGAAGTATCCGCTGTAATTTATTGATGTGGTTTTTGCGAACACTTCCGGTTCCATTTCATCCAATCCGCCTGCCTTAAGCACCCCTGCATTGCTGATCATAAGGTCGAGCCCTCCGAATTCGGCGACAGTTCCTGCCACAAGGCTTTTTACCGATTCAGGATCAGAGACATCGGTTCTGACAAAAACAGCCTTGTTTTTGGATCCGTGATTTATGAGCCCTGAGATGAATTTCTTTCCAGTTTCATCATTAAGATCGGCGACTACGACATTCACACCTAACCTGAACAATGCCCCGGCAATTCCTGCTCCAAATCCCTGCGCGCCTCCGGTAACGATTGCAATTTTCCCTTCGAGCCTGCTCCCCTGGCCGGAGCTGTGTGATATCTTGCGGCGGTAATTCTCGACCTCCCATTTATCGATGAAAGCAACCTGATCAGGAGAAAGTGGTTTTGTCCCGCCGCACATCGAGGAGTAATGACTCACTTTTATGAGATCCTCATAGACATCGAGCACAGTCTCTGCTGAATCTGCTGAATCCTCAAGGGCGATCAGACCTGCATTCTTAATAATGATGATTTTCGGAAGATAGCCGTATTCATTCTGAAACCGGGGCAGCTGCATCCTTATTGAATCAAGTATTTTATCGGCAGTGGCAGATTGTTCGATGAACAGATATCTGGTTTTACAGTATACTATTATATCCGGTGTGAGCGGAAGCGAAATTTTATGAAATTCCTGCTGGTTCTGATAATACTTTGATATAAGAGTGTTATGCCTGTACCTTATTACCTTGATCTTCTCATTTGAAAGAATCATTCGAAGTACAGGCAGTACTTTTAAAAGGACCTGATTAAAAGGCAGATCCACTATATCCTTAATGGGGCTGATCTGGGCCTCAATGGCTGAAAGGATCTCTTCGTAAATCCTTTTTATCTCTTCGGCTGAATCAGCCCCTACAAATGATCCGTGGTTTTCGAGAAAAATAATCTGCGGATCGGAAGAAAACTGATCCCTGTATTTTCTGATTTCCGATTCAAGTTTTTTGAACAGCGTATAGCCGGGATCTGTATATGGTACAAATAAAACCTTCTCGCCAAAGATCCTGGCAGTAAGATTTCTCGCATTCCTGCTGCAAAGTATGCCGTTTATCAGGGTGGGATGGAGGTGTACAACGAAATTATAACCAATAAGTTCATGGAGGGAGGTTTCGACTGAAGGTCTCTTTTGCTGGCCGGCATCGACTATGCTGTTAAAAAGGTCGTTTTTCACCTCTTCTTCCCTCACAACAGGATCCTCTGAATAACTCCTGGCTGAGATGAGCCGTAGCTTTTCGCGGCTCAGGGCAACCAGTCCGTTTTCATCAAGAGCGGCGAGAGGCTGTCCGCTCGCCTTTATCCATATTGTCTGACCGTCCTTAAATGATGTATTTCCTCCGCCGGCAATTACATATTCCTTATTGGTTCCATAAAATCTGGACAGCTCGATCAGTTCACCGATTTCAGCTCTCATATTTTCATTTTTTTGAAAGGAAGAATTCTATAACAAGCTTTCCGAGGAAGGCAAGATCTCTTTTCTGGCCGGTGGTCGGGCTGCCATCGGGGAGTATGTAACCCTGCATTCCCTTTGCCCTGAGATACTGATGGGCAGCGATAACGCATACGCTTTCCCATGCAATTTGCTTAAGCTCATCGTCAAGTGTTTCTGAATCCCTTGCCTTCACAGTCAGGGGAACCATTTCGGGAGTGTTATGTTCGGTACCGAATGTAACCAGGAACTCCTTTTCATTAAAAAATCTGACAAAATCCCTGAGAATGGTAATACTGTTTCTTCCGGGTATTAATTCAATGCATCCTATTTTCAGGGAAACCAGAGTCCTGAAAAGGGTTTCCTTATCACTTTCAAATTCGGTGAACTTGCCGGAAGGATCATCGAGCAAGACAGGATAGCAGGGTATTCCTCCGGCTTTTGTTATTATTTTAATGATCTTGTCAAGTTCAAGGAAAGTATCCTCATTCTCCTCAACAAATGCTGCTCCTCCGCTCTTTAAAAGGTTTGAACGGATCTCGTTTTCGATAAGTGCCGGATTATCTGCAGCTGCCAGGGATTTCTTTCCTCCGTAGATGTTTTCAAGAAACCTGGCCTGTTCCCCGGGGTCGGGATATGTTTCCGCGGCTGCATACCTGACTGCCTTAGCCAGATGCCTTTCGCGCACCAGGTCGTGCGCATAGCGTTTTTTAATATTTTCATATGAGAGGGTCAGTGAAGGATTCACAGGTTCGATAATCCTGTTAAGCCTGGCGATCATAGCCTTCATCTGATTCTGGCTCTCCCTTATCACGGTTTTAAGCTTAATTCCCTGAAGGAACCCGGGATTAAAGGGATAGTCAAGCCCTTTTCCGCAGAAATAAATTCTCCCTGGGTTATTAGGATCATTTATCCTGATTCCTTTTTTCTGTTCCTCCCATAATAGACCAATGAATTCAATATTGAACAATGGAAAGATCCGGTTTCTGACTGATCCGCTGCAAAACTCACCATAACCGTCAGCCACGAAAAAATCGTTTATCCCGAGAACGGCAATATTCTCATCTTTCGCAAGCCTGAATATTGATGCCATATCAGGAAATGCGCTGAATGAATACGGGGTATGGATATGGGTATTGGCTTCCCTGAACCGGGGTAAGCCGTTCCCTTCAATCTGTTTGCGGATCGTTTCCGGAGAAGGAAAGCCTGACAGGAAGTATTTATCCACTTTTTGATGTATTTGTTTACCTGTTTTTACAGGATGATCATCTGACAATTCTTTTCACCTGAATAACCTTTCAAGTTCCCTAATGCTGGACTTTTTCAAGGGCTTCTTCCTTCCTGCCATGTCTACTATCATTGTCATTTTTGCCGCATTCTCAAGGACCTCAAGCTTGTCGAAAGCCTGTAAAAGAGATGAGCCTGTAGTAAGAATTCCGTGATTCTCAAGCAGAAGAATATCCGATTTAAGGATGCAATCAGATGCAAGGGATGCAAGTTCCTCTGTTCCCATAAGGGCATACCGGACCAGGCAGGGATCGCCGCAAACAGCTTTGGCTTCAGCAGTGAGATTAGTGTCGATGGTACACTTCATTGCCGTATATGCTGAAGCGAAAAGCGGGTGGGCATGTACAATCGCTGAAACATCATCCTTCTTTCTGTAGATCGATAGATGCATTTCGTGCTCAATGGAAGGCTTCAATGCTGGTGTAAGATTATCTCCTTCAATGGTCATAATTCCAACCTCTCTCCATTTCATTCTGCCCTTGTCGGTGGCTGAGGGTGTTATGACTATTATATCGTCTGTGACCTTCAGGCTTATGTTCCCCCCAGAGGTTGTCGTGAGTCCCTGCCTGTAAAGACGCCGCATGAACCTGGCGACTTCCCTGCGTTCCTGCTTATAATTATTCTTATTAGTCGGTTTCATCTGTTATTCCTTGTGGACAAGATCTACAATACCGTTAAGGATATAGCGCGGGCGATAGGGGAAATTATCAATTTCCGACCTTGTGGTTATGCCGCTCAAAACCAGCAGAGTATCAATTTCCGATTCGAGTCCGCACCTTATATCCGTATCCATACGGTCGCCTATAACAACTGCGTCTTCGCGTTTTACACCCAGTTTTTTTAGTGCGATCCTCATCATCAGCGGATTGGGTTTGCCCACGAAATATGCCTTTTTCCCGGAAGCAATTTCGATCGGGGCAATAAGAGCCTTGACCGATGGAGATATACCGGTCTCAACCGGGCCGCTTATATCGGGATTTGTACCTATAAGCCGTGCTCCCTTTAAGACGAGGTTTACTGCAAGTTCTATCTTTTCGAAATTGTAGCTGTTTGTGTCGCCTACGACAACATAGTCGGGAGAAACGTTATTGGTTGTGTAGCCTATGCTGTACAGCGCATGGATTAGTCCTGCATCCCCTATGATATAGGCACTTCCGTTAGGCCTCTGGCTTGCCAGGAACCCTGCAGTGGCAAGGGCGCTTGTATAGAAATGCTCTTCACCTGCATTTATGCCGAGTCGCTGGAGCTTTTCCTGAAGTTCCTTGGGGGTTCGCTGGCTGGCGTTCGTCAGAAAAAGGTAGCTTTTTCCTGTTTCTTCAAGCCATTTAAGAAAATCTGTAACTCCAGGCAGTAATTTGTTGCCATGGTATATTACACCGTCCATGTCGATAATAAAGCCTGTTTTTGCCCTTATGTTCTCTACTGCGTTTTCCATCTTTTTAGAATTGCACTGTAAATATATTAAAATGAATTACACTCCCTCCCTGTTTAATTTTAAAGTGATGACAGCTGACATGTCGGTTTTGCCTATATGTCCCTTCAGGGGAATTATCTTTTCGTGAACAGCGTCGACTATCCATTCAGGCTGGGGGAAGAAATAATTCTCCATCTCATGCGCCGGGATTATCCAGTTCCTCGAACCGACGACAACAGGTGGTGCATCGAGGTAATCGAATGCCAGCTCGGTTATTGTCTGGGCCATCTCCTTCAGGAATGATCCTCTTGATGAAGCATCGCTTGAAAGGAGTATCCTTCCTGTTTTTTTCACCGATTCGATAACCGGTTCATAATTGAACGGTACAAGTGACCGGGCATCAATGATTTCTGCATTTATTCCATAATCATTACTGAGAATATCGGCTGCCTTGATTGCAGGGTACAGAGTTGCCCCGATAGTAAGTATAGTCAGATCGTCACCGGGTCTCTTGATATCAGGTTCTCCCATGGGGATCTCATAATACTCCTCAGGTACACCTGAAGCATGAAACATTTCACCTGTATCATAAAGCCGCTGACTCTCAAAGAAAATCACAGGGTCGGTTCCTTGCAGCGCGCTGTTCATCAGGCCTTTGGCATCATAAGGAGTGGCCGGGAATACAACCTTCAGTCCCGGAATGTGTGCAACGAGCGATGACCAGTCCTGGGAATGCTGGGCGCCGTATTTTGATCCCACCGATACTCTAATAACGACAGGCATTTTAATAATATTCCCGCTCATTGCCTGCCATTTGGGCAGCTGGTTGAATACTTCGTCACCAGAACGTCCCAGGAAATCGCAATACATTATTTCAGCCAGCACCCGGCCGCCGCACATCCCGTAACCGATTGCAGTTCCGACGATTGCGCCTTCGGATATAGGTGAGTTGAAAAGGCGATGGTAGGGGAGTGCTTCAGTAAGGCCGCGGTAAACGGCAAATGCCCCGCCCCAGTCGCGGTTCTCCTCACCCCAGGCTGCGAGGGTGGGATCTTTATAAAAACGGTCAATTATTGCTTCAAAGATACCATCGCGGAGCTGGTAAAGCCTGGCCTTTGAAACCGGCTTGCCTTCCTTGTCCTTATAGAACCTCTCCTTGTTTTTCAGTGACTTCACCCTTGGATTTTCCTCAAGTGGCAGCAGAACCTCCGGAGTCCTGTTTTCCATTTTATCGATGGAAAGGCTTGAGAACATCATCTTTCCTATTACGTCGGGATATTTCTGAAGATCGAGCCGGGGTGACACCTCATCGTTTACAGCGAGCTTCAGAATATGAGTCATAAGTTCCCCGGCTTCATCCCTTATCTGATGAAGCATCTTGGATTCTGCAATTCCTGCCCCGGTAAGCCTATCCCCGAAGGCAATAATCGAATCTTCCTTCTGCCAGGCTTCAACCTCCTCCCTTGACCTGTAGGATGAGGCATCCGAAGGAGAGTGGCCGCTTATCCTGTATGTCAGTGTGTCAAGAAGAACAGGACCCTGTTTCTCCATGAGAATCTCCTTCTTGCGTCTGAAAGCATCAATAACGGCAAGGGGATTATAGCCGTCGATCCTCTCCGAATGCATCATTTCAGGATTTACACCTGCTCCGATCCTTGCAAGCATGCCATAGCCCATGGTTTCACCCATTGTCTGACCGCCCATTCCGTACAGGTTATTCATAAAGTTGAAAATAAGAGGCAACCCGCCTTTATATTCACCTTCCCATAAGGTTTTGTACTGGTCCATTGTTGCAAAGGCAATGCCCTCCCATACCGGACCGCAGCCCATCGAAGCATCGCCGATATTGCAAACCACTATGCCGGGTTTCCTGTTGATCTTCTTATATAGTGCGGCACCAACTGAAATATCACCCGACCCTCCGACGATGGCATTATTGGGATATATTCCAAATGGAGTAAAGAAAGCATGCATTGACCCTCCAAGACCCTTATTGAATCCGTTTTCACGGGCAAATATTTCAGCCAGGGCACCATATAGGAGAAAGTGTTTTGCAGCTTCCTTAACGGATCCTGTAAATCCTTTTTCAACAACTCTAAGGGCAGCTCCGCCGAAGTAGTTTTTCATCACCTCATAGAGCGTGTCTTCCTCAAGCTTGTGAATGGCCGACAACCCCTTGGCAAGTATTTCACCATGACTCCTGTGCGAACCGAAGATAAAGTCATCAGTATCGAGGTTATATGCCATTCCGACTGCAGAGGCCTCCTGCCCGATTGAAAGATGGGCTGGCCCGGGATGGTTGTAAGCGACTCCCCTATATTCATTTGTCGTTTTTATCAGATTTAGCATTGTCTCAAATTCCCTGATAATCACCATGTCGTGATAGATTCTTATGAAGTCATCATTGCTGAAATTATTCTTTTCATCTTCAACCGGCTTATTATATTGGTTCACAGGGATCTTCCCAAATTCAATGAACCCGGATTTACGGACTTCTGAAGGATTAATGTTCTGGCTTTTAGGCATATGATGCTTTATTGTTGTTAATTATTTTTCTTTTCCTTTTTTGTTTAGCCCCTAAATCCCCTAAAGGGGACTTTATTACGAATTGATTTAGTCCCCCTTTAGGGGGGTTGGGGGGCATTTAATCAGTAACTGAATTTCTCAATCTGTTCCTTTATTTCTCTCAAAAACAGTGTTGCCGGTCCCCCGTCGACTGCCCGGTGATCATATGTCAGCGATAAGCCAATGTATGGGACGAATCCGAACGTGTTGTTGCCGAGATCGACAGGCCGGTTTATTATTGTGCAGACCCCTAATATTGCAGTCTGGGGCAGATTTATAACGGGAGTGAACATTTCAACCCCGTAATTTCCAAGATTTGAAATTGTGAATGAGGCAGCAGTGCTCTGGATAAGCTCAGGGTTGATGTTTCCCTTTTTGCATGCATCAGCGGAGGATTTTAACTCGCGCGACAGTTTCCTGAGATCCATTTCATCAGCGTTTCTCACTGAGGGCACCATCAGCCCCCTTGGAGTGTCAACGGCAATTCCAAGATGTACTTTATTGAATATTTTAATACGGTCGTCAAGGAAATGGGTATTGATCTCAGGGAATTTTTTAATTGCTTTTATAACGCAGAAACAGATTATATCATTGAGGGTTATATCCTGTTCTTCCTGGCTGCTTTGAATTTTGTCCTTTATCCGCTTCCTTGACGAGAGAATATTCCGGGCATCTGCGCTCATGTGATGAGTGAGCTGGGCAGAGTTCTGAAGCGATGCATGCATTGTTCTGGCTATGAGCTTCCTGATATTGGAAAGTGGCTGTTCGGTGAATTCATCCGGGGGTGCAGCTGCTTCTTTTACCGGGAATGAGAAGTCTGAAAGAGCCTTTTCAATATCGCCGCAGATGATTCTTCCGTTTGGACCTGATCCCTGAATGTCCTTATAGTTCAGATTTTTCTTTTCCGCGTATTGTTTTGCCCTTGGTGATATCCTGATTCTGCCATACACGGTTTCGGTGTCTGGTTCTGGTTTCAAAACGGGTGAATACTCTGTTTTTGTTTCAGGCGGCTTCCGTATTTCTTCCGTTTTAGTGGTCCCTGCTCCCGTGGAATGGGGTTCTGATTCGATGGTTTCTCCCTGATTTCCTATGAAAGCAACATTTGCAAGGACAGGTACTTCGGCGCCTTCGGTGAAAATTATCTCAAGCACCATTCCGTCGGCAGGAGATTCCACATCGAAGGCGGCTTTGTCGGTTTCGTATGAAAAAAGAAGATCGCCGGTCCGTACAGTTTCGCCCTTCTGTTTGAACCATTTGGTTATTATGCAGGTCTCGACCGACTGGCCCTGCCTGGGCATTATGACTGGGATTGCCATTTTTTGGGAGTGGTTTAGGAAATGTTACAGGTTGCTTGTTTCTGGTTGATTTAATTCTGTCGGTGAACTTGTTATTATATGTTGACTAATATAAACTTTAAGTAAATGCGATCTTGTTTAAATTAATCTGGTTACAAAAATATGTCAAATAACTTGTATTTACAAGTAAAAGAGGTTATATTTACAGAAAATTTCATGGATGACATCAGACGGTTCAATACCGCAGCACAGGAGGTTGTACAAGATCCTTCGCAGGCACATCACTGAGGGTGTGTACAGGGAAGGTGATCTTCTGCCTTCGGAGAACGAGCTATGCCAGCTATACGGGATGACCCGTCCCACAGTAAGGCAGTCGCTCGCCAGCCTGGCGAATGACGGATACATAAGGAAGCATCAGGGAAAAGGCAGTATAGTTCAGATACCTCACAGGGATATAGGGATTTTGTCTGTATCAGGAACTACATCAGCAGTAGGCAGCAGGAATTTAAGGACCAGGATCATTGTAAAACCATGTCTGAGGTTGTGGCCTGAGGATTTCATGTTCCCTCTCTCGGAACTTGAGATTGAATCGGGCTGCATCTATATGGAAAGGCTTCGCCTCCTCGATGAAGTTCCGATATTCTACGACATCAGCTATATTGCAAATATAAATCTTCCGAGGATTACAGCCCGGCAGTTCGAGGACAAGTCACTTTTTGCCATCCTCAGGGAGCATTACAATGTCGAAATAAAGGGGGGTGAGCAGCGGATAAGGGCCATAACACCCTCCCGGAAAGTCAGCAGGTTTCTTAAGATTGAACAAGGCCAGCCCCTGCTTCACCTTGAGAGGAAGATAGAGACAAGTGTCAATGGTCTTTTCCTCTACTCATCAATTTTCTGCAATACAGGCAAGTACTCGATTTTCGGAAGGTTTTAGATTTCTTTACAGGAGTATGGCAGGTAATAAAAAAGAAAGAGGCTGAATGTTTGTTCAGCCTCTTTAAATATCAATCTGAGCAAAAATTAATCTACTCTCCTTACCTTGATAGCAACAGGCCCTTTTTCTCTCATTTCAATCTCAAACTCAACTGCCTGACCTGTTTCAAGTTCGGTCTGGGGCACTTCAAGACCTGACCTGTGGATAAAAATATCCTTTTGATCATCAGTCTGAAGAAACCCGTAGCCTTTAACCCTGTCATACCATTTAACAGTACCTTTCATAGCTTTGAGTTTATTGATTCCTATCTGTAATTATCTCTTCTGTTACCGCCGCCTCCTCTGCGGTCATTATCACCGCCTCGGAAATCTCTTCTTCTGTCGGTACGTTCAATAGATTCGTTAACAATAATTTTTCTGCCCTGAACTTCAGCACCATTGAGTTCCTCAATGGCCTTCTTAGCTTCAGCTTCGTTTGGCATCTCAACGAAACCAAATCCTTTACTTTTTCCAGAGTACTTGTCAATAATGATTTTAGCGGATCCTACTTCGCCATACTCTTCAAAGATTTCTTTTAATTCTGCTTCACTCATTTTAAAATGAAGACTTCCTACGTAAATGTTCATAATTCAATAATTAAGTAAATAAAACAGTAGCAAAGGTCATATTTATTTTTGATAATTGAAAATAAAAATTTGCATTAAGCCCGATTTAATTGCTTTTTCGTCAAAACACTGTCCCACTTAGCTCAAATCACAACTCCGGCAAGCAATTCCCGGATCAATTTGCTCAATAAACAAAAGTGAAGGATGAATTGTTCACCTGTCCTGCAATTAATGAATTTTGATATTGGGGCACTATTAATTCCGGAAATTCCGGAAATTCCGGAGTTCCCGATTTATTTCTTGTTCCGGATGTAAATATGTTTTATGTTGTTCTGGCCCGATTCCCTTTCATCAATCTCAAAATCAAGTGATCTGATCAGTGGTGTAAGTTTCGTGAAGCCGAAGTTCCTCGGATCAAAATCAGGCTGTTTCTTTAAAATCAGATTGCCTACATCTCCGAGGTATGCCCACCCGTTTTCATCTGCAAGGTCGCTTATCGATGATGTAATAAGCCGTTTCGCCTTGCGTATCTGGATCTGCTGATCATTGTCATCGCTTCTTGGTTTATTGCGGGAAGGCTTTCCGGTCTTTTTCCTGATTACAGCAGAATCTGATACCGTTGTTGATGTATTGATTATCTCAAGGTAAATGAATTTATCACAGGCAACTATAAAGGGAGATGGTGTTTTCCGCTCGCCGATACCGATTACCTTCATTCCGGCTTCCCTCAGCCTGGTCGCCAGCCTTGTAAAATCGCTGTCGCTCGAGACAAGGCAAAATCCGTCTACTTTGCCTGAATAAAGAATATCCATGGCATCAATGATCATTGCCGAATCGGTTGAATTCTTTCCTTTTGTATAACTGTACTGCTGAACCGGAGTGATTGCATTTTCGAGGAGCACCGATTTCCATCCGGCTACCGTAGGCATGGTCCAGTCGCCATAGATCCTTTTAAAAGTGGGAGTTCCGTACTTTGCTATCTCCTCGAGCATCCCCTTGACATTACTGTATGGGATATTGTCTGCATCGATCAATACAGCCAGCCTCAGGTCGTTAAGTGTTTCCATATAACTGATTTGTTAAATCTGCCGCAAGTTACCCTTTTTTGAGGAGAGCCCTTGTAAATCACTCTGTTTTTTATATTTTGGCGTTCTTGTATTTAAAGATCCACGAAAATCCAATCCTGCTCATGCCGGGTTTAATTTCAAATACCGCGTTTCTGGCCTGGTTTGCCATTTTCTCTGTTTGCCTGTTTTTCATACTCTATTTTTTCATGGCCAAACGAAGGATAATACTGAAATACCTGGTTCAACCCGTTTTCCCCTCCGGATCACCGGGAGTCATAGAATTCATTTCATATAAGCTTACCGGAATTCTTTTCACAGGTGTGCTCCCCTTCCTGGTTTTTGTCATGATTTTACGGGTGCCGCCTTCAGGGATAGGACTGGTGACCGGACGCACTTTCCATTTCTGGTACCTGCTTGTCCTACTTGTGATCATAACAGCAATTGCCACCTTTAAAATGTCTAAAAGCAAAAAGGTACAGCAATTGTCTCCTGAGCTGAGGCTCAATGACTGGTTTCCCAGGCATGTGATTCTTTCGGTTTGTGCCTGGCTGATATATATTCTGGGATATGAGTACCTGTTCAGGGGAGTTCTCTTGTTCCTGTGCAGTGAAGCGTTCGGATTCTGGCCGGCATTGGGGATTAACCTTTTGCTGTATTCGCTCGTTCATTTACCCCAGGGAAAGCAAATCGCAGCAGGTGCCATACCGGTCGGTGTGGTTTTATGCCTTATGAGCCGGCTTACAGGATCTTTTATCCCGGCTTTTATTATCCATTCCTTTATCGCAGTGCTGACCGACCTGTTCTCGTTGTATCACAACAGGGAAGTCCGTTTGCATCTTAACCAGGAAGAACAATGAAAGTCTTTGTAACAGGCGGCACAGGCTTTATCGGCAGAAGATTGACAGAGAAGCTTGTTTCAGAGAAACATTCTGTAACTCTCCTTGTCCGAAATACTTCGTCAGCAGCCTTTCCCGGCAATCAACAGATCACACAGGTAAAGGGTGACCTTTCCGACAAACCTGCCCTGATGGAAGGGATGGAAGGTTGCGACTGGGTTTTTCATCTGGCAGCATTTGCAAAACCGTCATATAAAGATCCTTCCATGGTTTCCAGGATCAATGTGGAGGGAACCATTAATGTCTTCAGGGCTGCTCTTGAGTCAAATATCATGAAGGTTATTTATACCTCAACCGGAGGCACGATGAGCTATTCCCGCGACGGTAAGCCTGTTGATGAACTTGCCAATCCCAATCCGGTTCTTCATACACTCTATGAAAAGACAAAGGCTGAAGCTGAAAAGATTGCCCTTGACTTCAGCAGAATGGGCCTTGATGTCGTTACGGTGAACCCAACCCGCGTATATGGTCCGGGGAAGCTTACCGAAAGCAACTCGCTGACTAAAATAATCAGGTCATATATTGCAGGTCGCTGGAGGATTATTCCGGGTGACGGGAGATCGATAGGCAACTATGTTTACATTGATGATATTGTTGAAGGCCACATCCTTGCTGCCAGATACGGAAGGAAAGGGGAACGCTATATTCTTGGAGGGGAAAACCATTCCTTCAAGGAGCTGTTTGAAATTATCGGGGAGTCAGCAGGGAATAAAAGAACCATGGTAAACATGCCTGCAGGATTATTGAAAGGGATTGCAGGAATTGTAATGTCCTTGTCAAAAATCACAGGATCCCCTCCCGCAATTACGACGGAATGGCTTGATAAATACCTGAATGATTGGATAATGTCGAGCGATAAAGCAGTGAAGGAGCTGGGTTACAGAATAACCCCGCTTGCTGAAGGTATCTCGCGGACAATTGAGTGGTTAAAATCAAATCAGCATGGAAACAGAAAATAAGAATTGTGCGGTAGTGACCGGCGCCAGTCTGGGGATCGGCAGGGCAATTGCCGGGGGACTTGCTTCACGGGGGTATGACCTGGTTTTGAATTCATTGTCCGGTCAGGGTTTGCCTGATTTTTGTCGTGAACTTGAATCGAAATATAAAATACGGGCTTTCTGTGCCGAGGGTGATCTGACTGAGGAAGATGGACCAGGGAAACTATTCGGATTTGCAGAGGAAAAAAGGCTCAGGGTCAATATGCTTGTCAACAACGCAGGTATAGGTTATGAGGGTCCTGTGGAAGGGTATTCCAAAAAGCAGATCGACCACATGGTACTTCTGAATGTAAGAGCAACGACCCTGCTGACTGTATTATTCCTGCCAGGGCTAAAAATGAATGAAAGGTCATATATTTTAAATCTCGGCAGCTTTGGAGGATACCTTCCGACAGCTTATAAAAGCATCTATCTTGCCACAAAATCATATGTATTCTATTTTACAAGGGCGCTTGAATCAGAGCTGAATGGTTCAACAGTTAAGACATGTGTTGCAACGCCATCAGCTGTAAGGACAAATGCCAATACCATTGGCAGGATCGAAAGGAACGGCTGGTTTTCACAGAGTTCTGCTCTAAGCCCTGAAGAAGTTGCTGAAGAGGTATTGTCAGGAATGTTTAAAGGGAAAAAGGTAATTCTGCCGGGAAGACTTTCAAGGTTGTTTTTCAGGGTGGGTTCCTTTGTTCCCGAGGGGATAATGCTCTGGCTGACAAGACGCATCTTCAGGAATTACCGGCAGGGATAACAGGCTGATTGGATTCATCAGATCCTCTTCCCAGTCATTGCTTCAATTACAAGCTTAAGCACAACTGTCCTTTCAAAAACTTCCTTAAAGTAGATAAACTCCTTCCGGTTTGTATAATGATGCATTATCGAATTCATTCCTTCTTCTTTCTCTTTCTCATCAGTAATAATATAAATCTTTCCCCATCCGACCACACTGCTGTATTTCATTGTGAAATCGCAGGCTTCAGGGCCGGTGACAAGATTATGGTCGGTGTCCATTTGAAAGCATACGTAATTATTCCTGCCGATCAAATCGATTTTCCTTCCATCCCCGGCTGAGTGAAAATAGAGTGTTTTTTCCGCACCTCCGGAATAACCAAAATTCATGGTAACTATATACGGCACATTATCATCTGAAAACGCTATTCTGCAAACATCACAACGTGAAATGACTGATTCAATTTCAGCGGTTCCGGTAATTTCCCTTTCTTTTCTTCTCATTCAGTGATTTGTATTAATATTTTCCTTACCCTCATTTCCCCGGATTTTCTTATTCCAAAATCCTTTGGGGTATGAAAGCTTAAAATTATTATTAACTTTGCCCGATTCTCAAAAAACGTCACAAAATAAAATGAAATATCATGGGAAAAGGTGATAAAAAAACCAGAAGAGGCAAAATTATTCTTGGTACTTATGGTGTAAGGCGCCGCAGAAAGAAAATCAACAAACCCGAAGTTAAGAATGTTATTCCTCCCAAAGAAAAAGAGATAAAGGAGAAAAAGCCGGTCAGGGAGAAGAAAGAGGCTCCTGAAGTAAAGGCAGTTGTTGAAATTACGGAAGTAAAAGACGTTAAGACACCAAAGGAAGTCAGGGAAGTAAAACCTGCAAAACCCGCAAAGGAGGTTGCTGAAGCCAAAACCGTGAAAGAACCCAGGGAAGCCAAACCGGCCGTAAAGGCAAAAGAAGTAAAAGAGAAGAAGGAGACCAAAGCCGAAAAACCGGCTAAAGAAAAAAAGGAAGTAAAAGAGGCAGCCCCAAAAAAGGCAAAGAAAGCTTAACTCTGCCTTCTTACAACAAGCCGCTTATAATCTCCAGGATCAATCCTTGCATTGATTATCACAGGCTCATTCAGCAGGACAGCTTCATTGATTGCGTTTCTCATGCTTTCATCTGAATCAGCTGAAAGCACTCTGACGCCAAGAAAGATCCCTGCGCCAAACAGATCACCGGAGTAAAGATTCGTGCCACATGGTGCAAGGTTGTTCCATGATTGTTTTAATTTAATCAGATTAAGTTCACCGTCCGAAAATACGACAGTTATTACCTTTAGATTATACCTGCGGGCTGTCAGGATTTCCCCTGCCGTCATCAAAAACCCGCCATCGCCGGTCACACAAACCACAGTTGCGCCCGGAGAGATAAGTCTGGTTGCAAGGGCGGCAGGCAATCCGAACCCCATCCCCGACCATCCATTCGTCATTAATATGTTCTGGTTTCCGGATGTTTTCCAGTACTGTCCCGCAAGATGGAGGTGGGAACCAACATCGACTGTCAGCACGGCATCCCGGGGAAGTTCTTCCTGAAGCACTTTAAATGCAGATACCGGACCGAAGCGGCCGGTAAGACCATCGAAAACAGAATTTGTCTTCTCACGTACCGACCTGACAAGTTCTCCGTTGAAGGCACCGGAACTTTTTTCTATCCGGTCAAGTATGTTGAACCACTCATCAGGAGGGCCTTTATACTTTGTGACACTTCTTAAATCCGGTGTATCCGTTTCTGAGGTGTTGAACTCAACCAGGGGTACATCCGGCATCCATGATTCGTAATTATACTCAACTGCATCGTAACCAAGGCCGATTACAAGATCAATATCCCTGATAATTGGTTCCAGGTAATCGCTCAGTGCGTGGAAAAGCACACCGGCATAGCATGGATGATCTTCGGGAAGGAGTCCCTTTGCCATTGGCGTCAGAACTACCGGGATCCTGTTTTTTTCAAGAAATGCTGCAATCCGGCTGCCAAGGGCAAGCCTTGCTGACGTCAGTCCTGCTGCGATCAAGGGCCTTTCGGATTTCTCAAGAAGTGAGATGATCTGATCAGCATTCCCGTAACTGATGATAGCCGGGCCGTCAGGAATGATTTCACCTGCAGTGCCGGCCTCCGCATTTGCAATATCCGACGGGAGTCCGATATGCACGGGTCCGGGATATTCTTCCCTGCAGATCTTCAATGCACGGCCGAGGACGGAAGCAATATTGCCCGGTGTGATCCGGAAAGTTGCCTTTGTAAGCGGTTCGTAAAGCTTCTGATGATCAATATTCATCTGGGAGGTCCGGCCTCTCATTTTGCCATCAAGCTCGCTTGTCAGTATAATTAAAGGCACCCGGTCGAGAAATGCTCCGCCGGCACCTGAAGCAAGGTTCACGGCACCGGGGCCGAATGTGGCATGGCAGACCCCGGGAACGCCTGTCAGTCTTGCAACTACCGACGCCATTATTCCTGCCGCCGACTCATTCGATGTAAGCATGAATTCGATACCTGCCGACCTGAAGCATTCCATATATGGAATTGATGGACCTCCGGGAACTCCGAAAACATACCTTATCCCGGTTTTATATAATTGATCTGCAAGGTATTCAGCAACAGTCATATTATTTGATCTGAAATCAGGCAAATCTATTAATTAAATTTCATCATATGATTTTCCTGAATTCAAATTCCATTAAATTTATCGGCATCTTAATATATTATTCTGATGGGAACCAAAAAAAATAAAACAGGTGTAATTATCTGGACAGTTTTTATTCTTGCATCCTATTCTGCCAATTCTCAGATGCCTCCGGATATATATGACAGGGCTGATGATCTGGCAAAAAGAACCGCCGGCAAGGTTTTTTATGGTAATGTGGAGCCGGTATGGATCGGAAAGACAAATTGTTTTCTCTACGAAAACCTGACACCGGAAGGAACTATATATATGATTGTTGATGCAGAGAAGCTTTCGAAAAAAAGGGCATTCAACCAGGAAAAATTTGCAAAGGCTTTTGAATCTGCAACAGGTCAGAAAACTGATCCTGGCAAACTGCCGATAAGAAATATTGTCTTTTCTGATAAACAGGGAAGCTTCGCTTTTACATTTGACGGCTACAACTGGATATACAACCTTAAGGACTACTCACTGCTTAAAAAGGAGAAGGTTACAGAACGGGTCAGGACAGGGGGCTGGGACTGGGGTTTCAGGGATGAGACCACAGGCAATCCTGTTGAATCACCCGACAAGAGATGGTCGGCGTACATAAAAAATTACAATGTCCATATCCGTTCAAACGAAGATAAGAAAGAGTACCAGCTGAGTTTCGATGGCGCATTGGGGGAATACTATTCGACAAACCTGAGATGGTCGCCTGATTCGAAGAAGCTTGCGGGATACCGGCTTAAACCGGCTGAAAAGCATATCATTCATTATATTGAATCTTCACCGGAGGAGCAGCTTCAGCCCAGGCACTTCTCATATGAATACCAGAAACCCGGAGATGCAGTGCCTCAGAAATATCCGCAATTGTTTGATATTGAATCAAAGAAACATATCAGGGTTGATGATACAAATATTCCGAATCAGTACTCCATAAATGATGTCAAATGGAGCAAGGGAAGCGATTATCTGACTTTTGAATATAACAGGAGGGGCCATCAGGTTTACAAAGTGATGAAAGCGGATGCAGCTTCAGGGGAACTGAAAACGGTTGTGAATGAAACTTCCCCGACTTTTATTGATTACAGCGGTAAAAAGTACAGGTATGATGCGGAGGAGACGCATGAGATTATTTGGGCATCCGAACGGGATGGATGGAATCATCTATATTTATATGATTCAAACACGGGAGAGGTAAAGAATCAGATCACTTCCGGGGAGTGGGTTGTCAGGGAAGTGGCTTTTGTTGATGAAAAGAACAGGCAGGTAGTTTTCCGGGCCAGCGGAAAGGAGCCGGGAGATCCTTATTTCACATATTATTACCGTATTAATTTCGACGGTACCGGAATGATGCTTCTCACAGAGGGTGAGGGAAATCATGAAGCTGATTTCTCGCCCGATCACAAATATCTTGTCGATACCTGGTCGACTGTTAATACTCCGCCGGTATCGGTACTTCGGAAGACAGATGGCGGATCGCATCTGATGGCAATTGAGGAAGCCGATATATCAGTACTGCTTGAGACCGGGATAAGGCTCCCGGAAGTGTTCACGGCAAAAGGGAGGGATGGTGAAACTGATATCTGGGGAATAATAATAAGGCCAACTGATTTTGATCCAACAAGGGAATATCCCGTAGTAGAGGATATCTATGCAGGTCCTCACAGCAGTTTTGTCCCAAAGAGTTTCAGGCCGGCAGCCACAGCAATGCATCAGCTTGCCGAACTTGGATTCATTGTTGTGAAGATCGATGGAATGGGAACCTCAAACAGGTCAAAGGCATTTCATGACGTCTGCTGGAAGAATATTAAGGATGCCGGTTTCCCCGACCGCATACTGTGGATGAAAGCTGCGGCGGAGAAATATCCCTATATGGATCTTGAAAGGGTAGGGGTATACGGAACCTCTGCCGGTGGCCAGAATGCTGCTGGTGCTCTCCTCTTTTATCCTGAATTCTATAAAGTTGCAGTTGCATCATGCGGTTGTCACGACAACAGGATGGATAAAATGTGGTGGAATGAACAGTGGATGGGATGGCCGGTCGGCGAAGAGTACGCACAGTCATCCAATGTCGACAATGCATGGAGGCTTAGAGGCAGACTGCTACTGATCAACGGGGAGATGGACAATAATGTTGATCCCTCTTCCACGGTGCAGGTTGTAAATGCACTGATAAAAGCCAACAAGGAATTTGAATATGTTTTTCTTCCGGGCGCCAGGCATACAAGCGGAGGGGTTTACGGGGAAAGGAAACGGCGGGATTTTTTTGTGAAAAACCTTTTGGGTGTCGAACCGCCCGCCTGGAATATGGTTGAAAAATGATTTTTTTTCTGATATTTGCTGCCTTATAATTTCAAGTGTACAGCAAGGGTAATACAATTTTCTGGGCCATAATTGCCTGCCTGCTCTGGTCGACAGCCTATGCCGGAATCAAGCTCGGACTACAATATGACACTCCGCTGCATTTTGCGGGAATAAGGTTTATTATTTCGGGATTAATGATCCTTCCGTTTACTGTCAGACCGGCAGCTTATTTAAAAATTATCAGGGACAACCTGAAAGTGGTATTATCTGTTATGGTCCTCCAGACGCTTATCAACTATTCCCTTTTTTATTTTGGGATGAACCTTGTACCTGGCGCCCTCGGTGCAGTAATTGTCGGATCCCAGCCGCTGGTGACTGCTGTCGTCGCTTCAATGATGCATGAGGAGGAGAGGCTCACCAGGAGAAAGATAATCACAATAATTATCGGAATTTCGGGCGTAATAATGATAAGTGCCGGCAGGCAGGCATTCAAACTTGGAACTGCAATAGAATTCCTGGGTGTGATCCTGATTTTGGGTGCCAATATTGCCACTGCCACCAGCAACGTGATAGTCTCACTGAGAAGCAGGGGTATGAATCCGCTTGTGCTTAGTTCCTTTTCACTCGGAGTCGGAGGAATGATACTGTATCTGGTATCACTTCCCATCGAAGGACCCCTGCAGGTCCAGAGGCCTCCGGTTTACTGGGTTGACCTCATCTGGCTGAGTTTTATGTCCGCATATGCATTTTCACTGTGGTTCAAGCTTCTTCAGCGGCCCGGTGTAAAAGTGTCGGAACTGAACCTCTGGAAGTTTATAATTCCCGTGGTCGGAGCGATCTTAAGCTGGATGCTGGTTCCGGGTGAAAATCCTGAATGGCTGACAATAACCGGAATGATAATTATAACAGGTTCGCTCGTCATGTTCTTTGTAAACTCAGCGGAACCAGCCCCGAAAACAGGTAAAGTGAAATGAAATGAAAAAGAGACTTATAGCGTTTTTGGCATATTCGATCTTCTGGCTTGTCTTTTTCTTTTTTGCCAGAACATACTTCCTCACTGCCCACACCAGTGAAGCTGCCGGACTGGGATTTAAAACCCTTGCCGGTACCTTCACTCACGGAATCAGGCTTGACATATCGATAACTGCATATATTCTGGCTATCCCGATGCTTGTCATGATACCGGCAATCTGGCTGAAAGGAGAGTGGTTCAGGCGTTTTGTGAGGGTATATACATGGATTGTCCTTCTGATCTCTTCTGCAATTATTGCAGGAGATGCTACCCTATATTCTTACTGGGGCTTCCGGATGGATCACACACCTCTCCTTTACCTGGCAACGCCTGAGGAAGCTGCAGCCTCTGTCACAACATGGCAGATTGCTGTATTCTGTTTTACTGTTATTTTATTAACAGTGATTTTCGGTCTGCTTTATAACAAACTGATCGATAAAAGATTTCCCACCTATGAAAACGTAAGGCATAAATTGCCGGTCACTGCCTTTTTTCTGATACTTTTCGGGTCGCTGATAATTCCTGTACGGGGAGGGGTAGGACTTGCCCCGATTGATGCTGGCACAGTCTATTTCAGCGAAGATATGTTCGCAAATCATGCTTCAATAAATGTTGTATGGAATGTAGGCAGTTCATATTTCAACAGGAAACCAACTGTAAACCCTTATTCTTTTGGGGATATGGACAGGGCGATGGCAATCAGGGATTCGCTGACGATCGAAACCGGTACTTCGCTGAGGATACTGAATACTGCGAGGCCAAATTTGCTTATTATAATACTCGAAAGTTTCGGGAACCTTCTTGTCGGACCTCTTGGCGGTGATCCCTCGACCACCCCATATCTGAACAAATTGTGCGGGGAAGGACTTCTTTTTACAAATTTTTATGCGTCAGGCAACCGCACCGATAAGGCCCTGCCTGCAATTCTTAACGGTTATCCTGCACAGCCTGCAGTCTCCGTCATTAAGGAGCCAAAGAAGACACAATCAATGGCAAGCATGGTAAAAATACTTAACGGAGCAGGCTACAGCAGTTCATTCTGGTATGGAGGCGACATTAACTATGCAAATTTCAATTCATTCCTGATAAGTTCCGGCTTCCGTCAGATAATAACAAAAGATAACTTCGATCCTTCAGATTACAATTCAAAATGGGGTATCCACGACAATGTTCTTTTTGAAGCCTTGCAGGATTCAATGGCCGAAATGAAGGAACCGTTTTTCAGGATTGTTCTTACTCTCTCAAGCCATGAACCTTTTGATGTGCCAATGGAATCCGTTTTCGAAGGGAAAGGCGATCTTGCAAAATTCAGGAATTCAGTTTATTATACCGATAAGACAGTAGGCATGTTTATTGATTGGGCAAAAACCACCGGCTGGTGGGAAAATACACTGGTGGTGCTTGTTGCCGATCACTGCCGGCGAAATTCGCCTGATGACTTTGTATATTCCCAGGAGATATTCAAGATACCAATGCTCTGGCTTGGCGGCACCCTGAAAAAAGGAGGTGAAAGAATAGATAAGCTTGGCAGCCAGGTCGATATTCCGGTAACGTTGTTGAATCAGCTGCAGCTTAAAGGTGATTTTCCTTTTGCCAGGGATCTTCTGTCAGAAAAATCCACTTCATTTGCTTTTTATGTTTTCAATGAAGGGTTCGCATTTATTACTGACAGCTCAACCCTGATTTATGATCATAAGCTCAGAGCCCCTGTTTTAAGGACAGGTTCAGAACCGGATACCAATGAAACCCTTGGAAAGGCATTTCTCCAAGTTTTGTACGATGATTACATGAAGCGATAACACCTTTTTAAAGCTGTTCCAGCTCTATCTCTTCATCATTCTTTACCTCCTCCATCTTCCCGTTTTCGCATTTGATTGTTCTGGCGCTGAATTTCTTTACAATGGTGTAGTTATGTGTGGCTATTATAACCGCCCTGCCCGTGTTGCTTATATCCCTCAGGAGTCTGATGATCCCTTCAGATGTTTCAGGATCGAGGTTGCCAGTAGGCTCATCGGCCAGTATTATTTCAGGATCGTTAAGCAGGGCGCGGCCTATCACCACGCGCTGCTGTTCACCTCCCGAAAGCTGATGCGGCATCTTGTAACCCTTCAGGCCGAGACCTACTTTTTCGAGCACTTCACCGATCCGCTTTTCAATATCGTTCCTGTCCTTCCAGCCTGTTGCCCTGAGAACGAATTCAAGATTGTCATTTACTGATCGGTCAATAAGAAGCTGAAAATCCTGGAAAACGATGCCTATTTTCCTTCTGAGGAGGGGAATCTCCCTGGTCTTTATTTCAGAGAGGTTATAGCCTGCCACAATAGCGGTTCCCTCCTTCAGCGGAAGCTGAACATTCAATGTTTTGATAAGGCTTGTTTTTCCGCTTCCGACCCTGCCAACAAGGTAAACAAATTCACCCTTTTTCACGGTCAGGTTGACACCTGTAAGCACAAGGTGGTCCTGCTGCCAGATGTTACAGCCGGCAAGCTCGATGATTTTATCTGAAGAACCGGGATCCTGCATTTAGAAAGCGTAAACAGTGCAAAATAAGGAAAGAATTGATAAATAACATTTAGATGTTAATAAAATCAATAATAAAGGCCCGGAGCCACCGTTTAATAATTGTATTTTTACCAGTGCTGAAAAGAATCGGTTTTTGTTTTATATGGCTTATTATTAAACTGTTATTGAACCGGAAATGAGACCGGTTCAAAATGGATCATATTATAAATGAGCCTAAAAATATAAGTTATGAACAGTAAAAGAGCAATATTAATCCTCGCCTTCCTTTTCATCATTCTTATGCAGGTAATGCCGCAGGCCTCCTTCTCGGGGATGGACCTGACTTCCGATTACAACCGGGCAATGGATCTGTACAACAAGGAAAAATATGCGGCTGCCATCAGATTATTTGATTCCTACATCAGGGATAACAGAGATAACAACAAAGTCCATCTTGCCGAAGCTGAATACTATGCCGCTCTTTCGTCACTCAGGCTGTTTAATCCCGATTCGGAATACAGGATGATGATTTATATGGCGACTCATCCTGAGAGCCCCAGAATCAACGAAGCCAGGATCTCCCTGGCTGATTATTTCTACCAGAACAAAAGTTACAGGAAAGCCTGTTCCTATTATGAGACAGTAAACAGATACGAACTGGAGGAGGATAAACTGCCGGAGTACTTCTTCCGGTACGGATATTCATTGTATATAAAGGGGGATATTGCAAAAGCCCTGACGATGTTTTCTGAAATAAAGGATATCGACACTGAATACACTGCTCCGGCAATTTACTATTTCTCGCACATTGCCTACGAGCAGAAAATGTATCAGACTGCGCTGGAGGGTTTCATGAAGCTGAGGACTGATGAGACATTTGGTCCCATTGTTCCATTTTACATAGCCCAGATCCTTTATCTGAACAAGGATTATGACGGTATTCTTGAAATTTCTCCCGATCTTCTTAAATCAGCTCCAAAGGAGAGGGCTAATGAGATGTACAGGTTTATCGGAGATGCCTGGTATAACAAGGGCAACTACCAGCAGGCATTGACCTATCTTGAGCAATATGCAGCAGGGGCCAAAAACATTGAAAGGGAGGATAAGTACCAGCTTGGATTCTGTTATTACAAGACAGGCAAAACAGACCAGGCAATAAAGACTCTTCTTGGGGCGGGAGCCAGAACGGATATTCTGAGCCAGAATATCTGGTTTGTTCTTGGTGATTGTTACCTTCAGATCAATGACAAGAAAAGGGCTCAGTTTGCCTTCGGGCAGGCTTCAAAAATGGATTTTGACAAGAAGCTTAAGGAGGAAGCGCTTTTCAACTATGCCAAACTGACATACGAGACCTCTTCTTCACCTTTTGGCGAGGCAATAGCAGCATTCCAGGAATATATTGACCTCTACCCCGGTTCTGACAAGATAGAGGAAGCATACAATTACCTTGTTGCCACTTTCACCGAGATAAGGAATTATCAGGCTGCCCTTTCCGCTCTCGACAAGATAAGAAACAAGGACAGCAGGCTGGACGCAGCTTACCAGCGGGTTGCCTTTTACAGAGGACTGGAATTGTTCAAGAATATGGAAATTGAACAGTCGATAGGTCTTTTCGATAAATCACTCAAATATGAAAAATACAGCAGGGAGCTCCGTTCCAGGGCAATTTACTGGAGAGCAGAAGCGGAATACAGAATCGGAGATTATGAGCTTGCAAAAAATGATTATGAACTTTTCATGACCATACCTGGGGCAATGTCGCTTCCTGAAGCCGGCCTGCTGAAGTATAATCTGGGCTATGCATATTTCAACCTTAAGGATTATAACAACGCACTGGCCCAGTTCCGGACATTTGAATCAGCTTCAGCCGGAGCAAAACCCGAGGTCCAGATTGACACGAAGCTCAGAATGGCTGACTGCTATTTCATAACCACTAATTACCAGCAGGCGATAAGTTATTACGACAAGGTCATTGCAAACGGGAAAGCGGATGCTGATTACGCACTTTATCAAAAGGGATTCTGCCTCGGACTTACAAACAACCAGGCCGGCAAAGCTGAAATACTGACATTGCTTGCCTCGAAATATCCGTCATCATCCTATGTTCCTAACGCTATTTATGAGAGAGGAAGAGCCTACCTGGTGATGGAGGATTACAGGAGGGGTGAGGCTGATTTCATCAACGTAATCGCAAATTACCAGTCGAGCCCGTTTGTTCCAAGGGCCATTGTTCAGCTTGGGTTGCTCTATTACAATCAGGGTGAGAACGAAAAATCCGTTGCCCAGTTCAAGAAAGTAATTGAGAATTACCCGTCGACACCTGAGGCGCGTTATGCGCTTACCGGATTAAAGAATACATATGTTGAAATGAATGATGTGGAAAGCTACTTTGCCTACGTAAAGAATCTGGGATACGGAGATGTGAATATGTCAGAAAGGGATTCTCTCCTCTATATTTCTGGTGAGAATCTGTATATCTCGGGGAATTGCGAGAGGGCAGGGGAAGTATTCAGGAATTACCTCCGTGATTTTCCTTATGGCAGCTTCAGAATGAATGCACAATTCTATCTTGCCGAATGCCTTAATTCCTCAGGTAAAAAGGATGAAGCGCTCGGCTACTACAGGGAAGTAATAAAAACCCCAAACAATCAGTTCATGGAGCAGTCGCTCATTGCAGCATCCTCAATACTTTATGATAATGAGGATTATACAGCCGCATTCGATTATTTTGAAAGGCTTGAGAAGATAACAACAGCTACTGAAAACAGGCTGATAGCCTTCAGGGGCCAGCTTAGGGCAGCCTATCAGGAAGGAGATGCACAGAAGAGCATCAGGGTTGCTGATCGAATTAAAAATTCTTCAAATATGCCTGAGGAACTAATGCGAGAGTCAGTATTCATCAGTGCCAAAGCACATTACAGCCTCAATGAATTTGATGAAGCATTAAGGGATTTCAGAAGGACAGCCACTGAAGTTGTAAGCATTGAAGGGGCCGAATCAAAATACAGGGTTGCAGAGATCCTGTTTAGGAAAGGCAGCACTGATGAATCAGAAAAAATTGTAAACCAGTTTATTGAGCAGAATTCCCCGCACCAGTACTGGATGGCAAAGATGTTCCTGCTTCTCGCCGACATAAGTATAAAAAAGGGTGACACTCTTCAGGCAAGAGCTACCCTGCAAAGTCTCAGAGAGTATTATACAATCGATAACGACGGAATCCTTGATGAGGTTAAGGCAAAACTGGCCTCGATTGATGCCGGGAATTGAGAAAAGTTATTTATAAAAAAGAAACAGAGCTGATATGATAAAAAGAAATATTATCATTTTATTCCTGATCACAATGATCTGCCTGCCAGCCATGGCTCAGGTCAAAACCGGAGAAACGGATCTTAAAAGGGAGGTGACGCTATATAATCCTTACAAGCCTTCACTTGCCGACGCCAGGAAGAAAAGCTATCTGCCAGAGATTAACGACACGGCCAGAGTTTATCCTGTATTCAGCTATGATGTCAGATCAAAGGCCTTTAATCCGACCTATTCTATAAGCCCCATCAAATCTGCATCACTTCTTTCTGATCCGCTCCCGAAGTTATATAAAAGCTACGTCAGGATAGGCATTGGAAATAACACTACTCCGCTTGCGGAATTGAGCGTAACCAATCACAGGTCAAAAAAAGGAGCTGTAGGCTTTTATGCAAAACATTATTCATCTAACGGCAAGGTTCCGCTGGAAAACAAGCAGAAAGTATTCTCGGGATTTATGGATAACGATGCTTCATTATTCGGAAGAAAGTTCCTCCGGAAGAGCTATATTGATCTTTCTGCCGATTTTCTACAGAAAACCAGGTATGCCTATGGTTATGATACTGAAGTTCCATTCGAATTTCTCAAGAAAGATATTAGGCTGAATTACTATGATGTGGGCGGTAAATTCTCAGTGGCATCATTGAATCTCGATTCCGCGGACCTTTCATATGACCTGGGCCTTTCATATGATTACTTCAGGAATGCGGATATCGGATCGATGAACCATTTAGGTTTTGGTGCCAGAATGTCAAGTCTTTACCAGGGATTTTATGTTGGGTCCGGACTTGAAATAGATCATTATACGCTTTCCGAATCACTTGATCTGGAACCAAAATATATTTTATCATTGAGTCCGTTTGTAAGAAAGTCAACAGACCAGTGGAATTTCAATCTTGGTGTCAGACTGTCGGTTGAGAAGAATCTGGAAGAGAAAGCAAAGGTTTACTTCCATCCTGATCTGGCCTTCGGTTTCAGCATTGTTCCTGAATATATAAGGTTTTTTGCCGGACTTGGAGGGAAGCTTGAAAATAATGAACCCTTGAATGTTTTTTCACAAAATCCCTACATGGTTGCGGATGGTTCGGTCTTCAGGGTCCCGAACACAAACCATTCACTTATTATATCAGCTGGTTTGAAAGGAAACAATGGGCTGGGCGGGAATTATCTTGCCTCTGTTTCATATTCCCTTATTAATGATTTGCTTCTTTATTCAAATATTGTTTACCCCGACACTGCAGGATCAGTTCAAAGAGGTAATTACTTTGTAATTACACCGGATGATGCCGAGGTTTTTAATATTCATGGTGAATTAAGCGGTAACTTCTCTAAAAGAATGTCGTTCAATACATCGGCAAATTATTATAAGTATACCCTTTCCGTAAATGAGTTTGCGTGGAATAAGCCTGACTGGGACGGCAGGCTCGGATTATATTACAATCTGAGGAACAAGATAATTGCAGGTACTGAACTGACCGCGTTTGGCAAAAGAAAGCTGGGGACACTTAAAAGCCCGACCGGATGGATGACACTGGACTCGGAGTGGATCGAAAAGCCTGCCCATTTCAACCTGGGATTAAGCGCAGAGTACCGTTATACAAAGATTCTTTCTTTCTGGCTGAAAGTCAATAATATCTCATGGAACCGCTATTATGAGTGGGCTTATTACCCATCCCAGATGTTTAACTTCATGGTAGGTTTCAGTTACAGCCTCTAACCGCGCAACCGTACCGACGCTGTGGTCGGGGTCTTCGTTTCACTTCGACATAACTGCAAAACTGCAAAACTGCAAAACCATGCAACTGTTAATTTCTTTAACAAATTGTGGATTACTTTTAACTTGTTTTAACTAAAAAATACCGTTTAAAAAAGTATCTTTGTTGGCGTTAATAAAAATCATATAATCAGTTGTTTATATATCGAAAACAACTGCTTTAAACGGGGTTGGGAATTACTGATAGATGTTGAAAAAATATTTTTGAGAGATGAATGAGAATGAAAAGAAATTGCAGGATAGTGCTGAATACTCTGCAGAGAGTATCCAGGTACTGGAAGGTCTTGAAGCCGTGAGGAAAAGGCCTGCAATGTACATTGGTGACATCGGGGTCAAGGGGCTCCATCACCTTGTATATGAAGTTATCGATAATTCAATAGATGAGGCCCTTGTAGGATACTGCTCCCGCATAGATTTGATTATTCACACCGACGGCTCGCTGACTACAGTAGATGACGGACGAGGAATACCTACGGGATTGCATGAAAAAGAGCAGAAATCTGCCCTTGAGGTGGTTATGACAGTACTGCATGCAGGAGGTAAATTCGATAAGGATTCATACAAAGTGTCAGGCGGACTTCACGGAGTAGGTGTTTCCTGCGTAAATGCACTGTCGAGCCACCTCGATGCCATAATTATGAGGGAAGGCAAGATCTGGAAGCAGGAATATGAAAAGGGCAAGCCAGTAACCAGGGTTGAAGTAATAGGGGAAACCGATAAGTCAGGAACAACAATAAGATTCAAGCCCGATTCAACTATATTTCAGACTACGGAATTTAATTTTGAGATTCTATCGGCACGGTTAAGGGAACTGGCATATCTAAACAAGGGGATACTACTGACTCTGAAAGACGAGAGGGAACTCCTTGAAAACGGAAATGGAGGCAAGCCCAGGTATGAAGAGTTCCAGTCGGAGCTAGGACTCAAGGAATTTGTTGAGTACCTCGATTCCAACAGGGAACGGCTGATAGAGAAGCCTATACATATAACATTTGATAAAACAGATATCCCTGTTGAGATAGCGCTTCAGTACAATAATTCATTCTCCGAAAATGTGCATTCTTATGTCAATAACATAAATACAATTGAGGGAGGCACGCATCTGGCAGGTTTCAGACGAGGGTTGACCCGCACGCTGAAGAAATATGCCGACGACTCGGGAGCCACTTCAAAACTGAAATTTGATATCAGCGGAGATGATTTCCGTGAAGGACTAACCGCAATAATCTCGGTAAAAGTAGCTGAGCCTCAGTTTGAAGGTCAGACAAAAACCAAGCTTGGCAATTCCGAAGTCATGGGTGCAGTCGATCAGGCTGTGAGTACTATGCTTTCAAACTATCTGGAGGAGAATCCCAAAGACGCGAGAATTATTGTTCAGAAGGTTATCCTTGCTGCAACCGCCCGCCATGCTGCTCGCAAAGCACGTGAACTGGTGCAACGCAAAACTGTCCTATCAGGTTCAGGCCTTCCGGGGAAGCTGGCAGATTGTGCTGACCGCGATCCGGAAAAATGTGAGTTATTCCTTGTAGAAGGGGATTCAGCAGGCGGAACAGCAAAGCAGGGCCGCGACCGCCGGTTTCAGGCTATCCTGCCTCTCAGGGGCAAGATCCTCAATGTTGAAAAGGCAATGGAGCACCGGATCTATGAAAGTGAAGAGATCAAGAACATTTTTACCGCCCTGGGTGTGAATATCGGAACCGACGAAGACAGTAAAGCATTAAATACAGCCGGGTTAAGATATCACAAAATAATATGCATGACCGATGCCGATGTTGACGGATCCCATATCGATACACTTATAATGACGTTTTTCTTCAGATATATGCAGGATCTTATAAAGGGAGGTTACCTGTTCATAGCAATGCCTCCGTTGTACCTTGTGAAGAAAGGGAAAAGCGAACAATATTGCTGGACCGAGGAGGAACGCGAGGCAGCAGTTAAAGAAATGGGTCAGGGCAAAGAATCTTCAGTGGGTATCCAGAGATATAAGGGGCTTGGAGAGATGAACGCTGAGCAGCTGTGGTCAACCACGATGAATCCTGAAACACGTACACTCAAGCAAATTACAATAGAAAGTGCCGCTGAGGCGGACCGGATATTTTCAATGCTTATGGGCGACGAGGTTCCACCACGGAGGGAGTTCATAGAGGCCCATGCGAAATATGCAAAGATCGACGTATAGTCTGATTGCCGTACCGGGTATTTTAAAACTTTGGGAATTACCTGAGTAATATTGTTTCCAGGAGGATTTCCTCGATACCACTGATTATTCTCCCGGGAGGCCCCGAAAAGTTGTTGATTATGACGCTGAAAACCATTTCGTTACCAGAACTGGCCTTGAAATAACCTGCATAGCTTCTGACCCTGGTCATTGATCCGCTTTTTGCCTTGAGGTTTGAATAAAAAGCCGGATTTTTAAAGGAAGCTTTAAGTGTTCCTTCCTTTCCGGCATCAGGCAGGGAGTTATAGAACCAGGTGAAATTTGCTGACCTGTTTCTCATGAATAACAGGATCCCGGCAAGTCCCTGTGAGGTAATGGCATTCATGGGTGACATCCCGCTTCCGTCCTCAAGGAATATCCCGTTTGTATTAATCCCCGCATCTTCGAGGAACCTGTAAAGGACATCAATGCCTGCAGCAGTTGTCCCGCTGTTCCTGAAGACTTTGCCCATTTCCTTTAATAGATGTTCAGCAAACAGATTTACGCTTTCGTGATTAAGTACCTCAATAATCTGGCTGAGAGGAGGGGAGATAACTTCGGCAATGAACTCAGTTTCTGATTCATCCGTGTTTTTTATCAATCGCTTTGTAGCAGGGGAACCGGAGACAGGTATTCCGGCAGAATCAAGCATGTCATCAAGATGCCTTGCAAGGAAAAGCGGTGGATCGGGAATTGACGCTTTCAGAACAAAATCATCA
The DNA here is from genome assembly GCA_963696535.1 of uncultured Bacteroidales bacterium. Taxonomy (GTDB): domain Bacteria; phylum Bacteroidota; class Bacteroidia; order Bacteroidales; family VadinHA17; genus LD21. Next base: position 142,193 of record CAVOKP010000019.1, read on the forward strand.
CTGTTAACGGGTATTGTCCCCGAGATCCAGCCTTGATTTGCATATGGAGCTGCGAAGATATATCCTTTATCTTCATTTCCTGAGGCAATAAGACGGTTAGTTAGTTCATAGCCGGATAAAACAGGCACCATTTTAGTGATTTCAGGTTTAGTACCGTCTCCGGAGGTCCTGAAATGAATTTCAAACATGTTGTCAGATACTGATAATCCATAGCTTCCTGCTCCATAATAGTTCCCGATATCTTCCCATATCCATTTCGGGGGCACCGGCTGGTGATCATACCTGGTATCGTCAGCTATAATGCTTCCTTCTATCTTCTTTATCCCGGGTTTCTTTATATTGGTGACCCAGTCTTCAAGGAAATTTCTGTAATGATCCTTGAAATATTGTGATCCCAGTGAAGGATCACCCCCTCCTTTTATCACAATATCTCCCTCAAGAAGGCCGGTAATTTTATTCAGGCTTCCCGTATAACCAATCCGGGTTTTGAAACAATAACCGGGCCCCAGCAATTCGATGGCTGCCGCCGAGGTTAAGAGTTTAAGCACAGAAGCAGGCATAAGGCTCTCCTCCGGATTGTATTCACAGACAGTCTCCCCTGTTAAGGCATTCAAGATACAGATGGAAACAGAGGCACTAATCATTGAAGAATCCGACAGGAGTTTATTGAGGGCGCTTTCCTGGCCATTCAGAAATGCCGGGAGCCATAAAATAATGATTGTCAGGGCTCTTTTCATCATGAAAATCATCCTTTGTTTTGTTCAAGAGTCGATAAGAGTCCGCAGGCAGCATTAATATCAACCCCTCTGCTGGCCCTTATTGTCGTAATTATCCCTTTTTTATTGAGTGCTTCCCTGAAAGCAGTGGTGGCTTCCATATCCGGACTGACGAGATCTGAACCTGGAAAGGAATGGAACCTGATTATATTCACTCTGCATCTGATACCGTTAAGAATACGTGCAAGTTCCTTTACATGGCGGGGAGAATCGTTGATCCCCCTGAAAAGGATATATTCGAATGATATTCTCCTCTGTCCGGTAATACCATGGTTTCTAATAATGTCTATTACCTCTTTTACCGTGTTTGTTCTCTGAATAGGCATCAGCTGCTTGCGCTCGTCATCGAACGGTGAATGAAGGCTGACTGCAAGATGGCACCTGCTTTTTTCAAGGAATTCATTTATTCTGTTAACAAGCCCTACGGTACTCACAGTAATTCTTGACGGGCTCCAACCGTAACCCCATCCGCTGGTCAGGATTTCAAGGCTTTTGAGAACTTCAGTCAGGTTATCGAGCGGTTCACCCATGCCCATAAACACCATGTTTGTCAGTTGTTTGAATTCAGGAAGGCTGCGGAACTGGTTAAGTATCTCATTGGATGAAAGATTCCCCTGAAATCCCTGCTTACCGGTCATGCAGAAGACACATCCCATTTTACAGCCTGCCTGAGATGAAACACAGATTGTTGCCCTGTCATCTTCAGGTATATATGCTGTTTCGATGAATTTACCGGACAGGACCTTATAAAGATATTTTTTTGTCCCGTCCCTGCTCTCTGAGAAGCTCACAGGATCTGAAAGCCCAATTTCGTATTCCTCTGACATGATTTCCCTCGTTTTCTTTGAGAGGTTGGTCATTTCGCTGATACTCCCGACATCTTTTCCGTACAGCCAGTCAGCAATCTGACTTGCAGCAAAGCCCGGCATCCTGATCCTCTTTGTGACGGCGATCAGTTCATTTAATGTTTTGCCATATAGTTTTTCCTTCAGCATGCTAATTAGGCACAGGGCACAGGGCACAAGGCAAAAAGCTCATTTTGTTTTACTTATCATCATGATTCACCTTTATGCCTTCATTCTGTTACGCCGTTACGCCTTTACGCCGTTACACCGTTACGCCGTTATGCCGTTACATCGTTACACCTTTAATTAAATCCATATCCCGCCTTTTGCAGATCCTTTACTGATTTGAAGGGTTTGGGAGGATTAAGGTATTTGTTCAGATGATTATAAATTTTCATCCTTATCTCTTTTGCTTCCATGTAATCCATCCTGTCGAAGGAGTGGCCTCCTGGCATATCCTGGAATATCTCATATGAAAAATTCTTTTTGCCTTCGGCTTTGAGTGATTTAATAAGATGTTCGACCTCAAGAACATTGACATCCTCGTCATTTGTATTTGTATGAATGAGAAGCGGGGTATTCTGATACTTACCGGTTTGCCATGCAGGGGATCGCCTGCGGTATTCAGCAACGTTTTCATCTGCAGGTTTACCTATGGCAGTCTGCCCCGAGAAAAGGTCGCGGTACTCCTGATCCTTATAACCCATCCTGGCAATAAGGTCACTTACCGGAACTCCGGTGAATGCCACCCTGTAATTGGCGGGATATTGAAAAATATTAAATAGCGCTATATAACCTCCATGGCTCCATCCGACGATACCAACCCTTTCCCTGTCGACAATTGAGTAATTGTCGATCATGAACTGTCGGCTGGCATCGACATCCTGCACTTCAAGGCCTCCATAATCAATTTTGTTGTACATTGAGGCTCCGTATCCGGTTGATCCCCTGTACTCTGCAGCTGTAACGATATAGCCCTGAGACACCATCTCCCTGACAATATGAGTATAGTAGGTATCAAAGTTGGCATGAACGCCTCCATGAGGAAAAACAAGAAGCGGATATTTTTTGCCGGTTTCAGCTTCTTTGGGAATAAAGATATAATTCCAGAATTTCACAGGATTTCCGGCACCCTGACCTGTCGGATTCGATTCTTTTGCCAGGGGAGGACCGGTAATATAAACCTTATCTATATATGCAATGTCACCGATCTTGTTATACCAGTAAACGTCATCGATTTTTTTCTCAATTACATCCAGTCTGTGACCAAGTGCCTCAAAGCCTGATGCTGCTTTGTTGATGGCATTCATCAGTTCAGTATTGCCGGGCTGGGAAAATAATCTTGACTGACAGGCGAGAATGAATATAGCAACAATTAGCAAGACTCTCTTCATGGTTAAATATTTATGGATCCTTCAAATACAAAAGTAGCCGGTCCTGAGAGCCAGATATTTGTAATCCGGTCTTCCAGAGTTTCGAATGCGACTGTCAGGTTCCCTCCTTTAGTTGTGACATTTACCGGGCCACTGACAAAATGACCTGAAAGACCTGAAGCAATGGCAGAAGCTGTGACTCCTGTTCCACAGGAAAGTGTTTCATCCTCCACTCCCCGTTCAAAGGTACGGACAAATATTCCATTATCCTGTATTTCAACGAAATTTACATTGGTTCCCCCAGGTTGAAAGTCCTCCGACCACCTGATTTTTTTCCCTTCGCCCGGGACGTCGATCTTCTCCAGGCCGCTTGTAAAAACTACATAATGAGGTGATCCTGTATTGATGAAGTAGTTGCCTTTAACTGTATTGATGTTCTTTACATCATTCATTTTCAACCTTATCAATCCGTTTTCCGATAGTGCATCGTGGACCCCGTCAGCGGCAGTGAACCTGAGTTTATTTCCTGCGATTCCTTTTCTTACAGCAAAATCTGCGGTGCATCTGCCTCCGTTACCGCACATTGTGCCTTTGAATCCGTCAGAATTGAAATAGATCATTTCAAAATCATGTTCCGCGGATTTAGCGACAAGGATCAGTCCATCAGCCCCGATTCCAAACCTTCTGTCGCAAAATTTGTTAATCAGTTCATGATCCTCCGGATTAAAAATGTCATTTCGATTGTCAATGATTATAAAGTCATTTCCGGTTCCCTGGTATTTGTTAAAACCTATTTTCATCAGTGTTAAAGTGTTGTTAAATATTTATCAATAAGTCATAAACGATTGAAAAATGCATAACCTTTGCAGAACAAAGTTGGTAAAAAACGGTTGTAAAGATAGGAATCTTTTAAAAAGGCATAATAATTGAAAATCATACAAAATGATGAAGTTAAATTTAAATTAGTGACAGCTATGAAAATGAAATATTTATTAGGAAGCCTGTTTATGGCTCTTTTGGGGGCAGGTATCGCCTTATTTGCTTATACAAGCATAATTGAGAGACCTGCTGTTATTCAGACAGGTGACAGTTCCCGTGAGGAAGCGAAAAAAGCTGAGGCTTTGCTCACATCCTATGTAATGCAGGAGGGACAGATTGATTTTACTTATGCTGCAGAGCAGACGGTTCATGCCGTGGTCCATGTCAGAACCAAGAGTATGGTTTCCCCTCAGGCAAGTAATCCATTATGGGAATATTTTTACGGAGACAATTATTCAGGGTCAAGGCCCAGGGAAAGGAAGGGATATGGTTCAGGAGTGATCATATCGGCTGACGGGTATATTGTTACGAATAACCATGTAATTGAGGATGCTGAGAATGTGGAGGTAAAACTTAATGATAACCGGGTTTTCGAGGCGGAGATTGTTGGACGTGACCCCAGTACTGATATCGCACTGTTAAAGGTAAAGGCAACAGGTCTTCCTTTTATCAAATACGGCGATTCTGACCGGTTGCGGCTTGGCGAATGGGTGCTTGCAGTTGGCAATCCATTTTCTACAAGTGAGTTCAATCTTACTTCGACCGTTACTGCTGGGATTGTAAGTGCAAAGGGAAGGAATCTGAATATTCTTGACAGTGATCTTAAAATTGAATCTTTTATCCAGACAGATGCAGCTCTTAATATGGGTAACAGCGGAGGGGCTCTTGTCGATACAAAAGGGTTTCTTGTCGGGATTACTTCGGCAATAGTTTCTCCCAGCGGGGCCTATGCAGGTAATTCATTTGCAATACCCGTTACACTAGTCAGGAAAGTAGTAGAGGATTTGAAACAGTTCGGAGAAGTGCAGAGGGCAATAATTGGAGTAAATATTACCGAGGTTACCCAGGATGATGCCAAAAAGCTGGATCTTCGTGAAGTCAGGGGCGCACGTATTGCCAGAGTCATACCTGATGGCGCAGCAGGAGCAGCCGGCCTGAAAGAGGATGATATAATTGTAAAATTCGATGGTATGGAGGTTACTTCCCCTTCCGAGCTTCAGGAACAGGTAAGCAGGCGCCGTCCGGGTGACAAGGCAAATATCTCATATATTAGAAATGGCAAGGAGGTAACCGTACCGATCACAATGAGGAATATTGCAGGAAATACAAATGTCGTAACCCCCGGAACAGGTGGAAGTACAGCAGTTTATGGTGCTCTTTTTGAAACTCTCGGGTCGGCTGACAAAGAGAGATTCGACATTGATCATGGAGTGAGAGTCTCCGAAATCAATGAGGGCAAATTAAAAGATCTTGGAATCAGGAAAGGCTATATCATCCTCAGCATTAACGGCAGAAAAGTCAGGACAGCTGCCGAGGTCCGTCAGGCGACTGACAATGAAAGTCAGCTGAATGCTATCGAGGGGATACAATCCAATGGAACCAGGTTCAGCTATTCATTCAGGAACTAAAATCATATTTACATAAGTTGTTGTCTGACAGGGGATTTTATTATTAATATCCCCTGTTTGAAACAATATCATTTATATTTTGTTTATAAGTAATAAAGCAATATCTTTGCGGAAAATTTTTCGGAGGCAAAATGAGACAGCTAAAGATTACCAAATCCATAACAAACAGGGAAAGTGCATCACTTGACAAGTACCTTCAGGAAATTGGTAAGGAAGAGTTGATTTCTGTGGAAGAGGAAGTTGAACTGGCACAAAGAATCAAAAAAGGAGACAGGGCTGCTCTTGAAAAGCTTACCAAGGCTAACCTGCGTTTTGTTGTCTCAGTTGCCAAGCAATACCAGAACCAGGGATTAAGTCTTCCGGACCTCATAAATGAAGGGAATCTCGGACTTATCAAAGCTGCAGAAAAGTTTGATGAAACCAGAGGCTTTAAATTTATTTCCTATGCTGTCTGGTGGATCAGGCAATCGATCCTTCAGGCTCTTGCTGAACAATCGAGAATTGTAAGGCTTCCGCTTAATCAGGTAGGATCCCTCAATAAGATCAATAAGGCTTTTTCCCGGTTTGAGCAGGAAAACGAACGTACGCCATCGCCGGAGGAGCTGGCTGATGTCCTTGAACTTCCGAAGGAAAAGGTAACTGATACATTGAAAGTCTCGGGACGCCATGTATCCGTGGATGCACCCTTCATTGAAGGTGAGGATAACAGCCTTCTGGATGTTCTGACAAATTCAGATTCCCCTGTGGCGGATAAGCTTTTAATGGATGAATCGCTTTCAAGGGAAATCTACAGGGCTCTGGCCACTCTTACAGAGAGGGAAAGGGATATTATCAGGTTTTTCTTCGGGATCGGATGCCAGGAGATGACACTTGAGGAGATCGGTGAGAAGTTTGGACTTACCCGTGAAAGGGTAAGGCAAATAAAGGAAAAAGCTATCAGAAGACTAAGACATACTTCCAGAAGCAGATTGCTGAAAGGATATTTAGGTTAGTAATAATGGGTTTTGATTGAATTTAAAAATGAGCCTCGGGGAGAGGCTCATTTTTTTTTTAAAGCTCGCATGCATGGAATGTGCAAGCAGGGGAAAATTGGAAAATTCGAAATGTTGCTGTGAGACTGTAAATACATACATCCTGAAGCATAAAAATATATATAAGAATTTTCTGTGGGAATAAAAACCAACACAAGGGACTGTTGAGCTAACAGAAGCCTGAATTGCTTCAATAACTGCCTTAGGTGACACATGTCAGTAAGGATAAGTTAATCAAAATAATTATGAAATGTTTTACAGAATCGCTAACTTTATGAATCTTGATACTTAGTACCTCAGAAGCGAATTTATTATTATGGTAATCATATAATAATGAAGAAATGAAATCTTGCTTATTCGTAATTTTATTTCTTTCCGGGACTTTTGTAAATGGTTTTTGTCATGAAGATGAAAATGAAATCTCTCCTTTATCTGAATTTTTATATCCTCCACAGGAGGCACCATTTTATTTTCTTAAGTCAATTCCTGCAACGATTAAGCTTTTGGGCAAAGCTGAGTTAAGCTTTTTCCGTAATCAGTCAATTGTGACTCAATACCGCTACAGGCTCGAAATTCCCGATGGTGGTAGTACAGTGATCGACAGGAATATTTCGCGGTGGTCACCATGGATTGGTTTTGATTTTATTGAATTAATCGTTCCGGTACTTGATCTGGAAGGAGGTTATAAGCTCAGTATTGAGTACAGGACATCCAAAAACACTGGAATTCTGAGATTTGAAAAGTTATTTTATGTTTACAGAATCAATCCTGAATCTGCTGTTGAATCATCAGAAATAAAAACAGATCCTGTCAAAGCTAATTCTGGTTCCACTCCGGGACAGCCAAAAGGATTGCAACCAATAAAAGCAAAGCCTGTAATTGAGAATGCCTCAATAAATACCAGGGAAAAACCTGTAATAACCACAGCAAAGAAAAAACCAGCCTCCGGATCGGCTGCAAAAATAATTGTGCCTCCAATAGCAAAAATCCCGATCGGAACAAACAATATTGGCATTTTAGACCTTAATGGAATTGACCTTAATGAGAAGTCATTATTTTATAATCAAACAAGTCAAAACAGACCTAAGAAATTAGCTAATACTGAAACTCCAGTGAGGCCTGAAGATTTGCCTTCTCAACCAGTTGCCAGCCTTAACCCTGGAGCCGGGATTAATGAAAAGGATAACGATGGAAATACTGCGTTAATTGCCTCAATTCTGGCTGGCGAAACCGGGAATGCACTCTCCATCATGGATCAGGGTGCAGACCTGAACATAAAAAACAAGCTGGATCTTTCTCCCCTGCATATTGCTGTTTTCCTCGATAACAGAATGATTGTAAATCACCTGCTTCTGAAGGGAGCTGAAGTAGATATAAAGGGAAACTCTGGTTATACTCCGTTGCATATTGCTTCAGAACTGAATCATGCAATTCTGGTAAAGGAACTGTTAAGCAGGGGTGCCAGTAAAAGTATTAAAACCGATCAGAAACTCTCTCCTAAAACGATAGCCAGAATACAGAATAACAATGAGGTGATTAAAATCCTTGTCTCAAAAAATCATGATAATTTAACATTGACTGAATCGGCATCAAATCCATCAGGTACTTCCCGGAATATTGCCAGTTTAAGTCCAAAGTATGAATTCAGCCTTCCATACAATAATGAATTAGTGAGGAAGAGGCAATTTAATAACATAATGAGGTTAGTTTCAATCCCGGTCTTTTCATTGGCAGCAGCCGGAACCTTTTATTTTAGGTCAAAGGCCAACAATTATTATACATCTTATAAAACGGCAGAAACCATGGAGATGGCAAAGCATTATTACGATAAGACAATGCAATTAGATACTTATACTTATATTTCAGGCGGATTATCCTTTACCTCGGCATTTGGGATAGTTCATTTCGCAAACAGGAAAAAGAGCATTTCGAATAAAATGAGAAAAACACTTTACTAGAAGAACAGAGTCAGATTCAAGAGTACTTAAACTTAAAATGGAGGGTATATGGGGCGGAAATATATTTTACCAGTATGCGTCCTTTTAATGATCGGGATTCTCATGGAGGGCTGCAGACGGGAGGAATTCATCTGGGGAACAAAAGTAGGGGATATCACTTATTCCGAGGATGTTATGCTGCTTGGCAAGGAAGAAATCAAAGTGCTCTCAGATGTCAGCGAGAATGAGATTGTTTTTAGCGGAACAACCACAGAATTGGATAAACTGGCAGATCTTAACTACCTGGTAGCCGGGATCACTACAAAGACGCCTTATGGTTTGCTGAGAAAGATTACCGGAATCAGAAATGACGGATCCGCAATAATTCTGACAACCACTGATGCGGTGCTTACCGATATAATAAAAGAAGGTGTTATTGCTCTGCAGATCAAATTACAGGAGAAGAATTTTACCCTTAAATCAAAAATGGACGGTGTTCTTGTAACTGGTCCCAATAAGGCATTTGAAGGGCTTGCGGTTACTCTCGAGAACTTCGAAATGTTCAGGGATGGAGCCAGGATTGCCATGCTAAACGGATCCATCGGAATAAGCCCCGAAATTAATCTTAGAATAAAAATCACCGGAAGAAAGATAAATGAGATTAATCTTGTCACTACCCTGAACAAGATTGATGAACTTACCATTACCTCAAACGGGGCATTCAGCGGAATCCGGGAAATTGTTGCTGCTGAGTTTGTCCACTCCCCCATAATAATTGATAGTCTGGTCTTTATACCTGAAGTAAGTATAATCTGCGGTTTTGACGGATCTGTATCAGGAACTGTAACTTCAGGTGTCAGACAGGACAGGACGATTACATCTGAAATCAGATATGCCGCCTTAAAATGGTCAGAAAATCCTTTGACCAATACGGAAAATCACGATTTCACCAGGCCTCTAATAACAGAAAATTCTGATCTCAAGATATTTTCCGGGCCGGAAATTTCACTCCGGCTTTTTGGTATTCCGCTTCAGACAATTAAGGCAACAGGATACTATTCACTTGAAGCTCAAAAGACCGGATCGCCATTGTGGAGGTTATTAATAGGAGGGGATGGACAAAATTCAATCATCCCTGACATACTTGGACTAAACGATGGTTATGTATCAAATCTGACCATTCAGGCTGCAGAAATTGCAAATGCAAATACCCGCAGAAAATAATCTAGTATTTGATCAGGTTGAAAGCCTTCTTACCTGTCTGGTCGCGTACAGTAATCAGGTAATGACCCGTCCTTATCCCGGATAGATCAAGCTCAATGATCTGATTTGCCTGAATGTCAGTTAATTCGATTGTCTTAAGGAGAGTTCCAATAATACTCGAAACTGAAATCCTCACTTTTCCCTTCATTTCTTCCCCAAAACTGATACTTGTACGGTCGGATGCTGGATTCGGATAAATTCCTATCTTATCAAATTTCGATGCTTTTAGCTGGGATATCCTTGCAGTCTGTTTGATGGTTATCTGTATCTCAGCATTTAATGCTGTTGTGACTCTGAGAGAAGCCTGTTTGTCGAGGACCGAAATATTTTCCATGTAGGTTAACCTCAGGGAAGTATTGCCTTCCTTAACTGCTTTTAACCATAATGAGCTTTCGGTGGCTGTCCATTCTGCATTTGCGTCAACAGTGATTAATAATGACCCCGCATCGGAATTACTCAGGGTTATTACATCATTGTTCCGAAGTGCAGTTCCTCCTGGGCCGGTAAGATTCAGTACCCTTGGTATCTGGGTAAAGTTCGCAAGGAGACTTCTGCCTGCCGTGACCGTGAAAGTATAGTTAACGCTTGTGGAAACAATGGATCCGCCTTCTGTCCAGTTTGTAAACTGATATCCAGATGCCGGAACGGCATTTACAGTTACGGAAGCTCCATGGTTGAATGATCCTCCGCCACTTGTTGATCCTCCTGCCGGAGGACTTGATGCGGTTGCAATGGTAAAGGATGCCAGGGTGAAATTGGCAACAAGCGTTATGTTAGATGTTACTGTGAAAGAATAACTGGCACTTGTTGAGACAGAAGAACCTCCCTGGGTCCAGTTGACAAACTGGTATCCGGTTGCAGGTGTTGCTGTGACTGTTGCTGAAGAACCTGAGCTGTAGGTCGAACCACCGCTGGTCGAACCTCCGCCTGCTGGACTTGATGATGTTGCTACCGTATATATTATCTGGCTGAAATTGGCAACAAGTGTCCTGCCTGAGGTTACATTGAAAGTATAACTTGGGTTAGTTGAAACAGCAGAACCACCTTCAGACCAGTTAACAAACAGGTAATCTGAGGATGGTGTAGCAGAAACAGTTGCAGAAGCGCCGTAATTAAATCCTCCTCCTCCGGTGGTAGCACCACCTGCAGTCGGGCTTGATGATGTAATTATGGAATATGTTATCTGGCTGAAGTTGGCAACAAGTGTCCTGTTCCCAGTTACCGTAAATGAATAGCTGGAATTTGTGGAAACAGAAGTGCCTCCCTGTGTCCAGTTAACAAACTGGTAACCAGTTGCGGGATCTGCAGAAACAGTTGCTCCATTGCCGTAATTATATGTCCCACCACCGCTTGTAGAACCACCTGCAGCCGGGCTTGATGATGTGCTTATTGAATATGTCAGCAGGTTGAAATTGGCAACAAGTGTCCGGTTTGCTGATACAGTGAAAGAATAACTTGTACTAGTTGAGACAACAGAACCACCTTCATTCCAGTTGGCAAACTGGTATCCTGTTGCAGGAGTCGCAGTAACGCTTATTATTGAACCAGCTGTATATGTTCCGGCTCCAGCTGTTGTACCTCCACTGCCCGGACTTGATAAAGTATTAATTGCTATATAACTTATAGATTGAAACGTAGCAACGAGTGTCCTGTTAACATTAACCAGGAAAGTATAGCTTGGATTTGTTGAAACAGCAATGCCTCCTTCTGTCCAGTTTAAAAACTGATAACCTGATGCAGGGGTTGCAGTAACAGTTGCAGAGGCCCCCGGGTTATAAGTCCCTCCCCCGCTTGTAGTACCTCCGGCTGATGGGCTCGAAGATGTACTGATTGAATATGTAATCAGATTGAAATTTGCGACAATTGTTCTGTTCCCTGTCACAGTGAAAGCATAGCTGACATTGGTTGAGACAACAGTACCGCTTTCTGTCCAGTTTTCAAACAGATAACCTGTTGCAGGAGTTGCAGTAACCGTTGCTATAGCACCGTAATCGTATGATCCCGCTCCGTTAGTAGTACCCCCGGCTGAGGGGCTTGATGATGTGGCTACTGTATAGGCCTGTCCCTGAAGTCTTATGAATGCAGAGAATAATATAAAAGCAACAATCAGAAGTTCTTTTATCTTCATTATTATATCTGACTTCCTTCTTTTTTCTGATAATATCTAATAAAAGTATGGACAAGTTACATAATTATGCAGACTTTTTTGATAAAATGGGCCAACTTTTGATAAGTCATTATTCCCTTGAAGCTCAAAAAGCTGCTTCTCCTTTTTGACTATTATTAATAGGACATGATGGACAACATTCAATCAAATCTGTGGTATCCCTGGGTTAGGCGGAGATTATTCTTCAAATATAGTAATACAGCCTTCTGAGATAGCCAATGACAATGGCCGCAAATAGTATTCAAGGTTCTTTCCTTATGAAATCATCTTAGATCTAGTACTTGATCATCTGAAATACTATCCGTCCGGTCTTTCCACTTACCTTTACCAGATAAGCCCCGGACTGTAATCCGGCAACATCAAGATCGATGATCTGATTTGCCTCTATATCAGTCACTTCTCTGGTTTGAACCACGAATCCCTGAATGCTTGCGACGGTGATTCTTAGTTTTCCTGAAAACGCCTCACCGAAATACAGATAAGCAAAATCATTTGCAGGATTTGGATATAGCTTAATTGTCTCAAATTTAGAAACATTTAATTGAGATACCCTT
>CAVOKP010000020.1:0-95185 GCA_963696535.1 uncultured Bacteroidales bacterium
CCGATGGTGATGCCCGTGCAGCATACAGGACTGTAAACCTCGATATCCGCCAGTACCGCAGGCTCAGGATGGAAGTCCATGCCGAGGCGCTCATTGGCCAGCCGCTCTAGAATCCGAGCTCACTGCTTTCCAGGATGGATTCGACTACAAGTCAAAATTCTATGAGTAGATGTCCCGTTAAAGCTTACACCCCAGCGATAAGTAGACAACGATTCGGAGGAGGACAGGCTGATCGTATGGCCTACGGAGAACCAGTTCAATATTGATCTGTCGGTTTTGCAGGAAGCCAAAAAGGAGCGCAACAGGCAGCTTCAGGCTCCCGGATCGTCGCTGGGCATCTCTGATGTCTTTGCCTTCAGGGATGATTCAAACAGGGTTGACGTATGCGGAAATCCCAACCTGAGCAATGTGAAGGTCATAATGGTCGGGATCAGGAATCCGATAAGGACAAGAAATCCAAATTCTGACACCGGAGACCCGAAGTCGGGTGAAGTATGGGTGAATGAATTAAGGCTCAGCGATTTCATTGAAAACGGCGGATGGGCGGCAAACGCTCATCTGCAGGCCCGTCTGGCCGACCTGGGAACCATGGATCTGGTGGGGCAGGCAAGCACTCCCGGATGGGGAAGCTGACAGGAAGGTTAACGAAAGAAGCAAGGAAGAAGTTCTCAAGTACGACCTTTCATCCACAATGGAAATTGGAAAATTCTTTCCCGAGGAGGCAGGAGTAAGGCTTCCGGTATATATCGGTTATTCGGAGACAAGAATCAAACCGCAGTATAATCCGCTCGATCCCGACATCACACTGAAGGATGCACTCGAAGAAGCTCCCGACAAGCAGTCGAGGGACTCCATCAGGTCGATATCCGAGGATTACGCGAGACGAAAAACAATCTCGATAAATAACGCAGGCATCACAAGGAGGGGTGAAAAGGCCCAGGCGTGGGATCTTGCCAATTTCAGCGTCAACTATACATTCAACGAAACCTACAGGAGCAATACAAAAACGGAAATCGACCTGGAAAGGAACTATAAGGGAGGAATAAACTATAACTATGAAGCAAATCCCAAAAACATCACTCCATTCAAGGATGTCAAATTCCTTAATTCCCCCATATTCAGGATAATAAAAGACTTCAACTTCTATCCTTTCCCCAAAAGCATTTCCTTCAGGACTGACCTTTCCAGGTACTATAATGAGTTGAAAACAAGGAATATCAATAATCCGAATCTTCTGATATCTCCCACATTCAGAAAAGACTTCGAGTGGACACGGATGTTTGACATAAAGTATGACCTTACCCGTAACCTGAAAATTGATTTTACTTCAACTAATGTTGCGAGGATTGATGAACCGGAGGGAGCTGCCGACCGCAAGCGTTACAAAACTGATTATGAAAACTGGCGCGATTCGGTGATGACGAATCTTAAACAACTGGGGAGAACCACTTCTTACAATCATTATTACAATGTCACTTACAATATTCCAATCAACAAGCTTCCGCTTCTGTCGTGGGTAACTGCAAACGCCAGGCTGGGAGGCGATTATTCATGGCTGGCTGGCGCCCTCTATCCCGATTCCATGAACATAAATCTCGGGAACACAATCAAGAACCACACCGAGCTGACATTATCCGGAACGGCTAACCTTTCAACGCTTTACGGCAAATCGAAGTTCCTGAAGAATGTGGAGAACAATACACGTCCCGGCGCAGTCCAGAGAATGCAAACCGAGTACAAGACCGAGACATTTACAAGGAACAATGTCAATTTCAGGGTGGATGTGATGAGGCCGCTTGTCCATAACCTGAAAACAAAGGATGTGAAGGTAAGGATCATCAAAAAGGATGGCACTGAGCTTAAAGGGAAACTGGATATAATAAGCGAAAACAGGGTTAATTTTACATCGGCAGAGGCAGCTGAGGGCACCCAGGTTACCATTGAGGGAAGGATCCCCAAAAAACGGAATCCGCTTACCGTAACCGGCGAATATGTGCTTCGTGCAATGATGGGAGTGCGGTCGGTTAGCATGACATATACATCATCTCAGGGACAGTTTTTGCCGGGATTCCTTCCTGAGGCAAAATTCATGGGGATGTCCAGGAACAACAATATTTCGGCTCCCGGCCTTCCTTTCATTCTTGGTTACAGCAACAGGAACTTCTTCCAGAAGGCGGTCACGAACAGATGGCTCACGACGGATACTCTGCTTAATACACCGGCATTGTACAACAACAGGAGGGACATGTCAGTCAGAAGTGTTGTGGAACCTTTCCCCGGCCTGAAAATCGACCTGAATGCTGACAGAAGATTCCTGGAAAATGAAACCTCGTATTATACAGCTGATTACAACGGCAATTTCCCCGACAGCACCCGGAACAGGGTGATTACGGGAACCTTTTCAATATCAGTAATTTCGTGGGGTACTGCGTTCGAAAAAATCTCAAAAAAGAATAATTATGTCTCAGCCACATTTGAGAATTTCAAGAAAAATGCCGCAATAATATCCGGCAGAAGAGCTGAGGCAAGACAGGCTATTGACCCCGGTTACGATCCTGATTTGGATCCTGAAACCGGCCAGCCCCTTGAAGGGGAGTTTAAAAGCGGGTATGGCAGAACCTCACGCGAAGTGCTTATACCGGCTTTTTTTGCCGCCTACACAAAAACTGACCCGCAAAGGGTAGGACTGGCAACTTTCCCCTCGGCATTCAGAATGATGCCAAACTGGAGGATTACCTTCGATGGATTTTCAAAGTTCGAATTCATAAAGAGCCTGTTCCGGTCTGTCAACATCACCCACCAGTACAGAAGCGTTTACCAGATAGGATCATACACCACAAACCTCAATTATTTCGTTGATGGCAATGGTGTGAACAATATCAGGGACCTGCAGAAGAACTTTATCCAGAAATACGAAATAAATACTGTGACAGTCAGCGAACAGTTCAGCCCGATGATCAATGTGGACATGAACTGGAAAAGCAACCTGACATCAAGATTCGAATGGAGGAAATCGAGGACCGTCTCACTTAACCTGACAGGGAACCAGATCACCGACAACCGTGTCAACGAGCTTGTCATCGGCGCTGGTTACAGGTTTGATGATGTCCAGATCACTGTGAGGACCGGCGGCGCCCAGAAGACGCTGAAAAGTGACCTTAACATTAAGCTTGATCTTTCAATGAGGGATAATAAAACCGTTGCAAGAAAGCTCATAGAGGATGTAAATCAGCCTGTTGCAGGGATAAGAGTATTTACCGCCGGTGCAACAGCCGATTATGTGCTGAGTGACAGGTTCAATCTCCAGATCTTTGCCGATCATACGATGAACAATCCCTTTGTCGCAAATACCTTCCCGACATCAAACACCAATTTTGGATTCAGCCTTAAGTTTACACTTGTGCAGTAGGATTTTCCATTTCGCTCAGGTGTATTGCTTCAATTTAAATTAGATTTGCAGTAATGGAATCTAAAATATTTTGGGCATGAAAAAAATCCACGTTTTTGCGGCATTATTAATCCTGATCACGGCTTTCGGCAGTTTTACGGCAGCTCAGAAGATCGAACGTGTTGAACCGCCGTCGTGGTTCACGGGAATGAAGGAGACAGCTCTTCAGCTGATGGTTTACGGCTTGGATATCGGTTCGTTCAATGTAATGGTTGATTACCCCGGTGTAAGAGTTGCCACTCTTGTCAAAACTGAAAACCCCAACTATCTTTTCGTTAACCTTGATATTGGAGAGAAGGCAGTTCCCGGTGATATCAGGCTTACATTCACAAGGGGAAAACTGAAGCTCACGCATGATTATCCGCTTAATTCACATCCTTCAGGGCAGGCAAGAGGCTTTGACGCTTCAGATGTGATTTACCTTCTCATGCCCGACCGTTTTGCCAATGGTGATCCGGGAAATGACAATGTCAGCGGTATGCTTGAACAGGCCAACCGGAGCAATCCCAACGGCCGTCACGGAGGAGATTTGAAGGGAATCTCTGATCACCTCGATTATATAAAGGATCTTGGAGTAACCGGAATCTGGCTTAATCCTTTCCTGGAGAACAACCAGCCTGCATACTCATATCACGGATATTCAATTACCGATCTTTTCCGTGTCGATCCCCGGTACGGAAGCAACGAAGAATTCAGGAATATGATCTCAAAGGCACATAGCATGGGGTTAAAGGTAATGATGGACATGATAAATAACCATATCGGTTCGGGCCACTGGTGGATGAAGGACCTGCCTTCCTCAGACTGGGTTCATCAGTTCAGTGAGTTTACCCGCACCAGCTACAGGGCAACGACCCTGATGGATCCGTATGCTGCCATGATTGATGAAAATCTGATGGAAAAAGGCTGGTTTGACAGAACCATGCCCGACCTTAATCAGGGCAATCCCCTTGTCGAGACCTACCTTACCCAGAACAGCCTCTGGTGGATAGCAAATTTCGGCATCGACGGCATCAGGATGGATACCTATCCTTACCCTGACAAGAACATGATGTCGAGATGGGCAAAAAGGGTCACCGATGAATTCCCCGGTTTTTTCATAGTTGGGGAGGTGTGGCAGGAGCAGGAGGCGCTTACGGCTTACTGGGCGCTTGATAAGGTCAACAGCGACGGATATCGCTCGAACCTTCCATCTGTAACTGATTTCCCCCTTTCGCTTTCCACACACAGGGCTTTTAATGAGCCTGAAAGCTGGACCGGCGGAATGGCAAGACTTTACACGGTCCTTTCACAGGATTTTCTATATCCTGATCCATTCAGAAATGTGATCTTCCTCGACAACCACGACCTTACCCGTTTCTACACACAGACCGGTATGAATCCTGCAATATATAAAATGGCACTTTCATTTATCCTTACCACCAGGGGGATACCTCAGTTCTACTATGGCACTGAAATAATAATGCAGGGCGACAAGAACCGCGGTGACGGTTTTCTCAGGGCAGATTTTCCGGGAGGATGGCCAGGGGATACAAAAAACTCCTTTACGGCTCTGAATTTAACTCAGGATGAAAAGGATGCCATTGCCTTTACAAAAAAACTGCTTAACTGGAGAAAAGGGAAGGATGTAATACATTCCGGAAAACTCAAGCACTTCGTTCCTGAGAATAACCTTTATGTATATTTCAGGTACAACGACACGGAATCAGTAATGGTTATTCTTAACAACAGCGAAAAGGAGACCCGTACAATAACCGGCGGCCGGTATGCTGAAGCGCTGAATGGATTCACGCACGGGTATGAAGTAATCACAGGTGCGGAAATCAGAGACATCAAATCATTCACTATCGCCCCGAAAACTGCGATGATCATTGAGTTAAATAAATAGCCTTAACTCCTGCAACTCTGAAACTTTTAAAAAAATTCCCTATTTTTGAACCTGTTAAGACACTTCAACAAAATATTTATTCAGTAAAACATATTGAAATGAACGTACCGGCAGATTTGCTTTACACAAAGGACCATGAATGGCTCAGGATTGAAGGTGAATTCGGATTCATCGGAATAACTGATTTTGCGCAGGGTGAGCTTGGGGATATCGTTTTCCTCGAGATCGAGACTCATGGAGAAACACTTAAGAAAGAAGAGGTCTTCGGAACCATTGAAGCAGTCAAAACCGTTTCTGACCTGTTCATGCCGGTAGGTGGAGAGGTTTTAGAAGTAAATCCTGCACTCGGGGATTCGCCCGATGTTGTTAACAAGGATCCATACGGAAAAGGATGGCTGATAAAAGTAAAACTGTCAGATCCTGCTGAAACAGGAACCCTGCTTTCGGCCGAAAAATATCAGGAGATCCTATAGGGTCTTTTTGACTTCTACCTGCTGGTAGCCCTCTATCATATCCCCGACTTTGATGTCGTTGAAGTTGGATATGTTAAGTCCGCATTCATAACCGCCGACAACCTCCTTAACATCGTCCTTGAAGCGTTTCAGGGAACCGAGTTCGCCAGTATAGATTACTATGCCGTCGCGTATCACGCGCACCCTTGTGTTTCTGGTGATCTTACCCTCCTTGACATAGCAGCCTGCTACCGTTCCCACTTTTGTAACCTTAAAGATATCGCGTATCTCAAGTGTGGCAACGATCTCCTCCTTCATCTCAGGTGAAAGCATTCCTTCCATTGCGGCCCTTATCTCCTCGATGGCATCGTAAATTATTGAATAGAGGCGTACATCGATCTCCTCCTTTTCAGCAAGCTTCCGGGCGCTGAGTGATGGCCTCACCTGGAAACCGACTATAACGGCATTTGATGCAGCTGCAAGCAGGATATCCGATTCGGAGATCTGCCCCACAGCCTGATGAATGATATTCAGCTGGATTTCAGGAGTAGAAAGCTTGATAAGCGAATCGCTCAGGGCTTCTACAGATCCGTCAACATCACCTTTGACAATTATATTAAGTTCCTGGAAGTTCCCGATAGCAATTCGTCTTCCGATCTCGTCGAGGGTGATATGTTTCTGGGTGCGCAGGCCCTGTTCCCTCTGGAGCTGGGCCCTTTTTGTTGCGATTTCCTTTGCTTCGCGGTCGCTGTCCATTACATTGAATTTGTCGCCGGCCTGAGGGGCTCCGTTCAGTCCAAGGATAAGTGCCGGAGTTGCCGGTCCGACCTCATCGACCTTCATTCCCCTCTCGTTGTACATTGCCTTGACGTGCCCGAAGCTGGCACCTGCTATCATGATATCGCCGATACGCAGCGTTCCGGCCTTGACAAGCACCGTTACCGTAAATCCGCGTCCCTTGTCGAGCGATGATTCAATAACTGTACCTATCGCAGGCTTGTCGGGATTGGCCTTAAGGTCGAGCATCTCAGCTTCGAGAAGCACTTTCTCGAGAAGAAGGTCTATGTTGAATCCGGTTTTTGCAGAGATCTCCTGCGACTGGTATTTGCCGCCCCAGTCCTCTACAAGGTAATTCATATTCGCAAGAGCTTCCTTTATCTTTTCAGGATTGGAGGTAGGCTTATCGATCTTGTTTATTGCGAAAACAATCGGGACACCTGCTGCTGATGCATGGTTTATTGCTTCAATTGTCTGGGGCATCACCCCGTCGTCGGCTGCCACCACGATGATCGCAATATCCGTGATCTGTGCACCCCTGGCACGCATAGCCGTAAAGGCTTCATGACCGGGTGTGTCGAGGAAAGTTATCTGGCGCCCGTCGTCGAGGATAACCCCGTAAGCGCCTATATGCTGTGTTATTCCTCCGGCCTCACCGGCAATTACGTTTGTCCTCCGGATGTAATCGAGGAGTTTTGTCTTTCCATGGTCAACATGGCCCATTACAGTCACAATCGGGGGCCTTGGCTTAAGATCCTCCTCTTTATCTTCGACCTCCCTGACAGTCTCCTGCAATTCAGCGCTTACGAATTCGATCTTGTACCCGAATTCATCGGCCAGCAGTGCCAGCGTTTCGGCATCGAGGCGCTGATTTATTGAAACAAAAAGCCCCAGGTTCATGCATGTGGAAATAATTTCGGTGACAGGGGTGTTCATCATTGTGGCGAGCTCATTTACTGATACGAACTCGGTCACTTTCAGGATGTTTTTTTCAAGTTCCATCCTGTCCTCAACCTCCCGGTGCTTCTGGCTTATTGCCTCCCTTTTCTCCCTACGGTATCTCGAGCCCTTGGATTTCCCCTTTGTTGTAAGCCGGGCGAGGGTTTCCTTTATCTGCTTCTGCACTTCCCCTTCGTCAACCTCGGCGCGGACTGATCTCTTGGTGATTACTTTCTTAACGGTCCTGTCCTTTTTATCTGAGGCGACCGGTTTGACAACAGGCGTCTGTTCCTTTTCCTTTGTAATTCTCTTTCTTCTCTTTTTTCTCCTGAAATCAGAATCTCCATTAATATTCACCTGCTGATATCCCGGTTTCTTCTTTTCTTCGGTAGGAAGATTGATCTTGCCTACCACTGTAAGTCCGGAAAGTTTTCTGACCGGCGGCTTGAAGATACTTACAGCTTCCGCTTCTTCCGGTTCTGCAAGGGTCTCTCCTGCGACAGTTACATCCGCCGTCACATCCGCAGCTTTTAATTCTGAAACTGTGTCACCTGCCGGGACCTGTTCTTCAATGGCTGGTTCCTTTTTCTTTTCCAGGGGAGCATCCTCCCTGACTTCCTGTTTGGCTTTAGGTTTTTCCTTTTCCTCTTTCTTCGGAGCCCTGGTTTCCCTGGCGACTGTTTCAAGGTCGATTTTTCCGACAACATGAATATCTATCGGCGATTTTGCCTTTTCATCCTTCAGGGGTTCTTCTGCAGCAGGCTTAGGTTTCTCCTCAGCCGGTTTTTTCTTTTCAGGGGCCTTAGGTTCGGCAGGCACTTCAGGGGCTTTCTTTTCTACGGCCGGTATTGGCTTTTCAGGCTGTGCAACCTTGGGCTTCAGTGTTTTCTCAAGGTCAATCTTGCCAATAAGCTTGATATCGGGCTTTTTGATCTCAGTCCTGATATCCACTGTTTTTTTTGCAGTTGAAGTGTCTTTGATCAGGAACTCCTCATCCCTGTCCTGATCGTCGCCCTTGACGGATTCAGGTACATCATCGATAGAAACAGTCTCTTTTTTCCTGTGAAGATCCTTCAGGATAAGCTTCTCTGACTCCTTTTTGACATTAAGGTCGCTGCTGTATTCCTTGAGAAGAAGAATGTATGCCTCGGGAGGTAATTTTGTATTTGGATTCGGATCAAGATCAAACCCCTTCCTGTGCAGGAACTCCACAATTGTGGAAATTCCCACGTTGAACTCGCGGGCTGCTTTGCTTAATCTTGTTGCCTTAATATCTTCAGTCATAGATATGTCCTTAGTCTTTCTTAAATCTTAAAGCGGTTTTTTATGACAAATATTATTCGAATTCTGCTTTCAGAATATTAACTACTTCCTTCACTGTTTCTTCTTCGAGATCGGTGCGTTTTACAAGATCGCTTATTGAAAGGTTCAAAACGCTCCTTGCTGTGTCGCATCCTATTGATTTCAGTTCCTCGATTATCCAGTCTTCAATTTCATCGCTGAACTCTTCAAGGTTCACATCCTCTTCATCCTCTCCTCCCGGTTCCCTGTAAACATCGATCTCATATCCGGTAAGCTGGCTTGCAAGCTTTATGTTAAGTCCGCCCTTGCCGATTGCCAGTGAAACTTCATTGGGTTTCAGGTATATTTCGGCCCTTTTAGTTTCTTCGACAAGCTTGATTGAAGTTATTTTTGCAGGGCTCAGGGCTCTCTGAATAAAGAGCTGGTTGTTTGAAGTGTAATTGATTACATCGATATTCTCATTGCGGAGTTCCCTTACAATGCCATGGATCCTTGATCCTTTCATCCCGACGCAGGCCCCCACCGGATCGATCCTTTCATCATACGATTCCACGGCTACCTTGGCGCGCTCTCCGGGAACCCTGACGATTTTCTTGATCGTAATAAGTCCGTCAAATATTTCAGGGACCTCAAGCTCGAAGAGCCTTTCGAGGAATACGGGGGAAGTGCGGCTGAGTATTATGAACGGAGTATTGTTTCTCATTTCAACCTTGATCACGACTGCCCTTATCGAATCGCCTTTCCGGAAATGATCGGAAGGGATCTGTTCGCTCTTTGGTATTATAAGCTCATTGCCGTCATCGTCGAGTACGAGGATCTCCCTTTTCCACACCTGGTAAACTTCTCCAGTCACAATTTCGCCGATCCTGTCCTTGTACTTGATGTAAATGTTGTTCTTTTCAAGATCGAGGATCCTTGCAGTAAGGTTTTGTCTGAGCGACAGGATGGCCCTTCTTCCGAAATCAAGGAATTTGACTTCATCCGAAACCTCTTCTCCTGCTTCATAATCCTCATCGATCTCCTTTGCCTTTGAAAGCGGAATCTGCAGGTTGGCGTCAACCAGTTCATCATCTTCCACCACAACCCTGTTCCGCCATATTTCAAAGTCGCCCTTGTCGATATTGACAATTATGTCGAAATTGTCGGCTGAACCATATTTCTTCGCCAGCATGCTCCTGAATACATCCTCGAGCACACTCATCATTGTGGGCCTGTCAATATTCTTGAGCTCCTTGAATTCCGAAAAGGTATCGATCAAATTAATATTTTCCATCTGCGGTTATCTTCTTGATGTTATTTTATCGTTATTACAATTTTTGCCGTTTTCACCTGGTCAAAATTGAAAGGCAGATCCTTAACCTCCCTCGCCTTACCTTTGACCTTAACTTCAGTCTCAAGGTCGAACCCACCCTTAGTGACGTTTTTCAGTATCCCGGTGTATTTCATTCCATCATTGTCGGTCACGGAAACCTTCCGGCCTTCATTCTTATAGTATTGGTCTATCACACTGAAAGGCATTTCGAGACCGGGTGAGGAGACCTGAAGTTCAAAATCCATTGTATCGCGGTCGAGTCCCTTTTCGATATGACGGTGAAGTAAGGCACACTCATCGATCGTTATCCCTTTCTTACTGTCGGCAAGCACCATTATCCTGTTAGATGCGCTTACTTTCACCGCAACAACGAAGAGATCCGTGCCGCGGATAAACTCCATTAACATTTCCTCTATCTTTCCCCTGTCGATCATTCTCTGAAAACCGATAATAAAATAGGGGACTCTGGTCCCCTAGGTCTCAATTGCCCCTCAATTCGGTTGCAAAGATAATTATTGTTTTAGAATTCGCAATATGTTGCAGTAAACTTTTTTACTTTGCATTTTACTATATAACTAATTTAAAACTTACACATAGATCCACGGAGAATCACAGAGATCCACAGAGATCTGAATTATTAACTCTGTGGCCCTCCCCCGAGGTCTCGGGGCAAGTTGCGTCTTCTCTGTGCAACTCTCCCGATAGATCGGGACGAGTTGTGTAACTAAAAGTTATTAATATTTGCGTGCCCATATTTTGTTGATGGGTGTATGACTTAGCGAATAAATATAATTTTGATGACCGGGGATATCTATTTGAAAGACGAAATCGATATTTTATCTGAATGCTCACTTTGCCCGCGCGAATGCAGGGTGAACAGGTTCAAGGGGGGTACGGGATACTGCGGATGCGACGCAGGGCTTAACATTGCATCGATCTGCATCCACAAGGGAGAGGAGCCGTCCATAAGCGGACCTGACGGAATATGCAACATATTCTTTTCCGGCTGTAACCTTAAATGCATTTATTGCCAGAACCATGAAATCAGCAGGCCCTGTTCACGGGAAAACAGAAGGTCGCCAGGCTTAAAAGAAGCACTTGATACAATTACAGCAATACTGAAGCAGGGAATAAAAGCTGTGGGCTTTGTTTCGCCATCGCATGTAGTTCCCCAGGTAAAGGCAATAATAAGGGGACTTAATGACTTGGGATTTAATCCTGTAACAGTTTACAATACAAACAGCTACGACAAAAGAGAAACAATAGTCAGCCTTGATGGCCTGGTAGATGTTTATCTGCCTGATTACAAATATGTTTCACCCGGAATTGCGCACCGGTTTTCTGATGCTGCCGATTATCCTGCCGTTGCCCTGGCTGCACTGAAAGAGATGTTTTATCAAAAGGGATCGGTTTTAACTCTTGACACTGAGGGAAGGGCAGAAAACGGTATGCTTGTAAGACACCTCGTCCTTCCGGGACATGCCGACGAAAGTAAAAGTGTACTAAGGACACTTGCAGATGAAATTTCCACGGGAATAAATATCTCCCTGATGTCACAATACCATCCCACCAGTGATGTAAGAAATCACCCGGAACTTAAAAGGACTTTATACAAGGCTGAATACGATTCAGTCGTTGAAGAAATGGATGATCTCGGTTTTCGCAATGGATGGGTCCAGGATTTGGACAGTCATCAGAACTACAATCCTGATTTCAGCAGGGAACATCCCTTCGAATGATTCCTGTAAAAGCAAAAATATCTAAGCCAGCTGCTTTTCGATATTATCGTTAAGCTTATAATGTTTAATGTGGTTGCTGATGCTTTCCCCGACGATTTCAATCTTGTTCAGGTCTCCTGTACCAAATCCTGCCATTGTGCAAAAGTTGAGCCATTTTACTTTCGTATAATCAACGCCCATCAGTTCAACGGCAACACGGTCGGCTGCAAGCCAGTCGGTACTCGCAACACATACCCTGTGGTCGACGGGAGTCCCGTTATTCGGCCCGTTACCTTCCATACCTTCGAACCCGTCGATCAGCGCAAGATGCGGATGAAGACGCGGGGCCAGGCTGTATAAATTATAATTTATACCTTTGAATCCGCTGCCGTGAACTATTGCCTTATCGCTCTTTGCACCCTCCCTGCGGTTCGGTCCCCAGGTAAATCCGGGATCCTTTACAGGAGCTCCGAACACGATATTCTTCAATGAAAGGGTTACCACCGCACGATCGTGGGTTTTCATCCTGGCCACTGAAACAATATACGAATCAGGGTTGAGAAGTACTTTTGAGAATCTTACAGGATGAGGCTTGAAATCCTTTTCATCGAATACATAAAGAATCTGAGATCCTTCCTGATCGAGATCCACAAATTTAACGGGATATTTTGAGGCGAGCCTCAGATAACCGTAATTATCGAATCCCTCCAATGAGGGCCCGTTAGCAGCTGATTCTGCTATTATAACATTCTCGAGCTTCCTTATCGACTTAAGGAATTCAAGTACACCTTCGAGGGTATCGGCGTGGGTAGCACAAAGCGGTATATCAATCGAAACATTGTTCGGTTTGAGTATCACGCGTTTATTTCCGATCGCCTGACGGATCTGTTTTGAATAAGGCTGGAGAGCACGGAATGCCATGTCGGCCCTGTTGCCACCTGTTGTAAGTCCGACACTCGATTTGCCTGAGATGCTTTCAGTACTGATTACTGATGATGCGAAAGTATCCAGTGGCGATGCAAATGAAACCGCCAGTCCGGCTAAAACCGATTTCCTTAAAAAATCGCGGCGCCTGATATTATCCATGTTTAATAAGATATTTGTCTTAGATTGGATTTCAAAGATAGTATTTGATTGAATAATTCAAATAATATGACAACAATATCCGGCGTTCCTTCAGAGCTGAGAAATTGGGGGTATTGTTGACCCACCAGAAGGGGGCTGGATCCCGGATTTGACTGCAAGACTGCAAGACCACAAGACCGCATGACCGCATGTCCGCATGATCGCAAGACTACATGACAGATTCCCTACATGAATTTCTCTCTTTTCTGCAGATTGAAAAGAGCAGCGAGAAGGAAGAGTATTGTGCCGGTAATAAGGATTATCCTGTTCTTGAGGGTTATGATAGCCCATGTCGTCTCACTTACATCCCAGGCCGGATCGAAGGGATTCAGGAAAACATTCCACTGGCTTTTACGAAGTGGATCTTCGAGTATCATGAAAAAAATGCCAAAGATTATCATCACCACCGCGGTTCCGTTGCCATTCCTGATGACCGTTGAAAGCATGAATGACATCATCCCAAGGAAAAGGACAGGTATCATAACCTGCACCGTTACTTTGACAAACTGGAACTTGACAATAAGGACCGTGGTGAGAAATGTAAAAACCAGCATGATAAGGAAAGCGATCACAAATATCAGGATTATCCTTACCAGCCACACTTTGTACCTGTAGTTGGGGATGCCGAACAAGATTTCAAGGGTCCTTGCATCCTGGTCGTTCTGAATGCCGAAAACCGACGGGTAAAATACCAGGAGAATTCCTGAAAAGAGGAAAACCCCGTAAAGTTCCGACATGGCTGAAACATCCTGTGAAAAGACATAGATTACCGACAGGCCGAGATAGAATACTACCGACCCTGCAAGAAACCAGATGAATTTATTGGCAAAAATTATCCTCAGGTTATAGAGGATCATCTTCTGAATAAGAGTGAAATAATTAAAGAATGTTCCGGTTTTCATATACATATTTTATTAAACCACGGATTTACACGGATTCAAACAGTGTAATTACAATGTAATTACGTGTTTGCAGGGAATACAAATTTGCTATCCCTGTGTGAAAATCCGTGGAGCTCCGTGTGATCCGTGGTTAATTCTTTTGTTTTCATCCAACCTTGTTGTTTTCTTTTCTTCTTAGCAGCCATAAGTATGCATCTTCCAGGTTAGGCGTTGCATTCACTGCATTTTCCCATGGTTTTTCCTCCGAAATAACCCTCACCCTCACGCTGTCGCCCTCCGACATGTGATGAACCACCAGGTGCTCCTCAACGAATTTCCCGAATTCTTCGGAAGGGATCCTGAACTGCCACACATGATTCTCTGCTTCCCTGGTCATATCTGACGGTTTCCCCAGGTATCTGAGTCTGCCCTTGTTCAGCACTGCCACCTGGTTGCATGAGCTTGATATATCCTCAATTATGTGGGTTGAGAATATGACTATCCGTTCACGGCTTAGTTCAACAAGGAGGTTCCTGAACCTTATCCTTTCCCTCGGGTCTAGACCCGCTGTAGGCTCATCAACCACGAGGATCCTTGGAAGATGGAGCAGGATAAGCGCTATCCCCATTCTTTGCTTCATCCCTCCTGAATATGATCCGATCTTTTCATGCCGCCGCTCCTCCATATGTACGGCTTTCAATACATACGTCACCCTCTCTTCCCTGTTTTTTGCATCGATAATGTTCTTCAGCATCGCCTGGTAGTGGAGATACTCATGGGCGGTCATATTTTCATAGCTTCCGAATTCCTGCGGGAGATATCCGATAAGCCCCTGAAGTTCCTCGCGTTTTTGACTTGTGTCAAGTCCGTTTATCCATACCTTTCCGTAACTCTGCTCGAGGATCCCGCAGATGATCCTCATCAGTGTTGTTTTCCCGGCTCCGTTTGGACCAAGAAGTCCAAACATGCCGTTTCCGATATTTAGCGAGACGCAGCTGAGGGCTTTGAAGGGTTTCTTCCTTTTCCCTATCAACGGAACCGCCGACACTAACTTATAGATACTCTTTCTTATCCCCCGGAACTTTCCCTCAAGTCTGTAGATATCAATGTTCTCATTGCTCAGCTTAAGGCCGGTTTTGTAAATAAAAAGCCCTGTGAACCACAGAAATCCAAGTATCAGTACTACTGCAATGTTATCCCATTTCAACTGGAACATTACAAGGTTAAGGATCGGGACAATCCAGAAGACGAGGAAATCAAGGACCGGGATCAGTTTTTTAAGGACACCTTTTTCCCTGTCTTTAGTCATGTTTGTAAAGAGTTCCCTGAACTGGTTCCAAACAGCCGAGAGGAAAAACCAGGTTCCGATGCTGAACAGGAAAATCCAGAAGCCTTTCTGAAGATAGAAATATGTAAAATAGATCATGAAAACAAACAATGGAAGCTGCCATGAGACCCGGGTCATATCTTTCCAGTTCCTGAAATGGCTGCGGAGCCCGAGCCTCTCCCTTATCCTGGCCCCTGCCTTCCATTCACGGACCCATCTGTTTTCCCTTTCATATATCTTTACAAGGCTCTGCACGTAAATGTTTATCGGCTCATCAGCCGGGATCACTGTCTCTCTTGCTTTCCTGAGGCTGTTCATCAGAAACCATGAAGTTGCAGGCACAAGAATTACTGCAAGTATGGTTGTGATGAGCTTCCACAGGAATTTATCGATGTGTGTGTATATGAAGAATATTATCAAGCCGAATATTATCAGCTGAAGAGCTTTGTTCTTCCAGTTGAGTGATTTGAACCAGTCGAGCGAGTTTTCAAGGCCTGAGTAAAATGTCGGAATAAATATCAGGGTAAGAAGGGTACTGAGTGTGAGTCCCCCTATAACCGTTATGGCAAAGGTGGCACCGATCACCGACACGAATTCCGCTTTTCCCATAGCCAGCGGAAACATCGCAATTACGGTAGTGGAGGCTGTGATAAGGATGGGCCTTATCCTTGCCATTCCTGCTGTCATCAAAGCCCTCGACCGGCGGTAACCCCGTTTCCTTAGGATATTCGTATAATCTATGAGTATAATGCCATTATTTACGACAACACCGAGAAGGATCAGGAAGCCTGTCAGGGTGTTGACACTCAGCAGTGTGTTTCCTGTAAGTATCAGGGCTATAAGCGATCCCAGGGCTGCGAGGGGAATGCTGAAAAGAAGGACAAAAGGCAGTGAAAGTGATTCAAAGACCGCGGCAAGGATCATGAATATAAGCAGGAAAGCTATCCCGATAAGGCTGTAGAATTCCTTCAGTTCGTTTTCTTCATGGATCACCTCGACGGCGATCCCGGAAGGGATATTAAGCCGCGCCACTATTGATTCAATCTCGGCACGTGCCCCGGCAAGCAGATCCTTGGAAGATTTTATTTCATCCTTGAAGCTGTATGTGACGGTAACCCTCTTTTCCTGGTTTTCCCGATGAATATTGCCCATCCCGTATGAGAAAATGATTCTGGCAAGCTCCTCCATTTCCATCACCGAGCCTGCAGAACTTGATACCTCGAGCCGCCTTAGGTCCTCAATTGTTTTTTCAGTGTTCCCGTTTGCAATGGTGTCTTCTTCGGAGTACTTTATCATTATGTCGTAGTTCTCCGTTCCCTGCCTGAAAGTTGCGCCCGAGGAGTATTCCCTTCCGAAGGTTGAAAGGGCGGCTCCAAGATCAGCAAGGGTATAATTGCTCCTTCCGATGAAATCCATATCAAAATGGAGCTGGACCTCAGGGGTGTTGTCCTGAACATTTATACTGACATTATCGATGGTTTCCAGGTTATCAACATACAACCTGATATCATCGGCAAGGTCCTTCATCTGCCTGAAATTCTGCCCTTTGATTATGACGCTTTCGGGTTTTGATCCTATTCCGAGGAGGGATGAAAAATCAGCGCCCGGGTTTCCGGCACCTCCACCGCCTCCACCGCTACTCTCGAATCCTCCGCTTGTTGAAATAGCATCCATGCTAATCTCAGCGGAAGAGATATTTTTTGTTTTTTCAGAGATATCATTCTTGATTTCAGGAAGGCTCCTCTTGCTTTTCTTATCCCAGTCTTTGAAAAGGTTAACTGTAACTGTGGCCTGATCTTCTTCAATCCTGCTTACTATCTCCTCCTTTTCCGGGATCGAAGCGAGCCTCGACTCGATTTCCGCAACAACGGCATCCGTTTTTGACAGTGTTGATCCGGCCGGCATTGTAAC
Source organism: uncultured Bacteroidales bacterium (assembly GCA_963696535.1). Classification (GTDB taxonomy): domain Bacteria; phylum Bacteroidota; class Bacteroidia; order Bacteroidales; family VadinHA17; genus LD21. Next base: position 17,081 of record CAVOKP010000020.1, read on the forward strand.
GCTAAGCCTGAACTCCGCTGTCTCAACGTCGCTGTTTGTGACCAGACTAAGCGTCAGGCTTATCAGAAGGGCGGCGAAAAAAACTACAAGGGTTCCTATGATTGTAGCTGCAGGGTTCCTCATGCTGGCTTTCAGCACCAGATGATATGCCTGGATTAGCCTGTCGTGAATTGAAAGTTTCTTGAACACTTCGGAGTTACCGGCAGAGGGGCCTGAAAGGAGGTAAAATGTCGCCATTGGGATAAGGAGCATGGCAACTGCAAGGGAAACTAAAAGGGTCGAAATTATCGATACGCTTATATTCTTTCCGATAAGCCGGATAAGGAAATTGGATGTGAATACAAATGGGAAAAAGACAACAATTGTCGTAAGGGTTGATGCAAAAACTGCACGGATAACCTCCCTGGAACCCTGTTTTACCGATGTTGCCGGATCCCTGCCCGAACCGGCAAGCCTGTAAATATTCTCAAGGACCACCACCGAATTATCCACAAGCATACCTATTGCAAGCGCTATCCCGACAAGCGTAAGACTGTTTATTGTGATGTTGAATGCGTAAAAGAAATTAAACGCAGTATAAACTGACACCGGGATTGAAACAGCAATTACAGTCACAAGCCTGATGTTTCTGAGGAAGAACCAGAGGATCAGAATAGCCAGGAATCCGCCAGTGACAGCCAGGTTGATTATCTGGTTTATATTCTTTTCCATTGTCTCGGCACTGTTGTTCTGGACTATTATTTCAATTCCCGAAGATGCAAGCTCCCGGTTCAGCTTCCCGATCTGGTCGAGTGCCGCATGCGAAAGCCTTATGAGGTTTGCCTGCCTGTCGTTCACAAGGTTGATGGTAACCTCATCCATTCCGTTGACCCTGCTGATGGAACTCTGTTCCCTTACTCCGTAAAAGATTTCGGCTATATCGCGCAGCAGTACCGGTCCGTCCTGCCTGACAATAATGTTCCCGATATCGCCGACATCGGTATATGAGGCAGTTACATTTACGTACAATTCATTGCTGCCGTCGTAAACCTTTCCTGCAAAAGCCTTCTCCCTGCCGTTATTGTTCAGAAGGGCGCTTACCTGGTTCATCGTGATTCCAAGCGATTTGCATGCCTTTTTATTCAGGCGGACCTCAATTGCGTTTTCCTTTCCCCCATACACCTGAACCCCTGCTACTCCGTCGATATTCTCAAGTTCTGGTCTGATCTCTTTGTCGGTGATGTTCCGGATCCTGTCGATTCCCCCTTCACCCCTCACCTGGAGCGACATGAACTGGTTGAGCAGTTGTTCGAGATCGATTTTAATCACATTGATAATGAATTCCTCCGGAATTGAGTTTTTGATAATGTCAATTTTTTCCTGGAGTTTCAGGTTTGCGTACTTAAGATCGGCATTCTTTATAAAATAGACACTTATTGTCCCATATCTCGAGGTGATGTTTGACTCGATCTTTTCGACCCCTTCAATAGTGCCGATTGCTCCTTCTATGGGAATTATCGCCTGTGTTTCTATATATGAGGGGTCAACCTCAAGGGGGCTCCCCACCTGAACGAAAAGTGCCGGAAACTCGGCATTCGGAAGGAGCTCGACAGCAAGTTTCCTGTAGGAAACAATACCGAGCACCGTAAGCCCGGTAAAGAGCATGCTGATAAGGACCCTTCTATTGAGTATGAAATCCATCTGTTTCCTTATAAGGTCGTTACAGGGTTTTGCGGGCTCTTCTTACTGCCCCTGATAAAAACGGCTAAAGCTGTCAAATTTCCAGTAGACGCATGGGATAACAATAAGTGTCAGGAGTGTGGAAGAAACAAGTCCGCCGATTACTGCAAGGGCCATTGGCGACCTGAGGGATGCACTCTCCCCAAGGCCGATCGTGAGCGGCAGAAGAGCCAGTATCGTCGTGATGCTTGTCATGAGGATCGGCCTTATCCGCTGTGATCCCGCAAGAATTATCGCGTCCCTTTTTCCGATTCCTGATTCTCTGAGCTGATTGATGCGGTCGACAAGGATAATTGCGCTGTTCACTGCAATCCCTGCAAGCATAATGATACCGATATAAGCCATCATATTCAACGGCTTTCCCAACAGCAGGAAAGTGAGAACAGTTCCAATTCCGGCCAGCGGGATTGTAAGCATTATTACAAAAGGCTGGATTATCGATTCAAACTGAGCTGCCAGGACCATAAAAACAAGGATAAGCGAAAGGACAAGGGCAAAAGTAAGATTCGACATTGATTCCTTCCTTTTCAGCTCCTCGCCCGTGAATTCCATTTTATAATCAACTGGAAGTGCAACTGAGGCCAGAGAGGACTCAGCCTCCCTGATAATCCTGTCAAAGGGCTGACCCGGCCTTGTCATTGCATAAACATAGCATGTCCTTGACTGGTTCCGCCTCGTGATTTCCCTTGGGCTGGATATTGTACTGATCAGGGCGAGCTCACTCAGGGGGACCTTAACATTTCCGGCACTGATAATAAGGTCGCTCAGCTGGTGAAGCGAGATGTCGCCGAGCTTGATGGTTATGTCCTTCAGTTCTCCGTCTTTCTCAAATGTTCCTGCAGATGCACCTTCCAGATAGCTCCTTATCTGGTTTGTAACACTTTCGACCGTGACATTGTAATAGCTTGTTTTGAACCGGTCGATTGCCACTTCCACCTCAGGTGTGCCTTCGTCCATCGATGTGGTTATGTTGTAAAGTCCTTTGTTCTGCTCAAGGATCGTTTTTGATTCCTCAAGAATTCTTTCAAGCTCATTGTAATCCTTACCGGATATTTCAAGGGTAAAAGGCGATCCGGATGTACCGAGGGCTGACTGAAGCGCACTCTCTTCCCTGGTGAATGAAGCTTCGATGCCGGGGACACCCTTCAGGTAACTTTCCACCCGGCTGATTGCACTTTCAGTCTCTGAAGCATATTCATCGGCGAGGATCACTTTAAGCGAAGCTGTGTTTTCGCCGCTTATATCCGGTGACTGGCTTAATGTAGAGGTGTTGTCTTCACCCGACTGGGTATAAATCAATCTGACCTTTTCTCCGAGAATATCCTTTATTATCCCCTCCGTTTTAATTGCTGTGCTGTTTGTCCGCTCAAGGCTCGTGCCTTCCTGAAGCTTCAGGCTTACAGTAAATTCCGCTGATTCAGATTTAGGCATGAACTCGCTTCCGAGCCGTGGGATCAGCAAACCTGTCAATGTCACGATAACAACTGATAGGATGATTACGAGGTTACGTTTTTCAAGTGCCTTTCCAAGAAATCCCTTATACCAGTTAAACTGAAGTGCGGAAGCAGAAATTTTTTTCCCGCCCTTTTCAGGAAAAAGTGTCGATACGAGCATTGGAATTACGAGCATTGCCACAAAAAGCGACGAAAGCAGGGCAAACGCGACTGTCCATGCCTGGTCGCGGAACAGCTCACCTGACGCGCCATGTAGGTATACAATGGGAAGGAACACTACAATTGTTGTCACTGTCGATGCGGTTATGGCTCCCCCTACCTGGCCGGTTCCGGTAATTACGGCATCAAGGAGCGGCATGCCTTCCTCCCTGTTCCTTGTAATATTTTCAAGAACCACTATTGCATTATCGACCAGCATTCCTGCGCCCAGGGCCAGCCCTCCAAGGGTCATAATATTGAGCGTCAGATTGCTGAAATACATCAGATTGAAGGTGGCAATTATTGAAATGGGGATAGCGATGCTTATAACGAGGGTGGTCCCGATCCTCCTGAGGAAGACATACAATATAACAACGGCAAGAATGATACCGATAATAAGGGTGTTTTTTACTTCGCCAATTGCATTGTTGATATATTTTCCCTGATCAAGGATTTTTATGAATTCGTATCCGGGAAGGGCCCTGCCCAAATCTTCAAAAGCCTTGTCGAGGCTTTCGACGGCATCGACCGTATTGAATTTGGGTTCCTTGTAGATCGAGAGCCCGATGCATCTCTCCCCGTTTATTGTGACGATATTCTCGGGATCCTTGTTTGCAAACTCTATCCTCGCAACATCCCTGAGGTAAACAGGAACCCTTTCGCCCTGTGATACTCCCTGTCCCATAGATGCTGCAGCAGAAGATGCATCTGAAGAGGATTGCCTGAAACCTACAATTATATTCTGAAGGTCATCGAGGTTTTCAAGAACGCTCACCCCCTTTACGACATATTTCGTGCCCATGTCGACTATTGAGCCTCCCGATACGTTCCTGTTATAGTTCATTATTTGGGCTGCAATACCATCGGATGTAAGGCCGAAAGATTCGAGCAGGTATTTATTGGTCTGGATCACCACCTCGCTCTCTTCCTTTCCGACAATCTTCACATCGGCTACCCCTTCAATCCTGACAAGCTCATTCCTTATATAGTTTTCAGCTACTTTCCTCAGCTCATCCATGTTTTCGATACGGTCATTCTTCAGCCCCACGATCATTACCGGAGCAGCATTAGGATCATATTGTGAAATGGTGAAATCTTCAAGATCGGAGTTCTGACTGAATGAATTGAGTTCCTTCTGGAGATCGAGAAATGCCTCATCCATATCCCTGTTCCATCCGTACTCAACTGTAATGACGGCGGTTCCTCCCCGTGAAACTGACGATACCTGGACTACATCACTCTGCCGCATTGCTAGTGATTCGATCTGATCGACATAATTCTTCTCGATTTCTTCAGGGGGTTTTTCTCCTGCCTTAAGCTCGATGTAAATCTTCGGCGTGTTGAGGTCGGGGAAAAGATCAGTACCTAGTTTTCCGAAAGAGATAAATCCAAGTAGGAGTATACCCAGCACAAGCATCAGTACCGTTACCGGATATTTTACAGCAAATCGGGCGATAGCGTTCATAGGGGTTATTTGATGATTTTAACCTTCGACTTGCTGCTGAGGGTTTCAAAACCGCTAGTCACCACCCTTTCATTCTTTGCCAGACCCCTTGTCACCTCAACTTCGGAGAGATTTTCAAGCCCTGTCTCAATTATCCTTTCAGCTGCCACGCCCCTGTCGACAATGAATACTGTCTTCCCCCTCTGTCGCGACAGTATGATATTTCTCGGTATCACCAATGCTGAATCCTTACGATTTGTTACAATGTCGGCCTTTACAAACATTCCGGGCCTCAGCAGAAGATCCTGGTTGGCGATCGATATTGTACCCTTGAAAGTCCTGGTATCGGCATTTATCGCCGGCGACAACTGGGTAACTGACCCGACTATGGTGTCATCGGGGATCGTGTAGCTTGTCATTTTTACAACCTGTCCGGGTTTTATCACTGAAATGTATTTTTCAGGGAGTTGGATATCCATATACATCGTCCTGTAATCCATTATTTTAACCATTGTAAGCCCGGCTTCGATTTTTGTGCCCTGGGTGTGGTAAGGCAGATCGACAATAATGCCGTCGAAGGGGGCAACTATTCTTGTTTTTTCAAGCTGAAGCCTTGAGGAGACAACAGTGGTCCTGGCATTTTCGTAGTTGATGCCGGCGGTCTTGAGCTCCTTCAGGGTCACGCCACCCTTCTCATAAAGGGATTCCTGCTTTCGCAGCTCGCTTTCCATAAGCTCCATATTAAGCTGGTTGGTTTCCATCTTCACTGAATTGACATATTCCTGGTCCTCTAGCCTTACAATTAAGGCACCGGCCTTTACCCTGTCGCCAAGCTGCCATAATCTTCCCGTCTGCGGATTCTTTTCAAGGAAATACTCTGCCGCTATTTCTGATTTCAGCTCTATTTCTCCCTTGGGGAATGCAGTACCGGTGGTATTGACAAATTCCTCGATCGGTTTAAGTTTCAGTTCCTCAACTGAAACGGGAACTTCAACGTCTGCAGTGAGGTTCTGGTCCTGGTTCCTGCATCCGGCAATTACTGAAAGGGCAGCTGCGAATACGATTATGATTCTCTTCATATTGTTGTGGTTATTTTATTTTTCCAATGACATTACCGGTGTAACCTGTTGTTTCTTTTCAAAATCGTAGAGAGTCTGGATCTTGAGGTTCAGCAGCTCCAGCTTGTACGATATCAGTGAATTGGTATATGAAAGCTGTTTCTGGGAGAGCTGTTCCTGGAACAGGTTAAGGTCCATGCCGGTGAGGTCTCCGTTTTTATACCTTTCAAGATTAAGGTCGTAGGTAAGCTGGGCATTGGTGACATTCTGCCGTGCTATGCCAATCTGGTTCCTGAGATTTATAAGGTTCCGGTAAACCTTCCTGATGCCGAGTATTATATCATTTTTCTCCTCATCGAGCGAAATATTTGCTGACTCTATTGTAGCTTCAGTTGCTTTGATCCTCGATTTTCTCTCACCCCAGTCCCACAGGGGAATTGTAAGCGACAGGGAAACATCTTCATTGTCGGTGGGATTTGAGTACACATCCCCGAATTTTTCATTGTCACCGAAAATCCCTATGGAGAGCCCGAGGCTTCCCTTGAATTCGTTGAGCGATTTTGTCTGGATAAGGTCAAACTGCGATGTCTCGATGTCAATCTCCCGCTGACGGAGTTCCATCCTGTTGGCAAGTCCCTGGTCGATTGCCATTGCGATATCGACCTGCACGGTATCGACTGAAATGTTTGGAAGGGCGATCATATCGTCATAAAGGCTCATGCCAATGAGCAGCTTGAACTCATCCCTTGCATTTTCGAGCTCAACCTGCCGGTTCTCATAATCCGATTTGGCAGTAGCCAGGTTCAGTTCAGCCTGAAAAGATTCCTCCCGTGCTGAAATGCCTGCATCCACCTTGTTTTTGATTATTTCATAGCTTTTCTGCATATTCTCGAATGCCTGTCGGGCAATATCGAGGCTCTGTTGCTGCTGATAAACAAAATAGAATGCCTGTGTCACTCCTCTTTCCAGCGATAACAGCTGAATGGCATAGCTGATTTTTGAGTTTTCGAGGGCTAGCTCAAGTTCCTTCAGCATCAGCTTTGTACGGTTGTATGTGAAAAGTGGCTGGTCGAAATTAAGCGATAGATTGTTGCTGAACCCCTTGGTGGTGGAGTTAGTGTATTCGCTGTAAGAGTCCCTATAGCCGAACCTGTTTATAAGAGATAGCCTTGCATCTGTAATGACGATGGGTTGAGATATTGTGAATAATCCGTAGCTTTCGGTGGTCTTGACAGAGTTCCATTTGGAAATCAGGTCGTTGAACGACCTGTTCTGGCTGTAGCCGATCGGGTTGACTGACAGCGAGAACTGTGACTTAAGGGCGGCATTCTGTGCATTCAGGTTCTCCTGGCTCCTGATCAGGTTCAGCCTGGTCCGCTTCATTGCCGGACTGTTCGATTCGGCGATGCTTAGTGCCTGCTCGAGGGTAAGGCCTTGCTGACTGAAGCCAGAAAGTTGAAGGAGGAGAAACATCAAAACAGATATTCCGGTTTTTATGGTATGTTTTCTCATATTCTTTGAGTTAATCATAATTCCAATTCATTATTAAATTCATTTAACCACGGAGTTACACAGAGTTTTGCACGGAGTTACACCGAGTTGCCCCCTGCTCCCTGCAGCCCCCTGCTCCCTGCCCCCTGCTCCCTGCCCCGCCGGCTCCCCGCTAGTCCGCTTTCACCCATTTGACCGCATCGCCGATCACCATCCTTCCTGATGACTGGTTGGTAAGTTCCACCTTTGCGGTGTCGGAGGAGATGTAATAGCGTCCGAGCATGTTCCATCCTGCCCCGGCATTTTCAAAATCCACTGTTATCTCCTCCACGCCTTCATCGTGATATATTTTATAATGCATGTCCTTAAATACATTTTCACCACCTGATTCAATTCCCGGCGGCGGTGGCGGAGCATCTCCTCCCTGCCCCCCGGACCTCACAACCATCCTGTCGCCTGTTTTGCCAATATAACACCAGACATCATAAAATCCCGGATCATCAAGTCCTGTTTTCCAGACAACTGTTTTATCTCCCTTTGCAGCGCGGGTATAAGCAGCCGACCGTATATATTTCCCGTAATACGATGAGAGGACAACAGGCTGCCAGAATTCGGGAGCCCAGAACATGTTTATCTGCTGGTATGAGGTACCTCTTCTGTTTTTTATCCCAAGGATTTTCTTCAGGGGCGGCTGAACCACTGTGTTTCCTGCATCAAATCCGCCATCTTCATTATCCACTATATACTCTCCCGGAAAAGTAAAGAGAGGCAAAGCGGCCAGAGTTTCCTCCCCTTCATGTGTATCCGGCCGGTTCCCGGATTTTACAACCTCATCGATCGGAAGTGTTATTTCACCGGGGATATTTTTGGTAAAAAGAGTATTGATAAGCATCTCCCGCGGCTGGGTATCACTTATTATGCGGATCTTTTTTGCTTCGCCCGGCCCCAGCAGGATTATCCGTGAAATATCGGATGCCTCCATACCTCTTCCCTGCATTGAAATAGTATAATTTCCGCCCATCGGTCCCCCCTGGAACGATCCGGTTATCTGCCGGGGCCCTCCTTCTCCACCAGTACGGAACGAGATATTGAATATACCGGTAACCTGCTCAGGATTTGCTGCTGTGAATGTGACAAGGTACCTCACCCTGTCGCCGACAACGATCTCATTTGCCTGAAGGCCGGTAAAAATAAATCCGGGTTGTTCTTTTCTGGTGAACCAGTCAGAGAGGTAAGGATAAAACTCAAATCCGAACTTTTCCTTTATATCAGTGTTGAGTTTTAAAATATCCACACTCTGAAAGGCATTGTTGTCGATATATTTCGGGAACCATTCCCTGAACCCGTCAATTCCTGACTTCGACCGTAAAAGATTGAACAGGTAATCACCCTTTACCGTTAATACTGTTCTTATTGTGTCGCCACCGGGATTCATTGCGAGCACATCCCTGAAACTGGCATCCCTTAATATCAGGTTTGCCTTGTCGTTTTCCGAAAGGGCTCCCGACATCTGCCTTATACCTGGCTGAGAGGAAACCTGTTTTTGAAGATGCGCCTCGAATACTGCATTTATAACAGGATATTCGGCTGAAAAGAAGTTGTTCCTGAAGAAGTAAAAACTTGGACCGAGCCTGTAACGGACAGGTTCATTGATCATCGTACCGTTCCGGTACCTGAAGTTTTCACCGCTGATGAATGTATTCCTTATAAAGTCGTTGAAGAGCCTAACCTGGAGTTCCTTGTCAGTGATGACCTGATTGTTTCGTTCCATTCTCTTCTTTTGCCGTGTGAACCGTTTCCGGAAGCCTGAATTGTCAAGCATCGATAATTTCTCGGGCAGAAGCACAAGGGAAGGTTGAAGCTCGGCCCGTGTCTGTGTGCTCATCCGGGGGAATGAATAGAACTGAACTGGAACTTCGAGAAGGCCAAGTGTTTTGAACGGGTATTTTGTGGAAAAGCTGGTTTCAAGTTCCCTCATTATTCCTGAAACAAGAAGATTCAGCGTATCCTTTAACTCAGCCAGATCCTTTTTGTAATAGTCGTGGCCGGGGTAATACCAGGTGATGTAACTCACGGAATCGACTTTAAGGGTGTCGGACCTGTAATTTCCAATTGCCAGGGTCATTCCGGTAAGGGGAGATTCGGGTGTGAATACAAAGTAATCACCATCCTTATTCATCTTTCCCTGGGCAACAGGGACAAGTCTGTTGCCTGGTTTAACCCTAAGGGTAAAGCGGGTAAAATCGATCTTGATACGGGCAGGATTCGAAGGATAATAGTTGAGTCCGGGAACCGGATACCAATGAGCTTCAGGCGTCAGCAGGACATAATCATCGCTGAGGAACGCCTGTCTTTTGTTCACATTGACCATTGCAACCCTGTAGGGATTATCAGTGAAGTTGTCGGTGTAGCCGGGGAAACAGAACGATTCATCCACCGATCCGGAATAGGAGATTGTAATGCTGTCGGATTCTTCTGGAAGAAGAGGCTTCAGGGGTTCAATTTCAATAATGTGATTTGTTTTTGTGTAATTCAGATTTTTTCCTGCAGAGGCGACACTGCTAACGTTCAGATAAGGATTAAGTGAAAAAAGGTACCTGTCAAGGCTCTCCCTGTTGCTGTTTCTGAATTTAAGGGTTGCTGTTGAACTGAATGCGTTGCCATCATGCCTGAAATCAATTTCTGCATCAGTGAGACTGACAAAATTACTGTTTTCGAACTGTCTGTTGTAGTCGATAACCATCCTCTTTTCGTTTATATCCTTCCGGTAGGATGACCATGTATTGACGCCGCAGACAACTGCACCAGCCAGGAAAATTAACATAAAACAGGCTGAAGCTATGGTATGAGCTTTTGATTGCGGCAGACGCTTGAACAACAATACAGTTGCAAGCACAAGTGAAAGTCCGAGGAACAGGTAAAGCAGGCGCTGGTTCAGGATCAGTCCGATATTGTCGAAACCGATCATTCCGGATTTGAACACAGGAAGTCCGAATGCCATATAATCGAAGATGAAACCGAACCTGTAATTGAGCCAGAACATGTTAAGGGCGGCAATGCCGAGCAGGATCAGGAAGGTGATTGCCTGGTTTTTCAGCAGCGACATCAGCATAAACGCCAGTCCAAGGCTGAAAACAATTGTGGGTACACTTATTATCAGCAGATACCACAGGTACGACGGCAGATCGACAGTCATGCTGGTTGAAATAATATTCATCAGAAGACCGATCATCAGGATAACGATATTAAGGCTCAGGAAAAGCCTAAGTATCCCGGCCGTCTTCCCCATGACATATTCAAAATTCGACATGGACCTCGTGTAGAGTACTTCATTTGTGTCCACCTTCTTGTCGCGCCTGAGAAAATCAGAAGCCAGGAATATTACGACTATTGCCTGACCGATATTAAGCAGATAAAGATTGATCAGAGGAACTGATGCAGGATTGGAAACCATCATCCAGTCTTCGTCGCCTACCGGTGAAAAGAGGCCGATGTTCATGAATGTGAATATCACAAGGGCACCAAATGAGAACAGCCTGAAGAACCAGCTCCTTCGAAGTGTCTTGGCTTCATATCTGGCAACAGTGCTGATATTGTGAATAAGTCCCATCGCTCTTTATTCGGTTATGTCGGCATGCAGCTTATGCTCCATATAATAGACGTAAGCATGCTCAATATTTGGTACTATTTCAACCGGATTGAATTCAGGAATTTCATCCGAAACGATCTGGACTTCCCAGCCGTCTTCGACCGGTATTGTCGAAATGACATTATATTTTTCCTTAACCTTATCATATTCCCAATGCGATAAATTCATTTTGAACACATGGCCTTCAGCAAGCTTTACAAGGTTTTCGGGAGAACCGGAAAAGACAAGCTCGCCCCGGTTAAGCAAGGCCATCCCCTGGCAGGTGGAGGAGATATCACCCACAATATGAGTTGAAAGGATAATAGTCACATCCTGCCGCGATAGCTGGCTAAGTATGTTCCTGAACCTAATCCTTTCATCGGGATCGAGGCCGGTTGTGGGCTCATCAACAACGATTATCCCCGGGTTGCCGATGAGGGCCTGGGCAATTCCAAGACGGCGTTTCATTCCACCCGAGAGCCTGTTGGCCTGGCGGTCGCGCACCTCAAGGAGGCCTACCTGATCGAGCAGCCTGTCGACCTCTGCGAGCCTCTCTTTTTTTATTCCTCATCCCTGCAAGGGAACCTGAATAATCAAGGAACTCCCATGTTTTAAGTGAAGTGAAAAACCGGAAATCCTGAGGAAGATAGCCCAGCATGCTTCTGAGTTCCTTTCTGTTTTTCTGGATATCCCTGCCATCAATCAGGACAACACCCGAAGAGGGTTTCATCAAAGTGACAAGAATGCGCATAAGACTCGATTTCCCGGCGCCATTAGGACCGAGCAGTCCGAACATGCCGGTCCCGAATTCAAGGTTTATATCTTTCAGGGCATGGTTGCCGTTCGGATATATCTTGTTCAGGCCTCGTATCTCAATTTTCATCAACTGGTCGGGTTAAAAGATGGAGGGATGTCCCCATTATTATTTTGACGTATAAAAGACGGCTAAAATTTCAAATGTTACAACAGAAAGGCAGTTTTTTTGTATAATTTTGTTGGCCAAATACTTTCGTGGTGGCATACATTATCAATAAAAGAAAGATAATCAACGATCCGGTGTATGGATTCATTAGTCTGCCGGGCGAACTGATTTACGATATCATTCAGCATCCCTGGTTCCAGCGGTTGAGGAACATTAAGCAGCTTGGCCTGACGAGCTTCGTTTACCCGGGCGCAAATCACAGCAGGTTCCAGCACTGTCTTGGCGCGCTTCACCTGATGGATAATGCCCTGAAAACTCTTAAAAGCAAAGGTATTGCCATTTCGGAGCAGGAAGAAGAAGCCGCCCTGATAGCGATACTTCTGCATGATATCGGTCACGGCCCGTTTTCACATGCACTCGAAGCATCGCTTATAACCGGGATAGACCACGAAGACATATCCCTTCTACTAATGGAGAAGCTCAATGAGAACTTCTCGGGCCGGCTTGGGATGGCTACAAGTATATTCAACGGGAGCTACGGCAGGAAGTTCCTACATGAGCTCGTATCAGGCCAGATGGATATGGACAGGCTCGATTATCTGAGAAGGGATTCATTTTTCACAGGGGTAATAGAAGGATCGGTAGGTTCCGACAGGGTGATAAGGATGCTTAATGTCGTGAACGACAGCCTTGTAATGGACGAGAAAGGGATCTATTCGCTTGAGAAGTTCCTTATCGCACGCCGGCTTATGTACTGGCAGGTTTATATGCACAAAACTGTCCTTTCGTCAGAGAGCCTTCTCGTTAAAGTGCTGAAACGGGCAAAGGAGATTGCTCTTCAGGGTTCGGAGCTTTTTGCAACACCTGCACTTAAATTTTTTCTTTACAACAAAATCGGTCCGGACGACCTTGGAACCGGGGGCCTCTTCACACCCGGGCTGATCGCTTTTAATTTCACACGTCTCGACGACAACGATATCCTTGCCTCGGCCAAATACTGGGCCGATCATTCCGACCCTGTTCTTTCGGATCTTTCAGGAAGGCTGTTGTACCGGAATCTTCTTTCAGTCGAGCTTCAGAATGAACCGTTTTCAGCAGCCAGGCTGGAGGAATTAAGGGAGAAGGCTGTACATATTATGAAGATCGACCGCGACCTGACTGATTATTATGTCTATTCTGACAGCATCTCAAACCGGACTTATGCTCCCGATGCTCCCGAGGTGAGGATACTGCTCAAGAATGGCACCATTTCAGATATAACCGAAGTTTCGGATATGTTTGATCACAGAATGCTTTCGGAACATGTTACAAAATACTTTTTATGCTATCCAAAGGAAATAAGATGGAATAGTTGTTCTTTTAATACAAACCGATAAACTTTATTAGAAATATTATGGAATTTAATGCCGCTGCACTTGCAGGATTTCTGAAGGGTGAAGTAATTGGGGATCCTGAGACAAAAGTAAATACCGTTGCAAAGATCGAGGAAGGACATCCCGGAGCCCTCTCATTCCTGGCCAATCCAAAATACGAGCACTATTTATATACAACAAAATCGTCGATAGTACTTGTAAACAAAAGCTTTGTACCGTCTGCAAGTGTAAGTACAACACTTATAAAGGTGGAGAATGCCTACGAAGCATTCGCATCACTCCTTCAGCTTGCCGACCAGGCAAGGCCTCGCAAAAAAGGAGTTCATCCCACTGCAGTGATTGAGACGACTGCCAGTATTGGCAGGGATGTCTATATCGGGCCATATGCGTACATTGGAGAAAACTGCCATATCGGGGATGAATGTTCTATATACCCTCATGTTTATATTGGCGACAATACGAAGATTGGCGACAAATGTACCATGTTTCCGGGAGTCAAAATTTACCACGACTGCATTCTGGGAAAAAACTGTGTTGTCCATGCGGGATCAGTTATCGGAAGCGATGGTTTCGGCTTTGCACCCCAGTCTGAAACAGAGTTTATGAAAATCCCTCAATTAGGGAACGTTGTCATCGAAGACAATGTTGAAATCGGTACTAATGTTGCAATTGACCGTGCAACAATGGGTTCGACCATTATAAAAAAAGGCGTCAAGCTCGATAATCTGATCCAGATAGGGCATAATGTGGAGATAGGGGAGAATACCGTCATGGCCGGTCAGACAGGTGTGGCCGGATCAACCAAGATAGGCCGGAACTGCATGTTCGGCGGACAGGTAGGGATATCGGGCCATCTGAAGATAGCTGATGGAACCAAAATTGGCGCCCAGTCAGGTATTCCGGGTGACGTGAAAGAGGAGAATACCACCCTGCTCGGATCTCCGGGGATAGATTACAAGAATTTCCTTAGATCTTCCGTGGTCTTCAGGCAATTGCCTGAACTAAAAAGAAAAATAGAAGAACTTGAAAAAGAGATCGACCAGATTAAAAAAGCTTAAATTGCCACCTTATTAATGCATTTGGGGAAACCATAAGTACATAATAATTTGATTGTTCGGTTTTTTTGATTTTTTTTGTAACCGAATTCTGAAACATATCTGGAATCGGATGAGTGAGAAACAAAGAACTCTTGCAAAAGAGGTCAGTCTTAAAGGTAAAGGATTGCACACCGGGGTAAATGTAACGATCACATTCAGGCCGGCCCCGGCAAACCACGGGTACAAGTTCTGCAGAACAGATCTTCCGGGGAAGCCGATAATAGATGCTTTTGCTGAGAATGTTACGGATACATCGAGGGGTACCACACTTACCCAGAACGGTGCATCGGTTTCAACGATAGAACATGCTCTTGCAGCTTTGCACGGATTACAGGTTGACAATGCAATTATTGATCTGGACGGACCTGAGGCTCCCATTATGGGAGGAGCAGCCTGGAAATTTACTGAAGCTATCAAGGAGGCGGGATTTACCGAGCAGAAAGAAGAACGTAATTATTTCGTGGTTAAGCAGAAAATCACATACTCGGATGAAGAGCATGGAGTTGACCTGATTATTTATCCCGATGATCATCTCAGCATAAATGTCCTTATCGATTATAATTCCAGGATACTTGGAAATCAATACGCAATTCTTGATTCCATCGACGATTTTGAAAAGGAGATATGCAAGAGCCGAACCTTTGTATTTTTTCATGAGCTTGAACCTCTGCACCATATGGGACTAATTAAAGGCGGGGATCTTGACAATGCTGTAGTAATCCTGGAAAAAGAGGTTGAACAGGAAGAAATCGACAGGATAGCAAAACTATTTAACAACCCAGGGATCACCAAACATACTGCAGGAATCCTCAACAATACCGAACTAAGATATCCCAACGAGCCTGCAAGGCATAAACTCCTTGATTTGATGGGCGATCTGGCGCTTGTCGGACAACCGGTTAAGGGAAAGGTGGTCGCAACCCGTCCGGGTCATTCTGCAAATACAAGGCTGGCAAAGCTTATAAGGCAGGAAATCAAGAAGTCACACACCAGGAAGAGTATCCCTGTTTACGATCCGGAACTACCGCCGGTCTATTCGCTCGAGGATATAAAAAAACGGCTGCCCCACAGGTACCCCTTCCTGATGGTGGATAAAATTATCTCGATTGATCAGACTACCGTGGTGGGCATAAAGAACGTAACATTCAATGAGCCTTTCTTTCAGGGTCACTTCCCCGATGAACCGGTAATGCCCGGAGTTCTTCTTGTCGAAGCTCTCGCTCAGTGCGGTGGATTGCTGGTGCTGAGCACGGTTGATGAACCATGGAAATATTCCACTTATTTTCTTAAGATCGATAAGCTTAAATTCAAGCACAAGGTTGTTCCCGGTGACACCATAATCCTGAAAATGGACCTGATCGAGCCGATGAGGAGAGGAATAGTCATGATGTTCGGACAGGCGTTTGTCGGGAATCATCTTGTTGCTGAAGGAGAGATGACTGCACAGGTAGTTAAAAATAAATAATGGGGATATGATCTCGAATTTAGCATATGTTCACCCAAATGCCAGGCTGGCAGGAAACGTTACTGTCGAACCATTTGCCTATGTCGCTGAGAATGTGGAGATAGGAGAAGGAACATGGCTGGCTCCCCATTCGACAATCCTTTTCGGTGCGAGGATTGGAAAAAATTGCAGGATCTTTCCTTCAGCGGTAATATCGGCCATCCCCCAGGATCTTAAATTCAGGGGCGAGGATACTACCGCTGAGATCGGAGACAACACAACGATACGGGAAGGGGCAACAATAAACAGGGGAACAGCATCAGCAGGCAAAACAATAATCGGTAAAAACTGCCTTATAATGACATATGCTCATGTGGGGCACGATTGCATTATAGGCAATAACTGCATCCTCGGTAACGGGACCGGTCTTGCGGGTGAGGTCAAGATCGACGACTGGGCGATCCTTAGCGCAGGTACCCTGGTGCATCAGTTCGCAAGGATAGGCGGACATGTGATGATCGGAGGGGGATCAAAAGTCAGAACAGATGTTCCGCCATTTATTAAAGCCGACCGTGATCCGCTTACATACCTTGGTCTTAACACAGTCGGACTCACAAGGCGGGGTTTTGAAAGAGGCCGGATCGACTATATCCATAATATTTACAGGGCAATCTATCAGAACGGCATGAATGTATCGCAGGCACTCGATTATATTGAAAAGGAAATAACTCCTTCACCCGACAGTGAATATATCCTTGAATTCATCCGCAAATCCGAAAGAGGAATAATCCGAGGGCCGAGATAGGAAGCTTCACGATTTTTCCCATCCCTGAGCTCTGAGCTCAATTTCATTTCCCTCATCACCCACAATGCAGTACCTCTTATCAGCAACAGTCATATGACCTATCATTGTGATATCAGGAATTATCTTTATTTTTTCTGCATCCTCAAGCGGCAAAGTAAAGAGAAGCTCATAATCCTCTCCGCCGTTCAGAGCCGGAACAAGCGGATCAAGACTGAACTCTTCTGCCGCCCTGGAGGTTTCTGCATCAATGGGGATCCTGTTGTGCCAGATCCTGCACCCAGTGCCCGAAAGCTTGCATAAATGAAGAAGATCGGAAGCCAGACCTTCAGATACATCGATCATTGATGAGGGAATTATTTTATTATCTTTCAGATTGATCAGGACATTATCCGGAAACCCGGGCTTTAATTGTCTTTCAATAATATATTCATAGCCGGCAAGATCAGGCTTGAATGACTTATCCTTGTCGAATATCTTTCTTTCCCTTTCAAGTATCTGGAGTCCCATATATGAAGCCCCGAAATTGCCGGTAACACATATAAGGTCGTTAGCTTTTGCACCATTCCTCCTTACAAGGTAGTCCCTTTCAACAACCCCCGTGGCAGTTACACCTATAGTCAGACCAGTTAGCGAACTTGAAGTGTCACCCCCCGCAAGGTCAACCTTGTACCTGCTGCATGCCAGGTAAATCCCCTCATAGAGTTCTTCTATCTGCTCGACGAAGAACCTCGAGCTTATGCCAAGCGTAACGAGTATCTGACCCGGGGTGCCGTTCATAGCGTAGATGTCGGAAATTGCCCTTATCACTGCCTTGTATCCTAAATGCTTCAATGGAGTGTAAACCAGGTTGAAATGAATCCCTTCAAGGAGAAGGTCAGTTGAAACAAGGGTGAGGTTATCCCCTGAATCAATTATGGCAGAATCGTCACCCGGACCTAGGATGGTGGTTTTATTCTGTACCACCGCCTTCTCCGTTATATGGTCTATCAGACCGAACTTCCCGAGGCTCCCGATCGGTGTTTTTTTGTTTTCAGATTTGTCCATTGATTATAATCTTATCTGCGTAAATCAGCGAAATCAGCGGGAAATATTTTTTTCTCCCGCAGATTCCGCAGATAATCTCAGATCGTATCTAATTAGTTCCTCATGCCTGGAACAATTTCTCCCTATCGCTCCATCGCTCCATCGCTTCATCGCAAATAGCCCATCGCCTGTCGCCTGTCGCCTGCCGCCTCTTTTACGTATGCATTATTCTTCTGCCGAAGGGATTCAGCGCCACTTCAGTCAGCTTGAAATGCTGATTGCCGAACGGGATCCCAATTATTGTAAGATAAAGAAGAACACCAAAGAGGGCATGAGAAAGGGCGATCCAGATTCCGCCGCACAGAAGCCAGAGAACATTCATGAAAACGTTTACACAGCCTGTAGGCTGAGGTTCAACCCTGCTTGTCCTTCCGAAAGGCCACAGTGAAAGCGACCCCATCTTTAGAGTCTGAAGGCCGAATGGTATCCCGATAATTGTAACCATCAGGATTATGCTCCCGACGAAGTATTCAATTGCTATGATGATACCGCCGAAAACCAGCCAGATTATGTTTCCAAGGATTTTCATATTCCGTTGAAGGTTACTCGAGAATAATGGTTTTATCTTTGGGATACTTAACCGAATATGTAAGGATAAGCTCTCTTGTCTCCGAGGGTTTGATTTCAAGGTCCCATTTTACCTCGCCGGTCTGTGAATTGTATCTGCCGCCAGACAGCTCGACGGCATTGACCTCGATACCGCTGTTCGAAGAGACCGGTATCTGATCGTTTACTGTTATCCGAACGGGATTTGTCTTGTTGTTCCTTACAGTGATCAGGAATGAGTAGGTTTCAGTCTTGTTCGATCCGAGGACCCTTCTGCTTGTGAAGTCTTTTCTTTTCTCTCTCTTTACAATGATGCTGTTGTCGTTACCAAGAGACACTGTGAGGGTATCTTTAAGCTGGTTGACATTAAGGTATGATTTGCCTACAAAAGTGTTTTCAAAATAAAGAGTGGCCTCGCCGCCGATAAGATTCTGCTCGGCCCATCCCGTAATGTTGCCAGTGAGGTATGCCAGTGGTGACAATTTCGGGACCGTGACATATTTATAATCAGCATCCGTAGTGGTGCGCTGTATTTCGATTGTCTGAAGCTTACCGTCCGGTTCAATTGTATAGGGAGTCGCAATATCGAATGAAACGGTTGTCTCCCCTACGGTTTTCTGAACTGGTACGGGAGCTGCCTCAGCCTGTTCCAAAGCGGCGTCGGCCATAACGGCAACTTCGTTTAATTCCTGCGACTTTTCCCTCTTTACTCCCGATGCAACACCCCTGATCATTATCCTGGGCATCGGTTCTGGATTATAATAGTCGATAAACCATGGATATAGCACCGGGACATCTCCCGCAACCCAAGGGGTTGCATTCGAGAAGCTGAGTTTCACATCCTTCCATGCAACACCTGTATTCTGGAATACATTTGCCTTGTAGAATATTGTTACAGGTTTTGTGATATTATCCACTCTTATGTCGTAGGAAGGATACCATCCGGCATTGCTCACTACATAACTGAACGTCATCCTGCCGGAGACAGGTTTATCACAGCTTACCGTTACGGCTATTTCACCTGACGGGAGCTGCTGTCTCCCTGTTTTGTCGGCAATCTGTTTCTGGAGGGCTTCAATCTGCTTCTCATAATCCTTTATAAGCCTGTTTTTTTTCAGAACGTTATTTTTTACCTGATCCATATTGTTCGTGTAGAGCTCCATCACGCTTTTAAGCTGTTCAACCGAGAATGTGGTTTCCTTTACAAGAATTGCCCTGTTGGCAACAAGAAAAGCCTCTTTTTCATTCAGTACGGAAATTGAAGCCTTTTCATCCTCCACTTTAATCTGAAGGGCTTCGATCTGTTTTCTGATGTTTTTCACCTCGGGAAGATCCTCAAGGTTTTCGAGATAGTTGTTTTGCTGATTCACCGACAGAATTATGAAATCGCCGTATCCCTTTACCTGGATACTCTGGGCGTCAATGTAGGGTGAAAGGGAACCAAGCCTGATAAGGGTTTTTCCTGCAGAAAGTTCCACGGTGGTCTCATGTGTTATCTGCGCCCTGTCGGGATAGACGGTGACATTCCTTATAGCTGCTTTTAGTTCTTTTTCAGTATCAGCAGAAACATTGATTGTTCCGGTCATAATCAGTATTGAAATTAGTATTAGATTCTTCATATTAACTGAAATTAAAACATATAAAGATAAGATTTTCTGAAAGACAAAAAGCCAGCAAAATAATTACCCCCCAAATCCCCAGGGGGGTCTTAATAAGGCTCCCCTCCTGGGAGGGGTTGGGGGTGGGTTAAACAGGCACGGATTACAAATCCGCGCCAGCGGAGGAAAATCAAGCCCCCAAATGGGTCTCCCAACCCCCCCAGGGGGCCAGAAAAGATCGATAATCTTAAGTCCCCCCTGGGGGATTTAGGGGTAAAAAGACAAGAAGAACTTTTAAACAACCTCCTTTCAGAACAATGTTATTTGTTAAATAAAGTGAATTTACCGCCTCATTTTATGTTAAATATGCGTTTTACAGGCAGAAGTATTGTGAATAGCATACCTTTGACCAAATTATAAAAGTGATGAATGGATTGAAAATGGGGGATCTGACGATAGCTGTTCCTATAGTTCAGGGTGGAATGGGTGTCGGAATTTCGCTTTCGGGACTGGCAGCAGCTGTCGCAAATGAGGGAGGCGTTGGTGTTATTTCAAGCGCAGGGCTGGGTCTTCTTTACAGTGATTTCAAAGGGAATTTTCTTGAAGCAAGCATACACGGACTGAAAGAGGAGATTAGAAAAGCGAGGGAAAAAACATTAGGTGTGATAGGAGTAAATGTGATGGTTGCAATGTCAAACTTTGCAGATATGATCAGGACCTCCATTTCTGAAAAAGTTGATATCATTATTGCCGGAGCAGGACTGCCGCTTGATCTGCCATCATTTTTAAAAAAGGATTCACCGACCAAACTGGTTCCAATCGTTTCATCGGCCAGGGCTGCCAAGATAATCTGTGAAAAATGGAAATCGAATTACGATTACCTGCCCGATGCAGTCATAGTTGAGGGTCCTAAAGCCGGGGGACACCTGGGTTTTAAGGAGGAACAGATATCAGATAATGATTACAGGCTTGAAAAGCTTGTCCCCGAGATTGTGACGGAGTTAAAAGTTTTTGAGGATAAATATGACAAGCAAATTCCACTGATTGCCGCCGGAGGGATCTATACGGGCCAGGACATTCATGATATTATAAAGCTTGGGGCATCGGGCGTACAGATGGGAACAATATTTGTGACCACAGAAGAATGCGATGCATCAACTGCATTCAAGCAGTCCTATATAAATGCCACCGAGAAGGATATTGAGATAATCAGAAGTCCGGTCGGAATGCCCGGACGTGCAATTCTCAGCAATTTCATCACAAAAGTGAAGGAAGGCAAAAAACAGCCGAAGAAATGTCCTTTCAAGTGTATCAAAACCTGCGATATATCGAAGAGTCCCTATTGCATTATCATAGCGCTTATAAATGCACTGAAAGGGAACTTCGAGAACGGTTATGCCTTTGCCGGAGCAAATGCGTTCAGGGCAACCAGGATATCGTCAGTGAAAGAGGTGTTTCAGTCGTTGCTGAAGGAGTATAGGGAGAGCCGATAAAGACCTCATCCCCAACCCCTTCTCATGAAAGAGAAGGGGTTTTTTATCGGGGTGCGGTTATTTTAACAAATCAAAGTACCCAATCGTTCCAGGTTCTGAATGAGCTTCACTTTCATGAGCCATCGGGCAGCCAGGTACGGGGCAGTCAATGATTTTGTGCTCCTTGTTATCGGCAGGTTCCCATCCCAGAATCAGGTACAGGGCAAAAAAACCTATCACATAAGCCACTGCAACGTGCCAGCCTTTCATGATCCACATAATTACATCACGGCCTTCAGGAAATTTATTGGTAATCGCCACACCAGCTGAAGAGCCGAACCAAACCATCGATCCTCCGAATCCGACTGCATAGGCCAGCATGCCCCAGTCATAGTGTCCCTGGTCGAGGCACAGTTTTGTAAGCGGTATATTATCAAACACGGATGAAAGAAACCCCAGTGCAAATGCAGTTATCCATGAAGCATTAGGAAGCTCTTCAACGGGCATCATCGAGGCGCACATTACAAGGCAGAGAAGGAAAATGGTTCCCTTGATTGCGCCCGGCACCTCCTTCCATGGTACTTTGACGATAAACACTCCGATCAAAAGGGCGATCCAGACCCCGAGGGCCGGCATGTCATAAAGGATATTTGAAAGGATTGCACCCACAAGGATAATTGAAACAACGATAATTCTCTTCCAGTCAATAACGATACCCACACAGGCATCACTCTGGATCACCTGGTATTTATCCTGCTGGTGTGAACTGAACCAGGCAAAAAACAGAAAGGCAAATACCGCCGCAACATAAGCATGAAGTACATTTAGGGCTGAAACGCCATCGATCCACATCATTGTGGTCGTTGTATCACCTACCACACTTCCGGAACCGCCCGCATTGCTGGCCGCCACAATGGCTGCCAGGTATCCGATATGCACCCTTTTTTTGAAAACCACCAGTGCAATCGTCCCGCCTATTAGCGCTGCAGCAATATTGTCGAGGAATGCTGACATGATAAATATAAAGACCAGAAGCAGAAAAGGCCCTTTCCAGTCGTCGGGAAGATACCTGGGAAGTATGTCAGGCACCTTTGATTCTTCAAATATCTTTGAAAGCACGGCAAAGCCAAGCAGCAATCCCAGCAGATTGAGGATTATTCCCCATTCTCCCTGTCTCAGATCCTTATCCATTATCTGCTGACCCAGCGGAGTGTCACCGAACATGTGCTCCATAAAATGGAACCCGGGATCAAATATGAATTTGAAAAGCAGGATCACGGTTAATCCGGTAAGTGCCACCCAGAATGTATGCTTGTGGAACAGGGCAACCCCCAGGAGGGTAAGACCGAAAAGTATGAATTCAATCCTGATCGGCCCGATTGAAGGAACATTGCCCGATGAGGCAAAAGTCATTGCCGGCAGCAGGGATAACAGGACAAGCAGCAAAGTCCTTCTATGAGCTTTGATTCTGGATACTAAAAGGCTATGTGACATGCAGGATTTGTATTAGTAGGTTTAGGTTTAAGCTTCAAAAATAGTTAAATAATCAAAAGAAAGAAGATATATCGCCCTGATGTGGTTCGCCTTTACTGGCCATCGGGCATCCTGGTACAGGACAGTTGTTTATTTTATGCTCATTATTATCAGCCGGTTCCCAGCCCATAATTAGATACAGGGCGAAGAAACCTATGATATAGGCAACAATGACGTGCCATCCTTTTTTAACCCAGAGAACAACATTCCGGCCTTCGGGAAATTTATTCGTGATGGCAACTCCGGCCGAGGATCCGAACCAGATCATTGATCCTCCGAAGCCAACCGTATATGCAAGCATTCCCCAGTCGTAATGTCCCTGGTCGAGGCAAAGCTTTGTGAGCGGGATATTATCAAAAACCGCAGACAGGAATCCAAGGGCAAATGCAGTTACCCATGAAGCATTAGGGAGTTCTTCAACAGGCATGAGTGAAGCACATGTGACAAGACAGAGAAGAAAAATAGTCCCTTTCAAGGCTCCAGGAACCTCTTTCCATGGGACCTTACGGAAAAATGCCCCGATGACTATCGCTATCCATACTCCAAGGGCAGGCATGTCGTAGAGAATATTTGACAGTATGGCACCAGCCAGTATAAGGGCAACGTTGAGAATTTTGACCCAGTCGATCCTTATTTCAACATCAGGATTACTCTGGATCGGCTGGTATTTGTCCTGCTGATGAGCTGCAAACCATGCAAGGAAGATCAATGCAATTCCTGCTGCAACATATGCATGCAGAACATTCAGGGCAGCCACTCCGTCAATCCACATCATTGTGGTGGTTGTATCGCCCACAACACTTCCCGAGCCTCCTGCATTGCTTGCTGCAACCAGGGCTGCAATGTAGCCTATATGGACCTTGCTTTTGAAAACAACCAGGGCAACCGTTCCGCCTATGAGCGCAGCAGCAATATTGTCGAGAAATGATGAAAGAATGAACACAAAAATCAACAGCATGAAAGGACCCTTCCAGTCATCCGGAAGATACCTGGGAAGAACGCCCGGTACTCCCGATTCCTCGAAAATCTTTGAAAGCACTGAAAAACCAAGAAGCAATCCCAGGAGATTAAGTATTATTCCCCATTCTCCCTGGCGCAGCTCCTTGTCCATTATTTGCTCTCCCATGGGCGTAGTTCCGAAGAAATGCTCCAGGAAATGGAAGCCCGGGTCAAAAAAAAGTTTGAAGGTCATAAGTACGATGAGCCCGGTCACTGCAACCCGGAATGTCTGTTTGTGGAAGAGGGCCACTCCCAGAAGGATCAGTCCGAAAATTATAAACTCAATCCTTACGGGTCCTAACGAAGGGACGGTACTTCCGGCAGCTAAAAGATTCAAGGGAGTTATCAGGACAAGAGCCAGAATCAGGAATCTTTTAAAGTTCCTGATGATTGATGAACCAGGGTAATTATACATATATAAGGAATTGACAAGGGTATTGTTAATAAATTAACAAGCCGCCAAATTAAAAATATTTTCGGACCGATATTTAATATCCGGGAAGCTTTTTAATGATCTTTATCATATGCCTGGCGTAATATAAATTTCACACCTATTCCTTCATGGTCTGCTGATTTTTTAATAATTTTGCGTCTTTATTTAGATTAAATATAATTAAGGAAATATTCTCCCATTCCTTTTTCCAAATTGGGAAAAGGCTGAGGAGATGAAAAGACATCTGTGTGCCTTGGTGCTAACCTTAGTGTCCTTTGTGGAAAAAATTTACCGCAAACTTAGGCAGGCATCTATAAAATATGGGAACATCAATATTATGACTTTTAGTTACACAGAGCTACACAGAGAAGACACAACTTGCCCCGAGACCTCGGGGGAGGGTCACAGAGTTAATAAACCAGATCTCTGTGGATCTCAGTGATTCTCCGTGGATCTCTGTGTAAGTTTTTAAAATAGTTTTATCAGGACTTAAAGTAAAACACAAAGGTACACCAAGGAAGAAATCAATCCAGGAATTAACAATTACCACTCCTGATTGTTAATTGTAAGGGGAGTAAAGGCATTAAACTGATCAGATGGAAAAAGACCAGGATAAGATAATAAATGATGTTACGTCGGGTGAATACAAGTACGGCTTTTATTCAGATATCGAGACTGAAAAGATCCCCAAGGGACTTAATGAGGATGTGGTGCGCCTTATTTCGAAAAAGAAGAATGAACCCGATTGGCTGCTTGAGTTCCGCCTGAAGTCGTACCGCCATTGGCTTACAATGAAAATGCCCACCTGGGCCAATCTGAAAATACCTCCCATCAACTACCAGGATATAATCTATTATGCGGCTCCGGTAAACAAGCCGTCCCTTGAAAGCCTTGATGATATCGATCCGGAGCTTAAAAGGACTTTCGACAAGCTCGGAATCCCCCTCGAAGAACAGAAGCATCTTTCAGGTGTTGCCGTCGATGCTGTTATGGACAGTGTTTCGGTCAAGACTACATTCAGGGAGACACTGGCTGAGCTCGGAATAATCTTCTGCTCATTCAGCGAAGCTGTAAAAGAGTATCCCGACCTTGTCAGAAGATATATGGGCACCGTTGTTCCATACACCGACAATTTCTTTGCAACGCTTAATTCAGCCGTATTCAGCGACGGTTCGTTCTGCTATATTCCAAAGGGAGTGAGATGCCCCATGGAACTCTCGACATATTTCAGGATAAACTCAGCAAACACCGGTCAGTTTGAGCGTACGCTTCTTGTGGCCGACGAAGAGGCGTATGTAAGTTACCTGGAAGGTTGTACTGCTCCAATGAGGGATGAGAATCAGCTTCACGCTGCAATCGTTGAAATAATAGCTGAAAACAATGCAGAAGTAAAATACTCGACTGTTCAGAACTGGTACCCCGGCGACAAGAACGGCAAAGGCGGAATATTCAATTTTGTCACCAAGAGAGGATTGTGCAGGGGAGAGAATTCCAAAATATCGTGGACCCAGATAGAGACAGGGTCGGCAATTACCTGGAAATACCCTTCATGTATTCTGCGGGGAGATAATTCAACAGGTGAATTCTATTCGGTTGCCGTTACAAACCATCATCAGCAGGCCGATACCGGGACAAAAATGATGCATATAGGCAAGAACACAAAAAGCACCATTGTATCGAAGGGTATTTCAGCGGGATTCGGGCAGAACAGCTACAGGGGCCTTGTAAAGGTGCTTAGAAATGCTTCCAATGCACGCAATTTTTCACAATGCGATTCATTGCTCCTTGGAGATAAATGCGGCGCCCATACTTTCCCGTATATCGAAGTGGACAATCAGACAGCTATTGTGGAACATGAAGCCACGACATCAAAGATAGGGGAGGACCAGATATTCTACTGTAACCAGAGAGGGATATCGACAGAGGATGCCATAGCGCTTATTGTAAACGGTTACGCACGGGAAGTTATAAACAAGCTTCCGATGGAATTCGCGGTCGAAGCCCAGAAGCTTCTTCAGATCAGCCTTGAAGGCAGTGTAGGTTAATACATAACAAAAGATAATATTTCATCATGCTTAGTATAAAAAATCTGAAAGCCGGTATTGACGGGAAGATGATTCTTAAAGGGATAAGCCTTGAGGTGAAGGCCGGCGAAATTCATGCGATAATGGGACCGAACGGATCGGGAAAAAGCACTCTCGCAGCTGTCCTTGCAGGCAGGGACTTTATCGAAGTGACTGAAGGATCGGTTGAATATTTCGGTAAAAATCTGCTTGAGATGGCTCCCGAGGACCGTTCCAAGGAGGGAATATTCCTTGGGTTTCAGTATCCCATCGAAATCCCAGGAGTCAGTATGGTAAATTTTATGAAGACCGCCGTGAATGAACACAGGAAACACAAAGGCCTTGATCCGCTCTCTGCCTCCGATTTTCTAAGGCTTATGCGGGAGAAAAAAGAACTTGTTGAGATAGATTCAAAACTTGCCAACAGATCGGTCAATGAAGGTTTTTCGGGAGGAGAAAAAAAGAAGAATGAGATTTTCCAGATGGCGATGCTTGAACCAAAGCTTTCCATTCTTGATGAAACCGACTCCGGACTTGACATCGATGCCCTGAGGATCGTGGCAAACGGGGTAAACAAGCTTAAGAAACCGTATAATTCCACTATTGTCATAACGCATTACCAGCGGCTTCTCGATTACATAGTACCCGATGTGGTACATGTTCTTTTTGACGGCCGGATTGTAAAGACTGCAGGGAAGGAACTGGCTTTTGAGCTTGAAGAAAAGGGTTACGACTGGATTAAAAAAGAGGTTGACAATCTAAACTGAAATGAACGGAAAAACTGAAGTATCGGAATATTATTCAGGGCTCTATACTGATAATATCAGTAGGATCGAGGCTGACTCATCCCCTTTTATCAATTCATTCAGGAATGAGGCTTTTGCAAAATATACTCAGCTTGGGATTCCTACCAAAAAGAATGAAGCTTACAAGTACTCGAATCTCGATCTTTTCTTCAAGCATGATTATAAAACCTATTTTATCCCGGATAAATCGGATTTTCAGAAAGCCGAGGATTTCAGATGCGATGTGACCGATCTCGACTCACACGGAGTAGTTCTGGTAAATGGATTTTACCCTACGATTAACGGTAAGCTCAGGGAACTGCCCGGACAGATTATCATCGGAAGCCTTAATGAAGCGGCAAAAAAATATCCTGCCCTTGTCGAAAAGCATTATGGAAAGTATGCAAGGAGCGAATCGGACGGCCTGATCCATCTGAACACGGCAATGGCTTCCGACGGGGTATTCATTTATGTACCAAAGGGCGCTGTGCTTAAGAAGCCTGTTCAGGTTGTAAATCTTGTTGATTCAGAGGAGGATACTTTCAGTCAGCACAGAAACCTGATAATTGTCGGGGAGAATGCCGAATTCAACCTGATCATCTGCGATCATACCCTTTCACCGAGGAAATTCCTTACAAATGCCGTTACTGAAATACACGTCGGAGAGAATTCCCATTTTGACATTATAAGGGTTCAGAATGAACACAACAATGCCTGCAAGATCACCCATACATTCATTTACCAGGAGAAGAACAGCCACACAGCCTCAAATAATATAACCCTTCATGGAGGCCTTGTTCGCAACAACACTTTTCACTACCTGGGAGGTGAAGGTGCGGAATGCAATTCATATGGCCTCTACCTTGCTGACAAGTGGCAGCATATCGATAATTTTGTGAATATCGACCATGCCTTCCCGAATTGCACCAGCAACCAGCTTTTCAAGGGAGTTCTCGATGAAATGTCAACCGGTGCATTTAACGGCAGGATATATGTTGCCCCCGATGCACAGGGAACACTGGCCTACCAGAAGAATAACAACATACTTCTGACCGACGATGCCAAAATGGATACCAAGCCCCAGCTCGAGATATATGCCAATGATGTCAAATGCAGTCACGGCGCCACAGTCGGACAACTCGATGATAATGCTCTTTTTTATATGCAATCGAGAGGAATCGACAAGCGCCAGGCCAGGCTGATGCTGATGTTCGGATTTGCACACGAGGTGATTCAGAATATTAAGGTTGAGGCTCTCCGCGAGAGGATGGATAACCTGGTGATGCAGAGGCTGAAAGGCGAGCTTTCGCGATGTGCCAGCTGTATGGTGAAATGCGGTTAATTCAGCAGCCGGATGAAGGATATTTCAGAAATAAGATCCGATTTTCCGATTCTTCAGAGAAGGGTTTATGACAAGCCTCTTATCTATTTTGATAATGGCGCCACAACCCAGAAACCTCTCTGCGTGGCTGAGGCAGTAAAGGAAGTATATACTGCCTATAACGGAAACATTCACAGGGGGGTCCATGCAATGAGCGATCTGACTTCTGAAGCCTATGAAAACGCAAGGGAGAAGGTAAGGGCATTCATCAATGCAGGCAAACGGGAAGAGATAGTATTCACATCAGGCACCACCGGCTCAATAAACACTGTTGCCTTTTCCTTCGGGGAACGGTTTATTGAAAGAGGTGACGAGATAATAGTCAGCAATCTCGAGCATCACGCCAACATTGTTCCCTGGCAGATGATGTGCGAACGGAAGGGGGCTGTCCTGAAGGTTATTCCCGTGAATGATAACGGTGAGATACTATATGATGAATATCTTAAACTTCTTTCGGGCAGAACAAGGATCGTCTCCGTGACACAGGCATCAAACGCACTCGGAACAATCCTTCCGGTCAGGGAGATGATTGAAGCCGCCCATTCGCGTAATGTTCCAGTGCTGATTGACGGGGCACAGGGCATCCAGCACGGCATCGTTGATGTGCAGTCGATGGATTGTGATTTCTATGTTTTTTCGGGACACAAGATATACGGTCCGACAGGCATAGGTGTCCTTTACGGCAAGGAGAAATGGCTGTCTGAGCTTCCTCCCTATCAGGGCGGCGGTGACATGGTGGATAAAGTGACATTTGAAAGGACAACCTATAACGAGCTCCCATTTAGATTCGAAGCCGGGACCATGAATTATTCCGGGGCGATTGGGCTGGGGAGAGCCCTCGATTATGTTACTGAACTGGGAAGGGAGGAGATCGCCCACCGGGAGAAAATGCTCCTCGATTATGCTACAAAACGGTTATCCGCAATCGCCGGACTGAGAATTTACGGGAATTCGGCCAATAAGATCCCCATAATCTCCTTTCTGCTTAAAGACATCCATCAGTATGACACAGGGATGATACTCGACAAGCTCGGAATTGCGGTCAGGACCGGCACACATTGTGCACAGCCGGTTATGGACCGTTTCGGAATTGAGGGAACCGTGAGGATTTCCATGTGTTTTTACAACACTTTTGAGGAGATTGAGATGCTTGGCACGGGAATTGAAAGGGTGATCGGAATGTTTTCATAGTATCGGTTATGACCATTGATGAGGTTCAGGATAATATAATTGATGAGTTCTCGATTTTCGATGACTGGATGGATAAATACAATATTCTTATCGATATGGGGAAGGGCCTGCCTGTGATTGATCCCATGTTCAAGGTAAAAGATTACCTGATCGAGGGCTGTCAGTCGAAGGTTTGGCTCCATCCGGCATATGACGGGAATATAATTACTTTCACAGCCGACAGCGATGCAATTATCACACGCGGCATCGTTGCTCTGCTTATAAGGGTGCTTACGGGGAGAACTCCTGATGAGATAATTCAGACGAACCTCTACTTTATCGACAGGATCGGGCTGAGACAAAATCTTTCCCCGACGCGGTCGAACGGATTGCTTTCAATGGTCAGGCAGATGAAGCTTTATGCAATGGCGTATAAGGCACAAGGCACAGGGCACATTAAGGGATAAGGATTGCTTCGTCCTCCTTCGTCGGACTCGCAATGACATTCAATACATTGATAATATGGATCCAACAGAACAACTTGAAATAGAAACCAGAATAGCCGGGGTTCTGAAGAGCATTTACGATCCGGAGATACCTGTAAATATTTATGATCTGGGACTGATTTACAACATCGAAATTGATGATGATCATGTCGCACATATTACAATGACCCTCACGGCTCCAAACTGCCCGATGGCTGAAGAATTGATAGAGGAAGTCAAATACAAGGTAACCGGGACAAAAGGTGTAAAGGATTGCGACCTTAAGCTGACTTTCAGCCCACCGTGGGATAAGAGCATGCTGAGTGATGAGGCAAAGCTCGATCTTGGGTTTCTTTAAAATCCTGCCATGACGGACACTGCAAAACATAATCTGTCTGCAAGCATAAAGAAAAGAATCCCGGAACTTGGATTCGATATCTGGGGGATTGCGAAATCCCGTTCCATGAATGAATATGGACCCTACCTCGAAAAATGGGTGGAGGCAGGGATGCACGATAAAATGGGATATCTTTCAAGGGATATCAACAAACGGCTCAATCCCGCAAACATATTTCCTGAAGCTAAATCACTTATAGTAACCGGCTTGAGCTTTTACTCCTCAACCGGGCAGAAAGATCCGCTGGCTCCTGTTCTCTCCCGCTATACAAATGGCCTCGATTATCATGATGTAATAACGGGCAAGCTTGAAAAACTGCTTGATTGGATCAGGGAGTCGGTACCAGGGTCTGAAGGAAGGATTGTTGTTGATACCGCCTCTCTTCTCGAAAAAGCCTGGGCCAGGGAGGCGGGGCTCGGATGGCAGGGACGGCACTCAATAATGATAAATAAGGAAATCGGATCGTTCTTCTTTATCGGGATCCTTATCCTGGATATCGAACTCGACTATGACATCCCTTATGAAAAAGATTATTGCGGCAGTTGCAGGATCTGTATTGATGAATGTCCGACCGGTGCAATCAATGACGACCACACCATTGACGCGAGAAAATGCATTTCAAATCTCACGATCGAGAACAGGGGACCGATACCGGAGGCGATAGTGCCGCTTCTGGGCAGAAGGGTTTACGGCTGTGACAGGTGTCAGGAGGTGTGTCCATGGAATAAAAAAGCAGTTCAGAACAAGACTCCTGAGTTTAAGATCAATGAAGAGATTGCCGGAATGAGCCTCAGTGACTGGAAGAAACTCACAAGGGAAAGATTTGACAGGCTTTTCAGCAGCACCTCAATGCGAAGGATCAAATATGAAAAATTTATGGAAAACATTGAGGCTGCAATAAAATCCGGGAACAGGTAATTCCTTTTGTTGCAGGTTGCCCAGTTTCACCTGTCCCCGGTTAAATTATACATCAAAAACGATGTAATTACAATGTAATTACATCGTAGTTATGTCATTTATTTGGCTGGAGGTGGCGGCGGAGGAGGTGGTGGCGGTGCAATTATTCCATCACTCAGCCTGAAACTGAAATCCTTGTAATACTCAGTGCCAATCAGGGTGGAAGTATTGTTTGCTTTCCTGAATGTCTCAACTTTTGCTCCCTGACCCCTGATGAAATTGCTTTTTAAATCATGGGTTGCAGTTTTTGCCCTTATTATCCTGAATAAATTGTCAACTGATTTTGCAAGAATAAAGGCACCTTTCATTTTAACAATGTCATTTTCAAACGAAAATTCATCACCAGTTTCATAAAACGTTTGAGTATACATACTCTTGGCAGGATCAGGGGTTATATTATTTTCCCTGAGGATCGGATTCCACCACATATCCTCCGCTGCATTTTCAGGAGGAGGAGGGGGTGGGGGCGGAGGAAGGTAGGTCTCCACTCTTCTGGCGGGTTCCTGTGAATCGACGGCCAGAAATCCTGTAACAAGAAATAATGGGATAACAGCAATTTTTTTCAAAATCGCTCTTTTCGAAAAACTTTTTTTTGTCATCATTAGTAGTCTTTTTTTGGTGAGAGAATAATTGAAACTACTGGCCAGGTATGTTCTGTTATTCCGGAATGCGGTATTAAGAAGTATATTGGTGTATGTGATTAAATTGCTTTCTGATCTGGCAACAGCTTCATCTGCCAGATATTCATGGTTAAGAAGGATTGCCTTTTTGTAATAGACAAAAATTGGATTGAACCAGAAGAATACCTTAAGTAATTCAACAAAAACAATATCCATTGAATGACGCTGAGCAATGTGGGCAAATTCATGAGAGAGCAACTCCCCGGGGATTCGTTCCTCCCTGTATTCCTGCCCATTCACAAATACCGTTGAAAAGAATGAATAAGGCAGGACTGGTTCATTTATCAGGACAATTTTGTGTCCTTCGATCAGCAGGGAAGGGTATTTTGATCTATCTATCTGCAGCCGGATTATGTTGGCAAAGAAGCGAATCAGGAGCACCAAAGAAACCAGGATATACACCGGCAGGACCAGCCAGGATGGGTTTATATCGTTGCGAGTATACGGAGCAAGTGACCCGATCTGGTAATAGTTATCCCGGATGCCGCCAATGTCAATAACTCTGACAAAGGAAGATGAGACTGACAATACCGGGAGTGTAAGAAGTGGGACTATCAGGGAAAATAACAGGGATATGAGCAGATAAAACCTGTTGAACCTGTGCATTCTTTCCTTGCTCAGGACGAAGGAGAAAAAGAGATATAGCAGCACCAGACTGATGCCGGATCTTATAAGATAGTTGATTATTGAGGTGATCATTTTTTTCTTGTATTGTTTTTAATCTGATCGTCAACCAGATCACGTAATTCCTTCAATTCCTTTTCATTCATGTTTGTCTCGGTTGTAAAGAATGATGCAAACTGAGAGGCCGAATTGTTAAAATAGTTGCTTATTATATTTTTAATATGGGAAGAGAAATATTCGGATTTCCTGATAAGCGGAAAATACAGGCGGTTGCTTCCGTGCTGTTCAAATCCGACAAATCCCTTTAACGTCATCCTTTTAAGGAGTGTTGCGACAGTTGTCGCTGCAGGTTTTGGATCCGGGAACTCATCCAGAATATTTTTCATATAACCTTTTTCGAGATTCCAGATGTATTTCATAATTTGCTCTTCAGCCGGGGTTAATTGCATGGTTCTGTAATTAAGTGTATATTCTACAAATATAGAACATAATTTTTATTTTGCAAATATTTTAAGGGATTTTTTCAAATTAACCTGTCATTATTTGTCCTGACAGCATGATCTGTCCCATTAAATGCCTTTATTCAGCTCCTCCGGAGCTGAAAAGCTTGGGGGGAGCGCCTTACCTCCGGTTGCACCGGAGGTTATTCACATCCTTCTCCTTCAGAGAAGCAACCGGTTGCCGGATGCTCCTGCAGAGCATGTCATTGCCAGCTAGTTATCTGGCTTAGGCTTGTTTCTGTAATCCGTTCTGTCAACTCCTTCCTTTTAATAGTAATTGGATCAATTAATTTCTATTGACAGGTCGCGCTGACGGCGCTCATCTTCATGACTAGGATCGTATTCTACAAGCAGCTCGCGCTGACGGCGCTCATCTTCATTGGTTACAATTGGAGCCGCGTAGCGATGACCTGTTTGTAGAATCGGTATTCTCTCCACAGTCATGAGCCTCGTAGAGGTGACCTGTTCATTCCTGCAATCAGGTCGTTCGGAGCTGAAAGGCCGGGGGTAGCACCTTACCTCCGGTGCAACCTGAGGTGGAGGTTGATAGCTCGGTCCATTATAAATTATGTCTGATTACATATTTCAAATACAGATCAGGACATATATTTAATAAAGGTATCGCATGTCCATACCATTTTCTTCACTTTCTTTTTACCTTTCTGTTAAAATAGCGTCTTAATTATAAAAGTACAGAAACTTTGGTTGAAAAGGAACTTATTGAGGAGTGCAGGAACGGCGATCTGCATAATTTCAGAAAGGTTGTTGAGAAGAGCACACCATTGATTTTTACAGTCGCTTTCAGGATCCTTGGCGATGAAGATGCTGCACGCGACATTGTTCAGGATACAATGGTTGTAATATGGCAAAAACTTGGAAAGATCAGGACGGCTGAAAGTTATAAAAAATGGGTTTACAGGATCGCAGTCAACAAATGCTATGATCAGCTGAGAAGGAAGAAAAAGCAGAAAGAAAACAGATACGATGATCAGGGGTGGGCCGTAATTGCAAATCATTTAACGGAATACGGGATCACGGAACTTGAAAACAGGGAAAATGCAATGATAATTAATTTGCTTACAAACCAGTTAAGCCCCAGGCAGAAGACAGTATTTGTCCTTTCGGAACTTGAAGGGATGGAGGCTGCTGAGATTGTGAATATAACGGGAATCGCAAAATCGGTTGTGAAAGCCAACCTTTATTATGCAAGGAAAAATATCGGATCACTTTTGCAGAAATACTTATGAAGATGACAGAGGAAAATGAAAGGTATAAAAGGATCGTAAATATCCTCAGGAACTCCCGGCCGGATCTGATTAAACCGGATGAAATTGAGAATGAGATTATAGGAAGGATTCAACGTAAAAAAATAATGAGCGGCAGGATTCCTGATTTCATTGAAGCCATTTTCAGCTGGGTTTATATAGGGTGGGTGAGAAGAAGCCTTATCGGAATTTCCGTAGTGCTTATTTTAATTTTCGTTTATCAGCAAGCTTTTATTTTCAGGCAGGTGAAAGAGATAAGCAAACAGATTGTAATTACAGGAAATGAGAGTTCAGCCGTTTCTTCACCGGTGCTCGATAAGAGGCTCACTTTGTACAAGATGTCATCCAGAATTTCGCCGGCAGGTGAAATCAGGATATCGGAGAGTCAGCTGGAAGATCTTCTTGACTCTTATAATGAACTGCAGGTTAAATATAAGGACCTCATGAGGATAGTAGAGGAGAATCCTGACCTTAAGAAATCCATTGAAAAGAAGCTTAAAGAAGAAAAGAATGATAAACCTGAAATTTAAGATTATGCAAAGAAGGAAATTAAAACTCGTTGTTTCAATGGTCCTGGTTCTTGCTGCTTCATGCAATCAGCCAGAAACCATTGTCACCAATATTGTTCATGCCGACGGATCGGTTACCAGAAGGATCGAGATGAAAAATCTGGAGAACAAGTTTGAGGTTTCGGATCTGCAAGTGCCTTTCGACAGCACCTGGACGATCAGGGATTCCCTTGAGATAAACACTGAAGGTGATACCATATGGGTAAAACGTGCTGAAAAGCTGTTCGCCAGCACAGATGAGATCAACAAAGCCTATCAATCCGACAGTGGGGCAAACAGGGAGATAAAACGGCATGCGGAATTCAGCAAGAAGTTCAGATGGTTCAATACCGAATACAGGTTTGCCGAAATAATCGATAAAAAAATGTCATTCGGGTACCCCGTGGGCAATTTCTTAAATGAGGATGAACTAAAGTGGTTCTATTCTCCGGTTAACCTTACCGATGAAAAAATGAATGGAACTGACAGTCTTAAATTCAGGGCATTCAATGACACTGTCGATAAGAAACTTGAGAAATGGTACATAAAAAATATAGTATCAGAATGGATCGGAGAATTTGCAAGTCTCACCGGAGATGCAGCTGATAAAGGGATGACACTGGAAGCCTTGAAGCAGAGAGAAGATGAGTTCGTAACAATAGCTGAAAATAACTCTGAACACTTTGACAGCCTGTGGACGGAAGGCACTTTGCTAAGGGAGTTCCTGGGAGACGCCAATGCACTGAAATACAAAACTGAAGCCGATTCTGCGGTCAACCTGGCAGCTGAACACTTCTGGGTAAGCTTCAGTGATTATACATTAAGGACAATTATGCCCGGCAAACTCACACTGACTAACGGATTTGCTGATTCGGCTGGTGTGCTTTTATGGCCAGTCAGATCGGATTTTTTTCTGACAGAGCAGTACGAAATGCTTGCCGAATCGAAAGTCCCAAACAAGTGGGCATGGATAATTTCAGGATTATTCGTGCTCTTTACAGGTATCGGAATAATTATACCCAAAAAAGGAAAAGGCTGATATGCTCAGCCTCTTACCCTAACCTAACCTGATACCTATAATTATTTATCTAACTCTAACGATTGTAATCCTTCAGCATAAGCATAAGCTTCTGCCGCGTGAAGAATATTCTGCTCTTTACTGTCCCGATCTTTAATCCAAGCTTATCGGAAATCTCATGATACTTGAAACCATCAATATGCATTGTGAACGGCACCCGGAATTCATCGCTCAGTGATTCAATTGCTTTTTCAATTTCACCCTGGGCATAATTTGATTCCGGTGAAATGAATCCCTTGTCATGAGGCATGTTGAGATAGTATAGATCCTGGGTACCGTCGATTATTGTATTCTCCTTAATATTGCGCCTGTAATTGTTGATGAAGGTATTTTTCATTATCGTAAACACCCAGGCCTTGAGGTTTGTGTAATCGACAAATTTTTCCTTGTATGTTATAGCCTTGAGATAAGTGTCCTGAACAAGATCCAGGGCAGTTTCCCGGTCCGATGTAAGGCTCATTGCAAACCGCTGTAGGTTGCTTTTCATTTCGATCAGACTGTTGTTGAATTCATGTGCTGTCATGGCTCTCTATTTTTTGATTGTGGAAACAAATGTAAACACAGGAAATAAGATAAACAAATCTTAATATCTTAAAATCTCCTTAATCCATGACTATTCCAAATAATATATATTTATAATAGATAGTATATCAGTGATATAGTGTAATAAATTTGAATATGTTCTAAATTTTATAAAAATTTCTTTTAGCGGAGAAATGGTTTATTCACCATGGATAAATAAACCCTATTCCCATCCCTTCCCCTTAAAATTAAGGGGAAGGGAGCCATTCCTGGATATGCTGTAGTTTTCTCCTGCCTTATTATCAAGGGAAAGGGTGAGATCCCATTCATATCCGGGATCTCAGCCCTCCCCTTATAGTTTAAGAGGAGGGTTGGGGGGGTTATGACGAACCGGCTGGGTTTTTAAAAACGTTGTTTATCTTGTCAGGAACCACATTATTTCCTCCAACTTTTGTACTTTTAAACAAAAAATCTGATGGATTTTAACATAAAGCTCAGTAACAGCCAGATCCTGAGGGGATATATCAAGAGCCCTGGTGAAAACCTCCGGGCAGTAGTGATTCTGGTGCACGGATTGGGGGAACATGTCCAGCGGTATACAAACTGGGCCGGTTTGTTCAATGAAAGAATGATTGGATTTGCAGGAGTCGACCTTCCGGGTCACGGGCGGTCCGACGGCAAAAGGGGTCACATAAAGAATTACTCTCTTACCGATGAGATGATTGATATCCTTCTTAACGAATGCCGGAAGACATTCCCGGGAGTTCCGCTGTTTCTTTACGGGCACAGCCTGGGCGGAGGAATAGTACTCGATTATCTTGTACGGAAGGATCCCAAGATCAGAGGAGCCATAGTAACCTCGCCATGGCTAAGGCTTGCATTTGAACCTGATCCGTCAAAGGTTAAAATGGCCGCTTTCATGAAGAAAATTTTCCCTTCGCTTCTTCAGCCTTCCGGACTGGTGGTTGAGCATATTTCGCACGATCAGAAAGTTGTGAATGATTATAAAAATGATCCCCTGGTTCATGGCTTGTTTTCTGTAAGCCTGTTTCATTCAGCCATGTCGGCGGCATCAAACGCGCTTATGAATGCAGCCTCACTCAACAAGCAACTGCTTATTATGCATGGCACCGACGACCATATCTGTTCACCAGAGGGGAGCAGGGAGTTCGCATCCAAAGCCGGAATGGCAGAACTGAAATTATGGGACGGAGGATACCACGAACTTCACAATGACCTTTACAGGCATGAAGTATTTAATCATATCAATACCTGGATCAGTTCCAGGCTTGTCTGACAAACTCCCATGGCAGCATGGATCTTAGAACGACATTCAGCATTGAACCCTCGGCACGGAAGATAACATACAGCGATCCTGTTTTGTTCATCGGCTCCTGTTTTGCCACTTCCATCGGAAGTCTGCTCGAAGAGGGCCGGATGCCGGTTATGATAAATCCTTCGGGTACTGTCTATAATCCGGTATCGGTATCCAATACCCTTGAAACAATTACTGCGGGAGAAGAATATGACTCAGGCAGGCTATACCAACACGGTGACACATGGATCAGTTTTGATCACCATACCGATTTCTCATCCGGTGACCCTGAGGAGCTTATTGAAAGAATCAACAACAGGTCCCGTGAAGCACTTAAATTCCTGTCAGATGCACGGTTCCTCTTTATAACCTTCGGCACGGCCAGGATATACAGATTCAAGGAAACCGGCAAAATTGTCTCAAACTGTCATAAAATACCGGCCGGCATGTTCACACAGGAGCTTTTGTCGCCTGAAAATATTGCCACCATGTGGAGCAGCCAGCTCGACAGACTGAATTCGATGTTCCCTGACCTGAAGGTCACTTTTACGATCAGTCCGGTCAGGCACTGGAAGGATGGGGCTCATGGGAACCAGGTAAGCAAATCGGTGCTCTTCCTTGCCGTCGAGAAACTGCTGGAGCATCATACAAAGCCATCTTATTTTCCTGCCTATGAGATTGTAATGGATGACTTGCGCGACTACAGGTTTTATGATGCTGATATGCTTCACATTTCAGATACCGCAGTTTATTATATCCGGGAGGCATTCTGCAGATGTTTTTTTGACAGCGAAACGATGAGCCTCTGGCAGGAAGTTTCCGGGATTTCAAGAGCAGTGTCGCACAGGATCAGGACAGATAACAGCGATCAGATCAGAAAATTCGCTGAAAATATCCTGTCAAGGATTGACAAGATCAACCAAAAGAATCCTTCTTTTAGCCTCGAAAAAGAAAGGGAATACTTTCTGGGACTTCTGAGAAATAAATAATACAGTATTATTAAAAAGAGTTTCTCGCAGAGGTACGCAGAGTTATTCGCAGAGTCACACAGAGGATACTGATTTACGCTGATTCCCCGCACCCCGCACCGGGCCGACCGTTAAGAAATTACCCAGTGGGCAATTTTAGGGAGGAGCCAGCTAGAGCAGGGGAATTTAAGCTATTTTAAAGCAGAGATCGTCTTCCTGAACTCATCCGGATTCCTGGTTATCAGGATATTCTCGGGTATTCGTTTTTCGTGCTGTTCAGGATAATCGGTGAGAATTATTTTTTTGATCAGCAGCGACTTGCCGATACTGCTGAAATAGCCTATCTTCTTTCTTGCAAAATCAAATGATCCGGAATTGACAACAAGATATTCAAAAGCTTTTATTTTGTGGATCTCAACAACTTCTGATGCCGGCAGGATCCCTCCCGTGAAAATAACGTCAAATCCCTTTTTTTTAAGGGCGTATTTGTAAAACAGGAAGTTATTGTCCGACAGGTTGTCGGATGTGTTCAGCATAGCGACTGAAGCCTTTTTCTTTCCTTCATGAGGCTTAAGTGCACCATCCTCGGCCATCATGATCTGCCTGATCACATTCCTGACAAACTGCTCATGGGCCCTCGACAAGCTGCCCGTCTGCCAGAGTATCCTTGCCTTTTCCAAAAGGGGATGAAAGAACCTGATATAGGCATCCTCAATTCCATAATTCCTGATAAATGGTTCAAGGTCGTCCCTGAACTGGAATTCGTTAAATCTTATTGCGGACATCAGGATTTTTCCGGGCTGGAAATCCTGATAATGGCTCTCATCCCGACTGCTGACAGTCATAACCTGCTGTGTCAGTTCATCTTCACTGAGCCTTGCTATCCGGGAGATTTTCAGTCCGTTCCTGTTAAGGTAAGCAACGTTAAGGATCTTTTTAAGTTCTGATTCACTGTAAGTCCTTATATTTGAATCTGTTCTGTCGGGCTCAAGTATTCTGTACCTTTTTTCCCAGATCCTTATTGTATGGGCTTTTATACCCGAGAAATTTTCGAGGTCCTTAATCGAGAAAACATTTGTTCCTTCTTCCATGGCTGTCTCTGTTATTCAATTCGTTTACCCGTCCAATACCCCATAATAATAAACAATCGAAAAAACAGATTGTTCTCCTGATAAATAAATATATATATGTACGGGTATGCTGAAATTTCCCCTTTTCCAGCTTAAACCGGATTAAATATCATTATTCAGGATTCTCAATCATTACCTTTCTGACGATCCTGGATCCGTCAGCAAAGGCAAGCGTAACCAGATACATGCCTCTGGCCGGCTTTGCAAGAACTACTTTTGTCATCGAAACCGGATCACTATACTGAGCTCTGAAAATATCCTGACCAATCATGTTTGTTACCTTTACCGAGACCATATTCCTGTCGGCTTTGATTGTGAAGCTGTTTGACCTTACGGGAACCGGGTAAATTGTAATGTTTGAAACGGGTGTCTCACTGGTGAAGGTCTTCTGCGGAAAATTACTGACAACATTGGCTGTATCCTTCTGGGAGTGAAGGGATAATGTGATCAATAATAAAGAAATAAGGAGTAGAATATGCTTCATAAGCACCCTTTTCTTAACCTGTAACAAAAACTGTGCTAAAGGTACGCATTTTATTTAAACTGCTCATAGAATTTTTTTGCATTTTCAAGGTCCTCCGGGGTGTCGATGCAGACACTTTCCCATTCCGTTACTGCGGTTCTTATCCTGTATCCGTTTTCAATCCATCTGTTCTGCTCAAGTGATTCGGCTGTCTCAAGAGTACTGCGTGATAATGAGGTAATTCTGGCAAGTGTCTCGGTTCTGTAGGCATACAACCCAATATGTTTGTAATATGTATGCAAACGGGTCCACTCACCCGGATCGGCATCGCGGACAAAGGGGATGACTGACCGGCTGAAATAGATTGCATTACCTGACAGATCAATTACGACTTTGGGTTGATTCGGATTGGTAATATTTTCTCCAGGCAGGGCTTTCCGCACAAGGGTTGCTATCGCGACGGAATCATCATCAAAGCAAGAAACCAGCAGATCGATCTGTCCGGGGCGTATAAAGGGCTCATCACCCTGGATATTGATGACGATGTCGGGT
Source organism: uncultured Bacteroidales bacterium (assembly GCA_963696535.1). Taxonomy (GTDB): domain Bacteria; phylum Bacteroidota; class Bacteroidia; order Bacteroidales; family VadinHA17; genus LD21. The sequence continues at coordinate 58,261 of CAVOKP010000020.1, forward strand.
TTGGTACCACCGGCATGGGCTATTTTCCCGACAGCTTCGGCACACCTGTCGGTTCCGCTTTGATGTCCGGAGGAGGTCATTAAGGCTCTACCCCCGAAATTCACCACAGCTTCAAAAATCCTCTGGTCGTCGGTTGCAACAAAAACGTCATCGAGCGAGAGGGAAGCCTGTTCGTACACTCTTTGTATCATCGGTTTTCCTTCGATGCTTGCAAGTGGCTTGCCAGGGAACCTTGTAGATGCATATCTTGCCGGAATAATGCCGGCAAAATGATATCCGTTAAATGTCTTCATGATGCGAATTTACGAAAATTGAATTTCCCTATGTTTTAAAATTATCTTAAATTCGCACCAGTATAAAACGGAAATGAAAGATCTTCAGGGAATAAAGCAGAGATTCGGGATCATCGGCAATTATGCAGGACTGAACCATGCTATTGACATTGCAGTCCAGGTTGCCCCGACCGATCTTTCAGTGCTCATTTCAGGTGAAAGCGGGACAGGGAAGGAGGCTTTTCCCCAGGTGATCCATAATTTCAGCGTAAGGAAGCACGGGCAGTATATCGCAATGAACTGCGGGGCCATTCCTGAAGGTACTATCGACTCGGAGCTGTTTGGTCATGAAAAGGGATCCTTCACTGGTGCTACCGAGAGCAGGAAAGGCTATTTTGAAGTTGCCGACGGCGGCACCATATTCCTGGATGAGGTTGCAGAATTGCCGCTATCGACACAGGTTAGGCTCCTGAGGGTGCTCGAGACAGGCGAGTTTATCAGGGTGGGATCCTCGAAGGTTCAGAAGACCAATGTCCGGGTTATTGCAGCAAGCAATGTAGATGTCGTAAAGGCCGTCGAACAGGACAAGTTCAGGGAGGATCTGTTTTACAGACTGAACACGGTTCCGATAAAAATACCCCCGCTCAGGGAGAGGGGAGAGGATATATTCCTTCTTTTCAGGAAATTTGCAGTTGACTTCGCCGAGAAATACAGAATGCCTTCAATCAGGCTGAGCAATGAAGCAAAGAATATTCTTTTGAACTATTCATGGCCGGGGAATGTCCGCCAGCTAAAAAACATTACCGAGCAGATCTCAATAATTGAGAAGGAAAGGGAAATAAGCGCTGAGGTTCTAGGTACATACCTCCCTGAATATACCGGTGTAAAGCTGCCTGCAGTGATCAAAAGGGAGGATGACAGGAATTTTTCTTCCGAACGGGAAATATTGTACAAGATACTCTTCGATATGAAGAGCGACATGAATGACCTGAAAAAGCTTGTTCTCGATCTGATAAAGACTGGTGAACTAGATATGAATTTCCATGAAAGCAATTCCGGTGTGATCAGGAATCTGATCAGGGATACCGGACGCCAGGAACATTTCGAAACAGCCGCGGAAAAACATCCGGCAGATTTCCCTCATCATTCTAGAAGCAATATCCAGGATACGGAGGAAGTGGTGGAAGAATCCCTGTCACTTGCCGGTAAGGAAATCGAAATGATAAAAAAAGCTCTTGATAAATACAACGGGAAGAGGAAGCTGGCTGCTCACGAACTTGGGATTTCCGAAAGGACTCTTTACAGAAAAATCAAAGAGTATGAAATCGAAATGTAATTCCTCCGCTTCAAAATCTGGGAGAATAATTATAGGTGCATTCTTCGGAATACTATTAATAGTGCAGGGCGGGTGCGGAATATATTCCTTTTCAGGAGCAAGTACGGCAGGTTTGAGTTCCGTAAGCATTCAGTATTTTCAGAACAGGGCTAGCCTTGTCCAGCCCGGATTGAGCCAGAGCCTGACTGATGCACTTATCGACAAGTGCAAGGCTCAGACGAACCTGAACATTACAAACGGACCCGGTGATGCAAATTTTGAAGGACAGATAACCGACTACAACACCAGGCCTCTTACTGTATCGGCCGATGCCACTGCAGCAATGAACAGGTTCACGATTTCAGTATTTGTTAAGTTCACAAATACATCCGATCCTGAAAAGAGTTTCGAGCAGACTTTCTCACGTTACGAGGATTACAGCAGTTCCAGCGACCTGAGCGATGTGGAAGAGGAACTCTCCGAAAATATAATAGAAATGATTGTGGAGGATATCTTTAACAGGGCATTTGTCAACTGGTGACCATCAATGAACAAGAACGATTTTTTGAGTCTGCTGGGAAGCAAAACCCCTGTGAACAGGCAGGTTCTTGCCGAGTTGAGCGAGGTGGTCAATATATTTCCGTATTTTCAGACTGCCCATCTCCTGCTTCTCAAAGGTCTTAAGGATAATACGGATATAAGGTTTGAAAATCAGCTGAGGAATTCTGCAATACACATTGCCGACAGGGAAGTTTTATTCAATCTGCTTGAAATAGCGCCTGTCCGGTTTGAAGCGGAAACAATACCTGAACCAAAGAAAGAACCGGCGATAACAGAACCTTTGAAGGAAGAACCGATAATGGAAGTACAGCCTGTTGAAGAACCGGTTATCACCGAACCTTTGGGGGAAGAACCTGAAACTGAATTACAGCAGGTTGAGTTACCGGATATTGCAGAACCTGTACCGGCTGAAGTGCCCCCAGCCGGGCCGGTAACTGAAGAGGATGCTGATTCCGGAGATACCGGGCAGACAGTAATCGAATCTGCAAGGAACAGCGAGGACCTAATTACTGAAATCGAGAAAGACTTCACTGAGAGATCTGAAGAAGATCAATCCGACACCGCTGAAAAGCTTCTGGCCCGGACAATACTGGGATCATTTGATGAATATATTGATGAATATATTGAGGAACCTGTAAGAGGCGCCCTGATAATTGATGACCTGCAAACGGAGGATGAAGAAGAAATATTTTACATGGATCCGGGTTTTGCCGTTCCTTCAGCCGATGATCAGACAGAAGAGATTATTATCCCGGTTATTAAGGAACCGGAACAACCGGCTAGGAATCTGACAAAGCAGGTACAGACCGACCTGATTGATAAGTTTATCTCATCCAATCCGAGGATTGAACCAAGGACGGATAAAACGGAGCATCCGGTGGAAGATTTGTCGACTCAATATGTAGAGGAGAAGGGCGGATTAGTTACAGAAACACTGGCCAGGATCTATATAAATCAGGGTTATTATTCAAAGGCGATAGATATTTATGAAAAATTAAGTTTGAAATTTCCGGAAAAAAGTGGTTACTTTGCGACTCAAATTGAAATAATTAAGGAGATTATTAAATAGCTGACATATGGGAATATATATTTTTATCTCAATAATCGTGATAATCGCCTGCGTACTGCAGGTGCTGGTTGTCCTGGTTCAGAATTCCAAGGGAGGAGGGCTTGCCGCCAATTTCACATCTGCCGGTCAGTCGATGGGTATCAGAAAGACCGCCGATTTTCTTGAAAAAGCTACATGGACCCTTGCAGGTACAATCCTTATCCTGTGCGTTGTAGCAACTGCCACAATACCCCGCGGTTCAGTAGCCGAGCGTTCGAGAATTGAAAACTCGATACAGAATGCAGTCGATCCGAATGCTATTCCGACACTACCTACTGCCGTTCCGACGGAACCTGCAACAACTCCTTCAGGCAGCGATCAGCAGCCCCGTAATTAATCCCGGTGATATAAAGTATAAAGAGCGAAGTGCCAGTTTGTCATAAACTGGCACTTCGCTCTTTATACACCTAATGCATTCATTAACAATGATATACTCTGAAACAAGCCCGCGCCGGCCTGAAATATGTCAGGAAATTAGCGATAAAATGTCGGCTATTTGGCCGGAACAACATGATTTTCCCATTTGGCATAAATTATGCTTGAAGAACAGGCAGAAAACAATCATTAACTTTAAAACTAAATAGAAATGGCACAATTAAAAGGAAAAGTATTGGCTGGGAAGGTTTTGGTAAAACCTCACGAAGCTGAAGCAAAAACTGCTAGCGGGATAATCATTCCTGATTCAGCAAAGGAAAAACCGCGTCAGGGAACTATTGTTCTGGTTGGTGCACCCAAGAAGGATGAGGAAATGGAAGTTAAAAAAGGGGATGTGGTTCTGTACGGAAAATATTCCGGTCAGGAACTCACGATCGACAATGAGGATTATCTCCTTATTTCACAATCTGACATTCTTTTCATTTCGTAATTAAGCAAACCAATAAATATTAAACAATATGGCAAAAGAGATTAAATACAATATTGATGCGCGCGCCCTTCTTAAAGAAGGCGTTGACATGTTAGCCGATGCAGTAAAAGTCACACTCGGACCAAAAGGCCGCAATGTTGTCCTGGAGAAGAAATTCGGCGCTCCCCACATTACAAAAGACGGCGTCACAGTCGCAAAAGACATTGAATTATCTGATCCATATCATAATATGGGTGCACAGATGGTAAAGGAGGTTGCTTCTAAAACCGGGGATATAGCCGGTGACGGAACAACCACCGCCACTGTTCTTGCCCAGTCGATAATCAATGTTGGCCTCAAAAACATCACCGCAGGTGCAAACCCCATGGATGTGAAAAGAGGAATCGACAAGGCAGTTGAGAAAGTAATAAAGCATCTGAAATCACAGGCACAGGTTATCGGGAATGATCTTGACAAAATCGAGCAGGTTGCAAGGATATCAGCAAACGATGATGAAGAGATAGGGAAACTGATTGCCGAAGCTATGAACAAGGTTCATAAGGAAGGGGTCATAACCGTTGAAGAATCAAAGGGCACCACAACATCAGTGGAAGTTGTAGAAGGAATGCAGTTCGACCGCGGATATATCTCAGCTTATTTTGTTACAAACGCTGAAAAGATGGAAGCTGACCTTGAGAATCCTTATATCCTCATTTACGACAAAAAAATATCTTCAATGAAAGATATGCTTCCCATCCTCGAAGCAACCGCCCAGAATGGCCGTCCACTTCTGATCATTTCAGAAGACGTTGAGGGAGAAGCCCTGGCAACACTTGTTGTAAACAGGCTGCGTGGCTCATTGAAGGTTTGTGCCGTAAAAGCCCCCGGTTTTGGTGACAGGAGAAAGGAAATGCTTGAAGATATTGCCATTCTGACAGGAGGCACTGTGATCTCCGAGGAAAAAGGCCTAAAGCTCGAGCATACTACCCTTGACATGCTCGGAACTTCAGAAAAAGTTACCGTAAACAAGGAGAACACAACTATCGTCAACGGTTTTGGCGACAAGGATATGATCAAGGCAAGGGTTGCACAGATCAAGCAGCAGATGACAACCACCACTTCAGACTACGACAAGGAGAAGCTTCAGGAACGTCTTGCAAAACTGTCGGGTGGAGTTGCAGTCCTCTATATCGGAGCTGCATCGGAAGTTGAGATGAAAAATAAGAAGGACCGTGTTGATGACTCCCTGCATGCAACCCGTGCTGCAATTGAGGAAGGTATTGTCCCCGGCGGAGGGGTGGCTTATATCCGCGCAATCTCGGCACTTGAAAAACTCAAGGGCGAAAATGAGGACCAGACCACCGGTATCGAAATAGTAAAGCGTGCAATCGAGGAACCCCTGCGCCAGATAGCTGTGAACGCAGGCAGGGAAGGCGCCGTCGTTGCAAACACAGTAAAGGCAGGAAAAGGCGATTTTGGCTATAATGCACAGACTGACAAATTTGAGAAGCTCTATGATTCAGGTGTTATTGACCCTGTGAAGGTTGTAAGGGTTGCCCTGGAGAATGCTGCATCTGTTGCCGGAATGTTCCTGACCACAGAGGCTGTAATAGTCGACGAAAAAGAAGAAAAACAGCCGCCAATGCCGCCTCAGGGAATGGGTGGTGGTATGCCGTATTAATAATTAATTATATATCATTTAATATTGTTGTTGTTGTTGTAGAGACAGGTCTGAGACCTGTCTCTACACATTTTAAACCACCAGGCCCTACACGTATTACCCCCCCCCAAAGGGGGTTCTTCCCCCCCCCCGGGGTTCTTACTCCCCCCCCCCCCGTTTTCCCCCTAAAGGGGGTTGATTATATTTTTATATATTTGCACCTGTTTTCCAGATCTTTTGTTCAATGCACCGTATCCGTAATTTCTGCATAATAGCCCATATTGACCATGGTAAAAGCACCCTGGCTGACCGCCTCCTTGAAAGGACCAACACAATCACGGAAAGGGAATACCAGGATCAGATCCTCGACAACATGGACCTTGAAAGGGAGCGGGGCATCACCATCAAGAGCCATGCGATCCAGATGGAGTATGATCACAATGGTGAAAGGTATTATCTGAACCTCATTGATACTCCGGGCCATGTCGACTTCTCCTATGAGGTTTCAAGGTCGATAGCTGCTTGCGAGGGAGCACTTCTTGTTATTGATGCAACGCAGGGAATCCAGGCCCAGACAATCTCGAACCTTTATATGGCAATTGACCATAATCTCGAGATAATCCCCGTCCTCAACAAGATGGATATGACGAATGCAATGCCCGAAGAGGTTAAAGACCAGATTGTTGACCTTGTCGGGTGCAAAAGGGAGGATATTATCGAAGCAAGTGCAAAAACGGGAATGGGTATCGACAGGATACTGGATGAAATAGTAAACCGAATACCCCCGCCTCCCGGAAGTCCCGATGCTCCTCTGCAGGCATTGATCTTCGATTCGATATTCAATTCGTTCAGGGGAATAATAGCATATTTCAAAATTGTGAACGGTACAATCCGGAAGGGCGACCGGGTCAAGTTTGTGAGTACGGGTCATGAGTACAATGCCGAGGATATAGGTGTATTGAAGCTGAAACAGGATCCGCGCAATGAGCTTGGAGCAGGCGACGTCGGGTATATTATTTCAGGTATAAAGATTTCCTCTGAAGTAAAGGTGGGAGATACCATAACCACTGTCAAGAATCCATGCGAACGTGCCATTGCAGGATTTGAAGATGTGAAGCCGATGGTTTTTGCAGGGATGTATCCTGTTGATGCCGATGAATATGAGGACCTCAGATCATCAATAGAGAAGCTTCAGCTGAATGATGCCTCGCTTACATTTGTACCGGAGTCGTCAGCTGCGCTGGGATTCGGGTTCAGATGCGGATTCCTCGGACTCCTTCACATGGAGATCATTCAGGAACGGCTTGACCGTGAATTTGACATGGATGTCATTACAACTGTCCCGAACGTTTCGTTCAGGGTTTATACCACAAAGGGGGAGGAGATTGATGTTCATAATCCTTCAGGATTACCGGCAGCGAACTATATCGACCGTATTGAGGAGCCCTATATTGTAGCGCAGGTAATCACATTATCCGATTATGTGGGATCGATAATGAACCTGTGCATCGACAGGAGGGGAGTACTGAAGAACCAGGTTTATCTGACCCGCGACAGGGTTGAGCTTACCTTTGAAATGCCTCTTTCGGAGATTGTTTTTGATTTCTACGATAAGCTGAAAAGCATTTCAAAAGGGTATGCCTCGTTTGACTATTACTACACAGATTACCAGAAAGCCGATCTTGTAAGGCTCGACATACTTCTGAACGGTGAGATGGTTGACGCGCTTTCAACGCTGATTTACCGTGGTCATGCATATGAGTTCGGACGCAAAATGTGTGTGAAGCTCAAGGAACTGATACCGCGCCAGCAATTTGATATTGCCATTCAGGCTGCGATTGGTGCAAAAATAATTTCGAGGGAGACTGTAAAGGCCGTAAGGAAGGATGTCACGGCCAAATGCTATGGAGGTGACATCACCCGGAAAAGGAAGCTTCTTGAGAAACAGAAGAAGGGAAAGAAGCGGATGCGTCAGATCGGTAATGTAGAGGTTCCCCAGCAGGCTTTTCTTGCAGTGCTGAAGCTCGACTGAGACATGCAGGTCAGCATCTTTTCTGATTTTTTTTATATCAGAACAGCTGAAATTAAAAAATTATTATTTTTGATGCCGGGAATTTTGAAGGTTTCTTCATACGAAACACCCTTCTGTCTAACCTAGACTTTTACCCTGACCACTAAATGAGGTCGGGGTATTTTTTAGCAGATAAGCCTGTAACCCCTCCCGTGAATATTCAGGATTTTGACTTCCGGATCCTTTTTCAGGTATTTCCTTAACCGGGTGATGTAAACATCCATGCTTCTGGCATTGAAATAGTTGTCGTCGATCCAGATGCTTTTCAGGGCATAGTTGCGTTCAAGTATCTCGTTTCTGTGGCGGAACAGGAGTTCCAGTAGTTCCGATTCCTTGGTTGTCAGGCTTATTTGATGGTCACTGTAGGTCAGGAGTTGTCTTTTGCTGTCAAAAACATATTCGCCTATATGGCAAAACTCTTCCTCTTTTTCGGTTACCGGACCCTTTGTTCTCCTGAGGATCGCTTCAATCCTGTACAGAAGTTCCTCCATGTTGAAGGGCTTTGTAATATAGTCGTCAGCCCCGGTTTTAAAACCTTCGATGATGTCATCATCCTGGTTTTTTGCTGTCAGGAAAATAATGGGGATATCCTGATCAAGCTTTCTCACGGATTTGGCCAGGGCAAGGCCGTCCATTTCAGGCATCATGATATCGAGGATGCAAAGGTCGAAGAGACCTGCCGAAAATGCCTCGAGCGCTACCCTTCCGTTTACGAACAGTGTGGTCTCATAGTTTTTGGCCTCGAGATAATTTCTTAACAGCAATCCAAGATTGCTGTCGTCTTCAGCAAGCAGAATTTTTTTGTTCATTTCCGTCCGTTTTGTGGGATGAATAGTATAAATTTTGATCCTTTGCCCGTCTGGCTCTCTACTTTTATTGTTCCGCTATGTTCTTCAGCGATCTTCTTTACATAGCTTAATCCAAGGCCGAATCCCTTGACATTATGGACATTACCTGAGTGTACACGGTAGAATTTGTCGAAAATCCTTTTGAGATTCTCCTTGCTTATTCCAATGCCGTTGTCTTCGACTGAGATTACAATGCCTTTCCTGTTATTCCGGGTTGTAATTGTTATTTCGGGCTTGCCGACAGTATATTTAATGGCATTGTCAATCAGGTTCGACATTGCATTGAGGAAGTGGATCTCATCGATCGTGGCAACAGGATTCGCAGCCTGAAAATCCTTTCTTATTGTACCTCCGCGCGATTCTATCTGCAGCGAGAAATTATCAGCTGCCCTGCTGATAATCTTCTGGATATCCATACCTGAAAAAGAAAACTTCGTCTTCATCCTTTCAAAGACAGCCATCTGCAAAACCTTTTCAACCTGGAATTTTAGCCTCATACTTTCGTCGGAAATAATAGAAGCAAGGTGACCGAAATTCTTGTCTTTGTCGGGGATACTTTTATCAGCCATCATCTGTGAAGCAAGTGATATGGTTGATATTGGCGTTTTAAGTTCGTGAGTCATATTATTTATGAAATCACTTCGTATCTCCGACATCTTTTTCTGACGAAAGATAACGATAAAGGTGCTTGTGGCAAGCAGCAGCAAAAGAAGCGTGAATATAAGTGACAGGATTCCAAGGGTTCCGATCTGTTCAAACTTGTAATGTTTTTCCTGCAGGCAGTAGAGGACAATCTGGTTCTGACTCGGCACCGGATCGTTTGGGAAAAGTTGGATTATGAATTTATTTGTCCCGGGCCTTTCAGTAAACCCCGGGGTGCTCCATATTGTTCCAAGGCGGCCCGACCTGATTGAAAATTCAAAATCGAGATGAATTCCAACGTTGTTAAGGGCTTTCCTGAGCTGGTCGTTTATTTTTGCAGGTTCACCAATCCTTTCCCTTATGTCGGGTGTGGTCTGAAGTATCTTTTCCAGGATACTTTCAAGGTAAACGATCTTGTTGCTTACCCTCTTCGATAATCCTGCGCTTATAACCTGTTCTGATGGTTCGGTGATATCCTCTTCAGGTATCGGGGAAATATCCTTTGCCGAGATATAAATCTTCTGACCCGATGCTGAAATTATGAATTCCTTGTCGGGATTGCCGAAACCGTACAATTCGGGGAGATTCGGGTCGGAACTGTATCCCCTGAGCCTGCTTGCAAGTGGCGACCCGGATGGGATGATGGCTGTAACTGTATCGGATGATTCCGGATCGATCTCATCCACTATGTAATCGATAAGCTCCTGTGCTTCAAGGTCAAGTACAACCGATTCAAGGGCTTTGTTTGCATTATAACGGAATTGCTGGTCAGTTATCCTTATGGCATTCCTGATCCAATAGAGCTGGATCAGAATCAGGCCCGAAATGACCAGGAAAAATAATATGGCCATCAATACTATGGTCTTACGCTTCATACAGTTACAAAAGTACTTGTATATATCATATTAAGACCAATCTTTAACGTTCTTTAACACCGGTACGATTTCACGGGAATAACCTCTCCTCATCCCGATTTATTTTTTAAACCCCACCTCCGTCTCCTCCCCTTTGTACTTTTTAAACCCCACCTCCGTCTCCTCCCCTTTGTACTTTTTAAACCCCACCTCCGTCTCCTCCCCTTTGTACTTTTTAAATCCCACCTCCGTCTCCTCCCCTTTGTACTTTTTAAACCCCACCTCCGTCTCCTCCCCTTAAAATTAAGGGGAGGAGTGAAGTACATTATATTATGGATTAACTCCCTTCCCCTTGACGGTAAAAAAGGGATAGAATCTACAATATATCGGAAAACTGCTCCCTTCCCCTTAATTTTAAGGGGAAGGGCTGGGGTTAGGGTTTAAAATTAAACAAGGGAAAAGCTGGGATTAGGGTTTAAAAGAACAAGGGGAAGGGCTGATGGTAGGGTTAAAATAAACAATTGGAAGGGCTGGGGTTAGGGTTTAAAAGAACATGGGAAAGGGCTGGGGTTAGGGTTAAAAAACTTAAAAGAAAGAATACTTCTTTTAAAACATCTCCCTGTAAACCGGCTGTTTTCATGTTAAAAGGCTTAATAATTTTAACAATTCATTAAAGTATTGTTAAATCTGTTCTTAAGGGATAAAAACATTTTTTTATTTGAAAATGACCATTTATCTTTGTAAAGTATTTGGCATGATATTTGTTTTAAAAGATATAGAGGTTTTTTTCATAGGTTAGGTTAGTTTTAGGGTTATCAAAAAGTGAGCCGTCCCGCCCGGGACGGCTTTTCTTTTTATATCGGTCCGCAGGTTTCAGATAATGAATCTGAGGTTTTTATCCTTAAGGATCTTCTTCTCAATATTGAAGACCCCTGTGACCGAATCGATTTCCCTAAGCTGCGACATTATTTTATCAATGCCGGTCTCTCTGGCGGAGTTTTGAAGGAGAAGCAAATAATCAATATTCCTTAGTTTCTTAATAAGGAAATACTTTCCCGACCTTGTGGAAACCAGCTGAAAATTTGAATCGGCTGGTTGTAATGAATCAGAAAACCGGCTGAAAACAAGCTTGTCTCCTTTTTCGTCGTGAAATTCAACGGGATCAATATTCCTTAATGAGATTAAAAGCTTCCTGTTCATTTTAAGCGAGAGCCTGTAGTCGGGATCAGCAGATACTATTCCGATAACTGCAGGGATATCCTCGTCATTAACTGCCAGATGGATCTTCGTTATCTTTTGAGAATTCTTCATTCGGGATAACTTGAACTCTAAAGTTAAGAAAAGTCTTGCACCCATTTATAAAAAAATAGGTACGCAAATAAAATAACTTTTGATTACTCCGGGAATATGGATAGACGAAGTAAAAATCCGTGATAATATCCGTGATATCCGTATAATCCGTGGTAAAAAACAATAAAAAAGAAATTCACCACGGAGAACACGGAAAAATACGGAGTAAGAATTTGTGGCTCTGTGTAAGTTCTTAATTAAGTCAGAGAGAAACAGGAGATACTAGACCTGAAAGGCGGAAATTTCTTTGAGTTTTGCAAGGGCTTTTCCTGCGGCTTCCTGTTCTGCCTCCTTTTTTGAGGTGCCCTGACCTTTTCCGGCTTCTTCCTTGTTTATCAGAAGGGTTGCTGAAAAGACCGATTTTTTATTTTTGAAATCATATTCCTCCTTGTATTCGAAGGTAAGATTGCTTTTGTTTTTCTGGGTCCATTCAAATACAAGGCTTTTATAATCGGTATCGGTATCAACGATTTTATTCAGATCGAGGTATTTATTGAATACCCTCTTTATAAAAAGGCTTTTTGTCTTTTTAAATCCCCTGTCGACAAAAAGTGCGCCGATAAGCGCTTCAAGAGCATCACCATAAAGGTTTCTTGTAGAGCCATTCTGCGACACATTGCTTACAAGGATCTTGTCGATACTCATTGAAATGGCAAGGTTATTAAGGATATCGCGGTTAACTATCCTTGAACGGATTTTTGTCATGAACCCCTCGCTGGCGTCGGGGAATTTCTCAAAAAGGTAATCGGAGAGAATTGTATCAAGTACTGCATCTCCGAGGAACTCAAGTCTTTCGTTGTTTATCCTCTGACCGTTGGGAAGAGTGAACGAAGCCGACCTGTGAATGAATGCAGCCTCATAGATACGGAGGTTGGTGGTCCGGAAACCGATGATCTTCCTCAGGCGGGAGGCAAACTCCTGCTTGTTGACAATATAGGTACCGTTATTTCTTAATGAAAATAAGGACACTAAATCCCGGCTTTTTTTATGACAATGGAAGCATTATGTCCGCCGAAGCCGAAAGTGTTGCTGATGGCAGCGTTCACAGTGCGTTTCCGGGCGGTATTGGCGGTAATATTCAGATTCTGGTCGATATCCGGATCAGGGACGCTGAAATTTATTGTGGGCGGGACAATGTCGTTTACCACGGCAAGTATGGCAGCGATTGCCTCCACGGCCCCTGCTGCGCCAAGGAGATGACCAGTCATCGATTTGGTGGAGCTGATATTCAGTTTGTAAGCATGTTCCCCGAACACTTTTACAATGGCTTTTGCTTCAGATATGTCTCCGAGAGGGGTTGCAGTTCCGTGGACATTGATGTAATCGATATCCTCAGGCTTAAGGCCTGCGTCTTCAAGGGCCAGATCCATTACACGTGTTGCTCCGAGTCCCTCGGGATGGGGAGCTGTAAGATGAAATGCATCGGCTGTCATTCCGCCGCCTGTGATCTCAGCGTAGATTCTGGCCCCTCTAGCTTTTGCATGGTCATAATCTTCCAGGATCAATCCGCCTCCGCCTTCTCCCATAACAAATCCGTCACGGGTCTTATCAAAGGGCCTGGAGGCTGATTTATACTCTTCGTTGTTGGTCGACAGAGCCTGCATGGAATTAAATCCGCCTATCCCCGGTTCATTGATTGCGGCTTCGGAGCCGCCCGTGACAAATACATCGGCTTTGCCCCACTTTATATAGTTGAAGGCATCGATTATTGCGTTTGTTGAAGAGGCACAGGCTGATACAGTGCTAAAATTAGGTCCGCTGAAACCGTGCTTGATGGAGATTGAACCGGCGGCAATGTCGCCGATCATCTTGGGGATAAAGTAGGGACTGAACCGCGGTATGCTTCCGCCTTCAACATAAGATTTGATTGTAAGGTAGAAGGTTTCTATGCCTCCTATCCCTGATGCCCATATCACACCAACTCTTTCCTTGTTGATCTTATCAAGGAGCAATCCTGAATCAGCAATAGCTTCGTCTGATGCAATAAGGGCATACTGGGCAAAGAGGTCAAGCTTGTTGGCCTCTTTTCTGTCGAAGTACTTTGAGGAATCATAGTCTTTGATTTCGCATGCAAATTTGGTTTTGAACTTTTCGGTGTCAAAACGTGTGATCATTTCTGATCCGCTGATTCCGTTTGTTAGTCCTTCCCAATATTCATGCAAATTTTTCCCGACCGGAGTGATTGCTCCAAGACCGGTGACCACGACCCTTCTCATAAATGGATTATTATAAATGCAAAATTATTTTGCATTCTCCTCGATGTACTTGATAGCATCACCAACTGTACTGATGCTTTCAGCCTGGTCGTCAGGAATCCCTATGTTAAATTCTTTTTCAAATTCCATGATTAATTCAACAGTATCAAGAGAGTCAGCTCCAAGATCATTTGTGAAACTGGCTTCAGGAGTAACCTCAGATTCGTCAACTCCAAGTTTATCAACTATAATCTCTTTTACTCTTGTAGCAATGTCTGCCATAATTTTAATTTTTAATTAATAATATCAGAAAACCATGCAAAGAAATATATTTGTACCATATTTTTCAAATGATTTCATGTTTTTTCTTTGTCCGGCTGGTTAATATATTGATAATTAGAGAAATAAACTTAGAGAGAAACAGGAGAGTCAAATTTGAAATATTAATCTAATTGTCAAAATATGAGGAATATAGCTATTTTCGCATCCGGATCAGGCACCAACGCTGAAAATATTATAAGATACTTTTCGAACAACAAATCGGCCCAGGTTACACTTATTCTTTCAAACAGAAAGGAAGCCTTCGTCTTAAAGCGCGCTGCAACACTTAATGTACGATCGGTTTTTTTCGACCGGAAGGATTTATATGAAAAAGATAAGGTCTTGAGATACCTGTCGATGTACAAGATCGATTTTATAGTATTGGCCGGGTTCCTGTGGCTTATTCCGGAAAGCATCCTGAATACTTATGAAAAGCGGATAGTAAACATACATCCTGCTCTATTGCCGAAGCATGGAGGAAAGGGAATGTACGGGGAAAAGGTCCATGAAGCCGTACTTGCAAAACACGAAAAGGAATCGGGCATAACCATCCATTACGTAAACAGGCACTACGACAAGGGCACTGTCATTTTCCAGGCACGCTGTCCGGTCATCCCTGAAGATACTCCGGAAATCCTTGCTGCAAGGGTGCATGAACTTGAATACAAGCATTACCCGGAAATAATTGAGAAGCTGGTATTGAAACTGCCCGATATGCTTTAAAATGTATCAAGAAGGCTGAGGACAACGGTTTTTGATTTCTCAAACCTGGTTTTATTTGCCTCAGCGACAGGTTCCACAGGCGGAGCTTCGACCTTTAGCGGATCAACGGGCGAGCCGCCCTTATAGAACCTGAAATCGAGGTGAGGACCGGTTGAGAGGCCGCTGCTTCCGACATAGCCTATGATGTCTCCCTGTTTAACAAAGGCTCCAGGAGATATTCCGGCTCCAAATCTGCTAAGGTGAAGATAGGCTGTGGAGTAAACGCTGTTATGAACTATTCTGACAACTCTTCCTGAACCGCTTTCAACGCCTGCCTTAGTTACACGCCCATCTCCAATTGACAAAACCGGAGTCCCGAGCGGAGCCGCATAATCGACTCCGTAATGCGGCCGGCGGATCCTGAGGATAGGATGCATCCTGCTTCCCGAGAAGCGTGAGGAAACGCGGGAATACTGCAGAGGCGCCTTTAGAAATGCTTTCCTGAGGGAATTGCCTTCAGTGTCGAAAAAGCTTTCCCTGCCATCCTGAATGAAAGGAATTGCGCATATAGATGAACCAGACCCGGAGAATTGTGCGCCATATATTTTCCCGACACCAAGCGGCTTGTCATCGATCGACATCTCCTCGTAAATAACCTTAAAGCTGTCGCCCTTCTGCAATCCAAAAAAATCGATGCTCCAGGCAAAAATGTCAGATAATCCCACTACAAGCGATGGCTGCAATCCTCCGGCAAGCATGGCATCCCAAAGTGAAGTTTCAATTGTTGCTGAAGCATATTTGATAACTCTTTTAATCTCTTTCCTGAAGGGAGTGATATTAAGTGAATCGTTGAAACTGAAGACATAACAGGTTGTCGGATCATGCTCGTAAACAAGATAGCTGGCCCTAGCCAAACTGTCTTTTTTGAGAAAAAGGGTATAGTTATTTCCTGATCTGATTTTCCTTACGTCAAAAACCGTGGCTGAGTTTCTTAAAGCCAGATCTATTTCTTCCATTTTTACTCCGTGTTCAAGAAGGATTGAAGAGAGGAATCCGTTGCGCTTTATGTGCCCGGTAACCAGGTCGAATGAATCGGAGGGAATCCCGAACATGAAAACAGTTGTGTCGGGCCTGGCAACGGCTGAAGTATCGTGCAGTTCAGATACGGAAGGTGAGATCTCCGTAACCGAGTTCTTGCACGAATAAGCCAGGAATAATAATGAAGTCAGATATAGAATTCTTAGTCGATAATGGAATATTGTATTTTTGACCCTGAGCATCTCTTTATATCTATCTGATTTAAGAACTTACACGGAGATCTGCAAATTTTTACTCCGTGTATTTCCGCGTTATCCGTGGTTAATCACTTTTTTAATTGTTTTCTTACCACGGATTACACGGAGGTCACGGATATTTTCACGGATTTTAACTCCTTAAATATCATTGTTCCTGGTAGGCCCAAAAGTTATTCCTGAAGAAGTTCTCTTTTTACTTAACAACAACATTGACAATCTTTTTCGGTACTACAATTATATTGGATGGTGTTGATGTCCCGATCCATTTTGCTGATCTATCATCTGCCATCACTGCTTTGATGATATCCTCCCTTTCCATTTCAACCGGAAGCTCAATCTTAAACCGCATCTTTCCGTTGAATGAAACGGGATATTCAAAAACGTCGACCTTAAGATACTCCTCATTAACCAGGGGCCAGGGCTCATAGGCCAGGGTTTTGTCATGACCGAGCAGCAGCCACAGCTCTTCAGCCAGATGGGGTGCAAAGGGTGACAATATCAAAACAAAAGTATTTGCTGTCTCCCTGGTCACCTTTCCTTTTTTATAAGCAAGGTTAAGGAAGATCATCATTTCGGATATTGCAGTGTTGAACTTCAGGTTCTCAATATCGTCCTCGACTTTCCTGATTGTCTTGTGAAGTCCCTTCAGTATCCCGATATCCTCAGATCCTCCGGTTATATTTTCAGGATTTGAAAAGAACCTGAAAGACCTTCCGATGAAATTGAAAACTCCCTTTACATTCCTGTCGTCCCATGGTTTCATCACATCAAGCGGACCCATGAACATTTCATAAAGCCTGAGCGAATCGGCACCGTATTTTTCTGTTACATCGTCGGGATTTACCACATTTTTGAGAGATTTGGACATTTTTGCCACTATCTGCCTCGCCTCGGAACCGTCATTGGTATTATAGAATTTACCGTCTCTTTCCGTGATCTGATCTGCAGGAACTTTTGCCCCGGTTTCATTTTCATATGCGAATGCAAGGATCATTCCCTGATTAAATAATCTCTTGTATGGTTCATCGGTCGAAACAATTCCAAGATCAAAGAGCACCTTGTGCCAGAAGCGGCTGTAAAGCAGATGAAGTACCGCATGCTCGGCGCCTCCGATATAAAGATCGACAGGCATCCAGTAATTTTCCTTCTCCTTATCGAAGATTACATTGTCGTTATGGGGATCAATGAACCTGAGGTAGTACCAGCACGATCCTGCCCATTGAGGCATGGTATTGGTTTCGCGTCTTCCCTTTCGGCCGTTTTTATCAACGACGTTCAGCCAGCTGCCGGCATTGGCAAGTGGAGATTCACCAGATTCGCCCGGCAGGTATTTTTCAAGAGGAGGCAGCTCGAGAGGTAACTCCTTCTCATCGATAACTGTAATCTCACCATCCTCCCAGTGAATAACAGGGAAGGGTTCTCCCCAGTATCTCTGTCTGCTGAAAAGCCAGTCGCGCAGCTTGTAATTGATTTTTGCCTTTCCAAGATTCCCGGACTCGAGCCATTTGATTATCTTTTCGATTCCGGCTTCCTTATTCAGGCCGTTAATATCGATGCCTGTATTATTGTCTGAGGAATTGATGTACCTCCCGTCTTCGGTCCAGCATTCGGCGCCTTCGAGTATTCTTTTCCTCTGTTCAGGATCACTTACATCCGGATCCTGGATGCAAGCAATTGGCAGATTGAATTTCCGGGCGAACTCGAAGTCGCGCGTGTCATGAGCGGGAACAGCCATAATGGCTCCGGTCCCATATCCGGTCAGGACATAATCGGCAACCCAGATCGGGATTTTTTTATTGTTTACAGGGTTAATAGCATATCTCCCTGTGAATACACCGGTTTTCTCCTTGGCAAGGTCAGTCCTGTCAAGATCTGACTTTAGGCCTGAGAGTCTTATATATTCAGTAACCTGTTTCCTGAAATCATCTGTTGTTATTTTATTAACAGTCTGATGTTCAGGAGCTATGACCATGTATGTTGCACCGAAGAGGGTGTCAGGCCTTGTCGTGAATACTGTCAGTTTCTCATCGAGTCCGTCTATTTTGAAATCAACTTCAGCGCCGGTTGAGCGGCCGATCCAGTTTCTCTGCATATCCTTGATCCCCTCGGGCCAGTTGAGGTCGTCGATACCTTTCAATAGTCGTTCAGCATAGAGGGGGATCTTCAGCATCCATTGCTTCAAATTTCTTTTCTCAACGGGATTCCCGCATTTTTCATGAGAACCATCGTTAAGCACCTCCTCGTTTGCGCAAACTATCCGGCAGCTGGGGCACCACCATACCTGGGCATTGTCGTAATATGCAAGACGTTTAGAATCAATATATTTCCTTATTTCCTTATATCCGTATCGTGAGACATCTGATGGTATTTCCAGTTCTGAAACCGGCCTCCCTTTCTGCAGATTATCGTCGAACCATGTATTATAAAGCTGAATGAAGATCCACTGTGTCCATTTGTAGTATTTCGGGTCGGTAGTATTGATTTCCTTATCCCAGTCGTAGCTTAGTCCGAGGCTTTTGATCTGTCTTCTGAAAGTATCGCAATTGTTGTTGGTGACGATTGCAGGATGTGTTCCGGTCTGAATGGCGTATTGCTCGGCCGGCAGTCCGAATGCGTCCCAGCCCATTGGGTGTAGGACGTTGAATCCGTTCATTCTTTTGAACCTTGAATATATATCGGTTGCAGTATATCCCTCAGGGTGACCAACATGCAGACCGGCTCCGGAAGGGTAGGGGTACATGTCGAGGACGTAGCATTTTTGGTGATTTGTAAGATCGTCAGGAGTTTTGAAGGTTTTGTTTTCCTCCCAGTATTGCTGCCACTTTTGTTCTATTTCTTTGAAGTTGTAATCCATAGTTGGTATCGTATTTTAACAAGAAAGACCGATGACGGATGACCGATGACGGATGACCGATGACGGATGACCAATGAAAGAGAAAATAATCTGATCATGTAATTTTCTTTTTGAAAGCCAGCATCATATTCATAAGTTCAAAAGCAGAATCATAGTACTTTGTAAATTCTGGTTCAGTAATATAGTTCCTTCTTTTGGCCTTATGCAAGCAGGTTACCACTTCGGCCAGAGAACGCACTGCCATTCCGATGAACCTCTTTTGTTCAAGATTTGATTGACCAATTGAACCTTCAGAGATGTTCAGTGCGATTGAATCTACAGCCCTGCTAATCTGGGAAGTAAGATTATAAATCTCTTCTTTTGGGAATTGCCTGGATAACTGGAAGATTTCTTCCCCATAATCCATGGCTTTCTGCCAGATAATAAGATTTTCAAATTTAAACTTCATCTTTCACGTTTCTTGACCTCGGTCATCCGTCACCTGTCATCGGTCTTCTTTGGAGCGCGAAATTAGAAAAAATTAGTATTATTCTATTGACTTAGTTGTAAAACCGGGCATTTGGACTTACTTTTGCGGGATAAACCGGTCCCGTAGTTCAATGGATAGAATGGCAGATTCCGGTTCTGTTGGTTGAGAGTTCGAATCTCTCCGGGATCACAAACTTCAGAGCATTTAGCAGTTTGGTGAATTGCTTGGTCAAATACCTGATTACTTATGCTCAATAGGTTTCCAGGTTAAATTTGATTCCACATTTGGGTTGTAATTGGGATTGTCGGTTAGAATGTACTCTCCCAGGTTATTACACCAGGCATGATTATAACCACCTGGGAGTTGTACTTCCCGTTCTTCAAACGGATCATAGTAGCGTTCTATTCCCAGCATATTGTCGCTGTGCTGTTGGGCTACCTTATCATATACACTGCTGCGTTGTTCATATTGTTGTAACTGTTCGCTCCTCATTTGGTCACTCATCTGGCTTAAAGTGCGGCTGAATTCACCAATACTGCGGATGCGATTGATTTGCTGTTGGGCAAGATATTCAATCACATTATTGTATTTGGCCTGCCATTGTTGATTAATCCTGAATGATGAAGTGATTGCCTGAAATACTTTTGTTTGTTCTTCCAGTTGTCCTGCTTTTCCCTTGAAAGAAAAAACATAGTCGATATACCACCAGATATTATATTGAATGCCAAACAGGGACTGAGCCGGAAATTTCACCTGTTCTACCACTCCGTATATTTCTTCTTCCATAGGAATGCTGTTTTTCACATAGCTGAAACGGATTTTTGCACCTGTGGCTTCAGTCATAACCGGCCCCTGTGACTGGTTCCTGATACCCAGAGCTTCAACCAACTCCGGCAGGTCACTTTTTGAGATGATTTTCAAGCTTGAAAATTGGCTTCTCGTTCTCCGGATGATCTCCTGGAGGGCGGTGCCGGCATCCACAGGGCTGGCAACAATGCTGCCAAAATATTTACTTCCCGGAGGATTGATAGCCAGCAATCCTGAATTTGTACTCCAAAAGAAACACTGATTGGGGAAACCCTCAAATTCTTCCTGTCCGGCAGGATTAAATACCCTAAAAGCATTGCTGGCCGGCATGGCTACCTGCTCAGGATTCCATGTTATCCCACCTTCGAAATTCCAATCCGAGGGCATCAAAAAACTAAAAGCTTCTAAACCGGTTCCCTGCGTGTCAATATAGGCGAACCTTTTAAATTTCAGCATGTTATTATTTTTCTGACTGGTCATCTTGTTCTTACTGACACTGGTATTTCCACATGAAAGTATTAATACCAGAATCAAAAATACCTGAAATGGTTTGATAAGTGTTTTCATTATTACTGATATTAAAGTTAGAAAGAACCCATAATTCCGAAACCAGAAAGGAGATGAGCAGGTTGGAAGGGAGATTAAGTTTCACATGGTTTGATTGATTTTCAGTTATTCTTTTGAGAGGTAACAGCCTTTTTTGCTGCTTCAAGATGAAGGAAGGCATCATGATCATATACAGCTTTATCCCGCCTTAAATCCCAGCTTTTCTGAAGAATATCCATAGCTTCCTGATATTTTCCTACTTTATATTGTCCCCAACCTTTGGTATGAAGGAAATAGTAATTATCCGGATATTGCTGTAAAGCAGTATCTATCAGCCTCAAGCCCTCATCAAAATTCCGGTCATTGTCAATGAGAAAATAAGCAAAGTAATTTATTCTCCTTAGATTTCCTGGCTCTAAAGAAAGTGATTCACGGAATTTTGACTCAGCCTTTTCCAGTTTAGCAGCATCCCAATAAATGTCCCCCAGGCTCCAGGCTATATCTGCTTCTGATGCTAAATTGCTTTTGCTGGAAGATACGAATTCCTCTATCAACCGATCTGCATCTTTTGTATTTTCCAGAGATAATGCAAGAACGGCCCTTCTGTATAAAAGTTCAGGATCATCGGGGAAATCCTTTGCTGCTTTCCTAAAGAGCTTTTTTTCTTTATTGAACCTGTTAGTTTCCTGATAGGCATATCCAAGCATGATATAATCCTGTACCCATCTTGGCTTAGATCCCCATTTTTTGTATATCTCCATAGCCTTGATCATTACTGAAATTGCCTCTTCATATTGGGCCAAGGAAACGTAGATGCGGCCTAATTCATAATACGCAGCCGGAGACTGATCATCAATTTCCAAAAGTTGATTAAGGTACTTAATTTCTTCCAATGGCGTTTCAAATAACATGGCATGGAGCCAGTTCATATGGATATTCCGGCCTATTGGCAAATGATCTCTATTGCATCCCTTAAGACACCATAATTTTGCCTGATCAAACTGACGCTGATTATAATAAGATGTGGCAAGCATTGTTATGGCGGATAAAAAATTTGAATCGATAGTCAGGGCCTGATTATAAAAATTAATTGCAGACGGATAATCCATTTTTTTAAAAAAGGCGATATTTCCATAAAGGAAATACCTGAATGCTTCAGGTGAGTATGTGGATGATCCCTTACTGTAGTCACCAGGCAGTTCTTTTCTTAATTTGGATATAATAAGAAAATTCTTTACCATGGTTGAAAGGGTATCAATAAGATTAAGGATATTCTCATCTGCCCCGTCTATCTGAAAAGATCTTATTGCATCCCTGGTACCAGAGTTGAATAATTGTGCATTTAAACGGACCGTTGAACCTGATTGGTTAATACTGCCATTAATAAAGATATTTGCATCCAGTTTTTTTGAAATTACACTGGCAACTGAAGGTGTGATGGAGGCATAATTGGTAACTCCTTTACTTTTAAGCAAACCGGAAATTGATTCTGTTTGCCGGACTTTCAGCTCATCAGGATTGTTTGAAAGGGACGTGATAATATTAGTCTGTATCCCGGCCTGCCAAACATCCCAGATAGTATCATTGGTCATGTTCTGAAATGGCATTACTGCAACGGAAATTAGTTCACCTGAGGACCTTAGTTTTTCCAGTGTGTTTCGGTTGAATATTTTCGGATAAGCAAGAATTATAACAGCAATTATCAGAATTCCATTCAAAAGATAGCTTACTCTGAGTTTGCTTTTAAAGGGCTTTGAAATAATTTCTTTGTTTCCGGATTCTTCAAGAGATTCTGTTCTTTCTATTCCCTTTGAGGTAAAATCGAAAATCCACGCAAGAATTAAAGCTATCGGTAGTCCGGTAACCAGAATAATTAATACCAGTGTTGCAACCCAATCGGGCAGATGCAATGGTACAATAAGATTGTTGGTTACCTCGATAATAATGTAAGATGTAGCAATATAGGTGGTTGCCACACTGAAGACTTCCCTTCTCTTCAGCTCTTTCCAGAATTTTTCAAGTCTGTAGGGTTTTTGGGCCATAATGCTCCCTGAGGTTTTGTATACCCAAATTTAAGTTTTCTTGAAACTAAAATCAAGTGAAGGCAAGACTGGAAATACTTATCGAAAAGACTCAGGCTGATGTCTCAATTTTTTTTCTTTCGAAATGAATAAGTGACCCCGTTTTTGATAATGATGAAACTGTCATGTTCATAATCATGTCTGAATTGTGTGAAGAGGCCTGCTCCAAAGCTTACCGACAAATTATCAGTTAAGGGTAAAACCATTCCTGCTCCCGGATTCAGCAAATATCATTGTTCCACTGGGATTTTTGGCGGAATTCAGAAATACTCCGCCATCGGCAAATACAAAAACCCGTGTTTTTCTGATATTGGTAAAATACCGGAAATCAGCGAAGAGAGGGACCAATGCTCCTCCGTTGTAAATTGTGAATCCGCTTCCGATGCCGCCTGTAAAGTTTCGTGCTATGCCAATCCCGAAGACGGAAGTGAAACTTAATTTCTGTTTTGAATAATCAACATTTATCTTATAAAGGCCTATTCCGACATTTATGTCAGTGATGTTTATTAATCCGGGTTTTGAGTTTTTGAAAGATTGAAATGTGGTCGAATCATTTGTTGCCTGGCTGTAGCCCGATAAGCGACGGTAGAAAAAGCAATGGAAATAATATGAAAGTAAGCTTCTTCATCTTAATTCAATGTCATTCAGAAGTTGTAATTTATTAAACGTAAATAAGTTAGTTTATATTACTTACGGCTAGAAAGTTTATTTGCGGATGGTGAAGTGGGGATATTATTAGGATCCGGTTACCGGGTACTAGTTGCTTGTTGCATGTTGCTGGTTGTTTAAGAAGTCATAATATAAATAAATTTACTTACAGGATTTTGAAGCAGGAAATATGAAGATTAAGTGTTAAATTTGATTTTGATACGATGAATAAACTTTAAAATTACTTGTTTAAACCAATAATAATAATAAAAAACCAGAATATGGCTATCAGAATATTTGAGATCAGCAACTACAAGATCAAGCTTGGTTACAGGATGTCGGCCACATTCGGTGTGACCACATTGAAAGCTTTAGGGATTATCTCATGCATGGGGCCAGAAAATCAGCGGATAAATATTTACTTCCTCCATGATGACAGCCAGGTGCCTAATCCGGCAATTACAAATAAGGGGAAGTGGGGAAATATTTTCCTGCCAAAGGAAATGATGCCGGTATGGATGGATCTTGTCCGCAATGAGAAGCCTCTTTTCGGATATATCAACACTGAAGTCCCGAAACTGACAAATGTATCAACCAGCCAGGAACCTATCGGGGAAGAGGAATCATAGCTAAAAGCGTCAGGCATGCATAGACAAAAGAAATTCCTGATTTGAGGGATACTCAGACCAGGACTGCTAATTTCTCAATAACCATTATAAAATTGTCCTGCGGTCTGTGGTCATCTTTCTTCAGTCTTAAAATGACTCATCCCATACACCTCCATGGGATTTTACTCATCGGTCATCTGTCAACGGTCATCAGTCATCGGTCTTTCTAGATGGCAGCCGCCCTCCTAAACAGCAACTCCATCTCTGGCACCCTCACCCTTATCGTAATTTCCTTTTTATCCCTCAGTATATTAAATTCAGCTTCACCTCCCTGATTCCTTATCAGAAGCCTGTACAGTTTTGGAACACTGTTCATCAGAACCCTGTCTTCAGCCTTTAATCCTGCCCTGTCCATAACCCCTCCGGGAACAACTTTTGTGATAATAAAAAACTCTCCCTCAGGTGTATCTGGAGTGGCATATCTGAATCCAAGCTGCTTGTTTACCTGATGCTCGGTAATCAATTCAAGAGTCACCCATGCAAAAAAGATGACAACTAAAAAACTTACGGATATGGCCAGGATTTTATGAAAAGTTTCTTTTGCTTTTTCAGACATCTTCCAGATGATCAACCTGTATATTCCATAAACTGGCAATACAATAACAGCAAACATTAAAACACCCAAAATCATCACAAATCCCTTATTAGGATCATAAAAGAGCATGATCAGATTGAATGAATGGATCATGGGTCCTATTACGCTTTTTTATTCTCCTCACCCGGGCCGCACATCTCAAGTATCTTTATGAACTTGCGCCGGCTTTTGATCAGATCCGACAACTCCTTAAACATATCCTCATTTACCTCTTTTGCCATCGGTATTACATATTTTTCAGTCTGATCGAGGTAAGCATTAATTTTTTTAGTGGAGTGAGTGTCGGTATGAAGGTCAGTCAGATTCGAGATCCTGTCGGCACACTTGAGGATCTTTGCCCTCCGTGAACCCTTTTCAAGAATTCTTTGAAGATATTCTTCCTTTGGCATTTCTTCGGGTCTTGTGACTTCTTTCACAAGCTCCAGGACCTGATCGGCCTGACCGTCAATTATCCTTATTTCAAATTCATTTGTCTCAGGCACATCCTCGAGCAAATCGTGGATCACCGAGGCTTTTAACAGGACATAGTCATCAAAAAGCTTGTAGTCGAGAAGTATTGCCATCGTTGCCATTGCATGCCTGAACTGGTTGCCTCCGACACCTCTCTCCTTTCCAATCAGGGCAGTTGCTTTTATTATGTATGGTGCAAGCACCAGGCTCTTCAATTTTTCTTCTGCAGTCATGCGGAAATGCTTTTGTTCAACAAAATTAAGCGGTTTATACTCTCCTTGTGCAAAGGGGATGCCATAATTCGCAAATAACTCAATACCAATATTATATTTTCTAAGGCAGAAAACATTTCAAGGCTTTTACGTGAATTTGCACGTAAAACCCGGTAAGAAATATGGAAGCAGGTTTTTTGGTATTTTATAAATTATTGACTATGAGTATAATATTCTAAATGGCACAGATTATGCCTTTCTTTTAACAGAGAAACATATTATAAATGAATTTCAGTACCGGACAAATGGTTTTGTGCATTAATGACAAATGGGATCGTGATTGTGTTTATCCTGTTCCGCCTCATTTGAGAAGAACCAGCCTGTACAACAGATCCGGGAGCCTGAGTATCATGACCGATATCCAAATGTTTCATCAATGTCAAAGATCATCGAATTTAAGCTATGACTCAAATTTCGCTGTCAATTCATTAACAAAATGCCTCAAAAATGAAGAAACTAAACAGAACAGTTACCAGGTTATCAGATGATATGCGTCAGATTTTTATGGATGCCTTCAGCGAACATGAAGATATGACCAGGCTTTGCCGCGACCATCATGATCCCCTGCTCCACGGTGACAACAAACCGGTGCTAAGTATTACGCAGGATGAATTTGTGGGTATCTTCAACACAAATACAAATCGCTTTCTTCTTACGGCCGGGCAGGCCCTTCGACTTGGAACATATTGCCACCTTTCTTTTCCTAACCTTCTTGCCTTCACATTAAAGGCCGAATGGGAAGTATTTCTTTCAGCAATGCGCCACATTTCAAGTGAATCAGCGTCAGAAGAAACGGATCATACTGACAAATACATCTCATCTTTTAAACCTGACCCTGGCAGGATTTTCGGCCTTCTGAAGGATATTGTTGACGTGTCATCCTCCAATATCAGTTACTGTACCGTTGATTTTTACTTAAGCGACCTTTTGCAAAAATCTGACTTTCTGTTGTCCAATAATCAGATAAGCAATCTGTATACAAGTGAGGATATCTCCGAAGAGATCCTTCTTCATAACGTTTCTCCGCAGCTTAAGGAATCATATTACAGGTTTAAGGAGCTGTGGCTCACTAAATCAACGGAGCTTGACGATATGCTGATGTATCTTGAAAGGAAAAAGAGACTGAACCTTGGATTAGAAAACAAGTACTTCAGGATCTTTGGTAATCTTGAGGGTGATAAATCAAAATTCCTGTTAAGGCTGGACAAATATAAAATTATCATTGAGATGATTCGGGAAAACCCGGAATTGTCGTTGAGGGATCTGATCAGATATGCCAACGACAAGCTTATAAACGCAAAAAGAGAACAGAATGAAATCAGAAACAAAATCGTAAGAAGTCTAAACCATATTGATTTTGAGATCGGTGAAAATTCGAATCTGACTGTTTCAGAGGATTTCAAAAGTTCATACATGCAGGAATGCAAAAAGATGCTAAAAAAGCTTTTCTTTCTGCTGCATACCGATACATGTCCCAACTACCAGAATTTATCCGGTCAGCAGAAAGCGGAGATAAACAAACTATGGCTTAAGCTGATGAAGTCAACAAAGGAGGACATGTACTCATTCTCGCCGGCAATGCTTCTGTACAGTCTGCCGGATTATGAGCAGCTGAAGTCAATATATGAAAAAGCCTGCGGGATCCTGGGGATTAATCCGGAATATTATGAGACCGGCAACCGGCTTGAATTCATGATAAAGAAGGGGTCGTCGATAGAATCGGTCATCGGGTTCCTGAAAGGAGAGACCGACGGGCTGGAACTCCATCTTGCTCGTCTTGAGCTTATTCAGAATGAATATACCCATGAGGATCAGACAAATATCTACAGGCAGGCTTTGGAAGACATAAACGGCCATACTGAAACATTGAAAAAAGAGATTTCCGGTTTGAAGAAGCAAATCAAAATGGTAAAAGGAGAAATATCAGAAGAATTGATAAAAGTAGCAAGATGAAAATGAAAAATAATGATCTCGGTCTTTATAGAACAAATCATTCGGCACCCGGCATTTACAGGAATGACTTCCCGAATGAGCAATTTGACCTGCACCATTGCATCAGCCCTGATTTGATGCTTAACGGAGTTCGGTCGGTGAATGTAACCTCCGATAACAGGTACCTTATAATCACATATGAGAAAAGCATTCCCCGTATAAGGATTCTTGATCTTGAGAAGCTTGAATTCCTCCGGCAGGATTATTCTGGTCATACCGACTCTGTAAGGATGACCAGGATAACCAATGACAATAAGGCATTTTATACAGCCTCATGGGACGGTTCATCGCGCAGATATGAAATAGAATCTGGTAAATGTACAATGATCTTAAGCGGCTTTGGCAGAAGCCCCAGCTGCTTCCTTGAACCTGAACAGAAGCTTCTGTTCACTGCAAGCTATGATGCAGATTGCAGCCTTGAGTCAAAAAACAGCGGCAGATGCTGGGATCTTGTCTCGGGAAAGATCATAAGTTTTTACAATCATACCGAAGAGAGAATATGTCCTGAATCTATTGATATTGCCTATGAGGATGGCAGGGTATATACAGGAAGTGATGACGGATGTGCCTATCAGTGGAGCCTTGACGGAAAAAAGCCGCTGATGCAGTATTTTACAATCAAAGGTTGTGTGAGAAAGCTTGCGCTGTCTCAAAACTATTTTGTTGCAGCCTGCACTGATGGTTTTGTAAGGGTGTATTTCAAGCATACCGGTCTTTTTTTCAGGGAGTTTCTTCACCGGGACCAGGATGTACGGGAAGTACGAATATCAAAAGATGAAAAAAGATTGTGGAGCGCCACTGATGGTGGTACAGTTTCGTGTTTCAATCTCGTTACAGGTGAATCAGTTTTCTGCCGTAAGGTGCATCCGTTATGGATATGGAGCATTTGTCTATGCAGGGATGAAAAGATACTTGTTACAGGAAGCGGTGACGGGACGGTCGCATTTCTATCCGCCGATTCTGGCGAAATTTTGGCACAGCTTTATAATCTTCCTGACAAAAACGTTTTTATGATCACATGTCCCAGTGATGAAACCTTTCCGTCAGGTTTTTTCCATACAAATGATACAAGTCTTATTCAGGTTATCAGGGTGGACAAGTTCCTGGGCGATCAGGAAATCCTGGAGGCAGATGATCCTGTAAGAAAAGAGTATGTTAATAAATTGAATCTGAAAAATCTGATTATCACCCGCCTGAAAAATGAAAAGCATTACAGTTCATTGACCGGAAGTTATCGGAAGAACAGAGAAATTCTTGAACAATACAATAGCCTGAAACAGCCTTATATGCTGAAATCGTAATTTTGCCTTTGATTATTGAGGGTTTGCCGGAATACCAAATAAAATGTATATTGGCTTAAGTATTAAACAAACCGGGAAATATCCTGAATTATGAGCTTCATAATCCCTGACTTTACAATAAGCGCTATCGATGAAGGATTCCAGCCAGAAGATGCGGATACGAGAAAACTGTATAAAGAGGTGGCTGCATTTGCTATGCAGGGACAACCGATAGTGATATTTGGTCCTGCGGGTTCAGGAAAAGAATTTCTGGCACGACATTATTATAAATCTTATGTTAAGTCTCAGGTCTATTTACAATTCAAAAAAAACTGGTATTTAAAGTATCAGGAGCTAAGAAATCAATATTCGAAATTTTATTCGGATAAGAACCTGGAAATATTTTTAAGCTCCTTAAAACCAGGTATCTTTCAATCAATTAATTCAGCTTCAATATATCCGAATCTGGCTGAAATCATTTTTTTCGGCGAGGAAGAAAATAGCGTTACCGGGGCAATAACAAAACCTGGATTGCTTGAGTTGATAAAATGCGGAATTCTGTACATCGAGGAGCTCGGTGAACTCTCTCCGGATCTTCAGGCGAAATTTCTCAGGGCTTTCAGTCCTGAGATATCCTGTGGTTGCCGTAAATCCGGCAGGATGAACTATTCATTAAAGGATCTGATAATAATCACTGCAACAAATCAGCCTCAGGATAAGGTAAGAAAGGATTTTTACTACAGAATGGGCATTCAGGTGGTACTAAAAGGAATCGATGAACGGCCGGATGATATCCGCAAATCAGTTCCGTATTTTATAGGGAAGGCAATGGACAAAAGGAAAGACCTGCCGGCTATATGCAGAATGTTTGGCGTAAAATTCAAATCCGGAGATGAACCCCCCGTTTTATCGGGAAACAGCACAGTAAATAAATTTGCCAGGGATCTTTCCGGTCTTGTCAGTGATGAAATCATGGGACGGAAATGGCCGGGAAATTTCAGAGCCTTGCGAACGGCCCTGGAGGCATCAGTTTTGAGGATTGAAAAACCTAAGAATCTGTCATCCTTTTCTGAAGAATTCCGGAAAAACCTTTATCAATATGTTCAACAATACGGTGTCGATCCTTCAATAACTTCACTGCACGCTGAGGAGTCTTCAAAGGGCAACGTCGTATATCCGTCGAAGTACCCGGATATGGACAGAAGAATTCTGGAAAGGATCAACACCAGAAACAGATTCCGGGATATGAGTGAGATGGAAAAGAAAGTCCTGGCAGTGTTTTTAAGTTCGAAACACGAATCCGGATTCAACCGTAAGGAGCTTGAAGATCGCTACGGGCAATATACCAGCATTAAGCACAGGTCTGAAGCCCATCTGAGGGGTAAAATAAAAAAACTGCTGGAACTTAATATCCTTGAAAAGACGGGTGAAGGCAAAAGCACCCGGTACAAACTGACTGATTCATTCCTGGAGCAGGTCAGAAAAGAAGATTTTTTTGCGTTGACTGACGTTGACAGCAACTGGGCTGACAGAACAGACGAAATTGACAAACTGGCGTCCAGGCTTTCAACTGCCGGGCGTATCTACATCAAAGCAGCGGCAGGTTATGGTAAATCAGCATTCATCACTATGTTCTGCCATGCAAAGAAACATGTATTTAATAATTATTATTATGAACTGGGCCAGGATGGAATAAGGAAACTATTTGATGATATTTATAAAGTCCTGCAATCTAAACAGATGAATCCGGATCAGAAAAAGTATCTGAAAGATCCTGTAAGTGCGATCCGTCCGCTTTTATCGCAGATATTCAAAGAAAAGAACGGGAAGAGAACCTGTTCTGATCCTCGATAATGCACATTTCATTTCAGAGGCTGATCACATAGCAACACTTGAGAATATTTCCCGGAAATGGAAAGGTATCATCCTGATCCTTGTAGGTGATAACATAGATAATACACTTCAGGCGGATTTTACGGAATTCAGGATTGGTCCGTGGGGAAAGCAGGCATAAATCAACAGACTCTATTATCATTGCATTATTCTCAATTATTTATCCGTGCCAGCAGGTTTTTAATGAGTGCCTTGCGCATATCCTGGGCAAGCTTCTGCTTTACAAGATGATAGAATGGTGAGTAAGGAACGAGCATTTTCTGGCACAGAGCCAGTTCGTGAGCCAGGAAAGTCAGCCCGTAATAGTTCCGCTGGGGATCTTTTACCGACAGCAGGTACTGAATGAAAGGATGTTTGATATGCAGTCCAAGGAGTACCTTTGACTTTTTCCGAATTACAGCGGTCCATATTTTCCTTTTCACCTGCAGGACTGAGG
Source organism: uncultured Bacteroidales bacterium (assembly GCA_963696535.1). Lineage (GTDB taxonomy): Bacteria > Bacteroidota > Bacteroidia > Bacteroidales > VadinHA17 > LD21. The sequence continues at coordinate 89,290 of CAVOKP010000020.1, forward strand.
AAATTTGAGATAAATCTCTCGTTCAGAGGATTTCCGTGCTCATTGAACAGTCCTGAAGATACCCTGCAGCCGGTCTCTTCCATATCGAAGAAGACCGATTCAATTCTGCTGACCTTCATGTGAAGATTTGCCTCGATAACATCGATTATTGCCGGATCTCCCAGCAGGATATCTATCTCCTTCAGGAGACTCTTCTCCTTAATGTTAAGGTCCCTGGGACCTATTATCTCTGTTTTTGGCGATAGTGACTCCTTTGTTATGATTTCACGCTCAACAAGTTCCATTATCTTTTTCTGATTGCCCCTGATCGTATCGAGGTTGACAATATCCTTGAACACACCCGAAAACAGGCTCTCGAAGAAATGGGATGCTCCCCCGTTGATCCTGCATGGATCAGGAGTGACAATATAATCGTGTTTGAATACTCCTCCGAGCCAGCGAAGGTTTGTGCGCTCAGCAGAGAAATAGAATGGGAGATCAGGCCGCTTCATCTCCATAAGAGTTTTCAGGGAATATGTTCCGGGGCGGCCGTTTATCCGGTAGACAGGCATGGCTGCCAGCACCTCAATCAGTCTGTTTTCATCGGTTGGGTTACTGAAGTATACAGAGGGTTTTGAAAGGAATGATCCGATCTCGTTCCTGAAAATGAACTGGTTTGCCATTATAAGCTCAGCAGTCACACCCTTGTTGATTTCACGGAGCAGATAGGATTTAAGGTAACGGATCAGAACACCCCGCGCCTCATTATATGCCCAGTCGAGATAAAAGGAATCTCTGGATATCGTAACGCTCAGCTTGTCAGTATTAAGGATCATCTCTATGTTCGGAATATAGGGGGTCCTGTGGGTATGAAAGTCCTCGAGGTTGTAGTAAGCATTATGGCCTCCCGTTATAAAATGGTCGAGGGTTGTTTTCATCACCTTTTCATACTTGCAGAGAACGGTAATATTATCCCAGCACACAGCGGATTTGATAAGCCCCCGGCAACCGTTCTCATTGAATACCATTGCTGTATGATTCTCATTATCTTCCCAGTAGGATGTATAAAGCTTCCCGTTAATTTTCATCTTGCACGGGTAATAAGTCAGAGCCTTCCTGGCATAATCAAGACAGTCGCTTACCTGCCGTGAACCGCTGAATTCAGCTGTTATCATCGTACTGTATGGTATCTGTTCCTGAAGGATAGAATATGAAATCTCCGGGCGTCTGCCCGGTTGCGTTACAGTGAAAATGACCCTGACCGTCTGACCCTCACACCGTGTTTCAACTATGATCTTTCTGGTGCCAAGCCTCCGGTTGAACATCGACATGAACCCCATTCCGAATTTTCCGATCTTGTCCGGGTCATTGAATTTGTCGGTTCCGCCCAGAGTCACAAGCAGCTTCAGCCTGTCAGTGTTCATACCCTCTCCGTAATCGCGTATTGAAATCCAGTCGGGACCGGTTTCAATCTCTCCCATCCGCTCCTCCCAGGGAGTTCCGGGAGGATAGCTGTCAATAGCATTCTGAATAAGTTCACTGAATGCACGTCCGGGATTACCCCCGAACTGCCGTTCAGTTAAGTTTTACAAATCCTTCGTCCAGGTCAATTTCCAGGCCATTGGGCATAAGGTATGTTTCGATAGTATTGTCAGGTGTTTTCATAATTATAGTCAGATTTAGATACTGAAGTTATCAATCAGAAATTATCATAGGGGCGGTTCATGCAGTTCCTTACAAAGTCCCTGAAATCACGGTCTGTTTCTCCCGATTCGTCCTTATCCGGATCAGGTGCGGTCTTGCGCCCCAGACGGGTAATGGCATCAATGATCAGAAGATCCTCACGGACTTCATCACTTACATGTGGCAGTATTTTATTGTCAGCAAGACACATTGCGATAGCCCAATGGGCGGCAAGATTCGGATTCATTGTCGACATCTGGACAAACTCTTTGATTTCAGGATGGAAGAGGTTCAGTATGATCGTATTGTTCCTGTACATGAATTTCTTGCGAAGGCAGGGTGTCACACCATCTCTTTCAACAAGGTAGTTGACTTTCCAGATTGTATCGAGAAGATCCCTGTTGGCTATTTTTGCTTCCTCGCATATGCCTGCATAATCACTCAGTCTGAATTTTGAGAACTTCGCGGGGCTGAAACCATCTGATTCACTGTCATTGAGCCGGAGCTTTCCGAGATCGATCATTTCAGGCCTGAAAGCAAGGAACTTCTCAAAATGTTTCTGCTCATTTGATAATTTGAGTTTCTCATTTGATGGCATTTCAATTACGGTATCCTCGCTGTTAAGGTTGACAATATTATCAGGATAGATGGATTCCAGCAGCTTCATTGCACCTTCCGGCTGTTCAAGAGAAATGACCGGGCCGTTAAAATGGCTGAAATCGATCCCTTCGCAATTTGCCGCCTCGATATAAAGGGTGCTGCTTTCCTTTACTTTTTTATCCAGCTCAGTCATTGAAAGCCGGCTGCCGCCGACCATCCGGAAAACCGAATAATTCGACCATGTATTGCCTGAAGGCCTGTAGCTGAGAAGACCAATTGTCATCACGTCGATCTTCTCAAGAATCTGATGCGTTCCTGCACCCGACTTAAGATCAAAATGACCGGTAAGGAAGTCAAAATATGAAGGTATCAGTTTATTCCTTATCACGTCGGACAGGCTGGTAAGAATATCCTCATTGCAGAGGCAATGACGTCCGAACGGGAGATCAAAGGCTTCGCTGTCGACTCTGATCATCAGGTTCGGGATCCAGTATATTCTCCTGTATTCCCATATGAGAACAGGTTATATCTGGATGAGATGAAAACCTTGTTCTGGTATATCTCATGCACTGCCTGACCAATCCCGAGAACTACTTCACACGGTCTGCCGTCAAGCCGTGTATTATATGATCGGCCGTAGCATTCGCGGAGAAAATGCCCATTCATATCTGATTCCGGGTGTTTCAGGTGTTTCCCGGGGCCATGTTTCGTCGTTCACTATATACCGGATGCTGATCGGTAGGAACCTGATATACGTGTAAAGTATGTCATGGAGCTTCTTAATCATCCTGAGCGCAGGCATATCTTTCCTGACTGTGATCTCGAACATGGTACCCTGCGGAGGGATCTGGCTATTCTTATTTATGAAAAAAGGATGATCTTCAAGCAGGCTGTCTGTCTCAAACTCGTGGCATTCAGTGCCGGTTGAGGTTACAGTCCTGAACTTTACAAGTCCGGGCAGCGCAGCAACACTCAGCTTGCCTATACCATGGCGGCCGACCGATTTAATCGACGGATTATCCTTCCTGGAGCGGAAGACGGTCAGGAAATCTATGAGCCTGGTCCGGTTCATGCCGGTCCCATTATCATGGATTCCTATCTTCAGGGTTGTTTCATCCTCTGATACCCTTATAAGGCAGAAGGTTGCTCCGGCATCATAGGCATTTACAACATATTCGCGGATAAACTCATAAGGATCTGCAAACTGGGTGCACATATTGCGTTTAAGGTGCTTCCTGCGTCGGCGATGCGTACATCCTCAACGGCTCGAAAACCTGGATCACCAACGCGCCGGTTGCCAGCTTTTTCGTGATCTTCGCCAAGACCGACATCGAGGCGCGGCACAGGGGGATCAGCGCGTTCATCGTGGAGCGCGATGCGCCGGGCGTCACGTGCAGCAAGCCGATCCCGAAGATGGGGCAGCACGCCGCCTGGACCGGCGAGATCGTGCTGGAGGACGTGCGCGTGCCGGTCGAGAACCGGCTGGGCAACGAAGGTGACGGCTTCCTGCTTACCATGCGCGTGTTCGACCGCTCGCGGCCGCCCGTGGCAGCGGCGGCTGTCGGGGTGGCGCAGCGGGCGCTCGACGAGGCGCTGCGTTATGCGCAGGAGCGCAAGGCGTTCGGCAAGCCGCTCATCGCCAACCAGGCGATCAGCTTCATGCTGGCTGATATGGCGATGAACATCGAGGCGGCCCGGCTGCTCGTCTGGAAATCGGCCTGGCTGATCGATAACGGCCAATCGAACGCCAAAGAGGCCGCCTTCGCCAAGGCTTTCGCCGCCGACATGTGCATGAAGGCCACCACCGATGCGGTTCAGGTCTTCGGCGGGTACGGCTACGGGCGGGAATATCCGGTAGAGAAGCTGATGCGCGACGCCAAGATCTACCAGATCTACGAGGGCACCAGCCAGATCCAACGGATGATCATCGCCCGCGAGCTGACCAAAGGCTGATGCGCGGGCGAGTTGACGCGGATGGATGACGTCACAGGTCCAGGGCTGCCTTGTCCTGGGCCTTTTTCATACCGAATGACTACGAGTATCGCATGATGGAGATACGACGTCACGTTCTATCGATCGTGACCATCGTCTGGCTGGCGCTGGCGGCGGCCGCGTGCAGCGCGCCGCCCGATGTGCTGCGCGGGCTGCTGCCGAGTCCGGCCGTGCGCTTCGTCGCCGAGGGCGATCGCTTATCGGCGGAGAAACGCGCGGCAGAGGCGATCCTGGCCTATCGGCAGGCGGTGGCACAGGATGCCCGGCATGTGCCCGCGCTGCGCAAGCTGGCGCGCGCCTATGCGGCGCAGGGACGCCGTCGGTTGGCGCAGCAGTACCTGCAGCGAGCCGACGCGCTCCAGCCCGCCGATGCAGGCGCAGCGGCCGATCTCGATGAGCTGGCGCCGCCAAAGGTCACCGGCGGGCCTCTCACGCCCGTCTGGCAGGCGCTGGCCGGCAGCGGGCCGCTGGCCGGCAGCGGGGCGCCGACGGGGATGGCGGTCGAAAATGGTGTGATCTACGTTGCCTATGAAGACGGCGCCGTGAAAGCGCTGGACGCGGCAACCGGCGCGCCGCGCTGGGAGAGTAAGCTGCCAGGGCGAGCCTCGTCGGCGCCGGCGGCTGGTGGCGGGTTGGTCCTGGTAGGCGGCGAGGATGGCGCGGTGCATGCGCTCGATGCGGCCGATGGCCGCCCGCGCTGGCGTCACCAGACCGCGGCCCCGATCTACGCTGCGCCGACGGTGACCGCGGAGGCGATCTATGCGCCTTCGGGCGACGGTTCCTTCTCGGCCCTGTCGCCATCGGACGGCAAGCTGCTGTGGAAGATCGACGCGACCGCGCCGCTGACCGGCCGTGCCGCCGTCGCCGATGGGATCGTCTACTTCGGTTCTGCCGATGGGCGCATCTACGGCGTCGATGCAGCCACCGGCCAGGAGGTTTGGGGGAGCGGCATCGTGGCGCAGGGCGCGGTCGAGGCGCAACCGACCGTGATCGATGGCCGCGTGTTCATCGGCGCAGGTGACAGCCGCATTTACACGCTGGCGGCCGACAAAGGCGGCGAGTACTGGCATCACTCCACTCCGGATGCCATCTACGCCCGGCCATTGGTGATCAGCGATACGGTCTACGTGGCATCGGCGGGCAACACACTATCGGCGCTGAATGTCGTGTCTGGAGATCTGGTGTGGGAGTTCGACGCGAAAAGCGCGCTGCGGCACGCTCCGGCCTGGGCGGATGGGACGCTCTACTACGTCGCGGCGGCCGACCCCCATCTCTACGCGGTGGACGCGGCAACCGGCAAGCCGCTGTGGCAGATCGACACCGGCGATTGGCTGGCTGCCGGGCCGGTCATCGCCGACGGGATGATGGTTTTGCTGGGACAAGATGGGGCGGTGATGGGGTTCAAGGTGGCACGTTGAAGAACGTTGAAGATAACGGCTTCCGCACGTTCAACGTGTAAACGTGAGACAGTGGCAACCTTAACGTCGAGAACGGCCGCACATGGATCGCGCTGCCTGCTACCGGGCAGGCGTTTTCGCAGCGACCACAGCCGGTGCAGCGTTGCGGATCGACGACGATGCGCCCGTTGTACACTTGCGCCGCTTCGACCAGGCACGCCTCCACGCAGACGAGGCACTTGACC
>CAVOKP010000021.1:0-12264 GCA_963696535.1 uncultured Bacteroidales bacterium
CCTCAGTATCTCAATCATCTCCGTCACCGCCTCGGCATCGGCAACCTCTTTTACCGGTGACAGGCCCATCAGAGCTCTTGCTGCATTGAGATCTTCATCGGAAACATAGTCCTTTCCAAAGATAATAATATAAAGGATCGCGGATTTGAGGGTGTTAGCTTTTACCCGGAAAGAATGAGGACTAGATCGTGCAGGGAAAATATGAACATACTTTGTTTCGTGGTTGTGATATTTAAGGGTCCATTGTGAAGTATCCGATAAAGTCACAATCCTGAAGTCATCGAATCCTGTTCCTGTCCAAGACCTGTAAGCTTCCATTCCCTTAAGGTTATTTATTTCAAGGAATTCCAGGATCTCTTTAAAGATAGTTTCCTGTGAAAGATTCCCGGTATAAATATCCATTACACATGTTCCAATATGTTTCAACTCTCTGGTAAGCCCCTTTAACCGGGGATCAATTATCGTCATAGTCCGGCAGTCAGCAAACTCCCTAATGTAAGCAAGATAATGCTTCAGGGGATTGAACAGGATTGGTTCAGGTAAAAGACCATAATTAACCATATCGATAAAATTAATGCCATAAGATCGGAAAAAAATGGGGAAAAAGCAATATTGACTTACCTCAGGGGGTATTTGCAAACCTGTCAAATAGTCCGATCTACAAAGTTTTCAATGCGTAACTCTTTACTAATCTTTTATTAAAAAATTACTACTGTCCAATTAACTACAGGTCGCACCTACGGAGCTCATAGAACTTAATTTGGATTTCTATTCTACAAACAGGTCGCACCCACTGTGCTCATACATATTGATTCGGATTCTATTTTACAAACAATCCACAGCTGTGGAACTGATTAAATGGAGCAGCGTAGCTGTGACCTGTTTGTAGGATCGATAATCTACCACCCCTCCCTGAGCTCTGTAGAGGCGACCTGTTTGTGAATGTTTTTAATATCAACTGTTTAACTTTGCAGTTAATACATCACGTCGGACACTAATGTTAAAAAATCCTTACCTTTAAGTCTTATATCATAAAGGGATAAATCCAGGGATAAGAAAACTCCGGAATGAAAATCGGGATTTTTACGGATATTCATGAAAATTCAGAGGCGCTGGTCACTGCATTAAGGACAGCAGAAGCCTCCGGCTGCCATGAGTTGATCTGCCTTGGAGATATTGTAGGATTTGATGTCAGGTTTTACAGGTATGATTTAAAACGCAGCGCCAGGGATTGCGTCCGTCTGATTAAATCAAACTGCAGATGGGCCGTTGCAGGAAATCATGATCTTTTTGCCGCTGGAAGTGTCCCGGCTTATACAAATGGATTCACTTACCCTGATATCTGGTTCAAATCTGATCCCGCTGAAAGGAAGAAATTATCGCTCGGGAAGGTCTGGAGCTATGAGGGAGATGCACCCAATGATCTTGGTGATGAAGAATTGGCTTTTCTCAGCGGCCTGCCCGAATTCGTAATCACCCCGCTTTCCGGCGGGGGATGCCTGTTTTCACATTACATCTTTCCCGATCTGACAGGGTCAACTACAAAGTATATTGAGAGAAACCATCAGCTCGGTAAGCTATGGGAATTTATGAACCTTCAGGGCGCCAGGTATTCATTCTCAGGTCATTCTCACACAATCTTTGCCGGCTTTGCCTACAAGGAAAAACCAGGCCTGGCACGATCATATCTGAAGGCAATACACCCGATAGCTTCTGACAGGTTCAGCCTTGGCGATGAACAGATGATGGTACTGATACCGCCTCTCTCGGGAGAAAAAGGGAGAACAGGTTTTTCGATACTCGACACCGATAACATGACACTAATTGTCAAATCAGTAAATTAAATTAAAAAGTTTCTTAATGAGATTCTTCTCTTTTAAACGGTCTCGCAGAACTTTTATCCCGAAAATTGATCTTCCGGCATTCCTCGCTTTTGCACTTTTTGCAGGACTTATCTTTTTCTATCTCATCCCTGGTTTTGAGAAGGCAATGATGGAGCGGAAAAGAGGGTTGATCCGCGAGATAACGACATCGGTTTACAGTTTGCTCGAGTATTATCATTCGCTTGAACTTCAGGGTCAGCTTGAAATTGAAAAAGCAAAAGAGGAAGCAAAGTCGGCAATTACAAAGATCAGGTATGGGGAGTCGCTGAAGGATTATTTCTGGATCACCGACAGCTATCCCCGGATGGTTGTTCATCCATACAGACCTGAACTGAACGGAAAGGATCTTACTGATTTCCGCGACTCAAACGGGAAAGCAATATTCGTTGAGTTTGTCAGAGCTGTATCTTCCTCCGGTGACAGTTACGTCGATTATATGTGGCAATGGAACGATGATTCAACACGCAATGTCCCGAAACTTTCATATGTCAGATTGTTTAAACCATGGGGATGGATAATAGGCACAGGTATTTATACCGAGGATGTCAGGGCAGAAATCCGGAGGATTGAATTCAGGGCTTCCGTGATATCAGGCCTTATCGGGATAGTGATACTTGTTCTGTTGTCCGCAATCTCACGACAGAGCCATAATATTGAGAAGAAGAGGAGCAAAGCGGAAGAAGAGCTTCATAAATCGAGGGAATTATACAGGACACTTGCCGAGGCCGCTTCAGAAGGTGTTATAATCTGGTCGGGTCATGGCTTGCAGGCCAATAAAACAATTCTTTCGTGGCTTGATTATACTGAAGATGAATTAAAGGGGATGAAGCTGAAGGATCTTTTCGTCACTCCTGATTATGAGGAACTGAATGATCCGGATGAGCTTTTCGGGGAGCTTACTGCAAGGCGATCAGCAGAATGTACAATCAGAACAAAAAACGGGAATCTGATAATGTCTCATGCCGACTTTTCAAGAATCCTGCTTGGCGGTTCAAAAGCCGTAATGATTGTAATCAGGCCTGCAATAAGCACCGGTACAAAAGGGATCCTCTTTTGTCGGCTGAGCTGCTGAATAATACAACAACCGGATTTTTCAAAATCACATATGGTAAGAAAAGCAGATTCACCGAAGCTACATTGCCAGTTTTAAGAATACTGGGATTCAGTAACTTAAATGATCTTATTTCGGAAACAATAGAATCATTCCTTGTCATTCCGGCGCAATTAAAGCGATAAAGCTTGATCTGGCGTCAAAGGTTAATGTTCCTAACAGGGAGGTTCTGCTGAAACGAAAGGATGGCACGGAATTCTGGGCCGTAATAAATATTATTGTAAAGGAGTCGGAACAGGAGATATGGTGTGAAGGAACAATTGAATCCCTTGCTGCAAGTGAAACTAGAAAAGACACCCGGGTTGTTGATTTAAGCAGGTATGGCGTTATCATACATTTTAGAGGTTCCGGTCTCCTCCATAATGAGGCCCATACAGAATGTAGGGAAAGCACCGCCGCAATCAGGGCTCTCTCAATCATGAATGAGAATGCAGACGGTTCTTGCCTGATTACCGGTAAAAACGGGGAACCTCTGGGTTCTATTGACAAATCTTCAATCTGCAACAAAATAAGTGAAGGAGCCGCTCCCGAAACCGAAATATTCAGATGGATGATCTCTCCGCCTGTCACCATCAACGAAACAGCAGGCATAAATGAAGCAATAGGACTCATCAGCAGCAGTAAGTCTGACATGCATTTATATCACATCAGACGGGAAAAAGATAACAGGGGTAGTTAACCGCAACGATTTAACTGCAGCCTTTTCCTTAACACCCCGGTTACTGTCGGAAGAAATCGTAAATGCAGATTCCACGGATGCGCTTCGTGCGGTTTACCTTAAAAGCCGGAATCTGACTATTTCAATGATTCTGGGTCATGCTGATCCATATGCAGTCTCTCGTTTAATTTCTTCTGTTGCAGATACAATTTGCCATAGGGTTTTGACCACTTGCCATAAGGGGACTGGGGGAGCCGCCCTGCCGCTTTGCCTTCTTACAGACGGGAAGCGCCGGGAGGAGGGAACAGACACTATCGACCGATCAGGATAATGCAATCATCTTCGAAAATCGCACGGGAGAAAAACTTGACAAAGCTTTTAGCTATTTTCTATCACTGGGGAAAAAAGTAAATGATATGCTTTCCGGAATCGGATTCAGATATTGCATTGGAGATAAAATGGCCGGTAATCCTTTGTGGTGCCAGCCTCTCTCAATGTGGAAAAAATATTTTTCCGACTGGATTAAAATGCCCGGGCCATCTGAAGTGCTCGAGATGAGTATATTTTTTGATTTCAGATTCTGTTATGGCGATCCCGCCCTGGCAGAAGAACTTCGGGAATACGTGACAAAGGATCTCAGGACAAGCGATATTTATTTTCATCATATGGCTCTGGCATGGAAGCAGTTTGCTCCGTCGGTCAATATTAAAGTCAGGCAAAAAGTCCGATATCAAGAAAATAATAATGCCTTTGACTGGAATTATCAGGCTTTATGCCCTTAAATATGGTATCATCGGTTTTTCATCTATTGAAAGAATCATAGGACTTTACTCAGGAAAGCTTATTGATTATAAACTTCTCCGTGATTTAATCAGAGCCTGGAAGGATCTCACTTCAATCCGTCTGAAGCATCACGTGGCCTGCATAAATAATGGAGAAGAACCTGATAATATGGTTGATTTTCATCTGACCGAAAGTGAGATGCTGTCCTATGCCTTCCAGGCAGCAGAAAGCATCAACGATCTGATGCATAAAGCTGGCGTTGATTTTTATACTGAGACGATTTAGAACTTATAGATTGTACTCAGCAGCAGCCTTAAATTATTCACGTTATTTGTTCCCGTAACCTTGCCGTCGGTCTGCATTGTGCCATAAGCCGCAGTAGTGCTTTCAATCTCCGTTGCAAAGCTGAGCCTGCCTGAAGTAAAGGTAATCCGTGGGGAAATTCTGAAAAGGTGGTCAATATTGTTTCCCCGGCCATAAACAGATCCGGCTATCTCCTCCCCGGCTCCCAGATTTTTGGTGTAACCGGTAAAGACTCCGAACGATACTTTTTCCCCGTTTGTAGCAAGGTCTATCCAGAAATTGGACGAATTCAGGGTGGTATATGACTTAAATTCATTGATCACAGAAGTGATTTCCGAAACTGCATAGCCACCAAGCATCATAAGATCACTTGCATTCTGGGCATAAACACCCATTAATGAGATGTTCAGAGGTGCCGTTTTTATTTTAATGTTTGCAAAGGCTGCTATACTTCCGATGGTTGCATCTGTCTCAACATTAACAGGAGTTTTAATTTCCGGCCGGAGCTTCTTGTAGTCAATACCTGCCCACCCGATAACCGATTTGCCGGCCGGAACACGGAACTGAAGATTTAATCCAGGCAAAACTCCGTTCCTGAGGTACTTGTTGCTGTTCCCATCAGGCCCGGGAGAAGTGAAATCACGCTGGGAATAAGCGGTTATTGAGAAACTCATTTGCCCCAGCTTCTGCGTCAGCCTCACCTGGGGATTACGGCTGAAGGGGATGAAAGGTGCTCCCGTATTAAAGCTGACAGTTCCCGGAAAGCTTTCAACAGGGAAAAGCGGATGCCAGTATTGTCCGGTCAGAAGGGTAGTGCTTGTCCAGTCGAGCCTTACATAGGCATGTCTCAGCCGGAATCCGTTGAGATCAGTCTCGCTTGTTCCGAAAAACTCGGCTTCAATTGCTCCTGAGGTTTTCGCACCAAAAGCATCAGGACCTTTAATATCTCCTCTCAGACGAGTCTGAATATTAAGGATATGGAAGGATGGGTTTGCGTTAAGGTCATTTCCTGCTGCATCACGCAGGACATTGTCGGGAAAAAGATAAAAATGCCCTTCCCTCAATCCATTAGATGCACTCGATTGCCTTGTATCATAGAAGACGTCAGTCTTTACGAACCCCGAGAATTTAATTCCAAATCCCGGATCAGGTTCCTGCGCCGCTGCACTAAGATTAATTGCAACTGTTACCAAGGCAATAATTGTGGTCCGTTTCATTTTATTTCCATTTTTTAGCTAAAACAGATTCAGTTAGATTTCTTATTCTTATCAGGAGGGAAAAGGGATTGAATAAGCGTTGCCCTGACAGGTTCACCCCCCAATAAGACACTTAGGTTGCTTTTTGCCGTAATATTTTCCTCCCATAAGTCGAGGGCATCCTGATAGCAGATAAGAGCCGAATCAGGATTCATCATATGCCTGTAGATTGTGCCTTTGTTTGTAAGACTAACAGACAACCTCCGCGGAGTTTCAATCTGGGCCGAACAGATATTCCTGACCCTTCTTTTAAGAACTTTATTAAAATTATAGTTTTCGAACACAGGATCATCCTTCGTCATAAACTCACTTAGTTTGACTTCGACCTCCGAAGGAGTCAATCCTTCCCAGTCTGAGATCCATGCAGTATAATTTGCAATACTGCTGTCACAATATTTGCCTGAAAGGGAGAGTAACTCGTTTTTTTCATTTCCGGTAATAGAACTGTCATAGATTGCGATTATGAGCAGTGCGCTGCATTTGTTATTATTTATGACCCCGGTCTCAAAAGATGTTTTATAATCGGGGAGCGACCTGAAGATGCGGTATGCTGAATCAAGAAGATGAAAAGAATTGAAGCTGTCGATACCGCCGGAAACCTTATCATATTCAGCCAGGAACTCCCTGGCTTTTATGATGCGGGGATCTTCAGAATTATTTATACTCCGGTAATAAAAAGACAGCAAATGCGATTGCCAGCAAAGAAACCGAGAGAGTGATCGACAGGATCACTTTCGTCCCTTTAGAAATTTTAAAAATATCCCTGAATTGCATCAGTTATGAACCTGTTCGGCAAGAAATTTCTTGATTTCCAGTGGTGTCGGAGCGGTAAGTTTTGAAACAACAATGTTAACAATTACCGCCAGAGGCGCCCCGATCCATGCGAAGTACCAGACATTCAGCCAGTAAGAGATAAATTCCTGACCTGGAAGAGAGCCGCCGCTTAACCCGACGATAAAGTAGGTGATCGAAATAGTTGTAACAATTATTCCTGCGGTTAATCCGGCTTTGGCCCCGGCCCTGTTTGAACCGCTCCACCATATACCGAGCAGAAATAGCGGGAAGATAGTACATGCTGCCATCGAGAATGCAACGGAAACCAGTTGTGCAATCAGCCCCAGTTTAAGAAGTGCAACGACGGTGACTGCCAGTGCCATTATTATCGTTCCAAGACGGGCTATTTTCAATTGTGTCTTTGGGGTGGAGTCAGGATTGATTACCCTAACATAAAGATCGTGGGAGAATGCAGAGGCTCCTGCCACAAGCAGTCCCGAAACAGTCGAAAATGCTGCTGAGATAGCTCCGGCGGCAAGCAGACCGACAACAAGAGAATTCACGCCACCCAGCTGAGCGGTATAAACCACAATGGCATCCTTGGCCAGGACTCCGACGTCAGGATTGGAGGAGAGAAGTTTTCCGAAAGTTGAATAAGCCGGTGCTGTCCAGTAAACCAGGCAGATAAAGAACAGACCCCATACAACCGACCATCTTGCATCGGTGACTTTAGGTACTACATAGAACCTCTGGATTACATGCGGCAAACCTGCAGTTCCAACCATAAGAGAAAAACATATTGCGACCCACTGAAAAAATGTGGTTCCTGTAGAAGGATCCCATGGCATTGCAAATTCAGGACTTGGAACTATCGACAGATCATGGCCATAGGCATTCAGGAGGGCAACTCCATTTGAAATATTCGGAGCAGGTATACCCTGAACGATATCACTTACTGCTGCACCATATCCTATCTGAGGCAGAAGCCAGAAATAGTCGAATTTAAATGTCATTATGAAGACCGGGATCAGGAAAGAAACCACAATAATGACATACTGTATCTGCATATTCTTTGTTGCTCCGATCATTCCTGAAATCAGGGTATATAATAGCACAACCGAAGAACCTATAATTACTGCCATAGTATAGTCAAGTCCCAGGATCCATTTGAACATCAGGCCGATTCCGCCGAACTGCCCGACACAATATGCAAATGATATAAGAATTGTAAATATTGCACTTACAATACGTAAATCGCGTGAATAATAACGATCGCCAATGAAATCTGGCAGCGGTGTACTTCCCGTATTTCCGGATTTGCGCAGCCATAAGGATCAGAAGAAGAACATACCCTCCGGTCCAGCCGACAACATATGCAAGTCCGTTATATCCGAATCCGTACATCATGCCGGCCATGCCAAGTACTGAAGCAGCGCTCATCCAATTTGAGGCAATGGCCATGCCAGATCCGACCTTCGAGATTTTTCTTCCTGCCGCATAATAGTCTGCCGGATCCTTGGCGCGGAAGAATATCCCCACCAGCACAAATGTCACAAGGGTTGCAATAAGGATAATTGCAGGTCCGGTTTTAAAGCTTCCTTCCAGCTGCGTTAGGCTCTGAGCACTTAAAGGAAGTGCAGAGACAATAACAGTTATCAGTGAGATGTATATTTTCTTCATATATGGTTCTTATTTTTCTATTCTACAATTCCTTCTTTTTCAAGCCTCCGCTCAACCAGTATGTTATAAACTATGCAGAGGCAAATGAACAGGATTAAAAGAAAAACGGCGGTGTAGAAATAATGAAATGGAAATCCGAGGAACTTTGTATCGGTAAGCACCGACTGGTTATGGGTGAGATACAGTTTCATTATCTGCGGAAGGGCTGCCAGTGACATATCGGACAGCGATACTGGATAAGTATCGGAAAGGCTGTTGATAAATATCTTCTGTTCAAGGCTGCCTGATTTAAATCCTGAATAAGCCGAGGTGATTTCAGCAATCCTGTTTCCCTTTTCAAGTATTGATGATTTGATATTCAGGAATTGCTGATCCTTTGCTCCCGGAAGTTGTGATTTCAATACATTTATCTCCTTAACCTCACTCAGTACGGCAGATCTTATATCATCGGGGATAACACTGAAAGTTATAGTGCTTATTGCCGCTGCAAGTATTTTTTGATCCTCAGGTTTTACGGTGTTTTTACCCTTGACAAGTACAAGTGAGTTGAGCAGGCTTTTGTAATCGATTTCGCCAATTGTATTTGTTCCTGTCAATGGCCAGATTGTCTCAAAAACCGTCAGTGACTTTTCAGGAGTCGGTTTCTCAATTACTCTTAAAAGGAACTGAAAGCCGAAAACAGCCACTGTCCATATGACAAGCATTGTAAGGATAACATTCCTGTTTTTCCTGCCATGAAGATTACGGGGTAAGAAAAGACTGAAATTGTAATTGTCTGGTGATTCCATAAATCGTTTAAGGTTAGGTTACCGGTAAAGAACAGGCTAAGATATAGAAATTGTATTATCTGCCAACAAAAGAATTATTTTTTGGCTTAGGTTGATATAAGGAAAAATTTAACTTTATGGTTCAAATTACTAAATCTGAAATTATCCCATATGTCAGATACATCGAAGCAGAATTTCATAAAAACCATTAATCATCAGCAGCCTGAAAAGCTCGTCGTGGATTTTGGATCTGCCCCTGTCACAGGAATCCACGCGGTGATGGTAGAAAAGCTCCGGGAATACTACGGACTTGAAAAGAAACCCGTGAAGATAATCGAGCCCTACCAGATGCTGGGAGAACTTGATGCTGATCTCATCAGGGAGATGAATATCGATGTCATCGGTCTGGGAGGCGAAAAGAATATGTTCGGAATCCCGAACAGGGACTGGAAGCTGCATAGGACTTTCTGGGGACAGGAGGTGCTCTTCCCCGGAGAATCCAACTTCACTTATAACAGCAACGGTGACATGCTGGTACACCCGGAAGGAGATATATCAGTGCCACCAAGCGCAATTATGCCAAAAACCGGATATTTTTTTGATGCCATTGAAAGGCAGGAACCCATCGACGATTCAACCCTGAAGGTTGAGGACAACCTTGAAGAATTCGGAAGGATCACTGATCATGACCTTGAATTCTGGAGGGAACAGATCCGGACAATCGAAGGATCGGACAAGGCAGTACTGGCGAACCTTGGCGGTACTGCACTAGGGGATATTGCGCTTGTCCCGGCGGTTCAATTGAAAACTCCCAAAGGGATAAGGGGAGTAAGCGAATGGTATATTTCCACACTGATAAGGGAGGACTTCATTAAGGAGATATTCGACAGGCAGACAGATACAGCCATAGAAAACCTTAAGGATTTTTATAATGTCATCGGGAACAAAATAGATGTTGTATATATCTGCGGAGCCGATTTCGGTACCCAGAACTCGACATTCTGCTCTCCCGAGACTTTTGCAAGGGTATGGTTACCCTATTATAAAAGGGTCAATGACTGGATTCACCAGAACACCGGATGGAAAACCTTCAAGCACTCATGCGGTTCAATAATTTCGCTTGTCGATCATTTTATTGAAGCTGGATTTGATATAATAAATCCGGTTCAGATAAATGCTGAGGGGATGGATCCGAAAGTACTTAAAGAAAAGATTCGGGGAGAGGATAGTTTTCTGGGGAGGGGGAGTGGATACGCAGGGGGTCTTTGCATTCGGCACTCCGGAGCAGGTTAAGGAACAGGTTAAAAGACAGGTCGGGATACTGAATGAAAATGGCGGGTTTGTGTTCAATACTGTGCATAATATCCAGGCTAATGTCCCATTTGAAAATGTGGTTGCAATGCTTGAAACATTGAAGGAAGTTTAAGTTGAAATCAAAACCAAATCCAAAACCAAATCCTTTAACCACGGAGTGACACGGAGGAAGCACGGAGGAACACGGATTAGAAAAAATATGTAATTACAATGTAATTACATTATATTTCTACGTAATTACAATGTAGTTACATATGAAAAACTGTGTTACTCCGTGAAAAACTTAGTGTAACTCCGTGGTTAAGAAATATTTTACCATGAACGAAAACTCCTACAACTGGAGATACCTCCTTTCGATCTGCCTTATTTCCGCAATGGGCGGATTGCTTTTCGGCTACGACTATGTGGTGATCGGAGGAGCAAAACCATTCTACGAACCATTTTTCGGATTAACCGGCAATCCTCCAATGCAGGGCTGGGCAATGAGCTGCGCCCTTGTAGGATGCCTTGCGGGAGCTGTCCTGTCAGGATGGCTGAGCGACCGGTTTGGGAGGAAGAGGCTTCTTATCCTTTCAGCCGCAATATTTGTTTCTGCATCGCTCGGAACAGGCGGTGCCGGCTCGTTCGGATCATTTGTGTTTTTCAGAATTATGGGAGGGATCGGTATCGGTCTTGCCTCAAACCTTTCCCCAATGTACATTGCCGAAGTGACACCGGGAAAAGTGAGAGGGGCTTTTGTCTCAATTAACCAGCTCACAATTGTTATAGGCATCCTTGCGGCCCAGCTTATAAACTGGAGGATTGCGCGTCCGGTTCCTCCGGAAGCAACAACAGCTGATATCCTTGCATCATGGAACGGACAGACCGGATGGAGATGGATGTTTTATGCCTGCACAATTCCTTCAGCCCTCTTTTTTATACTGATGTGGTTTGTTCCGGAAAGTCCGCGGTGGCTTGTAAAAAATGAAAAAGGCAAACAAAAAGCCCGAAGTATACTTTCAAAAATCGGGGGGAAGCGAATATGCCAATTCAGAGATTTCTTCGATTGAGGAGACCCTCGTAAACAAGGTCCGGAAAACCAGTATCATGGTCATAAAGGAACCAGGGATAAAGAGGCTCCTGATCCTTGGAATAGTACTTGCTGTCTTTCAGCAGTGGTGCGGGATTAATGTAATCTTCAATTATGCCCAGGAGATATTTGCAAACGCCGGGTACAGCGTTTCGGATACCCTGTTCAATATTGTAATTACAGGTAGCGTGAACCTTGTTTTCACATTCGTCGGGATGTTTGCAGTCGACAGGCTCGGCAGGAAAGCCCTGATGCTTATCGGCGCCGGTGGACTGGCATGTATTTATGCTGTAATTGGAATAATGTACTTTACCGGACTGCAGGGACTTCCCCTTCTGGTTATGGTGGTTTCAGCAATTGCATGCTATGCCATGACACTTGCTCCGGTGACGTGGGTCATTCTCTCGGAAATATTCCCGAACAGGATCAGGGGACTTGCAATGTCGGTGGCTACGTTTGCTCTCTGGTCAGCCTGTTTCATCCTTACATATACATTTCCGCTTCTTAATCAGATACTGAAAGCTTCGGGCACATTCTGGCTTTATGGGTTTATATGCGTTCTGGGATTCCGGTTCATTTTAAAAAACTTCCTGAAACCAAAGAAAAATCGCTTGAAGAGATCGAACGGGAAACGGCGAGATAAAGGCATGAAGGCGTTAAGGCGTG
>CAVOKP010000022.1:0-177036 GCA_963696535.1 uncultured Bacteroidales bacterium
TAATTCGGGCATGCATACCGGCGGGCCGGTTGAGACTACGCCGGAAGAGAATCATCAGACTCCAGATGGATACAAATTTCACTGGAATGGTTCATCTTACAAAAGCTGTATTACCGGAGATGCGAAGGAATGGTGGAGGGATGATTATAAATATCAGTTCGATAGGCGGATTGATGGGTTTGCCGTTTCAGGCTTTCTACTCGGCCAGCAAATTTGCTATTGAGGGATTCAGCGAGGCGCTCAGGATGGAAGTAAAAAGCTTCAATATCAAGGTTGTAGTTATAAATCCGGGTGATTTTCATACAAGCAATTCTGCCAACCGCAGGAAATACCTTGCACCTGCAGGGGCTTACCAGGGTCAGTTTGAAAGATCGCTTGAAGGTGATTGAGAAAGATGAAGCCAATGGCTGGGGGCCGGAGATACTGGCACGGAAGATTTCGAAGATTGTTGAAAGCGAGAATCCCCGTCATAGGTATGTTGTTGCATCTTTTGAGCAGAAGCTGGCGGTGGTGCTGAAGAGGATTTTGCCCGGGAAATGGTTTATGAGGATTCTTGCAGGTCATTATAAGAATTGGCACTGAGTTCACAGAGAAGAGGTACATTATATAAAACAAGAAAGCCCTTCAGTTATCTGAAGGGCTTTCTGTTAAAAGATAGGGCGACTACCTACTCTCCCACAATTAGCAGTACCATCGGCGCTGACGGGCTTAACTTCTCTGTTCGGAATGGGAAGAGGTGGAACCCCGCCGCTATAGTCACCTTAAGACTTTGAATCGTATCGAGACAGGTCTGAGACCTGTCTTCTACAATATTATAACACACTGGCAAAGAAAAACTAATAAGATCTTACCCGGAAAGTTTACGGGCAATTAGTACTGCTCGGCTTTGACGTTACCGCCTTTACACCTGCAGCCTATCAACGTCGTAGTCTTCAACGACCCTTAAAGGAGATCTCATCTTGAGACGAGCTTCGTACTTAGATGCTTTCAGTGCTTATCTCTTCCAAACATAGCTACCCTGCGATGCAGCTGGCGCCACAACAGGTGCACTAGAGGTCTGTCCAACACGGTCCTCTCGTACTAGTGTCAGGTTCTCTCAAATCTCCAACGCCCACAACAGATAGGGACCGAACTGTCTCACGACGTTCTGAACCCAGCTCGCGTGCCACTTTAATCGGCGAACAGCCGAACCCTTGGGACCTTCTCCAGCCCCAGGATGTGACGAGCCGACATCGAGGTGCCAAACCGCCGCGTCGATATGAGCTCTTGGCGGCGATCAGCCTGTTATCCCCGGAGTACCTTTTATCCTTTGAGCGATGGCCCTTCCATACGGAACCACCGGATCACTATGCTCTACTTTCGTACCTGATCGACTTGTCAGTCTCACAGTCAAGCGCCCTTATGCCATTGCACTCTATGCACGGTTACCAATCGTGCTGAGGGCACCTTTAGAAGCCTCCGTTACTCTTTTGGAGGCGACCACCCCAGTCAAACTACCCACCAAACAATGTCTTCCCGAGTTTCGGGAGTTAGGTTCCAGATAAATAAAGGGTCGTATTTCAAGGTTGACTCCACGATTCCTGGCGAAACCGCTTCGAAGTCTCCGACCTATCCTACACATCACTTACCCAAAATCAATGTTAAGCTATAGTAAAGGTTCACGGGGTCTTTCCGTCCCGTTGCGGGTATCCGGCATCTTCACCGGAACTACAATTTCACCGAGCTCGTGGCTGAGACAGTGCCCAGATCGTTACACCATTCGTGCAGGTCGGAACTTACCCGACAAGGAATTTCGCTACCTTAGGACCGTTATAGTTACGGCCGCCGTTTACCGGGGCTTCAATTCAGAGCTTCTCCCGATTGCTCAGGATAACCCCCCCTCTTAACCTTCCGGCACCGGGCAGGTGTCAGGCCTTATACCTCATCTTTCGATTTCGCAAAGCCATGTGTTTTTGCTAAACAGTCGCCTGGGCCATTTATCTGCGTCCCGTCATCACTGACGGGAGACCTTTATTCCAAAGTTACAGGTCTAATTTGCCTAGTTCCTTAGCCACGGATCACTCGAGCACCTTAGGATTCTCTCCTCGACTACCTGTGTCGGTTTGTGGTACGGGCACCATATACCTGATGCTTAGAGGTTTTTCTTGGAAGTCTGTTTAGGATCACTATCCACTTGCCCGAAGGCTCATGGTACTCTCAGGTTCATCATCGCCAAGCTATTAACCTTGCGATATAACTACACCCTTTAACGTACTATTCCGTCAGTACGCGGATCTTTCACTCCTCCGTCTCCCCTTCGCAGTTTACGGTGGTACTGGAATATTAACCAGTTATCCATTAGGATCGCCTCTCGGCTTACCCTTAGGACCCGACTAACCCTGATCCGATTAGCGTTGATCAGGAAACCTTAGTCTTTCGGTGTGGGGGTTTCTCACCCCCATTATCGTTACTTATGCCTACATCTTCTTTTCCAGACGCTCCAGTCTGCCTTACGACAAACCTTCAACGCCGACTGGAATGCTCCCCTACCAATGACTCCGATAAATCGGAATCAGTTCATAGCTTCGGTAATATGCTTATGCCCGTTTATTATCCACGCACAACCGCTCGACTAGTGAGCTGTTACGCACTCTTTAAATGAATGGCTGCTTCCAAGCCAACATCCTAGCTGTCTGTGCAGTCGCACTTCGTTAATTCAACTTAGCATATATTTCGGGACCTTAGCTGATGATCTGGGTTCTTTCCCTTTTTGTCCACGGACCTTAGCACCCGCGGGCTCACTCCCGGAGAACATCTTGCAGCATTCGGAGTTTGTCAAGGATCGATAGGCGGTGAAGCCCTCTAGCCTTATCAGTAGCTCTACCTCTGCAAGACTCCTGCCGAGGCTGCACCTAAATGCATTTCGGGGAGTACGAGCTATTTCTCAGTTTGATTAGCCTTTCACCCCTATCCTCAGTTCATCCAAAGACTTTTCAACGTCAACTAGTTCGGCCCTCCATCCCGTGTTACCGGAACTTCAGCCTGACCAAGGATAGATCACAAAGTTTCGCGTCTACCTCCACTAACTATACGCCCTATTCAGACTCGCTTTCGCTTCGGCTCCAACTCTATAAGTCTTAACCTTGCTAGTGAAGTGTAACTCGTAGGCTCATTATGCAAAAGGCACGCCGTCATCCCGATCACTCGGGACTCCGACAGGTTGTAAGCGCACGGTTTCAGGTACTATTTCACTCCCCTGTTCGGGGTGCTTTTCACCTTTCCCTCACGGTACTGGTTCACTATCGGTCTCTCAGAAGTATTTAGCCTTGCCAGATGGTCCTGGCAGATTCAGTCAGGATTTCACGTGTCCCGACCTACTCAGGATACCTCTATCATCAATGATCTCTACGCATACAGGATTTTCACCTTCTATGATGCCACTTTCCAGAAAACTTCTGCTTCTGATCATTGACGAATATTAAGGTCCTTCAACCCCGCAATTGCCGAAACAATTACGGTTTAGGCTTTTCCCCGTTCGATCGCCACTACTTAGGGAATCACTACTTGTTTTATCTTCCTCCGGATACTAAGATGTTTCAGTTCTCCGGGTTTGCTTCCCGATCACTCGGGATATCACACCTTCAGTGTGATGGGTTGCCCCATTCGGAAATCCGCGGATATAATGGATATTTGCTCCTCCCCGCAGCTTATCGCAGCTTGTCACGTCCTTCATCGCCTCTGAGAGCCAAGGCATTCACCATGCGCCCTTATTTACTTTTCTCGAATATAATCTTACTAATTTCTCTTTTTTAAATTGCTTTATTGCCAGTATGTCAAAGAACCTATCTGAGTTTTACCCCCTGCCCCCTAAAGGGGGTTCTTATAAGTCCCCTTTAGGGGATTTAGAGGTGAACTCAAAATGTTTTATATAAAGTATGAAGAAGCAGCTTGAAGCATGAAGTAAAAAACTTCAAACTCCAAACTCCAAACTCCAAACTTATTTAAATGAAGTATTACCAGGCGGAGATGCAGATCAATCTTCTCCAGAAAGGAGGTGTTCCAGCCGCACCTTCCGGTACGGCTACCTTGTTACGACTTAGCCCCAGTCACTGGTTTTACCCTAGGCCGCTCCTTGCGGTTACGGACTTCAGGTACCCCCAACTTCCATGGCTTGACGGGCGGTGTGTACAAGGCCCGGGAACGTATTCACCGCGCCATGGCTGATGCGCGATTACTAGCGAATCCAGCTTCACGGAGTCGAGTTGCAGACTCCGATCCGAACTGAGACCGGCTTTGGAGATTCGCATCCTGTTTCCAGGTAGCTGCCCTCTGTACCGGCCATTGTAACACGTGTGTAGCCCTGGACATAAGGGCCGTGCTGATTTGACGTCATCCCCACCTTCCTCACGGTTTACACCGGCAGTTTCGTTAGAGTTCCCGGCATTACCCGCTGGCAACTAACGATAAGGGTTGCGCTCGTTATGGGACTTAACCCGACACCTCACGGCACGAGCTGACGACAACCATGCAGCACCTTGCAAAGAGTTCCGAAGAAAATGATGCTTTCACACCAATGCACTCTACATTTAAGCCCAGGTAAGGTTCCTCGCGTATCATCGAATTAAACCACATGTTCCTCCGCTTGTGCGGGCCCCCGTCAATTCCTTTGAGTTTCAGCCTTGCGGCCGTACTCCCCAGGTGGATCACTTAATGCTTTTGCTTAGCCGCTAACAGTGTATCGCTAACAGCGAGTGATCATCGTTTACGGCGTGGACTACCAGGGTATCTAATCCTGTTCGATCCCCACGCTTTCGTGCATCAGCGTCAGTAATGGTCCAGCAAGCTGCCTTCGCAATCGGTGTTCTGTGTAATATCTAAGCATTTCACCGCTACATTACACATTCCGCCTACCTTGACCACACTCAAGACTGACAGTATCAACGGCAAGTCTACAGTTAAGCTGCAGGTTTTCACCACTGACTTATCAATCCGCCTACGCACCCTTTAAACCCAATAAATCCGGATAACGCTCGCATCCTCCGTATTACCGCGGCTGCTGGCACGGAGTTAGCCGATGCTTATTCCCAGGGTACCGTCAAATCCCGATACATCGGAATCATTCACCCCCTGGAAAAGAAGTTTACGACGCATAGCGCCTTCTTCCTTCACGCGGGATGGCTGGTTCAGGCTTGCGCCCATTGACCAATATTCCTCACTGCTGCCTCCCGTAGGAGTCTGGTCCGTGTCTCAGTACCAGTGTGGGGGTTCACCCTCTCAGGTCCCCTAAACATCGCAGCCTTGGTAGGCCGTTACCCTGCCAACTAGCTAATGTTCCGCATGCCCATCCCGTACCGCCTGAGCTTTAAATATTAAAAGATGCCTTTCAATATCATTATGGGATATTAGTCCGAATTTCTCCGGGTTATCCCCCTGTACAGGGTAGGTTGCATACGTGTTACTCACCCGTGCGCCGGTCGCCACCAGAGTATTGCTACCCCGTGCTGCCCCTCGACTTGCATGTGTTAAGCCTCCCGCTAGCGTTCATCCTGAGCCAGGATCAAACTCTTCATTGTAAAAATTTGTTCTTTTTGTCTTTTTAAAAGATCAATCCTACTACGCTCAATTCTAAATACTAACAAGTTTTTAGCGAGATAGTCACATCTCGCCTGGTTGCTACTTCATTAATTCAAAGAACTTATGTCCTCTCTTGATCCGGCTTCACCCGGACCGGGGCTGAACCTGCTTCCCCTTTTTTACTTTTGGGGCGATAAAGTTAATCATTCTTCATCACCTGTCCAAAAAAAAATGAGATAATTTTTCCGGCTTTTTCAACCTCTCCTTCCCCTTCTTCCAGAAGCCGGAATCCTATCCCTTTTCTATCCCTTCAATTAACTTTCGCCTCAAAAGCGGGTGCAAATGTATGTATCAATTTTTTCAATTCCAAATTTTTTTCGCGCTTTTTTTTCAAATTATTTTATCGCTAAAAAATTATACTGCACCACCCTCTGTAAATGAGCCGTTTGTCACAAAAGAAGAAAAGAACTTGTAAAATTAAATTTCGGATTTCGGATTGGTGATTTCGGATTTTATACCCGCAATCGAAAATCCGCAATCCGAAATCACCTGCCTCCTTCGCCAAGGCTACGGCGGCTGATAGTGGAGAATAAGGGAGTCGAACCCTTGACCCCCTGCGTGCAAGGCAGGTGCTCTGACCAACTGAGCTAATTCCCCATTTCGATAGGCGATGTATTATGTTCTATTGGCGATGTTATATCCTCTATTAGGTGATTTTTACATCGCCTATCGCCTATAATACATCGCACATCTCCGTAGTCCCACTCAGAGTTGAACTGAGGACCTCTACATTATCAGTGTAGCGCTCTAACCAACTGAGCTATGGGACTCTTTATTGCTTGTTTCCGGCAATTTTTCACTCAAATAATTCAATGAACAACCTCCAAACTTTTGGGAGGTCAAAGATAATGCTTCAAAAATTCCCTGCAAAGAAAAGAATAAAAATTTTCCCGTCATAGAGAAATAAATCACCATATGCCCATCCTGTCAATTGAAAAATGTATTTTCGTGAATATTTGTTTGCCATGCCGAATCTGGTTATCATTCCGACTTACAAGGAAAAGGAGAATATTGAACTGCTTGTAAAGGCCATTTCTTCATTACCGGTTTCATTCGACATCCTTGTCATCGATGATAACTCCCCCGACGGTACCGCAACAATAGTAAAGAACCTTGCTCCACTTTATCCCAACCTCCATCTTATCGAACGGTCGGGCAAACTCGGACTTGGCACTGCATATATTGCGGGATTCAAATGGGCGCTCGAAAAAGGGTATACCTATATATATGAGATGGACGCCGACTTCTCACATAATCCCGATGACCTTGTCAGGCTCTACACTGCCTGCAACGGCCAGGGTGCCGATGTAGCAATAGGTTCGAGATATATCAGCGGAGTAAACGTGGTGAACTGGCCCCTTTCAAGGGTGCTTATGTCCTACTTCGCCTCAGTCTATGTGAGGATGATAACCAGGATGAAGATCATGGATGCAACAGCTGGATTCGTATGCTACAGGAAAGAGGTTATTGAAAACATCCGGCCCGACCAGATAAAATCAAAGGGCTATTGCTTCCAGATCGAGATGAAATTCACCGCATGGAAACTCAGGTATAAAATTGTTGAGATACCTATAATATTCACCGACAGACAGCTTGGAACCTCTAAAATGACGGGAGGAATCTTCAATGAGGCGCTCTGGGGCGTATTGAGGATGAGGGTGAGGAGCTGGTTTATAAAGTATAAAAGAAATAATTACCCCCCATCCCCCCTATAGGGGGATTAAAAACCAGGACATAGCCCCCTTTAGGGGGTTGGGGGTGAAATTCTTAGGGGGGAAAATAATAGGGGAGTCTCTTAATAACCTGATATTCATTTTCAATGACCACCATTTTCATCAAAAATGCCACAATAATAAATGAAGGCAGAACCTTCAGGGGAGAGGTGCTGATAAGGGATGAGGTTATTTCCTCGGTGAACTCACCCGGACAAACAATAATTCCTGAAAAGGCCCATATTATAGATGCCAGTGGACTCCTTCTTCTTCCCGGAATAATTGACGATCAGGTTCATTTCAGGGAACCGGGTCTCACTCACAAGGGGGATATCTTCACCGAATCGCGTGCTGCAGTGGCAGGAGGCATCACATCCTTTATGGATATGCCGAACACTATTCCGCAGACCGTGACAAATGCCCTTCTTAAGGAGAAATTACGTATGGGATCTGAAAGCTCCCTGGCAAATTACTCCTTCTACATCGGAGCGACCAATACCAACCTTGATGAAGTGATGAACGCAGATCCGTTGGAAGTATGCGGAATTAAGCTTTTCATGGGATCTTCAACCGGAAACATGCTTGTCGACGATGAAACGGCATTGAGGAACCTCTTTTCGAAAGCCCGGATACCTGTTGCCTGTCATTGCGAGGCTGAACCTGTAATAAGAAGAAACAGTGAAATTTACAGGAAACAATACGGGGAAGATGTACCTGTGACCATGCATCCTCTGATCCGGAGCCGCGAAGCCTGCTTCCTCTCATCTTCATATGCGATCAGGCTGGCAAAGGAATACAATACCCGCATCCATATCCTTCACCTTTCAACAGCCGACGAAATGAAGCTCTTCAGCAATGAGGCGCCATTGTCACAAAAAAGGATAACAGGTGAAGTATGCGTCCATCATCTGTGGTTCGATGAAACTGCCTATGAAGATAAAGGCACCCTTGTCAAATGGAACCCGGCGATCAAAACAAGATTCGACAGGGAAGCGTTGCTGAACGGCACCATGAATGATCTGATTGACATTGTCGCCACCGATCATGCTCCCCATACAATCGGGGAAAAAAGCGGTACTTATTTCAAAGCCCCTTCCGGGGGGCCGCTTGTCCAGCATTCTCTGGTTGCGATGCTGGAACTCTGGCTTAATGGACTTATTTCAGCAGAAAAGATCGTCGAAAAAATGTGCCACAATCCTGCCATTTTATTCAACATAAAAAAACGAGGATTTATCAGCGAAGGCTATAAGGCAGATCTTGTTCTCGTAAATCCAGATGATCCATGGACCGTTACAAAGGATAACATCCTTTATAAATGCGGATGGTCGCCGTTTGAGGGCACAACCTTCAGATCGAAAGTCGTTATGACAATCATCAATGGGACGGTTGTGTTTGACAATGGGATGATCAACGAAAATTACCGGGGACAGAAGCTGGTGTTTGAGAGGTAAGTCAGACGTAAGTTGAGAAGGGTTGCTTCGTCCTCCTGCGTCGGACTCGCAATGACGTTAATCTCATTGACAATCAAACTAATATGCAGGGTCATTGCGAGGAGCCCCGCTGTGCGGGGTAAACTCCGCGACGAAGCAACCCTACTTCCTTACCACAAACCTGACCGAACTCCTGGTTCTCTGCTCCAGCAGTATTTCTCTCCCGCTTGTTATCCGTTCAATTGCCTCCGGTGTGTAATGTCGTATGGAGAGCATCTCAACATTATCATTATAAGCTGCTGAAAATTCAGCACTCATATCCCCGATGAGCGATTCAACCCTCGTACGGTCGTCATCGATACAGACATCAATGCTTATTGCGCTTGCCTCCACGAGGTTCACCTTTATTCCATGCTGGATGAAAAGGTAAAACAACCTGCTCAGGTTTTCACCCATAGCGAATGAAAAGTCCTTCGGCAGTATCGAGATCAGTATCTGGTTCTCCTTTTTTACAAAAACAGGAAGGCCATGCTTCAGCACAGTTTCAGCTTTTATTACCGTTCCATTTTCGCCAGGGACAAGAAATGATTTCACGAAGAGCGGTATGCTTTTATTATGAAGCGGCTTTATCGTCTTGGGGTGAATCACCTTTGCACCGGAGAATGTCATTTCGACCGCTTCGCGGTATGAGACTTCCTCAAGCCTGTGTGCATCGGGAAGCCATTGGGGATCAGCATTCAGAAGTCCGGGAACATCCTTCCACACCACGACCTTGTCTGCATCAAGTATATTTGCCAGAAGGGCAGCTGTATAATCCGAGCCTTCCCTGCCCAGGGTTGTGGTCTGGCCTGCAACGGTACTGCCGATAAATCCCTGTGTAACATAAATATCGGCCGTTCTGAAATTAAAAAAGCTTTTGATCCTTGCGGTGCTTTCGTTCCAAAGGATATCGGCATCACGAAATCTGTCGTCAGTGATCAGGTTGCCCCTTATGTCGGTCCATTCCGCCTTCAGACCGCTTTTCTGAAGGAATGCCGCGACAATTATTGTCGACCATATCTCTCCGTATGAGACAATCTGGTCGTACTCGTAATCATAATCCCCTCTTTTTCGTGTTTTAAGATATTCCCCAAGCATCGAAAATGATACATCGATTTTATTATGGACTGAATCTCCGGATAGAAAAAGGTCATCGGCCACCAAAAGATGATATCTGTATATATTATCCAATAGCTCATTATAGTCAGCGTCGCCGGCCATCCATGTCTTGAGTACTTTTTCGAGGGCGTTTGTGGTTTTACCAAAAGCAGAGACCACTACTACCAGTTTCTCCTTTTCATCCGATACTAATTTTGCAAGATTCCTTATACCGCCGGCATCCCTGACTGATGCACCTCCGAATTTGTAGACTATCATTTTGATGGGTTTGGTGCAAAATTATCATTTCCGGGTTAAAAACCGGATTAACGGAGGTCAATTTAAACCGGCTAAATGATATGGCGTTAATATATAATATGATATTACGCCCCATACGGGGCTATCCGGGTTATCGGTTCATCCGGGACGGGCTGCGCCCATCCTTATTAATATTACAGGCCTACGGCCTGACAATATGACCAACATATACCTCAGGCCAGTAGGGACATCATAATATATGGACAAGCGCTGACATAATAAATTATTCAGATCACCTTTAATCCTGTTTAGCATTCTTCCGCCCCATACGGGGCTATTTGGATTGGTGGATCATCCTGGATGGGCGGTGCCCATCCCTATCAATATTCTGGGCCTATGGCCCATCTACATGATCAACATATATCTCAGGCTCGCAGCGACATCATAATGTTTGGACAAGCACCGGTCCGTTACAGTGGTATCACTCACTTTCTAAGGCCCGTAAGGTCGCCATAATATATAGCGGGGCAACGCCCCGTTTCAGTGTTATCTAATCCTTCCCCAAGGCCCGTAGGGTCGAAATAGTATATGGCCGCTAACTGTTCTTGCCCATCCATGCAATATTTTCGTAAATTTGCCGCTTAATTTCCGCTGATGAAGGAGAATGGCATAACCAAGTTATATTCCTTACACCCTGGTCTGAACGACCTTCTTTCCCTTATTCAATCGGACAAGCCTGCCGGCAGGTTCAGGATTGAAGGTTTATCGGGCTCAGCAAAATCCATAGTCCTTTCCCATATCTTTCAAAACACCCAGCTGATTCATGTTGCAGTTATTCCTGAAAAGGAGGAGGCTGCATATTTCTATAACGATCTGGTATCCCTTGCCGGCGATGAAGCAGTATTCTTCTTTCCATCGACCTATAAAAGGTCAGTTCAGTACGAACAGACAGAGCCTGCCAACATTGTACTTAGGACTGAAGTACTGAACCATCTTGCATCAGGAAAAAGGAAAGGAGTGATTGTCACCTATCCGGAATCCGTGATGGAAAAGGTTATCAGCAGGAGAAACCTGAAGAAGAACACCTTCGAGGTAAATAAGGGCGACAAACTTTCGCTCGATTTCCTTGAGGAGATGCTTCGGGAGTACAATTTTGAACGGGTGGATTTTGTTTATGAGCCTGGCCAGTATTCCATAAGGGGAAGCATTGCCGACGTCTTCTCATATTCTGCCGATTATCCGTACCGCATCGATTTCTTTGGCGATGAGGTCGATACCATAAGGACATTTAATCCGGACGACCAGCTTTCAGTAAGCATACAAAAACAGGTTTCAGTCATCCCGAATATCCAGGACATTTCGATCGAGGAGATAAACGACTCATTTACCGATTATCTGCCTCCGTCTGCAGTAATATGGACCGAGGATGCCCCGCTTATCAGGGAACGGATCAACAGCATTTATGACCAGACAGCACAAAGAGAAGAGTCTGGACAGATCTCAGGAAAAAAGGATCTTGTCATGACCGGCAACAGGTTTATTGACGAATGCAGGAAATTCAGGACAGCCGAGTTTGGGAAACAGGGCATTTTCGATGATGCTGTAAAACTTGAATTTCACACCGAGCCTCAGCCTGTCTTCAACAAGAATTTTGACCTTCTTGCCGGAAAGCTGCAGTCAAACAAGCTTGACGGCTACCGGACCTTCATTGTTTCAGAAAGCCAGTCGCAGATAGACAGGCTGAGGGATATATTTTCAGAAATAAGCCCTGATGTCATCTTTGATCCGGTATTGCTGAATCTTCATGCCGGATTTACGGATAATGAACTGAGGATATCGGTGTTCACCGATCATCAGATATTCGACAGGTACCATAAATTCAGGATAAGGGGCTATTTCTCAAGAAAGGAGAGCATTTCGGTAAAAGAACTGACCGGACTTAATCCCGGCGATTATGTTGTGCATATCGATCACGGGATAGGCAAATTCGGAGGACTTGAAAAAATCGAGGTAAACGGGAAGATCCAGGAGGCCATAAAGCTTGTTTACAGGGACAATGATATCCTTTATGTTGGTATACATTCACTGCACAGGATTTCGAAATACAAGGGGAAGGATGAATCGGAGCCAAGGATTTACAAGCTTGGTTCAGGGGCGTGGCAGAAGCTTAAGCAAAACACAAAGAAGAGGGTCAAGGATATTGCGAAGGATCTTATACTTCTTTATGCTGAAAGGATGTCGGTTCCCGGCTATTCTTTTTCTCCCGACTCATACCTTCAGCGCGAGCTCGAAGCATCCTTTATTTATGAGGATACTCCCGATCAGCTTAGCGCTGCCAATGCTGTAAAGGGGGACATGGAAGCCGATCATCCGATGGACAGGCTTGTATGCGGCGATGTTGGTTTCGGAAAGACGGAGGTTGCAGTAAGGGCCGCTTTCAAGTCGGCTGCCGACAGCAAGCAGACTGCAATACTTGTCCCGACAACGATCCTTGCCCTTCAGCATTACAAAACGTTCTCATCACGGCTCAAGGGATTTCCGTGCAATGTTGATTACATAAGCCGCCACAGGAATCCGGCCGATCAGAAAAAGATACTCAGCCAGCTTGAAGAGGGGAAAATTGATGTGATCATTGGCACTCACAAACTTGTGGGCAAGGATATAAAATTCAGGGATCTCGGATTGCTGGTGATCGACGAGGAACAGAGATTCGGAGTATCGGTAAAAGAGAAGATCAAGAAGATGAGGGCGAATATCGATACCCTTACTCTTACCGCCACTCCCATTCCGCGCACCCTTCAGTTCTCGCTTATGGGAGCCCGCGACCTTTCGATAATTAACACCCCTCCACCCAACCGGATGCCCATCGTTACCGAGATCCACGGATTCAACGAGGAGATCATAAAGGAAGGTATTGAATATGAGGTCTCGCGAAGCGGTCAGGTATTCTTTATACATAACAGGGTCGAAAACATAAGAGAGGTGCAAACCAAAATTAGCCGCATCTGCCCCAATGTGAAAACAGCTGTTGTTCACGGAAAAATGGAAGGCAGGGATATTGAAAATGTGATGTTTGATTTCATTCAGGGCGATTATGATGTATTGATTGCGACGACTATTATTGAATCGGGACTCGATATTCCCAATGCAAATACCATATTTATAAATGATGCCCATCATTTTGGCCTTTCGGAGCTTCATCAGCTCAGGGGAAGGGTCGGAAGGTCGAACAGGAAGGCATTCTGCTACCTGCTGTCTCCGCCTGTGGAAAACCTCACGCATGAAGCCCGCAGGCGGCTTAAAGCCATTGAGGAATTCTCGGAGCTTGGCAGCGGGTTTAACATTGCCATGCAGGACCTTGACATCCGCGGATCAGGGAACCTTCTGGGAGCCGAACAGAGCGGATTCATTGCTGATGTGGGTTTTGAGACTTACCAGAGGATCCTCAACGAGGCAATGGAGGAGCTGAGAGAATCGGGATTAGCCGGCCAGACAGATGAGCAGAAGCATAAAGAACCCGACCAGAAAGGAGTTGAAAGCAGATCCAAAGCCTATGTATCCGATTTTCAGATTGAGACTGACCTTGAGATTATGTTCCCCGACGAATATATCTCAAACATTTCCGAGAGGATCAGGCTCTATAAGGAACTTAATGAGATTGAATCCGAGGGGGCCCTTGAATCATATGAGAAAAGGCTGACAGACAGGTTTGGTACCATCCCCCCGCCTGCCTCTGCACTTCTGGATATTGTCAGGATCAAATGGATTGCAATGAAACTGGGCATTGAAAAGATACTGCTGAAAAACAATCTGCTGATAGCTTATTTTATTTCAGATCCCAGTTCTGATTATTACCGGAGCTCACTTTTCGTGTCTGTAATGAATTATGTGAACAGCCATCAGAAACGAATGTCGGTTAAACAGAAGGAGTCGAAGCTGAGCCTGACGATAACCGAAATAAGATCTGTTAAGTCAGCAATTGAAATTCTTAAGAGTATTTCCACCTCCGCCAGTAGTGGGGATCTGTGATCCGTGCTTTACAATGATTGATTGGCATGGATTATAAATCCGTGCTTATTCAACTTTAGTAGAAATATTACCCCCTTCCCAACCTTCCCCCAAAGGGGAAGGAGCTTGCAAAGATCTTTTCCCCTTTGGGGGAAATAAGAAAGGGGTAGTTTTACCCTGCAGTTAAATTTATTTTTTTATTCTTGAATCCCCTTTCTTACCTTTGCTGAATAACTCCATTAAATGAATCTTATTTACGATATAGGCAACACCACCAATAAAATTGCCATTTTTAATGACGCCGAAAAAGTCCTGTCTATCCGGAGCAAGGCATTCTCATGTGAGGAGCTCCATAAGATGCTCGAACCCTACCAGATTGACAAGGGGATAATCTGTTCTGTGAAAGACCTGCCGGAGTTTATTTATGACCTGATCAGTGTCAATATACCAAAAGTCCACATTCTTACAAATAAAACGAAGCTTCCGTTTAAGAACGAATATGAAACACCCGAGACTCTTGGTCCCGACAGGATCGCAGCAGTAGCGGGTGCATTTCACCTGTACCCTGGACGAAATATTCTTGTAATAGATGCCGGAAGCGCAGTTACGTTCGATTTTCTTTCGGGAAAAGCATACAAGGGAGGCAACATTTCCCCCGGATTAAGCATGAGATACAAGGCGCTTCACCGATTCACAGGCAGACTGCCGCTTGGCACCTCACTCGAGAAATACAGTTCTCCAGGAAGGAATACCCTTGAAGCCATTGCCGCAGGAGTCACAAACGGTCTGATCTACGAAATAAATGAATATATCCGTTATTTTCAGGAAAGAAACATCGATTCAATGGTAATCCTTACCGGAGGGGACGGAGGTTATCTCAAGGACCGGATCGGCTTTAAAGTTAATTACCAACCCGACCTGGTTCTTTCCGGTCTAAATCACATTCTCGAGTATAATGAGAAAAAGTCTTAGCGCCTTCGCTGCCCTCGCAATTTTTGGCTTAAGTCTCATTTCGTGCGAGAAGAAAAACATCAAATACGAGAAGATTGATATTCTCACCCTCCCCTCACAGACGGCAAAAGATTTTACTACCACTTATACTGACTCGGGTAAAATGGAGTTGGTCTTTTCCGCTCCCATAATGGAGAGGTACGAAAAGACCGAAGACCCCTATTCAGAATTCAAATCGGGCATAAAAGTGGAGTTTCATGATGGGCACACCCAGCCGGTTGCTTCAGTTACATCAAGATATGCCATTTTTCACGAAAACAAGAAACTCTGGGAACTTCAGGACAGCGTGGTGGCAATCAACGAAGCCGGTGAAAAGCTTGAGACCGAATTGCTGTTCTGGGATCAGAATAAAGATCTTATTTATACCGACAGGTTTGTAAAAATAACCACGGAGGATCAGATTGTTCAGGGATATGGTCTTGAATCGGATCCGCGGCTTTCAAGGCGCAGGATCAAGAATTTAAGTGCGACGATATATATTAATGAGGAGAATTAGGATTCTAATCCTCATACACTTGTTAACCCCCTTCCCAGCCTTCCCCCAGGGGGGAAGGAGCAAAATCCTTTCAGTTTGGGAGATTTAGGGGCGAAAAAAGACTTATTTTTGAATCATGAATGCTATCGTGGTTATAATCATTGCAATGATTTTTTCCGCCTTCTTCTCAGGCATGGAGATCGCTTTCATAGCCTCGAACAAGCTCAGGATTGAACTTGACAAAAAGCAGGGAGCATTCGGTTCGCAGGTCATTCAGTTTTTCACCGGCAATCCCGGGCAATATATTGCCACAATGCTTATAGGCAACAATATAGCACTGGTAATTTACGGACTTTTCTTCTCCCGGCTTCTCAGTCCCCTGCTTGTGCCTTTCATCGGTTCCGACCTTGCTGTCCTTATACTCAATACGGTAATAAGTACTGCACTGATACTCCTCATGGGTGAGTTCCTGCCTAAAACCATTTTCGTTATATCACCAAACTTTTTTCTGCAGTTTCTCAGCATCCCGGCAATGTTTTTCTTCGTAATTTTCTACCCAATCAGCAAGGTGACGCTTTCAGCATCAAATCTTTTCATCAGGATATTCTTCGGGATCAGGGGTGACAAAAGGGCCCAGGAAAACCTGGTTTTCAGCAGGGTCGATCTTGGTCACTTGCTGAATCTAAGCAATCAGGGTGCTGAAGAATCCCAGCCCGATCACCAGAATATAAGGATCTTCCGGAATGCTCTCGATTTCTCCAATGTGAAATTAAGGGAGTGCATGGTGCCCCGGACAGAAATCGATGCAATTGAAGCAAGAAGCAAGGTCGCCGATCTCAAGGAAAGGTTTATTGAGACCGGGCATTCAAGGATTCTTGTTTATGAGAATTCGATTGATAACATAACCGGTTACTTCGAACTTAAGGATATTTTCAGGGATCCTCCTGATATAGTGTCATGTGTCAGGAAACTTGCCATAGTGCCTGAAACAATGGCTGCAAACAAGCTGCTGAAGCTTTTTTTTGATGAGAAGAAGAATGTTGCCCTCGTGGTTGACGAGTTCGGAGGTACATCAGGTATGGTCACCATCGAGGATGTCCTTGAGGAGATTGTAGGCGATATTGAGGATGAACATGACACATATGAGCTCACCGAAAAGGTGATCGGCCCGGCGGA
Organism: uncultured Bacteroidales bacterium; assembly: GCA_963696535.1. Taxonomy (GTDB): domain Bacteria; phylum Bacteroidota; class Bacteroidia; order Bacteroidales; family VadinHA17; genus LD21. Next base: position 16,821 of record CAVOKP010000022.1, read on the forward strand.
ATATGTTTTCTCGGGAAGGCTCGAGATTGATTACCTGAATGAAACATATAACCTCAGTCTTCCGGATGAAGATGATTACGAAACCCTGGCCGGCATGATTCTTTTTTACCACGGAAGCATTCCGGTGTGCAATGAAACGATAAGAATCAGGAATTTTATTTTCAGGGTGATCAAGGTAACAGCCACAAGGGTGGAGCTGGTCAATATGAAAGTCGAATAATTACCGGAATGGAAGATATTGTTGAACTCCTCCGGAGTTCTGACCGATTGTAAGATCGATCTAGTATTAATGGAATCCCTCCGGGATTTCTAAGTGGAAGTTTTCCATAATCCCGAAGGTTAGAAAATGATTTGAGTTGTTTGTAGCTTTTCTGCAATACCATAAGCAGGTAAGAATATTTTACCTAACCGCGGAGCGGTTCAACCAATGCTAGCCGGATATTCGATAATCTGATTTGAACCGCGGAGTGGTTCAACTTTGTGTCAGGAGATTCCTCATCCCGGTACAGCGGGATTCGGAATGACAGGTTGTCATCCCGAACGTAGTGAGGGATCTCAGCTTCGAATAAGAGTAGTGCCCTGTGCGGAGAAAGTGAGATAGATTTCCCTATTTAACCATACTATTGCAGAAATTCCCCCAGCTTTATCAGATCCTCCCTTAATTTAAAATCAATCTTATTTGATTTTATAAACTCCTTCAGCTTTGCTTCCTGATCGGGGAAGAGCTTGAGGAACTGCCGCTCGTTTGTGAATTTATTCATCCCTTCACCGGCTTTTACCCAATACAATGTCGCAGGTGAAACGTCAACGTCCTCCGGAAGTTCAACGAGTCTGACCTGGTTGCCGGCCTGCATGGAAAGGACCTTGGATGGTCCGGCAGTCTTAGTGGTCATGCCGTAGGCTGTCGGGGTTCCCTTCTGGGTCAAACGGCTCTTGTGCTGAATGAACATTGTAACCTGACCTTTTGAGAGGACCTCATAGAAGGCTTTCTCAACCGGAACAAATTTCCTGTTCTGAAGATAAACCGTATCTATTTCTTCAGGTTTATCAAGCGCCATATAGACACCATTCTGATTAAAAATCATCTCCTCATCAACCATATTATAGTTTAAGGTGGCAGTCATCTGCCTTCCGTCCTTCATTTTGACAAGACTCTTTGCAAAGCTCTGAAAGAGGAATTGCGGAAGAGGATTGGTTGATTCAGGTTGTCCCTGACTATCTGCGAACAGGAAGAAGAGAACCAATGAAAGTGAAGTTACTGAGAGAAGTTTCCCGCGACTTAATTTTTCCATTTACAATTGTATTTAGTGAAATGTAATGACTTTAAAATCTCAATTATAAAGACAATTATCCTTGCTGCAAAAACTATTCCGTTAATAACCCAAGTTAAATAAAAAGAGGCTGGTATTACCCAGCCTCCTGAAAATAATTTTATTGTAGCCTATCTCGGGCCCTGGTATGCCCAGTATTCGTCGAAATATGTACGGATATAAGGTGCAGCAGGTACAAGACTCGGCTGAATCATCCAGTACTTGAATTGAATGTCCTTTGTAGCAGGGTCCCATGCATTGACACCTGATGGATCAATAACGGGCATCCTTGTATTTCCCGGAGGGTTACCCCAGGGATTCCTGACTTCAATTATTTCGCCGCTCCCTGAAGGATCGAAGAATACTTCAAGCCCGAATGCTCCGTATCCGCTGACTGATGTACCGCTTGTAATCGGGTGCATGTAATCGGCCCAGATGTCCTTGTCAAAGCAAAGACACGAATGTGCCCCGGTAGTTTCCAGAACGTATACGAAGGGATAATAACCAGTAAGGGTGGCATTAAGCACATCAAGCATTGGTGATAAAGCCGTAACCTCATAGATCCCATCATATTGATTCTTTACTCCTACCTGAACAACAAGTTCATCACCAACAGCCAGACTCTTGATACCGGTTCCGGAAACAGAAACCAGTTTGTAAGCCAGCCCGTACTGTTTTGCGAAGTCAAATTTTGTTGCATCGGGTACCGATACAACAATTGTCTTGCTGAATTCACCGGCAGCAAATTCGAGAGTCAGCTTTCCATCGGCCGCGGCAGCTGGGTTTGTTGTACCCAGCGAGGTCGGAAGGGGCTCAAATGATGTTTCGTTTTCTTCATTATAAGCATCAAGAAGAGCATCATCCTTTTGAAGGATTACGGTTGAAGCAGAATTCAAAGCTGCCTCACTGTGAACGTCTCTCCTCACTTCAAAAACAATTGCTGTTTGGGCAACCGCTTTAGCATCAAAAGGAATCAGCTTGAATCCTGAAGGCAGCATCTTGACAAGTGTTTGTCCGGCGTCGCCCATAGTCTGGGTCTCAGGGTTGCAAGATACCGCAAAGAGGGCGATACCCAGAACAACTACTGTTATTTTAATTTTGTTAAATATTGCTTTCATACTCAATTTGTATTTTTTTCAATAATTGTGAAATTTCGACTATTTATCCCACCAGACTTTTGAATCCATTTTATCACCGCCTGTTATTCTTGCAACAGCTGCTTCCACTCCTGGACCGGCAAGTGTATAATCAGCCGTTCCATACATATACCTGCGCGGGATTACTTTAGGGGAGTTAGTGGCATCAGGGGCCGGCAGAAGAGCCGGGACATTTGTCCTTCTCCAGTTGGCCCATCCCTGGCGTCCGTCAGGGTAAAAAGCTACATACTGCTGTAATGCAATTTTCCCAAGGTTCAAATTTGTTCCGGGTGTTGCAGCAAGAGCTACCTCTGCGTCTTCAAAGTATACTTCATCGGGTTCGGCAAGACCCCACTGTGTGAAGGAGGCTTTAATCCCGCTTTCATATAAAGCAACTGTATTTGCAGTCTCCGATGTCCATCCCCTGTCGGCGGCTTCGGCGCGGGCAAGAAGTGTATGGGATGCAGTCATCACAAAAAGAGGATCGGTTTGCTCACGGTAATCCGGATGGAAAACATATGCATATGTAGGATTAGCCTGTTGCCATGGATCTATTCTTGTACGTGCCCAACCGTAGGGAACACCAAGAGTTGTTGCTGCTCCATTCACAGTCCCTCCGAATACAGTCTGGCGAATATCTCCAAGAGTGGTCAGTATGGTAGTCATGGTTTCGCTTTCACCATAATCTTTACGTCCGTCATACATATTATAGAACGGATTGCGGAAGTTCCCGCCCGGGTATTTGACAACAAAATTATCATCATTTACGGCAATTGATCCTGCAGGACTGGCAAGGGCCGCCTTGAACTCAGTGGCTGCATATTCTGAAGCGCCCGGGTATACTTTTGATAACCTCAGGGCCATCAGCATCCTGCAGGAGTTTGCAAACTTTTTCCATTTTGCAATGTCACCCCCGTAAATAATATCACCCTTGACAGCGGCGCCAACTGTTGTGAACTGGGCAACAGCTTCGGTCATCTCCGTGATCAGGGCCTTGTAAATGGTTTCCTGGGTGTCGAATGTTACATTCGGATCACCTTTCAGAGCATCGGTATACGGGAGATCACCCCAGCGGTCGGTAAGATTCCAGTAAATATAAGCTTTAAGAATCCGGGCTATTGCAATCTGATTCTCATTTGCACCGTTAAGAGCTGCAACGGCTTTGGTTGCCTCATCCGTATTATTGATAATGATATTCTCAAGATCATACAGGTTCCCGGAATAGGTTCCCATCGGAGAAGCCATATTCAGCGAATAGCATGAAAAATCTGGATACTGCGTTTCTGAAAAATACTGGCAGTATAAGGCCTGTCCGAACGAGGAGGCATAACCGCCAATACCTGACAGCACATTTGTCAGAAGGGCTGACGTGATTGGTGCGTTTGTAGCTGCCGGATTGACATTTGTTGTTCCAAAATCCTCCAGCTTGCTGCAACCAGAACTAAATACGATCGCCAGGGCGAGAGTAATTATATAAATTGTTTTTTTCATCTTAATATTTTTTTAAAGTTTCTAAAACCGGAATCCTAGAAATTGAGTCTAAGGTTCACACCAACCGAACGCATGCCCGGGAACTGTCCGTTTTCTCCGGAAGAACCAGATATTTCAGATGGATCAAAGTCTTTCGTCGAAGAATATATCAGCCATGGGTTCTGGGCAACTACCGAAAGATTGGCCCCCTGGATATATTTGCTCATTCCAAGCTTTGCAACCGGAATATTATATCCGATACTCAGTTCACGAAGCTTCACGAATGTCAGATCGTAGACAAATTCATCATAGACGCTGTTATTGTAGAAACCATGCCAGTAATCCTGAGCTTCCACGTAGTAATCTACCGGTGAAAAGTCTGTTTCATCAAGTCCGAATACATGAACACCGCCGCCGTCAGCAACAGGGTCGCGGATTGGTATCCCTTTGTCATTAAGTCCTGATGTTTTTGCAGTAAGCCCGGAGAATGTTCCCCACATGTCGGAAAGTGAGAAGAATTTTCCACCAATCTGATAGTCAAAGTTTGCAATCAGCGTAAAATCCTTGAAGATTCTGAATGAGTTCTGAACACCTCCGGTAAATTTCGGAAGTACGTTCCCATAATATTTCTCTGGATCGTTAACATATAAACCGTCTTCAGTAAGGAGAGGTTTCCCGTCTTTCTCGGCAATTCCGTTTCCATAAAGCTCGCCCCATGCCTCACCTACTGCATGAACCATGTTGGGAGTATCCCACATGCCATCGACAGCAACTATCTGATCGATGCCTTCCGCAATCTTGACTATTTTATTCTTGACAAGGTATGCGAAGGTTCCGTTCAGGTCCCATGTAAGATTCTGCATTGCCAGAGGTCTGAGGCTCAATGCGAGGTCAATACCCTGTTTGGCAATCTCTCCGGTATTGAGATATTTTGACGTGAATCCGCTGTAGTTAGCTATTGAAACTGCAAGAGGAATATCTTTTTCAGTTCCGTCCCAGTAGGTCGCGGCAATGCCCACCCTGTTGTTAAAGAACCTCAGTTCCAGACCTATTTCTTTCTGTGTTTTCACGGCGCCCCTGATATTCGGGTCAACAAGCTGATCGGGTGTTCCCATCAGGAAATTACCGTTCCACTGGTATGTTCCGACACCATAAGCAAAACCAGGATAGTCAAAAATACCAATAACTGTCGGGATTTCACCCCATGATGCCCTTAACTTTCCAAAACTCAGGAAATCGAGATTTGCCAGATCACTGAAAACGAAGGAACCTCCGAAGCTCTTTGACAAAACTGAGTTAGCTTCAGGAGGAAGTACTGAATACCAGTCATTTCTCACAGTGAATTCAGCAAAAAGGAAATCCCTGAATCCGATATCACCTCTGGCAAATGCTGCCCTGTATTTTTCCTTCTCCCTTGTGTTTGAAACATTTGGCTGGTCTTTGGAGTTGCTTATCGAATAAAGATTCTTGATATTTAAACCATTTACAGTTTGAGCGCTGTTTGCCTTATAAATGGAGTTGAAGAAGTCAACACCTGCGTTTGCATTTACTTTGAAGTCATTGCCCAGCTGCCGGGTAAACGATAAAAGTCCTTCATAATTCTCCCGGTTCGAGAAAGTGGTCCCGGTGTAGTAGAAACCTTTTGCCTCTGGTGTATTACCGGTGGTCTGGGTACCGCTGTCGTTCAGATCAGTGCTGTACATCCGTTCCGACCAGGTATTATTCTGTTGCCTGCGGTAAGTGACTTTTGCTGAAAGGCCCTCGATTATCTCATAGTTAAGGGAGACATCGCCAAACAGACGGTCAGCAGTGGATGGCATCTTTACAAGGTCAAACCATTTGTAGAAGTTATACCAGTAGTTCCCGGCATAAAACTGTCTTGTATTTGCAGGATCATAAGCAGTCGGATTAAGGTGGTTCCAGCTTGCCCATATACCATCAGGTGTCCTGAGGTCCTTCAGTTCTCTCATCTTATCCATATCGAGGTCCCTGTGGAACCACTGGTTGAAGGAGCCTGTGGTCTGGTTTGAGTACTGGTCATCAAATTCCCCGCTTATCTTTGTGTCAAAGAAGTTCACATTTGCGGCGAAAGTAAGTCTTTTTGTCAGGTCATATGTGGTTTTTACGGCAAAAGTCGTTTTATTCAGATATGTGGTTGGGATATTCCCTTTCACATAAATATTACCGACAATCGCACGTATACTGTAATTATCCCCCAGCTTTGAAAATGCAACGTTATTGTTGTATGTCATGCCGGTATCGTAAAAATCCCTTGAGTTGTTAGGCTGAGGGGTAAGCCTGGCGGTAGTGCCGGTATATTTACTTCCCGGATACCATGAATACCAGGGTATATATTCCTGTCCGGCCATTCTGGGTCCCCAGCTGGCGTCGTCGGAGTAGTCAGGATAATATTTGCCGTCGAGTGCCTGCCATTCAACAGGGTCGATACCCGGTCTGTAGCTGTACCTGTACATATCCTGTACGTTGCCTCCGGCATAATCATTCTGATAGTTTGGAAGGATATAGACTGATGATGCCATAACCCCGGTGTTGAGTTCAACACCCATCGTTTTGCCTCCCATCAGTTTGGCTTTCTTTGTGGTTACAATGATTGCTCCGTTGGCACCCTGTGAACCAAGGATCGCTGAAGCAGCAGGTCCTGAAAGAACGCTGATGTCTTCAACATCGTCCATGTTGATGTCATTTGAGTTTGGCAGAATTGTTCCATCCACCACATACAATACGCTTGTTCCCGTTGAGAAACCGCCCGAACCGCGTAACCTGATCTCACCAGTACGGCCAAGAGCAGCGGCCGACTGGCCCCTGAACTGGATACCGGATACTTTACCTGCAAGGGCGTTATTGACGTTAACCTGGCGTACTTCAGTCAGTTTATCGCCTGAAACAACCTGGTTCAGGGAAACAGATCCCTTCGGAGCCCTTTTAATGCCGTAGCCGCTTGTCACAACGACTTCCTGCAAGCCGATAAGGCTCGACTCCATAACAACATTGATTACAGACTGCCCGGCAATCGCAACCTCCTGGGCAACCATTCCCACATAGGAGAATACCAGTGTGTTGGCGGTTGTAGGTACTGTAACCGTATATTTTCCATTAAGATCAGTAAGGGCCCCGATAGTGGTTCCCTTAACCTGAACAGTTACCCCGGGAATTGCTCCCTCCCCTTCAACAGCAGAGGTAACCGTACCTGTAATGACTCTTGTCTGTGCCATAAGGGTGGATGCACCCACATACACAAACAAAACAATCAGCAGTAATAGTTTCTTCATACGAAATTAGTTTTAGGTTTGAATTTAACTTGGCAAAGATACCTTTTTTTTAAAAAAAACAAAATAACGCATTCTTTTTATAACCGGAGAACATGCATAAAAAAGCTTAACCACGGAGTTACACAGAGTTAATCACAGAGTTACACTGTAAAATAAATAATTAAACTCCGTGTTTTTCTCTGTGCAACTCCGTGTAACTCCGTGGTTAAGAGGTTTTTAATTGGCCCCTGTTTTAGTGCTTGCTTCTTAACTGCGCATAGTTCCAATAATATAAAGGTATAGTCTCTATTCCCTTGAAAAAATTATAAAGGGGAAAGTTTTCATTTGGAGAGTGTATCGAATCCGACTCCAGTCCAAATCCCATAAGGATTGATTTAGTCTCCAGCACTCTTTCAAAAGCTGAAATAACCGGAATGCTTCCTCCGCTCCGCACGGGAATCGGCTTTTTCCCGAACGTTTCCTCAACTGCCATCGAAGCCGCCTGATATTCAGGTGTATCGAAGGGGCTCACATAGGCTTCACCTCCATGCAGGTACTCGACTTTTACCTTAACTCCGGCCGGAGCGATTGAAAGAAAGTGCTCTTCAAACACCTTCGCGACCTTTTCCGCATTCTGGTCAGGTACAAGCCTCATCGAGATCTTTGCATAAGCTTTTGAAGGAAGTATTGTTTTTGTCCCTTCCCCGGTAAAGCCACCCCAGATGCCGTTTATGTCGAGCGTCGGCCTTATCCCGATCCTTTCTGTGTCGGAATATCCTTTTTCCCCCGCCAGGTCATCAACACCTATCGAATTCATATATTTCTCCCTGTCAAAGGGCCTCTTTGCCATTTCTGCGCGCTCTTTCCTGCTGCATTCGATAACATCATCATAAAACCCGGGTATTGTGACACGATTATTTTTATCCTTCAGTGATGCGATCATCTGGCAAAGGACATTGCATGGATTTACAACTGCTCCTCCGTAAAGACCCGAATGAAGGTCGCGGTTTGGTCCGGTTACCTCAACCTGCACGTAAGAGAGGCCCCTGAGTCCGGATGTAATTGACGGATGGTCGGGGGATATCATTGTTGTATCAGATACAAGTATGACATCAGCCGAAAGCATTTTCCTGTTATCAATGCAGAATTTTTCGAGACTTGCGGAACCGGTCTCCTCCTCTCCCTCGATCATGAATTTAACATTACAGGGGAGAGTACCCGTTGCGGTCATATACTCGAAGGCTTTTACATGCATGAAGAGCTGGCCCTTATCATCATCTGCGCCTCTTCCCCAGATCTTACCGTCCATCACTACGGGATCAAATGGGGGTGTTGTCCATAATTCAAACGGTTCGGCAGGCTGAACATCATAATGGCCGTAGATAAGAATTGTAGGCAGCTTTTCGGAAATTATTTTCTCTCCGTAAATAACTGGATTTCCTTCAGTGGGGTATAGTCTGGTCTTTTCAGCTCCTGCCTTTTCAAGATAGGTTCTCAGCAGCTCTGCAGCATGGAGCATGTCGGGTTTATTTTCTTCCTTTGCGCTGACGGACGGGATCCGCATAAGGGCAAAGAGTTCTTCCAGGAATCGTTCCCTGTTGTTTTCGATGTAGGTTTTGATTGTGGTCATGATATTATAATGGTGTATTTTACTTTCACTTTTATCGGTCCTGCAGACCACCTTTCCCGTTTCCCCCAGGGGGGAAAAGCTGGCAGCTCCTTCCCCCCTGGGGGAAGGCTGGGAAGGGGGTTAAACACGTAATTACATTGTAATTACGTGTTTAATGATAACCAAAAAGATTCGAACTTCGTGATAACTCCGTGACAACTCCGTGTAACTCAGTGGTTAAATTTTCTTGGATTTCTTCTTAGTTCCTCGGCTGCAATGCATAACTCATTATAAGTCTCCTCCCCTAATGCCCGTATTAACGGAACTTTAAGAAACTTATAAACATATACACCTTGCGTCTTGCCCAGTCCCACCGCTGCATGGCAGATTGAAAGCTCCTGGTAATTGACTGCCCCGAACCCGGAATACTCTTTTATCCTTGCCGGAAACAGATGGCAGGAAAGCGGCTTCTGAAAATCGATCTTTCCATCTGTCCATGCTTTTTCAATCCCGCACATGAAAATATTCCCGTTTAGCAGAGCATAGGCGCATTCCTCATTCCCTATCAACGGTGTAACATTGTCATTTTCGAAATCAACCACGCTTGTACCCACGTCCTCAATTACCTCAACACCTTCCTGACGCAGGTAGGATTTTACTTGAGGCCAGATACTTTTCAGAATATTGACCTCCTCCTTCAATAATGGAGCACCCGAATCCCCATAACGGCAGCAGTTGCCGAGGCATCGCGGCAGATCGCATTTGAATTGCTTTTCAAGAATATCGAGGCTGAATATAGTGTCTCCGATACGAATCATGATCAGTATTTTTCAATCTGTTCTCTCTTATCTATTGCCCCCCATCCCCCCTGAAGGGGGGTTGAAAGCCGGCATTTATTAAGCCCCCTTTAGGGGGTTGGGGGCTAAACCAAAACCTTACCTGTCATCTCTTTGGGAATAGGAACGCCCATTATTGTCAGCAGGGTTGGTGCAACATCGGCAAGAATTCCCTCCTTAATCGATTTATAATCATCGCTGATCAGGATACTCGGAACCGGATTGAGCGAATGCGCGGTATTTGGGGTGCCGTCCTCGTTCATGGCCTTGTCTGCATTTCCATGATCAGACATAATGAGGATATCGTATCCCTTGCTCTTTGCTGCATTCGCCACCGCTCCGGCACACTCGTCAACAGTGGCAACAGCTTTTTCTATTGCTTCATAAACACCGGTATGACCAACCATATCGCCGTTTGCAAAATTCAGGCAGATAAAATCGTATTTTTCTGTATTTATTGCTTTTATCACGGCATCCCTCACCCCATAGGCGCTCATTTCGGGCTGGAGGTCGTAAGTTGGCACCTTTGGCGAAGGAATAAGTATCCTGTCTTCATTCTTAAAAACCTCCTCGCGGCCGCCTGAAAAGAAAAATGTGACATGTGCATATTTTTCGGTCTCTGCAATTCTGAGCTGTGTTTTTCCAGCATTTGCAAGCACCTCACCGATGGTGTTGTCGGCATTCTCCTTCGGATAAATAACGTGCAATCCCCTGAAAGTTGCATCATATGGAGTCATGGTACAATAATAAAGAGGCAGAGTCTTCATGCCGAATTCCGGAAGGTCCTTCTGAGTCAGGGCGATTGTAAGCTCCTTTGCCCTGTCGTTCCTGAAGTTGAAGAACACCACCACATCTCCTTCCCTTAACCTTCCTATTGCTTCGCCATTCCCGTCAACAACAACAAGGGACTTCATGAATTCATCGGTGATTCCTTCATCGTACGATTCCTGCATTGCATCGATGATACTGGTTACCGGGGTGCCTTTTCCATTAACTATCAGATCATATGCTTCCTTAATCCTTTCCCACCTCTTGTCGCGGTCCATTGCATAATATCTGCCTACAAACGAGGCCACCCTGCCGTTCGATTTTTTAAGATGCTCCAGCAGATCATTCATATATCCCTTCCCGCTTCGGGGATCGGTATCACGTCCGTCGCCGAATCCGTGGATGAAAACATTCCTCAGGCCGTAATCCATGGTCATGTCGCATAATGCATAAAGATGCCTGTCGAGGGAATGGACCCCTCCGTCGGAAAGCAGTCCGAAGAAATGGACCTGTTTGCCGTTGTCGCGTGCATACGAAAACGCATTTGTAAGAACGCTGTTCTTCTTGATATTGCCTGTCTTGCATTCCAGGTTGATCTTGACAAGGTCCTGATATATGATACGGCCGGCACCGATATTCAGGTGTCCTACCTCCGAGTTACCCATCTGACCTTCGGGCAGACCTACATCCTCGCCCGATGCATGAAGCATCGAATTGGGGTAATTGTTTTTGTAGAAAGTGAGGTTAGGGGTCGGAACCTGGCTTATAACGTCAGCAACCGATCCGTCGCCGATTCCCCAGCCATCGAGTATCATAAGCAGTGTTTTTCTATTTCTCATATTTAAATGATTTCATTGATCTTAAACATAAATAATCAACCACTTGTTCAGTGTATAAAATTACAGGGATCAAAAATAGACAAAATTTGAGTAATTGGATACAAGTACGTTATTTGAACAACTGTGGGACTAAAGTCCAGGGATTCAGAGGGATAGTTTTTATTGTCGGTTAAAACCCACCCCATCTCCCTGATTACTCTCTATACACAACGAGTTCTTGATTAATGATAATTATCCGGCAATCGATCAACGTCCCGTAGGGACAATATAATTTATGGCGGGGCAGCGCCCCGCATATAGCAAAACGTACCACAGTGAAGCCCCGTCAGGGGCGCATTAAAACCAGGATAACTGCTTTACATTATAATATATTCCGCCCCATACGGGGCTTTCCGGAGGAGAGGAGTCCACTCAGGACAGGCTTCGCCTGTCCCTAAATTATCTATGGCCTACGGCCAGTAAGCATTACTGGTTAATGTGTGTGAGGGGAGCCGGTTCGGTTCACCTTGTGTCGTGCGTCTTGTACCGTGCGTCTTCTTCCTACCTTATCTCCCTGATTCTGATTTTATAATCAGCTGCTTCGCAGGTCCTTTCATATGCTATATCCTTGCCTACGTAAGCCAGCCACTCATCGGGAGTGAAATTACGGGTCACATATGAGCATCCGTCGGCGGCAAAACTGTCTGCAAGGGCTGGACGTGCAATGAGCCTTGGCTTGCTCCCTGAGCTTTCAGTGAGGATAGTTTCACCATCGGGACTGAAATCAAAAGCAATTACGATACCTTCATTATCGCTGAAGGTGACAGGCGGATTTACAAAGTCGCCCGTATCCCAGATCTTAAGTGTCCCGTCATTACCGGCAGTTGCCATCAGTGGATGCCTGGTGTTGAACCTGATATCATTTATTTCGCCGGCGTGAGCTCTGAATTCGGATATCCTTTTCCTGCCGGGGATGTCCCACAGCTCGATCATTCCGTCATCGTATCCCACGGCAATCTGGTCAGCATCCGGTTTGAACCTTATATTTCTAATTTTCTTTCCTGGTGATTCGATCCTGAATTTTTCAGTGGTTTGATCAGGATTCCAGACCAGTCCCCTTCCCTGGTCATTTATGCCCGCAAGGTACCTGTTATTGGTCGAGAGGTCAATTGAAGTGATCTGCATCATATCGATTGCCAGATCGGTTGAAGTCCTGGCTGTAAGGTCCCATTTCAAAACCTTTCCATCAAGGGCAGCCGAATACAGGAATTTCCCGTCGTAGGAGAAAACAAGTGATTTGATCCTGCCGGAATGTCCGTTCAGCTCATATATCTGGCCATTACCGCTGGCAGGAATCATTTTAATTGCATTGTTAAGGCCGCCGCAGGCAAGCCAGTCAGAGCCCGGACTAACCGCCATAACGTCAATAACCTCATTGCCTGAATAAATTATCCTGAAATTCTGCTCATCACTGCCGAGGTCTACTTTTAGGATCTTTCCTCCGGAATCGGACATAAAGAACTCTTTTTTACCCGGGACAAATGCCACGCATCTCACCGGGCTGTCGGTTCCCGTAAAATTCCTGATTCTTGAGCTTCCTTTCTTTTTTGCGAGATTATAAAGCCCTGCATAAATGTCGGCATCATTTCTGCTTCCGTCGTTTTTCTTGTTGAACAGATAGCCCTGGTAAGCAAGAAGAGCCTGAAGTTCTTCCTGCTCCGGTACCTGAAGGGACCTGAGCGACATTGATTTTGCAACGGACACCATTCTAAGCCTCTGTGTTTCATTTTTCAGCCTGAGGACAGAATCGGCACTCCTTGTTGCAAGCAAGCTGATCTGCATTGCTGATTTGGATTGCCTGCGTGCCTCATCAATTTCCTGGCGGCCTGAAAGAATCTGATTTTCAGCATTCAGCCTGAGAATTTTTTCCATCTGTTCCCTGCGCCGTGCAGCCATTGCGGCAGAATCGGACAGGACCGATTTTTTAAGAACGATTGATGCATACTCATCAGCTGCATTTTTCTGTTCCGCTATTTCCTCCCTTTGTTTTTCCGCTATCCTGCGGCGGTTATCGGAGGAGAGCTTTGAAAGAAATACAATGATGGTTGCCAGGGCTGCAAGGATAGCAATTCCGCCCAGTATGGAGGAGATTATCCTGATTCTGCTCAGTCTCCACCTGTTATGCCTTAGCTTGCGCTCTTCGGTCTCCCTGAATTCCTTTTCGCTGGTTCGCAGATAAACCATTGCCCTTTCAAAGGCCGGGTTATATTTCTGAGCCCACCAGAGTGAAGGTTTATTCTGTTCGCGCCAGTTTAGGGCCAGCTGAAGATCGGGTTGTTTCAGAAGGCCCGTTTTGCCCTGCTGGTACAATGCTGAAGCCTCGGAAAGCCGCAGATACATCTGAACCGACATTGATTCTTCTTCAACCCACATTCTGAGGCGCTCCCAGAGATGGATGAGACTTTCGTGCGAAAGATCAATTACCGAATTGTCATCCAGCCTGACTGAATAATACGGTGAAAGCACTGAAATTGAAGGATTGCGAAACTCCTCGATCACCTTTATCAGTTCATCCTCGCTGCACCTTATGGCCGACCAGAGGGTTTTTATATCGGTGGGATACCTGATACCCTTATTATCTGATCCCTTGCCTGTAATCAGTTTGAACAGCTTTTCGCAGATCCTTTTGCCATCATTATCCAGATTCTCGTAAATCTCATCGGCATGACGGGAGATTGCATCCCTCATCGTTCCGATTGAAAAGTAATCCGAGAAATCCAGCGGCCTGTCAGCATCATCAAGCTTCTTCCAGTGCATCCAGGTCCTCATAAGTGCATGCTGAAGTACAGGGAGCTGGTCAGCACGGTCGTTGACTTCACTTATAAGCAATTCAACAAGGTCGGCATCGATATCGGAACCTGCGTTTTTGACAGGACCGACAATCGCTTCGCGGATGTTTTCCCGGTTCATCTTTGAAACCAGGTAGTTACTGCTGTTCAGAAGTTTAGTGAAGTTCCTGTAATGGGCACATTCAGTGATAAGATCGGATCTGATGGCGATGACAAGGAAAAAATCAGGATTATCGTGAGCTATGGCATTTGTCAGAAGGTTGATAAAGCTTTCCGTTTCTAGGGCGGATGCTGCTCCCAGACCGGTCGATCCATACCTGAATAGTTCCTCAAACTGATCGACAAACAGCAGAATTTTGCCATCGAGAATTGCTGATTGTTTTCTGATAACTTCGGTAATGCCGTCAGGTTCCTCTTTCAGAAGCTTGAGAACAGTGCCCCTTAATTCATTTTCAGGGTCGCCGCTGAAAATATTATCGATAAATGCTTCGGCAAGATTGCCAAAAGGATCATTCCCCGGCCGCATCGTAAGTATCCGCCAGCTGCCTTTTCCTTTTGCAGTGAGACTTCTTATCCTGGGGAGCAATCCGCAAAGCACCAATGAGGATTTTCCGCTTCCGGAGGCCCCGGTGACTGCAACAAACCTGTTCCTTAGAAGCTTTCCGGTAATCTCTTCGCTTTCATTGTCGCGCCCGAAAAAATATTCACTTTCTTCCGGGACAAATGGCCGCATTCCCGGAAACGGGCTGAATTTTTCGTCTTTAAGTCTTACTGAAGTCATACCTGAATATGAATTATTCCTCCAATTTATCTATATACTCGAAAATCCCGAATGAGCTTTCAGGATGCTGAAAGTTAAACTCGCTTACGGCAGTCAGCGGAAGCACGTAACAATAGTAGCAGGCCGTTCTGATATCCCTGGCGATCCTGCCAGGGTCAGTTATGTCTTCCTGGTTCACGAAGATCTCCGGTTCGCTGTTTTCAGCTGAAAACGACCACATGATTGTGCCTGACGGCTGGGAATATAATCCCCTCTGATCATTTCGGGCAAAGCCTAGCTTATCTGCCAGGAAAAGCAATTCATCCTCACTAATTCCCTTAAAGACTGAAGAAAGAAACCTTACTTTTTCATAAACAAGTTCCTTTTCAGTGATCTCACCTGCAACTATACCTTCGAGCTTATTCCTTACAGCTTCCGGAATCCGTTCTGAAGTTGCTTTGTAAAGCTCCCTTCCCGACCGGGATATGAGCCTTGCCGATTCCTCCCGCAGAATCTGTTCGGGACTGAACAGCAAGGCAACTACCGATTCTCCCAGGTTCTCCTCATCTATTTCCGGAATGCTTCGGACAATACAGGCCTTTGTCCATACGCCTATCAGGTTATAGTCACAGTTTATCAGATCTTCCAAAACGCTTTTATAAGCTGGAACCTCTAAAGGGAAAAAGCCCCGGAGCTTTTTCAGCCTCTTTTTATTATCTTTAATATCAGTTGAGCCATTGAAAATCAGGCTGGCAAGTTCAGGAATCGGTTTTATAAAGTCTTCCTTCTCGCCGGAGCTTTTATCTGCTGCTTCCTCTGCCTTATCCCCATAGACAAGGTGCATCAGCCTGAGAAGATAATCTTTCCAGCGGAAATATTCCTTATTCATTTCCATGTAAAGGAAATCATTATTACCGTTTTTAAGGGAAATCTGTGAGGCAATAATCCATGCAAGAGTGCCAAAAGTATCGTAAATGATTTTTTTCAGCCGTTCCTTTTCACTTTCCCTGACAACATATGCCATGTTTTCAAGGGTCATAAGAGCTGTTTCCCTGATAAGTCTGGAATTTGACGACAGTAGGTCGGCCATGAATGACGTGTCGGCCGGGGGATGGATTTTCGACATCAGCCTGAGAAGTATCTTTCCCGCACCTACATTTCCGGATACTTTAAGAAAATATCTGTCAACTTCCTTTACGGCGGCGACACCGAAGCTTTGAAGGACAGAAAAAGCATCATGTTCGATTCCGCGGACTCCGAGGCATTCACAGACCTCCTGCAACATGTCGGTCATCCTGAATTTGCCTATAAGGAAGATTGCAAGCCTTTTCAGCTCCGGCGATTTGTCCCTGAGCAGCCTGAGTATCTCGGTGGTTTGGGGAGTTCTTGTGCCGGAGAGGATCCGCCGTGCGTTATCAGCCCTGCCCGACTCATCAGAAGCCGGGGTGGAATTCTGCTGGTTTTTATCCCTGGCACTCTGTTCCTCAATTATTTCAACAACTTCTGAGGCATGCTGGCGAAGGCTTTCGTCGTATCTTTCCGAACCTGCAATTTTTTTCAGGGCATGAAGCAGGTTTATATCCCTGTTAGCCCGTGAGTATGCGAATAATTCCTCATAAAACCATTTATTATTGATAGAGTCAAGGACCGATAAATCACCGCTTTCCAGATAATACAGCCTGGTTCTGAAAAGTGTTTTACCTGAAAACTTATTTTTCAGGTTTCCCCATTCAACAGCATCCGGTACAACCCTCGGCTTTTGAACAGGCAAAACAAACGACCTGTTTCCCATAAACCTGACACTAATAATTCAACATACCAATTTAACAAAATAAACTCAATAATTATTGTATTATCCGTTTCTTAATCAGTGATAATAAATGTGATAAATCGGAGTTTGGAACATCAATTGTTATTTCCGCCCGGGAGTACCACTTTTCACGGTCTGCAAGTTTTCCGGCGATAAATTGATCGAGGTCCCCTTTGTCAATATCTTTAAGAAGCGGCCGTCCTTCCGATGATCTGACAAGCCGGCGTTTCAGGCCGGAGGGAGTCATTCTGAGATAAATTGTAAGCCCCGATTCCAGCATGAATTCCATATTGTCGCCGAAGCATGGGGTACCTCCGCCGGTCGAGATCACGATACGTGATTCTGATTGCAGTTCTCTGAGAGCTTCTGATTCCAGTTTACGGAAGAATGATTCCCCCTTCAGGGAAAAAATTGCAGGGATATTCATCCCTTCCATGCTTTCAATTTTCTCATCGAGATCAACAAATGACCATTTGAGCTGGGAAGCCAGCCGCTTGCCGGTTGTAGATTTACCGCTACCCATGAAACCTATCAGAAATATCTTTTGGGCCTGTTGCATTACAGCTCAAGCTTCATCTGTGCAGGATCAATATTCTTTTCAGGATGTTGAGGTTCATCATCCTCCGGCTCCTCCTTAACGGGAGGGGCCGATTCCTTTCTTACGACAGGCTCAATTTCCTGTATATTATCGACCATGTAACTTGTCAGACGCTTGCCTTTGGCCTTGTAGCTCTTTATGTTTATGAATTCGGCCACTTCAATTATTTCATTCTCCCGGTCTTTATTCTTGCCGCCGAACTGAATTTCGAACCTTGGATACTCAACCTCTGTCAGACTTATAAGCTTCGATTCCGGATCTTCGCTGATGAAGCAGAGAGGTTTTTCCGATTCTTCGATTGTAAACCGCTTGACATAATAGAATTTCTGCTCCGGATCCCAGTAGACGGCGGAATAAACCTTTCCGGTCCCGAATTTCTCGATTATAAGAATGTTGTCTTCGAAATGGTTTGAAAGATCAAACCCTGTCACCCTGAAATACCCGTTCTTTGTAATGACAAGTATCTTGTCGTCGGCGCTGAATTCTCCCAGGAACAAACCTCTTCCGTCTACATTAAGCCTGAGTACGGGATCGTCGAACCATATCTTTCTTCCTCCGAGAGTAGATAATCCCTTCTCCTTCAGAGCGATCTTATGAACCGCATTCCTCGTCAGGATATTTCCCATCGAGGATTTTCCCTTTATCGCAAGCTGACCGAAGTCAAATTCAAAAATAAGTTTCTTGAGTCTAGTCTTCGGTTTGTGGTGTACCCTTATCACCTCCGCCTCACCATTAGGATTGGCGCTGAAATAAGTTATCTTCGAGCCGGCTGTTCCCCTTGTAAGATTATATTCCTTGTCGCGGGTCAGCCCGGAAATTGCGCACCTTTTTGCATAAAGAGGGCCATCCTTGCCATCCTGGTAAACGATATTGTAAATCGTCCTTTCATCATTCTTCAGGAATACCTGGGCATAGATAATGTCATTCCCCACAAAGACCTTATCGGCGACTTTTGTTATCAGATAACCGCCATCTTTCCTGATGACTATTATGTCGTCAATGTCGGAGCAGTCGCAAACAAATTCGTCTTTTTTCAGACCTGTGCCGATGAATCCTTCCTTGTAGTTGATATAGAGCTTTGCATTGTTGGCGACCACTTTTGCAGCCTGGATTGTGTCGAAACTTCTGATCTCGGTTTTCCTCTCCCGTCCTTTCCCGTATTTCTTTTTAATCTGCCTGAAATAATTTATTGCAAAAGGGATCAGGTTGTTAAGATGATTCTTTACTTCCTCGAGTTCTGTTTCTATGGCTTTTATATGCTCATCTGCCTTTTTCGAATCGTATTTTGATATCCTCTTTATCTTGATTTCGGTGAGCATTATGATATCTTCCCTTTTAACCTCCCTCACCAGTTTCTTCCTGAATGGCTTGAGTCCGTCATCGATAGCCTTAATTACCGCCTCCCATGTTTCACATTCCTCGATATCCCTGTAGATCCTTTCTTCAATAAAGATCTTTTCGAGAGATGAAAGCTGCCATTCCTCCCGAAGTTCATTCTGGCGGATTTCAAGCTCGGTTTTAAGAAGCTTAACGGTATTGTCGGTGGAGAAGCGAAGCATTTCGCTGACACCCATGAATGACGGTTTGCTCCCGGTGATAACGCATGTATTTGGAGAAATTGAATATTCGCAATCGGTAAGGGCATAAAGAGCGTCGATGGTCTTGTCGGGTGAAACCCCGGGCATAAGGTAAATGACTATTTCAACATTTGCAGAAGTATTGTCGTCTATTTTCCTGATCTTGATCTTACCCTTTTCGTTGGCTTTTATTATTGACTCTATGAGCGATGAGGTAGTTTTGCCAAAAGGTATCTCGGTTATTACAAGGGCTTTTTTATCCACCTTCTCGATCTTCGCCCTTATTTTAACCACTCCACCCCTCTGACCGTCGTTGTATTTTGAGATATCGATCATTCCTCCCGTGGGAAAATCGGGATAAAGGACGAAATCCCTACCCTGCAGGTAATCGATTGAAGCATCGATTATTTCGTTGAAATTATGTGGAAGCAGCTTGGATGCCAGTCCGACTGCTATTCCTTCGCCGCCCTGAGCCAGCAGGAGGGGGAACTTTACCGGAAGGGTAACTGGTTCCTTGTTCCTTCCGTCGTATGAGAGTTTCCACTCGGTTGTCTTGGGATTGAATACAACCTCAAGTGCAAATTTTGAAAGTCTTGCCTCGATATATCTGGGGGCAGCAGCACCATCGCCGGTGAGAACATTGCCCCAGTTCCCCTGAGTATCTATTAGGAGCTCCTTCTGTCCGAGCTGGACGAGTGCATCTCCAATCGAGGCATCGCCGTGGGGATGGAACTGCATGGTATGCCCTATAATATTGGCCACCTTATTGTAACGGCCATCATCCATTCGTTTCATGGAATGAAGGATGCGGCGCTGAACCGGCTTAAGCCCGTCGTAGAGGTGAGGCACGGCGCGTTCCAGAATCACATAGGAAGCATAATCGAGAAACCAGTCCTGGTACATACCCGACAAAGCTGTCACTGAATGCAGTGCAGCCGGACCCTGGGGAAGTTCATCCTTCTCCCCGGGAATGTTCAGTTCAAGATCCTGATCTTCCATTATTTAAAAATGCTCCTTTTATACCTGGTTACAGTTCCTGCTCTACGAGATCCTCCTCAACCCTGAGGTTTTCTATGATAAAATCCTGCCTGTCGGGTGTATTCTTTCCCATGTAAAACTCAAGATAACCGTTGATGGCATCATTCTTCTTCATCCTTACAGGTTCGAGCCTTATATCCTTGCCGATAAAATGCTGAAATTCGTCGGGGGAGATCTCTCCAAGCCCCTTGAATCTTGTAATTTCAGGGTTTGGGCCGAGTGCTTTCATCGCTTTTGCCTTCTCCTCAGGAGTGTAACAGTATCTTGTCTCCTTTTTATTCCTGACCCTGAACAGCGGTGTCTGAAGGATATAGACATGCCCTTTCCTGACAAGATCAGGAAAGAACTGAAGGAAGAATGTCAAAAGCAAAAGCCTTATATGCATCCCGTCGACATCGGCATCCGTTGCAATAACCACGTTGTTGTACCTCAGGTCCTCGATGCCATCCTCAACGTTAAGCGCCGCCTGAAGAAGGTTGAATTCCTCGTTTTCATAAACGATCTTTTTGGTCAGCCCAAATGAGTTCAAAGGTTTTCCTCTCAGGCTGAAGACCGCCTGGGTCTCAACATTCCGTGATTTTGTGATCGATCCGCTTGCCGAATCCCCTTCGGTGATGAAGATCGTCGAATCGAGGTTCCGCGGATCATTTGTATTGAAATGGACCCTGCAGTCGCGCAGCTTCCTGTTATGCAGGTTTACCTTTTTTGATCTTTCCCTTGCCAGCTTCTGAATCGATGATATCGCCTTTCTCTCCTTTTCCGAATCCTGAATCTTCTGCAGAAGAATCCTGGCTGTTTCGGGATTTTTATGAAGATAATCGTCGAGCTGTTTCCTGATAAATTCGCCGATAAAATTTCGTACTGAGGGCCCTTCAGGTCCAATATCCCTTGATCCTAGCTTGGTTTTGGTCTGCGATTCGAAAATGGGCTCCTCCACCTTAATGCTTATTGCAGCTATTATTGATGTTTTTATATCTGCAGGGTCAAAATCTTTTTTATAGAAATTATGGATTGTCTTTACAAATGCTTCCTTGAAGGCAGTCAGATGGGTTCCGCCCTGAGTTGTATTCTGTCCGTTCACAAAGCTGTAATAATCTTCTCCGTATGTCAGCCCGTGGGTAAATGCCAGTTCGATATCCTCGCCCTTAAGGTGGACAATCGGGTAGAGGCCTTCCTTGCTCATGTTCTCATTCAGAAGGTCGACCAGTCCGTTCCTTGAAAGGAATTTATTTCCGTTGAAATTGATTACAAGCCCGGAGTTCAGGTATACGTAGTTTTTCAGCATTGAATCCACGTATTCTGAAATGTAGAAGAAGTTGCCGAACAGAGCTTCGTCAGGCTGGAAGATCACCTCAACCCCGTTTTCCTCGTTCGTCGGCTGCAACGGATTATCCTTTATTGTTACTCCGTGTGCAAATTCGCTGACCTTGACCTGTCCGTCGCGTATCGACCTTATTATAAACTTACTCGATAATGCGTTGACCGCCTTCACTCCCACCCCGTTCAGACCTACTGATTTCTTGAATGCCTTTGAGTCGTATTTTGCACCTGTGTTCATTTTCGAAACCACATCGGTCACCTTACCCAGCGGAATTCCGCGTCCGTAATCGCGAACCCTCACCTCATTACCGCTGATCAAAACATCGATTTTCTTGCCGTAACACATCATGTATTCATCAACGGCATTATCCATAACTTCCTTAAGGAGTACATAAATACCGTCATCCTGCGAGGACCCGTCGCCCAGCTTCCCGATGTACATACCAGGCCTGAGCCGTATATGTTCCCGCCACTCCAGGGTTTTTATGTGCTCTTCAGAATATCCGACAACTGTCATTTTTAAGAATTTTGCGCAAATATAGTTATTTAGGGATGGTCTCGCCTGCCAATTTTTCAACAATCGCCCCGATTTTTACCAGCCTGAAAGTGTCAAGGCCGGACGATCTAAAATATTTACCTGATTAATTGACTCTTAAGTCTGATGACAGGAGCGGTCATACATTGTTAATAAATGGTTTTATCACACTATACCCATCTGCCTCATAAGAGCTGCAGCATTCATTTTACGGGTTATTCCGTCACGGAGGAGGTAGTCAAAGCTTATATTATCACCATCGATCTCAATTTCAAAGCATTTGTTTAGAACATTCTCAGGGTATTCAGTTTCCATTTCGCCTAAAGAAATATCGTGAGTCGCGATGAGCCCTGTCCCTCCCAGCTCAATTACCTTTCTCAGAAACTGCTTGGATCCAAAACTTTTGTCGATGGAATTGGTCCCTTTAAGTATTTCATCAAGGATAAAAAAGATCTCTTCACCTCTTTCGAGCCTTTCCTTAAGGGTTTTAAGCCTTTTAAGCTCCGCGTAGAAGTATGACTCATTATGACTCAGGGAGTCGACGGTGCGCATGCTTGTGAAAAGCTTCACTGGTGTCATCTTCATTCTTACTGCACATACAGGGGCGCCGATCATACCAAGTAACAAATTTACACCGACAGTCCTCAGGAAAGTGCTTTTACCAGCCATGTTTGCGCCGGTGATGATAAACACCTGACCTATCTGCATGACCGAAAAATTGTTGCAGATCCTTGTTCCAATAGCGAGCAAAGGATGCCCCATAGCTTCAGCTTCCAGGGGAGATCCTCCGGTAGCGGTCAGGGGAAAGGAATAACCAGGGTTGTTGAAAGCGAAATTTGCAAGACTATTAAACCCGTCGATCCTGCCAAGGAGGTTCAGCCAGACCGGCAGGTCGGTGGAAGCCGAACGCCTCCATTTTTCTAGCCTTAGAATGCAGTGAAAATCCCAGAGAAGGAGTCCGTTGAGTATTAATCCGACAAACAGGTTCAACCTATTGTCAAATGCCCTGATAATACTATTCAGTTCCTTTATTTTGCCCGCAACGGAAATCCTGCCCGAACAAAGCTTTTCCTGTATGCCGGTCAGAATATCCGAGGTGAAAGATTGGTTATCAAACGACTTAATCAGCTGTTCAATAGATGAAAGGAACAGATGTTTCCGCGAGACCATTTCGTGTATCCTGTTGCTTCTTTTAAGGAAAACGGCAATAAGGAGAAGATTGAAAATATAAAGGGCCAGGAAAACCGTAAACGGGATGATCCCGGCAATGACAAGCATGAGAGTAACAACGGCCGTGAGCGTCAGAAACATGGTTGAGACCCTCAAAATCGGAGAAGAATAATAGTCTTCTCTTCCTTCAAGCCATTTAATCAGGCTCATGATTTCCTCATCATTAAGGGGCTTGTCAAGGCCAAAAGCCATGAACTGCTGACGGAAATCAAGCTTCCCTGCAAGTTCCCTGACAGCTTCCTGCCTTTCGGTTACTTCTTCCCTCAGATTATAAGGTTCAGAGAGCCATCCTGCAAGCTGGTACCTGCCGGAGCCGGTGACTGTCCTGTTAAGGTATCTGAAGAGGGAATCATCGCCAAAAAGGTCCAAATCACCTGAGAAATCATGCCTGGGGTCAATCAGGTCAGAACCACCGTCAAAAGGTGAAAAATCCCCATCAAGAGCACTTATTTCTTTTAAATTTATCCTGACAAGGTTTTCAGTAATTGCAATTTTGTCTGAATAATCCTCGAATTTCATTACCAGAAAAAGTAAGGAGGCGAATGTAAGCAAAAGGGAGATAACACCCCAGATCACCGAATGACTGAACGCGAATGCCGTTAGAATGCCTCCGGCAATGAAGACAAAGAGCCTGACCAGCGAAATAATCAGGTGCTGCTTCTTCAATCCTGCAAGAAGGATCTCATTTTTCTGCTTCAGACCGATATATGTATTTCTGATATCTGCGGGGTTCATATTACAAGAGCATTGCTGAAACCCTGAAAACAGACTTTTTGCTGTAAAAATCAGATCTTTTGAGATCAAAATCCCATGTCCATTCTTCCCTTAGCTTTGCTTCAGGCAGGGCAGCCAGCAAAGATGGATTTTCTGTGACATTTCCCGATTTGTCGGTTATGACTTCTGAAACATCGGTGATAAGAACCGATTCATGTTTCTTAAGAAATGACATATGCTCCGACTGCACCCTCGCTCTGAACCGCAGAAAACTCTCCTCATTCTTCAGGGATTTCTTCCTGAGGAATTCCAGAGGCAGGGTTTCAAGCTGTGTAAGAATATTAAGGGAGATGACCATTCCCGTTTCAAAACCGGGTTGGTATTCGGTAACAATAATTTCATCAAGCGACCTGAGCCTGTTAAGAAATGTCCTGCGACCGGCTTCTTGCCAGACCTCATTTATAAGGCCGCCTGAAATATCTTCTTCCCTCAATATTACTTTATTCATGCCGGCAACCTGTTCTTTTACTTCGGGAGGGTGAATAATATCAACAAGATTGACTTCGGTTACCATGTCAGTCATCTCCTTCAGTGGCAGGTCGAGCAGCCACCCGCTTCCAAGAACCGTAACTTTTGATGGTTTATAATAATCGAGCGCCTTCATGATAAAATTCCGGCAATTCTTCAGATGATTATTCCAGCTTCCCTCCTCATCAAGGTGATGAAATATAAGTCCCTGCTGGTAATTATAGTATCCCATCCTGTTGAGGATCGTGCGGTATGACATGCTGTGTGCCATATTATGACTTTTCCCTCATATCTTTAAGAGCATCAGTCATAAAATTACTGAAATCCCGCGACAGCATATCCTGATCACCGGTATTAAATGATTCAGGCATTACGGGGTCATATACCCTGATCCTGATTTTATGGCCGGTTGTGAAAATAAATCCATGCTTGGGAAGCACATCCCCTGATCCGTCGAGCACTATCGGAAGAATCGGGACCTGAGCGCTGATAGCCAGCTGGAATGCGCCCCGTTTGAAAAAACCGATTTCCTTATCAGCCGACCTTGTACCTTCAGGGAACATCATAATTGAAGTCCCCTCCCTGAGGCACATCAATGATCTCTCCAGCATCAGTTCCTTGCTCTCGGGATTTCCCCTGTCGACAACCAAATAATCAGCCATCCTGAGATACCATCCCAGGACAGGCACTTTCATGTTCTCGATCTTGGATACCCATCTGAAAGGGTAGCGAAGGCTGTTTACCAGAAGTATATCAAGGATTGACTGATGATTCGATATGATTACACAGGGTGTTCCCTTCAAGGCTTTTTCCCTGCCTTCAATCCTGACTTTCCATATCGGCAGAATCCTCACAAGGATGAGGCTTTGAAGGGTCAGTAACCAGTGGATGACTTTTCTTTTAGGGTCGAAGGGCAGAACAATGAGCCAGATAATAAATGTTACCGGGAAGAACAGGAGCATATAAAGTATACCAACAAGCCAGACCACAATTGATTTCAGAACATCCATATAGTAGTATTTTCTAAAATAATCACACTGTGGAACCTCTGTGACTCCTTTGTGCTCTCTGTGAGACTAAGACCCCCAACCCCCTAAAGGGGGCTTTTTCTTTAAGTCCCCTTCAGGGGATTTAGGGGTAAATTCTAACAGATAAACTTAGAGATACCTAATTAAAAGAAATTGTAAATATCGAATTCCGTGTTAAAGATATTTTCTTTTTCGAGAACCTGCTGAATATCTTCCACCATGTGCCGGCATCCGGTAAGTTTTCTCAATGCTGTCTCAAGTTCGGCAGGTCCCTTTACTATGATTTCTGTTACAATACCCTCCTTGACGAACAGACTTAATTGAACCTCATTACCTTTGAAATCAAACCTGTTGGTGAAATTATAATCTGGTCCGTAGGCATAATTCCATTCCCAGGTCTGGTATTTTGTATCCGCCAGCAATCTGATCCTTTCAGTTTCCCCGGCAGTAAGTTCAACGGTGACTGAGCCGGGGTAGTTTTCAAGGAACCAGTTCAGCATCAGTGACCTGAAATCATTAATAGTAACAACTCCCTTTAGCATGCCGGCGAGGTTTATTACCTGGGAGGGATTTGATGCCACTGCCCTGGATTTATATCCGGAAGTGTCTTTCCTGAGCGAACCTCTCAACATCTCCAGGCTGGCATTAAAAAGCAGGGTTCCGTGATGAAGCACCCTGTCGCGATATACATGTTCGGCATTTCCTGAGATCTTAAGTCCCCCTGCCAGCAAATCATTCTTGCCTCCGAATTCTGCTTTGATGCCCAGGGATGACAAAAAACCTATGACTGGAAGCGTGTACTTCATGAAGTCGATCTGCTTGCCTTCCCTGCTGTTCAGAATGAAGGAGAAATTGAGGTTTCCCGTATCGTGGAACACGGAGCCACCTCCGGTAATCCTCCTTATAACGGGAATGCCATTCAGGGTAATAAATTTTGGGTCTGTCTCCCTGTGAGCGCACTGGTGTTTTCCTATTATGACTGATTTTTCATTGATTCCGAGGATGATAAATTCTTCCCTGCTGTTCTTCAGAAAGTATTCATCAACTGAGAGGTTGAAGAAGGGGTCGGTTGAAAAAAGGTTAAGGCAGAACATTTGTTTCCGAAATTCTCTGGCGCGGATTTGTAATCCGTGCCTGATAAAAATTCTATAATCATGTGACACCCCCCAACCCCCCAAGGGGGGCTACAAATCCAGTACTCTTCAAGGACTCGCTTTCAGGGGGCAAGGGGTTGAATCCTCTTATTGAAAGCTTCAAATAATTTATAAACTCCCCATCCTATTATTGCTCCAAGCAATGCGCCGCAAACCACATCTCCCGGATAATGGACACCTAGATATATCCTGCTGTAGCTTACGGTTGACGCCCAGATGATGATTAGGACAGTATACCACTTCTTCTTAATGAACATCAGGCTGAGGAATGCGACATTGAATGAGTTTGATGCATGGGAGGATACAAAACCGTACATCCCTCCGCACACCCCGTTTACCATATGAACAAGTCCCTGCAGCGAAGTTTCATGACAAGGCCTTGGACGATCGACCGCGTACTTGATAAGTACCGAAACCCGATCGGCGAGAAAAACCGCGAGAATGATGAAGAAGAGCAAAACCCAGAATCTTCTTTTATACTTTATGCCAAGATATACCAGGATGGCAATATAAAGTGGAGCCCAGACCACTTTCATGCTCAGGATGTACATCATTTTGTCCCAGAATGGGGAATGGACTGAGTTGAGAAACAGGAAGAGCTGCTGGTCAAATTGTTCTGCCATGTTTATCAGAGATTATTCAGGACTTTCCAGATCATGTCCTTAAGCGTGTTTATTCCCTCCCCGGTTATGGATGAAAAAAAGACGCGGGAGACATCCGGAAGCTCCTTTCTGATTTCAACCTTCAGCTCCTCATCGAGGAGGTCTGATTTTGAGATCCCAAGAAGCCGTTTCTTGTCGAGCAATTCAGGATTGTACATTTTCAGCTCGTTCACAAGGATCTCATATTCGCCGAAAATGTCCTTACTGTCGGCCGGAATGACGAACAGCAACATCGAGTTTCGCTCGATATGACGCAGGAACCTTATTCCAAGGCCTTTGCCTTCGTGTGCGCCCTCGATGATACCCGGAATATCAGCCATAACAAATGATTTGTTATCCCTGTAGGATACTATTCCAAGGTTGGGAACAAGCGTAGTGAAGGGATAATCAGCAATTTTGGGTTTTGCCGCTGAAACCACCGAGAGAAGGGTTGATTTTCCGGCATTCGGAAAGCCGACCAGTCCGACATCAGCAAGAATTTTCAGTTCAAGGATAAAGGCCTCCTCAATGCCTGGTTCTCCGGGCTGAGCATAGCGGGGGGTCTGATTGGTTGCCGATTTAAAATGAGTGTTCCCCTGTCCGCCGCGGCCCCCCTTTGCAAGGATCTTTTCATCGCCCTGACTGGTGATTTCAAAAAGTATTTCATCTGAATCTTCCTTCCTGGCGATAGTACCCAGCGGTACCTCAATCAGGATGTCCTCACCGTCGGCACCGGTCGATTGCTGGGCACCCCCTGATTCACCGTTGTCTGCGAAAATATGACGCCGGTACCGAAGGTGCAGCAGTGTCCACATCTGGTTGTTCCCCCTGAGGATAATATGTCCTCCCCTTCCGCCGTCACCACCGTCAGGTCCACCTTTGGGAATAAATTTCTCCCTCCTGAGATGGGCTGAGCCCGGCCCCCCATTGCCTGAACGGCAATAGATCTTCACATAGTCAACAAAGTTCGATCCTGACATTATTACAATGATTTCTCAGTGGATCTCTGTGTAACCTCTGTGGAACTCTGTTTAACAAAGAATTAAGAACTTTCACAACTTGTCCCGATCTATCGGGAGAGCACACAGAGGAGGTACAGAGATCCACAGAGTTTAAAGAAATTTCTTCATATAACCGCTGAGCCTACCGAAGATATCATCAATCGTTCCCATGCCGTTGACGGGCTGGTAAATTCCTCTCTGGCGACAGTATTCGATTATAGGCTCGGTCTTTGCCTTGTAAACATCGATCCTGTTCTCAATGACCGCAGGGTCCCTGTCGTCCGGACGGCCTGACTGTTCTGCCCTGAGGATGAGCCTTTTCACAAGCTCATCATGATCAACATCAAGAACGAGCATGCTGTCGATCTTCATCTTCCTTTCATTAAGCATTTTTTCGAGGGCTTCCGTCTGGGCAACGGTACGGGGAAAACCGTCAAAAAGGAAACCGGCCGATTCTTTTGTACTGTCGATCCTTGCAGCAATCATTTCGATGACAACTTCATCAGGGACAAGCTCGCCTTTCGACATTATGGAGCTCATCTTTTTCCCAAGTTCCGTTCCGGCTGAAATCTCCGCGCGGAGCATGTCGCCGGTGGAGAGATGAGTGAGATTGAATTTCTCAGCCAGCCTGACTGACTGTGTTCCCTTGCCTGATCCGGGAGGACCAAAAATCAAAAAATTAACCATATGAGTACAAGTTTGATTATAGTGAGAATTAAATTTCAGGATATAAGTGAAAATACGGACGGAAGATTTCGTCCCTCCCCGTTATAGTCGAGACCGTAACCAACAACAAAATCATTCGGTATTTCGAAACCGACATAATCTATATAAATTTTTTTCTTGAATGCTGCAGGCTTGAGAAGCAGTGTTACGATGCTGATCTCTTTTACATCCCTGATGATCAGGTTATCAACGGTATGTTCCAGTGTTACTCCCGTGTCGACAATATCCTCAATGATTATTACCGATTTGCCCTTCAGGTCCTCGTTCCAGCCGATCAGCTCCTTTATTTCCCCTGAGGAGCTTGTTCCTGCATAAGATGCAAGTTTTATGAAAGTAATGCGTGCCTGAAGGTCGATTTTCCTGAAAAGGTCGGCTGCAAACATGAAAGCCCCGTTAAGAATGCCTACACAGATCACCTCTTTACCAGCAAAATCGTTGTTAATCTGACCGGCGAGTTCAACTATCCTTTTCTGGAGATCGATTTCCGGAATATATTCCCTGAACCTTTTATCAAGGATCTGCACTTCTTTCATACATCTTTTCTTTGAAAAATCAGCCCTTGCGAAATTATGAAAATAATAGCTTATTTTTGTCCATGATAGGAAGTTAAATTAAATTATTTTAAATGGAACCACTGGTAAGCATAATAATGGGGAGCACATCCGATCTGCCTGTGATGGAGAAAGCAGCGCAGGTCCTGAACGACTTCAGTATACCTTTTGAGATCAATGCCCTTTCGGCACATCGCACCCCGGAAGAGGTTGAGAAGTTTGCCAGGGGCGCTGCCGGGAGAGGAATAAAAGTTATAATTGCCGCCGCTGGTATGGCCGCACATCTGCCCGGGGTAATTGCTGCAATGACTCCGCTACCAGTCATAGGCGTTCCGGTTAAAGTCTCACTCGAGGGACTCGATTCAATTTTATCGATACTCCAGATGCCTCCGGGAATCCCGGTTGCCACCGTGGGCATCAACGCTGCCCAGAATGCCGGCATCCTTGCGGCTCAGATCATCGCAACCGGCGACAGCGTTGTTATGAATGAAGTGATAAAATACAAGGAAGGGCTGAAGCAGAAAATCGTGGAGGCCAACGAGGAACTGAAAAAAATCAGGTATCCATTCAAAACAAACTGATTTTTCTCTCTGTGGAACTCTGTGTGTCCTCTGTGGAACTCTGTGTAACAAAATAAAATACAAGAACTTACACTGAGATCCACTGAGAAGTCACAGAGATCCACAAAGAATAAACAAAATTAATATGATCCTGGCAACGGGATCAATTTTTTTTGTATATTACGAGTGTAATTTGAAACAGTTTGTTCTCGCTGCACAAAATACCTGTTTCGGTTTTATTTATTTTTCTCTTTTCCCAAGCCTCCGGCCGTGATCCGTTTTTTCCGGCTGCCGGCGCTGCAGAATCAGGGATGGGTATTTCATGTGTTATGGGACCGGGATTCTGGTCATCATTTCATAACCAGGCTTTACTTGCGCATCAAAAATCAGCAGTACTTGGATTCAGCTACCAGAACAGATTCGGCATAAGTGAGCTCGGAACGAGATCAGCAGGCTTTGTCATGCCCGCAGGGAATGCAGGAATCGGAGCGGTTTACAGTCACTTCGGATACAGGGACCTAATGCGGCACACGGCAGGGCTTGCATGCGGATTGAAGTTATCTGAAAAGATCTCGGCAGGGATTCAGACCGATTTCCTAGCTGAAAAAACTGCAGGAGACTACAATGAAAGAAGGTCGCTGACCTTCGAGGCAGGGTTATTAATTAATCCATCAGAAAAGATCAGCATTGGAATTCACCTCTTTAATCCGGTACCGAATTCTTTGAGGAAGAATTATATGCCGTCGTCGCTGCGGGCAGGGGCAGGGATATGGCTGAACAGCAGCCTGTTTGCGTGCGCTGAGACGGAGATGAGCACCGGGAGGAGTATTGACCTTAAAGCCGGATTTGAATTTGGTTGTTCGGAATCCATTCATATCAGAGGGGGATTCAGCAGTGAGAATACTTCATTCAGCTTCGGAATAGGGTATCTTTTGAAATCCGCACAACTCGACCTGGGGTTTGCAACTCATGAGATGCTTGGCGTAACTTCTTCTGCTTCAATAATATTCAGGCTAAAATGAAAAATGGAATTAGAAGATTTATCCTTGAACCTCTGTGGATCTCAGTGTCTTCTTTGTGGATCTCTGTGTAACAAAAAGTTATTCTCAACTAAATGTATGAAAAAGATTATTCTAATACTTGATTTAATCCTGTTCCCGTCAATCTCTTTTAGCCAGGAGGAGAATGTTTCGGAGATAATAGGTAGCATAGTCGAGGAACTTGCAGATGATGAAAGCTATCCTGAGGCCGCTGAAACATATGCGGAAAAGCTATATGACCTGATTGAAAAGCCTGTCAGGATAAATTCCGCTGATGAATCTGAATTGTCACGTCTTTTCTTTCTTACCGACTTCCAGGTAAAAGCGCTGGCAGACTATATCCGGAACACAGGCAGGATTTATTCCATTTACGAAATCGCATCCATCCCCGGATTCGATACTGACTTTGCCCGTATGCTGTCTCCATTTTTATCCCTTGATTCAGAAACTAAATCAGGTTCAGTGTCTTCAGGAATGAGAAGCGTCCTGTTATCCAGTTTTTCGCAAAGGTTTCCGGTTTCAGATACTTCTGCGCCGGGTCAGCCATGGAAACTGCTCACAAAATATAAATTTTCAGCCGGCCGGTTTTCAGGAGGTTTCACTTGGGAAAAGGATGCCGGCGAATTGCTTTTATCAGGTAAGCCTCCTCTTCCTGACTTTTTTTCTGCAAACCTTGCCTGGACCGGTAAGGGCATTCTCCGTAAGGTCATCGCAGGTGATTTCGGAGCACGATTTGGAATGGGAACAGGCATAAATACGGGACTCAGTACAGGTCTGTCACTTACCCAACCGGGTTATTTATCGGGAGGTGATGAGATAAGATCATACACTTCAACCGACGAGAACATTTTTTTCAGGGGGGCAGCGGTTCATTTGCAGGCGGGAAGAACCGGATTGACTTTTTTCAGTTCCATTAACAGGATTGATGCGACGGTAGATACGATTGACAATGAGAAGGAGATATCTATTGAGACATTCCAGCGGAGCGGGTTGCACAGCACCATATCATCCGTTGCAGGCAAGGATGCTGTAACAGAGTTTTGTTATGGAATAAACGCATCAACCGACTTCAAATACTTCAGACTGGGCGTTTTATTGACGGGCAGCCGGTTTTCACTTCCTGCCGGAAAACGAGATCCGGGCCCAGAAGATATTTTTGATTTTACCGGAGCCGTAAATACAACTGCCACCTCTTACTATAAAGCAGTTTTTGGCAGAATCCTGCTTTATGGCGAGGTTTCTTCAAATCAGGGTAAAAGGTTTGCATTTGTTCAGGGGCTTTCGTTTCGTCCTTCCGACAGGCTGACGATGAATGTACTGTACCGTGATTATGAAACAGGATTTAAAAGCTTTCACGGCAGAGGGCTTTTCAGCAGTCCAGCAGGGGACAATATCAAAGGGGTGTTTGCCAACTTTAACTTTGAGGCAGCAAGGCATCTTTTCGTAAGCGCAGGATGCGATCTGCGAATCAACCCATGGCTTAAATACAGGTGCAGCGCCCCATCGCTGACAGTGAAAAGGGAGTGGAGATTAAAATATCTTCCGTCTGATAAGATAACATTCGAGGCAGTTTACACTTCCGGGAAGTCATCACTTAACCGTCAGGAAACCAATGGCATAAGAAAACAGAAAGGATTTAAATCCCAATCAATAAAAGGCATCTTCAGATATTTTCCGGTCGAAAATCTGACATTAACCACCCGTATTGATTACAAAACTGCCCAGCCTGACGGAGGAAGGGGGATGCTTCTTTTACAGGATTTCTGTTACAGGTTTACAAAGATACCGTTATCAGTCTGGTTCAGACACTCAATCTTTAAAACTGACAGCTGGGATTCAAGGCTTTACGCTTATGAGAATGACCTCCTCAGCAGCTTCAGCATCCCGGCGCTGTCGGGAGAAGGCAGCAGGAGTTATATAATGCTTGCATGGAAAACAAATAAATTCATTGATTTCAGGATCAAATACGGGATAACTGAAATGTCACCTGAAAGTGAAAGGGGAAAGAATTCTATAGAATTGAAAATGCAGGTAAAAATGATGTTTTAAAATTGTCGTTCGTTAAGTATTTCTTTACCACGAAGTTCTCCAAACATCAACAAAAAATGTGAACATTAATAAGATAACTTTTAGTTACACAGAGGGCCACAGTGAAGACACAGAGGGCCACAGAGTTAAAAAACCAGATCTCTGTGGATCTCAGTGACTTCTCTGTGGATCTCAGTGTAAGTTTTTAAATAAGGTATATAGTACACTAAGGATTCACTAAGGACACAAAGGATAGAAAAATTAAAGCCTTCGTGTCCTTCGTGGTAAATGGTTTTAATCTTTTCCAGGATGATTCTTTCTAAGCCTGATCTGTCAACTTAATTGTTGATTTTAATATCCCTGATGTTCAGTTGAAGGTTACGGTTGCCCCTGAAATCATTCATTTCGATCGAGTAACAGATGTCAATCGGCTTGCCGGCTTTTATGTATTCAAAATGCTCTGCCTGACTGAAGGCAATTGCAGGGAATGTTTTCGAACCTGTTGATTCGTGGCAAAGGTCGAGCTTAAGATGCTCGCCGCTGGAGCCTACCATTCTGCCGGTTCCCTTATCAAAAACATTTCTTGATACAAAAACGGGGGACATGTTTTCAGGGCCGAAAGGCTGGAATTTAGCCAGAAAATTGAAAAACTCCTCGTTGATTTCAGGGAAAGAAAGTTCGGAATCGACGAAAATCCTGGGAACGAGCTGCTCTTCGGTGATTGTTTCATTCACAAACTGCTCGAAGCGCTCCATGAATGGCTTTATGTTTTCCTTTTTCAGGGTAAGGCCGGCTGCAAACATATGTCCGCCGAAACTTTCGAGAAGGTCGCTGCACGACTCTATTGCCTGGTAAAGGTCGTATCCCTGGACCGACCGTGCCGAACCTGTGGCAAAGCCGTTTGATTCGGTAAGGATAACAGTAGGCCGGTAATAGGTTTCAATCAGTCTCGAAGCGACAATTCCGATCACTCCCTTTTTCCATGACGGATTAAAAAGAACTGTGGTCTTGGCATTCACGGTTCTCTGGTCCTCGGAGATCATCCGCATTGCCTCGGTAGTTATTGAGCGGTCGACTGTTCTCCTTTCATTGTTAAAGTTATTGATCTCCTTGCTTATTTCCGTTGCCAGTTTTACGTCGCTTGAGATGAGGAGTTCCACTGCCTTGCTGCCGGCTTCCATCCTTCCGGCGGCATTTATCCTTGGGCCGATCTTGAATACAACATCCTCAACGGTCAGAGAACGGCACACCTCTGCCTCACGGATTATTTCCTTCAGACCTGTCCTGGGAGAATCATTCAGCTGTTTCAGTCCGAAGTAGGCAAGCACCCTGTTCTCTCCGGTAAGAGGAACAATATCGGATGCAATGCTTACAGCAACGAGATCGAGGTATCCGGCTATCTTTCCGAATGGAATCCCATGAACCCTTGAATAAGCGTGCACCAGCTTGAAGCCCACTCCGCATCCCGAGAGCTCCTTGTACGGATAGTTGCATCCTGGCTGTTTCGGATCAAGAACAGCCAGGGCTTTAGGGATCTCATCCCCGGGGTAATGGTGGTCACAGACGATGACATCAATGCCTTTTGAACGGGCATATTTCACCTTTTCGACTGCCTTTATACCGCAGTCGAGGGTTATCATGACCTTGCAATTGTTCTGGAAAGCAAAATCTATGCCCTGGAACGAAACCCCGTAGCCTTCCTTGTACCTGTCGGGAATATAGTATTCAACGTTCGAGAACTGTTCCTTCAGGAATGAATACATCAGTGCGACTGCTGTTGTGCCGTCAACATCATAGTCTCCGTAAACAAGGATCTTCTCATTTTTCTTTACAGCGGTTGAAATTCTCTCCACTGCGATATTCATATCCTTCATCATAAAAGGATCATGAAGATAATACAGGTCAGGTTCAAAAAATGTCTTCGCTTCCTCCGGCGTTGTAATATTTCTTTGAACCATCAGATTGGCCAAAGCTTCGGATATGCCAAGAGCACCCGCAAGCTGCCTGACAACTGCCGTTTCACCCTTCTCCTTAATCACCCATCTCTTATCCATCTTTCTATTGTTTTATCCATGTCAGGCTGAAAACCTTCTGAAGGTTATTCCTGACCAGCAGTTTTACATCTTCAAAATCCTGAATTACTCCAAGTTCCTTTTGGAGTGAGGTTACTCCCTTGTCGGTAAATCCGCACGGGTTAATATAGTTAAAATATGTCAGATCGGTATTGACATTGAAAGCGAATCCGTGCATGGTAACATATCTGCTTGCCCTTACACCAATAGCGCATATCTTCCGTGCTTTCCCCTTTTTGCCGGCATCCAGCCATACTCCCGTTGCTCCGGCGAGCCTTGATGAGGGGATCCCGAAATGCGAAACAGTCATTATAATAGCTTCCTCAATCCTGTGAATATACTCCTTAAGGCTGATTCCAATTACTTCAAGATCGAATATAGGGTATCCCACAATTTGTCCCGGACCATGGTAAGTAATGTCTCCTCCCCTGTTTGTCCTGTAGAATTTGGCATCCCTGGTTTGCAGCTGGATATGGTCAATCAGAAGATTATCCTCCGATCCGCTTTGTCCAAGTGTATAGACATGAGGATGTTCAACGAAAATAAGCGTTCCTGGGGCTGGGTTTACAACCCGGGAATTGCCCTGGTATCCATTCAGCTTATAATCTATAAGCCTTTTGAATATCATTTCCTGCATTTCCCAGGCTTCCTTATAATCCCTTAATCCAATATCTTGATATAAAACACTATAGCTCAATGGTTGAATATTCTCTAAGTTATGACAATATAGTCATTATTATCCTGCCTTAATGTGTTTTTCAGCATGAAAAGAGGATCTCACAGTCGGATTGCATTCAACAATTTC
This sequence comes from uncultured Bacteroidales bacterium, assembly GCA_963696535.1. GTDB lineage: Bacteria > Bacteroidota > Bacteroidia > Bacteroidales > VadinHA17 > LD21. Next base: position 52,602 of record CAVOKP010000022.1, read on the forward strand.
AAATCCAGTTTCATAAGCCATTACTTTATATTCTTCAAATTTTCCCGGAGTGACAAAGCTCACGGCTTCCATATGTTTCCCCGACGGCTGAAGATACTGCCCGACAGTCAGAATAGTACAGCCTGCTTTGAAAAGATCGGAAATAGTCTCTTCCACCTCTGTGTCATTTTCACCAAGACCGACCATAAAACCGGATTTGGTCCTGCAGCCATTTCCCGAAATGTAACTCAGAACATCGAGGCTGGTATCATAACTGGCTTTTGTTCTGATCATTGGGGCAAGTCGTCTGACTGTCTCGATATTATGGGAAATTACATCCGGACCGGCATCTATTATTCGTCTTATATTCTCTTCCTTACCGTTGAAATCAGGGATCAGCGCTTCAATCGTTATGCCGGGATTTTCCTTTTTTATGGTTCTCAGCGTGCAGGCCCAGAATGAGGAGCCGCCGTCGGAAAGATCGTCGCGGTCGACTGATGTTATCACACAGTGTTTCAGATTCAGGGTCCTTATCGATTCAGCCAGGCGGGCAGGTTCCCCTGTGTCTGGAGGAAAAGGTTTTCCTGTTTTTGTTGCACAGAATTTGCATGCCCTTGTACAGATATCCCCAAGTATCATGAAAGTTGCAGTGCCTGCATTCCAGCACTCACCGATATTCGGGCAGTTCCCGCTGGTGCAGATTGTATGAAGATGGTTATTGGCAATGAGCCGTTTTACCCTGGAATAATTCTCCCCGCTAGCCCTCTGCATTTTAAGCCAATCCGGCAATCTTCTCCCCGTTTGCATAATTGAATTTCTGGATTGGCAAAGGTACTTAAATTTCCCGCAGATAGCGCAGATTAACGCAGATGTAAAATAGTGAATCTGCGAAAATCAGCGGGATCTGCGGGAAACAAAAAATAAACAAAAAAACTTATATTTGTTAAATGACAAATCCTTTTTGAAATAACCAAAAAAAATAGAATATGGCTGAGAATGATTTCAAAATAAACAATGACTACCAGACGGTTATAGGTGATTTTCCAAAGGTAGGCATTCGCCCGGTTATCGACGGACGCGAAAGAGGTGTAAGGGAATCTCTTGAAAACCAGACAATGAATATGGCCAGGTCGGCAGCTGAACTTATCAGCAAAAACCTCAGGTACCCCAATGGGAAACCCGTCGAATGCATAATTTCCGACACCTGCATCGGTGGTGTTGCGGAAGCTGCATCATGTGCAGAAAAGTTCAGAAAAACAGGCGTCGGAGTGAGTCTGACAGTTACACCCTGCTGGTGCTATGGTAGTGAAACAATTGATATGGATGCTGCTGCCCCAAAAGCGATCTGGGGATTCAACGGTACGGAAAGACCGGGAGCTGTCTATCTTGCCGCTGCTCTTGCAGGCCATGCAATGAAGGGATTGCCGGCTTTCGGAATATACGGACGTGACGTTCAGGATCTTGATGACAGGACAATCCCTGAAGATGTCAGTGAAAAGATACTGAGGTTTATTAAAGCCGGACTATCGGCAGCCTTCATGAAAGGCAAGTCATACCTCTCGATGGGATCAGTTTCAATGGGAATTGCCGGGTCGATAGTCAGGGAGGATTTCTTCCAGGAATATCTTGGAATGCGAAATGAGTACGTTGATATGAGCGAATTTACAAGAAGGCTGAATGAGGAGATTTTTGACAGGGAAGAATACAAGAGAGCGATTACCTGGACAAAGAAATACTGCATGGAAGGAGCTGATCTGAATGAAAAGCCCTCTTCAAGGGAGAGGAAGGAGTGGGAGTGGGAGATTTGTGTAAAGATGGCTCTTATCGCACGAGACCTGATGGTTGGAAATCCTAAGCTTAAAAAACTCGGATTCGGAGAAGAATCTAACGGGCACAATGCAATTCTCTCGGGATTTCAGGGACAGCGGCAATGGACCGATCACATGCCAAACGGTGATTTCCTGGAGGCCATTCTCTGCTCATCATTTGACTGGAACGGTATCAGACCCCCCTACCTTGTCGCCACTGAAAACGATGCAATGAACGGAGTGCCGATGTTGTTCGGATATCTTCTTACAAATACGGCGCAGATGTTCTCCGATATCCGCACATACTGGAGTCCTGAGGCAATTAAAAGAGTTACAAAGGCAAAGCCGGCCGGCCTTGCTGCCAATGGAGTCATTCATCTTATAAATTCAGGAGCATCGGCCCTTGACTTTTCCGGAAAAGAGACAATGGAAGGAGAGCCATGCATCAAACCTTTCTGGGAAATTACAGGGAAAGATGCTGCAGAGTGTCTTAAGGCAACTCTATGGTCTCCTGCCAGTACCGGTTATTTCAGGGGAGGAGGCTTCTCTTCGCAATTCACCACAAGGGATGTCATGCCCATTACGATTTCAAGGGTCAACCTTGTAAAGGGGATTGGACCGGTAATGCAGATTGCAGAAGGATGGACCGTCGATCTTCCTGAAAAAATGAATAAAATACTCACCGACCGTACTGATCCGGGATGGCCCACCACATGGTTTGCACCAAGGCTGACAGGAAAAGGTCCTTTCACTGATGTTTATTCAGTAATGGCAAACTGGGGAGCAAACCATTCAGCTTCCAGCTACGGTCACATCGGAGCAGACATGATAACCCTGGCTTCAATCCTCAGGATACCGGTCTGCATGCATAATGTTGCGGAAGGACAGATATTCAGGCCGGCTTCGTGGAATGCATTCGGCATGGATAAGGAAAGTTCCGATTACAGGGCTTGCCAGGCCTACGGGCCTTTGTATAAATAAGGACGTGCTAAGGCATGTACACACAATAAGGACATGCCATGGCATGTCCCAATTTCTAAATAATAAATCACATTATGGAAACACCCTCAGAAGAAAGGAAAATTGAAATAGGATCAGGGATCCTCGACAGTCTGAATTCCACAAGGAAATGGACCACATTCCTGGCAATACTCGGATTTATATTTCTTGGCCTGCTGATAGTGGCTGGCCTGGTCACCAGTCTTTTCCTAACTACATTCAAAACCACCCAGGCAAACCTGGGAGTTACGGAATCACTCATGATCCTGCTCTTTATAGTGGCCGGTGCAATTTATTTCTTTCCCGTTCTGTTCCTGTTCCGTTTTTCAAAAAACACAAGGGATGCTATTCAGAACCTTGACCCCCAGAAGCTTGAAAAGGGTTTCAGAAACCTCAGGCTTTATTTCACATATATCGGGATAATGGTGATTGTCGTGCTTTCAATTTATGTGGTGGGATTACTTTTTGCCGGGGCATCAATGTCTTTTCTGAAAGGAATGTGATTTATGTCGCGCGATATTGTAATAGTTTTTGACTGCGGAGCGACAAACGTCAGGGCAATAGCAATTAACAGCAGGGGTGAGATCCTTGCTTCCGGTTCGTGCCCCAACAGTACCCGGCCCGATCCGTTCTACCCTGCATACAGGATCTGGGATATCGGCGAAATATGGGACAAAATGTGCCTGGCCTCGCAAAAGGTAATCACCAGCATAAACCCCAGGGAGATAGCAGGAGTTACAATAACGACCTTCGGCGTCGATGGTGCACCTTTCAGCAGAGATGGACTAATGCTATATCCTGTTATTTCGTGGCAGTGCGACAGGACAAAAGCGGTGATGGCTGATATTGAAAAATACATACCCCTGACTGATCTGTACCGGGAAAATGGGGTCCTTCCATTTAACTTCAATACTATTAATAAGCTTATATGGTTCAGGGAGAACAGGCCTGATATTCTTGACAAAAGCGCCAGGTTTCTCTTTATGCCTTCAATATTCACATTTCTGCTTACGGGTGAAATGGCAAATGATGTTACAATGGCCGGTACATCGATGATGACGGATCTTACGTCAAGAGGTTTTTCCGAGAATATTCTCGGCAGGATAGGAATAGGGAAGGATTTTATGGGCCCCCTGGCAGAACCGGGAACAATTGTAGGAAATGTAACGCTTAAAGCTTCAGGTGAGACATCAATTCCTGCCGGTACTCCGGTAGTGGCAACCGGACATGATACACAGTTTGCAGTTTTCGGCTCAGGAGCTGACAGGAATCAGCCTGTACTTAGTTCGGGCACCTGGGAAATACTCATGGTAAGGGCAGTAGATTTCAAGACCGGCACGGAACAGCTCGAACTTGGAATAACAACAGAGCTTGATGCAAGGCCGGGATTGTTCAATATCGGCAATCAGTGGATAGCTTCCGGTATCATTGAATGGGCCCGCCGGAATCTTTTCAGCGAATCAGGCGATGATGCCTATCAGAAAATGATTGAAGGCGCTGAGAGGGTGCCTCCCGGCAGCAACGGGATCAGGGTCGTTCCAAGGTTTTACGAGGAGATGCGCGGAAAGCCGGAGGGCCAGATACTTGGACTCACAATGGAATCGACAAGATATGAGATTTTCAGGGCAATACTTGAGGCTCTTTCTGAAAGGCTGGCAGAAGGTAAAAGAGCACTTGAAAATGCCGGCGGATTCAGAGCCGGCAGCATACTGTGCGTGGGAGGAGGCTCAAAGAACAGGCTCTGGAACAAGCTGAGAGCAAATTACACAGGTGTCCCTGTAAAAATAATAAGCCATAAGGAGACAACAGTTCTTGGAGCCTCATTGTTCGTCCAGGCTGCCATCGGAAATTTCTCATCACCTGAGGCTGCCAGATCGGTTATAGATTATAAGACAGAAACAATTGAACCCGATTAAAACCGCATTGGGGGTGTATGATAAGTTATCATCTCCCTTTTTACCCCTAAATCCCACGAGGGGGACTTACTGATTTTCTGATGTTTACAAAGCCCCCTTGGGGGGTTGGGGGGTAAGCTCCAGCTCTATCCAAAGCCTTTTCTCCCGGAGGTTTTAGAATCCCCCTCAGGGGGCAGGGGGCGAAAAAATATAAAGTAACACAACATTATCCACACTAAATCTGTTAGTTATTCAAAACGTTTATAATGGAAATAGCATATTTCAACGGAACATATTGTCCAAAGGAGGATGTAAGGATAAGCCCTGACGACAGGGGATTTCTCTTTGCAGAGGGGATTTATGAAGTAGTCAGGTGGTACGAGGGATTCTTTTATGATATGGACGGCCATATGGCAAGGATGAAGAGAAGCCTCAGGGAGACGCTTATTCAGTGGCCGGAAGAGGATTCATTTCCACTTATTGCACGGGAGCTTATCAGGCTCAATAACCTTGAAAAATCACCAGCACTCGTTTATCTACAGATCACAAGAGGCGCTGCAAAACGAACTCACTCATTCCCGTCTCCCCCTGTAAGTCCTACCGTATACGCTTTCGCAAAGGATTTTATACCGGAAAACACAGGCAAGGAATCCGGAACAGGAATAATGCTCAGGGAAGATATCAGGTGGGGTCGCTGCGACATTAAATCAATTGCCCTGCTCCCGAATACACTATGCTACCAGGAAGCCGTAACCAAAGGATTGTCTGAATGCGCTTTTGTCAGGGATGGCATTATTACGGAATGCACCCATTCAAATATCTTTTTTGTGATTAAAGGTATTCTTTACACTCATCCCGAATCGGTTCATATCCTGTCGGGGATTACCAGAAAAAATATAATCAGGATAGCCCGAAAGGCAGGAATTCCGGTAAAGGAAGAACCAGTTCAGGAGAAAAAGCTTGGCAAGGTCCAGGAAGTATTCATTACAAACACATCAGGGGAGATCACCCCCATAATAAAAATCGATAACCTGGTTATTGGAGAAGGAATACCCGGACCGGTTACCAGGATCATCAGGGAAAGGTTCAACGACGAGATCTGTTCTATAAAACATTCATGATCATGCCTCTGCCGATACATGAATTTTAATATCTTTGCACCGTTTCTTAAACAACAGGCATATGATTCTAAGTGAACAGGAACAGATCCGCAGGGATGCCCTGGCAGAGATCCGGAAACTTGGCATTGATCCTTATCCTGCTGCTGAATATAAAACAAACGTATTTGCCAGTGAGATACTCGAAAAATTTGATGATTCAAAAAGCAATTACCCGGATGTCTCCCTTGCCGGCCGTATAATGAGCCGACGGATCATGGGCAATGCTTCTTTTGCGGAACTGATGGATTCATCAGGAAGGATCCAGATCTATGTGCGCAGGGATGAAATATGCCCGGGAGAAGACAAAACCCTTTACAATACTGTATTTAAACATCTTCTCGATATAGGTGATATCATCGGTGTCAAAGGTCATGTTTTCAGGACCCAGACCGGGGAGGTGACTGTTCATGTCAATGAGTTTACCCTCCTCTGCAAATCAGTGCGGCCGCTTCCCATTGTCAAGGAAAAGGATGGTGTCGTCTTTGATGCTGTTACCGACCCTGAAATGCGATATCGTCAGCGATATGTAGATCTTATCGTGAACCCCCATGTACGGGATGTTTTCCGCAACAGGACAAAGATAATACAGTCGATGCGCGAGCTTTTCAATTCACGCGGATACCTTGAAGTTGAAACTCCTGTTCTCCAGCCGATCCCGGGAGGAGCAAATGCGAGACCATTCATAACACATCATAACGCCCTCGATATTCCGCTCTTTCTGAGGATCGCCAATGAGCTTTATCTTAAAAGGCTCATTGTCGGGGGGTTTGAGGGAGTGTATGAATTCTCTAAGGACTTCCGGAATGAAGGTATGGACAGGAACCACAACCCGGAATTCACCGTGATGGAGATCTATGTTGCTTATAAAGACTACAACTGGATGATGTCCTTTACAGAGGAGATCATCAAAAAAGCAGTGCTCGGGATCCACGGAAAGACTGAAATAGAATACGGTGACAAAACCATTAACCTTAATCCTCCGTTCAAGCGGATAAGCATGACTGATGCCATAATGGAGAATACAGGAGTTGACATTTCGGGCATGGCTGAGGATGATCTGAGGAAAGTATGCGACAGGCTTGATGTTACTCACACACCCGAGATGGGAAAAGGGAAGCTGATCGATGCAATATTCAGTGAGAAATGCGAGTACAATTATATTCAGCCGACTTTTATAATTGATTATCCTGCAGAAACCTCCCCGCTTACTAAGATGCATCGAAGCAAACCCGGGCTGGTAGAAAGGTTCGAGCTTATGATAAACGGTAAGGAGATTGCAAATGCCTATTCTGAGCTAAATGATCCGGTGGATCAGATGGAGAGGTTTCAGGACCAGTTGAAATTATCGGAGAAAGGGGATGATGAGGCAATGTTCATCGACCTCGATTTTGTAAAAGCCCTCGAATACGGGATGCCTCCCACTTCCGGAATGGGTATAGGGATAGACAGGCTCACAATGCTGCTTACCAATCAGCCATCGATCCAGGATGTACTGCTTTTCCCGCAGATGAAACCTGCCGTTCAAAAGCCGAAAACCGAAAGCAGCAGGGAGGAATTCATCGAAGCGGGCATACCTGAAGAATGGATCGAACCACTTAGAAAACTTGGATTTACAACCGTTTACAGGCTTAAGGAGGTCGAAAAGGCAGGGAAGCTTGCCAACGACCTTAACGGGCTCAACAAGAAGGACAAGCTTGGACTTGCAGGACTTAGCCCTCAGGCCGTAGAGGCGTGGCTAAAGAAATTATAGGGTCAGGTTAAGATAATAATGAGGGGCATCACCAGATGCCCTTTTTTGTTTTTTAGTGAATGCACATAACCCGCCCGTCAGGAAAAAACTTTTGCATTTATTTAAATGTTGGCATAACTTTAGGTATTCAATCAAAATCCCGACCTGGGAATGGCTGATTCATCCAATAAATTCTCCAGGTTCCTGCAGGAGCTTAAGCGCCGTAAAACCGACAGGGTGATTGTCATGTATGCAGCCGCTGCTTTTGCCATTCTTCAGCTTGCCGAGATTCTTCAGGGCGGCCTGTCCTTGCCAGACTGGATTATGACTTTGCTGATCATCGTTTTCGCTGCAGGATTTCCGGTGGTTGCCGTTTTCTCCTGGTTTTTCGATATAACTCCCCAGGGAATTGAGAAGACAAAACCCATGACCAGGATAAGGAGAAACAAGATGGAGGCCCAGCTGAGAACCTGGAAGGAGACAACGATGATAAGCGTAATTGTTATAATTGCTCTTATAATTTTCAACATAGTCAGGGGCAATATTCAATCATCTGAAATCAAGACAGCTTCAAAGACAATTGCCGTATTGCCGTTCGAAAACATGGTCCCTAACGAGATTTTCCCCCATAATACCAATACAATACCTGTTTTGATTATCGGAGAGCTTCGAAAAATCAAAGTGCTTCAGGTAACTGACAGGTGGGAGGTAAATGAATTCGTGACACAAAATAAGTCTGTTGCAGAGATAGCAAGAAAACTTGACGTTTCATTCCTTGTAACAGGAGAAATCATTAACATCAAGGATCTCGTTCTTATTACCGTAAACCTGATTAAGGCTGACAGGAAGAAGCCAAGAACCATCTGGACTGACAAATTTTCAGTTGACCCGAAAGGTAATTTTTCTGAATTACTTGAAATCCCCATCGAAATAGGAAATCAATTAAAGATTGTGCTTTCGGCTGAAGAAAAAAACAGGATCAAGAAGAAACCAACGGTGAACACGGCAGCTTTCTTTAACTATCTTGAAGGTACAACCTATCAGGATGATGCACGTACAGGGTATCAATTTTTATCGATGAAGGACAGCATTTTCAATGATTTGTCAACCGCAAAAAGTTTTAACCTGGCTTTGTTTTTTTATGATAAGGCAATCGAAGCTGATTCGACCTTTGCGCTTGCCTATGCAAAACGGGCAATAACAAGGGCTCTGGGTTACAGGGGTGGATATTTCACTGCCGGAGATCAGATGGAAAACTGTTTAAGTGATATAAAACATGCCCTGTATCTTGACACAGACCTGACGGAGGCCAGGATAGCCTATGGTTTCTATTATTATTATTTCGCTGAGGATTTCGTCAAAGCTCTCGAATATTTCAGGGAGGTATCTGAAAGGGAGCCTTACAACTGCGAAAACAATTTCTACATGGCAGTCGTACTGAGAGCCATGGGAGAGTGGGAGCAGTCGCAGGCAAAAATAAAACAGGTTGTCAGGCATAATTTCAAGAATCCTCTGTTCCTGACAAATATTGGTTTATCCTATCAATCACTTCATCAGTATGATACTGCCATATATTTCCATGACAAGGCGATTGAAAGAATGCCAGGATGGTCGGCTCCCTACCAGAACAAGGTTGAATCACTGATTTTAAGGGATGGAAACACTATTGAGGCAGAGGTTGTAATAGATACGGCTGTAAGCAGGACTACAGGCGGGTACTTTAAATACCTGAGAATAATAATAGATTTATTCAATGGGCAATTCAAGGAGGCTCTTCTCAAAGCTGAAAAGGCAGATCCTGCAGATTTTCCTGACGAGGGCAGCAGGTACCTGATTTATGCAGAAATATATGATAATATGAAAAATCAGGAAATGGCCAGTGAATATTATAAATCTGCACTTGAATATTATAATGAATTCCTGAAGCAATTTCCGGATAATCCCGAAATCTTAAGTGCGACAGGTATTTCAGCAGCCGGTCTGAACGATCGTAAAAGAGCAACGGAGGCTGGACAAAAAGCAATAAGCCTTACCAAATATAACGGGATGGATAAAAGTGACAGGGAAAGGGATCTTGCACAGATTTATGTAATGCTGGGAGAATACACAAAAGGCATTAATCTTCTTGATGAACTGTTGAAAAAGCCTTCAAGCATTTCAATAAAACTTTTGCAGATCGAACCAGTCTGGAAACCTCTCCTTGAAATATCAGATTTTAATAAACTGATTGCAGCATATTCAGATAGTTAATAAATATTTACCGTCAGGTTACATAATATTAACTTAAAAACCGGAAAAAATGAAAACACAAAAAGAGGGAGATTTCTCCAGTTTTAAGATTCCCGGGCCCTTACCTCCTGCTTTCGTTATGGAGTTGCAGTCATTTATGAATTTTCTGCCATTAGGCAGGGAAAGTGAAAAATACGCCGCATGTTTCAAAGCTCAGATAACCTATTTTAAGGATATGTCTGAAGCAGCTTTTAAATTCTACACAGCCATTGAAGACATTCTCAGATAAGCTGTACATGGCATTCAAAAAAGATTGAGCATCTATATCCGATCTGGGGACAGATTCAAATGACAAATTTTCTGTACAGCAGACCTTTATTGTCCGGAAATCAGCAATGTCACCTATGACAAACGGCCGCGTGGTTTTTATCGCTTTCGAGGAATTCGATAATCTGGGGATAAGGTATCTTGCATCACTATTGTCCGATGCGGGATATGAAACCATGGTGATTGATGTCCGGAAAGAAAGGGAAGAGATTCTGAAAAATCTTCTTAAGACAAATCCCATCCTGGTTGGTTTTTCCATTGTCTACCAGTTTTATATTTCTGCATTCGCCAGCCTCATAGCATACTTTAGAAAAGGCGGCATAGGCTGCCATTTTACAGCAGGCGGGCAATTTGCGAGTCTGAGAGTAAGGGAACTATACAGGATTATTCCGCAGCTTGATTCCGTTATAAGATTTGAGGGTGAATTTACGTTGCTTGAGATGGTTAAATGCCTCTCCTCAGGAATTGACTGGCATCACCTTAAAAGCATTGCATATCAGAAGGATGGCACTGTTATACTAAATCCCCTCAGACCACTTGTAAAAGATCTGGATGTATTTCCATTTCCAAAACGATCCCCTCTGAAGGAATATGCTTTAGGCAAAAAATTTGCAACACTTATTGCTGGGCGAGGCTGCATTCACAATTGCCATTATTGCAATGCAAAAAAATTCTATGCCATTCCGCCAGGTCCTGTTAAAAGGCTGAGAGAACCAGAACTGGTGGTACAAGAAATGGATTGGCTATATCATAAAATGGGTTGCACAGTGTTTTTATTCCAGGATGATGATTTCCCGGTCAGATCAAATTATAAAAACAAGTGGATCATCAGATTCTGCAGTGAGATTGAGCGGAAAAAACTGACGGGAAAAATTGTCTGGAAGATAAATTGCCGCCCGGATGAAATAGGTGCTGAAAATTTCTCGTTTATGCGGGATAATGGATTGTTCCACGTTTTCATGGGTATTGAGGACGGAACGGATGAAGGATTGAAATTGCTGAATAAACATATGACGGTCGAAGATTGTCTGCGTGGAATAAACACTCTTAAAAGGCTCGGGATAGGATTTGATTTTGGGTTTATGCTTTTTCAACCGGATTCATCGTTCAGGTCAATCAGGGATAATCTCAATTTTTTAAGTCAAATTTGTGACGACGGATATACCCCGGTAACATTCCTGAAAATGCTGCCTTTCTTTGAAACTGAGATTGAAAGAAAACTCAGAAAAGAGGGGAGGCTGAAAGGTGAACCAGGATGGCTGGATTATTCATTTTTAGATGAATCACTGGACAGATACTATGATCTTTTCGAGGAATGTCTTCTTGATTGGTTAAGAAGTCCGGACGGGTTTCTAAATATGTCCAGGTGGGCAAGAAATTATGTAATGCTTTATTCCAGGTTTTTAAAACCTTCCAGGGATGTGATGATTTTGTCCGGAAAAATCACTGAAATAATCTCAGCGGCTAACAAATTCCTCTTAAGTACAATGAAGGAATTTTCAGAGCAGTTTGGATCGGGTTATTTTAGCCATGGAGATCACAAGGCAGAATTGAGAATAGTCAGCGAAAGGATAAAAAGCCGTCATACCAATTTTATAAAACAGATCAACAATTGTTTCAATCAGCTGTTTGATTTTTACGAAGGCAATCGGAAGGATCATTCTTTTGCATGAAAGGCATTGACATATAATGACATACTGATATATTCATTAAAGATCCTGTTAATGTTTCTTTCTCAGCAATTAGTTTATAATTTTGACGTTATAATTTTATTCAATTCTTACGGAGTTAGTAATTTTGACCATATAGCTGTATGTCAGTATTTAGAAAGATTTATTTTATTCTTCTGACCCTGTTTTACTGTGAATTGTCCTTCGGGCAGCAAGTACCGTTCAATCCAGTCTCATACAGGATATACACTCCCTTTTTACTCAACCCGGCAATTGCCGGAAGCAAGGATTACTTTTCCGTCGACATGATTGCAGGTTTCAACGGCAAATCGCATTCCCAGATCCTCAGCGGAAATACCAGGATTACAAAAAAAGTACTTGGGTATCTTCCTTCTGGCAAAACCTATTCGTACACGAACATCGGGGTCGGATTGTCGGGATATAATAGTTTTGAAACGGGCGATTCGACTCACAATACGGGAATAAGCGCCACTGCAGCATATCATATACCGCTCAGCAAGAAGGCTTTGTCATTCCTTTCCGTGGGTGCATCATTAAAGGGAATGTACCATTTCTATGAGGGGGATGCCGATCAATCAATACCCTTCAAGGAATTTTACTTCCCCAATATTGATGTCGGCCTTTACCTTTACAATCCAAAGGCCTATGCCGGGCTATCGGTTACCAACCTGCTTGATCCGCCTGATGATACTGCCACTCTTTCACTCTACAGGATCCCTGTCTCACGGCAATACAATCTTACTGCAGGATATAAAATTGTATTAAGCCGGTCATTGAATATTGTGCTGGAGCCATCAATACTTATCCATACCGATGATTCTCTTTCATTCGATATTAAAGAGAGTATTGAACCGGCGCTTAAACTATATGCAGGTAACTTCTGCCTTGGAACATATTTCAACGACTACAGTAAAATCTCTTTCTTTTTTCAGTACAGGTACCCGAAGTTTTATGTCGGCACCTATTTTGCCCTCCCTAAGAATTCCCCTTTCTTTAAAAAATCACTAACTTCAGAAATTGCTTTTGGTATTAATTTTTCTCATAATAAATCGGGTTACACCAAATATGGACACTGGTAAAATATTTTTCATCAATCATATGAAAAGATTACTTTGTATAATTCTGTTTTCAGCCGGAGCTTTACTGACACCTTCTGGTGCTGTTAACGGGATTTCTTTTCAGGACACTGATCCCCTGAACGGAAATAAATTACTGAAAGTTGCCAGGTTCAGCCTGGAGATAATACCCCCTTCATCAGGCGTACAGTTTTACCGCGATGGTATTGTTTTTCTTTACAATACGAGAAATGAGGCTAAAATGCTTGAAAGCCATACCTCATTCGGAAAAACCGAAGCTTACTATGCTGTTCACAGGGATTCATCTTTAAGCAATCAGGAAATATTCTCGCAATCCAGTTCCTGGGATGTTCCTGCCGAGGCAATGACTTTCAGCAGTGACTATTCCGTAATGTATTATACAAAACGTCCCTCGAACAAGGAACCGGAAAAAATATACAAGGCAAAATACCAGGTCCTTAAAAACGGTAAAAGTGAATGGGTGAGCGAAAGCAAACCTTTAAGCTTCTGTACCGGAAAATCGGTGTACTCACATCCTGCCCTTTCGGCTGACGGTGAAAAGATGGTTTTTACCAGCGACAGAAGTGAGAGTGCAGGTGGGCTGGACCTTTTCATTTCATATAAGGAAGGAGACGGCTGGTCATCCCCGATAAATCTTGGCAATCTTATTAATACACGTGGAAATGAGTTGTCCCCTTTCCTCGATCAGGAAAACAACCTATTCTTCTCATCCGACGGGATTGGAGGATTAGGCGGATATGATATTTATATATGCAGGTACAACGGGCGGGGCTGGGATAAGCCCGCCAACCTTACACGTTTGATCAATACCCCAGATGATGAGCTTGCATTTACATTAAACAGGATTGATGGCAAATCAGCATTTTACACAACAAGGTTCAAGTCAGGAAACAGGCCGCCGCAGCTGTTCAAGGTCACTTTCCTTGACCAGCCTGCAGCCCAGAAACTTGCTAACCTCTCAAATGCATTCAAATATATCGCTCAGACCGGATTGGCTCCTGCAGAGGAAATCATACCTGTGGCTCAAAAACAAGCAGAAACCGCTCCTCCGCCTGCCAGGGAGGCGGTACCAGAACCTGTAAAGCCACAACCGGTTACTGAAACCAGACAGGAACCCGCACGGATTCCTGAGCAAAAACCTCTGGCAGAAAACAGTGATGAGACTGTTTTCCGCGTCCAGTTCCTTTCGACCTCGAAACCCAGGGGGAGCAATACAATTACAATTGGTGGAAAAACATACAAGACCTTTGAGTACTTCTTCAATGGCACTTACCGGTCATGTGCCGGTGAATTTTCCTCACCCGCCGAAGCCAGCAGCCTTCAATCAATTATGAAAAAGCAGGGCTACCCCGATGCCTTTATCGTAGCTTTCAGAAGTAACGAAAGAGTTACAGGCAGTGATCTGTCTGCTGCAAAATCGAAAGATCAGGAAGCCGGGAAGACTGAAGTCAAACCTACTCAAACTCAAAAGCTTCCTGAAGCAAAACAGGTACCTTTAAAACCACCTGCTGAAAAAGCTGCACCATCGGCAGATGAAATTGTCTACCGTGTCCAGTTTTCATCCAGCATGAAATCGAGGGGAAGCTTCGAGATGACCATCGGCGGAAAGAAATACAATACATTTGAATACATGTATAATACGGCTTACCGGGCCTGCGTGGGTGAGTTCAGCACCTCTGCGGCGGCGGCCTCGCTGCAGAAACAACTAAAACAGGAGGGTTACTCCGATGCATTTGTCATAGCCACCAGGGGAAAGGAAAGGCTGACCGATCCCTCCCTGTTCAGGTAACAACTAAAAGGAGGAGATTTCCTTTATCAAAAGAAAACTGGAATCGGACCTGCGCCGGCTGGTTTTTTCAAATACCGAAAGGATTTTCCGAAGAACGGTAAAATAAAGTGCAATGAAAAGCACTATCGAAACAATCCATATTACAATCAGGTTAAACCAGAAGGTATCGATCCTGTGATTGCCGATCAGCTTGTAGGGAGCGCAAAAATGAGATCGTCCGTTGTTCGCCGAAGGAGCCATAAAAACAGGTTCAAATTTCCTGATAATCTCTTCCGGCTTTTCAACATACTTGTCTATCATATTTGTATTCAGAACAAAAGCTGCAAGGTTTTTATTGTAATAATCAGTCTTGAGACGTATAATCTTCCCGCTGTCAGTTTTGTTTGAGGCAATTGTCATAAACAAGGAATCTTTGGAAGTCATTGCAGCTCTGTATTTTGAGTTATATGTTTTCTCGAGGGAAACCAGCCATCTGCGGATTTGCATGAATGCCGATGAATCGGGTTTCTCATCATCAAGGGCTCCTTCAAGGCTTTCCGGCATCTTATAATTGCCTGCATCAAGCATTTCAGTCATAAATAATCTGATCTTACTGAGATTGTTATTGAATGTCTCATCCGTAGCCCCGGGTTTATGGCACTCCTGCAGATACCGGTCAAGTATGGGAATGAGATATCCCGAATACCACCTGTAATTGCTGATAGCCATTTCATGATTAAAGAATATCCTTTCGTACCTGTTATTCCTGAACTGCTCAACAGCCAGAGCCTCGAACGACCAGCGTGCAGGCATAAGTTCGCCTATGAAAGGGACAAATTCATACGAAGAGGCTTTCCTGTTTGTATGAAGCTGTTCATATTTAACAAGCACTCCGCTGAATAACAACTGAGGGATCAGGATAAAAGGGATCATTATGTAAATTGTAATTACCGAATTAAGCGCTGAAGAGAGATTCAGACCTATCAGGTTGGCACAGCATGAGGTGGAGAAAAGGACAAGCCAGTATTGAAAGGTCATGCCCTTTATTCCCAGAATTGAGTTCCCGACAAGAATGAAGGTAATTGTCTGAATCGCTGAAATCATAAACATTAAAGTAATCTTGGAACTGATATAGCTTAACCAGCTCAGGTTAAGGAATGATTCCCTTTTCAGTATCTTCCTGTCCTTCAGGATCTCTTCCGAGCTGATAATCAGTCCAAGGAAAAGGGATGTGATAACACACATAAAAAGGTAGGCGGTCAGGTTATCATTCTCGATGAACTGATATGAATCGCCTTTTACATATCTTGTAAAATAGCCCAGAAGGAAGGCCAGCAAAGGTGCACCCAGCAAGCTTATAATTACATATTGCCTGTTTGCAAGCTTTGACAGGAGATCCCTTGTGAAAAATATTCCCATCTGTTTAAGCCTGTCCGGAATACTGTAGATAATTTCAGGCAGCTTTTTTTGTTTTATCTGAGATATAGCCTGGGGATCTTTATATTTCTGCCTGAACATTGCCGACCATTCCTCAGGAGTGGTTTTACGCGTTTGGGTCTGCCTGCCGTGTTCATCGACGATTTTTGCTTCGACTATCTGAAGCACCTGGTCGGGGTTAATGTTTCCGCATTTGATGCATTGATCCTCTTCCGGATTTGCCTGCCTGCTAAGTGTTTTGAAATGGACGACAGCTTCATTCGGATTGCCGAAGAAGACAGGGTATCCACCCTTGTCAAGCACAATTATCTTGTCAAACAGTTTATAAATGTCAGAGCCCGGCTGATGAATATTGATCATCACAAGCTTTCCCTTATAAGTCTGTTCCTTAAGAAGATTTATGACTACCTCCGAATCAACCGACGAAAGACCTGAAGTGGGTTCATCAACAAAAAGAATGTAGGGTTCACGAATAAGCTCCAGTGCAATATTTATCCTTTTTCGCTGGCCCCCGCTTATAACTTTGTCAAGGGGATTGCCTACCTTCAGATCCCTGATTTCCCACAGGTCGAGATCGGCCATAATCCTGCATACGATTTTCCTTACCTTTTTCAAGGGATAATTACTCAGACATAGTCTAGCGTTATAATAGAGGTTCTCATAAACGGTGAGCTCCTCTATCAGCAGGTCATCCTGGGGAATATAACCGATAATGCCTTTAAGCTTATGCTTATCCCTGACATTGTTTATATCGTATCCGTTTATCAGTATGTTTCCGCTCTGGGGTTTTATGTTTCCGTTCAGCAGATTCAGAAGAGTTGATTTTCCGGTTCCGCTTACCCCGAGAATGCCAACAAGCTGGCCCGATTCACCGTAATAATTAAAATTCTGAATTCCGTTTTCGCTGTTTGAAAAGCGGAATGTGACATCGTTAGCTGCAAGAAATATTTTTGCTTCAGATTTTGATACGTTGAAGAACCCTGTCAGTTCCGAATAATAAATGGTATTCAGCCCCTCCCCTTTTACTGAAGAACCGCTGTCGAACAAATAGGATTGCTTTGGAAATATGTGCTGACCATTCAGGTAAAGGTTTGTGTCGCCTGTATATCTCAGAATAAACACTTTCGTGCTGGCAAGGCTTAGGAACATCAGCTCGCCCTTGAGACTGGGATTGCTGATATGCTTGATCTTACGGAACTTGCATGCAGAACTGGTGTTGACAAGAATAATCCTTTCCTTCTCACGAAACTTTGATAAAGGATCGAGGATGAAGCTTTTGATATCTCCGTATTCATTCTCCGGAATATTAAGCGACAGGGCCACAGTCATCAGGAAATCGAGTTCGTTGCCGGTGATTTCCTTTCCGAATGAAATAAAATCTATAAGCTGGATTATAATATATATTTTTTGCTTCTGGCGGAGTTCATTGTTTATACCATCGCAAATCCTCTTTATCCTCATTGTTTTGAGAGCCTGTATCTCATAGTCGCCCGATGGTTCCTTTATCGCTTCCCTGTTGGTGAACAGATCAAGATATTCGGAAAATATCCTGAAGTATTTTTCAACAAGTTCGCTGCTCAGGTGGCGTGAAAGAAAAGATTTGACAGCATCTTTTTCCCTGGCCGAAATTTCATTTATATTTCCGATATCGCTTATCAGCGCAAAAAGCTGCATCAGTGCGCGAAGAATGGGCTCACTCATAAAACCAGGATTAAGATTAAGGCTCTTATAACAGATCCAAGTTAAACAAAAATCTTTTCCCTTAATACCTGATCCCATGGTTTCCTTATTTAAATTTCAGATTATATTTGTTGTGGACAAAACCTTTCCAGCCCCGATGTTAATTTTGCTGAAACACCCGCTGCTCACTCACAAGCTTTCACAGCTGCGCAAAAAGGAGACAACTACAAAGGAATTCCGGGAAACGATGCAGGAGATAGCCGGTCTGATGGCTTATGAAGTCACGAACGACCTTCCGCTGAAGGAAGTGATTGTTGAGACTCCCCTTGCCGCCTTTCAGACCCTTGAACTTGATGTGGATATAGTCCTGGTTCCGGTACTGAGGGCCGGACTTGGAATGGTTGACGGGATTACAAGGCTGATTCCGACAGCCCGGATTGGCCATATCGGTATGTATCGGGATCATAAAACCCTTGAACCTCTGACATATTACACAAAATTTCCAGGTAATCTCGCTGATGCACTTGTAATGGTACTCGATCCGATGCTTGCTACAGGAGGCAGCTCAGGTGCAGCGATTCAGGTACTAAAAGAAAACGGGGCAAAGACCATCAAACTGGTTTGCGTTGTAGGGGTGCCTGAAGGTGTAAGGAAAATCGAGCATGATCATCCTGATGTTCAGATATACCTTGCAAGCCTTGACGAAAAGCTTGATGATAACGGTTATATTCTGCCCGGGCTGGGAGATGCAGGCGACAGGCTTTTCGGAACTTTATAGCAGAAGAAAGCCTACTTCAGCAAATC
Source organism: uncultured Bacteroidales bacterium (assembly GCA_963696535.1). Lineage (GTDB taxonomy): Bacteria > Bacteroidota > Bacteroidia > Bacteroidales > VadinHA17 > LD21. The sequence continues at coordinate 71,205 of CAVOKP010000022.1, forward strand.
GAGCGACCAGTTTAAGTAAACGTCGTTCAGGGAACAAAAGCCTGTTTTTTTTACATTTGACTGGCCGTCTCCAAGTACATAATACAGAAACTCAATGACAGCAGGATCGGTCGGTTTACCCTTTGACCCAATTGTCAGCTCCCTGCAAAGCTGATCGGGGAAAAATCCCAGCCACAGGCTGCGATGCGCCTCTTCAAGAGTCCTGAAAGGTACTTCAACCCTGTCGATCTTATTGTCAAAATCGAGATCTGCCGGTACTATCTGAATATCCTTTGCCCTCTCCCCTGTCGAAATATCAAAGGCATATGAGAAGTTACAGAATCCGATAGCAAGCGGATCCTTTTGAATGTTTCTTATCATTTCATCATCTCCTGTAATCCCGGTTCCCCTTAGGTCAGAAGCTTTTTTATAGATAAATGATGCCCAGATTTCAGCTGCTCCCGACTCATCAGCCCTTGTATATACGGTAAGCTTGTCTTTTGAATTCGTGTCAAGAACTTCACCCCAGGTAAGCTGTTTACCTGATGTGAATATATACATGAATTCATCGGGACTCAATCCATGGTCCAGTAAATTTTTAATATGGGGATTCCTCTGATTTACTATCGGAGCCACGCCATCCTTGGCTACCGGGATTACCCATATTCCTGCACTTGTTTCCTCATCAGTCAGTGGCCGTGAGATCATTGCAAGCTGGCTCTTCCCCTCGAGAAGTTTGGTTATTCCTTCACCGGTACCTGTTTTTTCAACCTCAATCCTGACTCCGGGATGAATTGCCATGAATTCGTCAGCAAGACTTTTTATCAGCGGATAAAGGGCATAGGCACCCGTGATGAAGAAACTTCCTGAAAGTTGGGTTTTTTCTGTCTCACCCGGTTGGGTTATTTCCTTTTTGTTACGGGGAGAACTGCAACCTGAGACCAGAACAAATACCAAAAACGGAATAAACGCTTTTGAAAACATCATTTTTTCTTTAAAGTTATAATTTTTATAGTTTATAATCAATGATATTCATACATACTCTTTCCGTCATTCCGAGCCTTAAAAATCTCTTCGGCATAATTTTAGTATATTGTGGCCCCGATTTGGTTAACCATTTTACAAGGCTGATTGTTATTGCATATATTAATTCCCTTATCAGAAAATGACCATTCCTGTAATAGAGGTCAGGAACGTCTGGAAGTCCTTTAAATCGGTTCAGGCTGTTAATGGAATTAATTTAAAAATTCCAAAAGGTCAGTTTACCGCACTCCTTGGGCCCAACGGGGCAGGAAAAACAACCCTTGTAGAGATGATTGAGGGGATCCAGAAACCCGATGAAGGGGAGATCCTGATAAATGGCAAACCCTGGAAAGGCAACCAGGACGAGCTTCACCGTATCATCGGACTATCACTTCAGGAAACAAGATTCATCGACAAACTCAGAGTATCAGAAACTCTCAGGCTTTTTGCCAGCTTCTTTAATCTCGGGAAAGAGAGGGTCAACGAGGTTATTGAGCTTGTCGGACTTGAAGAGAAGAGGAAATCATATGTCGTAAATCTTTCAGGCGGACAGAGGCAAAGACTTGCAATTGGCATTGCACTGATAAATACCCCGTCCATTTTACTTCTTGATGAACCGACAACGGGCCTTGATCCTAATGCAAGACGTGAGATATGGGAAATCCTTCACAAGCTTAAAGAAATGTCGGAGACTTCCATGATTCTGACGACACATTATATGGAGGAAGCTGAAAACCTGTGTAATTACATTGTAATTATGCATAATGGGGTAATTCTCCGTGAAGGAACCACTGACACATTGCTTACAGAATCGAAAAACCTTGATGATCTTTTTGTTTCCCTTACCGGTAGGAGGATAAATGAATAGTTTTTTGCGATTAAACCAGCTTTGGCAGCTCACATCCGCCCTTTTCCGGGAAATTATCCGGGAACCCGGAGTCCTTTTCTGGGGAATATTATTCCCCATACTTATGTCACTGGGGCTGGGACTGGCCTTTACAAAAAAGGCTGATATGGTACGAAAAATTGCCGTAAGCTGGCCATCAGGCATTCCTGAAACGGGAAACTCTGATTTATACAGATTCCTTGAGATGGAGTGCATAAAACAGCAGTCTGAATCAAATAAGGACTTCACCTGGCAGTATGAGATGGAGGATGATAAACTCGGAAACACGCTTTTCCTATTTTACGAACTCGACTGGAATGAAGCGATGGTAATGCTCAAAAGAGGAACGGTCAGTCTAATACTGCAAAGCAATAACGGAAAAACTGAATATCATTTTGATCCGGTTAATGCAGATGCGGAACTGACATACCTCAAACTCCGGAGCGTCATAGGTTCAGGTGAAGTGCATGATCCTGGAAATAATTCCGAGATCAAACCGCTGACTGTTACCGGAACACGTTATATTGATTTTCTGGTTCCGGGCCTTGTAACCATGGGAGTGATGATGTCCACAATGTGGGGAATCAGTTATGGATTAATTGAAAAACGCTCAAAAAAACTCCTTCGCAGGCTTATTGCAACCCCTATGAAAAAATCTCAATTTCTGGTTGCACTGATAACGGTAAGGGTTATCATGAACTTTATTGAAGCCATTGTATTAGTGGTTTTTGCATTGATCACATTCAAAATGACCATACAGGGAAGCATCTCCGCACTCATACTGATGTTTCTTGCAGGGAATCTGGCATTTGCTGGTATTGCAGTTTTTGTCTCATCCCATACATCAAATACCGAAGTAGGCAACGGCCTTATCAACGCAGTTGTCATGCCGATGATGATTTTATCAGGCATATTCTTCAGTTATCAGAATTTCCCTGACTGGAGTGTCGGTATAATCAGGGCTCTTCCTCTTACCATGATGACTGATGGGGTCAGAAGCATATTCAATGAAGGAGCGGGCTACTCGGAGGTCGCAATTCCGGTCCTTGCACTGTCAGTTACCGGGATTCTGTTTTTCAGTGTTGGTCTTAAAATATTCAAATGGCACTAAGGGTTCCGTCAAAGCGAAGCACTTCGCCTTTCACTGTGGGCGAAACAAATGACTTATCCCTGTAGACTAATTTAAGCGGTAGTCCGGATTTTGAAATTACCTCAACCGACTGAAGCTCCCCTGAACTCCAGGCAAATTTAAGTTCAAAACCACCCCTTGCCCTGATTCCCCTGATACTTCCGTCCGGAATTAAGTCGGGCAGGGAAGGCAATATTTCAACTTCCCCCATATGGCTTTGAAGAAGCATTTCAACTATTCCTGCAGCTCCCCCGAAATTCCCGTCTATCTGGAATGGTGGGTGAGCATCGAGAAGGTTAGGGTACGATCCGCCACCTGCCGATCCGCCGCCGGTTGCCTGTGTGGATGACTGTCCCTGCGGCCTCAGAAGCATCTGAACCATTTTCCATGCATGATTACCATCGCGGAATCTTGCCCAGAAGTTGATCTTCCAAGCCAGGCTCCATCCTGTTCCTTCATCTCCCCTTGCTATAAGTGATTTCTTTGCGGCCTCCATAAGGTCTTGGTTTTCCTTCAGGTTGATCTCATTGCCGGGGTAAACACCCCAGAGATGCGATACGTGCCTGTGCTTATTATCCGGATCATCTATGTCCTCCATCCATTCCTGAAGCTGGCCGAACCTTCCAATTTTATAAGGGGCAATTGCCGGGAGTAATTTATTAAGAGTATCTGAAAACGGCTTGTCAGTATCCAGTATTCCTGCCGCTTCGATGCATGCCTTGAAAAGACTCCTGATAATCATGTGATCCATCGTCGGGCCCGATACCAGTCCTCCGTTCTCAGGCGAATTGGACGGGCATGAAACCAGCCATCCTGTCGAGGGATCGGTTACGAGAAAATTCGCATAAAACATTGCGGAACTTTTCATAACCGGCCATGCGATATTTCTCAGAAAAGAGGTATCCCTGCCAAACAGGAAATGCTCCCAGTAATGGTGAGCCATCCAGCCGCTTCCCGAAACCCAGATTCCATGGTCAGAGGCATTTATCGGAGCCGCGCCCCTCCACAGATCAGTATTATGATGCAAAACCCATCCGGGTGCATTATAATGGTTCCTCGCCACTTTTTCACCTGCAGGCACCACCTCCCCTATCATCCTGAAAAGAGCATCATGACATTCGGCAATATTCAGGATTTCAACAGGCCAGTAATTCATTTCGGTGTTTATATTCACGGTATACTTGCTGTCCCACGATGGATTAAGCTTGTCGTTCCATATTCCCTGCAAGTTAGCGGGATAGGTCCCCTCGCGGCTTGAAGAGAGAAGGAGGTAACGACCATACTGGACATACAGGGCTGCCAGGGAATTGTCCATCTTTTCAGGAATCTTTGCGATCCTTGCATCTGTGGACATATCTTCGGTACCGGAAGTACCGAGATCAATTGAAAACCTTCCGAAGTATTTCTGATAATCAGCTATATGCTTTTCTTTCATCTGTTTGTATGTCTGACCTCCGGCAGCGGCAAGATGTTTTTCGCAAATTGCCCCGGGATCGCCGGACACATCCCACGGATTGACAAAGTTTGTGGCGGCAGTCAGCCACACCCAGGCTTCATCGGCTTTTTCAATATGAAGTTTACTGCCTGTCACAGTGATATCACCTCCCTTAAGTATTACCCTGGCAATTGCCGTTCCACGGAGGGCTCCATCCTTTACGGCGACATCCAGGCTTATTGTTCCATCCTCACCCGGAACTGAAGTGAATCCTTCATGGAGGGCGGTTAAGTAAACATCAAAAGTCAGAGCCTTTCTCCTGTTGCAGGAAAGCCAGATAGTAACAATATTGTCCGGATAACTTGCAAAGTATTCCCGGGTATAGGTGACACCGCCGGTTTCGTACGAAGTTTTACTTACGGCATCCGACAGATCCAGCTGCCTCCTGTAACCTGTTGCATTTTCGTGTCCGGGAAATGTCAGCCATAAATCGCCGAAAGGCTGGTATTTCTCCTGCCTTAGAGGCACACTCATGAATTTCTCAAGCGCCAGTTTTTCTGCTTCATCCTGCTTCCCCTGCCAGATCAGTTCCCTTATCCTTCCGAGATATACCGAGGCTCCCTTATTTGAATAATCATGCGGCCGTCCCGTCCAGAGTGTCTCTTCGTTGAACTGAATATGTTCTTCAGCAATCCCTCCGTAAATCATTGCCCCGATCCTTCCGTTTCCTATAGGTAAAGCCTCCTCCCATTTGGAAGCAGGTTTTTCGTACCACAGCATCAGATCTTTTTTCTCAGTTTCTGTGCAGCCATACAACAGGGCAGAAAGGCCGGCATAAACAAATAACCATGCGATAATCTTCATTCAATAAAATAATTAAGGTTTCAACACCAAGATACGAACTATTTGTTTCACATAATCCCGGAAAAGTTTTTTAAGAAAATTGCAGCAAAAAGGTTTTAACAGTGTCTTTATTCCGGAATGAATCAAATAATAAAACAAGAAAGGACATGAAAAATCTGAAGTATTTTCTTATAGTTATCCTCTCCCTCGGTATTACATTCTGCACCGACGGCCAGATGCGAAGGACCGTTTACGGCAACAATAAGGTCGTTAAAAAGGAAAGGGAAGCGGGGAGGTTTTCAGGATTAAGGGTAAGCAGCGGTATCGATGTATATCTCAGCCAGACCGGTGAAGAATCGATTATAGTTGAAGCTGATGAGAATCTCCACGAATACATAATTACGGAAATAAGGGATGGCATCCTTAATGTTTATTCGGATGCCAACATCAGGGAAGCCGAGATGAAAAGGGTATATGTTACAATGAAAGACATCATGTCCCTTAAAACTTCGAGCGCCGGGGATATTATCGGTGAGACATCCGTCAAAACGGATAAACTTGAATTATCGGCAACCAGTGCCGGAGATATCAAGCTTGAAGTTTATGTAAAAGAGATCGAGGCAGGTATCAGCAGTTCGGGAGATGTGACCCTCACCGGCGAGACCGAATTCCTCAAAGCAAACCTTAGCAGTGCAGGCGATCTTAATGCATACGGGCTGGAGGTCCGGGAAGCTGATGTTTCGGCATCCAGTGCCGGAGACGCAGACATAACTGTTTCGGAAAGACTCAGGGCAAGATCGTCGAGTGCTGGTGATATCAATTACCGCGGAAATCCGAAATACGTCGACGCACATTCTTCAAGCGCCGGAGGTATAAACAGGAAATAGACCTTTATCATATATTTTACATTTACATTAAAGAAGCCTGCAGGTAAATCCTGCCGGCTTTTTTTTAACTTTGTCCGGTCACTACACAGGCCTTAAAAATCAAATTACCAATGAAAGAAAATATCAGTCTGAGTCTTAAAAATGCAGTAAATTTCATACCACATGAAGAGATAATCGCCCTTTCACAGCAATCAGTAAGGCATCTCGACAGCCTTAACAACGGTACAGGTGCCGGCAGTGATTTCCTCGGGTGGCTGTCCCTGCCTGATGATATCCTGCCCCAGCTTGAAAGGATTGAAAAGATCGCAAAACATCTGAGGTCAATTTCTGACATTACGGTAGTTATCGGAATCGGAGGTTCTTACCTTGGTTCAAGAGCCGTTATTGAAGCGCTTTCACATTCTTTTACAACCTTTAGCAAGGAAAAGCATCATGAAATCATCTTTGCCGGACAGAATATCTCAGAGGATTACCTTGCTGAACTTATTGAAATCCTAGATACGGTTAACTATTCAATAGTTGTAATATCAAAATCAGGGGTGACAACCGAACCTGCCATCGCCTTCAGGATCCTGAGGAATCACCTTGAGAAAAAGATGGGTAAAGCAGTTGCAGGCGACAGGATAGTGGCAATAACAGACAGTAAGAAAGGAGCGCTCAGGCCGCTGGCTGATTCAAACGGTTATGAAACATTCGTTATTCCCGACAACATTGGCGGAAGATATTCAGTTTTGACACCCGCCGGACTTTTGCCCATTGCCCTGTGCGGATTTGATATACGGGAGCTTGTAAAGGGTTCCAAATCGATGGAGCAAATAACCAGGCATAACAGGAACGGTGCCGAAAATATGTCGCTGCTCTATGCCTCCTGCCGTAACCTTATTATGCGTACCGGAAAGACCACCGAGATAATGGTCAGCTACAATCCCCGGCTGCACTTTTTTGCCGAATGGTGGAAGCAGCTGTTCGGGGAAAGTGAGGGAAAGGACGGTAAGGGAATATTCCCGGCAGCCGTCGATTTCACAACCGATCTTCATTCGCTCGGGCAGTATATCCAGGATGGACAGAGAATAATGTTCGAGACTGTGCTTTCAGTCAGGAATCCAAGGAAAAAGCTAACCGTTCCAAAAGAAAAAGATGACGCCGACCAGCTTAATTACCTAAGCGGTCAAAGACTGTCGGAAGTGGATCACAATGCCGAGGCAGGAACAATTCTTGCCCACAACGACGGGAAAGTGCCGGTTATGCATATCTCAATCCCCGACCTTGATGAGTATCACGTGGGTCAGCTTTTCTATTTCTTTGAACTCGCATGCGCTGTCAGCGGCTATATCCTTGATGTCAATCCCTTCGACCAGCCGGGAGTTGAGGCATATAAGAAAAACATGTTTGCCCTTCTAAATAAGCCGGGTTATGAGGAGGCAGGCAGAAAATTGAGGGAAAGATTAAAATAGAATGCAATGAAAATAGAACTGAAAAAAGATTTTAAATGGTCGCTCGTTGTTCCTTCCAGCATGGGTGTGAGGATTACCCCTGCCAACGGTCAGCCGGTTTATTGCAGCGACACCTTCAATATGCAGGTAACCAGTGCAGAGACTAACGTGGCAAGCGTTTCATCCTATCTCGGACTTCCGGTGAAGGTGCTTACGACTTTTGTTAAAGAGAGCCCCATTGCCCGGATGATAAAGGATAACCTTGCAGGCAGGCATATTGCCTTTGAGGGGGTCGAGGTTGAACAGGGCGGACCATGGGGATATCGTCATCAGTTCAACATCGCCGACAGCGGACACGGATCGCGCGGACCAAGGGTTCAGAACGACCGTGCGGGTGAGGTTGGCAGGACTCTGAATGTCAAAGATTTTAACCTCGACAGGATTTTTAGTGAAGAAGGAGTTCAGATTCTTCATCTTTCAGGACTCATTGCTGCTTTATCGCCTGAAACAAGCAACTTCTGCCTTGAACTCGCAAGGTCGGCAAAGAAATATGGAACAAGGATTTCATTCGACCTGAACTTCAGGGCCTCTTTCTGGAAAGACCGGGAAAAGGAGCTTTCAGTAACCTTCAGAGAGATTGCAGGTATTTCAGATATACTTGTGGGCAATGAGGAAGATTTCCAGCTTTGCCTTGGAATTGCAGGTCCGGAGGAAGGTGGAAAGGACCTTGCTGCGAAGATTGAAAGCTTCAAGGAGATGATCAGAAGGGTAAAAAAAGAGTTTCCCTCAGCATCTGTTTTCGCCACCACACTCAGACAGGTAATAAGCACAAATGAACACCTGTGGGGTGCAATAATGCTTGAAGGCGATCAATGGCACGTTGTTGAGCCCCGCGAAATACATGTTCTTGACCGGATAGGCGGAGGCGACGGATTTGTGGGGGGAATGCTCTATGCTGTACTGAAGGGATGGGAGCCTGAAAAATGGATCCAGTTCGGATGGGCTACCGGTGCCCTTGCAACTACTGTCGTTACAGATTATGCACAGCCTGCTGATGAAGAACAGGTATGGAGCATCTGGAAAGGTAACGCACGGGTAAGAAGGTAATAAAAAACTTTCACGAGAAACACCCCCCAACCCCCCCAGGGGGGGCTTAAAATCCAGATAATCTCTTGAAACCCCCCATGGGGGGCAGGGGGTAAAACTCTCTGTGAATCTGTGTAACTTACTAATTTCCTTACAGCTTAAATTTCTTTACGAAATCATCAATGACCTGTGACAGGTTCGGATCGCCTATTTCCTGTAGATCGTAATAAACCCTCGTGTTCGGTTTTTTGATCTTTATTATCCGGTTCAGGTCGATCGGTGTTGCAATAATGACGCTGTCGCAATCGGTATTGTTTATGGTTTCTTCAAGGTCCTTCAGCTGCTGATCACCATATCCCATAGCAGGAAGAAGTGTTCCGATATTCGGATAAAGCCTGAAGGTTTCGGTAAGTCTTCCGACTGTAAAGGGTCTCGGATCAACTAATTCGGCTGCTCCAAATTTCCTGGCGGCCACTACACCTGCTCCGATCTTCATTTCACCATGGGTAAGAGTTGGTCCATCCTCGACTACAAGAACCCTTTTACCCCTTATAATCGAAGGATCATCAACCTTAATGGGAGATGCCCCATCAACCACAATAGCTTTGGGATTGACTTTTTCGATGCTTTCCCTCACTGTCTGGATCGCTTCGGGAGCCGCACTGTCGATCTTGTTAATCACAACCACATCGGCAATCCTCAGAGTAACTTCCCCCGGATAATATCTTAGCTCATGTCCTGCCCTGTGCGGATCTGTAACGGTTATCATCAGATCAGGAGTGTAAAAGGGAAAGTCATTGTTCCCGCCGTCCCAGACAACCACATCACAACCCTTCGGATCCTTTTCAGCCTCGCGCAGAATTGCTTCATAATCAACTCCGGCATATATTACGTTACCCCTTACCACATGAGGTTCATATTCTTCCATCTCTTCCACAGTGCACATATGCTTTGCCAGGTCAGCAATGGCGGCAAAACGCTGGACCTTCTGCTTTGCAAGGTCACCATAAGGCATCGGATGGCGGACGGCTACAACCTTCAGACCCCTTTCCATAAGAAGCTCTATAACCCTTCTGGAGGTCTGGCTCTTCCCGCATCCTGTCCTGACAGCTCCGACTGCAATAAGCGGTTTCGTACTTTTGACCATCGTGGCGGCAGGGCCCAGAAGAACAAAGTTTGCACCGGCAGCATTCACCAGTGCGCTTACAGACATAACCTTCTGATAAGTTACATCGCTGTATGAAAAAACACAATCATCAACCTTGTATTTCTTAATAAGTTCCGGAAGATCATCCTCAGGGAAGATCGGTATGCCTTCCGGGTAAAGCCTGCCTGCAAGTTCCGAAGGATATTTCCTTCCATCAATGTCGGGGATCTGTGCCGCAGTAAATGCAACGACATTGCAGCTTTTATTTTCCCTGTAAAAGGTGTTGAAGTTGTGAAAATCCCTACCGGCTGCTCCGATTATTATTATGTTCTTTTTTGGCATAATTCCTTCTGGATTGTTTATAATTAATTCAATGTAAAAATCGTTTATCTGTAATAAGTGATATGGCAAATTTATAATTTGCATGTTTAAAATCCGAACATTTCAGTCTATTTCTTGCCATATGGTTTTTATGGTATAATTATCTGACCTATAAATATATTACTACCCTAACAGATAATTTTGAAAACATGTTAAAGAAAATGTTTCCGGTATAATCAGGCTAATCTTATTTCTTTGTACTATTATGTCCTGAAATGAATGTCCTGGCCCATATATACCTGTCCGGTGATTCTGATAAAATAATCATTGGAAATTACATAGGCGACTATGTAAAAGGGCGCGATTATCTTAAATATCCCGACCAGGTCAGAAAAGGAATTATACTTCACAGGCACATTGACGGATTCACTGACAGGCATCCGGTTGTTCACCGCAGCAAGATATATTTTACACGAAAATATCATAAATATTCAGGAGTAATCACTGACATCATCTATGATCATTTCCTGACAAAGGAATGGAATTTCTTTTCACGAAGGCCCCTTGAGAGCGTGACCTACAATTTTTACAGGGCAATGGTAAACAACTATGAGATCCTTCCCGATGATGTCAGAAAAATGATGCCCTTTTTCATAATAAACAACTGGATTGAATCGTACCAGACAAGAAGCGGTATACGCCATGTATTGAGCACATTAAGCAAACGTTCATCGCTTCCTAACGAAACCAGGTTTGCCATGAAGGCTCTGAAAAAAAATTATTACTCCCTCCAGGATGATTTTTTGGAATTCTTTCCGCAGCTTATTGATTATGTCGAGAAGGATTTCGGGATCGAGATCTCTCACAGGATAACCATTCCGTTCTGATCAGACAAGGTATTCAGCCCGGCTGGCATCAAGCCTCAGAAAAATGAACAGCAGTATTGTAAAGGCCCACAATGAACTGCCTCCATAGCTAAGGAAGGGAAGCGGTATGCCGATTACCGGTACGAGTCCGACAGCCATGCCGATATTAATGAAGAAGTGGATGAAAAATACCGATACGACACCATAACCGTAAATCCTTGAGAAATCCGATCGCTGCCGTTCAGCAAGTATTATAAGCCTTATCAACAGAAAAACATACAATGCAATTATAATCAATGAGCCCAGGAATCCCCACTCCTCGCCTATTGTACAGAAAATAAAATCGGTGCTCTGCGCAGGCACGAACTTGAATTTGGTTTGGGTTCCCTGCAGGTAACCCTTTCCTGAAAACCCTCCTGACCCAATTGAGATTATCGACTGATTGACATTATAACCTGTCCCGTGCGGATCGGATTTGATGCCAAGAAGTATTTCCACCCTCTCCTTCTGATGCGGTTTCATGATGTTGTTAAAGGCAAAATCAACCGAATCGACAAAAGCCATGCTTCCTAACAGAAAAAGAAATATAATAAAAAGGGAAACAGCTTTTTTGTTATAGAAATAGACTGCGTATGCTGCACCCGAAAGGAAAACTGAAATAAAAAGAACGTGCTCATCCTTCATGGATTTGATCACCAGGCTGTTGAGGCCATAGATTAAAAAGAAGACAATAATGAGGATCCCCAGCCCCATGAGACATAATTTCCATTTCCGGGTGACAAACGAGGCTAAGGCAAATGCAGCGGCTATAAGCCCGATAGTCAGGTACTGATTATTGAAAACCAGGGTGAAAAAGAACAGGATCACCATCAAAAGACCTGAAACAAATATATAAGGGCTCATGCCTTCCCTGAAAAGTACAATGAAGAGGGCAAAGTAGACAACCGCGGAGCCCATATCAGGTTGAAGAACTATAAGTAAAGCCGGGAAGAGGATAATTGCAATTGAAATCATGAAAACCCGGAGCTTTCCAAGGTCCTGCTTTGTCGAGTTCAGGTACGCCGCAAGTGCCAGTGCTGTTCCGAATTTAGCAAATTCGGAAGGCTGAAGGCTGAGTGATCCAATCTGAAACCACGACCTGGCCCCGTTTATATCCTTGCCAAGGATTAAAACAAATATCAGCATCAGAATCAGGCCGCCATAGATAAAATATGAAAAGAAAAAATAGAATCTTGTATCGATAACAACCACAAAAACTGCAATCACAATTGTCGCAAGTATCCAAACGAATTGTTTTCCGTATCTCTGTGAAAGATCAATTATCCTGGTGTGTTCCTCGTTATAGACAGCCGCATAAATGTTGAACCATCCGATTATGATCAGCAAAAGAAAGATCAGTATCGAAGCTTTGTCAAGCCTGCCCCATATATTAACGTTCCGCGTTGTCACCGGCAATGAGATTTAGATCAAGTATTCTTTGTTCCGACCATGAATTGGTCACCTTGCCCGTCAAATATTTCTCAATCATGAGGCTTGCCACGGGTGCGGCATAGGTTGCCCCAAATCCGGCATTTTCCACATATACGGCAATTGCAATCTTCGGATCATCCTTGGGTGCAAATGCAATGAAAACCGAATGATCCTTACGATTGCCATGAGGATTCTGTGCCGTTCCGGTTTTGCCGCAGACAATGATGTCTTTCAGTGCTGCAATTCTTGCCGTGGCTCCTGCTTCTCCGTTAACTGCCTCTTCCAAGCCAAGAACTATTGATTCAAAATTAGAAGAATCAATATTTATCACCTCTTTTGTCAGATATTTCTGATCAATTTTCTTGTCAATTCCAATAGACTTTACGATATGAGGAATATAGTAATATCCCCTGTTGGCTATTGTGGCAGTCATATTTGCCATTTGCAGGGGAGTTGTTTCGACTTCACCTTGCCCTATGGCCATCGAAATGACGGTAAGAGCTTTCCATTTGTTCTTTCCATAATATTTGTCGAAATATGCAGGTGAGGGAATAAGTCCGGTAAGCTCATTCGTGAATTCAATACCGAGTTTTTTACCGAATCCGAATTCATTGAGATACGCTCTCCATTTGCTGTAAGCATCTTCAATTGTAGGGTATGCCGGATTCTCAAGGATCCTCTGGTAAACCTGGCAGAAATATGAATTGCACGAATTTGAAATGCCATGAATAAGGTCGAGGGGAGAACTGTGGGAATGACATTTCACAAACAAATATCCGTTGTTGCATCCGAAAACTGTTGAGGGTGTTATTACTTTTTCCTGCAAGCCAATCAGTCCGTTTATGGGCTTAAAAGTGGATCCCGGGGGATACTTTGCCTGTAAAGCCCTGTTAAACAGAGGCAGGAGTGCAGTGTCAGCACTCAGCCTTGAGAAATTCTCCGATCTTATCCTGCCAACAAGAAGGCCGGGATCATAATTCGGACTTGAAACCAGTGCAAGGACTTCGCCGGTCTTTGGCTCAATAGCGACAACACTTCCCGATTTATTACGCATAAGAAGTTCACCATATTCCTGAAGGTCCATATCCACTGTAGATATTATATCCTCACCCTGAACAGCCATGGTATCCATCCTGCCATCAGCATATGAACCCTTGATCCTGCTGTAAACATCCACAAGAAAAATCTTTACTCCTCTCTGACCTCTCAGGTACTTTTCATATGCTTCCTCAATTCCAAGCTTCCCGATATAGTCCCCCGATTTGTAGTAGGGTTCCTTTTTGACAAGCGCCTCGTCAACCTCGCTGACATACCCGAGAATATGCCCGGCAATTGGTTTTGAATATTTTCGCAATGTTCGGGGCTGTACATAGAAGCCCGGGTATTGAAACAATTTCTCCTGGAGCCTTGCGTAGGATTCAGCCGAGATCTGCTTCAGAAATACGGATGGAGCCCGTCTTGAATAGCTGACAGCCGCATTCATCCTTTCCCTGAACGAGGTTGTTGATATTTCAAGAAGATTGCAGAATTCCGAAGTGTCAATTTTAGTGACCTGAGCCGGCACTACCATAAGATCATAGGCAGCCTGATTGTAAACCATCAGCTTATTGTTGCGGTCATATATCAACCCTCTTGCCGGGTACTGGGTGACATATCTGAGCACATTGTTATCGGCAGAGAGCCTGTAGGTATCCTTGACTACCTGGATAATGAACAACCTGACAATAAGCATGAGGGATGCCAGCACAATGAGTGCCATGATAACATACTTCCTGCTTATGAATGCATCTTTCATAACGGTACCCCTATCTCCCTTTCCTGTAATATTCTATAAGAAGAATAAAACCCAGTGTAAAGAGTGAACTCACAAGGATCCTGAATATTGTCCTGAAGAAATCGGCGAATCTGAAAACCTCAAGAAAGAAAAGGGCTGTATGGTGAATCAGCACGATGACTGACGCGTAAATAATGAACCACCTGAAGCCGTAGGCAGCCATCGAGAGGCTTGATCCTGATTCGTAACCGTCGCGCGGGGAAATAATCCTCAGGACAAGCGGACGTGCAAAACCTGCAAGCAGCGTTGCCGAAGCATGCATGCCGGGAGACCCTGAGAACAGGTCGATTGTGAGTCCGGTCAGAAATGCAACAATGAGGACCAGCCATGCCGGAGTAACCGAAGGGATGATAAGGATGGCCATTATATAGACGTAGGGGTTTACATAGCCGCTGAACTGAATGTTATTAAGAACCAGTATCTGAAAGAGGATAAGGAGAAGAATCGCCAGACCGTACTTTAAAATAGAGTTGATCATTGAAATTGTTTTTCAAGTTCGAGCCGCTCTGTCCTTTTCAGATCGCCGATCACGTCTACATATTGAAGTTTCTTGAAATCGGCAAAAAGTTCAACGGTTATCTTGTAAAAATCACTGCCGCTCTTTTTAAGATCGCTTACCCTGCCTATTTCGATACCCTCGGGAAAGACTGCAGAAAAACCCGTGGTTTCAATCGTGTCGCCCTCATTAACCGATATATGCTGAGGTATTTCATTGAGCACTGCATACCTGTAGCTGCGGCCATCCCAGCTCAGAGATCCGAAATAGCCGCTTGACCTGAGTCTTGCACTTAGTCTGAAATCAAGATTAAGGAGTGAAATAGCCACTGAAAAATTCCTGGAACAACCTACAACAACACCGACGGCATCCTTCCCGTTTGTTACCGCCATATCAACCTTTATTCCCTGCAGGCTCCCCTTATCGAGGGTGATGTAGTTTTTCTGCCTGTTTACGGAATTGTTTATTACCCTGGCGGAAGTGTACTGATAATGCTGCCTGAACAGTGAGTCGTCGACAGGAATAAAATTTACTTCACCCTTCTGATCCATTTTTTCCAGCCGGTTTTTTAGCTCGCTGTTTTCCGAAGCAAGGCCTGAATTTATTTCCCGCAGACTAAGGTAAGTCCTGGCATTGTTTATTCTCTCATTCAGACCCCTTGTCACTCCCTGCACCGATCTGACCACCCTTGCATTATGATAACTGTTGCCATTTGTGAGCCAATACAGCGCTATTCCTTCCAGAATAAGAAATACAATAATGTTTATGTACCTCAGCAGAAAGTTCAGCAGGTTTCTCATTCACGCCGTCAGGTTATCTCATCAGGAAAGGAAATCTGTCCACGTTCTTCAGTGCCACTCCGGTACCTCTCGCAACTGCATGCAGGGGATCCTCGACAACATTGAAGTTTATATTAATCTTGTCGGCGAGTCTTTTGTCCAGTCCTCTCAGGAGAGCACCTCCTCCGGCAAGGTAAATTCCCTTGTTCACAATATCGGCATAAAGTTCCGGAGGTGTCTGCTCAAGGACATTGAGAAGGGCTGCCTCAACCTTTGTAAGCGATTTGTCGAGGCAGTATGCAATTTCCTGGTAAGAGATCGGGATCTCAATCGGAAGCGAAGTCATAATATTCGGTCCCCTGACAATATAATCCTGAGGGGGATTGTCAATATCCGGCAAAGCTGCTCCGACAGCTATCTTGATATCCTCGGCAGTCCTCTCACCTATCTTAATGTTGTGCTGGTGCCTCATATACGATTGGATATCAGCTGTAAATCCGTCACCTGCAATCCTTATCGACTTATTGCACACAATTCCTCCGAGTGCAATCACGGCAATTTCGGTCGTACCACCGCCGACATCGATTATCATGCAGCCCTCGGGAGCCTCCACATCGAGCCCGATCCCTATAGCCGCAGCCATGGGCTCATAAATCAGGTATACATCCCGTCCGCCGGCATGCTCCGATGAATCGCGCACTGCCCGCAGTTCCACCTCAGTGCTGCCTGAAGGGATGCATACAACCATCTTTAGGGAAGGAGCAAAGAACCTGTTTCCTGTGTTGATGAGCTTAATCATGCCCCTTATCATCAGCTCAGCGGCATTAAAATCAGCGATTACACCGTCGCGCAAAGGTCTGATGGTTTTAATGTTTTCATGAGTCTTCCCATGCATCTGCCTTGCTGCTTCCCCTATCGCAATAAGCTTTCCCGTGTTTTTATCAATAGCAACTATTGATGGTTCATCAACTACAATCTTATCGTTATGTATGATAACCGTGTTTGCGGTTCCCAGGTCAATTGCGATCTCCTGCGTCAAGAATGAAAATAGTCCCATATAATGAGATGATTAATGTTATTAGTGTTTAAAATGTCTTTTCCCCGTAAATACCATTGAAACTCCGTTTAAGGAGCAATAATCAATTGAATCCTGATCCCTGACTGATCCGCCCGGTTGTACAATTGCAGCCACACCTGCCTTGTGAGCTATCTCCACACAGTCGGCAAACGGGAAGAAAGCATCTGAAGCCATTACGGCACCATTCAGGCTGAAACCGAATAACCGGGCTTTTTCAATGGCCTGTTTCAGTGCGTCAACCCTGGAAGTCTGACCGATACCGCTCGCGCACAGCTGCCTGTCTTTTGCAAGCACAATTGCATTTGATTTGCTGTGCTTTACAATCTTGTTTGCAAATACCAGATCCTCAAATTCCCCGGGAGCCGGAACCTTTGCTGTTACAGGTTTCATGTCACTTGCAAGTTCAGTGCTCAGGTCCTTTTCCTGCCAGAGAACACCGTCAAGAACCGACCTGAAACAATATTGATTCCCCGCTTTTTCCTTCCTTGCAAGAATTATCCGGTTCTTCTTCTGTTTAAGAATCTCAAGCGCCTTATCACTATATCCGGGAGCAATTATAATTTCAAAAAAGATCTTGTCAATTTCTGATGCTTCTTCCTCTCCGACAGGAGTATTGGAAGCTATAACTCCGCCATAGGCCGAAACCGGGTCACAAGCAAGTGCTTCCCTGAAGGCATCAGCCGGATTTTTACGCGAAGCTGCTCCGCAGGCATTATTGTGCTTTATAATTATATAAGTGGTTTCACTGAACTCATCGATAAGCCCCAGGGCAGCATCAATATCAAGAAAATTATTGTAGGAAATCTCCTTGCCGTGAAGCTTGTCAAACAACCTGCCGTGATCGCCGAAAAAAACTCCCTTCTGATGGGGATTCTCGCCATAACGGAGAGGGTAAGAAGTGTCAATGCTTTCGCGGAAAACCTCAATCCCGGCACTTCTGTTGAAGATACCTGAAAATTGCGGTATCATAATTCGAAGATGTTTTAAAAGCCTGGGCTGCAAAATATTTCCTGTCCCCGAGTGAAGTCATTCCCTTTTTCTCTTTCAGAAGTGCCAGTAATTTTCCGTACTGATCCCTTCCGGATACAACAAGGACATCATTGAAATTCTTGGCAGCTGCCCTTATCAGGGAAATCCCTCCGATATCTATTTTTTCGATAATTTCCTCTTCATCATCAACCGAACTGACAGTTTTCTCAAAAGGATAAAGGTCAACAATAACAAGGTCAATCTCAGGTATCCTGAAATTATTCAGCTGCTCAATATCTTCAGGATTGGACCTTCTGGCAAGAATACCTCCGAAAACTTTAGGGTGAAGGGTTTTAACCCTTCCTCCGAGGATTGAAGGGTAAGTGGTGAGAGATTCAACAGTCTCAGCCGGTACTCCAAGATTTTTAATAAAGGTGAAGGTACCCCCTGTGGAGTAGATTTTGATATTCAGTTCGTTCAGGGTACCGACTATTTCATCAAGTTCATCCTTATAATAAACAGATATTAATGCACTTCTTATTCTTTTATCACTCATAGTCTGAATTTTATGAAAGGCATCTCCCTGCAGATTCAGGCGGTTAAAAATAGATATTTTTTTATAATCCTCAATACAAAATAATTATGAATATTGAAGGCCGGTAAACGGGCTAATAAAATCCAAATGATTTTCTTACCTTTGACGCTCCGTTAAACATTGATAACAATTTCGAAAATGTCAGTAAGGCTATTCATTGAAGGACTCTTGTTTGCCGTTAAATCAGTGGTAGTTAATAAATTACGCACTTTCCTTTCGCTTTTCGGAATTACAATCGGAATCTTCTGCATCATTTCAGTATTTACAGTGCTTGACTGGATGGAGAAGTCGGTCCGCGACTCCATAAATTCCATGGGGAGCAACGTGGTTTATATACAGAAGTTCCCATGGTCATTCAGCAGTAACCTTGCTTGGTGGGACATTATCAAATGGCCGACAATTTCTTATACCGACTATCAGGCAATTACCAACAGGTCTACAAAAGCCGAGGCAGCCTCATTTCTTGTCGCAAAATCCGACAGGATCAAATACAAAAACAATGTGGCAACCGATGCCCCGGTGGCCGCAGTCACCGACGGAATGGAAAGGGTGGTTTTGTTTGAAATTGCAAAAGGACGTTTCTTTTCTCCCTTCGAATATTCGAGCGGAAGCAATGTGGCAGTTCTGGGAGCCGAAGTGGCTGAGAGGCTTTTTAAGAATACCGATCCCATAGGGAAGGAAATCTCAATGTCGGGCGGTTATAAGGCCAGGGTTATTGGTGTACTCAAAAAAGAGGGACAGGGAGCCATCACCCTTAGCAATGTTGACCAAATAACTCTTGTACCTCTTAATTATGGAAGGAATTTCATAAACGTGCGTAACAGGTTCGTTGATTCCCAGATGATTATAAAGGCAAAACCGGACGTCTCGGTCCGTGAGCTTACTGATGAGCTTACAATGGTTTTACGGGCTTCGAGAAGATTGAAACCAGCCGAGGTCTCAAACTTTTCGATCAACAACTCAACCATGCTATCGCAGGGATTTGATGCGGTCTTCAAGGGAATCAACATTGGAGGCTGGATCATAGGAGCGTTTGCCATTCTTGTAGGCGGATTCGGGATAGCAAACATCATGTTCGTATCAGTCAGGGAAAGGACAAATATTATCGGAATACAGAAAGCCCTGGGAGCCAAAAGATTCTTTATACTCCAGCAGTTCCTTACCGAGTCGGTTCTGCTGTCTGTAGCCGGGGGAGTTCTCGGACTTTTAATGATCTTCATCGGAACGCTCGTGGTGAATTACCTGTACGAGCTTAATATGTACCTTACTCTCAGCAATATAATCCTGGCAGTATTCATCTCGGGTATAATCGGCATTGTGGCAGGATATGCACCGGCAAACGCTGCAGCCAGGATGAACCCGGTTGATGCCATCGGATTCTCATTCTGAAACCTTGAGATTCTTCTCTATCCAGTTTGTAAGTTCAACAAACTGAACAACATTGAGCTGTTCCGGCCTTAGGTGAAATAAAAGAAAATCACCTGATTTAAGTTCAAATGCAGACCTGACGGAATTCCTCAGGGTCTTGCGGCGCTGATTGAAACAGGCTTTGACAACTCTGAAAAAAAGCTTCTCATTGCAATCCAGACGTTCAGTCTGATTCCTTTTCAGCCTTATCACCCCCGAAAGTACCTTTGGAGGGGGAGAGAATACCTTGTTTGATACTGTAAACAGGTATTCCGCTGAATAAAATGCCTGAATAAGCACACTCAGAATACCATAGGTTTTTGAACCGGGTTTTGCGCAGATCCTCAGTGCAACTTCTTTCTGAAGCATCCCGCACACTTCGGCAACTTTATCGCGATGATTCAGAATCCGGAATAAAATCTGACTCGAAATGTTATAGGGGAAATTTCCGATTACTGCAATCTTCCCTTCGAAGTATTCATCAATATCAAAAGCCAGGAAGTCGCCTGTTATTATGTTTACGGATTCAGGATAATTCGCTTTCAGGTAATGAACCGACTCATTGTCAATTTCAATCACCCTGAAATCGGTAAATTCCCTTTTGATAAGGAAATCCGTGAGAATCCCCATTCCCGGGCCTATCTCCAGGACACTGCCGTATCCTTCACCGGTGAGCGATTCCGATATCTTCCTGGCAATGGCTTTGTCTTTCAGAAAGTGCTGCCCCAGACTCTTCTTCGGATAAACTCTGTGCATCTGTTTCTGCTTCTCCCCTTCTCTTTCAGGAGAAGGGGTCGGGGGATGAGGTAATTCAACCTTCATATCTGCAGAAGTTCCCTTCCGAATTTCCTCCATATGGGTATTTTAAGGGTTTCAAGGTATTCGATAAACCGCTTAAGGACATTCAGATAGAGGGTAACGAATAAAGCAGATGTCATTATCCAGATCGCAATAACATTGAACAGCAGTGTATCTATCCTGATTTTACCAATCTGCTTGTAAGGAGCATAAAAATGGGCTCGCCCGTACTTTGAGCCCGGTTTCATGTAAACAGGATCGGCCTTTTGAATAAGCTTCTTATCTGAATCAAAAATCTTGTTCGTGCTTAGTCTGTTCAGTACAAAATTTGCCAGGCTCTCGTTATAATTCGCTTCCTTCAGCGCCTGAAATTCAGCCTCTCCCCTCCTGTCGGTTATGGATTTGACAAGGGAATCCTTCCTGTCGGAAAAAACTCTGTTTGTTACGCGTACGGCTGTTGCAAGAGAGTCAAGATATATTTTTGCCTGATCACATGTAAAATCAGTGAATCCCGAATAATTCAGGGATGAGTTCCAGCCGCCGGGAAGAATGCCTGTCTCGGAAGATAATTCCCTGATGTGATAGTTTATTTTCCTTAAATTATTTCTGACCAGTTCTTCATAATCCGGATTCCTGCCGGCTGTCTTGCACTCATTGACCTTTACCTTGAGCGTAGGAATAAGAAAAGAATTGTACCAGCCTGTACGGCTTATTTCCATATCATATTTAAAAAATGGCTTTGCGAATTTATTCCCCTTGAATTGTTCAACCATAAGCGCCTCATACGACCACCGGGTTACCATGGCATCGCCGATTACCGGAACATAGATCTTCCTGCTTATCGATTTATGGAGGTCATCGAATTTTATCATTGCGCCTCCGAGAAGAAGCATGGGTACCAACAGCAATGGTATGAGTATATAGATGCTCACGGCTGTTCTCATCCCTGCCGATATATTCAGGCCGAGCACATTGCCGAAGCAGGCGGTTGAGAAGAGGATGAGCCATTGCTGAAAGAGCATACTCCTTACTTCAAGGAGGGTGTTGGCAACAAGTACAAAGCTTAACGACTGGACGGCTGACATGAAAAAGAGGAAGATGATCTTGGAGAACAGGTAGCTCGACCTGCTTATATTAAGAAATTTCTCCCTTTCAAGGATCTTCCTGTCGCGGTAGATTTCTTCGGCGCTTACTGTCAGTCCCACAAAAAGTGCAACAATGATTGCCATGAAAAGAAATACGGGATAATTCTTGTTGGCGCCAAAAGTATAGATGCCGTTTTCGCTGTACTTCGACAGGAAACCAAGAATCAGTGCCAGAAGCGGAACCTCCAGAAGATTGATGGTCATATACTGCTTGTCGGCCAGTTTTCTCGTTATATTGCGGTTTACGAAGATTTTTAACTGCTCCCATTTTTCCGGCACCTTGAAATTACTCTGGGGCAGAGCCGTTTTGGGATGCTCCGGTGTAAGAACAGGCATCATTTTCTTCCTGTACTTATCATACCATTCTCTGGGACTGATCTGCCTCTCTTTTCCGGCAAAACCGCTGTTGTCTATGACTTTTACCTCAACGATATGAAGGATGCTTTCGGTTTCAATATTTCCGCAATTGGGACACTCGCTTTCAGCTGCATTTGCCTGCGATGTTTCCGTCTTGAAATAAACAAGGGCCTCAACAGGGTCGCCGTCATAGATCATATAGCCGCCCTTGTCGAGGATCCAGAGCTTATCGAACATTTTCAGAATATCCGACGATGGCTGATGTATTATCGTAAATACCAGCTTCCCCGCCAATGCCTGGTTCTTTAAAAGGGTCATTACCTTTTCAGAATCAAAGGAGGACAATCCCGATGTCGGCTCATCCACAAACAATACCCCTGGTTCCCTCATCAGCTCCAGTCCGATGTTTAGCCTCTTCCGCTGTCCGCCGCTCACCTTCTTGTTCATCGGGTCTCCAACCTGAAGGTCCTTTATGTCAAGGAGATCAAGATCGACAAGGACCTTGTCGACAGTCTTGTTCAGCTGATCCTCATTGTAATCTCCGAAACAAAGGCGGGCATTGAAATACATGTTCTGATATACGGTAAGCTCCTCTATCAGCATGTCGTCCTGCGGAACAAATCCAATCAGTCCTGTAAGCTTATACGCTTCATCATGAAGGTCATATCCGTTTATATATATATTCCCGGAGGTGGGCCTGGCTTTCCCGTGCAGCAAATTAAGCATTGTCGTTTTACCGACACCGCTTCCGCCCATAAGTCCGATCAGGTTTCCCGATTCAATCCTGAAATTCATTTTCCTGACACCGTTGTCAGAATTCTTAAAAAGGAATTCAATTTCGTGCCCTTCAAACACAATTGTCTCAGGGAATTTTCTCGAGACAAATTTCTTGTAGATTCTTGAATAATAAATCGGATCAATTCCCTGACCCTTGATATTGACGCCCCTTTCAAGAAGATAAGGCCGGCAGGCGATTATATCGCGTCCCTTGAAGTAAAGCGTAAGGGTTCCGTCGTAGGTAAGGATAAGTGATCCGGTGCTTTCGATATGCAGTACGAACATATGACCCTTGAACCCTTTCATCCTTATATGGCGCCAGCTCTCATAGTTCCTGTATGTGGCACCTGCCCATAATTTCGGATTTTCGTTCTCGATGATCAGCATGCAGTCGGGTGTCACTTCATCGTACGACCGGCCGATCATGAAGGCACAGGCATTATCGTATTCCTTTTTAGAAATATTGAAGGTCCTCGAAACAATATCCACAATGGTTTTTTCCTGTTCGGATATCAGTCCGTCTTCAAAGGCGAATTCAAGAAGCTGAAGGAATACAATCATTCTTTCTTCGAGGAACAATCCTTTTTTTATCTGGCGGCATATATTTGTGATCTGGAAGGTAATAAGGGAATCCTCATCAGATAATTCAGCCCTGTCAACACTTTTCAGCTCGTTGGAATAGAATTCAAGGTTATTTTCAAAGAGGGCATAATATTCCTCTTCCAGTTCACGGTTAAGATAACGTCTGAGATAACTGCGCAGAATTTTTTTCCCCCTTGAAGAGATACCCCCGGGATTAATTGTTGAAACAATGGCAAAAATATGTATCAGAGCCAGAAGTACAGATTCCCTCATAGGAAAGATGGTCAAAAAAAGACCGCAAAATAATTCAATTTGCGGTCATTCATTTATTTAAGAATTATTAAACTAATTGGCTTCGTATACTTTCAATAGCTTTCGTAATATCAATTATATTCTGATTGGTCAGGCTTGTCGTAAGTCCTGAATAAACTTTCCTGATCGGCTCAAGCTTGTCAAGGAACTCCCTGACGTTCGGATCTTCAATATAAGGCTTTGTGATATCGAGGAAAAGATCAAAAGATTCTTTCTGCTCAATAAGGACCTTTGAGATTCCTGCTACCTGATAGGCTGCTTCCGAGACGTGAGTCGTAAGGTACATTCCTTCAACCCAGGCACCGCCAACAACCAGAAGTGCAAGGCTCTGCTGGTCATTTTCGCTAAGATAGGCATAGGTGTTATTGAATGCTTCTGTTAGAATGTTTACAAGCTCATCCCTGTTATCAAAGTTTTTCTGGATCCTGTCATACAATGTTTCATCATATATTTTAGACATGCTCAGTTCATTCGCCAGAGACCTTATGGCATCAAGGTAATTAAGCACTTCCTGCTGAATATTATATAGAGTGGCGTAACTCAGGTCAGCACCGTAAACACCCATATTGACCGCTTTTGTTGAACTTGTCAGATATTTCCTGGCATTTGCCACCGGATTCGCAATGCCAAGAATATAGCCTACTTCCAGTTCTGAAAGCATTTTAATAACCTCAGCTGAAGTAGGCAATGGGTAAACATTCTTCTCTATCTCGCTCATGATGGTATCCACCTCATTAAGTTCGATCCTCTTAAGCTCTTTTTTTTCAGTCCTGTTTTTACAAGAACTGAGCCCGGAAAAAGATAAGATCAATATTGGAATGATGATAACAGTTATGGCCCTTTTCATTTTCGTTAGTTTAAATTAAAATCACCTTTTAAAACGCCTATAAAAATAATAAATAATATTAAAATAGCCCTCTGACTTCAATCTATTTTTAAAATTCATATACAATAAACAATTTAAGGGAGGATCTTGTTTACTATTCACCTGATTGATATTTTCAACCTGAACAACAGACTGAAATAATTCTCAGTTTTGCTTATCTTTGAACCCCTGAAACAAAATCAGTTTAGATGAGATGGGATTTTGATGAAGAGGTTTCAAGGGAAAACACCGGTTGTGTAAAATACGATCTGAGGAAGGAGGTATTCGGTTCATTTGATGTAATTCCCATGTGGGTGGCAGATATGGATTTCAAAACCCCCGATTTTATAATCAGGGCGATGAAGAAAAGACTCCAACATGAGATCATGGGTTATTCCTTTCACCCTCATGAGTATTTCAGTTCAATCTCAGCCTGGCTCCTTAAGAAACATCGATGGGAAATCGATAATGAGTGGATCTGCTTCTGCCCGGGAGTGGTGCCTGCCCTTAACCTTTGCACTCTTGCATTCACCCGTCCGGGAGACTCCATAATAATTCAGCCTCCGGTATATACCCCTTTCTTTTCGGCAGTCGAAAGTCATGGACGTAACCTGATTCTCAACAAGCTCGCTGAGAAGGATGGAAGATGGACAATGGACCTTGAATCACTTGCCGGCTCCATTACCCCTGATACAAGAATGATAATCATCTCAAATCCACACAACCCTGTCGGACGGTCCTGGACCCCCGATGAGCTTACAGGCCTTGCTGAGATATGCATCCGGAACAATATACTGATTCTTTCGGATGAAATTCATTCTGATCTGACACTTCCCGGACACTTCCACACTCCGGTAGCAAAGATTTCAGACAGAATTGCTGAAATAACCGTCACATGCATCGCACCAAGCAAAACTTTCAATCTTGCCGGTCTTTCAACATCATCACTCGTAATCTCCAATCCTGTCCTCCGGAAGTACTTCAAATCGAAGATAGAACATCTGCATATCGGCAACGGAAACATCTTCGGTACCGTTGCATCAATAGCCGCCTATTCGGAAGGCCGGGAGTGGCTCGACAGCCTGATGAGATATCTTGACAGGAATTCTGCTTATATAATTGACTATTGCAGGGAACAAATTCCCGAAATAATACCGGTAAGGCCGGAAGCAACCTATATGATATGGCTCGATTGCAGAAAACTCGGGATGTCAGGAAAAGAGCTCGGGGAATTCTTTGTCAGCAAGGCAAAGGTCGGACTGAGCGAAGGATCATCATTCGGCCCCGGAGGTGAGGGATTTATGAGGTTGAACATGGCAACAACCCTTACAAAGGTAAGGCAGGCAATGGAACAGATCAGGATGGCGGTTGAATCATTACGATAACTTATTTACTTGATTGTATGGACAATACAGCAAAAGTCAGGCTGACACTCGAAGACGGAACCGTTTATTCCGGAAGATCATTCGGAGCTCCGGTGGCTTCAGCAGGTGAGGTTGTTTTCAATACTGCTATGACAGGGTATCCCGAAAGTCTGACCGATCCTTCATACAAAGGACAGATCCTCTGCCTTACCTATCCGCTTGTCGGCAATTATGGAGCTCCTGCAAAAAGCGAGGAGAATGACCTTTTTAGCTTCTATGAATCCTCATCTATCCATATTTCGGGACTGATAGTTTCGGATTATTCATTTGATTACAGCCACTGGAATGCAAGCGAGAGTCTTGATGCATGGCTGAAGCGGAATGGGATCCCCGGGGTTTTCGGTATCGATACCCGTGCGCTAACCAAAAGGATCAGGGAAAAAGGAGCAATGCCGGGCAAGCTGGAACCTGAAGGAACCGTTACCGAATTCTTTGATCCTAACAAGACCAATCTTGTTGCTGAAGTAAGCACTGGGGAAAAGAAAGTATACGGATCGGGCAGATACAGGATAATGCTTGTCGATTGCGGGGTAAAATACAATATTATAAGGAACCTGCTTAAAAGGGATACCACTGTAATAAGGGTACCCTGGGATTATGATTACCATGGTGATGAATACGACGGGCTATTTCTTACAAACGGCCCGGGCGATCCCAAAATGTGCGTAAAAACCATAGAGAATATCAGAAAATCCTTTTCAGTAAATAAACCTATATTCGGCATTTGCCTCGGAAACCAGCTGATGGCCCTGGCTTCAGGGGCCGATACCTACAAGCTCAGGTACGGACACAGAAGCCACAATCAGCCTGTGATCCTGGCAGGAACAGACAAAGCCTATATAACATCACAAAACCATGGATATGCGGTTGACAATAAAACTCTTGCAAGCGGTTGGGAGCCCCTCTTCATTAACATCAACGATAATACAAATGAAGGGATGAGGCATAAAACCAGGCCATTCTTTTCAACCCAGTTCCATCCTGAGGCTTCAGGAGGTCCGACAGATACAGATTACCTGTTCGATGAATTCATCAGGAATATACAAATAAACAACCCCTAAATCCCCTAAAGGGGACTTAATTGATACGGGCTATTTGTCCCCCTTCAGGGGGGTTGGGGGGTTTATAGCCATCATTTTCTCCACCAATTCCTCAGACGATTTACTCCCGAAACATTTCATCCTCTCCTCAAATATATCCCGGATCTCCCTGTTACATAGATTCCCGATGCTTCCCTCATGAGAGTAATCGGTTATGATTGTCTTTGAAAAAAGTCGCTTTCCTACCATTCCGGAAACCTTCCTGTAGGCATCCCTGAACGGAACTCCCTCTTTAACGAGCCTGTTGGCTTCCTCGGTGCTGTAAATGCTGTTATAACGTTGATTATCTGTAATTTCATCATTCACCCTGATATGGTCTAACATTACAATCAATATGTCAATGCACTCTTTTGCTTCCGAAAAAGCATTGAATATCAGTTGCTTTAACAGCTGAAGTTCCCTGTTGTACCCTGACGGCAGGCCTGAGACCAGATTTGTTATCTGTCCAGGAAGGGTCTGGAGGAGATTTGTCCTTCCCCTTATCAGCTCGAAAACATCTGGATTTCTTTTCTGGGGCATGATGCTAGATCCGGTTACATATTCATCAGGAAAATCGATGAACCGGAATTCGGCAGTCATGAAAAGGCATACATCGGTCGAGAACCTCGACAGGGTCTGGGCCATCGAGGTCAGGGCCGAGGATACCGCAAGTTCAGCCTTTCCCCTGCTGAGGCTTGCATACGCTGAGTTATATAATAAGTCACCGAACTCAAGAAGGGACGTTGTAAGTTTCCTGTTCAGGGGGAGGGATGAACCGTATCCGGCACCAGTCCCAAGCGGATTACGGTCAATAAGCGATCTGCTTGCTGAAAGCAACAGAATATCATCGGCAATGCATTCGGCATAGGAACCGAACCATAATCCGAACGACGAAACCATTGCCGGCTGCATATGTGTATATCCCGGAAGCATGACCTCCCGGTGCTGCTCGCTCAGCGCCTGGAACCTGTAAAAAAGTCTGGCGGCATTCGCTGCAAGGTCATCGATGGCACTCTTTGTGTAAAGCCGCAGGTCAACCAGCACCTGGTCATTCCTCGAACGGCCGGTATGAATCTTTTTACCGGTATCCCCAGGCATTGAGGTAAGCTCTTTCTCAATCTGGGAATGAATGTCCTCAACACCCTCTTCAATTATAAGTTTTCCGCCTTTTGCCCTTTGAAAAATGGAATAAAGGGCTTCCAGCAATTCTTTCTTTTCCCCGGAAGTTATCAGCCCGGCTTCCTTGAGCATAATTGTGTGAGCCATTGATCCGGCTATATCCCATTCAGCCAGGCAGATATCAGTTGTCCTGTCCTTTCCGGAGGTGAACTCAATGACTGAAGGGTCAGGTGTTGCGTTTTTTTCCCAGAGTTTCATATTCCTTCAAAGGTTACTTTGTATAATCGGGTGAATGATGCTTTGTTTAATGCGGCTTCGTGCTGGCTTCAACTATCGCACGGTGAGCCATGAGCCTTATTGCATTGATCCTTATAAATCCCTTGCTGTCGGTCTGGTCAAATCCTCCTTCAATGTCCATACTCGAGAGTTCCTTGTTATAAAGAGATGATGGAGATTCCCTTCCTTCAATCAGCACATTCCCCTTATAAAGACAGAGATGCACGCTTCCGTCAATCAGTTCCTGGCTCTTTTCGATGGCCGCCATCAGAAAATCCATTTCCGGACTGAACCAGAATCCATAATATATCAGCTCTGAGAATTTAGGGGTAAGCATGTTTCTAAGTCGCATCACCTCCCTGTCCATCGCAATTCCCTCGAGATCCATGTGAGCTATATGGAGCACCGTTGCTGCCGGCGTTTCATATACTCCTCTCGATTTAATTCCGACGAACCTGTTCTCAACCATGTCGAGCAGGCCAATTCCGTTTTTCCCGGCCAGTTCGTTGAGATATATGAACATTTCATAGGAATCCTCCTTAACCGTTCCGTCTTCCTTGTTAATAAGCTTAACAGGAATCCCGTTCCTGAAATGAATAGCAATCCTGGTCTCCCTGTCGGGTGCATCCTGCGGCAATACCATTTTCTCAAGAATGCCTTTCTGGGCAGTATACATCGGATCCTCGAGGATCCCTGCTTCGTGGCTGATATGCATCAGGTTGTCATCCTCGCTGTAAGGCTTGTCGATGCTGGCCTTGACAGGGATTTTCTTCTCAGCCGCATATTTGAGAAGATCGGTCCTGCCTTTGAACTTTTCGAGGAACTCCCTGTCCTTCCACGGGGAAATAACCCTGATATCAGGTCTTAGTGCGTAATAGCAAAGTTCAAACCTCACCTGGTCGTTCCCTTTTCCTGTGGCGCCGTGTGCTACCGCATGTGCGTTTTCACTGAGAGCGGCTTCAATCTGTTTTTTTGCAATAAGAGGCCTTGCAAGGGCAGTTCCGAGAAGATACCTGCCTTCATATACAGCATTGCCCATTATGGCCTTTAGGACGTAATTATCGATAAATTCCTTCTTGAGGTCAGC
This sequence comes from uncultured Bacteroidales bacterium, assembly GCA_963696535.1. Lineage (GTDB taxonomy): Bacteria > Bacteroidota > Bacteroidia > Bacteroidales > VadinHA17 > LD21. The sequence goes on from CAVOKP010000022.1 coordinate 100,689, forward strand.
GATTATGACTTTTGAGGCTCCAAGCTGCAACGCTTTCTTCCTGCACTCCTCAAAATCATCTGCCTGTCCTACATCTGCAACAAATGCAATCACGTCGTAGTCCTTTTCGATAAGCCATTTCAGGATGACGGATGTATCCAGTCCTCCGCTGTAGGCCAGCACAACTTTTTCTTTCATTTTTTTCCGGATTATTTTACAATTCTGTTTTTCTGAAGTGATCTCTTCTTTTTAATATTCCTGTTCCTTTTCCCTTTATCTGGTCATGCAATCCGGGCATTATCAGCTCCAGGCTTGAATGGACCTGACTGAGGGTTATACCGTTACGCGGTATAACAAGTATTGTGTCATCACCCGCAATTGTGCCGGCAATCTCGTACCTGCCGGCATTGTCAATAAAATATGCGGTGGCATTTGCATTCCCCGGAATTGTCCTTATCACCATAAGTCCCTTTGCTTCAACGATTTCGCGGACAACAGAAATAATATTCAGTTTTGTGCCTGATTCCAAGACGGTTTCTTTCCTGTTTGTCAGCGAATAGGTATAGCCCCCTGTGCCATCTGGTATCCGGCTTACTCCAAGCTGCCTTAAATTGCGCGACAGGGTAGCCTGGGTGCAGATTATCCCTTTCCCTCTGAGTTTTTTAAGCAAGGCATCCTGTGAGGAGATATTCTCTTCGCCGATGATTTTTTCAATTGCCAGCAGCCTTTTTGTCTTTTGCATATTTATGCATTATCGTTGCAAATATATACATTATTTTCAATTTCCGGCTCGGTTCAAAAATTTGTTATATTTTTGGGAACTAAAATGTACCAATGAAAGATGAAATCAGGAAGGTAATCATTCTTGGTTCGGGAGCGCTTAAAATAGGTGAGGCCGGCGAATTCGACTATTCAGGGTCACAAGCCCTGAAGGCATTGAAGGAGGAGGGCATTGAAACAGTTCTTATCAATCCCAACATAGCAACTGTTCAGACTTCCGAGGAACTGGCCGACAGGATATATTTCCTTCCCGTAACCCCCTATTTTGTCGAAAAAGTTATTGCAAGGGAATCGCCAGATGGTATTCTGCTCTCCTTCGGCGGACAGACAGCGCTGAACTGCGGGACTGAATTGTACAGGAAGGGTGTTTTCGAAAAGTATAATGTAAGGGTTCTTGGGACCCCGGTTGATGCAATTATAGATACAGAAGATCGCGAGCTCTTCGTTAAAAAGCTGGATCAGATAGGAGTAAAAGCACCCAGGAGCATTGCGGTGCAGGGCATTGATGAGGCTGTTGATGCGGCTGCAAAGCTGGGGTTTCCGGTTATAATAAGGGCTGCCTTTACCCTCGGCGGACAGGGAAGCGGCTTTGCAGCAAATAACGATGAACTGCGCTCTCTTGCATTAAGGGCATTTTCATATACCGACCAGATACTAATTGAGGAATCACTTAAAGGATGGAAAGAGGTAGAGTATGAAGTGGTAAGGGATAAATATGACAATTGCATCACTGTATGCAATATGGAAAATTTCGATCCCCTCGGTATCCATACCGGCGAAAGCATTGTTGTTGCTCCCTCGCAGACCCTGACTAACTCGGAGTACCATAAGCTAAGGGAGCTCTCGATAAGGATAATAAGGCACATTGGTATAGTTGGTGAATGCAATGTGCAGTATGCCCTATCTCCGGAATCGGAAGATTACAGGGTTATCGAGGTTAACGCCCGCCTTTCGCGCTCGAGCGCACTGGCCTCCAAAGCCACAGGCTATCCGCTTGCCTTCATTGCAGCCAAGCTTGGGATTGGGTATGGCCTTCACCAGCTTAAAAACTCGGTTACAAAAAATACAACAGCCTGCTTCGAGCCTGCCCTCGATTACATAGTATGCAAGATCCCCCGTTGGGACCTGAACAAGTTCAAGGGAGTTTCCCACCTTATCGGAAGCAGCATGAAAAGCGTCGGTGAGGTGATGGCTATCGGCAGATCATTTGAGGAGGTGATTCAGAAAGCCATAAGGATGATAGGCCAGGGTATGCATGGATTCACCGGCAACCTTAAGCTCGACCTTGGGGATATTGAACAGGAGCTTGCAGAACCAACCGACATGAGGATATTTGTAATATCAGAGGCTCTGGAGAAGGGAATTACAGTCGACAGGATCCATGAACTGACTAAAATTGATAAATGGTTCCTTTACAAGCTTAAAAACATAATAAATATCAAAAACGAGCTTTGCCGGTTTGATAAGCTTGAATCAGTACCGGCTGACCTCATTACCCGTTCCAAAATATACGGGTTCAGCGACTTCCAGTTAGCGCGACATATTCTCAGATCCGGTTCATCGGAGATAAACCGCGACCTGCTGAAGGTCAGAAACCACAGGAAAAGTCTCGGTATCGTACCCTGTGTAAAGCAGATTGATACGCTTGCAGCTGAATACCCTGCTGTAACCAATTATCTTTACCTGACCTATAGCGGTATTGAAAATGACATATCATTTACTGACGATAAAAAATCAATTATTGTTCTGGGTTCAGGCGCATACAGGATAGGTTCGAGCGTCGAATTTGACTGGTGCTCGGTGAATGCAATAGATACAATCAGGAAAGAGGGATTCAGATCGGTAATGATCAACTACAATCCCGAAACCGTAAGTACCGATTACGATATCTGCGACAGGCTCTATTTTGACGAGCTTACATTTGAACGCGTCATGGATATAATTGACCTTGAGTCACCCCGCGGGGTTATCGTTTCAGTGGGGGGACAGATCCCGAACAACCTGGCAATGCGGCTTTATGACAATAATGTTCCTATTCTCGGAACATCCCCCCTGTCGATTGACAGGGCCGAGAACAGGCACAAGTTTTCACATATGTGCGACATTCTTTCAATCGATCAGCCGAAATGGAAAGAACTCTCCTCGACTGATGATATTTTTGATTTTGTCGACAGGATTGGGTTTCCAGTACTTATAAGGCCGTCGTACGTTCTGTCGGGAGCAGCAATGAATGTAGTATCGAACAGGAACGAGCTGTCGCATTTCCTTGATCTCGCCACGCGCGTATCGAAACAATACCCGGTTGTGGTTTCCGAGTTCATTGAAAATGCAAAGGAAATTGAGATGGACGCCGTTGCCAGGGAAGGTGAGATAGTAGCATATGCAATCAGCGAGCATGTCGAGTTTGCAGGTGTTCATTCCGGCGACGCCACAATGGTCTTTCCGGCACAGAAGATCTATTTTGAAACAGCCCGAAGGATCAAGCGCATCTCAAGGCAGATATCCAGGGAACTAAATATATCCGGACCCTTTAATATCCAGTTCCTTGCCAAGGATAATAATATTAAAGTAATTGAGTGCAATCTCAGGGCAAGCAGGAGCATGCCTTTTGTTTCGAAGGTGCTTAAAACCAACCTTATTGAACTTGCCACGAAAGTGATGCTCGGCATCCCGGTCGAAAAACCCCACAAATCGGTATTCGAACTTGATTATGTCGGGGTAAAGGCACCCCAGTTCAGCTTCTCACGCCTGGCTAAGGCCGATCCTGTTCTCGGAGTTGACATGTCCTCGACAGGAGAGGTCGGTTGTATCGGCGAGGGATTTTATGAAGCCATTTTAAAAGCAATGTTCTCAGTCGGCTACAGGGTGCCAAAAAAGAGTATTTTGCTTTCCACCGGCCCGGCCCGGTCGAAGGTCGAATTGCTGAACAGCGCCCGGGCTTTGCGCGAAAAAGGGCATAAGCTCTATGCAACAAGGGGCACGCAGGAGTTCCTCACCAGCGCAGGAGTTGAGGCTGAAGTAGCCTACTGGCCCGACGAAGATAAATCACCCAATACAATAGAGCTGATAAGAAGAAGGGAAGTCGACCTTGTCGTAAATATCCCGAAGGATCTCACAACAACAGAGCTCAATAACGACTATTCAATCCGGCGCAATGCAGTTGATTTCAATGTGCCGCTGCTTACAAACGCCAGGCTTGCAAGTGCTTTTATCCTTGCTTTCTGCAGAATGAGCATCGATGATCTGGCAATAAAGAGCTGGGACGAATATAAATGAGGGGATGTAAGGAGAAGGATTGCTTCTCTCGCTCCGCTCGATCGCAATGACGTTGGACACAAGCCGGCTCCCCTCCCTGGAGAACCTGACCCGCTTCGGCGGGGGGCTGAAGGTGGGTATAAAAAAAGTTAAAAACTAAAAACCTGAAAATGATACTGATACGAAAGGCAATTCCGACCGATTCTCCTTTAATAATCGACTTCCAGCTTAAGATGGCCTGGGAAACCGAAAACCTGAGGCTGAATACTGAAACAGTCACAAAAGGAGTGGAAGCCGTCTTCTCCGATCCCTCAAAGGGCAGTTATCATGTTGCCGAAGCCGCCGGTAAAGTTGTTGCCTCTCTTCTGATAACCTTTGAGTGGAGCGACTGGAGGAACTGCAACGTCTGGTGGTTCCAGTCAGTTTATGTATTACCCGAATACCGCCGTCAGGGGATTTTCAGGAAAATGTACAATCATATAAAGGCACTGGCCCATGAACAGGACATTGCCGGACTAAGGCTCTACGTGGAATCAGGGAATTCAAGGGCCCGGAAAACCTATGAAGCTCTCGGAATGAGTTCGGAGCACTATGCATTTTACGAATGGATGAGGAAATGAGATATGCCCTGGCTTCTTCTTATAATTCTGATACCTTATATATATTTTATTATCAGGATTCATCTCGCCCTTGCTAAAATCAAACCTTTCAGTCCGGAAGCTGTCCCCGGGAAATTTGTATCCGTTGTAGTTGCATGCCGCAACGAGCAAACGACCCTTCCCATTCTGATGTCTGATGTAGCTGTTCAGGATTATGATCCTGAACTTTTCGAACTAATAGTCGTCAATGACAATTCATCAGATTCCACCCTTGAAACTGCATCTACATTCAAAGGGATTAAAAACCTGAAAGTCATCAACAGCGATGGCAAAGGAAAGAAGAAAGCAATAAGGAGTGGCGTCGAAGCCTCATCCGGAAGTATTATTATCACGACTGATGCTGACTGCAGGGTCGGGACAGGATGGCTGAGGACGATAATGTCTTTCGAAGCAATGCACAAACCTGAAATGATAATTTGTCCGGTGAGGCTCGAAGGAGGCAGTAGTATCTTTCACCGGTTTCAGGAGATCGAATTCCTCAGTCTACAGGGGATTACAGCCGGCACGGCAGTTTCGGGAGATCCGGTCATGTGCAACGGGGCAGCCCTTGCCTTCCGCAGGGAAGAGTACCTGAAGCATGCCGGAAATCTTCATGATGAGTTGGTGTCGGGCGATGATGTATTCCTTCTCCACAGCATGAAGAAAGATTCCGGGAAAACCATTCTGTGGCTCGAATCGGAGGAGGCTTCAGTAACAACACATGCCTCGGGAAATCTGTTTTCTTTCCTTCGCCAGAGAGGCAGGTGGATCTCAAAGGCGGGGGCCTATAGTGACGGATTCACGAAGTTACTGGCAATTGTAACATTTGTTACAATTTCAGTTCAGCTGCTGCTTTTGGTCGCCGGATTTTTTTCTAAAGTATATATTGGTGTGTTTGCAGTTTATTTTGTTCTTAAGTCAATCCCCGATTTTATTTTCCTTTCCGGTACGGCGGAAAGGTATGGCAAAAAGAGTCTTATGAGATGGTTCCTGCCTTCCCAGCTTATTTATCCGTTTTATGTACTTGCTATTATCCCTTTTTCTCTGGCAAAAAGTGAAAAATGGACCGGTTAGTTCCCCATCTCTGAAAGGAACTTGATTCTCACCAGCCTTATCTCATCCTCTTCAAATTCATTTCCAAGTTCGGCGATTGCCTCCTCGAGCGAATCTGATTGCGCTTCTTCCCTGAAATAGGAATATATGTCATGCTGGCGCTCCTCATCAATAACCATATTGATATAGTAATCGAGATTGATCCTTGTTCCGGAGTTTACGATAGCCTCAATTTCCGTTATCAGCTCATTCAGCTCCAGCCCTTTCGCCTCGGCGATATCCTCGAGCGGGCGCTTCATGTCTATGCTCTGGATAATATAGACCTTTATGCCCGACTTGTTGACCACTGATTTCACAACCATGTCGAGCGGACGTATTATCTCCTTCTCTTCGACATATTTCTTTATTATCTCAACAAATTCCTGTCCGTATCTCTGTGCTTTTCCCGCACCGACACCTGAAATATTCTGAAGCTCATCGATTGTAACCGGATACTGTATTGCCATATCCTCCAGTGAAGGATCCTGGAATATAACGAAGGGAGGTACATCTTTCTGTTTTGAGATCTTCTTGCGAAGATCCTTCAGAATGCTTAAGAGCTCGTCATCCACTGCTGACGTCCTGGCGCCAAAGGCATTTTCCTCATCGGTTGTGTCGGCATAGTCATGATCCTCTGCAAGCATGAATGAGGCGGGCTTTTCGAGAAATTCCATCCCCTTCGCTGTAAGCTTTAGGAGTCCGTAATTCTCAATGTCCTTTGCAAGGAACTTTGCAATAAGGGCCTGCCGGATAACCATATTCCAGAATTTCTCATCCTTGTCCTCTCCGGCTCCGAAGAACTCGAGTTTATGGTGCTTGTACGACTTGATGGCCGACGTGACTTTACCGGCAAGTATGTTTGCTATATGATCGGCCTTAAATTTTTCCTTTACTGCCAGGACTGTCTCGAGGACGCTCACAACTGCTTCGTTTCCTTCGAACTGCGACTTGGGATGAAGGCAGTTATCGCATGCTTCGCAGTTCTCCTTCTGGTATTCCTCGCCAAAGTAATGAAGGAGGAGTTTCCTGCGGCAAACCGACGATTCGGCGTATGACACAGTCTCAAGCAGAAGCTGCTTCCCTATTTCCTGTTCAGCGATCGGCTTTCCCTGCATGAATTTCTCAAGCTTCATTATATCGTTGTAGCTGTAATAGGCTATGCAGTTTCCCTCTCCTCCGTCGCGTCCGGCCCTTCCTGTTTCCTGGTAATATCCTTCAAGGCTTTTGGGGATATCGAAATGGATTACAAACCTGACATCAGGCTTGTCGATACCCATTCCAAAAGCAATTGTGGCAACGATTATATCAGCCTCTTCCATCAGGAACTTGTCCTGGTTGGCGGTTCGCGTCGCTGAATCCATTCCTGCATGGTATGGTAAAGCCTTTATCCCGTTAACCTTTAGGGTCTCGGCCAGCTCTTCGACCTTTTTCCGGCTGAGGCAGTAAATTATTCCCGATTTGCCGGTGTTATTCTTTATATACTTGATGATCTCCTTTGTGACGTCCTGTTTTGATTTAACTTCATAATAGAGGTTCGGCCTGTTGAAGGAGGATTTGAAAACATCAGCTTCAAGAATTCCCAGGTTCTTCTGGATATCATGCTGGACCTTCGGTGTTGCGGTAGCGGTAAGGGCGATTATCGGCGAACGGCCGATAACGTCAATTATTGGCCTGATCCTGCGGTATTCCGGGCGGAAGTCATGACCCCACTCTGAAATGCAGTGTGCTTCATCGACTGCATAAAATGATATGTCGATATTCCTGAGAAACTCTATGTTCTCTTCCTTGGTAAGTGATTCGGGGGCGACATACAGGAGTTTGGCTTTCCCTGAAAGCACATCTTTCTTTACCCTTGTTATCTCGCTCTTGGTGAGCGATGAATTCAGGAAATGGGCCACATCGTCATCCGTGCTGAAATTGCGCATCGCGTCAACCTGATTTTTCATAAGCGCAATGAGAGGGGATATTACAATAGCAGTCCCCGATTTCATTACTGCCGGCAGCTGGTAGCATAGCGACTTGCCGCCCCCGGTCGGCATAAGCACAAACGTGTCGCGGCCTTCAAGCACATTTGTTATAATTGGTTCCTGATTACCCTTAAACGTATCGAATCCAAAATACTTTTTTAAATAATCATGTATAGCAGCATCAATCGTCATTTTCTTCCCTTATGATTATTTTATCCGTTTTCAAAGTGTGGCACTTTGTAGTGTATATAAAGTTAATTATTTTATTTATTACAAGGTAGTTTAATTATTAACAAAAATTAAAAATAAAAATCAGCCCCTGGTTTTTCCGGATGTGAAATGGTATTGTTTTGCAAAATAAGATTTATCATCTTTACAGGCTGAAATTTTAAGTCAATCATCACCGGAAAATATGGCCGCAGAAAAGAAGAAGGGCAAGACCAAAGAGGGGGAGATGTCATTTCTTGAACATCTTGAGGAACTTCGCTGGCATATAATAAGATCTTTAATAGCCATAGTGGTAATGATGATTGTCGCATTTGTCTTTAAAGACATACTTTTCAATAAAATCGTCCTTGCTCCCAAAAATCCGACTTTTATATCAAACAGGCTCTTTTGTGAATTCGGGCACTATCTGGCCGGGAAGCTTGATTTCAATAATCCTGATATTTTGTGCATTAACACGAAACCGCTGAACCTGATAAGCATCAAGATGGCCGGACAGATTACCACTCATATCGTTGTAGCCCTGGTGGCGGGACTTATTGTCGCATTTCCATTTGTGATCCGTGAATTCTGGCTTTTTTTCAAACCTGCTCTCCATTCAAATGAGGCAAAACATGCCAGGGGTGCAGTCCTCGCTTCTTCATTGCTTTTTTTCATTGGGGTCCTTTTTGGATATTTCCTGCTTGCTCCTCTGTCAATTCATTTCCTGAGCTCTTACCAGATAAGTTCCGACGTTGTAAACCAGATAAATGTCAGGTCATTCATAGGCACCATAACCTCTATCTGCCTGGCAACCGGAGTCGTATTTGAACTGCCCATAGTGGCATTCTTCCTTACGAAGATCGGGATCATCACACCCTCGTTTATGAGGCAATACAGAAAGCATGCGATTGTTGTTATTTTTATCCTGGCTGCAATCATCACCCCTCCCGATATTTTTTCCCAGACTCTCGTCGCGGTACCGCTTCTTATTCTTTATGAAGTCAGTATCTTTATCTCTGCGGGAGTAATGAAACAAAAAGCGAAAGAGCATGATGCATTCATGAATGATGGCTCTTCAGCAAAGACAGAAAAGGCATAAAGAGCTTCACCGGCATGAAACTGTACACTGAAAATCTTGTTAAAAAATACCGTAACAGAACTGTTGTCGACCATGTATCCATCGAAGTCGAGCAGGGTGAGATTGTCGGCCTGCTTGGACCGAACGGGGCAGGAAAGACCACCTCATTCTATATGATAGTCGGACTTATAAGGCCCCGCGAAGGCAGAATCTTCCTTGAGGATGAGGATATCACCACACTTCCGGTATATAAGCGAGCCCGCCGGGGCATAGGCTATCTTGCCCAGGAGGCATCGGTGTTCAGGAACCTCTCCGTTGAGGATAACATAAAGGCGGTGCTCGAAATGTCGGAATTGTCAAAGGCAGAACAGGCAGAAAGGATTGAAACACTGTTAAATGAATTCGGACTCCAGAGAATAAGGAAAAGCAGGGGGATCCAGCTTTCCGGAGGAGAACGAAGACGAACCGAAATAGCCAGGGCCCTGGCCCTCAAGCCAAATTTCATCCTTCTCGACGAACCTTTTGCTGGCGTCGACCCGATAGCAGTGGAAGATATTCAGGACATAGTCTCAAGGCTTAAAAGCAAAAATATCGGGATAATCATCACCGATCATAACGTTCATGAAACCCTTGCAATAACCGACCGGGCCTACCTTCTGTTCGAAGGGCGTATCCTGATGTCAGGCACCTCATCTCAACTTGCTGAAGATGAGCATGTAAGAAAAGTATATCTCGGAAAGAACTTTGAACTTCGCCGGTAATCCCCTCACTTTGTAATAATAATTATTTTCTATACTTTTGCGGGGATTTTTCCGCGGATGTGTCGTAATTGGTAGCCGAGCAAGACTTAGGATCTTGTGTCTTAATGACGTGGGGGTTCGAGTCCCTTCATCCGCACAAGCTGACAGGCCACCTGTACGATTGCCAAATGCGCGTTCCGGCGGTTTTTTAAATACTCAATAAACAATATAACATGAATATCACCAGGGAAAATAGTGACGATCTGAATGCCGTAGTGAAAATAGAGATAGCAAAGACTGATTACGACGGGAATGTTGAAAAGGTGCTGAAAGACTATCGCAAAAAAGCCAATATCAAAGGTTTCCGCCCGGGGATGGTTCCCATAGGCCTCGTGAGAAAGATGTATGGAAGGGCAGTCCAGATCGATGAGATAAATAAAATCGTCACTGAAAACATCCAGAAATACCTTACCGACGAAAAGATAGAGATCCTTGGTGATCCCCTTCCACATATAGATGAGAATGAAAAAATAGACTTTGACACACAGGAATCATTTACATTCTCGTTCGACCTCGGACTGGCACCATCATTTGAAACAAAACTGAGCAAGAAAAATAAGGTCGTTTACTATGAAATTGCCGCTGACGACAAGATGAAGAATGACTACCTCGCGAATTATACCCGCCGTTACGGAAAATTCGGAAAGTTCGATATTTCTGAGGAAAAGGATGTTCTGAAGGGTAAAATCGAGGCTCTTGATGAATCAGGCAACCCGGTTCCCGGTGGTGTTGTGGTCGACGATACCACCCTTTCCATAGAAGTTATTGCAGATAAGAAAATCAAAAAGCAATTCATTGGGAAATCAGAAAATGATACAATTGATTTTAACCTTAGAAAGGCATTCCCGAATGATAACGAGATTGCCGGCCTTCTGAAAAAACAGAAAGACGAAGCCATAAAAATCGATGGGGATTTCAGGTTCACCATAAATGAGATAACCCGGTTCATCCCGGCAGAATTAAACCAGGAACTTTTCGACAGGATCTACGGCGAAGGGATCATTCATTCCGAGGAAGAATTCCGAAACAGGCTCAATGAAGAGATCAATGCCAATCTGAGTAATGAAAGCGATTACAAATTATCGCTCGACCTGAAAAAGCTGGCCATCGAAAAATCAGAGTTCGAACTCCCTGAAGCATTCCTGAAACGATGGCTTCTGAAGGTGAATGAAAAAACTACCGAAGAACAGGTCGAGAAGGAATTCGAGCTCATTCAAAACCGACCTGAAATGGCAGCTTATAAGGAACAGGATCGCCCGGACCAATGAGGTCAGGATCACCGAAGAGGAGCTTCAAAGGGAAGCCGAAAAGATAACAAGGTACCAGTTCCAGCAGTACGGCCTCTTCTATGCAACCGATGAACAGGTCGCAAACTATGCAAAAGAGACCCTTAAACGGGAAGAGGATGCCAAGAAAATTGCCGACAAGATCATTGAAGAAAAAGTCAAACTGATCCTTAAGGAAATGGTCAAACTTGAAACAAAACAAGTTAGTATTGAGGAATTCAATAAGCTTTTTGAATAGTAATCAACGTATTACACCCATCAACAATAAATTTTGTATCTTTGGGTTTTAAAACAAAAGATTTGTACCATGAGCAATCTGAACGATTTTGGAAAATATGCGCGCAGCAAACACGGGATAAGCAGTCTGCACCTGCACAAATATGCTACAATTACGGCCGACAGCTATATCTCACCTACAATCATCGAGGAACGTCAGCTAAACATCGCATCGATGGACGTTTTTTCTCGTCTGATGATGGACAGAATTATCTTCCTGGGTCTGCCGATTGATGACTATGTGGCAAATATAATCCAGGCACAGCTGTTGTACCTCGATTCTTCCGATCCCGGAAAAGATATCCAGATATATTTCAATACCCCGGGCGGATCAGTCAATGCAGGACTTGGTATTTATGACACCATGCAGTATATCTCGGCCGATATCGCAACAATCTGCACCGGAATGGCAGCTTCTATGGGTGCAATCCTTCTTACTGCAGGCAAAAAGGGGAAAAGATCAGCTCTCAAGCATTCAAGGATTATGATCCATCAGCCGATGGGCGGATTTGAAGGACAGGCTTCTGATATTGAGATCCAGGCTCGTGAGATTATGAAACTGAAAAAGGAGCTTTATGAGATTATTGCCTTCCATTCAGGCAACTCTCTTGAAAAAGTTGAGAAGGATTCTGACAGGGATCACTGGATGACATCACAGGAGGCAAAAGATTACGGAATGATCGATGAGATCCTCCAGAAAAACGAACATCTGCAATAATGGATAAATGCTCATTCTGCGGGAGGACAAAGAAAGAGGTCAGCATGCTTATCGCTGGTCTTGAAGGACATATATGCGATCATTGCATCGAGCAGGCTTACGGGATAATGAATGAGGAGCTCGGTTCAAAAAAGAATGTTTCCTTCGATACCATCAATCTTCTTAAGCCTGCCGAGATAAAACACTTCCTCGACCAGTATGTAATAGGCCAGGATATGGCCAAAAAAATCATTTCCGTTGCCGTTTACAACCATTACAAAAGGCTGATGCAAAAGCCCGACGCCGAGGATATTGAAATTGAAAAATCAAATATCATCCTCGTCGGCGAAACCGGCACCGGAAAGACCCTTCTCGCAAGAACCGTTGCAAAAATGCTTCATGTACCTTTCACCATTGTTGACGCCACGGTACTTACCGAGGCAGGTTACGTCGGGGAGGATATCGAAAGCCTTCTTACACGGCTGCTTCAGAATGCCGATTATGACGTGAAAGCTGCTGAAAAGGGCATAGTATTTATTGATGAGATCGACAAGATCGCCCGGAAAGGCGATAATCCTTCGATCACCCGCGATGTATCTGGCGAAGGCGTTCAGCAGGGTCTGCTTAAACTCCTTGAGGGCTCAATAGTGAACGTTCCGCCCCAGGGGGGACGGAAACATCCCGAACAAAAAATGATCCCGGTCGACACAAAGAATATCCTCTTTATCTGCGGTGGGGCATTTGAAGGAATCGAAAAGAAGATAGCGCACAGGCTCAATACACAGGTGATCGGATACGGGGCATCAAAAAAGAGGGAAAGGGTCGACAAGGAAAACCTACTTCAGTATATTGCTCCCCAGGACCTCAGATCCTACGGGCTCATTCCTGAAATAATCGGAAGACTGCCAATCCTTACCCATCTTAATCCGCTCGACCGGGATACACTCAGAGCAATTCTGACAGAACCGAAAAACGCTCTTGTTAAGCAGTATATCAAGCTCTTCAAAATGGATAACATCGAGCTCTCCTTCGGCGAGGGGGTCCTCGATTTTATAGTCGATAAGGCTATCGAATTCAAGCTTGGAGCCCGCGGCCTGAGATCAATATGCGAGGCGATAATGCTCGATGCAATGTTTGATTCTCCATCGGAAGGCACCAAAGAGCTTACCATAACAACAGACTATGCGATCCGCAAGCTCGAAAGGATCGACATGAAAGTCCTGAAAGCATCATAAAATAAGGACATGCCATGGCATGTCCTTATTACCGGTCATATCATGGCGCTATTGGTTAATCCACTTTCTGTGCCTGTGTCTCAGCTGGATTTCCTTCGTCTCCCCACCCCTCGACACAACTGCCTTATTATCACATTCACCGGTGCCATAATCGAGTTTAAAAGGTTCTGCGCCTTCCCTTTCGATAGTTACAACCCCGCTTACAATAAATGCACAAACCCTATTCCATTGCAATGCACTGGTAATGGTTCTTAAATATGAAATCCCGTCAGCATTCTTCCCGCTTGCAGAGCCTGTTACAAGGCATTCATCATCCCATTTGTTCGGGGAAATGAATCCTGCAACCCATTCCCTCTGATGACCGGCTTCCCTTTCAAGTGTCTTACCATCGGGAAGTATAAGCTTGCCACCGGTAAGTGAAACCGAGATGACGATATTCCCGCCGTCATTCAGCCCAAGGTTTTCAAACAGTTTGGTCCCTTCGACCTTAATATCGTTGAAATAATAATTATCAAAGGTAACTGTACGTTTTGAACCCTCTTCCCGGCGAGGACCTGTAACATTGATGATGATCTTTCCCGATCTGGTATTATTATAAAAGCCTGTGCATCCGGTTCCGTAGTCAATTGTAATTGCTTTTGGCCAGATTCCTGTTGCAGGATGTTCTACGGTAACCGAAGGACATGCATCCTCAATAACCAGCAAAGTTGATTTTGAATCACCATTTTTCATTGCATCATCGAGCGCAATAGTTGCATCATCGATGCTTGTGAACACATCCTCAAAAACTGCCTCGCTTACTGCATCATCATCAGCAAGATCGATGCTGGATTGTTCCAGTAGCGGCATATCCTTCTTGCATGAAGTGAATGTCAACAGACTCAAAGCTGTTATCATTAAAAAAATCTTCGTTTTCATAGCTGTAAATATTGGTTATTAAATACGATCAACAACCATTTAGATGAAATGTGACGGATAAGGTTTAATTCAGCGGGAGAAAAAATACCAGCTCTATTTATTCCCTGGTCTTTTTCTCTCATAAATAACATACGAATAAGGGATCCTGCTTTCATCCTCCGAAATACACTCCTCTTTCCGGTCAATCCGCCATTTTCTCATATCTATTTTCGGGAACCAGACATCGGCCGGCGCCTTCAAGTGGACATGGGTAACATAAAGCCTGTCGGCAATCGGCATGAACTGCCTGTAAACACTTCCTCCTCCTATCACAAATGCTTCCTTACCACTATCGCACTTGCTCAGGGCATCTTCAATTGAATAGGCTGTTACCGAACAGTCGATGCATTCCTGAGGAATATCCGTAATTACAATGTTAGTACGTCCCGGAAGTGGTTTCCTCGGCAGCGATTCCCAGGTCCTTTTCCCCATAATGATGCATTTACCCATTGTAAGACTCTTGAACCTTCTCATATCCTCAGGGATATGCCAGAGGAGATCGTTGTTCCTCCCGATGCCCAAATCGTCAGAAACTGCTACAATTATCGAAATCATTGTCTTCCTTTTAAACCGAAATATCTCCCCTTATATGAGGATGTGCCGTGTAATCTGTTAAAGTGAAATCGCCGAACCTGAATTTCGTGATATCGGTCACGTCCGGATTAATTGTCATCACAGGTAGGTTATAAGGTTCCCTCGTAAGCTGCAGCCTGACCTGGTCAATATGGTTCAGATAAATGTGAGCATCGCCGAGTGTATGAATGAAGTCACCCGGTTTAAGCGATGTTGCCTGAGCCACCATCAGGGTTAGCAGGGCATATGATGCAATATTGAACGGGACGCCAAGGAAGATGTCACAGCTCCGCTGGTACAGCTGACAGGAGAGTCTCCCTCCGGCAACATAAAACTGGAATAGGATATGACACGGCGGGAGTGCCATTTTATCTATTTCTCCGACATTCCAGGCACTCACAATATGGCGCCTCGAATCGGGCGCCTCCTTTATTGACCTGATTACATTTGCAAGCTGGTCTATCTTTTTTCCGCCGGCAGCCGGCCATGAACGCCACTGATGCCCGTAAACCGGTCCAAGGTTCCCGTTTTCATCAGCCCACTCATCCCATATCTTCACTCCGTTCTCCCTGAGATACCTGATATTTGTATCGCCTGAAATGAACCAGAGAAGCTCATGAATTATCGACTTAAGATGCAGTTTCTTGGTTGTCAGCAGAGGAAAACCCACTTCAAGGTTGAATCTCATCTGATACCCGAACACGCTTATTGTACCCGTACCGGTTCTGTCCGGTTTCCTGGTTCCGTTCTCAAGAACATGATCAAGAAGTTCAAGGTATTGCCTCATTATTATATCACTTTGATATCATTATGATATCATTTTAATATCATAGTGATATCGTTTTGATATCAAAACGATATCACGATGGTGTTATCCGGGCAACCCAGCCTCCTCCTGGGGCCATTTCTATCTTTACCCTGTCGCCCGATTTAACGCTCTTTTTCAGATGCTTGTAGTCCTGTGCGTGCCTGTTGGCATTTATCCCGTCCTGGAAGATATCCATCATGTATTCTCCGGCTGGAAGAAATGAAAGGTCGAGTTCAAGCTGACGCGGAGTCCAGTCGGTCATACCTCCCACGAACCATTCACTTCCTGAACGGCGTGCAAGAAGCAGATAATCGCCTGTTTTTGCGGCCAGCACTTTAATGTCATCCCAGACAACAGGAACCTTAACGATGAAATCGGTGCATTCCTGTTCCTTCATATAGTTTGACGGAGAATCGGAAAGCATCTGAAGCGGGCTTTCATAGATAACATACATTGACATCTGGTGGACCCTTGTTCCCTGGCTTGCCGGACGGGTGAACTGCGGATTAAAGTTTGCCCTGTCCATGTTGATCATTGCCCCCGGAGTAAAATCCATCGGTCCGGCAACCATCCTGGTAAAAGGCAGGGTAACATCGTGTTCAGGGGAGATCGTTCTCTCCCACTTTGAATTTTCCATTCCCCTTACTCCCTCCCTTGTGAGAGCATTCGGATAGGTGCGCTGAAGGCCGTCGGGCTTGTACGATCCGTGAAAATCAATCAGCAGATGGTGCTCCGCCGTTTTCCTTGCAGCTTCATAATAGAAGTTAACCATCTTCTGGTCATCCCTTTGCATGAAATCGACCTTGACTCCCTTTACTCCCCACTTTTCATAGAGTGCGACAGCTTCATCAATCTCGTCCCAGAAAGTCTTGTAAACCACCCAGAGAATTATTCCCACATTCTTGCTTTCACCATATCTGCAAAGCTCCTCGACATTGATCTCCGGAATTGGCTTAAGAACGGAGGTTCCTGTTTTATACCACCCCTCATCGAGGATAATATACTCTATCCCGTTCTTTGATGCAAAATCGATATAATATTTATAGGTATCATTATTTATGCCCGATTTGAAATCAACTCCGAAAATATTGCTTGCGTTCCACCAGTCCCAGGCTACCTGTCCGGGCCTGATCCATTTTGTATCAGTCAGCCTGCATGGTGATCCGAGCCTGTAAACCATATCACTTTCAACCAGCTTACCGTCATCGTCCGTTATTATGAACATCCTCCAGGGGAAAGTCCTTGTGCCTTTAGTCGTGGCAACATAATCTTTTACAGAGGTGACAAAAAGATTCCTGTCGCCCTTAAGCTTTTCCGTTTCGGGGCGTGCCGGCTGAACTCCGGTGATCCTTCCTGAGCCGGCTCCCCTTATCCACATTCCGGGATAATCCTCAATATCGGCTTCCGTATAAAGTACATTGACGCCGTTTGCCTTAAAAAGTACCGGAAGGCTTGCCAGGTGGTTCTTCCCTATTGTATCGAGCGATGAATAAATAAAAACCCTCTCATTATGCGACATAAAGCTCTCCTCAAGCGGGTACCATGCATAAGAGCCTGAAGGGAACTGCAGATCAGCTATTTCATTTTTAACAGTAAGCTCTTCCTTCATTGATGTCTCAAACCGGTAAGCCACACCGTCATTATATGCGATGAACCTGATCGAGGCGCCTGATCTGAAAGCTAAAAGCAAAGTGTTTCCGTTATCTTCGGTTCTGGATCTTTTATATGCAACCACAGGTTCAAGTACCTGGTTTATTTTTCCGGGAGCAGCTTTCCTTACAGTTTCATTCTGCCCCAGAATCTTCCCGTTTCCAAGCGTCATTCCGATTTTAACAGAAACAATGGCCTCCTTTCCTTCTAAAGATGCCGACCATTTCACATCTGTTCCCGCCGATATCGTCATCACTATCTTCCCGTCGGGAGAAGCCAGTTTATAATCTTTCCCGAATGACCAGGCTGATGCAGTCAGCAGCATCAGAATTAACAATAATCCTCGTTTCATTATTTTTATAATTATTGGTTATTGCTCCAATGGAAAGGAGCGTTCAACAGTATTGAATCAGTCTGATTTTTTCTTCCTTTTATCCAGCTCGTCCCTTATCGAGGCGGCACGTTCATAATCCTCAGTCCTGACGGCTTCATCTATCATTTTATATAGTTCCTCATCCGAATAGTTCTCATACCTTGAGTTCCCGGTTTCAAACAGGTTGTCACTATCCGGATCATCTGAAGTGTCGGCTTCGGAAGGGGTAATTGTGATCCCGGCTTTTTCCAGGATCTCCTCGGTTATATAGATCGGACATCCGAACCTCAGGGCAAGAGCCACTGCATCGGATGTACGGCTGTCGATCGAAATTTCCTTCTCACCATTGTTGCACAGGAGCCTTGAGTAGAATACACCTTCCTCAAGCTTATAGATCATAACTTCGATAATTGTAATATTGAATTCGGCGGCAAAGCTGCGGAACAGGTCGTGGGTCAAGGGTCTCGGAGGATCGAGGTTTTCGAGTTTGATCACTATTGCCTGAGCCTCAAAGCCTCCTATAATGATAGGGACCCTTCGTTCACCGTTTTCCTCAACCAGGATAAGTGCATATGCCCCCGACTGCGTCTGACTGTAGGAAATCCCTAAAACCTTCAGCTTTACTCTCTTCATATCAATCAATTAGAAACCAAAGGTATATATGCCCCCGGGTTGATTCAGACAAATATAAAGATTAAAGCAGTAAGACAAGGATATGCTTTATTCTTTTTTTCAACACAAATACCGAACCTTTTGTTATTAAAAACATTTGTATATCTTTGCAGTCCGAATTTGAATATATCCGTCCGGGCTCTTCAAAGATATATGGGAAAGCACATATACGCCTGTCGGAGTAACTTAATAAAGAAACAGTAATGTACGCTATCGTCGAAATTGCCGGCCAGCAATTTAAAGTAGAAGAGGGTAAAAAGATATTCGTCCATCGTCTTGAAACTGAGAAAGACACCATTCTTGAATTCGACAGGGTCCTCCTGGTTGAGGATAATGACAAAATCCTCGTTGGTGAACCAACCATTGAGAATTTCATAGTTGAAGGAAAGGTCCTGGATCATGTCAGGGGCGACAAGGTTATCGTTTTCAAGAAAAAGAGGAAAAAAGGTTACAGGGTAAAGAACGGCCATCGCCAGAATTTCTCGGAGGTTGAGATTATCGGTATTGGTGAGAAGGGCACCATAGTTAGGAAAGAGAGTATAAAAAAGGAAAAAGTAAAGAAAGTTGCTGAACCCGAAGTTGCAGAAGTTGCAGAACCCAGGACCAGGGAGAAAAAGCCGGCTGCCAAAGCGGCTGTAAAGAAAGAAGCTGCCCCTAAACCTAAAAAAACAGCTGAAAAGAAGCCGGCAGCTAAGAAAATATCAAAAAAGAAAGAATAATATAATTCAGAAGATTAAAATATAAAACTATGGCACACAAGAAAGGAGCAGGAAGTTCCCGTAACGGCCGCGATTCGGAAAGCAAGCGACTCGGAGTGAAACTCTTTGGCGGCCAGACAGCCAAAGCCGGAAATATAATTGTCCGTCAGAGAGGAACAAAACACAATCCGGGTCTGAATGTAGGCCTTGGAAGGGACCACACTCTATTTGCGCTTAAGGACGGCGAGGTTGAATTCAGAAGAAAGAAGGACGACAAGGTTTTCGTTTCAATAAAACCTGTGGCTGAATAACAGGATCTTAACAGAACTTAAGCTCCCGAAATTCTTTCTCAATAAGGAAAGCATTCCCGGGAGTTTTTATATTTTTGCAGCGGGCTTTCATGCCTGCTTTTTTATTTAAAACTTACTCAAGATGCTTACCATAAACCTCATCCGGGAAAAGAAGGAATTCATAGCCGAAAGATTGAAAGTCAAGAATTTCGATGCTGAAGAGATTATCGGCAGGATTCTTGAAATCGACCTTTCACGCCGCGATATTCAGTCAAGGGTTGATCTTCTGCAGGGTGATATGAACCGGATCTCAAAAGAGATCGGAGGCATGATCAGGGAGGGCAGGAAGACCGAGGCAGACACTGCCCGCGAAAAGACATATGCTCTGAAGGAAGAGATCAAATCATTGTCCGACAAGCTTCTGCCTCTTGAAAATGAGCTAAGGAATGAGATCATTAAACTTCCCAACCTCCCTCACATCTCGGTGGCACCCGGATTCGGCGCAGAAAATAATGTAATGGTCAGGGAGGGAGGCACAATGCCACTACTTCCCGGTTCTGCGCTTCCTCACTGGGATCTGATAAAAAAATATGACATTATCGATTTTGACCTTGGAATAAAGCTTACCGGTGCCGGCTTTCCCGTTTACAAGGGGAAAGGCGCCAGGCTGGAGAGGGCTTTGATCAATTTCTTCCTTGATGAAGGGGTGCGGGCCGGCTATACGGAGATGATGCCGCCGATTATGGTTAATGAGGATTCGGGCTTCGGGACCGGCCAGCTGCCTGACAAGGAGGGCCAGATGTACGGTGTGGGCCTTGATGGTTTTTACCTTATCCCGACTGCCGAGGTGCCGGTTACAAATATCTACAGGGATGTCATTCTGAATGCCGGTGAGTTACCCGTGAAAAATGTTGCCTATACTCCGTGCTTCAGAAGGGAGGCAGGTTCCTGGGGCGCCCATGTGAGGGGCCTCAACAGGCTTCATCAGTTCGATAAGGTTGAAATAGTGCAGATTGCACACCCCGATAACTCATACAAGGCTCTCGACGAAATGGTGAGCCATGTGGAATGCCTGACCGCCGCCCTCGGGCTTCCATACCGTATCATGAGGCTTTGCGGAGGCGATATGTCATTCACCTCGGCCCTGACCTATGATTTCGAAGTATGGTCGGCAGCACAGAAAAGATGGCTCGAGGTGAGCTCAGTATCCAACTTCGAATCTTTCCAGGCCAACCGGCTTAAATGCCGGTTCAGGGAAAAAGGGGAAAAACAGACAAAGCTTGTCCATACCCTTAACGGAAGCGCCCTGGCGTTGCCAAGGATTGTTGCGGCAATACTTGAGAATAACCAGACTGAAGCAGGGATAAAGCTACCGGCAGTTCTGGTACCTTACACAGGATTTGATATTATAAATTGACCCGAAAATCATATATCTATGCCGGACTCGCGATTCTCTTCTGGTCGACGATCCCGACTGCTTTCAAGATATGCCTGAGTGAACTGGCAATTCTTCCGATGCTTACCATAGCATCCGTAACCTCAGCCATAGCGCTTTTCATAATTCTCCTGGCAGAAGGAAAACTAAACCTTCTGTCAAAAAATTCAGTTAGGGACCTGGGAAACTCCGCATTGCTTGGACTAATAAATCCATTCCTTTATTATCTGATACTCCTCAAGGCCTATCAGCTTCTTCCTGCACAGGTTGCCCAGCCGCTTAATATGATCTGGCCGATCATCCTGGTTTTTCTTTCAGTGCCGTTACTGAAGCAGAAGATCAGCGGCAGAAGCTTTGCCGCACTATTCATATCATTCATCGGTGTTTATATAATCTCATCCCAGGGAAATCTGTTCAGACCCGGCCATGCCGACATAAAAGGAGTCGTGCTTGCTACGGGCAGCTCAGTTTTCTGGGCTTTATATTTTATCCTGAATGTGAGGGACAAAAGGGACGAAGCGGTTAAACTGTTCCTGAATTTCCTGTCCGGATCTGTTTATCTTGTTGCAGCCGTGATCATAACGGAAAGCCGGCCCGAAAACATCAGTTTCAAGGGATTTGCATCTGCCGTATATATCGGCCTGTTTGAAATGGGTATAACATTCTTCTTCTGGCTTAAAGCCCTTCAGCTGGCATCTTCGACCGATAAAGTGAGCAATCTGGTCTATCTTGCTCCGTTTCTTTCACTGGTCTTTGTGCACTTTATACTTCACGAACCCGTTTTTTTTACAACTCCGGCAGGATTATTGCTGATAATTTCGGGAATAGTGCTCCAGAACCGGAGGCAAAGAAAAGTGTAACAAAATGCACCTGACCTTTGCAGATAGTTAAATTTATTTTTTGTATATGAGAAAACTGTTTTTAGCAACCATAATTATCACAATTCTCTTTTCATCGTGTAAAAAAGATCCTGATCCGGTGGAAGAAACCGGGCTTACAGACGCCATGGCAAGGGA
The DNA here is from genome assembly GCA_963696535.1 of uncultured Bacteroidales bacterium. Classification (GTDB taxonomy): domain Bacteria; phylum Bacteroidota; class Bacteroidia; order Bacteroidales; family VadinHA17; genus LD21. The sequence continues at coordinate 122,451 of CAVOKP010000022.1, forward strand.
CAGCCTCTATTTCCTGATGAGGCAGTGGTACTACTGGTACGACAGGATGCCAGCCGTAAGGAAAGAAAACTTCTCCGACCCGTATGAACTTATGGAGGCAATGGTTTATCCTGACTACGATAAATGGAGCTTTGTTGCAGATTATGAGGAATTCAATGCTGAAATGGCCGGGGAATTTGTCGGACATGGAATCCGCATCGGGGTTGATGACGGTCAAAAGGCAAGGATCGCTATGATTTACAAAAGGTCGCCATTATACCGTTTGGGAGTCCGGAGGGGATGGATTGTAAGGAGCGTAAATGGCTATGATATTGCAGGGATATTAACCAGGGGCGATGCATCTTCATATAATAATGTTATGGGAGCCAGCACGGCTGGTATCACAAATAAATTCATTTTTACCAGGCCCGATGGAACAGATGTTGAAATCAATTCTGCAAAAAGTTCCTTTGATGTGAATTCCGTCCTTTTCTACGACACGCTTCATCTTTCATCGGGGATTACCGGCCAGCTTGTCTTTGAGTCATTCATTTTACCGTCGCCTGCCGAACTGGATAGTGCTTTCAGTTTTTTTGACAGGTGCGGCATCAAGGACCTTATCCTCGACCTGAGATATAATTCCGGGGGATATCTCCACGTAGCTCAGAGCCTTGCAAGCGAAATAGCAGGACAGGCAGTTTTTGCATCCGGTTCAGCCTTTGCAACACTCCAGTTCAACGATAAAAATCTTTATGAAAACTATACATATAAATTCTCCGATCCTGATTACAACCTCTCATTCAGCAGGCTCGTTGTGATCTCCACAAGAGCTACAGCCTCGGCAAGCGAGGCAGTAATGAATGGCCTCAGGCCCTTTATGGATGTTATCACAATCGGGGATACAACGAACGGAAAGCCCGTCGGAATGAACGGATGGTCGGTAGGAGAAAAGTACTGGTACTGGCCGATAACTTTCAAAATCATAAACAAGAATAACGAAGGGGACTATTTCGATGGTTTTGTTCCCGACAAACCGGTTCCGGACGACATAACACATGATTTTGACGACAGGAATGAACTTTGCCTTAAGGAGGCAATACGGTATCTCGAGACCGGAACATTTTCATCAAAAAGATCAGGCCCAGACAGGTTTTACCGTTATCCGCAGTATTCCGAAAAACCGTCATGGAGGAGCAGCGGAATTTTGCTGAACTAATCAATTCACTATTTTATAGCAGCTTGAAAAAGAACGCAAAAGAGAGAATTATCCTGGGAATTGACCCCGGAACCAGTATAACGGGTTATGGGCTGATTAAAATTTCAGGCATTAATCCCGAGCTGCTTTCAATAGGTTCGATTGACCTCTCGAAATTCGATGATCACTATCTGAAGATCAAGCATATCTTCGACCGCACCATTGGATTGATAGATGAGTATCATCCTGATGAGCTGGCGATTGAAGCTCCCTTTTACGGAAAGAATGTACAGTCGATGCTGAAGCTTGGCAGGGCACAGGGTGCTGCAATATCAGCTGCCCTCAGCCGTTCGGTCCCAATATTCGAATATGCCCCCAGGAAAATCAAAATGTCGATCACCGGAAGAGGATCCGCTTCGAAGGAGCAGGTCGCAGCGATGCTGATGAGGATCCTTAATTTCAGTAAAATTGAAATTAAGCTCGACGCCACCGACGGACTGGCAGCAGCATTGTGCCATTTTTACCAGACCAATACTCCGAGGCAGGAAAAAAACTATAACAGCTGGAAGGATTTCGTCAATAAAAATCCAAAAAGAATTAAATAGCCTGATGCTATTGACCCTTTAATGTATTAACTTAGTGGATCTTAGTGCCTTGGCGCCTTTGTGGCATTTTTTGCCAATAAAACGCAAAGGACCAGGCTACACAAAGAAATAAATGATACGGAAGCAGTTTATCAGATTACTGAAAAAGCAATCACCGCCACACTCACTTTCGTTTCTTCCGTTTTAAGGATTTCATCTGCACATGCTTCAATGGTCGATCCGGTTGTAATCACATCATCAACGAGCAAAACATGTCTGCCCTTCAGCTTATCCTCACCGGTGACATAAAATATATCACTGACATTCGTCCACCTGTCATAGCGCGATTTCCTGGTTTGAGTTTGTGTAACGGTTTTTCTTACAAGCGTGGCGGTGTCGACAGGTAATCCGGAAACTGACGAAATGCCCTGTGAAATCTCATCACTCTGATTAAATCCTCTTTGCCGTACCCTTGAAGGATGCAAAGGCACCGGGATTATCATGTCAATATCATCAAGGAATTTTGAGGACATGAGTGAGAAGGCATAGATCCTTCCGAGTTCGGCACCAATTTCCCTGGCACCCTTATATTTCAGCTGATGAATAAGTTTCCTTATCCTGCTGTCCCTGGTATAATATGAGAACGCTGCTGCCTTTTCGATCCGGCAGCGGCCCCAGAATAACTGCGCAACAGGATTGTCAGGTTCAAGGTGGTAGTTTGTCCTTGGGATCATAACAAAGCACTCTGTACAGATAAGCGATTCATTCCTGACAAGGTGATTGCCGCAGCCATAGCAAAGCCTCGGAAACAGGAGACTAATGAAATCATCCCAAAAATCATTAAGGTAACTCATGCAGCGAGCAGAATTATCCTTATAAAGTTACGTAATGATAAGCAAGAAAAAAAAGATATGCAGGATTATTAAAGAATCACCTTCCGACTGATCTTATTTGCGATCTTGGTGAACTCTTCCGGGGTGAATTTAAGCTTGGGATTCTTAAAATTCAGGTCGGCCATCGTATTCATCGGGACCAGGTGGATGTGGACATGAGGCACCTCAAGTCCGATAACGGCAACTCCGATCCGGGCGCAGGGAATTGCTTTTTCAATTGCAAGTGCAACTTTCTTTGAAAACAGAACAAGTCCTGAAAGTTCTTCGTCCTTCAAGTCAAAGATGTAGTCAATTTCAGCCTTTGGCACAACAAGAGTATGTCCGGCCATCAGGGGATTTATGTCGAGAAAGGCGAAATATCTTTCATCTTCGGCGACCTTATAGCATGGTATTTCCCCCTTTATTATCCTCGTGAACAGAGTTGCCATTGAACCTGGAATTTATTGTGTTGATATTAACATTATTTCAAAGGTCATAACACCGGAAGGGACCTTGATCTGAACGGTATCTCCAACTTTCCTGCCTATTAGTCCCTGTGCGATGGGTGAACTTACCGCAATCTTGCTAAGCTTGAAATTTGCCTCGCTTTCCGGTACGATCTGGTATTCCATCACGCTGTTGTTTGCCTTGTTCTTGATCTTTACCCTGTTAAGTAACCTGACAGTTGATGTGTCGATCTTTGATTCGTCAATTATTCTTGAACGGTTGATAATATCCTCGATCCTTGATATTTTCATCTCGAGCATGCCCTGGGCTTCCTTGGCAGCAGAGTATTCGGCATTTTCCGTCAGGTCTCCCTTGTCTCTGGCATCTGCTATCAGCCTGGATATGGCAGGCCTCTCAACCAGGCGCAGCTGATCGAGCTCTACCTTCAGTTTTTGAAGGCCCTCCTCCGTTATGTAAATGACATCTGACATTTTCTTCTCTCTATGTAAAAAAATAGAAGAATTCCGGGGATCCCGGAACTCTTCAGTAACAAATATATAAAATCTTTAAATAATTACCAAATAAAATCGGCGAAAACGGGTATAGTACAATTAATTATCTTACCTGAGAGCCGCTTACCTGTATTTTCTGGGCGTTTTTCCTGAGTTCTTTTTCAGTTTTTTGGCCTTTTCCCTGTATCTTAAATCGGACTCCTTGCGGTTCTCAATCATACGGGCCTGTACCTCAGGAGATTGAATTTTCACTGCCCGTTTCCTGGATTCTTTTACATATTTCCCATATTCTTTATCAAGTTTTGCCTGATTTGCCGCCTGTTTTCTCTTTGCCCTTACAACACTCGGAGACTCCCTGTACTTTACCTCTTTGGTCCCCAGTGTCTTGCCGAACAATGCCCTTTCGGGATTTCTTATGCTCCGCTTGTATTTCTGGGCATCACATACGGATCCTGAATATATCATCACCAGTAATAAAAAGAATAGCTTCTTAAACGAAAGATCCCTCATACCAGCATCTGTAATTAATTTTTCAAAATTACGGAATTAACCTCTGTAATGTTACTTTTGTCATGTTATCCTAATAACGCATAATTGCATGATGACATTTCTTAAGCGGGCATTTTTTTTTCTTTCCCTTATTCCGGCAGTTGCAACAGTTTCATGCAGTAGGGATGAAAATGATGTAATTCCTGACGTCTATGTAGAGTTTACAATCGATCTGATGGATCCTGAGTTTGTAAGCCTCCTGGCGATTGATGTTTCCGATACTATAGACGCAACAACTAATAACTGGGGCAGCAGATCAGCAGGGTACGACGGCAACGGGATAATCATCTACAGCGGTCCGGAAGAATATTATGCCTATGACAGGACTTGTCCGTACGATTTTGCAGTCAACGGGCTAAGCATAAAAATCAAAACGGATCTGTCGGGTATTGCTTTCTGTCCGCAGTGCGGAACCAGATATGCCCTTTCCGTTTACGGAACCCCGGTATCCGGACCCGGCAAGTATCCCTTAAAGAATTACAGTACCAGCTTTGAAGAAGAGAGGTATATAAGGGTATGGAATAAATGAAAGTCTAATACCTGTAATGATCGGCTTTGAACGGTCCATTCTGATCCACACCGATATATTCAGACTGTTCCTTTGTCAACCTGGTAAGTTTGACTCCAAGCTGGTCAAGATGCAGGCGGGCAACCTCTTCATCGAGATATTTGGGAAGCCGGTAGACACCTATCTTGTATTCCCTGGTCCAGAGGTCAATCTGAGCCAGTGTCTGATTGCTGAACGAGTTGCTCATAACAAATGAAGGATGCCCTGTTGCACATCCCAGGTTAACCAACCTGCCCTCGGCAAGAAGAAATATCGCATGTCCGTCGGGGAATACATATTTATCGACCTGTGGCTTGATGTTTATCTTTCTTATCCCCTGCATTTCGTTAAGGGCATCGACCTGAATCTCGTTGTCAAAATGGCCAATGTTGCAGACAATTGCCTGATCCTTCATCCTTTTCATGTGATCGAGGGTAATTATATCCCTGTTGCCGGTCGCAGTCACGAATATATTACCTTCGTCAAGAGCGTCCTCAACGGTCTTGACCTCAAATCCTTCCATTGATGCCTGCAGTGCACAGATCGGATCTATTTCGGTAACGATCACCCGGGAACCATATGCCTTCATCGATTTTGCACAACCCTTGCCGACATCGCCATAGCCGCATACGACCACAACCTTTCCTGCAAGCATAACGTCGAGGGCACGTTTCAGGCCATCGGCCAGCGATTCGCGGCATCCGTAAAGATTATCGAATTTTGATTTTGTAACTGAATCATTCACGTTTATTGCGGGAACAAGCAGTTCACCGTTTTCCATCATCTGGTAAAGCCTGTGAACTCCTGTTGTGGTCTCTTCCGAGATCCCCTTCAGTTCACTTACCGCCCTGTGCCATTTTCCGGGTTCACTGGAAAGCAGTCCTTTCAGGGTTGCGAAAATTATTCCTTCCTCTCTGCTTGAAGGTTCCTTGTCGAGAATTGCGGGATTGTTTTCTGCCTTGAAGCCAAGATGGACAAGGAGCGATGCGTCGCCGCCGTCATCCACAATGAGGTTGGGCCCCTTCCCTTCCGGGAACGACAATGCACGTGCCGTGCACCACCAGTACTCCTCGAGTGTTTCGCCCTTCCAGGCAAACACTGGTATCCCCTTTTCGGCAATTGCGGCCGCAGCATGATCCTGGGTGGAAAAAATATTACAGCTTGCCCAGCGTACGTCAGCCCCAAGCTCGACAAGTGTCTCGATCAAAACAGCCGTCTGTATCGTCATGTGAAGCGATCCTGTTATTCTTGCACCTTTCAGGGGTTTTATGGATGAGTATTTTTTTCTGATTGCAAGAAGGCCCGGCATCTCTTTTTCTGCTATCTCAATCTCTTTTCTTCCGTATGATGCAAGAGAAATATCTTTTACTGCGTACCGCTCTGTATCGACCATTAAGTTCATAAGTGTTTTATGTTAAATGATTTTACGTTTGCAAAGTTAAACAAATAATTCAATGGTCTGTTCAACCAAGCAGCTTCATGGCCGACTCCCTGTCGAGCTTCATCTGTTCAGACAGGAGTTCTTTGCTTTCAAATTTCTTCTCATCCCTGAGCCAGAATCTGAATATGACAGTCACATAATGTCCGTACAGATCCCTGTCGACATCAAAAATATTCACTTCTATCGATTTGTGAATCTGTTTCTTATTTACAGTCGGATTGAACCCGATGCTCATCATTCCCGGTAATCTTTCGTTACCGAGGAGCACCTCGACAGCATAAACGCCGTCGGCCGGTATCAGTTTAAAGGGATCTTCAGGCAGAATGTTCGCCGTAGGGAATCCGAGTGACCGGCCGAGTCTGCGTCCATGCACAACCTTCCCCCTGACTGAATAATCATATCCCAGCCACCTGTTTGCGTCTTCAATACGGCCATTGATCAGTGCATCGCGGATGGAAGTGGAGCTTATTATCCTCCCGGATGATGATACTCCGCCGACTTGTTCCACCTTAAGACCATACTTGCCTGCACTTTCGCTTATCTTATCGAAGTCGCCTCCCCTGCCTTTGCCAAAATGGTTATCGTAACCAACCAGCAGGTACCTTGTTCCGATTTCTCCAACAAGGATCTGCCTGATGAACTCGTCAGCCTCCATTGAGGCAAGCTCCCTTGTGAAATTCATAATAATAAGGTGACCGATCCCCGTTTCTGCAAAAAGTTTTTTCTTTTCATCGAGGGTTGAAAGGAAGAAGAACCCTCCGGTCTTCCCTGAAAGAAGCACCCTGGGATGTGGGTCGAATGTGATAACTGCTGATTCACCCCCGGCTCTTTCTGACCTGGATACAAGATGATCAAGAAGGGCCTTGTGTCCTAAATGCACACCGTCGAAGACCCCAACGGTTACAACAGGGTTTATAAGGTTAAGGTTTCCGGTTCCCTCATGAATTATCATACAATTGTATAGTTAAGGCTACTATATACCATTTTTTATATTGCGGATTGTCGATTTCGGATTGTTTTAAATCCGCAATCAAAAATCCGCAATCCGCAATAATTCGTCAATTTATTATTAACATATCACTATTATTCATCTTACGGCAGTAAAATTAACAAAGCCTGTCAAAACGGAACGATTAAGTAATTTAGTTTTTGTAATTTTATAGAAAGTATCCCAAAATAAAACTGCAATGAATCCTGTCAAATTCTATTTATCTGATCCATGGCTGGAGCCATACAAGGGAATTATTGAAAGCCGGATTAATAAATGCATTCTGAAGGAACAGCACCTTGCCGGCGGCGGTAAACTCATGGAATTTGCCATGGGTCATTTTTATTACGGACTGCACCGCGGCAACGACGGATGGGTTTTCAGGGAATGGGCCCCCAATGCAGAAAACATTTTCCTTACCGGCATGTTCAGCGGCTGGAAAGAAAAATCTGCCTACAAGCTGACCAGGATAAACGAATATGGAGACTGGGAGATAAAACTGCCTCCAGATGCCTTGAATCATGGTGATCTCTACAAGCTTTCAGTTCACTGGAAGGGAGGAAAAGGTGAGAGGATCCCGTCATATGCATCGCGGCTTGTCCAGGATGAAAAGACAAAGATATTCACTGCCCAGGTATGGAATCCCGAAAAGCCGTACGAATGGAAGATTAAGGATTTTAGGGCTGATACCACCGCCCCGGTGGTTTATGAGGCTCATATCGGCATGGCCACATCCGAGGAAAAGCTGGGAACCTATGCTGAATTTGCCGAAAATGTTCTGCCATTAATTGTGAAAGCGGGATACAATACAATTCAGCTGATGGCAATTCAGGAACATCCTTTTTACGGATCGTTCGGGTATCATGTTTCGAGCTTCTTTGCAGCTTCTTCGAGGTTCGGGACCCCTGAGGACCTTAAGGCCCTCATTGACAAGGCCCATGCATCGGGAATCAGGGTGATAATGGACCTGGTCCACTCCCACTCCGTCAAGAATGTAAATGAAGGTCTCGGGATGTTTGACGGATCCCCGGGTCAGTATTTCCATACCAATCACAGGAGAAACCACGTGGCATGGGATTCACTGTGTTTCGATTACGGAAAGGACAACGTGATGCATTTTCTGCTTTCGAACTGCAGGTACTGGCTCGAGGAGTACAAATTTGACGGGTTCAGGTTCGACGGGGTCACAAGCATGATCTATTACAACCACGGCCTTGAAAAGAACTTCACTACATATGATGATTATTTTGATGGCGGACAGGATGAAGATGCCCTGATATACCTTTACCTTGCCAATAAGCTTATACATGAGTTCAAGCCAGGCGCCCTTACGGTAGCGGAGGAGATGAGCGGCATGCCCGGAATTGCGGCCGAGACTGCCAGGAAAGGCTTCGGATTTGATTTCAGGCTTTCGATGGGAGTACCCGATCTGTGGATAAAGATGGTGAAGGATACCCCTGATGAAAACTGGGAAATGGGGCATCTGATCCACGAACTTACCCAGCACAGGCCGGAGGAGCGGATAATCTCGTACTGTGAGTCGCACGACCAGGCTCTCGTTGGTGATAAAACCCTTATTTTCCGCATGATAGATGCTGAAATGTACACCGGGATGACCAAATCGTACCACAGCTTCACAGTCGACAGGGGTATTGCCCTCCACAAGATGATAAGACTCATCACTTTCAGCGCATCGGGAGGAGGATACCTGAATTTCATGGGAAATGAGTTCGGACATCCTGAATGGATCGACTTCCCGCGCGAGGGGAACAACTGGAGCTACAAATATGCACGCCGACAGTGGAATCTTGCCCTTGATGATAATCTGAAGTATTCATTCCTGCTTAAGTTCGACAATGCGATGGTAAGACTGCATAAAGAATTCAGAATACTTGACGACTTTTCCGTCCGCAGGATCTACGACAATAATTATGACAAGGTGATTGCTTTTACAAGGGGTGAATTTGTGCTGGTGTTCAATTTCCATCCCACAAATTCGTTCACCGATTACGGAATTCCGATCAAGGGTAAATTCAGCATTGCTCTGGATACCGATGATCCCGCTTTTGGCGGTTTTGACAGGATAAACAGAAATGCCTTTTATACTTCAACCAGAAAAGGATTAAGGCCGACCATAGATCAGCCTTTCTACCTTTATCTTTATCTGCCGTCACGAAGTGCCCTTGTCCTTAAGAAAGAAACAGTCAAAAAAGCAACGGATATTTAGTCGATCCACCTCAGCAGGTAAAAATCCTGCTTGTGCGGAAGGTCCTTGTGCCTTGGATATATTCTTATCCCATAGAAGAATGTCCCTGCCTTTTCCGGAACAAGATTTGCCCTGTAGAGGCATTTCCCGTTTTTGCTGCTTACCAGCTTGAATTCCTGGCTGTCAACAAATTCGTATTCACCATTTCTGTTCAGGTGAGTGAAAACGAATTCCACCCCTACATTGTCCCTGGGTATTTTCTTGATATCAAGAGCTATCTCGGCACGATAATCATGGCCCGAATGGTAGACATTTGCATCGGGACGCTCAAAATTATAATTCAGAACCTCAATATTGTCCCATTCATCCTTCATTGTCTTTTTCCAGGCAGCCAATGCCTTGGAGTTCTCAAAATCGTTTGCAACGAGGTATTTATTCCTTGGCCACAGCTTCATATAGTACCTTTCGATGTAGTCGTCGATCATCCTCTTCATTGTGAATTCGGGAGCGATCCTCACCATGGTGTTCTTGATATGGCTTATCCATTCAACCGGGATGCCCTTCTCATTGGCTGAATAATATGCAGGGACTATTTCGTATTCGAGCATGTTGTAAATGGTTTCTGCATCCACATCATCCTGAAGGTCCTGATTTGAAAAAGACTTTTTCTTGGGAAGCGCCCATCCGGCGAATGCATGATACCCCTCGACCCACCATCCGTCGAGTACGCTGAAGTGAAGAGTACCGTTCATAACAGCTTTCTCGCCGCTTGTTCCCGATGCCTCAAGGGGCCTTGTCGGTGTATTCAGCCAGATATCGACTCCCCTTACAAGCTGCTTGGCAAGCTCAATATCATAGTTTTCAAGGAAGAGAACCTTACCGGCAAACTGAGGCATCTGTGATATTTCGAATACCCTCTTGATAAGGTCCTGTCCTCCGCCATCGTGGGGATGGGCTTTCCCTGCATATATAAACTGAACAGGCCTGTCAGGGTCATTGACTATCCGTGCAAGCCTGTCGAGATCCCTGAACAGCAGCGAAGCTCTCTTGTAGGTGGCAAATCTGCGCGCAAATCCTATCGTCAGTGCTTTGTCATTCAGATGTGTGCTTATATTCAGCAAAGTCCTGGGACTGACGTGCTTGTCAATCATTTCTGCCTGAAGCCTTTTCCTGATATTTACGAAGAGCTTCTTTTTCAGTCCAGTTTTAACTTCGTAAATCTTCTTATCGTCAACGCTGTAGAGTTTTTCCCAAAGGCTTCTGTCGGTCTGGTCAAAGTTACTGGTACCAAGAAGCTGGCTGTAAACCTCCTGCCATTCCGGGGCGATCCATGTAGGATAGTGAACTCCGTTTGTAACGTATCCTATAAAAAGCTCCTCTTTAAGATATCCCGGCCAAAGCTTATTGAACAGTCCCTGGGTAACTTCCCCGTGAAGCTTGCTTACACCGTTCAACTCCTGCGACATGTGTGTGGCAAGGTAGCTCATGTTGAACTTCCTGTCGGCCTCCCCGGGGCAACGCCCAAGTTCCATCAGCTCGTCCCAGGTTATATTCAACCTTAAATGGTAATGTGATATGTATTTTCTCAGGAGATCCTCTTCAAAAGCATCATGACCGGCTGGTACCGGAGTATGAGTTGTGAAGAGTGTTGACGACCGGATAGCCTCGATGGCCTGGTCGAAAGTGAGGTGATTCTCTTCAATAAGTTTCCTTATTCTCTCCAGGCTTATGAATGCCGAATGCCCTTCATTGCTGTGGTAAAGATCAGGTGTAAGTCCAACAGCGGTAAGTGCCCTGATACCTCCGATACCAAGAATAAGTTCCTGCTTGAGGCGATTTTCATGATCACCGCCATAAAGGTAATGTGTTATTGAGCGGTCCTCATGGGAGTTGTCCTCAAAGTCGGTGTCGAGCAGATAAAGCGATACTTTCCCTATTTTTGCTTCCCAGATCCGTATCTTAACGCTCCTCCCGGGCCATCCTATGCTGACAGTAAGATGTTTGCCGTCGGGGTCCTTTACAGGATTTATCGGCAGACGTGAAAATTCCTCAGCTTCGTATACCGTAAGCTGTTCGCCCCTAGGACCAAGTTTCTGCTTGAAATAGCCAAACCTGTAAAGAAGGCCTATACCAATAATATTTACGTTCGAATCGCTTGCTTCCTTAAGATAGTCTCCGGCAAGAATACCAAGACCTCCGGAATATGTTTTCAGACAGGGATGGATCCCGAATTCCATGCTGAAATAGGCTACTGAAGGTTTTTCCTTATCATCCGGCCTTCTTAAATAATCCTTGAATTGCCTGGTGATATTTTCAAGATCCATTATAAACTCATCATCATCTTCAAGAACAAGAAGACGTTTGTAATCGATTTTTTCCAGGAGCAGTTTTGGATTATGGCGCACCTCTTCCCAGAGTGAAGGATCCATCCTCCGGAAAAGGGATTCTGCTTCCGAATTCCACGACCACCAGAGGTTGCCTGCCAGCTCCTTAAGAAATGAGAGCTTATCGGGTACATCGCTCTGAACATAAATATCCTTCCAGACGGGTATCTGGTGAGGTTTCCTGATCTTCAGACCGGGAGCTTCAACAAACTGCGCAAATTCGCGTGGCTCATCCCTCCTCACACTGCTGTGCTCAAGGGCAATCTCATAAGCATCAAAATAGCGCTTTACAAGATTGTCCCACATTGCTATCCTGGAAACCTCATGGGCTTTGAATCTTGCTTCCCTTATTTCACTTTCTGACAGGCCAATGTATTTCCTGATGAAATCCCTGATCTCCCCAACAACTTCCTTTTCGTTATCGTCTGTTCTCTCTACTATCGCAATGCCATTTCCATGATCCTTGAAATATTTCATTACCCACAGGCCGAATCCTGAAAGCGATGTTGTGACTGTCGGAATTGAAAACATAAGGCTTTCGAGCGGGGTATACCCCCATGGTTCATAATATGACGGGAAAACCGTCAGGTCAAAACCTATCAGCAGGTCATAATACGACATGTTAAAGATGCCGTCATTCCCGTTAAGATATGAGGGAGCAAAAATTATCTTGACCTTAGCTTCCTTGTCATTTAACAATTTATTGGCCTCAATGCTCTGTAGTACCGGATCGCTGGCCGGGTAGTGAAGACTGTGTGTAAGGTACCTGTCATTTCCGTTGAACTGTCCGTTGTTGTAAAGGATATCGATAAGATCCTGCCGCGGACCCTTGTGGTATGCCGGAATCAGTATAAATGCCACACAATCCCTTGAGAGATTGTTCTCCTTATTAAGCTCGCCCAGTGAGTCAATAAGTATATCAACTCCCTTGTTGTGGAACTCGTATCTTCCGCTGTTGGCAATAAACATGCAGTCGTCCGAAAGGGTATAACCGAGAACAGCCTCTGCAACATGCCTGAGTTTTGTTCTTGCTGCATTCCTCTTTTCGTCGAATTCTGAGGCAGAGGGTACAAATGAGTCCTCAAATCCGTTGGGGGTAACCAGATCCACGTCTTTTCCAAGGAACAGCGAGCATTCTTTGGATGTGATCTCGCTTACCGTTGTAAAAACATCAGCTTCGGCAGCTGAGGTTTTTTCAAGCGATTGTTTTGCAACAACATTGAATTCACGTGAAATCTGAACCGGATTGTATTCCTTCATCTTCCCGTACAGGGGCCTGTTATTGCCCGCAATGCATCTGCCAAGGACCGTCGCATGAGTGGTGAATGCTGTTGCGATCCATGGAGCAAACTTCTCGAGGTAGAGGATCCCCGTACCGGTCATCCATTCGTGGAACTGTGCAATTATGTTATGGCGCTCATGATAGCATGAAGTAAAGCTTTCGATCACCTTCCCCGCGGCATAGCCAAACAGGGCGGGTTCGACATAATCCCATTGCCCGGTTATGCTGTCGAGTTTATAGGTTTCCCAGAATTTGGCAAATATCTCATTCTGCTGACCGAAATATGGTGTGAAATCAATAAGAAACACAATTGGTTTTCCGGCGATGTTCCACCTGCCGGTTTTCACTCTCAACCCTTCATTGGCGGCAATGATCCTCCACTCAGGAAATAAAGTCTCGTCAGGAATGAATTCCGGATTTGTAACTTCCTCCCTCCATACATCAGGGCCTATAAGGATAAAATTATCCCCAAGCTCATTTACTATATTAAGCGCTTTTGTTGAGATTACAGTATGAATTCCCCCGACCTTGTTGCAAACTTCCCAACTGGTCTCAAATATTAGTTCCACATTCATTATCAGAAATATTGGTTCAGATTATTACTCAGATTTCTTGCTTGTCCTTTTTGATCTGACAGCTTTTTTGGTTCTTGTTTTTCTTTCAGTTTTTTTCCTTGTTTTCGCTGCAGTTGTCCTGACAGATCTCTTTTTCCCTGTTGTTTTCTTCTTCAGGCTGTCGATCTGGGTTGTCTGCTGATCGATTATTGATTCTTTTTCCTTTATCAGACTATTTAACTTGGAAATTTCGTTTTGAGTATCCCGGTCGGGAATAAAACGATTGAGTCTTATTTCAAAATCGCTTAAAACATTCATATAATTCATGAATGCATCATAAGGTGTATCATAGGGATTGAAATAGGCATGGACGGCTCCGTCGGAGAAGAATTTTGTTGCCATATAATAAAAATGATCGCTTGCCTGAAGGTATTCCCAGTCCTTTCTTATCTGCATATCCTCACAGCGGTTCACTTTATCGGTCAGGTCATAAAGCTTGTCGAGGGCTGCCGCCTGCAGTTCGTTTCCGTGCCATGCGGTTATATCCCGTTCTTCGTCGGCCCATGAGATTGGAGAGGGAATGCTTATTGCAGATACCGGCTGAAGAGAATCCGAAACCTCGGTGGGGGTCATAAACCTGAAAGGTGTCTTTTTCAGGATTGACCCGGGCAGGTGCTGAAGAAAATCAAATATCCCCGTATCCTTGTGATTGTGCTCACCGAAAGTTTCATAATCAAGGAATATATTGATCAGCTCGCTTTTGGGAGCCAGTTTGTTAAGCCACGAGGCATATTTGTCGGTCGTAAGGGGCCATTCAGCCCAGCTCCGGTTGGAGAACCTGAACGCAATATCATCGCTGAGGACAAAATTCCTGAGCAGCACTTTAAGCCGCGGGTTAATTGTATTGCAGTACAGGTAGTTGGGGCTTTTCCACCCAAGCACATGCTTGGCTCCCTCCGTCAGCATCGATTTGAAACCCATATCAGCCACCCACGATCCGATCTGGTCGGAATAAATGAGTTCCGTGTTCCTGAACGATGTTGTTTCAACTCCCAGGAATTCCTTTACCATTGCCCTGTGTGCGCTAACCTGGTGCTCGAATTCGCTTCTGGTCTTTATTGATGCCAGTGAATGTGATTCGGTCTCGGCAAGGAATTCCACCATCCCGGTTTCGGCAAGCTTCCTGAACGAATCCAGCACTTCAGGTGCATAAAGCCTGAACTGGTTAATTACCAGTCCCGTAAGTGAGAATGTCACTTTAAATTTACCCTTGTTCTTCTGAATGAGATCGAGAATGATTTCATTGGCAGGCAGATAACAATTCTCTGCCACTTTTCTCATTATCGATTCGTTTGAGAAATCATCATAATAATAATGATCATGGCCCAGGTCAAAAAACCTGTACCTTTTCAGCCTGAATGGCTGATGTACCTGAAAATAAAAGCATATAGCCTTTTTGCCTGTTAAACTCATATTTAGTTTTTATTTTGCCAAATCACTCTGTAATATATATCCCTGACATGCCGTGCCGAATTATCCCATTTAAGCCTGACCACCTCTTCCCTTCCGTTTTTAATGAACATCTTTGAAAGGGCAGGATAATTAAGGATCCCGTATATTGCGTCGGCCATAGCGTCAATATCCCAGAAATCTGTTTTGACCGCATGGGTGAGAATTTCGGAAACTCCCGATTGCTTGCTGATTATTACCGGGACATTCGACTGCATTGCTTCAAGCGGGGAGATTCCAAATGGCTCCGATACCGAGGGCATAATGTACACATCGCTCATATTCAGCATTGTGAAAACATCCTTCCCTTTCAGGAAGCCGGTAAAATGAAATCTGTCGGTTATCTTCAGGGCAGCTGCCCTGCGCATCATCTTTTCCATCATATCGCCCGAGCCTGCCATCACAAATCTTACTTCAGGCATTACCTTCAGGACTTTGTAAGCCGCCTCGATGAAATACTCAGGGCCTTTCTGCAGTGTTATCCTTCCCAGGAAAGTAACCACTTTATCATCAAACCCCTTGCTGACGACAACATCCTGCGACATTTTTACAGGTTCCACCGCATTGTAGACTGTCTCGACCTTATCAGGATTAATGTTGTATTTATTTATAACGATATCCCTTGTAAGGTTACTCACCGTAATTATTTTCGAGGCAGCATCCATTCCGAGTTTTTCGATCCGGTAGACATCAGGGTTGACATTTCCTCCGCTTCTGTCGAAATCAGTTGCATGCACATGGATCACAAGAGGTTTTCCCGAGACTTCCATTGCTGCAATACCTGCAGGGTATGCCAGCCAGTCGTGAGCATGGATTATATCAAAATCGTTTTCCTCGGCAATCACTGAAGCAACCACCGAATACTTGTAAATCTCGTCCATAAGGGACCCGTCATATCTTCCCGTAAAGTCGACAGTGCCCTCATTGTTTGTCTCGACAATAAGTTTATATCCGGATTCTTCCGAATTGAGCCTCGTCCAGAATTCTTCGGGATCGGTATAAGGCACAATCCTTGATGAGATCTCTATCATTTCTAGGGGTCGCCTGAACCCTTTATAATGAACCTGTTTGAATGCAACGGGTACCTTGTTTGCCCCAATGAGCCTTACCCTGGTCTGATCCTCGTCGCCCCAGGCCTTGGGCACAACAAAAATAACCTCAAGGTCCTCCAGCGTCGACATCCCCTTTGTCAGGCCAAAGCTGGCTGTTCCAAGGCCGCCGGAGATATGTGGAGGAAATTCCCATCCGAACATTAGTACACGCATAAATAACCTGATTTATAAAGATGAATATTTATTTTCAAGAAGATCCATTATCCTGAGGACCTCACCCACGCTCCATGCCTGTGATATTGTTCCGTTTGGAGAATGGGGCGGATCTCCGTCATAAATCTCAGAAATCGTACTCACACCATGTTCACTCATCACCTCCTCGAGTCCGTATATCAGCTTCCTGACCCTCTGTACACCCTGCTGGCCGTAGACCCTGAGCCATCCTTCGCAGAAGGGGCCGAGCAGCCATGGCCATACCGTGCCGTTGTGATAAGCCTTGTCGCGCTCCTCCTGGTTCCCGTGATAAGTACCCTTGTAAAACGGGTTTCCGGGAGAAAGGGTTCTCAGCCCCCTGGGTGTCACAAGCTCCTTGTCTGCTGTGTCAAGCACCTTTTTCATCTGGTCCTTCGTCAGCATTGAATAGGGAAGCGAAACAGCAATAACCATATTTGGCCTGACAAAATAATTCTTACCCTCGTCATCGTTTACATAGTCGGCGAGATGTCCTTTCTGATGTTCGCAGAACATGTCGTGGAAGGAATTGTCTATCAGCAGGGGAAGATTCTCATATTCCCTGACGAATTTGCGGTCCTTGTTCTGTTTTGCCAATTCAAGTGTGAAACAGACGGCATTGTACCACAAGGCATTTATTTCAACGGCATATCCTTTTCTCTGGGTCACCGGAATTCCGTTTACAACAGCATCCATCCATGTAAGGGATTTTCCCGGAACTCCGGCATATATGAGCCCGTTCTCCCTCATGCTTATGTTGAATGCAGTGCCGCTTCTGAATGCATTCAGCACTGATTTCATAGATTCCCCGTATCGTTCCCAGGCGTCACCGCCTCCGTTCTCAATATATTGCTGAACCGACCAGAAGAACCACAGGGGTGCATCAACGGAATTGAATGCAGGATTGCTTGCAGTTCCCATATTCGGAAAAAGACCATCCTTCATTCTTTCCACCTGTGTATCGAGTACCTCCCTGTAAAGCTGAAGCTTCTTAGCCGGGCGTGCCAGGGCAAGCCCCGGAAGGGCGATAAAGGTATCCCTTCCCCATGCTCCGAACCATGGGTAACCGGCAATTATCAGGGTTTTACCATGCCTTTTTTCAATAAACTGCTGGGCCGCATTCTTCAGGCAATTTGCAAAATTGCTCCTTGGGATCTTCCCGGAAACGGTCTTGGTGAATTTTGTCTTAAAACCTGACGGCTTTTCTTCCCTTGTCGAAGCTGAAAATACAATAACATCTCCTTCTTTTGCATCGACTTCAAAAAAGCCCGGGGTAAACAAATCTTCAGAATAGTCATAACCTCTTTTCTGTTCTTCAATATATTCAACACCAAGGTGCCAGTCGGGAACCGGTATAAACTCAGCCTTTGCTGAGAACTGCATATGAAGGTAAGGGAATCCCTCATAGAGCTTTATCTTGATCCCGCTGTCAATAAATTCAACTTTTGTATTTGCGGCAAGGTTGGCATGTGTCAGTTCATGGATATTCCTGAATGCCAGGAAGGGACGTATCTGAAGTTTCATCGGTTCCGATGCTTCAAGAATTGTGAAACGGGCCAGATACTGCTCCTCATAATGCACAAGGAGCCTTTCGTGCTTGAGCTTAACCCCCCCGACCCTGTAAATCCGTGACGGGATGCCATCCATCTCAAGTTCTTCGATGTATTTGTGTCCCTTGGGACTGTAATAGTCGCCCTTGTATTTCCGTATTCCGGTATTGAAGCTTCTGTCGTTGTTCACGACGATCGCATCCAGCGACGAAAGCAAAACGTGTCTCTCTCCCCCGAAGGCATCGATCGGACAAACAAGCAGACCATGATATTTCCTCGTATTGCATCCCACTATGGTTGTTGAAGAATAGGATCCTGCCCTGTTGGTTCTGATAACCTCCCTGGACAATGAGTATTCGAGGTTGACTATCTGGTTCTTTTCAAATTTAATATAACTCATAAACAAATCTTTTTAAAATGGTACTAAAAAGTCTCTTAAGATACTGATTTTTATTGAACATTGCAAAGGAACAGGTTCGAAGCAGCCAAAAAGTTTTCAGGTCCATGTTCCGTTTTCAGGAGCCTTTCGCTGAACATTATAAAAAAAGCGCCTTTCATTGCCTGATAAAAAAAATAATAACTTTGCATCTCAATAAAATGTTCAAATCAAATAATTATCAATTCCTGAATGAACAGAAAACTGGCAATCTTTTTAGCTTCTGCCTTAATGCTGGCAGGCTGTGGTGATAAAAACGCAGAAATATCAGGCATCCTCGAAAATTCATTGCCCCGGCAATATATCTTTCTGCAGGAGCTTAAACCTAATGAGCTTCTTAATGTCGATTCCGTCATAATTCCGGCAGATGGCAGTTTTGAATTCAGAAGGAAGGTAAAATTCCCGTCTTTCTATCTGCTCAAAATTAATCAAAATAACTTTCTGACAATGCTTATCGAGCCCGGAGAGAAAATAAAATTGACCTCTCACTTCGATTCGCTGAATTATCCGGTGGCTGTAATCGGGTCCAAAGGTACCAAACTTATAGCCGATTACAATAAAACCCTGCTGAAATCCCGGAAAAGAATAAGCAGTCTCAGGGATATATATGACCTGAACTCCGACAGGCCCGATCTGGAGAGAATTGTCGATTCGCTCGACAATCTTGGCGACGGCTATCTGAATGAAATGAACAGATATGCAAAGGAATTCATTGATAATAACCTATCTTCGCTCGCTACAATACCTGTTTTATATTCGCAGCTGACTCCCGATATTTATGTTCTTGACCCTGAAAAAGACCTGTCATATTTCCTGAAAGTCGACTCTTCCCTGTTCGGCAAGTACCCTGATTATGGTCCTGTGATTGATTTGCACAATCAGATAAAGGAAATGGTTGCATACTTCAAGGGAGCTGACACTCCGCAGGCAGCTCCTGAAGGTGAAAGGATGGTTGCCCCGGAGATAGCATTGCCCTCACCTGAAGGTGATACGATAAGGCTCTCTTCAACCCGGGGATCATACGTGCTTCTCGATTTCTGGGCCGCCTGGTGTTCTCCGTGCCGTAAGGAAAATCCAAATCTCGTAAAGGCTTACAACCTGTATCACAACAAGGGATTTCAGATCTACCAGGTATCGCTTGACAAGACAAAGGAAGCATGGGTAAAAGGGATCAGTGATGATAAGCTCGAAAAGTGGATCCATGTAAGCGACATCAGCTACTGGAATTCTGTCGTCGTCCCCCTGTATAAAATAGAATCAATCCCTGCCAATTACCTTCTCGATAAGGAAGGCAGGATAATAGCTTCAAACCTCAGGGGAGATGCCCTTCAAAGGAAACTTTCCGAATTGTTCAAATAGGCCTAAACCAAATTCCGTAAACCGGTAACATGAATCATTGATGAAAAGATCATTACTTCTTCTGCTTCCGCTGCTGCTTCTGGCAGGATGCCGTGACAAAAATACATTCACCGTAAAGGGGGTGATCAGAGAGCCTCAGAAAAAAACAGTTACCCTGAACCGGGTCAATGTGAACAGGCTCGAACTGGTTGATTCAACAAGTATCAGTAACAACGGGAGCTTTAAATTCAGGGTAAAGTCTGAAGGACCCGAGTTTTATCAGCTGGGATATTCCGGCTCGGATTTTATGACATTGCTGGCTGAACCGGGAGAAAAAATCAGGCTCACTTTTAACGGAAAAAACATTTCCTCGGATTATACCGTAACAGGATCGGAAGCAACAGAAAGTGTAAGGCTTCTTGATATGTGGCTCGCATCAGGAAAAAGAAAACTGGATTCCCTGAGGACAGCATATGATGATATCTCCGGAAAACCGGGCCTTGATGAACAGAAAACTATGATTGATAATGAATTCAGGGAAGTTCTGGCGGATCTCCGGAAAAAGAATATTGAATTCATAATAACCAATACCAGGTCGATGGCTTCACTGAAGGCAGTTTACCAGAGGATTGATGAAAATATGTATGTTCTCTATGAATCCCATGATCTTCAATATCTTAAGATAGTTTCCGACTCGCTTGGAAAGTATTATCCAAACTCAAAAAATGTCAGGGCTCTCGCCGAAGACCTGAAGAAAGAACTGAATCAGTTGTATTCCAGCCAGATAAACAGTCTTGCCAGCTCAGCTCCCGAGATCAAACTCGATCCCAACCTGAAGGACGTAAACGGGAAAAGGATAGCATTGTCATCATTGAAGGGAAAGGTGGTTCTGCTTACATTCTGGTCGGTTGATTCAAAAGAGGCCATCGCCGAGAACCTTCAGCTGAAAGATGTTTATAAGACCTACAACAGGAAGGGCTTTGAGATATACCAGATAAATATCGACAAGAACGAGGAAAAATGGAAGAATGAGGTCCGTTTTGATGAACTGCCCTGGATAAGCACCAGGGAAGATGACCCTGAAATTCTTGAGAATGCAAGGCTCTTTAATGTAAAAACCCTTCCTGCAAACTATCTGTTTGACCGGGATGGCACAATAATCGGAAAAGACCTGCATGGAAGAGCGCTCCTTATAAAACTGAATCAACTTTTCACCAATTAGTTTCCTGCCTTGAAAGATACGGGCAAAATATTCTTTGCTTCTGATTTTCATCTTGGGCTGAAGTCCGGAGGCGATCCTGCAGAAAGGGAAAAAAAGGTTGTAAAGTGGCTCAATTCGATCGTTCCGGAAGCCAGGGAGATTTTTCTTGCAGGAGATATTTTTGATTTCTGGTGGGAATACAAACTGGTTGTCCCGAGGGGTTTCACCAGATTTCTGGGAACGGTCTCCTCCATCACCGATTCGGGTATTCCTGTTCATTTCTTCACCGGCAACCACGACATGTGGGTAACAGATTACCTTTCAAACGAGTGCGGTCTGATAATCCACACATCTCCCTGTACCCGCACCATAGACGGGAAAATATTCCATATTGCACACGGGGAGGGCCTCGGCACTCAAAACACAGGATACAAAATCCTTCTCGGACTATTCCGGAACAAGCCTCTCCGTTTCATGTATTCAATGGTTCATCCGCGGATAGGCGTCGGCATCGGACATAAATGGTCATTGAATTCGAGGCTGGGAAGAGGGATTGCAATGGATTTCCTCGGAGAAGAAAAGGAAGACCTTCTAAGATATTCGCGGTCGCTGCTGAAAAATGAAACCATCGATTATTTCGTTTTCGGGCACCGCCATCTGGCTCTTTCATACAAGCTTGATCAGGGGAGCCAGATAGTATTCCTGGGTGACTGGATAAGGGAAGGCAGTTTTGCGGAATGGGACGGAAAAGAATTGAACCTGAAAGTGTTCTGATCAGCCCTGTTGTTCCTCGACCTTTACGGTAAGCATAAAATAGGAATACAAATCATTCACCTTTTCAAACTGGTAATTCAGTTTGCTGCCGGATTTTCTCGCCATCGAAATCAGCCCCATGTTTCCGGTGCTGTCGGTATCGATCGATTGTGCCGAAAGCGATTCAAAAAAGAGTGTTTTGAGATCTTCCCTGCCGGTATTGTTTATCTTGTCGAGTTTTGACTTCAGCCCGCCGACATTTGAACTCAGCAGAAGATTGCCTGTTGTAATTACAAACCTGCCATCCTCAAGCCTCATCATTGCTACCGGCATTCCGTACTTTTCCTCGGCTTCCCTGCCCGGATTGTATTTTGAGACATTTTCAAGGATCTCGATCATGATGTTGAATACCCTTCTCCTCAGTGCTGAATCAATGTCCTCCTCAGTAAGCCTGGCTTCGGTAAGGGAAAGCACTTCGTCGCCTATCCCCGGGTTGATATGTCCCGACCAGATCAGGTAAATCCTGTTCTCAGCCATAATATGTTCAAGCTGAACAACGGAATGACTTTCAAATCGCAGATCACTGGATCCTGTATTAAGTCCGACACCGTCGGGGCCGACTGTTTTGCTCAGAATGAAATATGAATATTTCTCATCAAGCGGAACAAAATCATAATCGAGCCTGTTCCCTGTCTTTATTGCCATCTCGATCAGTCCGAGGCCGGCTCCCCCTTTTTTACTGAACTCCGAGTTATCAAGAATCTGTCTGTACAAAGCCTTGATTTCCGTAATATCCAGTTTGTTAACCCTGTCGAGCTTGAATTTCAGATCTTTGACATGGTCGGCTGAAATTGCGTTACCTGTTGTAATAGTATACCCGTCGTCCGTTTTAGAGTATGCAACCAGCGACATGCCTCCGTACCCTGAATGGTCACCATGCTTGACAATATTCTGAAGGTTCTCAAGCACGTACATGAAAAGTCTTTTTCTTCCTGTCATTCCAAAAGCGTCTTCCTTCATCTCGTTTTCGAGAAGGGTCAGCAAGGGCAGGGATTTTTTTTCAGTTACCTCGCCCCTGTATACAAACAGAAGACGTTCCTGCCTCATTTTATCGTGAATCTTACGGGTAATATCCATGCAAAAAGGTGATCTTGTTTAGTAACCGCAAAAATAGCAATATCAATCAACATAGCAAATTATATCCCCGGTCTGGTTGCAGAGGATTGTTTTTTAGTGTAACTTGCCGGCCTTGAAATATGAAAATGAACATTGTTCTCCTGAGAAAAAATTGATTGATGTTCAGCAGATTCCTGAAATTCATAGTACCCCCGTTCACTTTCAGAGCCTTTTTCAGAAGGATTTTCTATTCCAATCTGAAGAAAGTACCTCTGAACAAGCCTCTTCTTTTTGTCGGCAACCACCAGAACTCCTTCATGGACGGGATCCTTGTAGGATCATACCTTCCCCAGCCATTGCATTTTACAATGAGGGCCGACATGTTCAGGAAACCGTTTGCGCGCTTTTGCCTCCGCGAGCTGAATGTTACTCCCGTTTACCGGGCAGAAGAGGGAATGGAAAATGTCCACAGGAACCTTGAATCGTTTGATGCCATTTATGAGGTCCTCAGGAAGAACGGAAATTTTATAATGTTTTCCGAAGGAATCTGCATCCAGGAAAAGAGGCTTCATCCACTCAGGAAAGGAACTGCCCGGCTGGCATTCGGCGCCGAAGAAAAATTCGGGCTCGATGTTCATATTGTGCCTGTAGGAATCAATTACACCTATCCCTCCAGGTTCAGGAAGGAAGTGATGATAAACTTTCATGAAGCCTTCAGTATAAAGGAACTCAGGGGGATATATGACGAACACCCTGCCAGGGCGTTGAATGTCTTTAACCAGAAATGCAGGGATAGCCTTCTGAAAGAAGTTATTATAATTGAGGACCCGGAAAACGACTGGCTTGCAGAACAGCTTCTGCGGATGGAGCGGAATAATATTGTCCACCCCTTTTTCAGATGGAGGTTTGACACTGACGACAGGAGGCTTGCCGAGAAAAGGCTGAGTGAAAAAGTGAACCAGTTGTCGAAAACATCGAAGCCTGATCTGCAATTACTTTCAAAAAAGGTTGAAAACTATGTCAATCTTCTTGCAAATAACAGGCTCAGTGATGAAAATATTGCAAGGAAACTAAACTGGGGATTTTTGAGATATGCGGCAATAATTGCAGGACTTCCGATTTTTATTGCAGGGTTCATTGCAAACCTGATACCTTTCATCATCCCGAAGATTGTCTGTGACAGGCTTATAAAGGATCTCAGGTTCTACAGCTCTGTCTTCATCGGAGGCTTTACTATCCTGTATCTCATTTACTTTATTATACTTCTTTTCCTTGGCGGAGCTCTTGGCGGTTGGATAGGGATCCTCCTGGCCTTTTTGGTACCCTTGTCGGGATATTTTGTACTTTACTACCAGGAAATCTTCCAGGAACGGCTCCGGACGCTCCGCTTCAGCCTGAAAAAGATCTTTGATCCGTCACTGATAAAAGAGCTTTTTTTACAGCGCAGGAGCATAATGGATGTCCTTGATAAGGTCAGGGTATAAACGGTAAATGCCAAATACACCAGGTTGCTTACAGTTTTTAACATACAAAGGTTTTCATTGCATGACGGAGCCGGAGTCAGATCAAATATCTTCTTCAAGGGATGTCCGCTCAGCTGCATGTGGTGCAACAATCCGGAGAGCATCGATCCAATGCCCTCCATAATGTTCGATGAAAGGCAGTGCCATATGTTCGGGGATTGTACAAGGGCAGGCGGCGGACATATTGTGGCAGACGGCAGGATGTTGAAGATTGAAAGGGAGAAGATCAGTGATTTCGAATCGTTAAAGAATATTTGCCCCTCGAGAGCCCTGATAGTTGCCGGAGAGAGAAAGAGCGTCAGTCAGATCATTTCTGAAATTGAGAAGGATATCCCGTTTTACGAAATGAGCGGAGGAGGTGTCACCCTTTCCGGGGGTGAGGCTTTTTCACAGGATCCTGACCTGATGGAACTGGTTATTGAACTTAAGAAAAGAAAAATACATGTTTCTGTTGAGACATCGCTTCATGTGCCATGGGAAACAATTGAGAAATACATCGACCTTATAGATGTATTTTTAGCTGACCTTAAACATACCGGCATTGAGAAGTTTGCCAGGTTTACCGGGGGAAATGCGGCGCTTGTACTGAATAACTTCCTGAACCTTGACAGGACAGGGAAATCCTTTATTGTCAGAGTTCCGGTTATTCCTGATTTTAATTTCTCTGAACAGGAACTCTTTTCAATAATCGATTTTGCAGCCGGATTACAAAATGCACACGAGATCAATTTTATCCCGTTCCATTCGCTGGCAAGCGAAAAATATGCAATGCTTGGTAAAGATTATATCTTTGAAAATCACAGGAATATTGAAAAGGCCGAATTAGGACAATATGTGGAATATACAGGAAAAAAGGGTATGACTGCCAAAATACTTAATTGATATGATAACAGTAGCAAAATCCACAGAGACAACAGGGAGAATTGCCAGGCTTAAAGAGAAGGTCATTTCGGTAAAATCGACAATCTGCACTGAACGGGCCAGGATTTATACAAAAGTCTACCGGGAGCATGCAAACACACCGGTTATCCTGAAAAGAGCCTATGCCCTTGAACGGACATTGAAAGAGATGTCGGTATATATCGATGACGGAGAGCTTATTGTCGGGAATCAGTCATCGGCCCTGAGGGCTGCTCCGATCTTTCCCGAATATGTAACATCGTGGATAATAAATGAACTGGATGAATTCGATAAACGTCCGGGTGATGCTTTCCTTGTAACCGAAGATCAGAAGAGGGAACTGAAGGATCTCTGCAAATGGTGGGACGGCAAGACTCTTATTGAAAAAGGTTACTCAATAATGTCTCCCCTGAACAGGGATATCCACGATTCAGGTATTATCAGGGCTGAAGGCAATCTCACATCCGGAGATGCACATATTGCAGTGAATTTTGAGAAGATTCTGAGAATTGGTCTGTCAGGCTACCTTAATGAAATTGAGGTGGCTCAGCAATCACTCACAAACAGCGATAAAGATCTCGCTAAAAAACAGGATTTCTATAAATCGCTTAAAATCGGAGTTGAATCATTTCAGGCATTTATTGGCAGATATGAGAAGCTGGCAAAAAAACTTTCACTCCAGGAACATGACGACATAAGGAAATCAGAACTGGTACGGATAAGCGAAAACTGCAGGAACATATCACAAAACAAACCTTCATGTTTTTATGAGGCTCTTCAGCTTACCTGGTTTGTTCAGCTGGTCCTGCAGATTGAGAGCAACGGTCATTCTGTCTCACTTGGGAGAATGGATCAGTACCTCTGGAAGTTCTACAGGGATGATCTTGCAAAGGGCAGGATCAGTAAAGATTTTGCGCTGGAACTTCTTGAAAACACCTGGATCAAGTTATTGTCAGTAAACAAAATCAGATCATGGTCGCATACAAGGTTTTCCGCAGGAGGTCCCCTCTATCAGAATGTTACTATCGGAGGTCAGACGGTTGAAGGGAAGGATGCAGTAAATGATCTGAGCTTTCTGATTCTCGATTCGGTGGGCAGGATGAGACTTACCCAGCCAAACCTGTCCGTGAGGTTCCATAAAAACATTGATCCTCATTTTCTTGATGAGTGTGTGAATGTCATTGGCAAGGGATTCGGAATGCCTGCCTTCAATAATGATGAAATTGTCATCCCTTCTCTTATCGGTATTGGTGTTAACAGGGAGGACGCCTATAACTATTCTGCAATAGGCTGTATCGAAATTGCCGTTCCCGGTAAATGGGGATACAGGTGTACCGGAATGAGCTTTTTAAACTTTATGCGGGTGTTCCTTGCTGCCATGAATGACGGATTGGATACTATGTCCGGAAAGACCTTTTTCCCGGGGAAAGGCAACTTTGTCGATTTTGAAGATTTCAACGAACTGATGGCAGCATGGAAACAGCAGGTGCAACTGTTTGCAAAAGCCACTGTTGAAATTGACACAGCAGTTGATCTGGCACTTGAGGAGCTTGTTCCCGATATTCTCTGTTCC
The DNA here is from genome assembly GCA_963696535.1 of uncultured Bacteroidales bacterium. Classification (GTDB taxonomy): domain Bacteria; phylum Bacteroidota; class Bacteroidia; order Bacteroidales; family VadinHA17; genus LD21. Next base: position 149,173 of record CAVOKP010000022.1, read on the forward strand.
GCTTTCGTTGATGATTGTATTGCCCGTGGCAAAACAATCAAGGAGGGCGGATCGGTTTATGATTTTATCTCGGGTCTTCAGGTTGGAATAGCCAATCTCGGCAATTCCCTCGCCGCCATAAAGAAGCTTGTATTTGAGGAGGGCGTTATCAGCAAAGAGGTTCTGATGCAATACCTGGAGAACAATTTTGAAGGAAAGGATGGAGAAAAGATTCGTCAGATCCTTCTGAATTATGCCCCCAAATACGGGAATGACGATGATTATGTTGATAATCTGCTCGCTGAGGCATACAACTATTACATTGATGAACTAAAACAATATCACACAACCCGTTTTGGACGCGGGCCGATAGGGTGTGCATATTATGCCGGAACATCAAGCATTTCTTCAAATGTTCCTTCAGGATCTGTTGTCCCGGCTACTCCCGATGGAAGAAAAGCTTTCACACCTGTTGCTGAAGGTTGTTCTCCCACTTCTGGTACAGATACGCTTGGTCCGACTGCCGTATTCAAATCTGTCTCAAAACTGCCTACTGATAAAATCCTTGGAGGAGTTCTGTTGAATCAGAAACTTTCTCCTTCTGCCCTGGCAAATGAAACTCAGAAGCAAAAACTTATTTCGATAATCCGAACCTTCTTCGCAACACTTAAAGGATGGCATGTCCAGTATAATATTGTTTCAAGGGATACCCTCCTTGCCGCTAAGAAGAATCCTGAGAATTACAGGGATCTTGTAGTCCGCGTTGCAGGATACTCTGCATTTTTTACAACTCTTTCGCCTGATACACAGGACGATATAATTGCCAGAACTGAACAAACTTTATAAATAACCGATGGAAAAGATACTTTGCGGTGTCGACCTTGGAGGAACAAAGTTATCGGTTGGGTTAGTAAGGCCCGACGGAATTATTCTTGACAAAATCATTGTGTATGATCATGTTGGGAAGGATGAAGAGTTTATTGTTAATTATATAACACAACTTGTCCGAAGAGTTATCTCTGCCAATAATCTGAAGGAATCAGATCTTGAAGGAATCGGTGTGGGATTTCCGGGACACGTCCGCTACAGGGACGGATACACTATCACAACCTCGAATCTTAAGGGTTTTAAGAACTTTCCCCTGCGTGATTCAATAAGAAAAAACTTCTCAGTTCCTGTCATGCTCGACAATGATGCAAATGCCCAGGCTTTCTGCGAATTAAAATTCGGTGCCGGGAGAGGATATGATGACCTTATCTTTCTAACAATCAGTTCCGGCATCGGGGCAGGGATTGTGCTAAACAGGAAGATATACAGAGGCATGACCGGAACTGCCGGAGAATTTGGTCATACAATCGTTGATCCTCACAGTGATTTCATTTGCACATGCGGGAACAGGGGATGTCTGATGGGAATCGCCTGCGGGCTTACACTTCCGGAAAGGTTCAGGAAAAAATTGGAAGAAGGGATTAAAACCACCTTACCTCTTCCCGGCAGTTTTGATTTTTCAAAAGTTAACGGGAAGCTTATAAAACAGGGTATTGATTCGGATGATCCCGTATCAAAGGCCATTGTCGAAGATTGTGCCGATCATATCGGGATAGGAGTCTACAACATTTTCCAGGTATTCAATCCGCCGATCATTATTCTTGGCGGAGGATTAATGAATCTTGGTGAATTATATTTCAACCGCGTCAAGAGCAAGTTTTACGAGCTGGCAAGGGATATGATCTATGATCCGATTGCAATAGTCAAGTCTGAAGCGGAAGCTGATGCCGGATTGATTGGGGCGGCTGCACTGCTCCTGGAATAGAGTTTCCGAAGTGGCTGCTTCCTGCGAGTCTTGGTTCGGCTTCGCTCACCAAGACGGACCAAGACGGACCAAGACGGACCAAGACGGTCCAAGACGGACCAAGACGGACCAAGACGGACCAAGACGGACCAAGACGGTCCAAGACGGTCCAAGACGAACTCAGGCTTCATATAAACAGATTCCAGTAATTACAGGGTCTTCGTTCGACTCCGCTCACTTTGTCCCTGTATGGTTTTTATGACTTGTTTCATTTTTACATTCTGCCAATTCATGCAATGATTTAAAGTCATTATTAATAAGTGCTATCTTTTTTGCTCTTGACCAGCCTTTTAACTGTTTTTCATAATCTATTGCTTTAATCGGACTTCTGAAATGCTTACAATAAACAAGCTTTAAAGGTCTGCGACTAAAAGTATATGAATCCTCATGAAAACCTGATTGATGCTCGATAAACCTTCTGCCAACATCATTTGTTACTCCGATATAAAATAAGTCATCAGCACATTCTAAGATATAAACATACATATCTTTCATATACATTTTTCTTTTCCTGCAATTTGACCCAATGTCTCTGATTAATATGTCGATGCACTTGTCAGAGCGAGTGGAGCCATTTTACTTTTTTTGGGCCGGTCAGAGCGAGCGGAGCCATTTTACTTTTTTTGGGCCGGTCAGAGCGAGCGGAGCCATTTTACTTTTTTGGGCCGGTCAGAGCGAGCGGAGCCATTTTACTTTTTTTGGGCCGGTCAGAGCGAGCGGAGCCATTTTACTTTTTTTGGGCCGGTCAGAGCGAGCGGAGCTATTTTACTTTTTTTGGGCCGGTCAGAGCGAGCGGAGCCGAGCTCAACCGGCCCATCCTTCCCTGTCAAGATTCCGGTAATTGATGGCTTCCGAAATATGTTCAGCCGTTATATTATCTGACTCAGCCAGATCAGCAATAGTCCTGGCAACTTTCAATATCCTGTCGTATGCCCGTGCCGACAGGCCGCGAAGCTCCATGGCCGTTCTTAATAACCTTCCACCGGCCTCATCGATCTGGCAGTATCTTCTCTGCATCGACGACGACATCTGGGCATTAGCATAGACTCCCTTCACTGACTCAAAACGCTTCGACTGTATTGCCCTTGCCCTTACAACCCGTTCCCTCACGGCTTCAGATTTCTCTGTTCTTCCTGTGTCGGAAAGCTTGTCATATTTGACCGGGACAACCTCGATATGTATATCAATCCTGTCAAGCAGTGGACCGGAAATCCTGTTCAGGTATTTCTGAACCATTCCCGGTGAACACACGCACTCTTTTTCGGGATGGTTATGGAATCCGCACGGGCACGGATTCATTGAAGCAATAAGCATAAAACTTGCGGGATAGTCGCATGTCGATTTTGCCCTCGATATTGTGATTATCCTGTCTTCAAGCGGCTGTCTCATGACCTCAAGGACACTTCTCTTGAATTCAGGAAGCTCATCGAGGAACAACACCCCGTTATGGCCGAGAGAAATTTCCCCGGGCTGAGGATAGGTACCGCCCCCGACAAGGGCGATATCTGAAATTGTATGGTGCGGGCTCCTGAATGGCCTTCTTGTCATGAGAGCAGTGTGGTCATCTATCTTCCCTGCAACCGAATGGATCTTGGTGGTTTCAAGAGCTTCCTCAAGAGTCAGCGGCGGCATAATCGTGCCAAGGCGCTTTGCAAGCATGGTCTTTCCTGCCCCTGGAGGGCCTATCATCAGGAGATTATGATGCCCCGCAGCAGCGACTTCAAGCGCCCTCTTCACGTTCTCCTGTCCGCGTACATCTGAAAAATCAACATCATATTTATTTGCTTCACCCTTAAATATCTCGAGCAGGTCAACTTTCACAGGATCGAATTTGCGGAAACCGTTAAAGAAATCTACTACATCCCCGAGCTTTTCCATTCCATATACATCAAGTCCGGTTACAACGGCAGCCTCACGGGCATTCTTCACCGGTACGATCACCCCCCTGAAACCCTCCTCCCTGGCTCTCAGCGCAATCGGAAGCACACCCTTGACAGGCTGCAATGTGCCGTCAAGCGACAGCTCTCCCATTGTTACATAGGACTGGATCTCTCCGCAGGCCATCTTTTCATCTGCTGCCATTATACCCACGGCGAGCGGAAGGTCATATGAGGATCCCTCCTTGCGGATATCCGCGGGAGCCATGTTGATAAGCACCTGCTTCCCGGGCCATTTGAAACCCAGGGTCCGCAATGATGATTCAATTCTCTGCTGGCTCTCCTTTACCGCCACATCGGGCAGCCCGACAAGGAAAAAACGGATGCCGCGCGAGACATTGACTTCGATTGTTACTGTTACGGCATCAATACCGGTGACAGCACTCGCAAATGTCCTTACTAACATAATAACTTAAACTTGCACGATTAGCGAAACACAGGATCAAATATATAAAAATAAGTCGAAAGTCAAAAGTCAAAAGTGAAAATAGTGTAAATTTATGGGGCTTTTGGTATAGGAGAAAAGTCAGTGGTTAAAATGCAGATAATAATCACAGGTTAGAAAGCGCTTTTAATCAATTTCAGAAAATCAATTACAATGCATATTCCCGCAATTTTGAAATATATTCCACTGCTTGTTCTCATTCTAAAGGTTTCATGTGGTATCTTATATGCCCAGGAAACAACAATTCACAGTACGGATTCCGTTATACTCCGCCAGCTATCTGCTGACACCATTGTTTTAAATGAAAAAGTGGCTACGGGCTACTCTTTTCTAAGGAAGAGGGAAATAACCGGTTCGTTTTCAATTGTTGAGCATGCCAGTCTCATTGCCATTCCTGCAGGAAATGTGAGCAACCTTTTGCAGGGACGGGCATCAGGCGTTACTGTAACGGGGAGCGGCCGGCCGGGGGAAACATCAAAGGTAAGGATCAGGGGCTTTTCTTCGTTCTTAAACAATGACCCTCTGTATGTTGTCGATGGAGTCCCCACGCAGGACATTTCTTCAGTTAACCCCTATGACGTTGCATCAGTTTCGGTGCTCAAAGATGCGGGTGCAGCATCCGTTTACGGATCCAGGGCATCAAACGGGGTGATTGTCGTTACAACCAGGCATGGAGAGAAAGGAATTAAGGTCACCTACGACATGTCAATGGGAATACAGCAACCCGGCAAAGGCACAGGATCTGACCTTCTCGACACAAAAGAATATGCAAGCCTTCAATGGCTTGTTTATAAAAATGACCAGACGGTGGAAATCCATCCAACTTACGGAGATTCTAGAAATCCGACCCCTTCAATACCGCCATGGGCCGCAAATACTGACTGGTATGATGCAATAACTAATGCAGCCGTAATTCAAAATCATAATCTTTCTATATCAGGTGGTGGCGAAAATGCCAGTTTTTATACCGCATTCGGCGCCTTCAGGCAAAAGGGGATAATCATTTTTACCGATAATAACAGGTACAATGGACGGGTAAATTCTGAATTCAGGTTTCTTAACGGACGGCTGAAAGCAGGTGAGAATGTTAATGTTACTTCCCGCTCGTACCTCAGTGTTCCTAATCTGAATGAGAACAGCCCGGTACTGACAGGGCCTTACAGGGCACAATCAATTATACCTGTGATCATCACCCAACCCATATCAGGAATTTCCCGTGATTTTGTTCCGGGTGAATGGGGAGGAACAGGAATTGCTCATCGGCTTGGAAATTCAGGAAATGCAGTAGCTGATCTTACAAGGAGGAAAAACGACAAGTCCGGCGATACATATATGACAGGCAGTATTTACCTGGATATAATGATCATTAATGGCCTGAACTTCAGATCGACTTTGGGAGGAACCACGGATAAAGGTTTCATAACAAACAATAACTACGCTACTTATGAAAGGTCAGAAAATACAGTGACCACCAGTCTTGAAAAAAGCAGATTCAGGAACAGTGACTGGGTGTGGACCAATACTGTCACTCTAGACAGGGAGTTCGGCCAGCATAAAATACTTGCAATTGCAGGGTATGAAGCGGTCAGTTATGGCCTCGGCCAGATTATTTTAAATACTGATTCCGTCAAATATACTCCTTCCCGCCTGGCCTCATCGTTTATTTCTGCCAATTATGCATTCAGGGATAAATACCTGCTTGGAGCCACTATACGAAGGGATGGCTGCTCAAGATTCAGTGCGTCTCAACGTTATGGGATCTTCCCTTCATTTTCTGCAGGATGGCGTATCAGTAATGAATCATTCCTGCAGGGAATAAATTGGATTTCAGATTTAAAAATCAGAGGTTCATGGGGAAGAATGGGAAACCAGTTCGCCCTTTCCCCGCAGAATACAGTCTACCTCTTCGGAGAAAGTATCGGAGGTTCATGGTATGATCTGTATGGGACATTCAATTCACCTGTCATGGGATATTTCCCTTCACGGATTGGCAATCCCGACGCCACATGGGAAACAAATACCACAGCAGACATAGGATTTGATGCCGGACTTTTTAAAGACAGGATCACAATAGTTTTTGACTGGTATTCAAAAATAGCAGATGATCTTCTGTACAACCCGAAAATGCCGGGAACCGCAGGTACAGGTGAAGCGCCTTTTGTCAACACAGCTTCAATGAGGAATTCAGGCATCGATATGGAATTAACGTACCGGAATAACCGGAGGGATTTCAGGTTTCAGGGCAGTATTGTCTTTACCACCTGTAAAAATGAAATCACGCGTATCGCAGATGGATTGGACTACTTTTATTCCGGAAACTCAAGGTTTGGGTATATGCCTATGGTCAGGAATGAATCGGGGCATCCCTTATCATCATTCTATGGTTACCAGGTAATGGGTCTGTTCCGGAATGCTGCAGAAGTAGCCGATGCCCCTTACCAGGACGGAGCTGAGCCAGGATTTTTCAGGTTCGGTAATCTGAATGACAATACCGAAATAGATCCCGGGGATATGAAATTCATAGGTAACCCAAATCCTGAATTCACATATGGATTGAATCTGGCAATATCATGGAAAAATATCGACCTGACTGCTTTTATGTATGGTTCAAAGGGTAATGATATATTTAACCATAATAAATGGTGGACTGATTTCTGGCAATCTTACCAGGGACAGAAGAGCAAAGATCTCCTTTACCGCAGCTGGACAGAATCAAATACAGGTGCGACAGTCCCCAAAGCATCCAACCGTTCAAACTTTTCAACAAACACTCAGGCATGCAGCTATTACATAGAAGATGGTTCTTATCTCAGGCTTAAAAACCTGCAGGCGGGCTATACCTTTCCAAAAAATATAACTGACAGGATTAGGATCAGATCCCTCAGGATCTACTTTCAGGCGGTAAATCTTTTCACCCTTACAAAATACTCCGGACTTGATCCGGAGATTGGAGGGAGTGACCTGGCTTCCGGCATTGATTATGGCAACTACCCTAATGCAAGACAATTCTTATTAGGGCTTGGTCTTACATTATAACTGACAGATTATTAATATAATGAAAATTAAAGGTTTTGTAATTCTGATTATATCCGGCTCCTTCCTGACGCTGCTTTCCTGCGGAAAAGAGTGGCTTGATGTCAGGCCTGAAAGTACAACGGATGAATATTCACTCGCAAATAAGGAAGGCATTGAGGCCATTCTTATCGGAGCTTATTCGATGCTTGACGGAGTAACAGATGTATCTTTTTTAGATTGGGACGGAGCCTCATCCAACTGGCTGTACGGCTCAATCCGGGGTTTGGAAGCCAATAAAGGAACGGATGCAGGCGATTCCTGGGAAGGCCAGCAGATAATTCATTACAGGGAAACAGCTGCAAATGGCATGCTGAATATGAAATGGAGATCGGTCTATGAAGCTGTTTCCAGGTGTAATTGTGTAATCAGGGTGACAAAACAGGCCCTGGCAGATGGCGCTGTCTCACAGGACGAGTCTGATATGTTCATTAAACAGGCCAGAACGCTGCGCGGATGGTATCATCTGGAGGCATGGAGGATGTGGAGAATGATACCTTATGCAGATGAAAACGCAGATCAGAATCTGCTCTCAAATACTGAAGATATCCGTGAAAAAATAATAGCTGATTTGCGCGAAGGAACTTCATTGCCTGATGATATGGGAGCTATCGGAAGGTTTAACGGAACTGTCTCCAAAGTGCTTTTAGCCAAAGCATTAATGCAGATGAACCATGATTATTCAGGAGCATTAATTCTGCTGTCGGATGTAAAAGCAAATGGCAGAAAACCTGATGGCTCACCAATCGGTCTCGCCCCGGCCTACGGTGACATTTTTGATATAGAAAACAGGAACGGGATCGAGTCAGTTTATACAGTTCAGTATTCGGTAAATGACGGTTCAGGAGGATGGAACGGAGGGTATGGAGAGGTTCTGAACTTTCCTTATAAAACAGGAGGTTCCCCTGCAGGATGCTGCGGGTTCTTCCAGCCTGCTCAGGAGTTCGTAAATTCATTCAGGACATCAGGCGGTTTGCCATTACTGGATGGTTCATATAATAATGATCCGGTGAAGAGCGATCAGGGACTTAAGCCTTCGGATCCTTTTACTGAAGACACGGGACCGCTGGATCCCAGACTTGACTGGTCAGCTGGCAGAAGAGGAATTCCATACTGGGACTGGGGAGTTCATACCGGTTCAGACTGGGTACGTGACCAGTCATATGCCGGACCATACAGCCCGAAGAAACAAGTCTATAAAAAATCACAGGAGGATATATTTACCGAAACAAGCAGCTGGACTTCAGGATTTACTGCCAATGGATACCGTATGATCCGGTTTGCTGATGTACTGTTATTACTTGCTGAATGCCAGATTGAAACAGGGGATCTCCCCGGTGCACTTGCCAATATTAATCTGGTGCGGGCAAGAGCCGCAAATCCTGCCGGTTATGTCAAAGAAGCAGATGGAGTAACAAATGCGGCAAATTACGTGATCTCGGAATACCCTTCTTTCCCGGATGCTGACTATGCCAGGAAAGCTCTCCGGATGGAGAGAAAACTGGAACTTGGAATGGAAGGACACAGATGGTTTGACCTTAACAGATGGGGTAATACGGTTGAGGAACTGACAAGGATCCTCGACTATGAAAAGACAACGCCATGGGGAAGGAGCATGTACGGCTCCTGGACGGTTGTCGGATCCGAAGATGTAACTTACCCTATACCACAGGCTCAGATCGACCTCAGCAACGGAAGATTGGTTCAGAACAGGTAGGAGAAGTTGCTTGTTGCCGGCTTATCAGGTAATTTCGGGTTTTTCAACGGGATCGAGTCTCTCATGGACAAGTTTGAGAATATCGGTGTTCTCAGCAATTATGACAAGGATATCGTTAGGTTCGATAACGGTTGATCCGTTTGGCGTAATAAAATTGCCTTTCCGCTTTATCAGGGCTATCAGGGCAGCTCCTTGGAAATCCGATATCGAGGATTCGCTTCCCTGCTGCAGGACTCCTTTCATCAATCTCAATTTCAGTAAGTTCTGATTTCATCGTGTCTGAAAGCTCTATATCGGGAGGAGTTCTATGCTTTGCCCTTTCAGGTACCGTGACATGGAGCCACTTCGCGAAAAACCTCAGAGTGGTGCCCTGCAAAAGTACGGATGTAAGTGAAATAAAGAAGACAAGATTGAAGATCATATGCGATTTGTCAATGCCTGCAAGAAGGGGGTAAGTTGCGAATACAATCGGGACAGCTCCGCGGAGGCCGACCCATGAAATAAACGCAATACTCTTCATCCTGAGCCTGAATGGCAAAAGGCAGGCAAATACGCTGAAGGGCCTTGCTACAAACATCAGGAAAGCAGAAACAAGAAGCCCCGTTCCAAGGACAGGAACTATCTGGCTGGGGAAGACAAGCAAGCCCAGGGTGAGGAACAGGACTATCTGCATAAGCCAGGCAAGTCCGTCAAATACCTGCATGATTGACTTTTTATGAATAAGATACTGGTTTCCAAGGTACATAGCAAGGAGATAAATCGCAAGGAATCCGTTCCCCCCCAGGAAATCGGCAATTGAAAATGTGAAGAACATCAGTGCAATGACCATTACGGGGTAGAGCCCGACATAATCGAGTGAAATCCTGTTTATAAGTTCCTTCCCCAGCTTGCCGGTCAGAAATCCTGTTACCGTGCCTATAATCATCTGCTTGAAGAACAATGGAATTATGGTGAGGGCCGACTGTTCTCCCGACAATATCAGTCCCATCACGGCAATTGTAAGGAAATATGCCATGGGATCGTTGCTTCCGCTCTCAAGCTCAAGTGTCGCCCGTATGTTCTTTTTAAGTCCGAGGCTTCTTGCCCTGAGTATTGAAAAGACGGCGGCAGCATCGGTCGATGATACAATCGATCCAAGAAGCAATCCTTCAAAAAATGTAAAATCGGTGATAGCCCACACAAAAACACCGACCGAAACAGCTGTCAGAAATACTCCCACCGTCGAAAGTGTCAGTCCATGCCAGATAACAGGTTTTACAACCTCCCATCTCGTTTCAAGGCCTCCCGAGAAAAGTATCACATTAAGCGCAACAATACCAATGAAACGGGCAATGGCCGGATCACTGAAATTGATCCCCCCGAAACCCTCCGATCCGGCCAGCATCCCGACTATGACAAAAAGAATAAGTGTCGGAACACCCAGTCGGAATGATGTCTTGCCGACCAGAACGCTTAATCCCAGAAGGACCGAGCCGATAAGAAGTATGTTTTCGAATGTAATATTCATCGGTCTGAAAAATAGACATTTTTTCCTAAAAATCATACATATTGTAACATATGTTACAATCCAGGTAAGGCAATTTTGGTTTTTTTGCTGAACTTTATATCAGGGATTTTTGCAAATTCAAGGATAGCTTTTACGATCAGAATATAATATTAACCAAATATATATAACTATGAGTATGTTTTGCTTTCAGTGTCAGGAAACCGCAAAAGGCACCGGATGCACTGTTGCCGGTGTTTGCGGTAAAACCGAAAAGGTTGCGAATATGCAGGATCTTCTTGTATTTCTTTCAAAGGGAATTTCATTTTACAATACAAGGCTCAGGGAGCTCGGAATCGAAAATGATTTAGCAAACAAGTTCATTGTCGACTCTCTTTTCATGACTATCACCAATGCGAACTTCGATCACGAAAGATTTGTTATAAGGGTGAGGGAAGCACTTAAGCTCAGGGATGAGCTTAAGGCATCATTGATCAAGGCTGGCGGAAAGATTCCAGAAGCTGTTCATGAATCAGCCACCTGGACAGGCAGCACCGTTGAGGAATTCGAAGCAAAAAATATTTCTATCGGAGTGCTTTCGACCAAAAACGAAGATATAAGATCCTTAAGGGAGCTAGTGATCTACGGTGTGAAAGGAATGGCAGCCTATACCGAACATGCATACAATCTTGGCTTTGAAGACAAATCGATCTATAAGTTCATTCAGGATGCCCTGATTGCCACTACTGATGAATCTCTCGGGGCTGCTGAGCTGACTGCCCTTGTGCTGGAGACCGGAAAATTCGGAGTTACGGCAATGGCTCTTCTCGACAAGGCAAACACCACTAAATATGGCAATCCGGAGATCACGAAAGTCAATATTGGCGTACGGAATAATCCGGGCATACTTATCAGCGGACACGACCTGAGGGATATGGAAGACCTCCTTAAACAAACAGAGGGAACAGGAGTTGATGTGTATACCCACAGCGAAATGCTTCCTGCCAACTACTATCCTGCCTTCAAGAGGTACACTCATTTTGTTGGAAATTATGGCAGCTCATGGTGGAGACAGAAGGAGGAATTTGAAACCTTCAACGGTCCGGTACTCTTTACTACAAACTGCATCGTCCCTCCGAAAAAGGATGCTTCATATTTTGATAAAGTATACACAACAGGTGCTGCAGGATTCACGGGATTCAGGCATATAGCCGACAGGCCAACGGGAGGACGGAAGGATTTTTCTGTAATTATCGAACATGCAAAAAGATGCAAGCCTCCCGTTGAAATAGAGAAGGGAGAGATAGTGGGCGGGTTCGCTCATAACCAGGTCATTGCCCTTGCCGATAAGGTTGTTGATGCAGTGAAATCAGGTGCAATTAAAAAGTTCTTCGTAATGGCAGGCTGCGATGGCCGCTTCAAGGACCGTAATTACTACACCGAATTCGCACAGGCACTTCCCAGGGACACAGTTATTCTAACGGCAGGATGTGCGAAGTACCGCTACAACAAGCTTCAGCTGGGTGATATCAATGGTATCCCGAGAGTACTTGATGCCGGTCAGTGCAACGATTCATACTCCCTTGCGGTGATTGCACTTAAGCTTAAGGAGGTTTTCAATCTGAAAGACATAAACGACCTGCCGATAGCTTTCAACATTGCATGGTATGAGCAGAAAGCGGTTATCGTACTGCTCGCTCTTCTGTATCTTGGGATTAAGAACATTCACCTCGGACCAACGCTTCCCGGATTCCTTTCGCCGAATGTTGCAAAGGTTCTTATCGAAAAATTCGGAATTGCCGGTATCGGTACCGTTGAGGATGATATAAAATTGTTTATGAATTAATCATTCCCTTCTGTGAAAATAGGGACATGCCATGGCATGTCCCTATTTTCACAAAATTCGCGATTTATATCGCCGACCCGCCTCTTTCCCCGGTACGGATCCTGATGCATTCCTCCAGCGGTGTGATAAAGATCTTGCCGTCGCCGACGTTTCCTTCTTCCCCGTCGGTTGTTCTTGCCGAGCGGAGAATGGCATCGACAGTAATATCTACAAAATCATCATTTACGCCAATTTCAATCCTGATTTTTGGTATCAGGTCAGGGATTATCCTTTGCCCCCTGTACATCTCCTCGATTCTCTGCTGGCCATGTCCCGATACACGGCTCACTGTAATTCTGGTAATTTCTGCTGCTATAAGCGCCTCACGCACTTTGTCCAGCTGAACTTCACGTATTATTGCAGTAATTAGTTTCATTTTGCCTTGTTTATTATTCTTGTTTGATTAGCTTGGATTGAGCATTCCATATCCTCTCTCCCCGTGATATGATCTGTCGAGGCCAGCCATTTCGTCATCTTCTGTCGATTTAAACCTTATGAACTTATTCAGCAAAAAGATTATCATAAATGTCATTCCTGCTGAAAATGCTATTGCAATCCCAACAGCAATTGCCTGAACACCAAGCTGGTTCCATACCGACCATGAACCTCCGTTTGCAGCTGCGGCTTCAGCCATCCATGAGGGACGGATAAAAAAGGTCAGGAAAAGAGCTCCTGTTATACCTCCTACTCCATGAATCCCGAATGCGTCCAGACTATCATCATAACCAAGTTTGTTTTTAGCCTGAATGGCCATATAACATACTGAGGAAGCCAGTATTCCGAGTATCATTGCTCCATAGGGTTGAACCACGCCTGCAGCAGGTGTAACAGCTACCAGCCCTGCAAGTATTCCGCTGGCAAATCCGAGGGCAGTTGCTTTTCCCTGATGGAAGCTTTCAATTATTATCCACGACAGGGCACCGGCAGCTGCGGCAACCTGGGTTGCGGTTAAAGCCTGGGCGGTGCTTAGTCCGCTCGATATGGAGCTTCCGGCATTGAATCCGAACCATCCCACCCATAACAATCCTGCTCCAAGCATGGTGATCACAAGATTGTTCGGACGTATTACCTGGTAGGGATAACCCCTGCGCGATCCAAGGAATAGTGCAGCGACAAGTCCGCTTACCCCTGCAGAAATGTGAACGACTGTTCCTCCGGCAAAATCGATTGCCCCTTTTGCACCAATGTTAAAAAGAAACCCATCTGATGCCCATACCCAATGGCAAAGCGGATTATAAACCAGAAGGCTCCATAATGCGATGAAGAAACAATAAGCCTTGAAACTGACCCGCTCGGCAAAAGCGCCTGCTATTAATGCCGGCGTGATAATGGCAAATTTGAGCTGGAACATTGAGAAAACATATTCGGGAACTTTTGCATCCAAAATATTAGTGTCAATCCCTTTGAGAAAAAAATAGTTACTGTTCCATCCGAAAAAGCCTCCCAGTGTGTTCTGCCCGAAACACATGCTGTATCCGACAATAACCCACAACACAGTTATGATACCCATGGCAACAAAACTGTGCATTACTGTACCAAGAACATTCTTTGAACGCACCAGTCCTCCGTAAAACATTGCCAGTCCGGGGATCATTAATAGTACAAGTGCAGTAGATGTGAGCATCCAGGCAGTCGCACCAGAATCAATTGCTTCACCATCCGAGGCAAACAAGCCTTGGGCTCCTGCTGAAAACAGCATTAAAACAATCATAAATCTTTTCCAGTTCAATTTCATAATTAAAAGTATTTAAACGACAAATCAGGTATCCCGGGACAAACCTATATATTTTTTGGGGGGTTATCAAATTATTTTACTCTTTTTTTGATCTATGTGTTATTTTTTGGGGGGTATATGTCGTTTTATTTACATTATTTTCGCCTTCACCCCCTTTTTCAAAGAGGTATAATGATAATAAGCATATATTTTATGGTGAAACGAGATGCAAAATCTTAATGACGTCTGAAAAGAGTCAAAGCAATATGGAACTTTAAAGGATGTCTATTTATCCCTGCGAATATCTACGGTCCCGAAAACCCGGAATGCGAAAATCAGCGGGAAAGAAAAAGAGACTTCTATAGTGTAAAGCCTACAACAAGAAAAAGTTGTTCCCTGTCAGGGTTGAATATCAACTGCCCCACGACCGGAATTTCGAATGTATCTGTTATTCTGACTGACCTGGAAACTTCAAGACCGAGGTTGCAAAGCTTTATTTTGCCATTATCTGCTTCCGGATCAATCAGAAGCCATCCGTTCCCTGCACCGGCAAAAAGGCTGAAATGCCGGAAAGAAAATCCTGCCTGAAGATAGAGATCACTACCAGCCGAACCGATGCCTCCTGCTTCATTAAGTATATAGTCTGCCTCAAAGCTCAGTTTTTCACCGGAAAATGCCAGGTTCAATTCGAAAGCATGGCTTCCTGATGCTGCAGAATAATCGAAATATCTTAAATCCGGGGAATAATAATCAGTGATTCCAACGCTGAATCCTGAAGGAAGTGAAAAACTTAGATAGAGGTCGACCTCCTGGTATCCACTGAAATCAAATGAACCCCAGGCGCCGGAGGTGAAAAAACCTGAAGAGAATTCAAGCACTGGCTGAACAGCCGGACCAGTTCCAAGTTTTGTACCCCTCCAGATGTAACTGCTGTAAAAGTCGGCCCCGGCATTGAAAGGAGAGGAATCCTCATCCTGCGAATATAAAGGAGTACCCGCCATAAAAACTAATACCGCCAGTAGTATCGATTTGCCCCTGCAATTTTTTCTCATTGATATGCGAAATTTGAAAATAAAACAGGGTGCAATATAATAAAAACGACACATAGTTGCATTTTGTTAGTATATTTTGATGTAACGCCCCCTTTTTTTAGGGGGTATTCCCATTATTAGTGCCTTTTTATTGTTATACCCCCATGATTTATACCCCTTGGATTTGTAAATAACGTAAATCATTATGGTTTATTGCTTCCGGAAGTTTCAAGACAAATGTTCTAAGGAGAAGTCTTTGCACAGGATATCCTTATTGATTATTTTTAAGATCATGTTTTAAAAATTCGTCTCATGAAAATCGTGTCAGTACTTTTAATTCTCCTCCTGGCGTCAGTATCCTGTTCAGGTGAGAAAGACCTTTTTGTCACCTCCCCCGACGGGAAAGTAAAACTCACCCTTATCCCTGAATATGAAAGCGGGGATGTAATGTCTCCGGCCATTACAGTTGATATCCTGGACAGGCAAATTATTTCTCCATCATTGATCAGGATCTCAGCCGATGATAATGTATTTGAGGGAAATGAACTTAAAGTCATTGATATTGAACGCGAATCCGTCACAAACCAATTGGATAAATAATTTCGGGAAAGGAAAGAGATCCCCGATAATTATAACCAGCTAAGGATATTCATGGAGAACAAGGATCTTAAGATCAATCTTGTATGCCGGGCATATAATGAAGGAGTGGCTTTTTCATATGAATTTCCCCGGCAAAATGAAAGGGATTCCGTCACCATAACCAATGAAACGATAATATTCAGTTTCCCGGCTGATCATTCTGCATGGTCGGCTGCAAGAGCCCAGGCACAATACTCAAGAGTTCCTCTCAGCCAGATTGAAAAAGGCTGTGAAAGACCTCTCGTTATTGAAATAGATACAAATCTTATCATTGCTCTTACCGAGGCAAAGCTTGTCGACTATGCCAGAATGAAATTTAACCCTGATTCAATACGTAATTACAATGTAATTACATATCTGGAAAGTCCTGTACATAAAGCACTTCCATTTCAATCTCCCTGGAGGGTGATCATGGCCGGAAAAAATCCGGGGGACCTTCTCGAAAAGAATTATTTACTGTCTTAACCTTAATGATCCGTGCGAAATTGACCTGATGTTTCCTGGATTAAACCCGGAAAGGTACTTGCGTGAAGTAACCCTCACAACAGACGGAGCCAGGGCAGCTATCGATTTCACATCATCCCATAATATGCAGTATGTCGAATTTGATGCCGGATGGTACGGACCTGAAAACAATGACAGGTCTGATGCCAGGGCGGTGAACCTTGACCCTGCACGGTCCAAAGGGCCTCTCGACATGATGGAGGTCACAAGATATGCAAAGTCAAAGAATATTGACATTATTCTTTATGTCAACAGGAGAGCCCTTGAGAAACAGATCGACGAACTGCTTCCGATCTACAGCAAATGGGGAATTTCCGGGATAAAATTCGGATTTGTAAGGGTCGGAACCCAGGATGCGACAAGGTGGCTTCATGAATCGATAAAGAAAGCTGCTGCATTTCAAATGGTTGTTGACGTGCATGACGAATACCGACCCACCGGGTTTTCAAGAACATATCCGAATTTACTAACAATGGAAGGCATCCGTGGTGATGAAGAGAGCCCTTCAAACAGCCATACTCTGATAACGATGTTCACGCGGATGCTTGCCGGACAGGGAGACAATACAATCTGTTATTATAATGAAAGGGTCGATAAAAAAATGGGATCACATGCCTCTCAGCTGGCAAAAGCTGTCTGCATTTTCAGTCCCCTTCAGTTTCTTTACTGGTACGACAAGGCCGCTCCTGCACTCGTAAAGGATGACGGTTTGTGGGGAGCAACTAACTTTATTGGTGATGAGCCGGAATTGGAATTCTTCGACAATGTCCCTACAGTCTGGGATGAAACAAAAGTATTGCATGCAAAAATCGGGGAATATGGAGTAATAGCAAGGAAAAAGGGTGATGAATGGTTTATCGGCGGCATAACCGGAGCCAATTCCATAATGCTTGATCTTAACTTCGCTTTTTTGGATCCGGATAAGGAATATTCAGCCAAAATCTATTCAGATGATCCGTCGGTCAACACCCGGACACATGTCAGAATTGACAGTACAATAATAAACAGCAAGACACTTCATTCGCTAAATCTTGCGCCGAATAACGGGATTGCAATACATCTTAAACCGGAGGACTAAATCAATTTACCACGGAGTTTCTCCGGGTAAAGACGGAGTATCACTGTCTTAAAAAACCATGTTACTCCGTGGTTAGACTCCGTGTTACTCCGTGGTTAAATGGATTTCCCGGGGGAAAAGCGCCGGTCATAAGAAATTCTTGTCGAGAAATTCCTGGAATTTTTCCTTGTACTGGTCGCTGACCGGAATATAGGTTTTCCCGAAAACAATCCTGCTTCTTTCAATAGTATCAATTTTCTCAAGGTTAACAATAAACGACCGGTGAACCCGCATGAATCTGGCTTCAGGCAGTTTTGATTCCAGAAGTTTCATGGATGTAAGCGATAAAACCGGTTTTGGAGAATTCTGTATATAGACTTTCACATAATCCTTAAGCCCTTCAATATAGAGAATATCGTTGAAATTGATCCGTTTGATCTTGTAATCCGATTTGAGAAACAGGAATTCGTTGTTGGCATCCACCTGGTCAGAAACACCTTTCTCGAGCCGGATAAGTTTCTGGACCTTTTGAACCGCTTTAACAAACTCCTCATAGCTGAATGGTTTCAGCAGATAATCAACCACATCGAGCCTGAATCCTTCCAGGGCATATTTTTCAAAAGCAGTTGTGAATATCACTTTTGGTCCCTTTGCCATCGACCGGGTAAATTCGAGCCCTGAAAGATCAGGCATCTGTATATCAATAAAAACAAGATCCACATCTTTATCGGCCATAAAATCCATTGCATCAAGCGGATTATCGAATCTCCCTAGCAGTTCAGCCCGGGCGTCTTTTCAATATACCCGGTAACAAGCTGTAAAGCAAGAGGCTCGTCATCGATGGCAATAGTATTGATCATTATCAGGATTAATTTGTCAGAAATACCTCAAATGTATTCTCCGATTTATCAATCTTTAATTTATGCATGTCCCGGGAATAACAAGATTAGTCTTTTGCTGACATTTTCAAGGCCGATGCCCGATGTTTCCATCGGGATCTTCCTCCTTTGTCTTTACAATGCTGTTGACACACCTGAAAGCTAAAGATTCGCTGTAACCATCCATATCAATATCAATAAAGGATTTCTCGCGGTAACTGATCCCATGCTTGAAGGCATTTTCGATAAAAGGAATAAATAACAAAGGGGGGATGCTTATATCTTCATATTTTCAGGAAAGGAGACCGACAGACCGACCTTCTCATTCATCCTTAATTTCATCAGATCAATATAGTTATTCATAAAATCGATCTCATTGCTTAGCATCGTATTTCCATGTTCAGATTCATAGAGCAGATATCTCATAAGCTTTGAAATTTCAGTATTGCTTTTTGAGAATCTTCCGCATTAATGCTTATCAGAGAATAAATATTATTCAGGGTATTAAAAAAGAAATGAGGACTGATCTGATTTTTAAGGAATGCCAGCTCCGAATTAAGACTTTTCTTTTTCTGTTTCTTTCTGAAGTTTCTCAATCTGCGACTGACGTTCAAGCACTCTCAATCCGAGGCTGAAAAAAATAAGGAACACCGAAGTGAATCCAAAGTTATAAAGATGCATGCCACGGAAAGGAGGTCCTGGTCTGGCCAGGGTGGCTCCGCCTCCCGGAGGCAGCCTTCTGTCGGGCTCTCCAGGTTGCCTGTTAAAATTTTCAGACTGAGATGAACCTGAAGCATAGTTAAAAACCAGCTTATTGGAAAATCTGATACAAAATAAAAGCAGGCAATCAGAATAAGAACTGATATATAATACCTGTATTTTTTTTTGCCGAAAAAGAATTTCGGAACCAAGAACAAGATAATTGACATAAAAAATTATCCCGCTTATAAGTGTGTTGATATAATAAAGCCATATGAAATCGTTCCCGATCTGCCACCGTTCAATAAAGTAGAGAGGTAATCCGATAAGAATCGTCCAGGCCAGAAGATGCAGGAATGATTCCTTGGATTATAACTGCCTTTAAAGAGATTTCCTTTTTCATATTCGGTTTATTTTATTCGTACCTGAGAGCATCGATCGGATTAAGGTTAGCTGCCTTCCGTGCAGGATACCAGCCAAAAAAGACACCTATTGCGAAACAGACTGCAAAGGCAAGTATAACTGACTGGGTTGTAACTACTGCCGGACTACCCATCATATCCTGCACCTTTGGCAATCAGATAACCAAAGATCACTCCGAGAGCACCACCTAAAATACTCATAATTATTGATTCAACAAGGAATTGCTTCAGGATATCCTGGCCTCTTCCTCCAATTGACATCCGAAGTCCTATTTCGCGGGTACGTTCAGTAACAGAAACGAACATAATATTCATAATACCAATACCCCCTACCAGAGAGAGATACCTGCAATAGCTCCAAGAAGATATGTCATAATATCTGTTATGGATGAAACGGTTTCGATAAGCTCCGACTGCGACATCACCCTGAAATCATCTTCTTCCGATTCCTTAAGTTTATGAGTTCTCCTGAGTATTTCTGTCACTTCATCAATTGCCACTGCACTATTTTCCTCCGCATACAGCCGAAGCATAGATCCCGTTAATATAATCGATTGCTGCAAGACGGCGTTGAACAGTTGTGTACGGAGCAAGAATCAGATCATCCTGATCCTGTCCCATTCCGCTTTCTCCCTTATCTTCAAGGATGCCAATAATTTCAAAAGGCAGGTTTTTTATACGGATCGTCATTCCGACAGGATCGCTGCCTTCTCCAAAAAGGTTCTTCAATGACAGTCTGACCAAGAATGCAAACTTTGGACATACTTCTTACTTCACCGGCATTAAATATTCTTCCGCTCTCAATTGTAAGTTTTCTGATTGCCAGATATTCTTCACTGACTCCATAAATAGTGGTCTGGGTATTCTGATTTCCATAGATAACCTGACCGTTTGCACTCACCTCGGGAGAGACTTCAGCGAGATAAACCGATTCGTTCCGTAATGTCTACAACATCGCTCATTTTAAGGACCATAGAACTTGAAGCACCCAGACTTACACCACCACGTCGCTGCATATTTGGCATAATCATTATCATGTTGGTACCCATTGATGACATCTCTCCTGTATATTTTTTTTGGTTCCTTCTCCTATTGCAAGCATTGCAATAACTGATGCAACACCTATTATAATGCCAAGCATAGTAAGTATAGCCCTGAGCTTATTCCTCACCAGAGCACGTATGGCTATTTTAAACAGATTTGAAATAATTCATATCCTTATTATTTTATATTGTATCAAATTCTTCAATATTTTCTTCCGGTAAAGTTTTCAGAATATCTCTTGCCAGAAGCCTGTCATAATACCATTTTCCCGCTGAATTTTACCATCTCTGAATATTACATTACGTGTTGCAAATTTTGCAATATCAGGTTCATGAGTAACATATACAATAGTTCTTCCTTTTTCATTCAAATCCTGAAACAATTCCATAATCTCAAATGAAGTACGGGTATCAAGATTACCTGTAGGCTCATCAGCCAGAATAAGTACCGGATCATTGACCAGTGACCTGGCAATCGCAACTCTTTGCTGCTGTCCCCCTGACAGCTGGTTTGGCATATGATGCATACGGTCGCCAAGTCCGACTGCTTCAAGAGCATTCAATGCCACGTTCTTTTCGCTCCTTGGATTTTATTTTTGAGTTATAAAACAATGGGAGTTCAACATTTTCCAGTGCTGTTGTTCTTGCTAAAAGGTTATATGCCTGAAAAACAAATCCAAGCTTTTTATTACGTAATCTGGCCAGTTCATCCCTGTTCATTGTTTTGACGTCAACCCCGTCAAGAAAATATTCTCCTGAGGTAGGCTTATCAAGACATCCAAGATATTAAGCATGGTGGATTTCCTGAACCGCTTACTCCCATAATTGCCACAAACTCACCTTTGCTGATCTGCAGATCCACTCCCCGCAGAGCATGAACTGTAACCTCCCCTACATGATAGTCCTTCTTAGTTCTAATTTCTATAATTGTATTATTCATATTCTGATTTTTTAAATTTCTTGCTGATCTTATTTCCTAGAAAGGGAATCGGGCCGCGAGGACCGGCATTTTGCTCTTGAGCGGCCTTTTTAACGTCGCTGTTCATCGAAATAATACTTCATCTCCTTCTTTCAGACCAGAAAGTAATTCCACATTGGTTCCGTTTTCAATCCCAATAGTGACAGGATCCGGACGAATACCCCTCTTTTCATCCTTAACCCAGACACTTTTGGTATCCTCTTGCTTCATGCCTGGTATTAAATCCAGTCGGAGGAATGCCTTCTGGTATTGAACCTGCCACCAGATTCCTGACCTGACGGAAATTGTCCTGAAGTTCCAGCAGGCGGGATTACCCAGTGGTCCGCATTTCCAATAGCTGTTTACCATCATTTTTTTCAGATATTCAGCTGTCGGGTGTAAAACGAAGTGCCTTTCCCGAAAGGATAAGCGTATTTTGCTTCTCCTCAATAAAGATTGTTGCACTTGCAGTCATGCCTGGCATAAGTTTTTTATCGGGATTCGGAGCATTCAGTATCACAACATAGGTAACAACATTATTTGTCGTTACCGGCTGCAGCCTGACCTGTGAAACTGACCCTTCAAATTTCATATCGGGATATGCATCAACAGTAAATTCAACCCGTTGACCCTGATTAACCTTACCAATATCAGCTTCATCAACACTTGTCTGTACTTCCATCTGGGTAAGATCGTTGACAATTGTAAACATTTCAGGAGTATTAAAGCTGGCTGCAACAGTCTGTCCCTCTTCAATGGCCCTGTTCAGTACAACACCATCGATAGGGGAATTAATAGTTGCATACTCAAGGTTTACTTTAGTCCTGTCAAGAGCTGATTTTGCATTGTTAAGGATGCTTTTGAATTCTCATAATTATACAAGGCCTGGTCATAGTCGGCCTGGGCAATAAGTTTCTTTTCATAAAGGCTTTCAGCCTGTTAAAGGTGGCTTCCTGATAATTAAGCTGAGCCTGTGCCTGATCGACCGATGCCTGGCTTTGTTCAAGCTGAGCCTTAAGCGATGTTTCATCGAGTTTTGCCAGAATCTGACCCTGTTTTACATTATCATTGAAATCAACATATACATTCTCAATGATACCCGATACCTGTGTACCTACATCAACTGTTGTTATTGCTTCAATGGTGCCTGTTGCAGTAACAGTATTGGTAATATTACCTTTTTCAACTTTACGGTTTCGAAGGTAGTATTCAGCTTCTTTTTTTGAGAAAGGTTTGAATAGCGAGTAATGCAATTGCTGCAACTAACCAATTATCCCGATAATTATTAATGTTTTCTTTTTCATTGATTTATATTATTTATTTTATTTTGTATTTAAAGTGATAAAGGAATTCCTGTATAAAAATCGAGGATCTTATAACTGAATATCAGATTGAATTTTGATTGCAAGAAACTGGCTTTCAGCAACAATAAGATTTGTTTTTGAAACCAGGTAATCAACTGAATTAATGATACCCTGTCTGAATTTTTCATCCGATAATGCTGCTGATTCACTCTGTTGCCTGTAAATTTTCAAGGTTTGCTTCATATTCAATCTGGGCAGAGGTGACATCCAGGACATGCCTGTTCAATATTTTTTCTGAGCTGGTTCTTTGTGTTTATTTCACTTAGTTCAGCATCCTGATATCCAATCTGTAGCGACAGCAACATTTGTTTTAACCTGTTTTTTCTGATAGATCGGGATTGAAAGCGAAAAACCCACTGAGGGCGTGATACCATTATTCAACTGATCGAAATATGGATCAGTTGCCAGTGCTTGAATAATTTGAACTAATTCCTGCACTTGCCGAAAGAGTGGGAAAATATCCTGCTTTGGCTATTTTCTCATCAAGTGCGGCAATTTCTTTATTAACGGCGGCATTCTTAATCTGCGGTTTGATGGCCAAGTGCAGTTTCATAAACTGATTTTACATCAGGGATCCTGTTTTGATTTATGCATCTCCTGAAGATCGGGATGTGCAATATTGAAGTCATCAGTAACAGGAAGTTCCATGAGCTGCTCAAGGTTTACCTTTGCAATTGCCAAGCTGGCTTTTGGCGTTGGCCAGATTAAGTTTCTCACTTGCAAGCTGTGATTTCACCTGGGCATAGTCAGCTTGTGAGATCACCTGCATTGCAAGTCTTTCACCTGCAAGATTAAGCTGGCTTGCCGTTGATTCAATCTGTTTCCCACTGTTCTTAACCTGTTCTTCGGCATACAGAACCTGCAGGTATGCATTAAGAATACTCAGGCTAATCGATTCTTTTGTTGTTTCAAGAGAATACTGACCACCCTGAATATCAAGTTCAGCCTGTTTTATCTGGTTAGTCAGCTTAGTGGCATTAAATATAGTAACTCCAGAATTTACGGAAACATTGGAACCATTAATTCCTGTATATCCTGATACACCAGTTGACTTGCTCCAGTTAAAATTCTGGTTCACCGATGCATTAACTGAAGGAAACCGTTGTGCCTTTGCCTGACCGGCATAAAACTGATATCTCTGGTTTGAAAGTTCGCTTTTCCTGACCTGGATATTTTTTTTCAAGAGCATAATTAATGCACTTCTCAAGAGTCCAGATGCTATCCTGTTGTGCCTGGGTTTCTGCCGCGAAACAGATTATAATTGCACAAAATATCAGAATTCCTTTTTTCATATTATAATTCTTTTCCCGTAAAAGTAAAGAGGGCCTGAAGCGATAAAAAATTTAATAGAAGTACCAGGAGGTTTTACCGACAGAAAGGAGATTCTTTATGATGAAAATAATTCCTGTGTAGTACAATTTGCTTATTGCGCCCCTACCGGGGCTTATGGTATTGTATGGTTGATTCTCGTGCGGGGCGATGCCCCGCCCAATAGTATCAAGACCCTAAGGGCCTTGAGGAATCATAAAGCTGTTTTATAAGGCCGTACGCCATTAAGATTTTAGGGATGGGCGAAGCCCGTCCCTGACTGTTCACTAACCACTAGAAAGCCCCGTGAGGGGCGGCATCTCTGGGTCCCACAGCCGTTGCCTTAATCATTTTCAGGTTGGTCTCAAGACCGTCGAGATAAATAAGGGTCCACGAAAGGGTATTAGTAATATTAGACCAAATCAATAAAGGCTCATCTCCATCCTGCGGGTTAAGATCAAGAATTACCGGGATTGCTTTTGCCAGGTCATCACATCCCGGAGTATTTTCAATCTCCTTAATAAGGTCCTTCAAGCTGTTGTCTAGTTTTTCCGCAAGTTTTGCATTACCGGTAGAAGATAATCCCTGCAGCGCTGCACCCCGTAAATCGGGTCTCAGTAAATCTCCCGCGTAAGTATATTGTCCGGGAGAGATACCTTCAAACTTAAGTATCAGGTTCTTATAATCATCCGCAACCTTTAGGACTTCATCAATCTTCAGGGCAATCCCGGATTCTGAGTCATATGCAGGGAGCTGGTTGAGGACCTTTCCAACCTGATTGTACTGCCTTGAAAGGTTATAGCTGTCTTTGATCCTTTCCGCTGATACATTTAAAGCAAGCAAGGCCGACAGAACTGAACTGGCAGCAAGCAACATAAGAATAAATACTGCATTGTAAATATTGAAATTCTTGTTCTTTGACATCGTTGAAATAAAAACAGGAAGAAAAACAACATACGGGAAAGGAATTGCTATTGTCAACAGGATGCCAGCATAAGGCCAATGCTGAATCTTGAACAGCATCGATGTGAATACTACAAAGCATGTGAGCCAGGTAACAATATGCAGCAGTAAGTTTTGCCTGGTTCCGCTTGCCTTGTAATGGTCTCTAAGTGCCAGGGGCAGAAAGCCCAGAACAAGCGTTGCAATACCTATTATCAACAGATAACCTGCGCCAGGCCAGTGGTTTAATTTAAACAGAGTGCCTGTAAAAATTATTATGGCAGTAACCACACCGAATATATAAATCTTTTGCTTCATGACTTTGTGTATTAATTGATTAGTTGTGGCTTGCAATAGCTTTCAATGCATCGGACTCAACGGTCAGAAGCCCGTTTTTCAGCAGCACAAGCGAATGGAGCCCCGACATCAATGAAATATTACTGGTCTCAGGCAGCTCATCCGGTAAATAAAGTGATAGATCAAGAAGTCCTGAAATACTTCTCAGCTCTTCACCGGACATCAATCCTAAAATAAATGCTTTATAATCAGTCAGAAGTGCATTAAGCTCCTCCCTTGCCCTTGCGCCAGGCAGAAGAAAGTCTTTTACAGGCTGGGTATGAAACGGTCTCGAAATTTCATGAAAATTTATAGCTGGTCCTGTTTCAGACTGAATGATCTCATTGCTGAGAATAACAGGTGCTCCCGGCTCCCCTTCTGCCACACTAATCATTTCAGATTCAATACCCCCGATATAATTAACCAGCTCTTTGGTCCTTTCGTGAATCAGTTCCATTACAGGGTATTTAAGTGAATCGTGGTAACGGATCATCATGGAACTGGTATTACGGTGTAAATAACTGTACAGAGCCTTTTGCTGATCCTGATGTGAATAAAAACCCTCTTCAAAAGATTGCGAAAGGTTCATGTTGATCAGTGATCCAGGCAGAAGGATCAGAAGCAGGCCTATAATTATATAAAGGAATTTTGAAGTTATATGACCCTCCTCCTTCCAGCTGATCCGTGTGTACCAAGGTAAAGCTATCAGGCAGAGAATTACAAGTCCAAAGACCATTAGGACCGCTGCGCCCGGCCAGTGCTGGATTTTAAATAACATCCCTGCACCATAACAGATCGCTCCAGCAGCAGCCAGTATATAAACCGGCTTTTTGGCTTTATTATCCTGATCCTGAAGTTTATGAACAAGTAATGCAGGTACAAAGAAAAACAATCCAAAGAATCCTGCCAGAAGGAGAATCAATCCTGCACCATGCCAGTGCTGTATCTTGAACAATGTACCAAGTATAAAACACATCCCTGCCAGAAATGCCGAGACGAAAAGGAAGAGTTTCTTCCTGCTGTGAGTCTCTTTCCAGAGTACTCCGAGGGCCGAAGGCATGAATACCACTGCCAGTGTTACAGCCCCAAGGGTAACCATAACCCCAGCGAGAGGCCAATGCTGGATCTTGAATAAGGCTCCAAAGCCAAGCAACACTGTACCGGCAATGCCTGAAATTTTCATCGTGTTTTTCATATGTCTGTATTTAGTGTCGACTGCATAAAGTGTCTCTTCCTGTATCTCTTTAATTCGCCGCGAACCAATTTTATGCCTTACTTTACTGTAGGCTTCAAGGAAGGTAAGCCCCTCCTGCATTTCATTTTCGACATCGCAGCAGATATGGTCGATCAGCTCATCCAGAAGATGAGAGAATACTATCTCCTGTTTTCTTACATCGCGGGAAATCCTTTCAATATTCTGGATCGAAAGTTCAGGCATGGCTGAGTCCGGCTTTGGGTTCAATTATAAGCTGGAGCGATTCAATAAATTCTTTAAGCTCATTTATTTTTTCAGCAACTACTGCTTGGCCCGAAGGGGTAAGCGCATAGTAGATCCTTACCCTGTTGTTGTAAACTTCACTCGTAGTGACAAGCACTTTCTCGCTTTCAAGCTTGTGAAGTATGGGATAAAGAGCACCGTAAGCAAGAGTGATCTTACCCTTTGTAAGTTCCTCCACCTTATTTGTTATTGCATATCCATGCATAGGACCCTCTTCTTTTAACAGTTTAAGAACTATTGTCTTAAGCGACCCGCTGTAAAGTTGATTTGATATCATATAGATAGTATATAACTGTATCTTATATATAACAAAGATAATATATATTTATTGTATTATATATTGGAATAGTTATTTTTTTTCTGGCGCCGGTCTCCGGGAAATGATTAAACTTGCACCCGCAAATCTTCATCATCATGGAAACCGTTCTAATGACCGGCGGAACAGGACTTATCGGGAAGCACCTGAGCAGGAAGCTCAAGGAAAAGGGATATAATGTGTTGCTCCTCAGCAGGAAAAGCAGTCGTGGCAACAGCAATTCCGTCTACAACTGGAATCCCGATAAGAACGAGGTTGAGAATGAAGCCATACAAAGGGCAGATTACATAATTCACCTTGCCGGAGCAGGAATGGGTGACAGGAGATGGACAAAAAAAGAGAAGGCAGCTGATTTTCGACAGCCGGATCAAAACATGCGGGCTTCTTTTTGATAAAGTGCAGGAATCGGGAATTAAACTAAAGGCATTCATTTCAGCTTCAGAAGCGGTTATTAAGGAACGGCAACATCTGAAAAAATATTCAGTGAAACAGACCCGCCATCCACCGACTTTACCGGAGAGGTCTGCAGAAGATGGGAACAATCGGCCGACAGGTTTCAGGAATCCGGTATCAGGACAGTAAAGATCAGGACGGGAATGGTCCTGACACGAAATGGTGGTGTCCTGGGCAGAATGTTACCGGCTGTCAGGCTGGGCATTGGATCAGCCCTTGGCAGCGGCCGGCAATATATTCCATGGATCCATATTGATGATCTTTGCAATATTTACATAAAGGCCATTGGGGATAAGACAATGACAGGAGCCTGGAATGCGGTGGCGCCTGAA
>CAVOKP010000023.1:0-119038 GCA_963696535.1 uncultured Bacteroidales bacterium
TATTGAAGTATGCTGACCTTAAGATGAGAGGGATATTTTGCGTCGTGATATATTCTTTGTGTGGCTTTCTGAAAATCGCTGTCGGAGCATTTGTAGATATTTACGAATTTCTGCGGATTCCTGTCAACAAGGGGGAACCATGAATTCTGAACCTGGACCATTATCCTGTGGCCTTTCCTGAATGTATGGGCGACATCGGGGATCTCATATTTTATTTCTGTCACCTTTCCGGGAACAAATGGCTCCGGCTTTTCGAAGCTGTTGCGGTATTTTCCTCTGAATACTTCTCCCCTGACGAGCATCTGATATCCTCCAAGGGGATATTTAAGCTCAGGATCATCAGCCTTTGTATCAGGAGGAAATACATCGATCAGTTTTACGATATAATCGGCATCGGTTCCTGTAGTCGATACAAAAAGATCGGCAAAAAGCGGGCCCGCCAGAGTAATATCTTCGGTCAGTATTTCCGTCTGGTACACCATTACATCTGGCCGGCGGGATGCAAATCTTTGGTCATCAGTCATATATTCCGCAGTCCTTGCAGCATGGACATCCTCGGTATACGGAACGGGATTCATAGGATCGGAAACGTATTCATCAAAAGCCGTACCTGTAAGCGGGGAGCTGAATGATGCTGCTTCGCCTGAATGAAAATAGAGCTTCTTTTCAACAATTTTTTTCGGAGGCCAGGTATCAAAATCCCTCCATTCGTTTGACCCGGTGACAAAAACAGTGGCCTCGGGAATTCCGGAATCCCCCTCTCCTTTCAGGTAATAATTGAAGAATTTCTCTTCCAGTTCCTGGAATCTGGCGTTAGCATCAAGTCCCCAGTAAATATTTCCCAGATTATTTGCCTTCTCCAAATGCCCACTGGCTGTGCGACCACGGACCCATAACAAGATGATTGCTTACCGTCTGGGGATTCTGTGTTTCGATTGCTTCATATGTATTAAGGGCTCCGAAGAGATCCTCGGCGTCAAACCAGCCGCCGACAGTCATCACCGCAGGTGTGACTTTTTTCAGATACTGCCGCGGATCGCGCGACTTCCAGAATTCATCATAATCGGGATGGGCAAAGGCGTCATTCCAGAATTTTATGCTGTCGCCGAAGTATTTTGGTGCAATATTCCTTAATTGCGCCAAGGGAAAGGAAAAATTCATAATTGTCGGGCAGTGGCCAGCTGAAGGAGGGCTTGCCGGTACGTGTAGGTGTTCTGTGAGGCTGTCCGAAACTGTAATAGAAGGGAAAGCAGTCGAGCAGGAAAAATGCTCCGTTATGATGAAAATCATCACCGATGAACCAGGCGGTAACAGGCGCCTGCGGCGAAACAGCCTTTACTGCCGGATGCGCATTGATGATTCCCATAGTTGAATAGAATCCGGGATAGGATATTCCGAATATACCCACTTTCCCATTGTTGTTTTTGACATTCTTTACAATCCAGTCAACGGTATCCCATGTATCGGTTGTCTCATCGGTGTCGCTGTTGTTCTTTTTTACGGGAATTACCGGACGGATATCCTCAAAAACACCTTCGCTCATGAATTTACCCCTGACATCCTGGTAAACCATAATATACTCCTCTTCGGTATATCTGGAGTAGAGCTGCATGAAGAAATTGTAATTTGCCGGCCCTCCCGGTTCAATGTTATATGGGGTCCTTGTGAGCAGAACAGGATGGCTGACTGAAGTGTTTTTCGGAGTATAGACAGAGGTGAAGAGCCTGACTCCGTCGCGCATTGTAATATATACTTCCTGTTTATCATATTTCTGTTTAAGGGCATCGGGACTATTGGCAGCAGCAGCGATGGGTTCCCTGCCAAAAATTATCCCGAACTTCTGTCCGCCCTGTTCGAGCGTGCCTGAGATTTCACTGTATGAGGCATTTACTTTTCCTTTATATATTACTCCCGCTCCGGCGTGGGTGAACGTAAAATCGGGGAAAACAAGTGTTGTCGTCGTTGAAGGTATTCCAAAAGCCCCCTGGTCGGGACTGTCCCAGGTGGAAGTTATGCCCTGCTCTGCAGTTTTGACATGCAATGTGAGCCTCAGCTCTATTCCCCGGACACTGGCTTTCCCATACCAGTCACCATCAATTGACTGCGGGTAGGCATTGCAGATAAGAAACATCATAAGGGCAGCAGTACTCAATACTTTAGTTGTCAATTTCTTCTGTTCCATTTTATTTCCTTGTTACAATTAATATTTCAATCTAATCCCAGCTTTTTAATGACATCTTCCGGGAAAACAGGTTTTCCGTTCCTTATTGCTGCACCGGTTATCCTGGCACGGACAATAATTTTCATATCTTTTGTACTGAAGATTTCCTGAAGGAACACAAGCCTGATATTTCCCTCTCTACGGATATTTGTCTTTACAACAAATTTATCACGGCTTCGGAGGGGATATTTGTAGTCTATTTCACTTCTCGTTACAATAAGGTCGAGTCCCTCATGGTGGAGCTGTATGAAATCGATACCTCTTGAAATCAGGAATTCATGCCTGGCATGCTCGAGGTAATGAAGGTAGTTTGCATTGTTGACCACTCCCTGAATGTCACATTCATAATCCCTTACCGTAAACTCTACGCTTTGAAAATAGCCTGTTTCAATCATGGGATTTTATTTGGGATGCTTTAATCATCATTTCAACTCACAAAGTTTAGTTTTTTGGGATTAAAAACCAGTTTTTATCAGAAAGAATTTTGATTCCAGTGGTTTGACAAGGTTATCAGAATGTATAACTGATTTTCCGGTAACATCCGACCCTGATATAACAAGCGGTTTTCCCGTCAGGCCGTTTCTCAAGCTTAAATGAGCTTCATTTCCGTCAGTTTCGCGCAGGTGTACAAGTATTGTCTTGCCATCATCAACAGGCCGGGCGCTTACAAGAAGCACATTCTCCGGCCATCCTTCGATAAATGAACCTTCTCCTTTATTGTCCCCGGTACCTTCTCCCGGAAGGATCCTTGTAAGATATGGTACTCTGGAACCCCATCCGAAACGCGATGCAAAGTTATCGGAAACATCATCCGATGATGTCAGATAATACGACCAGGTATGGCCTCCCCTCTGGTCGGCATTGAAATTGGTGACCCAGTAATTATTCATTGGCCATGAAAAAAGATGTGTGCTCTGTGGCAGGGCCCCTGCCTGATACCGCCCGGTATTGACAGCACCGAACTGCATCAGAGGCATTTCAGTGCAACCCATTACCAGTTGAGCAGATGAATTCCTGATAGTGGTAAAATTCTGAACACTGTACCAGTCGTTTGAAGAACCTTTGATCTGGTCCTTGCCGGTTTCTATTATTCCGCCCTGTACTTCGGTGAAGTGTTTGCCATCTTTAAGATAAAGCGGGAAAGCAATATAAAAACTCTCAGGATCAGTGATACTTTTTTTAATTATTGAACATACTATTTCGACTCGCTTTTCGGTATTGTAGAGCCTGATTTCAAATGAGTATCCCCCCGGGTTTATTGCAGTTTCAGATTCGCCAAGAAATTTGATGCTGTTAAACACAGGACCTTTCGTTGCCGAATCGAACCAAATTGTATCAAGGGGTGATCTCTTAAAATCAACCAGCATTTTTCTTTCCATCTGACTTCTGTTTCCGAGTTGTTCAAGGATAAATTCGGCCATACCGTATTCTGAATTCTTATCCACAAGTTCAAGTGATAATTCCTTATCATACCACGATCTTATTGACCCTTTGGAATAGTCAGGAATGATTTTATACCACATGTTTTCAAGTGATGAAGGTATTTCTTTGCTGATTGTACTGTTTTCCCCGTTCAGCGGACGGATCAGGAATTTTTTAAATCCGAATGCGGGGATATTATCCAGCCATACCGCCCAGTATGTCCCATCTGAACGGTCCGACAGAGCCTGTGCGGGGACACGATTCCCATCAAGATCATATATTCCTGCCGTACTCCCCCACGGTATGATCTGGTGGTCAGCGTAAATTACAGCAAGGCCCGACTTATTCCAGGTCAGGGTATTTAAGACAATGAGCGATGGTTCTTTTTCCCTTTTAAACATGCTCTGAAGCAGTCCCATAGCGTCCTCGCCAAGTGATGCGGTCCGGCGGTTGGCTTCCCAGGCATAGGATTCCTTTAGTGCCCTTTGTTCCATAGTTGGCTGGCTGAATGGCTCCCTGACACTCTCAGAGTATCCTGTTGTGTGCTCGGTATAGAACATAAGGGCATCGTTAACCAGGTCAATTTTTCCCTGAGTATCTTCCGGGAGCCTGATTCCCGCAGCCGTAGCCATTGAAAGAGCCCCTGTATTTGCTTTAAAAACTGCAGCCGCCTTACGCGTGACCGAAGTCTCCCTTGCAGCCGAACCGAAACCATCGGTCCACCAGTCGGGCCAAGCACCTCTTATTACGGGGAATTCGCCACCATGATCTTTCTCCATTTTCCTGAAAAAAGATTCAGCAGTTGTGTTTGATATCTTTGGCCATTCGAAAACCTCATCCCACTTTCTTATCATCTCGCTTGCCAGGGTTGAAGGCGGTGAATTGTCTGTCAGGTAACCCGATAGCTGAATAGCTATTTCATCAAAAGGATATTTCAGTGTTTCAAGATTCTTCAGATAAGTCAGAAGGTTGTTCTGGAATTTATTCAGATCGCCATTCTGAATTTCGAAAAGAGTATTACCGGTCATGTAATGTTCAGCCCTGAAAGTCAGAATCCTTTTTCCCGAAGGGGATTCCCACCAGAACATGGTAGGTTTGTCAAAACAGATAAGCGCACGGTGTCCGTGAGTTCCCATGTTAAGATACTTAATGCCAATCTGGTTGAAATAATCATTCATGCACCAGCCGATCCCGTTTACATCGTTTTGCATAGCCAGGTTAACCGGTATGCCCCGGGCCTTTATCCTGCCGGCAGCTGCAAGCGAGGCTGCCAGGATTTGTTCATCAGGGATCTCATCAAAGTTGAAGTACATTCCTGTGACCTCAATGCGACCTTCCTTTATACGCCTTATTAAGCGTTCGACCTGCTCTGCGGGCCTGCATTTAAGGAACTCATCCACTGGCCATGAAGCTTCACAGGTCCATCTGAATTTCGCATTTTCCGGGTAATTGTCTGTTGCATCGCAATAATCAAGGGCATAATCAATGTACCTAAGGTGTTCTGCAAGAATTTCTGTCTGCGACCGGGTATAACCAATGTCGGTATGTGAATGCTGAATCAGATCAACGCTCCACTTCTTCACAGGATTAACAGTCACAACATTTGACATTGAAAAATCACCGGCAACGACTTTTAGATTGATCCTGGACGGTTTCAGAACCTGCGGAAGGCCTATGTTTACCGTGTTATAGCCGAATTTCAGAAGTGAATTTGCAACCAGCTTGTTGTTTGCATATATTTTACAGTCGGTCTCTTTCCCGAAATAAAATATTGCTGCTTCAACGAGCTGAAGATGCGCATCGTCCTTCTTAATTACCGCGGGAAAAGCATTAAGTTCGACACCTGTCTTAACTTGTTGCTTAAAAGTCATATACCATGAAGTAAGATTTGAATTGCTGCCTGTTACCTTTATTCTCAGCTGTTTTCCGCTTGTCAGCTTCCCTGAGGGGATACGCAATATCATATATCCGTGATGATCGCCATGCTGATCTGTCATTATTGAATTGAAGCTCAGGCTCGAACCATCATCTGAATCGATTTTCCAGGCTGGCTGGCCATCTGTGTTGAAACTGAATCTGTGATTCAGATCAGTTGAAAGCTGCATACCTGCATTTCCCGGGCTAGAACCGATTGCTGCAACCCAGATGAATGCTGCATATTTCTTTTTCTCCCGGAGATAGGGAGCATCAGTTTCCCACTCCATAAAGTCCTTGGCGCTTTCAGCCCTGATAATAATGCTCTGACGGAGCCCGGGGATGCATGAGTGATACTCAAAATCAGTACCTGAGATTTTGCCCGAATAACCATTCACCAGTTCATCCTCCATATTGATTAACGGCTGAGCCTTTAATAGAATCAATGAAAAATAAAAGGTGAGTGCAAATAAAAAAAATGACTTCTTCATATATTTCCCTATTTCCTTATTTCCCTATTTCTTATTTCCCTATTTCATAAATGCCTTTACAAGCACAGCTTCTGATGATGAATTGTTTGTTATTCTTGCGCTTTTTGCTTCAGCAGGAATGACGAAGGTCTCAGCAAAACTGAAGGTTGTCCTGAAGCCGTTCATGGTTTCAACATCTATGCTTTTTCCCTCCGTCAGACTCATTACAAGGCACTTATTATTTGTAGCTATTTCGATCGAACTTTGAAAATGATAACGGTTGACATCATATGTATGAGTTTCATGAGTTGGCAGTCGAAAGAGCTGCCAGTCTGAACCCTCAGCCAATAATTCAGGTCGCGAAATAAGACTGGAAGTTACAAAATCTCCTTTTCTGTCAAAGTAAAGATTTTTCATTCCCCTTTCAATATTTAGAGGTCGTGGCTTTCCGTCAAGATCGGGCCTTTGCCAGTCGTACATCTTGAAGGTGAAAATATAAGGTGTTGTGCTTATTTCAAGGACAAGGTTGTTCTTTCCGGAACCGTGTATAGTGCCGTATGGAATAAGCAAAAGATCGTGCTTTCTGACCGGATGCCGGAGGATATATTTGTCAGGATCGAACGTCTTGTTGTATTTAAAACTTTCTTCAAGATCATGTCTGAAATTTTCAGGTTCAATATTATCACAGAATCCCAGAAAGACGCTTGCATTATCTTTTGTGTCAAGAATATAATATGTCTCTTCCTGTGCAAAATTCTCTCCAAAGTTCTCCTTCATATACTGAGGACGTGGATGGCACTGCAGTGAAAGGTTCCCACCGCCGAATGTATCAAGAAAATCGAACCGGATCGGGAAATCAGTCCCGTATTCCGGAAAACAATCTCCCAGCACAGCTTCAGCCTGCAGGTACATAAGGCAGTCGAACGAAACCTCACAGAGCAAAGCAGAGCTTTCGATCAGCAGGCCGTTTTCAGGAGTGATAAGTTCAAATGACCAGGCATAATTGGGGACATCATTATTTAAACCTTCAATATTGTTTTTTATCCATGCCCCCCCCATGCTCCGGGTTCAAACCACGGCCTGGCCCTGAAGACATTCCTGCTCATCTGGGAAAGAGATTGCCTTAAAACCGTTCCATCCATCCAGACAGGCGTTTCCGGTCTCTGTCCGTCGACAAATAAATCAATTTTGGGAAGAATTCGTTTTTTGTGTTTATTCAAAACCACCCAGTCAACGAAGTAAGAACATTTATACATTTTCTTCGGATCTGAAGCACCTGATGTTCCGAGATTTGAAATGGAGCCCGCCCTGGAGCGGAACTGGATCTCATTCTTTGCGACATCGATATAGATCAGAAGGCCATCCCATGAAGCCAGTGATGCTCCCGGGCCTATAAGGATACTTATGTCAGAGTCCTTATCAGGATTTACTGATATTAAACGGTCAGCAATAAAAAAATCCTCAAGATTGAGACTGGTCTTTTGCCCGAACAGCGGATCATCACCTCCGAGAAAAGGAGATGTCATGGACCGGATTTCATCTTCAGCTTTAAAGAAACGCGAAGTACTAATCCAGGAAACTGAAAGGCCATCTTTTATGAGTAATTCCCCCAGCCGGGCTCTGAAAAGGTCAAAAAAAGCTCCATTGTACCCGTCAATGGAAATATTTTTATAATTTTTAATTCTTTCGGCGAGAGCTTCAAATCCGGCAAAAATCTGATTGTCGTTTATTTTAAAACCCGGGTAGATATCATATTTTCCTTTTGCTATAAAAGGTTTACTCACAGGCAGCATAATCTGGTCGCTCCTTCTCAGTTCTTCATTTGTTCCGGAAGTGTACAATCATTTAATATTTGCTTGATAATAAAGCCAAAGAATTTTAATCGGTTCCTTACGGCTACCTGGGGAAAGTTCTGAATAATTTCCTTATTGCAGCATGGAATTTGTGAATGCTATGAGGCTTGTAATGCATCAGAATGCATTCTTTTGTTATGAAATTAACACCGGATCCCTCCAGCTCAATAAGGGCTTCCTTGGTCTCTGCCATCTGCTGGACCCATATCTGCCTGATCCCTTTTTCCCTGGCTTCCCTTATCACTCCTGCAGTCTGGTTCTTTCCTGTCATTACTATAAGAGCGCGGACGTCATCCGGAAGGCTTTTAATGTCGTGATAGACCTTTGATCCATGGATCTCATCAGCATTAGGATTTACGGGAATAATATTCATACCTTTTTCCTTTAATTCCCTGAATGCGGCGAAGCCGAATTTTTTCGGATTGCGCGATACCCCTGCCATTGCAATGGGCTCGGATCCAAGGAACTCCTCGATTTGTCTTAATGTTGCCATCAATTGAATTAATTTGATTTTATGAAAAAATGAAATTAAACCTGTAATAATTTGCTTTCAATAAGTATAAAGACTTAAAATTACAATAAAAACAACAACAAGTAGTAATTTTTATTTACTTGGTCATAGGAAAACCCATTAAACCTCTATGAAAAATACTGAAGGTCAGCAAGGATATCTTTTTTCCAAAAGATATTCAAATTATGTTTTCGTGCTTCTGTTCCTGTTGTATATGTTCGATTATATCGACAGGACAATTGTCACTTCGATGTTTTCATCGATTGAGGCTGACTGGGGAATTTCGCACACCCAGAGCGGGTTGCTTGTTTCTGCTGTTTACTGGGCTATTGTAATTCTTACGTTCCCCGTTTCACTTCTGGTTGACCGCTGGAGCCGGACTAAAACCATCGGGATAATGGCCATAATGTGGAGTCTTGCCACGGCACTCTGTGCGCTGACGGGAAACTTTGTCCAGCTGTTCATGGCACGGCTTCTGATTGGTGTCGGCGAAGCAGGCTATGCGCCCGGTGGAAGTGCGATGATCTCGGGATTATATCCTATTGAGAAGCGTTCGAAAATGATGGGGATATGGAATGCCTCCATCCCTCTGGGAACTGCCATAGGAGTTCTTCTTGGAGGGATAATAGCTACAAGGCTTGGATGGAGGCATGCTTTCGGGATTGTAGCATTTCCGGGCCTGATTGTGGCAGTCCTGTTTCTTTTCGTAAAGGATTACAAAACCGTTGACCTTTCATTTTTTGACAAAGCCAACAAAAAAATAAAAATGGAAAGGAAGGATATGGTAAGGGAATTCCTTTCCAAGCCTTCAATAATTTTTACATATTTTGGGATAACAGCCGTTGCTTTTGTAACAACCTCCTTGATTACCTGGTTGTCGACATATTTTCAGGTCGAAAGGGGCCTGCCACAGGAAAAAGCTGGCACGCTGGCGAGTTCCGTAATGGTGATGGCCCTGGTTGGAGCACCTATCGGAGGCATCCTGACTGACAGGTGGAGGAAAACACAATTCAATGCCAGGCTGCTGCTTCCGGCCATCTCTTCCCTGGTCTCCGCAATTTTGTTGTTTATGGCATTATACCTTTTCAGGGGAGCTGTTCAGTATGTCACTTTCCTGCTCATGGGGATTTCCATCATGGTGTTTATATCAGGCGCCACATCAGTAACGCAGGATGTAATTCATCCGGGATTGAGAGCTACATCATATGCTATTGCCGTTGTGGTACAAAACCTCCTGGGTGCATCAATGGCTCCGATTGTGATAGGTCAGATTTACGACCGCACAAATATTAAAACAGCCCTGGCAGTATTGCCTTTCATTCTGATGATCGGAGCTCTGTTGTTTTACCTGGGTTCGAAGCATTATGGGAAAGACATGGAGAAGGTCACGAAAGTAAAACTGGAAGCGGCTTGATTGAAAAAATATAATTTTAATAGAATAATTTTGTAGAGACGCCCAATTTGGGCGTCTCTACTTATCCCTCGAGACCGTGTAGTTCACAAATTCCCTGAGTGAATTTTTAACCTCAGATTCCGGATATGTGTCGAGAATAGCAAGCGCCTTGTCGCGGTACTGGTTCATCCTGAAGGCGGCATATTCCATCCCCCCGTGATCGTTTACGAACTTTATCACCTCTTCAACATCGGATCTCGATTTTTTACTGTTGCCGATGATATGAAGCATATGCCTTTTCTTTGAGAATGTCGCTTTTTCGAGTGAATGGATCAGAGGCAGGGTGATCTTCTTTTCCTTGATGTCGTTTCCGGAGGTCTTGCCGGTCAGTCCGTTCCCTTCATAATCGAGGATATCGTCCCTTATCTGGAAGGCGATACCTATCGATTCCCCAAAATCCTTCATCACCTGGATGGTGTCGGGGTTGCTTGTTGCCGACCGGGCACCGCAGGCCGTGCAGGCCGCCAGAAGCGCTGCTGTCTTGGCTCCGATGATCCTGAAATAATCCTCCTCCCTGATATTAAGCTTTCTGGCTTTCTGAAGCTGGAGAAGCTCTCCCTCGGTCATCGATTTTACTGCCTCAGAAACAATCTCAAGCATGTCGGTCCTGCCTTTTTCGATGCTTACCAGCAAACCTTTCGACAACATGTAATCACCGACCAGAACCGCAATTTTGGAATTCCAGAGTGCATTTACTGACAATGCACCGCGCCTTTCGGAAGCATCATCCACCACATCGTCGTGAACAAGGGAAGCTGTGTGAAGAAGTTCGATAAGTGTTGCAGCAACATATGCCGATTCACCGATTTCACCATGGAGCTTCGCACTCAGGAAAACGAGCAATGGTCTCATTTGCTTGCCTTTACGGCGGAAGATATAGTTAAGTATTATTTTGAGAAGCGGAATCCTGCTTTGCATTGCCCTGTCGAAATAGGCTTCAAATTGAGCCATTTCCTCCTTGACAGGTCTCTTTATGTTCCCCAGGTCCGGCATGAAAGGATTTTCGTCAAATATAGTAAAATAGGGATTAACTGGTAAATATTAATCTGATAAGGCCAACCTAAAAGCCTGATTGCTTTTAGTCAATAAAAATTATGATATATTTGTTGAAAGAAAAGGAGTTAATGGAAATAAAGAACATAAAACCCGACAATCTCGAAAAAGCGGCAGGAATGCTGAAGGCAATCGCCCATCCCGTAAGAATATCGATAATCGGCTGCCTGGAGCCGGGAAAAAGAAAAAATGTGACCGAGATACACAATCTTATCGGAATCGAACAATCGACCGCCTCCCATCATCTGGGGATACTTAAGGACAAAGGTGTTCTTGGCTCGAAGCGGGAGGGGAAAAACACTTTTTATTTCCTGAAGCATGAAAGTATTGTCGACCTTCTGAACTGCATCGGCGATTGCTGTCAGTAACCGGGCCAGCCTTAAATAAATAGAGGGTGTCTCACAAGCCAGGTTTTACCCCCCAACCCCCCACGGGGGGCTATTTATAGCAGCTGTAAATCAATAAGTCCCCCTTGGGGGATTTAGGGGTAAGGGATTGAGGATGTACTTTTGAGACAGCCTCATATTTATTCCAGGTCCCTGAACATTTTCTTCTGGAAAATGATTATTGCGAATACTCCGCATGTTATTGCAGAGTCGGCGATATTGAATACAGGGCGGAAAAAAACCAGTGATTCTCCCGGTCTGAAAGGTGACCAGTCGGGCCAGGTTGTGTTTATAACGGGAAAATAGAACATATCGACCACACGGCCGGTAAGAAAGGAGGAGTAGCCGCCATCAGGGGGGAATAAAACAGCCGGATGGCTGTAACTTTCGCTGAAGATCATCCCGTAAAAAGCACTGTCAATCAGATTACCTATTGCGCCTGCAAGTATTGCGCTTACCGCCAGGATGAGGCCTGAATGTGATTTTTTCCTTATCAGCGACGTTAAAAACCAAATGATTGCACCTATTGCCGCTATCCTGAAAAGGCTCAGAATCAATTTACCCATTTTCCCGCCTATCTCCATACCGAAGGCCATGCCGTTATTCTCAATAAAGTGCAGCAGGCCCCAGTCGCCGAAAATGTGCCTTTCTTCTCCCAGCACCATGTGCGTCTTAACCCAGAATTTCAGAATCTGGTCCGCAACCAGGATAAGAATAACCAGTAAAACAGCCTTTTTCCCTGTAGACATTATTGCCAGGTTTTAGTTAAGTCGCGCAAAATAGTAAAAATAGCTGATAAAAAAACCCCGCGTCAAAAACGCAGGGTGAATTTTTGCTACTGAAATACCTGGTACCTGATTCCTGTATCAATTTTAAGGACAGGTTACATTCAGATGATTCCCGTCCCAGCAATGCCAGTCATTTGTTCCGAAGAATTTAAGGCATTTTACCCTGCCGTTTTTCAGTGTCGAGCTCCATTCGACATTCATGTCAAAAAACTCCTGGCGCTGGGTATTATAGTAATAAATCGTATAATATGAATTAAGTGCATTGGCTGTCAGTCCGTATTCGATATAGCTGTTTGCAAAAGCGTTTCCGGCCTTTGTGAAGGTGTATTTGACGCTTCCGATTTTATCGCCTGCGACACTCCAGTCGATCGTGACAATTTCAACCGGATTGGATTGACTTTCGTACAATTTCCACTGTCCCGAAGTTCCGTCAAGCTTTGAAGTGCCCTCCAGCCAGACAAAGTCGGTATAACCCCCGGTACCTTCCAGAGAAATATACATCTTCCAGAGAACATTTGTTTCTGCAATCTGGCCTGTAAGCCGTGCGGTGTATGTTTTGCCGAGTACTGTTGTCGAGGCGCTCCACTGCCAGGTCTGATCATCCAGGTACGCGGGATTAACCTGTTCAATTGCCTTCTGGAATGAGTAGACGGGAATGGCAAGAGTTGAATAAACTATGGATTTCCAAATCATCGCCACGCCTGCGGCGAACTCCCAGTTGCTGTTCTCGGTTCCTTTTGGTATGAAGGCCCCGGCTTCGCCTTTTTTGGCAGATTCAAAATTATTGAAGTCGATTGCCATCGATTCAGCAGGCGGAAGTACAGGAGGATCTCCTTTATCCTTTTTGCAGCTGTTGAAAAGTACTCCCGAAAGAGCAAAAACCATTGTTATCAGCAAAATCTTTTTCATACGTACGAATTGACATGGTTACAAAATAAAACGGTAAATGGCGCTGATTAGTATTTATTTTAATGTAAAGATATTAAAATGATGATCGATTCCGGTTGAGTTGAAAACAACCGTTTCAATTGGAATTATTGATTTAGCCTTAGTTTAAGGTAAGTCGCTTCCGGATTAGCCGGCAGTTTCGCATACCGCCAACAGGCAATATGAAAGCTGAGTATAAAATATCAGGATGAAATAAATATTTATAGGTTTAACCCTTAATTATTTTATTCATTTTCATATTTTTGAGTTTAATGGATTTTGTAAAGTAATTTTACTTGATTCCGTCGTCAGGTATAAATATCCTAAAATCTAACATTGATGCATAAATCTCTTTACGCAGAAAAATCAAGATATATATTTATTATCCTTTTAATGACCGTTTTGACTGATCCGGTCCTTGCCACTGTATTACAGGTACAGGATTCTGTCATTCAAAAAGAGAGGATTTTCAATGCTGAGGATCTTATCCGCGGGGAAAGACTTTTCTACGGTTTGGTATACCAGGGGGATAAATCAATAAAATGTGCGAATTGTCATAATACCCGCGTATCTGACACATTAAACTGGAACCCGGACGCTCTTGAAATTTCCAGGAAGTACTGGGATAAAACTGCCGATGATTTAGGCAGGGTATTACTCAGGCCCGCCGGGGAGAAGATGGCACTTGCGCACAAGGGATTTCAATTTTCTCCCGAAGATATTATGCTGATCAAAGCTTACATGGATAAGCTGACTGTTATAGGCCTTAAACAGCAAAAACCTGTTGTGACGAATCTTTTCCTGTTTATTGTAGCTTCAGTCCTTTTTCTGTTTTCCTTCACAGATCTGATAGTCATAAAAAAAATAGAAAAACAGTGGATCCATTTTGCCATACTTTCTTTAACCGGCATCTTTATTACTTACTCTCTTGTTGTCAATGCCATTGCAATTGGCCATTCCCCGGGTTATGCTCCTGATCAGCCTGTGAAATTCTCACATGCTGTTCACGCAGGACAAAACGGAACGGACTGCATTTACTGTCATAGTTATGCTGCTTACAGTAAATCCGCCGGGTTTCCCCCTGAGAATGTTTGCATGAATTGCCATCTGCTGGTTCGGAACGGAACACGTTCAGGCGCATTTGAAATAGCTAAAGTAATCAGAGGTTTCGATGAACTGAAGTCGTTCGAATGGATTAAGGTGTATAATTTGCCGGATCATGTTTTCTTCAGTCATGGACAGCATGCAGGTGCCGGAGGACTTGCCTGTCAGGAATGTCATGGTCCTGTTGAAAAAACAGACAGGATAAGCCTTTACAATGAAATGACAATGGGATGGTGCATAAACTGTCACCGGACCAGGAATGTAGATTTTCAAAACAATCAGTTTTATTCGCAATACAAGGATCTTGCACAAAAGACCGGAAAGGGAGAGGCAGGGAATGTTACCGTAGAGAAGATTGGCGGAACTGAATGCATGAAGTGCCATTATTAACTGTTGTATTTCGAAATAAGGAATTTATGATAAAGAAATACTGGAAAAGTGTCGAAGAGTATCAGGGTATCGGTGCCGGCAGTGAAATGAATGCTGAAGAAACGCATAAAAACGAGGTTCTGGAGTTGATGGAGTCTGATTTCCTGAAGAAATATGCATCCAGGAGAGATTTTCTGAAAGTTATCGGATTCAGTCTTTCTTCAGCCGCTTTGATCGCCAGCTGCAAAAGGCCGGTTCAGAAAGCCATTCCATACCTGATACATCCGCCTGAGATAGTTCCCGGGAAAGCTTTGTACTATGCAACAACTTTTTTTGACGGCCACGAATACTGCTGTGTTCTTGTAAAAACGCGTGATGGCCGTCCAATAAAAATTGAAGGTAATATTATGTCCCCTTACAACAGGGAGGGAACGACAGCCAGGATTCAGGCCTCCGTTTTAAGCCTGTATGATGATGCACGCCTTAAATTTCCAACATCGGACCAATCGCCTGATTCATGGGATGCAATTGACGAACGGATAGTTAAAGATATTTCAAGTATCAATTCATCTGAAGGAGAGGTTGCCCTGCTGACCTCAACAATAATTTCACCCACCACGGTAAAGCTCATCAATGAGTTCGGATCCCGTTTCAGGAAATTCAGATGGGTGCAATATGATCCTGTATCATATTCCGCTGTTCTGGAAGCTAATTCAATATCCTTTGGAAAGGCGGTGATTCCTGATTATCATTTCAACAATGCCGCGGTATTGGCCTCATTTAATGCCGATTTCCTTGGAACCTGGGTTTCCCCCGTTCATTTCATTCCCAAATATGCTTCCTCCAGAAAACCGGAAAATAAAGAGAAACCAATGCTAAGGCATATTCACTTTGAATCGGGAATGAGCCTTACGGGAAGCAACGCCGACAAAAGAATCAGAATCAAACCCTCGGAAGAAAAGCTTCTTCTGACGGAATTGTATAACACGATCACTGCCAGAACAGTTGGAAAGGTACTCAGCGGAGTAACCGGCAGAACAGATATTTCGGAACTTGCCGTTGAACTGATAGCATCCAAAGGCAGATCGATAGTCCTGTCCGGGACAAACAATGTCGAAATTCAGATCATAGTCAATGGAATAAACACTCTTTTAGGTAATTATACAGATTGCATCGATCTGAAACGGAATCTCAATATCGCTGCAGGCATTGACGGCAGGATGGAAGAACTGTTAAACGACCTGAATGCCGGCAAGATAAAAGCACTGTTTATGTATAATGTCAATCCTGTATATGATTATCCAGATTCAGAAAAGTTTTTATCAGGACTAAAAAAGGCAGAGCTGACAGTAAATATGACAGGTTCTATGAACGAAACAGTCGGGAAGGCAAAGTTTGAATGTCCTGTACATCACTTTCTGGAATCATGGGATGATGCCGAAATAATTCCAGGGCAGCTAAGCCTTGCCCAGCCATGCATTAACCCTCTTTTTAATACACGTTCGTTTCAGGATTCACTGTTGACATGGTCAGGAAATCCGGTTTCCTGGCACGATTACCTGGTGGCAAACTGGGAAAAGGAGTTTTTTCCAGGGTCAGACCCTCCGGGGTTCAGAAATTTCTGGGATATGTGCCTTGGCAATGGAGTTTTCAGTTACGATATCTCCGGGGGTAAACCTGTATTGTTTAATCAGGAAGGGCTTGAAAAAGCTTTGAATTCGGGGGAGAATTCAGCAAGTGATGGATATGAAGTTATTTTGCACGAAAGTGTTGCCCTCGGAAGCGGAATGCATGCCAATAATCCATGGTTAATGGAATTGCCGGATCCGGTTTCGCGTCATTGCTGGGACAACGTGGCTTCAGTATCGCCTGCAGATGCAGCAAAACTTGGTTTACAGACAGGACAATTGATAAAACTTGCGGATAGACTTATCCTTCCTGCATTCATTCAACCCGGCCAGGC
The DNA here is from genome assembly GCA_963696535.1 of uncultured Bacteroidales bacterium. Lineage (GTDB taxonomy): Bacteria > Bacteroidota > Bacteroidia > Bacteroidales > VadinHA17 > LD21. The sequence goes on from CAVOKP010000023.1 coordinate 16,435, forward strand.
TGAAGGTACGGTTTCGGTTGCTTTGGGTTACGGGCATACAAACTCCGGGCCCGTCGCGAATAATGTGGGTATAAATGTTTATCCGTTTACCAGGATTACCGGAGGAAACAGGGTTTACGGATTCACTGCGAAACAACCGGAAAATACATTTAAGCAAAGCCGGCTGGCGTTGACCCAGGTCCATCATTCCATGGAGGGAAGACCAATTGTGAGAGAAACCGTCCTTAGCAGGTATAAGAATAATCCCACCTCAGGAAATGAACTTCATGAGGAATATGAATCAAAACATAGAACTCTTTATCCTGACGTGAAATATGATGGATTTCACTGGGGCCTTTCAATTGACCTGAATTCGTGTGTCGGATGCAATTCCTGCGTTATCGCCTGCCAGGCAGAGAACAATATTCCTGTTGTTGGCAGGGAAGAAGTCAGGAACAGAAGGATAATGCACTGGATAAAAATCGACAGGTATTATTCTGATACTCCTGATGATCCAAAGGTCTTTTTCCAGCCTCTTACGTGCCAGCACTGCGATAATGCACCCTGCGAGAATGTTTGTCCCGTTTCAGCCACAAATCACAGTAGCGAAGGTTTGAACCAAATGGCTTATAATCGTTGTATCGGCACCAAATATTGCATTAACAACTGCCCGTATAAAGTAAGAAGATTCAACTGGTTCAGGTATACAAACAATAAGGCGTTTGATTTTAATACTGCGTCAGATCTTGGCAAAATGGTTCTGAATCCTGATGTAACGGTAAGAGAAAGGGGAGTTGTTGAAAAATGTTCATTCTGTGTACAGAGGATACAGGAGAAAAAATTACAGGCAAAACTGGAAAACAGGATACTTAAGGATAATGAAATAAAGACTGCATGCATGCAAGCCTGCCCGGCAGGAGCCATAATCTTCGGAGATCTGAATGACAGTAAATCAATCGTATCCGGATTGTACAATAATCCAAGACGTTACAACTTACTGGAAGAGTTGCATACACTGCCGTCGATAGGGTATCTGACCAAAGTCTGGAATGATGAAGGATCAAAATCATAAATAATCTGAAAGCCGATGTATAACAGGAAAATCAGAGGCCCGCTTGTTGAAGGCAACAAGACATTGAGTCAGATTTCAAAAGAGATACTTTCTCCGATGGAAACCACCCCCGGATTATGGTGGTATATTACTTTCGGAATTTCATCATTAGCGGCGATTTTTGGTTTTTATGCAATTTTTATTACTGTTTCTCAGGGGATCGGAACCTGGGGGGTAAATAATTCAGTCGGATGGGGTTGGGAAATTGTCAATTTTGTGTGGTGGATAGGTATCGGACATGCCGGTACAGCATTTTCCATTTTCCTCCTTATCCTGAGGCAGCGGTGGAGGACATCAATTAACAGGGCAGCGGAAGCAATGACTGTTATCGCTGTAATGATGGCAGCACTTTTCCCGGCATTGCATATGGGGCGTGTGTGGCTTGCCTTTTATATTTTTCCATACCCGAATACCCGTGGCCCGCTATGGGTCAATTTCAACTCACCACTCTTCTGGGATTTTATTGCAATTACAGCATACCTGCTGATTTCATTTTCATTCTGGTACCTTGGCATGCTGCCTGATTTTGCTACGATCCGCGACAGGACAAAGTCGAAGATTAAAAAAGCCATTTATGGTTTCTTTGGGATGGGGTGGACCGGTTCAGGCCGTCACTGGATCAGATTTGAATCACTTAGTTTTATCCTGGGTGGCATCGCGGCAGTTCTCGTTGTCTCAGTTCACTCTATAGTTTCCACTGACTTTGCAGTAGGAATCGAACCCGGATGGCATACAACCCTTTTTCCACCTTATTTTGTTGTGGGAGCTATTTTCTCGGGATTTGCAATGGTTATGACCCTGATGGTTATTCTAAGAAAAATCTACAAGCTTACCGATTACATTACTGATAATCATATGGATGCAATAGCAAGGATCCTTGTTTTCATTTCTCTGATAATGGGAACGGCATATTCCACCGAGGTCTTTATTGCATGGTATTCAGGTAACGAATATGAGATGTTTACTTTTTTCCGGAACAGGATCACAGGCGATTATACATTTCAGTTCTGGGGAATGATAGTTTGCAATGCATTGATCCCTCAGCTTTTCTGGTTCAGGAAGGTCAGGCGGAGCTGGATCGGATTACTTGCGGTTTCACTTTTAATAAACCTTGGAATGTGGTTTGAAAGGTTTAATATAGTTGTCACATCGCTCAGTAAGGATTTCCTTCCGTCCAACTGGGTTTCATATAATCCCACATATATTGAGATAGGGGTCTATCTGGGAACCCTGGGTTTATTTACAGCAGGTATCTTGCTTTTCTTCAGGTATATTCCGATAATGGCTGTCAGCGAAGTAAAGAGTGTGGTTAATATCGGAAGCAAAAATGATGATTAAAGGGGTCAGTTATGAAAAAGGCATTCAAAATAGGAATTTATAATGATGAGGAAACCTTCATTTCCTCCATCAAGTCATTGCAGCAAAAGGAATTTAAGATTTATGACGTATTTACTCCATATCCTGTACATGAGGTTTTTCATCTGCTTAAACTGAAATCAAGACTGCCCACCGCAGCTTACTTCTTCGGATTATTCGCGATTATTGCAGTGCTTGCATTTCTGTACTACACCTCCGTTATTGACTGGCCTATTGTGTATGGAGGAAAGCCATTCAATTCATTCCCCTCATTTATTGTTGTTACTATTGTCATTACAATCTTTACGGTTACCATCGCAAGCCTTGCCGCTTTTTCTGCCAGGTCGAAACTCATTCCCGGCCGGGATAATACAATTTTCGATCACAGGGCAACTGATGATAAGTTTGTGATAGTTGTGAATACAGATACCCTTGATGATTCAGGACCTGCTCAAATAGCGGCCCTCATGAAAGAACAGGGTGCGGTGGAGGTGTTGGATAAAGAGTTTGAAAATGTTACTGTATGAAAAATAACCATATTTCCGTAAAGAGTTGCAGGACAGTATTTTTGCTCCTGATTTCATTAATTTTCTTCGGCTGCGACAGGAGCAGGAATAATCCCGGATGGGATTATTTTCCGGATATGTTTTATTCCACGGCTTACGAAACCTTTACTAAAAACCCTAATTTCACCGACAGCATGACTATGAGAGTTCCTGTTCGGGGAACAGTTGCCCGTGATTTTACTCCGTTTAATTATACAATTGATCCCGGGTCACGCATCCTGGCCGGAAAAGATCTTATAAATCCTGAGTCTCCGACAGCCGAAGCTTTGTCACGGGGGGAAACGGTTTATTCTAAGTTTTGTGCCGGATGTCATGGCGATAAAGGAACAGGCGATGGCACTCTCTTTACCCGCGGCCTGTACCCTTTGAAACCGCGCACGCTGACAGGCAATATAGCAGATAACCTGAAAGACGGCGAAATCTTCCATAGCATAACATTGGGATTCGGTTCAATGGGGGCACATGGTTCCCAAATCAGATCTGAAGACAGATGGAAAGTGGTTCTTCATATCAGGGAACTTCAGGCAGGAGCCAGGGGAACTTCTGCTGTTAAAATGACAGGGAATAATAGGTGAAAGAAACCTGGGATGTAGATAACACTTCAGCTAAAACAATAAAGCAATGAAGGAGAGATTAAAAGTATCCAAAACCTACAAATTAATAACCCTGACATGCATAGTAATTGGTGCAGTTGCATTACTGTTTGGTCTTATGTCTGATCCGGTAAGGACCTGGGCCAATTACCTGATTGTTAATTATTACTTTTTATCACTTGCTTTGGGAGGCGCTTTCTTTATTGCACTCCAGAGTATTTCCCAATCGGGCTGGTCTGCGGCATTCAGGCGTATCCCTGAAGCAATGATGGCCTATATCCCGTTTGCCGCGATGTTCTTTTTACTGCTCGGTTTTGGAATACACGACCTTTATCACTGGTCTCATTCAGATACTGTTGCAAATGATTCAGTATTGCAGCATAAATCGGTTTTCCTGAATGTTCCGTTTTTTCTGGTGAGGATGATAATCTGTTTTGTTCTGTGGATCACTTTGACACGGCTGTTAAGAAGAAATTCCCTTTTGGGGGATATCGCCGGTCCTGATGCCGTAATGCCGCTGTTTTCAAGAAGCGAGCTGTACTCAAAAATATTTATTTTCGTTTTTGCAATCACATTTTCCCTTTCAGCCTTTGACTGGATAATGTCCATTGATGTCCATTGGTACAGTACGATTTTCGCACTGAAAAATCTGGTAGCCTCTTTCCTGCATGGAGTTTCAATTTTAACGCTAATTATCTTTATTCTTTACAAAAAGGGATATTTCCCTTTTCTGAATAAATTTCATCTGCACGACTTTGCCAGATATATTTTCATGCTTTCGATTGTATGGGGATATTTCTGGTTTTCTCAATTCATGATAATCTGGTATGGAAATATACCTGAAGAGACTGTGTATTATTACGTTCGCTGGGAGGAGGGATGGAAGGCACTGTTTTTTCTCGAGATCATACTTAACTGGGCAATCCCCTTCCTCATATTGCTTCCGGTGAAAACCAGCAGGAACATGACACTGATCGCTGTTGTTATATTTTTCCTGATAATAGGGCAGTACATCGACCTTTTTGTTCAGATTATTCCGGGAACAACCGGTTTGTTACGATTTGGCCTGATCGAAGCAGGATTATTCGTGGGGTATGCAGGATTATTTTCTTTAGTGGTGGCAGTTACCCTCAGCAAAGCAAATATAATTCCTTCCAATCATCCGTATCTGGAAGAGAGCATAAAACATCAGTTTAAATAATAGGAGTACCACGAATTTTGAATCCGTGTATTTCCGTGTTATCCGTGGTGAATTTCATATTTTTTTTACCACGGATTGCACAGAGATCACGGATGTTCTCACGGATCTTAATTCATCCTGTATCCACGTTCCCGGTGTACCTGGAAGTTCTTTTTATCAATGTTCCCATAATTATTGATGGGAGTAAGACTTCGTGGTTAAAAAGGACATTTGAGACAGCCACTTATCTTTGTGTATTACCTTAAAATCATGTCAGAAACCAGCAATATCAGTACCAGCAGGTAGTAGGAATCAAGAAGAACAGTGTATTTTCTGCAGTTGTCCTTATTTCCGGGGATTTTTAATAATCCGGAAAACTGCCATATAAGAAATGCCGAAGCGGCCAGGAGAAAAAAAATAATTATTTTCGTTTGAATTATTTGAAAATAACACAGGAACAATGCTGCTATTGCAGATGTTAAAACCCAGGTAAAAGTGAGCCTGCTGATCTGGCCCCTGCTCATGACTTTTGTCAGGCTCGGGAGGCCTGCTTTTTCATACTCCTCTCCATATTTCAATATGAGTAACCAGAAATGGGGTATCTGTCCCGTGAAAAAAAGAAATTCCAGAAATACAATAGGTTTATCCCATAACCCTCCTCCGGCCGCCACCCAACCGATTAACGGGGGTAATGCTCCCGTTACAGCGCCCGGAAACACAGCGAAGGCAGTTATCTTCTTTGCATAGGTGTAGATGCCATTATACCACCCTATTGCAATTAAGCCGATAAGTGCTGCGGTCAGGTTTCCGGCTGAGTAAATGAGAACAATCCCGGCAATAAGGTTGCATAACAGAAATATCAAAGCCTGTTGCGGCTTGATCCTTTGAGATGGTATAGGCCGGTTTTGCGTTCTTTCCATCCTGCTGTCCAGATCAGCTTCCTGTATCTGGTTAAGAACTGATGCAGAAATGCCAAGGAGGAGAATACCAAGGCTGACAAGGAGTATCCTGAAAGAAAGCACGGGATTATAAATAAAGAATCCCGTAAATCCTGTGAGGCTTACCGGGATCATTATCTTTATCTTTCCAAGCTCCAGATAGTCCCTGATTGTATTCCGGACGACCCTACTCTTCATTAAGGGATTTCAGGTATTCGATAATCTTTGTCACATCATCAGCACTTATTATGCCTTCATAACTTTGCATCAGGCCTTTTGGATATCCCCTGACTATTTCTGAATTCGGATCAAAGATTGCTTTTTTAATATATTCCTCATCAACTGTAACCGGGATCTCTTTGCCATCCCTTATCACAATTTGCTGTTCCCCGAAAAGGTTTAAATAACTGGGACCAATGATTTTCGATCCGTCGTTTGAATGACAGGCATTACAACCCTGGGCCTTCAGAATAGCCAATCCCTCTGATCCGGGAGCCGATCCTTCGGCAACAATAGTTACTGCAGATGTATCAGCGTACCAGGCATTATAGTCTTCCATCGAAAGTACCTTGACATTTGCATTCATATAGGAGTGCTGAAGTCCGCAGTATTCGGCGCAATAAAGGTCGTAATCCCCTTCTCTCTGGGGAAGGAACCACATCATCTTTTCCCTTCCGGGAACCATATCGGATTTTATCCTGAAAGCAGGTATAAACAGGCTGTGAATAACATCCAGGGAAACGAGGTTTATTTTGATGGGAGTATTAACCGGAACAACAAGGTCGGGGCTTTGCTTGCCATTTTCGTACTGGAATGAAAAGCTCCACATCCTTGCAACACTTGTAACAACCAGTGCATCATCGGGTGCCTTTGTCATCGGCTTCCATCCGGTCCAGCCAAAATGGAACATAGCCAGTGCCAGAAGAACAGGAATAACAGTCCAGAGTATCTCCAGCCTTGTATTTCCTTCGATCTGGGTTGCAACACTATTCTTTTTCCGGTTATACCTGAAGACAAAATAGACCATCAGAACCGTAAGTCCGATAAGTAATACAAGGGATATTCCGACAATGAAATAGAATGCAGTATTGAAGGTTGATACAAAATTTGAAGCGTCGATTCCTGTTGGTGAATACATAGCGGTTATCTAAATAGGTAGTCCAGTAGGGTTATTATAATTACCACGCCAATCAGCAATGTTACAGCTATTACCATTAAGGTAAACATTCTATTCTCAAACTTCAGATGCATGAATACCCTGAGAACAAATGCCGATTTGAGAGCTGCAATAAACAGGGCTATAAAAACAGTAAGTGTCCCCAGATAAATTTTGGTAACTGCTACCGAGGTGAGGGTTAAAAGCACTAATCCCGCCAGTACAAGAAGGAAGGTACTGTAAGGTATTATATGATTTTTTTCATTCTCCATAATCTCTGCCGGAATCAGGTTATCAAATAAAACAAGGGAAAGAGGAATATCCATATTAGATCGACAAGATGCCAGTACAATCCGCTGTTTTCGAGCAGGACATGATTATCAAATGTTATCTTTTCCCTGATGATGAATACAACGATAAATCCAATAAATACCAATCCGATAATAATATGCAAGGCATGAAGGCCGGTCATAAAAAAGTACAATCCGTAAAAAAGAACATCCCCCTGGCCTCGGAGAGCGAGAACGGGTGAACCGGGATAAATATGCTCTTTTATATGGTGCCCCCATTCAACATATTTATTTGCCAGGAATGCCAAACCGAGAAGGATAGTAATGCCCAGAAGAACCAGGGCAAAATTTTTATTTCTTTTTTGGATAGCCGTGATCGACATTGCTATGGTTGTACTGCTTACCAGGAGAATGATTGTATTTACCGTACCGAAAAAAATGTTCAGTTCATGAGCGGCAAGGTGAAAGGCTTCAGCATTTCTGTAGCGATATACCGAGTAAACCACAAAAAGACCGCCAAAGAGAAGCATTTCCGTAAAAAGGAAGAGCCACATTCCTGTCTTTGATGCCAGATCATCCCGGTGTATTTCCATATTCAGGCTCATTTGTAGTCGTAAGGACCCTTGGTAATAACAGGTGTTTCCATAAAATTTTCGACCGGAGGCGGTGATGGAATTGTCCATTCAAGGGTTTTTCCACCCCAGGGATCAGCCGGGGCCTTTGAACCGTTTTTCAGGGAAGCGAACAGATTGATTATTATAATTGCTGCCCCGCAGTATAGAACCCACGATCCCATTGTTGATAATATGTTTCCCGGATGAAAGACCTCGTCATAATCAAAATACCTTCTGGGCATTCCTTCCACTCCAAGATAAAACATTGGTCCATAGAGAGTAATAAATCCAACAAAGAACAGGAGCAAACCGATATTGGCCCACCGGGTATCATACATTTTTCCTGTTATTTTAGGGTACCAGTAATGCATGGCACCAAAAAAAGCGAAACCGGTCCCGCCGAAGACTATAAAATGAAAATGAGATACTACAAAATGCGTGTTGTGCAAGTGAACATTGGCTGCAAGCGAACCAAGTATTAGCCCGGAGAATCCTCCGATCATGAACACAAAGATGAAGGCCATTGCCCAGTAGAATGGAGTCTGGAGATCAATCGATCCTTTATGCATGGTTGAAATCCAGTTAAATACCTTTATGGCACTGGGGATGGCAACCAGAAATGTCAGAAGCGAAAAGGTATAGAGGGCTGTCCCGCTCATCCCTGAAGTGAACATGTGGTGTCCCCAGACGAAATAACCCACAAATGCAATTAACAGGCTGGCCAAAACCATAAATTTATATCCGAAAATAGCTTTGCGGGCAAAAGTTGGTATGATCTCGGAGATTGCTCCCATGGCTGGCAATATCATTATGTATACTGCCGGATGGCTGTAGGTCCAGAACAGGTGCTGGTAGAGCAGCGGGTCGCCGCCAAGGGTCGGATCGAAAAATCCTATGTTCAGTGTCCGCTCCGCAACCACCATAAGCAATGTAATCCCTATTATCGGTGTGGCAAGAAGCTGTATCCAGGCCGTGGCGTAAAGGGTCCATGGAAATAATGGCATTTTAAACCAGGTCATTCCCGGAGCGCGCATCCTGTGGATAGTTACTAAAAAATTCAATCCGGTAAGTATCGAGGAAAATCCAAGGACAAATGCTCCGAAGACTGCTGGAAGCATTGTATTTGTGGTTCGGAAACTGTAAGGAGCATAAAAAGTCCATCCTGTATCGGGAGGACCCTCCCCGGCAAACTGGGAAATAACCACTAATGTGACCCCTGTTACATACAGATACCACGATAAAAGGTTTATTTTCGGAAAAGCAACATCTTTGGCTCCTATCATGATCGGCAACAGGAAATTTCCAAATACAGCCGGCAGACCCGGAATCACAACCGCAAAAATCATTACAATCCCATGAAGGGTGAAGAATGCATTATAAGCCTGCGCATCCATAATGGTTTTACCGGGAGCAATCAGCTCGAATTTCATTAAAAGACCGATGGTGGCGCCAATGGCGAACATCGTCAGGATGGAAAAAAGATATAGCAAACCGATTCTTTTATGATCGGTGGAAAGAATCCAGGAAAAGATACCTTTATATTTTCCTTTGTACTCCAGATAACTGGGCTCCTGCAGCCCTGCCTGATCACTCATATCCTAAACTTCCTTATGGGTTTTTTTCTTTGTCAGCGCCAGAACCAGAAACATGACAATTGCTATGAAAATAATAATAATTGCCGAAACCCTGGTCACATTGAAAACAAACTTATTTCCATTTTCATCATACGAATAACAAATTGCAAGCACTCGGTTAATGCTTGGACCTATTTTCCCGTTTGCAGCTTCAACCATGGTGATTTTTATTTCAAAAGGCAGAAATTCAATTCCACGGAGGTACCGGGTGATCTTGCCATCGGCAGCGAGAGCAATAAGACCTGTCGGATGTACAAACTGGTTATTGATGTATTTGTAGTTAAAACCAACGGATGAAGTCAGCCTGGCAATGTTAATGCTGTCGGAAACAAAGAAGAGCCAGTTCTTTGCGGCTTCTTTTTTCTTCATGGTGCTGACATAGTTTGCCTTTTTCTGTATTCCAAGATCAATGCCTTCAGTATAGTCAAAACTGATTGTAATAACCTGATAGTCAGCGCCCAGCTCGAGATCGACCCCGTCGATGAATTTTGAAATACCCCACATCAGGGGACTGCATGTTCCCGGACAACGGAAATAAACCAGATTCAGGATGGTTGGTTTTTTGATTATGTCACTTAACATAACCGTATCTCCGGCTTCATTAATAAGTTTTACATCAAGGGCGGCATACTGCCCCTGCTTTTCATCAAAACCCACCTGCATCTGCTGATCAAACAGGGATGTTTGAGAAAACGATTCAATGCTGATCAGAAAAAGAAATAAAGGAAAGTACAGCTTTAATGAACTCATAGATGGTGTTTGCTAAATTGTAATGTTAAAAATCAAAAATCCAATCTCAGTTAATCCGGTCAGATATTCTTCTTTTTATCAGTCGATTCTTCCTCAGAATAAATGCCTGCTATCATCAATGATCCTCCCATCAGTGATATATCTTTTATAAGAGCAATCAGGGTTGTAGTGGTTTCAACTCCATTTATCAGGTGCGGCAAATGTATTGTGACAATAAAGATAAAAAGAAGAAGTGCGAGTAATAATGTTGAAATTGTGACAAATTTTTTGGTTATGATACTGATGCTTGCCAATATCAGCATTAGACCAGTCAGGATCATAATAAATCCGGTTTTGGGGATGAAGGAAGTCAGCATTCCCATGTAATAATCCATCATCAGAAAATGATTGATTCCAAAGACCGCAAAAGGAAGAGCAAAAAGAATTCTTCCGACTGTTGTGATTTTTTTCATAACCAGTTCTTTAAAATTGAGATTGCTATTCAACAATAGTATTCTCGGCGACAGGCTTGAAATTCTTTACAGTATATCCTGACCCTGTTATGGCAGCTTTTATTTTCACAGTGTCAGTAATCCCTGGCAGGTATTCAACCAGAGCTTTACCGGTAACATAAGAAGCCTTTACTGAATTTATTCCTTCGAGCATTCCAACTCTTGCCTGAATCGTTTCCTCACAGCCGGTGCATGTCATTCCTCCAATGGAAACCTCAATAAGCGATTTTTCCATTGTTGCAGGGTTATCTGCTGTTTTTTTGCTTTTGCCGCAAGATACAACGGACAAAGCAAGGAAGAATCCTATCAGAAAGATCGGCAGCCTTTTTCGTGACATAGAGAACAGATTTAAGGTTAAGTAGTTACAGGAAATAGTTCTTATAAAAGTATGAATTTTTTAATTTCATGGATCATAAAAGACCTAAAAATCATTTATCAGCGAATATTTTTATTGGATTGAACAAAACTTTAAAATTCCTGTTTATTGAAAAAACTCAATCAATGGAACAGAAAAACATTTTTAAAAAAGCAGGTCTCTGGATTGTTGCTTTATTATTTGCAGTTAAATCCTTTGCAGGAGACCCTGAAAACTTAAAAAACACGACAATGGAAAAATTCGACATTCACGTATTCCCGGCATTGCCATATGCCTATGATGCTCTTGAGCCCTATATTGATGCCCGCACAATGGAGATCCATTATGACAAACATCACCGGGCTTATTTCAATAATTTCACCGCTGCCATTAAAGGTACCAACCTTGAGAACAGCACAATCGAGCAGATATTTTCAAAAATTTCGGAAGCAGGAGATGCAGTAAGAAACAACGGCGGCGGTTTTTACAACCATGTCTTTTTCTGGGGAAATCTTGCACCAAAATCAGCAAGTCCCTCAGCTGAGCTTTCAGCAGCACTGACAAAGGAATTCGGTTCCTTCGACAAGTTCAGGGAACTTTTCAGTAATTCTGCTAAATCACGCTTCGGAAGCGGATGGGCATGGCTCTATGTTACGGCTGATAAAAAACTGGCGGTCGGAAGCACCCCGAATCAGGATAATCCTCTTATGGACGTTTCGGCAATAAAGGGAAAGCCCCTGCTTGCACTTGATGTCTGGGAGCATGCCTACTACCTCAAGTATCAGAATAAGAGGGCTGATTATGTTGATGCTTTCTGGAACGTTGTGAACTGGGAAGAAGTCAGCAGGAGATACAGGGAAGCGGTAAAATAACCGGAACCTTCAAACATAAAACAATAATAACAAAAAATAATAGGGACATGCGATGGCATGTCCCTATTATTTTTTATGGCACGTCCCTATTATTTTTTATGTGTACAGAAACCGTTTTATCTTCATCGTGGCCGTCTTCTGGAACGGAACCGGCTGCAATACAACCTTGTTAATCTGGCAGAACTTGCTCACATTCGAGTTAACATACTCCTGGAGCTCACGAAGCAGTTCTTCCTTCTTCTCTTCATACTGCCTTGCCATGCCATCTTTAAGGTCCTGATACTTCTTTTCAAGCTCATCCATATTAAGGTGGACATATGCCACCAGTTTTCCCTTTTGCTGTATCACAAGCGATTCGACTACAAACCTGAAGTTATTAATGACCGATTCTATCTCCTCCGGATAAATATTCTCACCGCTTGCGCCCACGATCATATTCTTGAGCCTGCCCTTAATGTACAAATTATTCTGTGAATCAAAAGTGCCAAGGTCCCCGGTCTTGAACCAGCCGTCAGGTGTAAGGACCTCCCTGGTCATTTCTGGTTCCTTGTAATATCCCTTCATTATACAGGGCCCCTTGGCCCAGATCTCGCCTTCCCCGGTTTTTTTGTCGGGATTGTTTATTTTAATTTCCATACCCTCAATTGCCGGTCCTGTTGAATCAAATACCGATTTTGAAGGATTGGCTCCGGCAAGCAAAGGTGAGGTTTCAGTCAGCCCATACCCGATGGCATAGGGAAATTTTGCCTCAATGAGAAATTTCTCGACGCTCTTGTTAAGCTTGGCACCGCCGATTCCAAAGAATTTAAGATGTCCTCCGAATGTCTTGTACAGCTTTTTCCCTGCTACAAGATTTAGCTTCTTTCTGAAAAAGGGTATTTTATAGAGGATGCTTAATATTTTCTTTTCGTTGAAAGTAGGGAGTATTTTGTTGAAATATATCTTTTCCATTATCAGTGGAACCGTAAGCATAACCGTCGGTTTTACTTCAGCCATGGCCGGAATAAGTACAGCAGGCGTAGGGGCTTTTCTGATATAATAAACACATGATCCGCCCAATACGGGAAGCATGAGACCCAGAGTGTTCTCGTAAGTATGCGACAATGGCAATACAGACAAAAACCTGTCATTTTCGTTGACGGGTTGTATCAAGGAGCCCTTCAAGGCATTGAAAGATATATTCTTATGTGTAAGCATCACTCCCTTTGACCGGCCTGTCGTGCCAGATGTGTAAATAATTGATGCAAGATCTTCTTCTGCCACATCATAATTATTTTCCGGGCTGGCGGAGGGATCATAGACAACAGACTTGTTTTCAGAAAAGAGAACAGAATAATCGTCAATGAGAATTCCGGTTCTTAGTTCTTTGGATTTATACCCTTCAATCTTCTGGAGCTGTGATGAGGAAACAAAAATTGCCACGGCTCCCGAATGGCCGAGAACATTCCCGACCTCAGTGGTTGAAAAATCAGGCAGAATGGGAACCACAACCGCTCCCATAAAGGTTATTGAAAAGAAGGCAGAGCTCCAGTTGGGCATGTTGTTGCTCAGAAGAGCCACCTTATCGCCCGGTTTTATGCCGGTCCTTTCAAGAAAAGCCGTAAGGGCACTGATCTCCCTTGCCGAATCATTCCAGGTCTTTGGCTTTTCGCCAACAAAGGCATACGCATTATGACTGCCGTATTTCCGTACAGTCTCATTGAAAAATGCAGGAAAAGTGAGCCGGATATTATTTTCTTCCATCTGGACGTGATGAATTTATTAAAGTAACGGACTGCAAAGATACGGATTTATTGATTTCGTGATAATAACATGACAAATATTGCTTTATTGTACTGATAACTGTGTGAAATAAAAAACTTTATTCCCGGAAGTTGGTTAAATTTGTAACACTTAATTGAAATTACGGGATGGGAACAGTTATCAGGGTAACAAAGGAATTCTCCTTTGAAATGGCACATGCACTATGGAATTACGATGGACCGTGCAGAAACGTTCATGGACACTCATACAGACTTTTTGTAACACTGTCAGGCATCCCCTCCGATGATCCGCAGGATCCCAAAAATGGTATGGTTATCGATTTCTCCGATCTCAGGGATATTGTGAAAAGAGAGATAGTCAGTATTTTCGATCATGCAGTTACCGTATCGGCTGATTATGACCGGGAAAAGATGAATGCCTTTAAATCAATGTTCGGCAATACTGTTGTTGTCAGTTACCAGCCTACCTGTGAGAACCTTGCAACCGATTTTGCATCAAGGATAAGGAAACAGCTTCCCGAAAGGATAAAGCTTCACAGCCTTAAGCTATATGAAACTGCAACCTCGTATGCAGAGTGGCATGCATCAGATAATGAATAAACCCGATATGTCAGAAACTCAACAGAAAAAACTCTTTTTACTTGATGCCTATGCACTGATTTTCCGTGCATATTATGCATTTATTAAAAATCCAAGGGTCACTTCCAAAGGGATGAACACCTCAGCGATCTTCGGATTTCTCCTGGCTCTCAGGGAGGTTCTTCAGAAGCAGAAGCCCACACACATAGCAGTGGCATTTGACACGCATGAACCAACTTTCAGGCATAAAATTTACGGGGAGTACAAGGCCAATCGCGACGAAACACCCGAAGATATAAGAAATGCCGTTCCCTATATCAAAAGGCTTCTTGAGGCTTACAGAATACCCATAATCGATTGCCCCGGATTTGAAGCCGATGATATTATCGGAACCCTTGCAAAAAAAGCATCAGACAGGGGTTTTGTAACATACATGATGACACCTGACAAGGATTTCACACAGCTTGTTTCCGACACGATTTTCATGCTGAAGCCCTCGAGAAGCGGAAACGAATCAGTCAGGTGGGGAGTTGATGAAGTGAAACAGGAATTCTCGGTACAGAGGCCTGATCAGGTGATTGACATCCTTGCCCTGATGGGCGATACTGCTGATAATATACCAGGCGCCCCCGGCGTCGGACCAAAAACGGCAATGAAACTGATCTCCGAATATGGTTCCATTGAAGAGTTATTCAGACATACCGGTGAGCTGAAAGGCAAGCTGAAGGAGATAATTGAAAACCACAGGGCACAGATTGAGCTTTCAAAGAAACTCGCGACAATTGAACTGAATGTCCCTGTGGAGCTTAAGGAGGATGAGCTTGTGCTTGAAACACCCGACCGGGAAAAGCTCAGGATTATTTTCAATGAGCTTGAATTCAGGACAATTGCTGCAGAAATACTTCCGGAAATCGATAAAAGCATTAAACCTTCGGAACAAGGACCTCTTTTTTCTCCTGCCTCAGAACCGGCTCAGGGCACTCTTTTTGACACCGGACAAATTGCTGTCATGTCCGAAAAGTCGACAATCGAATCAGTTCCCCATAATTATTTGCTTATTGAAGATCCGGATCAGTTAAGGGATCTTGTTTCAATGGCTTTGAAGCAGAAGGAGATTTGCTTTGATACTGAAACCACCAGTATTAATGCACTCGACTCGGAATTGGTAGCCCTTGCATTTTCATGGGAAAAAAGTTCCGGCTGGCTGGTTCATTTTCCTGAATCAAGGGAAGAAACAATTCAAAAACTAAATATCCTGAAGCCTCTTTTTGAAAGCAATTCCATCATAAAGATCGGGCAGAACATAAAGTTTGATATCCAGGTTCTTGCAAACTATGAGATAGAAGTAAAGGGAAGCCTGTTCGATACCATGATAGCGCATTATCTTCTTGAGCCCGACATGAGGCACAACATGAACCTTCTTTCCGAAACTTACCTGTCATATAGTCCTGTTCATATCGAGACGCTGATAGGCGAAAAGGGGATCGGCCAGAAGAACATGCGCTCAGTCCCCGTGGAGCAGATAAGAGAATACGCCATTGAGGATGCCGATGTGACCCTTCAGCTTAAAAATTTGTTCCAGCCAAGGCTGATTTCTGAAGGATTGTCGGAACTTGCCGGAAAGATTGAAATGCCGCTGATCAGGGTCCTGGCCGACATGGAGAGGACAGGAGTAAAGATTAACCGTGATGACCTGAAGGCAATAGCTTCTGGTCTGCGTGATGACATAATTTCCCTAGAAGGGGAGATTTACACTCTTGCCGGAACCGAATTCAATATCTCTTCTCCGAAACAGCTTGGTGATATACTGTTTATCAGGCTTAAGCTTGATGACAAGGCCAGGGTTACCAAAACGAAACAGTTCAACACAAGCGAGGAAATACTCCAGAGGCTGGCAGGCCGCCATCCCATAATAGATAAAGTACTTGAATACAGGGGTTTGAAAAAACTACTTTCAACCTATGTGGAAGCTCTGCCTCAGCTTGTTGACAAGAAAACAGGAAGGATCCACACATCATATAACCAGGCTGTTGCATCAACCGGCAGGCTGAGCTCCAATAATCCGAATTTGCAGAATATTCCGGTAAGGGATGAGAGGGGAAGGGAAATAAGAAAGGCTTTTGTCCCGGAGGAAGGAAAAATCTTCCTGTCGGCCGATTATTCACAGATCGAATTGAGACTTATGGCTCATCTGAGCGGAGACAACAATATGATTGGGGATTTTCTCTCAGGAAACGATATTCATGCGGCCACAGCTTCAAAGATCTTCGGTGTGGATATAAAGGATGTCACCAGGGAGATGAGGAGCAGGGCAAAGACTGCAAACTTTGGGATTATTTACGGCATTTCATCCTTCGGACTTTCGGAGCGGCTGACAATCGGACGAAAGGAAGCAAAAGAACTCATTGACGGATACTTCAATTCCTATCCGGGTGTGAAGAGATACATGGATGAAAGCATCAGGAAGGCAAGGGAAAAGGGATATGTGACAACCATGTTCGGCCGCAGGAGGTACCTCCGCGATATTCAGTCGCGCAACCAGGTTGTAAGAGGAAATGCGGAAAGGAATGCTATTAATGCGCCTATCCAGGGTTCTGCAGCCGATATTATAAAAGTTGCAATGGTAAGGATCCATGAAAGACTGAAAACTGAAGGATTTGTTTCAAAAATGATACTGCAGGTCCATGATGAGCTTATCTTCGAGGCTGATCCCGGAGAGCTTGGAAGGCTCACTGATATGGTTGTTAAGGAAATGTCAGGTGCTGTAAGGCTTGATATCCCCCTTAAGGTCGACTGCGGAACCGGGAAAAACTGGCTTGAGGCACATTGAACGGCATAACGGCGTAACGGCGTAAAGGCATAAAGGCGTAACCGCACAACTGCA
Organism: uncultured Bacteroidales bacterium; assembly: GCA_963696535.1. Taxonomy (GTDB): domain Bacteria; phylum Bacteroidota; class Bacteroidia; order Bacteroidales; family VadinHA17; genus LD21. The sequence continues at coordinate 33,546 of CAVOKP010000023.1, forward strand.
TAACTGCACAACTATTATAGAACATGGAAATCACCGTATTATTCTTCGGGGTCCTGGCAGAGGTGACCGGAACACGCATAAAACATTACCGCGACATAATGTCATTCGGAGATCTGAAGCACAGGGTCGGGGATGATTATCCTGAGATCATACACTACAATTTCAGGGTGGCAGTCAACAACAAAATCATAAATGATGATCCCCTGCTAAGCCCGGGCGACGTGGTAGCATATCTTCCTCCCTTCGCAGGCGGATAAAAGTAAAGTTGTTAACTTAAAATTATAATTGAAAAATGCGCTTAATCAACGGTCCGCTTACATCTGCAGCAATTTCGGAGATAATTGCGAAAGCCGGAGAAAATCAGGATTGCGGGGCTCATTCGCTATTCCTCGGACAGGTCAGACGAGACTCCTCCGGGGGAAAATCCGTCAAGGCAATTGAATACTCCGCTTTTGAAGAAATGGTAATAATGGAAGCTGACAAAATCAACAAGTCAATCCTTTCGGAATTTGATGATGTGAAGGCAATGGAAATAATTCATTCAAAGGGATTGGTGAATTCCGGCGAAATATCCATGCTTGTCATGATTTCAGCAGGTCACAGGGATCATGCTGCGAGGGCCTGTGCAAAGGCGGTTGAGCTGATAAAGGAAAGGCTTCCGATCTGGAAAAAGGAGATTTTTGAAGATGACTCGGCTCAGTGGAAAGAAAATGAATGACCTTCAGATATTTGTTTCATTGTTTTGACTTTCTGCAGAATTAATCTCAATTAAAGGATTCACAGCATCATGCGTAATCAGGATAGATCCTTTTTTCCCCTTGAGGATTGAATTGTAATCCTGTGCTGCATTGAGTATCTCAATCGCTTTCAGAACCTGTTCGTCTGTCTTAATTGTCCATTCGATTGATCCTGCCTCATAGAAGTACCTGCTGATGATCTCATCTTCAAGAAGTCCGGTTATTTCATTCCTGAAGGTTGTAAGGTCTTCGTCAAGGGTATGTTTCAGTTCTTTCGCGAGCTCTGAAAAGAGCTCCTCGTGAATGTCATAGTATTTTTCCTTTTTGGCGTTGGCGATCAGCTCGTTCAGCGACATCTCGGTAATGGTCCTGTAGCTGAAATTCCTGCTTGTCAGGTAATTCCTGAAATCCTCATAATCCTGATCGGTAAATTTGAATTCAGCAGTCGTTTTCAATCCCGGATGGATCCAGAAATAACGGGTGGCATAATCAAAAATATAGTTTCTCATGTAAAGTTCTGTCGCAACCTGACTTAGAGGAGGGGGAACCATTTCAATATCAGGAGTGATTCCTCCTCCGTCCTTCACAATCCTGCCGTTCCGTGTTTTGAACTCCGAAATAAGTGAGTCAGGAATGATCCCGACGCTTCCGTCCTCGTTCGGATGTGAAAAATCTAGCGCCTGGATGCATCTGCCGCTTGGGATATAGTATTTTGCAGTTGTAACCTTCAGCTGGGTGTTATAAGTCAGTGGACGTGTTATTTGGACAAGCCCCTTGCCGTACGATCTCTGACCGACAACAACACCTCTGTCGAGGTCCTGGATTGCGCCTGCCACAATCTCCGAAGCCGATGCTGAACCCCTGTTTATAATGACTGCCAGGGGGATCTTATCATCGACAGCTGATTTTGTGGTTTTGAATGATTCATCGAATTGCTTTACCTTTCCCCTGGTTGAGACGATCTCATTTCCGGCACCTACAAAAAGGTTGACTATATTCACCGCTTCCGTAAGAAGTCCTCCCGGATTTCCTCTCAGGTCGAGGATAATCTGTTTTGCATTGGAGTTTTTTAGTTCAGTCAATGCTTGCCTTACTTCATCTGCGCAATTCTGGGTGAAACTTGTCAGACTTATATATCCCGTTCCATCTCCGGTCATCCCATAATATGGAACTGACGGGATGACAATCCTCTCCCTTTTTACTGGAATTTCCATTTCCTTCCCATTCCTTTCAATTGTAAGATTTACAATGGTTCCCGGATTTCCCTTTAGCTTTTCACTGACAATGTCGGTGCCAACACCCTTCAGAGCAAATCCGTCAACTTTCTTGAGAAGGTCACCCACCCTGATTCCTGCTGCGTCGGCAGGGAATCCCTTGTAAACAAGCGAGATGACCACATACTCACCGCCTCCCCTTACCAGCGATCCGATTCCACCGTATTTGCCGGTTGTCATGAAAGCAACCTCGTCACCTTCCGATTCGGGATAATAAACGGTATAGGGATCAAGGATTTTCAGCATATTGTCGATCCCTGTCTTGACAAGCTTGTCGGGATTAAGTTCGTCAACATAGAATGTGTTCAGTTCCCTGAAAAGGACCAGGAATATATCGAGATTCTTGGCTATCCTGAAGTCCCTTGTCTCCTGTGTTGAAAGAAATGAAACACTCACCCCTGCGGCGATCAGTATAACCGTAGCAATTGCAATTCTGGCGGAACGTATCTTTTTCATATAAAACTATATCTATAAGAATGAAAGGCGAAATTAAAAAGAAAATATGGTAACCGGTTTGGCATTGAAATATTTAAAACAATTTTAACTTTTGCTCTGCTTACCCGCTGCATTGACACAAAGCTTTTCGATAATTTCTCCTACAGCCTGTTCAATGAGTGTGTATTCCGCAACTGCGGCATACCGGTAGATAACAACGAATGTAATCTGAATGTTTGTGGATTTAAGGAAATTGTAGAGCACATGCTTCCTTTTGCGGTAAGCCTCCCTAATTCTCCTTTTTATCAGATTCCTTGTAACTGCAAGCCTGAATCCCTTTTTCGGTACGGTTACTGCTATCTGAGCCGGCGAAGGAAGGATTTCACCGCTTACCATCCAAACCACTTTAAACAGGGATGTATGGAAAACATGTCCGTTATCAAATACCTCTTCAATCAATCTGATCCTGCAAAGCCTTTCATTCTTTCCGAATGTCTGCCTTTCACCTTTGGTCATCTCAAAATCAATTATCCCCGGATAAATTAAGAATATTATACCGGGGGCGGGGTGAACCGATATGCTTAATATTTGTTACCTGAAGTTCTTGTTGTGCTCTTTGAGAAAATCATCAAGAGCCATTGTCATCGAAGGAGCCTTTGGGTTCGGCGCAATGATATCAAGCCTCAGCCCTTCCTGCTCTACGGCGCATGCTGTGGTCGGCCCGAAAGCGGCAATCTTGATGTCGCCCTGGACAAATTCGGGAAAGTTCTCCTTAAGCGATTTGATGCCTGATGGACTGTAGAAGACCAGGATGTCATAATCGAATTCACTGATATGTGAGAAATGATTGCTGATTGTCTTGTAAAGCGTCCCGATTGTATATTTGATATTGTTCCTGTCAAGGATTTCCGGAATTTCTGCATTGTGAGGCTCGGGGAGGGGCACAAAGAAATTATCATCCCTGTGTTTGATTATCAAATCGATCAGATCCTGGAATTTCGATTTTCCATGGAATATCTTGCGCTTCCTGTAAACAATATATTTCTGAAGATAAAATGCAACATTTTCGGTAATGCAGAAGTATTTCATAGTATCTGGAACGCAAATCCGCAATTCGCTGCAGATCCTGAAAAAGTGATCAATGCCGGTCTTGCTTGTAAAAATTATCGCAGTAAAATCAAGAATATTGATCTTTTGCTGACGGAAATCCTTTGATGAAACACCTTCAACCTGTACGAAAGGCTTGAAGTCAACTTTTAGATTATATTTCTTTGCCAGATCGAAATATGGTGATTTCGGATTGTTTGGATCTGGCTGTGATACTAGAATCTTCTTTATTTTCAACTTATTACCGGTTAAGTTTTACTTTTCAGGTGCCTCTTCCCATTATTTATCTAAGCCAGTGAAATACTTCACTATTATCAGAACTGGTAAAATTTCCAGCGCACAAAGGTACAAAATCAAATACAAAACAGAAAAATTCCTCTTCATAAAAATCAAAAACAACCGGACTACCCGTATCAGATAAAAGATAATCAATACTATAGCTCCAACGGTGATAACAACCTCCGGGGGCAGGATGACGGTGTAAACAAGCATTATCACGACTCCGAAAATTATGACTGCGCTAAACCGGTAGGAATTGTAAACATTCACCAGGTATTCGTTGAACACCTCACGTTCATCACTTAGATTTCCGGCTGCCAGGCAAATAAAATGACGTGAGGTGACCCCGAGGATCACTGCTGCCAGGGATATAACCATGAAGACCAACGGAGGAATTCCGGCAGGAATCAGGTCATACCATTCAGCGGCGCAGTATGCAAATAATCCTATTATCATAAAAGAGACAAAATTCAGGACAGTCGACTGCCAGGTGAACAGCGATCCAGTATCACGTGAAGAAGATTCATTTATTCCGCGGAAAAGAAAAAACCTTGTCATTTCAGGGACAAAACTCCTGGAGATATTCCTTACTATCAGCCAGAGGTATGCTGCGAGGAAAACCACTGCTATTATCCAGTCGTGATCAATAGGCTTTGGGGGAATGAGGATTCCATCCTTAAGAGGGCCTGCCATTGAAGTACCCTGTTCCTGATATAGAGGCAGGGACTTTTCTGCATAACCGGCGGGAAAAAATCCGGGAGGAAGCTTATCAATATTTCTGACAAAACTCGTTGAATCATAAAATGTAACATCGGCAATGCTGTTCCTTGCACACACCGATGTGGTATCAGTTATTATTACTTCAGGTACACGAGTGGCTCTTTTTATGTTTCTTATTGAATCCTGGTACCTGATGTGGGCGGGGACAATGTCAAGCTTCCTGAAAACGGAATCCGGTATCAGCTTATCAGTGCTTATCCTGATAGTGACCGTAGGCTTTATGGTATCCTGCGTCTGGAAGCCGGTAATCATCACTTGTCTGTGGAATAATCCACAAAAGTAATGATTATTGGAGATATCCGTTCAGGTTAATTGCCGGCAGAACTTTCAGAAATAATCATTCCTGGCGCCTGAAATGTCAGCCAGGATATTATTTGCAAGCCTGCTTGCCCCGATCCTGAAGAGTGAATTATTCATCCACTCCTCCTCAAGGCAGCTTTTTGCTATATTGTAGTAGGTAAGGGCGTCAGCTGTCGTAACTATCCCTCCGGCAGCTTTGAATCCCACCCTGATGCCGGTTTCCGTATAGAAATCCATTATTGCATGGCACATTGTATAAGCAGCCTCGGGAGTTGCCGACACCGAGGTTTTTCCCGTTGAAGTCTTTATGAAATCAGCGCCCGCATCCATTGCAATCATCGACGCCTTGAAAATCTGCTCATAGTCCCCCAGAAGACCCGATTCAACAATAACCTTAAGATGCCTGTCTCCAATCGCCTCCTTTAATTCCCGGATCTCATCAGCAACAATTTCAAAATCATTTCCGAGGAAAGCGCCTACTGGGAATACAATATCAATCTCATCCGCCCCCTCTTCAACGGCCAATTTGCACTCGGCAACCTTAATGCTTCTGAATGTCTGCGACGTGGGGAAAGATCCTCCCACTGAAGCTATTTTAACACTCTTGACCGTCAGTTTTTCCTTGACAACGGGCACGAAATTCGGGAATACGCATATCGCGGCGACATTGGGGATATTTGAAAAACGGCCTGAGAAACTGTTTACCTTTCCAGTAAGGTGCAAAATATTTGTCTTGTTGTCAGTTGTATTAAGACTGGTGAGATCTATCGAATTCAGAATTGCCATAAGGAGATGCTTATCGGGTATCCCCGGCATCATCGAACCGACAGTTTTCAGACCTTTTCTGATTTCCGTTTCCGACGGGCATTGCCTGATAAGTTTTTGATAAAGTTTTGTCATTTATTTATCCGTTTGTTAATTCTGAACTCCATTTAAATCAAAAAAAGAACGGGTTCAATTTAATGTTTTTTGAATACAAAATAATTATTATCATGATTTTTCTCTCACCTCTTACCGGTATTTTTATTCCTTGCCAGGGAGGCGAAAATCCCTGCAACGGATAACAGCGAAAATATTACAAATCCGGTTCTCATGCCGGATATCAGTCCGGGATATGTGGAAGGATTTATCGTCTGTTTTCCGATGAAAACAGCAATAAGCATCATCGCGATACCCATACTGAACATCTGTCCAATCATTCTCATTGTTCCGACGATTCCCGAAGCCACGCCAAGGTGGCGCTTCTCAACTGAACTCATGATTGCATTTGAATTGGGTGATGAAAAAAGACCGAATCCGATCCCCATCAGCAGAAGCAGGGCAACAATCAGATAAACCGGTGTTGCTGGAGTTATGAAGCAGAGAAGAATAAGTCCCAGGGCTGTAAATCCCATACCGATCGATGCTATCACCCCTGCATTGAATTTATCGGATAACCTTCCTGCCATGGGAGACAGGAGCGCCATGGCCAAGGGCTGGGATATCATGACAAGACCGGCGCTCCTTGCATCAAAGTCCTTGATATATTGCAGGTAGAGGCTCAGGAAGAAACCTGTGGCGCTTGTTGCCGAATAGTGGATAAGTGCAGCCAGCCCTGAAAAGGCAAATACCCGGTTATTGAGCATCATACGGATATCAAAAACCGGATTTGATCCCCTCTTTTCGAACATGATGAATACTACTGCCGTCAGAGCTCCACCAGCAAGAAAGATCCAGCCAGGGGATGATGGCAGTATTGAAAATCCATACATAAATGCAAACAGTGCTACCCCGTAAATGAGTGATCCCGCCCAGTCGAATTTCTCTCCCCTCGATTCAGCCCATTCAGCTTTTATCGTGGTCTTTATCAGGATAAGTGCTGCCACGCCGAAAGGAACCAGGAAGGCGAAAATACTCCGCCATCCGAAGTGCTGGGTCAGCAATCCGCCGATAACGGGGCCGGCCGACAATCCAAGATAGACCGCAGTTATGTTTATACCCATCGCCCTGCCTCGTTCACCGACGTCAAATACGGAAGTTATTATTGCCAGGCTCGTCCCGAAAATCATGGCCCCTGCAATACCCTGTATGATCCTCATTATGATAAGAAAAGTCAGATTCCTCGAAAAGACAATAAGAAAGGCAGAAATTGTGAAAAGTAGAATACCGGCCGAAAAAACCTTTTTCCTGCCGATAATGTCTGCCAGACGGCCGAACGGCAAAAGAAAAATTGAAGATGAAAGCATGAAGCTGCTTATTATCCATCCGAGGCCTATTGCATTTGCACCAAGATCCTTGCTGATTGCAGGAAGTGCCAGGTTAACGGCCGAACCGAGAAAGGGGGTGAGAAATGCCGCAAATGCAGCAACGACCATCACTGATCGTTTGAACGCTTTATCAGATGAATAACCGGTATTGTTTTGCATTGGATAGTTTCTGAATGTCACAAATCATAAGTTATTCCTTTGTTTTTGTGTCGATAATAATTGTCACAGGTCCGTCATTGACAAGCTCCACCTGCATCATTGCACCGAATTCGCCTGTTGCAACCTCCCTGCCGAGAAGTGCGGAAAGAACGCTGACGAATCTGTTATACATTGGAATTGCCTTATCGGGATGTGCTGCCCTTATATAGGAAGGCCTGTTTCCTTTCCTTGTCCTGGCATGGAGGGTGAACTGGCTGATAACCATAATGCTCCCCCCGGTCTCTGCAACCGACAAATTCATTACCCCGTTGCTGTCGGCGAAAATCCTGAGCTGAATTATCTTATTGCAAAGCCATTCTATGTCGCTGTTATCATCTGATTCTTCGATTCCCAGAAGCACAACCAGTCCGGGGCCGATTGCCGCCCTCTTCTGATTGCTGATTGTAACGGATGCCCTGCCAACCCTTTGAATCACGGTCCTCATACCCGCATTATTTTACCTGTCTAAATATATACAATTATTATATTTGCGCAGTTTATTTCAGATTAATGGATTTTATCACTATTGTCGCTGTTGCCCTCGGATTATCATTCGATACCTTTGCCGTTTCTCTTTCCCTGGGAGTGATCCAAAACAGGATTATTTTCAGGCAGGCTGTCAGGACAGCCATTGTAATGGCTTTTTTCCAGGCCGGGCTGCTTGTTGCAGGCTATTTCCTCGGATCACTGATCAGCGAATTTATTAAAGCCGCCGATCACTGGGTTGCGCTGTTACTGCTTACCATCCTTGGGTTAAGAATGATATTTGAAGGATTTAAGAAAAAAGAAAAGGAGGAAATAAGGGACTACAGCAATCCGATGATGCTTTTATCAATGGCTGTCGGCACAAGCATCGACGCTTTTGCGGTCGGGATAAGCTTTGCGCTTCTGAGCATAAGGATCTGGTATTCGGCTATAATAATCGGAACGGTGACATTTCTTGCATCAATGACTGCCATCAGGATAGGCAAATCAGCCGGATCAAGACTTGGAAACAAGGTTGAGGTAATAGGGGGGATAATTCTTATCGCAATCGGAATCAGGATATTCCTGGAGCATACAGTGGGAGCTTAAACTACAGGAAACAGTCATAAGGTACTGAAATAATTCAGAACGGGATCATGTACCTTTCCCTGTTCCTGAAGACCGCCATTTCAGTATATCCTGAGCTTTTCAGAAGATCATAGGCTTCATCAAAATGCTGAGCCACCCTCGATGGCATGTGCGCGTCGGAATTAACGCACACAGGAACATTTTCCTCCCTGAAAATACTGAGGTATTTCCTGTCAGGATAAAAATCACCTATCGGCCTGTTCCTTCCGTTTGTGTTGACTTCAAAGGCAACATCATGTATCTTAAAGCTCCTGGCCAGGTTTCTGTAAAGCTTTTCAGGGTCGGACGATGGTTTAAACCCATAGATCCTTACAAGATCGCAATGGGCAATTATATCGAAAAGTCCTGAAGCGGCCGCAGAAGCTACATGGCTGAAATATTCCTCCCATACACTGTCGATATCTTTCCCGTCGTAGAATTCCGGCCCCATATCCACAGTGGAGTCTCCCAGATAATGAACCGACCCGATTGCATAGTCAAGCCTGGTCCTGCTTAGGATTGACTGGATCGCTTTCTCTTTTCCGGGGAAAAAATCAACTTCAAGTCCGGTCCTTACCCTGATATTGCTCACTTTCCGGCTAAGATTCCCGATATGTTTGATATATGGCTCAACACCGGAAGCGTTCATACTCCAGTCGGGCGACCCGAGGAAAAGAGTCAGATGTTCTGCAAAACCAATCTCTTCCAGTCCTGCCGCCACTGCTGGTGCGATATAATCCTCCGGTGCGGCTTTCCCATCGCTGAACAAAGAATGTACATGATAATCAGTTCTGTAAATCATTTTGCATTAGTAAGTTACACATCGATACTATCATTGCCCCAAAGTATAGCCAAATTTCCAAATAAAACAAATATCCGGGTAAAGTAACTTGGAAATTAATAACTTTGCAAAAAACTCACTGGAGTGGATAATAAAAAGAGCATCTGCATCTGCCAGAATTGTGATTTCAGGGATGTCGTGTTTTTGTCACTGGACGAACAAAATATCGAGGATTTGTGCAACCACAAGGAAGAGCGCTCCTACTTTAAAGGAGAGGTCATAAATCATGAAGGCGAGAAAATTGTTGATTTCAAATATCTCAAGTCCGGCCTTGTAAAGCTCTTCAGGAGAACCTCAGGCGATGAGGAACAAATAATAACAATTACCCGTCCGTTCGAGTTTGTCAGCAATATGAGCATTTTTTCAGATGAAAAATACAAATATTCAGTATCAGCACTCGAAGATTCCGTTGTATGCACCGTCAGACTCGATTTTATAAAGAACCTGTTCCTGAAGAATGGCGCATTTGCAAGTAATCTGCTTACAAGGATATCCCTGATTAATGACAAGATCATCAATCAGACACTCGACATCAGGCAAAAAAACCTGGCCGGCCGTGTGGCATTTGTACTTCTGTATTTCAGTAATGACATTTATAAGTCAAGGATTTATGACATCCCGGTATCACGAAAAGAGTTCGCAGATTATATCGGTATGAGCACGGCAAATGTGATAAGAACACTTTCGGATTTTAAGAGAGACGGAATAATCCGGATATTCGGGAAGACAATCGAAATAGCGGATATCGGGAAACTTGAAATAATCTCAAAGAGAGGATAACACCCCAACCCCCATTTGTTAAAACCCCCCATCCCCTCTGTGAGGGGGGCTTTAAAGAACCCCCTTCAGGCCTGCCCTGACCGAAGGGTCAGGGGGGCAGGGGGCGAAAAGGCCGGGGGTATTCAAACCCTTGACAGTATTCAAAAAATAATAAATGAGAACCAAATTATTTCTTGCAGGACTTCTTCTTTTTTCCACTCTGCTTTCTGCCCAGCGCGGTGGGGCAGAATCCTCAGCCAACAGTGAAAAAAAGACTGAACAGTATACACTTACCGGATTCAGGCATGGAGTAAGCTTTTTCCCAATGGTAAAACATCCTGACGTTCAGTATAAATTTACAGACACCCTTGATTTTGACAGGTACCATTCTCTTGAGGTTATTGAATCATGGCTCAGAAAATGGGCTAACGAATTTCCGGAACTGGTTGATCTGTACGAGGTTGGAAAGAGCTTTGAGGGCAGGCCGATCATGCAGATGACCCTTGCCAGCAAAAAAACGGGAAAAGACACCGACAAGCCTGCCGCATTCTTCGAGGGAGGAAGGCACAGCGGCGAGGTCACAAGCTCCGAATGCGTGATGTGGATGGCAGCCTATCTTCTGAAGAATTATGGAAAAGATCCCGATGTTACCCGTTTGCTTGATACAAAATCTATCTACCTGAAACCGGTGAACAATCCCGACGGGCATGAACTTTATATGAACACAGCCCAGAGCAACAGAAGCACGGTAAGGCCTGAGGATAACGACAATGACGGACTTCTCGATGAGGATTCTCCCGAGGATCTTGATAATGACGGAATGATCCTCACTATGCGGTGGAAGGATGAAAAGAAGGGAACCCTTGTTCCTGATCCAAAAGACTCCACAGGAAGGATAATGAAAAGGGTTCCGGCAGGTGAGGGAATCTGGCTTTCGTCTTCCGAAGGCGTCGACAGCGACGGCGACGGAAGGATAAATGAGGACGGCATCGGCGGACTTGACCTTCACAGGAACTATCCTGAAAACTGGCGGCCTGAATCGGAGAAGACAGGCCGCGGTTTCACCCAGGGAGGAGCAGGGGAATTTCCCCTTAGCGAAACTGAAACACGGGCAGTTGTTGATTTCCTTCTGAGCCACCCCAATGTTTATGTTGTCAATTCGATGGATACCAGCGTGCCGATGCATCTGAGGCCCCCTTCAACATCACCCTCCGAAGACAGGATGTATCCCGAAGATCTTGCCTGGTACAGGATCTTCGATGAAATCGGCAGGAAAATCACAGGATACGAAAAGGCCGGCGATGTGTATAACGATTATGGCGAAGGATCTCCGCTTTTCGGACACGGACCTGATTTCGGATACTGGTATTTCGGTGCAATATGGTACGGCGATGAGATCTGGAACGGAGCCAGATATAAGGATTATAATAACGATGGAAATACCGACCAGCTGGACGTCTTAAGGTGGGATGACGAAGAAAATTCCGGAGCAGGTTTTATCGAATGGAAACCGGCCTCGCATCCTGTTCACGGAGATGTGGAAATAGGCGGATTCAACCCGAAATTCTTTTCACAGAATCCTCCCGCCAGGCATCTTGAAACATGGGTACGAAAAGAAGGATTGTTCAATATTGAAATGGCCGGATTCCTCCCGGAGCTTGAATGGGGAATGGCTGAAGCTAAAAAGATAAAGGCATATAAGACCGATTCGGCTGATTACCAGCTTAAAATCGGAATTGTAAACAAAGGGAGGCTGCCAACTGCGCTCAGGCAGGCCCATCTTGTGAAAATAGTCAGGGAAGACCGGATCGAACTGGAGTTTGATACAGCCGGAACGATAAAAGGTAAACAGGGATTCAGGATAGTCGAAGAAAAGAAAAACAGACCGGTAAGATCAGGCAGGAGAATGGCTGACGATACGGACAGATCATCAGAGCCCGTAACTGTCTCAAGGAATATCCCTTTCACTCAGGGAGGCTCAGCTACCGAAACTGTTTTCATAATCCGTCTTTATAACAGGCAGGAGCTGAAAGGCAAGGCCAGCATGTTTTCAACCAGGGGCGGTGTTCTGAAAGAGAGAGAATTCATAATCAAATAATCTTTTTCATGGATTCATCAAAATAATATATTTTAGGGGTCTTAAAATTTATTGAAAATGGTTTCAAATAAAAAGCAAAAGATCATGGCAGAAGTTAAAAAAACAAAAGGAGTGATCGCTATCCTTACCGGGGGAGGTGATGTTCCCGGACTTAATCCTGCGATAAGGGCAGTAACCATCCGTGCCAACAGGGAAGGATACAAGGTAATAGGTCTCCGCAGGGGATGGGCAGGAATAACCGAACTTATAAGGGACAGCAAGGCTGACAACAGCAATTGCTTTCAGTTACTGACGGACGACATTGTGAATAAAGCCGGCCGAACAGGCGGAACCTTTCTCCACACCTCCAGGACAAGGCCGAGCCATATGGCTAAAAATAGTGTTCCAGATCACCTTCAGGGGACATACAATGCTGAAATGAATGACCTGACCCCGGAGATCATAAAGAATCTTGAGTGGCTTGGCGTTGATTATCTTATCCCGATCGGAGGTGATGATACTCTGAGCTATGGGGTCCACCTGTTCAAGAAGGGAGTAAATGTTGTCGCGATCCCGAAAACCATGGATAATGACGTACCAGGTACTGATTATTGCATCGGATTCAGCACCTGCATCACCCGTACGATACAGATGACAAACAGCCTCAGAACCTCTGCAGGATCGCATGAAAGGCTTCTTGTACTTGAAGTCTTCGGAAGATATGCCGGTTTTACTGCAATGCTCCCTACCATGGCCGGTGCAGCAAACAGATGCGTGATCCCTGAATACGAATTTGATATCGATCAGCTTGCACAACTCCTTGTTGAGGACAGGAACCATAATCCCAGCAAGTATTCGGTGGTCCTTGTTTCAGAGGGAGCAATGTTCAAGGGAGGTCAGATGATTTTCTCGGGACAGGAAAGGGATGCTTACGGCCATGCAAAACTCGGAGGAATAGGCGACCTGGTATCTGACCAGCTTAAGGAACTTTCGGCTAAATATAATCACGGCAAAACTATCAACACCATTACCCAGAAGCTTGGCTATATGGTGCGTGGCGGTGACCCAGATGCCCTCGATTCAATAGTACCGATGGCATACGGCAACCTGGCCCTGGACCTTATTCTTAAGGGTGTACATGGAAGGATTGTGGTGCTAAAGAACGGAAGATATGATAATGTCCCGATAGATGTTGTAACATCATCCAAGAAAATCGTCAAGGTTTCGGAACATTACAATACAGAAAGGCTGAGGCCATTTTACCATAGCTTCGAAATGAAACCGTTCCTGCTGATGGCTTCAGATAATTAACAGAATTATCTAAAACAGAAATCCATTAACCGCAAAGTACGCAGTGTTATCGCAAAGCACGCAAAGAAGTTGAATTGTTCTTGGCGACCTTTTGCGGAAAAACTTGGCGACCTTTGCGGTTAAATTTTTTAGTCCCTTTATTAAATAATTCTCCTTTTGAAAACTGGTACTGTAATAAAATCCGTCGGAAGCAGATACAGAGTTCTCACTGGGGAGGGAGACACGATTGAATGTGTCCTCAGGGGAAAGATGAGGGAAAAGGACCTTCAGACCACCAACCCGGTTGCTGTCGGCGATAACGTGATGATCGATCCTGGCAGCGACAGTAAATCTGGAATCATCACCGGTGTTCTTGAAAGAAAGAACTACATCCTTCGAAAAGCCTCAAACCTGTCAAAACAGTCGCAGATAATTGCCGCCAATATCGATCAGCTTCTGTTGATGGTTACAATAATCCTTCCACAGACACCTGTTGAATTCATCGACAGGTTCCTCGTAACCGCTGAAGCCTACAGCATCCCCGCCACGATCATCTTTAACAAGACAGATCTGTATGGCGTCGAAGAGGCTCAAAAAATGGAGGTCCTGATTTCTGTTTATTCAGAAATAGGGTACAATTGCATCAGGCTATCATTGACAACCGGAGCAGGTCTTGACGAGATCACCGGCCTGATGAAAGGGCGGATAAGCCTTATTTCAGGAAATTCAGGCGTCGGCAAGACCACTCTTCTTAATATTCTCAATCCGGAACTGCACCTTAAAACCGCAGAAATCTCGGATTATCACAAGCAGGGTAAACATATTACCACATTCCCTGAAATGCACCCGATGCCATTCGGAGGATTTGCAATCGATACACCGGGTATACGTGGCTTTGGTGTTGTGGATATGGAAAGGAATGAGATCTACCATTTTTTCCCCGAAATATTCAAAGCAGCAAAAAAATGCAGATTCTACAACTGCCTTCATCTCGACGAACCTGGATGCGCAGTAAGACAAGCAGTGGAAAAGGGAGAAATCAATTCCCTGAGGTACCGGAGCTATTTAAGTATTTTAGGTGATGAAAATACTAAATACAGGTGAATTTGAGTTAATTAGCATATGCTTGTTTACTTGGTCTGACAACAACTTTTATTATATGAGGAGGATAGTGATTATTGTCATATCGGCTTTTATGATAATAATAGCAGCGAACATTGCCTACTATAAAAGTCTATATAACAAGCAAATAGAGTACAGGGTTACACTCCTCGACAGGCAGGTCCAGGCTGCCGGATTATCAATCGACAGCACCAATAACGGATTTGCCAGCGACCTCAATCAAATAATCCTTACGGACGATATTTCCAGGTTTTTCTCCGATGCCGGAAGCCGTACGAGATCAGTTGACAGGATGAAATTATTTTTTACTAGATATGGAGACCTGGTAACAGGGATCAAATTCTATGATACCAACAGGAACGAATTCAGCCTCCAGAAAGATGAGACCGGCATAAACTGGCTCGAACAGACATTCGTCCTTCATGTTCAGGAGGAGATTATGCCAAGGGAGCAGCTGATAAGCGAGGGACGGAATTTTGTCTACTACCTTCCGGTATTGAAAGGCGAATTGCCTGTTGGAAATGTCGTTGTTGATATTGATTATCAGAAATACTTCAGGCATATATTCAACACATTCGACTTCCAGGAGTACCAGTGGCAATGGGTGGTAAGCGATTCCGGCCAGATGATCTACAACAACTCCAGTGAGAGGCTCACTTATCCTGAGATCAGAAAAATCATGACTGGCATTGAAAAAGGTGCTTCCGGGAATCTAGTACACAAAGCTGAAAGCAACGGCCTTTCACAGGAAATAATATCGTCATACTATTCAACCCGGCTCCTTCAGAAGAATTTCGGGGTTATCTTCTCATCACCGACTGACAACTTCCGGAAATACATGATAAGGAATTCAATTCCCCTGATACTCGGCACCCTGCTGATAATCTTATTTCTGGCCTGGTTTCTCATGAGACAGCTTAAATCAAGGAATGCGGAGATAGAAAGACTGGAATCTTCTGAAAAGATGCTGCTGAAAATGATAGAGGAAAACCCTGTCGGAATAGTTATCCTTAAGAACAATCGGGAGATAATAAAAGCAAACAGGGCGGCTGCGGAACAGTATGGCTATCCGGGAGAGGAAGGAATGACAGGACAGCTGCTTCCCGAAACTTCCGTTACCGGCGAGGCCGACTATTTCTCAAAACACCTTGGAGGCATATTCACTCCCGGTCAGTTTGTAATCCTTAAAAAGGAGACCGGTGAGATGGTTTTATTCAGGAACAGCATACCGGTGAAATTCAGGGGTGAAGATGCCACCATGGAAATGCTTGTTGACGTAACAATACTTGAATCTGCAAGAAAACTGGAGACAAAAGCCAGCTCTGCCAAATCGGAGTTCCTTGCCAGAATGAGCTATGAAATACGAACCCCGCTTAACGGGATAATCGGAATGACCGATATACTTCAAAAACAGAATCTGTCTGGTGAAGCCGGAAATGCTGTTGGGTTACTCCGGCGGTCTACCGACGAGTTAATGAAAATAATAAACGATATTCTCGATTTTACCAGGATCGAATCGGGGAGATTGGTTCTTGAAGAGATTCCGTTCAGCCTTAGGGAAGAAATCAAATACTGCCAGGATCTTGTCAGAACCGGATTTACTGATTCCCGGGTTGCCCTGACCTGTGATGTGGATGGCAAAATCCCCGACAAAGTTATTGGCGATCCATTCCGGCTGAGACAGATACTTACAAATTTCATCAGGCATTCCGCCGAAAATACCAAAAGGGGCCATATAAACCTCAATTGCAGGCTTATAAGCCTCAACGACGGCATAATAAGGCTGGGCTTTGACCTGAAGGATACCGGTAAAAGCTTTGATCCTGCAACGCTTAAGAAAATATTCGGTGAATTTGTGAACATTGAATCAAAAGTCCATCAGGAAGAAGATGAATCAGGTTTTGGAACAATACTGGCCAGGCAGCTTGTTGATCTGATGGGAGGCGAATTCTGCGCTGAAAGCCCATCAGGACTTGAAGGCAGGCAGGGCACAAAAATAAGTTTTGAGATAACCCTCTGGTCGAATGAGAGACCTGAAAAGTATCTTCATTTTGAAAATATCACAACATTCGACCAGGTTAAAACGCTTGTAGTAACCGGAACCCAGGCCCGCGACGAGGATATTATCAGCTCGCTTCATAAGCTGGGGCTTCCGCTTACAGTCACCACTTACCAGAAATCGACGGTGAACCAGATCAGGGCAAGCCTGAATCACCCGGAAAACAAATACAATCTTGTTATTATAATAGATGACGTTGAATTCAACGGATTTGACGTCGCAAGGGATATATGGGAAAACAAGCTTTACGGTGAGTTCGTTATTGCAATGATAAGCTCCAACGATATAAAAGGTAACCTGGTTAAGTCAATAACAAAGGGGATCGATCATTATATCGTTAAGCCATATGATATAAAGGATCTTTACGATACTTTAAAAACCAGCTTCCCGATGATAGGTGATTTTGCGCCTTCAGGCAAAAGGGAAAACACCGGCAACGAGCTCAGGATACTGGTGGTGGAAGACAATAAGATGAACCAGAAAGTGATCGGGACAATGCTGAAGAGCCTGGGATATTCATTCGATTTTGCAGATGATGGCTTCAACGGTCTCATCCAGGCAAAAACGCGGAGGTACGATGTCATTTTCATGGACCTTTTAATGCCCGGAATGGATGGTTTTGAATCAGCGCGCAAGATCCTCGAATACGATAACTCAATCCTTATCGTTGCATTTACCGCCGATAATATGCCTGATGCAAAAAGAAAGGCAGAGCTTAGCGGAATAAGGGAGTTCATTCCCAAGCCTGTCAGGATCGATGACCTGAAAAAATTCTTCTCTGCGCACTTCAGCAGAAATTAAGATTACTTGCTTAAGTTTGAGCAGTTATTTGCACGGACATTGAAAATGACTGTACTTTCATTCCTCGAAGCGACCCGGCACACTCCGGTCATAGATGTGCGATCCCCATCCGAATTCAGAACCGGACACATTCCCGGAGCTAACAATATTCCATTATTCGACGACAGGGAAAGAGAAGCCGTCGGAATAATGTATAAAAAGGAGGGACGGATCAATGCAATTCTTGAAGGATTGAGGCTGTCGGGTCCCTCAATGCATGAAAAGCTTAAGGAAGCACTCAGGATTTCGGCCGGGGGCAGGCTTCTTGTCCACTGCTGGAGGGGTGGAATGAGATCTGAAGCAATGGCATGGCTTTTTTCACAGGGCGGCATCGAATCTGAAATCCTGGAAGGGGGCTACAAAGCATACAGGCACCATATTCTTGAATATCTTTCCGTAAACAGGAACATGATCATACTCGGTGGCCTTACCGGTAGTGGCAAGACCCATATTCTCGGACGCCTTAGGGAGAAAGGGCACCAGGTAATTGATCTTGAAGGACTGGCAAATCACAAGGGTTCTGCTTTTGGTTCGCTGGGCCAGCCTCCGCAACCCTCTTCCGAGTATTTTGCCAACCTTTTGTTTGACAGAATGAAGGAAACGGATCCCAACCTGCCGGTCTGGCTCGAGGACGAGAGCAGAAATATCGGAACAGTTTTCATGCCCGAGGAATTCTATCTGAATATGCAAAGAAACCCGGCTATAATCCTGATGATGGATATCAAAACACGTCTTCCACGGCTGGTTGAGGAATATTCGAGTTACCCCCCTGATGAACTTGAATGCATGATTATGAAGATAAGCAAACGGCTCGGAGGCGACAGGACAAGGGAAGCAATTGAAGCTGTCAGGAATGGTGATTTTGCGAAAGCAATTGAAATTACCCTTCTATACTACGATAAAGCATATTTATTCGGACTCGGAAGAAAGCAGGAGAAGAATCTTTACTACGTCAGCACTCCGACGGATGAAATAGAAGCAAATATCCGCCTTATACTTGATGCCGCCGGAAGGATAGGAAAATGAATCATGCATCAATCCATTTGTAAACCTTGTCTGACCGCCTGACCAGATCCGGAACCATGATCGAGCAAAACTCGCCCTTCAGTGCTTTTTCAGTCTCCCTGAGATCGACACGGATCTCTCCGGCAGTAAATTCGATAACCCCCGTGGTCGGACCGGTAAAAAGCAGAGTGTCCCCTTTCCCTAGATCCCCGTTCTCAAGCTTGATCTCAGCAACATTAAGCTTTGCAAAATAATTGGTTACCTTCCCGATGTAAACTTTTCTTTTTGTGGCTGATGAACCATACCGTGTATTCCATTCACCAATCTTCTGACCCAGATAGTAACCGTCCCAGAAACCACGGTTAAAGACTGAGGCCAGCCTGCTTTTCCAGGCTGATATTTTTTCTTCACCAAATGATCCGTCAGCCACTGACTTAACCGCTTCGTCGTAACACGAGGTGACTGTTTTCACATATTCCGGTGACCTTGCCCTCCCCTCGATCTTGAAAACCCTTACCCCGGCATCGATCAGCCTGTCGACAAATCCTATTGTGCAGAGATCCTTTGGCGACATTATATACTCGTTATCGATCTCAAGCTGGTATCCCGTTTCCTTTTCGGTAACCAGGTAAGCTTTCCGGCATGTCTGCCAGCACTTGCCGCGGTTGGCCGACATGTTATTTTCATGAAGGCTCAGGTAGCATTTTCCTGATGTCGCCATACAGAGGGCACCATGGGCGAACATTTCGATCTTTACCAGATCTCCCCGCGGACCCCTGATATTCTGTTCATTTATCTTATTGCAGATGTTTTTTACCTGTTCGAGATCCAGTTCCCGTGCAAGCACTGCAACATCTGCCCACTGTGAATAGAACCTGAGAGCCTCAATATTTGTAATGTTGAGCTGGGTCGAAAGATGAACCTCAATTCCCGACCGGAATGCATAGTTGATCACTGAAAGGTCGGAGGCTATTATTGCGGAAATACCGGTTGTGATTGCCGCATCGATTATCCGGTGCATCTGGTCAATTTCACTGTCGAAAACCACAACGTTTACGGTAAGATAGCTTTTAATGCCGTTTTCGTTGCAGATCCCGGCGATATTCCTGAGATCGTCGAGAGTGAAGTTGATCGACGAGGCTGCCCTCATGTTAAGTTCCTCAGCTCCGAAATAAACCGAATCAGCACCCCCCCGGATCGCAGCCATCAATGACTCATACGATCCTGCAGGTGCCATTATTTCAATATCATTCCGGTTCATCAGCTGACGGAATTAGTTTTTGTAGGGAGAGGATCACACAATTCCTGTTTTCATCATGATCCTTATACAGGTGCCCTTGCCGATCTCGGAGGTCTTAACAAATATTCTCCCGTGATGATATTCCTCAATGATCCTTTTTGCAAGGGAAAGGCCAAGTCCCCATCCTCTTTTCTTTGTAGTGAATCCGGGATTGAATACTTTCTTCCAGGCCGATTTGGGCATACCCTTGCCTGTGTCGGTTATATCAATTATTGCATGTTTCTCAGCCTCTTCCACCCTTATGGTGATTTCGCCATCTCCTTCCATAGCATCGATTGCATTCTTGCATACGTTTTCGATCACCCATTCAAAAAGGGGGGGGTTGACCGGGATGTTTATTTCCTCATCAGCGGAAAATGGAAGAACGAAAAGGACCCTGGAGGAAGATCTTGTTTTAAGGTAATTGACCGAATTCTGAATCAGGCTTATTATATTTTCCTGTGTAAGTAATGGTTTGGATCCGATCCGTGAGAATCTTTCCGTAACTTTTTCAAGCCTTTTTACATCAAGGGCAAGCTCTTTCATTACCGGATTTTCGGGATAGGCAGCCTGAAGTCTCTCAATCCAACCCGACATTGAGGTGGTTGGCGTTCCCAGCTGGTGAGCAGTTTCCTTCGACATTCCGACCCACACACGGTTCTGCTCCGCCTTCCTCGATGAGGTTAAGGCCAGGTACGATACAAGTATGAAAAGGATAATGAATCCAAGCTGGATAAACGGATAATAGATAAGCTGGCTCAGTATGATGCTGTCTTTATAATAAATGCGGTTCGTGGATCCGTTTCCAAGGTCGATTATTATAGGTTCGTTATCGCTTTTCATCTTTTCGAGCTTTACTCCCTTCAGCCCTGAATCTTCAATTTTGACCTGTTCAATATTCCTTGTTGCAATAATATTATCGGAACCATCGGTAAGGATCACCGGTACGGTGTTGTTATTTTCAATTATTGATAGAAGAAAATCGAGATTCTGGGTTGAATCGGCGCTGTTGATCAGCCTTGTTGCTTCGGCCCACATTTCAACTTTCTTCCGTTCCTCGGCTTTAAGGCTCCGCACAAGGAACTGGGTGTAAATGAGAGAGCCCACACCGATAAGAATGGCAAACATGAACAAAAATATCTGCCAGTTGTTTCTGTTCCGGAATATATTCAAGGGTTTATCTGTTTAAGGTGAAAGTCTAATTTCTCTTTTTAAAAAGCCTGTTTAAAAAATTCTCTTTTTTTTTGAACCGGAGGTTCAGGTTCCATTGCAGTCGAATCCGATCCTTCCCAGCTTATCCTGAATCTTGGACGGGAAGGCTGCTTTTCCCCCTTTCCTGTATCCCTCTTATACAACCCATACTCTTCGTTAAATATTGTTTTAAGGGTCTCTTTTTCTTTTTTGAGATTCTCCCTGATCTGGGTTCCCGCAGCTTTCACATCGTAGCTGACTTTGACATCTTCTCCATTGCCGTCAATCTTAAGGAATACCGATGTTCGTCCAAGTCCGTCATCCTGTACCTCCCCGAACTCATCAGAAAGTGCCCTGTTTTTTCGTGCTTTCTTGCTGAGGATATCTGAAAGGAGCATTTTAACATGGTACTGGTATTCATTGTCAAAGCTGTGCTCCCCGTTTACTGTAAGATCAGCAGCCGATGATTTTATTTCCATCTGTGGCAGATAAAAAACATTGTCCCTTATAAAGAAATCATTTGCAAGCTTGTCAAATTTGATATTTTCAAGCTCTGAAAGCTCAATGAATGAGGATAATGCCTTTACAGGATCAAAGTTGATCAGCGCCCCGTTGGTGATTACATATTTACCTTCTGCAGTAATTCTTCTTATATCGGGGTTCAGAAGCGAATCGACAGGCAGGATAAGAGTGATATTTCCTGACAGAAATCCCGCCAGATTTTCAGCTTTCAGGAAATCCTGGCCGAAATTATGAAACGTAACGAATGATTTGTTCACATCCACCCCTGTTACCGCAAAGCTGCCCCTCCCTATAAAGGATTTGTCGTGGTTCTGCACCACCAGTCCGTTTCCTGTCACATGGCCCTCCTGGGTGTTCATGGTGAATGTCCTGAAATTCATCATTTTTGGCTTAATGCTCAACATTCCGGAAATATTCCTTGCATCAAAGGTCCGGTATGATATAGTATCAATCCTGAAATTCACATCCAGGTTAACATCATCAGGAAAAGTAACCGGAGCCGTAACCACAGCCTCCTCATCTTTTTTCCTCCCCGGATCATCCATGAATGACTCCGGACGGAATGATGAGGCGGTAACTGTCGCAGAACCGGTCAGATCGACGGGATTTCCCATAAGCCAGCCAGGGAAATTCATGAATTTACCTGAAAACAAGATGCTCTGGTTGTTAAGAAGGAGCCTGAAATTGTCGGTTGTGGTACTTTCACCGAGAAGAAAGCTCCCTGTGGCATCCCTGATGTCGAGCTGTTTATTCCTGAACTCAATTCCGACTGAATTGAAAGTAACCTTTGACTGGGAATTCATATTGAAAACATCGGTAAAACCGTATGAATCCTTTTTTCGCGGCCGGCCCGAAAACTTAAGGTCGAGATCGATTGATCCGCTTGTGCTTGCCACATTGCTGAGATTCAGGAATTCACGCAGCTCGTCAGGAAGCAATCTTCCCCGGAATATCAGTTCCATCATCGGATTATTAAAATCCGAAACTGAAAAGGATCCCCCGTAATCGGACGATCCGAGCCTTGCATTGAAATTGCTTATTTTGAACGAACTCGTTCGGGGCCCGTTTCCTGGTCCGTTCGTATAGGCCCCGTCAAATGAAAACCTTTCCAGCTTCAGGTCAGATCTCCTGTTTGCGATCCTGGCATCCTTGAGGGAAAATCCTATCTCGTAATGAGGATCCTGCTTTTCGGTTGACCTGCCCTTGGTTGTCCAGCTGAATTTAAGATTTCCCTCCGGTTGATATGCCGAGGCATTCTTGCTGTATTTATCAGGAAGCAGAGCCGGGATCTTTGAGATATCAATATTATCAGCAGTTACAGTCAGATCGAGATAATTATCGGCGGCAACAAAACCGGTAAGCACAAAATCCCAGTTCTCGATCCTCATTATACTCTTTTTGAAAAAAGTTCCCTTTTCATTCTGATTCAGTCCGATTTCAATGTCAGCAGGAATACTTTGCCTCAATGAGATTTTGCCAAGCTGAAACAGCTTAAAGATCACTTTTGAATTTCCTTCAAAGTCAATATTCCTTCCTCTAATCCTGCTTTTGAACCGCCCGTCCTTAAAGACTCCCGACATATTAAGGTCTACCCTCCTGTCGTTGTAGAGAAAGTCAACATCCAACAAATTGATCCTGTTCAGGTTAAGCTTTACGTTATCATCACCGGAATTCTCATTCTTATTTGCAGAAATATCATAATTGGAATTGCCGGAAGTGTCGGTATAGAGTTTCAGGGACCCTGACCTGACAGTTATTCTGGTAAAGGTATAGGCACCCCTGATCATATCGATGGTCCTGAAATCGATCGATGCCGTTTTTGCCGTAAGAAGGGTGTCGGTATCGATTCCTTTGAATGCACTGCGATCAAAATCGGGTGATGAGTGCACAATGACATTTTTCAGCTCAACGGAGGCTTTTGGGAATTTCCTGATCAGGGAAAGCCTGTGGGATCCGGTTTCTATCTTGGTTGAGAAGTTGTTGTTAAGGGCTTTAAGAACCACCCCTGCAACCTTATTCTGCATTATAAGCGAAAGGGTAAATAGGATGATCAATACCGAAAAAAAAAGTATTGCCGCTATTTTAAGAATCTTTGCCGCCAGTTTCATTTACATGAAGTAAATATCCTTCCCACGGGTTAATTAACAGGAGGCAAAGTTATATTATTTGGATCAAAAACTGTTTTATTTGAAAAGGAAGCTGAAATCATCGCCCTCTCCGAGCTCCAGAGGCTCATGATCCTTTCTGAATATCCTTGCCTTTCTTGGACCGGTCAAACTGATATCAGCCCCCTCTATCATGAACATTGTTCCTTCCCTGAGACCTGCAACCCAAAGTCCGGGATTCACCTCTATGAACTCTTCAATGCGCTGTTCCCTTGTCTCCCCGGCATGGCCCGCAGGATTTGCATCGAGGTAATGAGGATTGATCTGAAAGGGGATAAGGTTGAATGACCTGAACGAAGATGGCTGTACGACCGGCATATCGTTTGTTGTCCGGATCGTCGGACATGCGACATTCGAACCTGCACTCCAGCCAATGTACGGGGTGCCGGCACGCACCTTCTTCCTTACGGGATCAATCAGTTTATTATCCCGGAGAAGCTTCAGAAGCATCCAGGTATTGCCCCCGCCGACAACAATGGCCGATGCTTTCTTAACCGCACTTACCGGATCGGTATATTGGTGGATTGAAATCACATCATGCCCCACCTCCCTGAATCTGTCGCGGACCTTCAGCTCATAATCATCGTAAGAGAATGTTACTGCTGCATATGGGATAAAAAGGGCCTTGATATGCTTATCCCCCAGGAATTCCTTTATCCTGTGTTTCGGATAATCCAGATATGGTTCCCCGGGGTTTGTGGAGTTGCTGATAAGTAGAAGACGCATGGATGGATGTATTAAAAGTATGTGAATATATAAAACACCGGACTTTTACCCCTAAATCCCTCAGGGGGGACTTTATTCCGGCAAAATTCAGCCCACCTAATGGGGGGTTGGGGGGTGCATAAAATCATTGGATAAGGTTTTAATATTATGGTTTTCAGGCACATCTTCAATTTCAATGATGCTGAATGTATAATCGTAAATATTAAAAACCAGCATTTTCCCTGAAAGTACGTTCCCAGAGCCGGTTATAATTTTGATAACCTCATTTGCCATGATGGTTCCTGTAATACCTGGCAGCACTCCGAGAAGTCCTGCTTCTGAGGGTTGTGGATTCCTGAAATCCCGGTCATCTGATTGTGGATTATAGCATCTGTATGTGGGCCCCCCGGCAAAGTTAAAAACCGACACCTGTCCCTCATATTTGTAAATTGCCCCGTGGACCATCGGTTTTCCGAGTATTACGCACGAGTCATTTATTATGTACCTGGCTTTCAAATTATCGGTCGCATCCACGATTACATCATAATCTTTAAGGATTTTCAGCGAGTTTGAGGCATCAATCTTAAGGTTTATCCTTTCCGTTTCGATTAAATCGTTGAGATGTTCAACCCTCTTTGTGGCTATTATTGATTTAAGCTTCCCTACATCCTCAGAGCCGTAAAGAACCTGCCTCTGGAGGTTAGCCTCACTTACCATGTCAAACTCGGCTATTGCCAGCCTGCCCGTACCCGCAGCTGCCAGGTACTGAAGCACGGGGCAGCCCAGTCCTCCGGCCCCGATAACCATCACACTGGCTTGTTTGAGCTTCTCCTGGCCGGTGATACCAATCTCCGGCAGCATTATCTGACGGGCATAACGCCGAATCTCGCGGGGGGATAAAATACTCTCGGCCATAAACAAATATACAAAAAAGGCGAATGGCGACAGGCATCGGGCACAGGAAAAAAGAAAAACCGGATTTCCTGACGCCCGACGCCCGACGCCCATTTCTATACAAAAAAGGCGATAGGCGACGGGCATCAGGCATCAGGAAAAAAGAAAAATCGGATTTCCTGCCGCCTGATGCCTGCCGCCTGTTATTTTCGTCAGAAAAGTCAGGCTTAAGCAATTTTTACTTCTTTTCACATAATAGTAGAGGCTGTTTTTGAGTTAGCTTATTGAAATAATCATATATTTATCCCCGAAACAAACCGAACCACCGGAAGCCTGTGAAATTTGCAAGCCTTATCCTAGTGATCCTTTGCTTTCCCTTTCTCCCCGGAGCTCATATTCCGGATGCAGGAAAGGAGAATGTTTCAGCCTTACCGGCAGGAGCCACTATTGACAGGTTCTGCACGGAGTTATACGATAATATTAATAGGGAGAAGTCAAAGCCCGGCTATGCAGTTTTGCGGAAAGCCCTTACCGGATTCTTCAATCTCGAATCGGAAGACAGGATAAAAAAGAACCTTCTGACCATAATTGATTTCTCACTCTCTGCAAACCTCGACCGCATGTGGATCATCGATCTGAACAGACTGGATGTGGTCCATTCAGGCCTTTGCGCCCATGGCCGGAACAGCGGTGAAGAGTTTGCATCCAGCTTTTCAAACACCCCTTCGTCATACAAAAGCAGCCTTGGATTTTATGTTACAGGCGAAACCTATACCGGAAAGCACGGGTTGTCGCTGTGCCTCGACGGGGTTGAATCCGGAATAAACGACAAAGCAAGGGAAAGAGCTATAGTGATCCATGGCGCCGATTATGTGAGCCGGGACTTTATCAGCCGGAACGGCAGGCTTGGACGCAGCTTCGGATGCCCCTCGATACCAATGGAGGATCATGAGAAAATAATCAAAATGCTGTCGGGACAATCGTGTCTCTTTATTCATTATCCCGATAACGGATATCTGCAAAGTTCCTCCCTGCTGGCCGACGAAACTGCAGCCGCCGGGCTCTCCCGTTTTCTTTATGAGTCCCTTAACGGGAATCTTTTTTCAATGTTCTGATAAGCTGCCTGTCGCGGTTGTAAATATCCTTCCAGAAATATGTTGTTCCATCGTTGTCGGCCCAGGCTGTGAAGTACAGTATGTGTACCGGAACCGGGTTCTTCAGTATAATTGTCCGGCTCCGGCCGTTATCGATCTCCTCTTCAAGCCGCCCGGTGTTCCAGTCAGGATCATCCTTCAGCAGAAAGCGGGCAAAATCGAGGACATTGTCTATCCTTATGCATCCCGAGCTGAAAGGCCTGATCCTTTTGCTGAACTGCCAGTGCGACGGCGTGTCGTGAATATAGACATCATACTGGTTGGGGAACATGAATTTTATCTGGCCAAGTGGATTGCCCTTTCCGGGTTCCTGCTTTATCATATAAGGGAACCTGTTTGCTGAAACCTGATTCCAGTCGATCGTTGAAGGATCGACAACTGATCCGTCCCTTGTCAGAATCTTCATGTTCTTCTTCAGAAGATAGCCTGAATCCCTTATGATGTCGGGAATTACATCCTGCCTCAGAATCTGGGGAGGAACTGTCCAGTCGGGATTTACGACAAGATATTTCATTACCGAACTGAATACAGGGGTGGGCCTCCTGGTGGTACCCACTATGGCTTTTGAGGTGAATTTTTGTTCTCCGTTACAGTAAAACCTCAGGTTGTAATCAGCGGTATTCACCATAATGTAATTATCGCCCAGATCATCGCTAACCCATCTCCAGCGTTCAAGGTTGGCTTCGATTGTGTTGATCCTTTCCGATACGGGGATATTCAATGCTTCAACAGTCGACTTACCAACCACTCCGTCGGCTTCAAGCCCGTTTCTCTGCTGGAAGGCAACGACCTGGTCGTGCAGGGCCTGATCGAACAACTCCTCATCTTCCGGATCGAATCCGATCGGTCCCCGGGTTATGGCAAGCCTTTTCCTCAACGATGAGACATCAGGATGCCTCATACCCTTTTCTATCTTTGGCAGGCTGGTAGTGATAGTTCCCCATCCTCCGGCTGAATCTATCTGACGGTACAGAGCAAGGGCTTTTTTTAGGTTTAAATATTCATTGTGCCTTGGAGTCAGCTTCCGGATAACCGATGATATGTCTGTGGTATTCAGCGTGCTGTCAATATATCGGTCCCACCCTTCGGAGGTCATTCTTCTCAGGGCTTTCCACTGTGGATCGATGGCTTCGGGCGAGGTCTTTCCAGATGCCATATCCGACGACAGACGAATAAATGCATCCGTTAGGAGGCTTTCCATATGGGCAATGTCATCCAGGGATGGTTCAGCGGATGCTATTATCTCTTCAGCCAGCTTTTCAATTTCATCGAGATTGTAATCATCCGGATCAAGCCCCTCTTCCGAGGAGCTGTAAATGGCGCTGATCAACTGTACCATCTTGTCGCTGTTGTTCCATCTGGACGAAAAAAGGCCCTCCCCTTTTACAAGAAGGTGTGAAATGAATCCGGCATTGAATGCTACCGGGCCGGCAGGCGTGTTGACCAGATCATTCATCAATCTTGAAGGAACGGATGGATATCCCGGAGAGTCGGCCGATATCCTTCCGGGTGTTGAACTGGTGAAAAGCAGAATCACCAGTGCTGTAACCAGACCCGAAATAAGATGTATTATCCGTGAAATTTCCATGATTCCTTAAAACCTTTTTCCCGAAATGTAAAACAATTTACATGCCATCATGTTCGGAAAGACCCGTTTTATGATGAACTGAGTTTTAAGGAAGACCAAAGGTTATTTTCCCTTGACAGGACAATAATAGTGCGGGAGTGAGTGTGAGAGTGAGGATTGCCTGCGGCCCTCCGCCTTTAGTCATTGAATGTAAACGCCAGCCCGATTTCGAATGGTTCGAGGTTAAATCCGTTCGGCCCTTTCAGATCCTGAAACCATGGTGTAAGATAATATGTCCCGTAGATCATGAAATTTTCATATCCTACCCTTGCGGTAACTCCGCCTCTCAGCAGGTTTAGGTTGTATTCCCCATTTGTCCTTGTCTTTTCCCCGTCCTCATACACAAGCTTTGTCCATGAGTTAAGCCTTAAACCTCCGATAACTCCGGCAGCAATGTTCAGCCTGTTGTAGCCTGCAGGGATCTGGACTTCAAACATAAGCGGGGCCGTAAGATACAATGTGCTGAACCTCGATTTCTTTACCGGAACCGTATTGTCTGGCATGAGTTCGGTTATCATACCGTCAGGACCGACAGTAATGCTGTTCATACCTTTAAACCTGTAGATATTCCAGTTTACGCCCAGACCTGATACAAGCCCTGCAAACCGGCTGAACCCGATGTTTACCTGCGAGAAATTAAGGTTAAAGCAGTTGGAACGGTTTGTATTAAGTTCCATATAGGCGATTTGTCCAGGAAGTATCATCGATTCTGCGTGCAGGTAATTGTTAAAGCCTGCTTCAAGACCTGCCCAGTGGCCCCTGAAATTCCTTCCACCCCAGTTGCGTTCCTCATCCTCCCGGTCCTGATACCGGTTCCTGTCAGGGTAACTGTCCCGGTCATTTTCGGAATAGCGGTTCCTCTTCCCGCCAGCCTCCTCGAGCTCACGCAATTCATCAGCATAGTTTTCAATATCGACCTTTTTCCCGTCGGGCGAATCCTGAATATTCAATCCCCTGTCGCCAACGCGGATCAGTACAAGCGAATCGTTTCCATCCAGACGGAAAAATTCGTTACCTATAATGATTGTTACGGTTTCGCTGGTGTCTGCAAACGAATTCTTCTTTTCGATAACCGTTATTTCACGCGATTGCAGCGTGAAAGACTGGCATGCCAGTGCCGCTGCACAAATTAAAATCAGACTCTTTTTCATGGCTGTTTCCCTTTTTGTTTCTTTATTGCTGGGACGGATACAGGAAATAAAAAGTTACAGTGCCTTTTCCGGCTTTTTAACCGGGGCATTGAATTTCAGTAATCTTGAGCTGAAGTTATATGATCTTGCATCTCCGTTTTCATCAGTGTTCTTCTGGAGGGCGATTTCCCATCCGAAAAGCTTGTTCAGTCCTGTAATACCGGCCTGTGCCAGATCAAATGATTTCACCGGTCTGGTCCCGGCATTCGGGTCTTTCATGATCCTCTCATGGAACAGCCGGGCTAGGAACAGTTCCACATTGCTGCGGTTGTCCATCAGCGGCGGGATATAACCCGGTTCGTATACCCGTATAACATCATTCTCAGCCAGGTAAACCGTAAAAATGTCCTGCGGAACGGCAACCTTCAGATTGCCCGGAGATTCAACTCTCTGAATCAGGGTTGCTGAATCGGCAACTTCATAATCAGCTGTTTCTGCGAACTCAGCAATTTCAGCACCGGATGAAATCAGGGTAACTGATATTCTGGCAGTTGGGTCTATGTTCCTGTGGTCAATAACAGGTTCTTTTTCTCTGTAGACAATGGCCTGGCGGGCTTCAATTGCAACAGAATCCGGTATTGCATTCTGTACAATTATCTGAGTTCCGGGTGCTAGGTTTTGAGGGAGAAACCTGAAAATAGAAATAACAAGGGCAATGGTTGCGGCCGCACTCAGACCAATCACTGAAAGCCTGAAAATCTTTTGTCCTGTTGTTAATTTCTTAACACTGTTTTTACGCGCAAAGTTACCATCAATGGGCTTGAGCTTCAGCTTCTGAATTAGCTCAAAACTCTTTCTTCTCGACTCGTCGGTGCTTATTATCCAATCAAGTTCAGTTTTCTGTACGGGGGTAAGATCATTCTCAAGGCCTGCAATACATAAATGTTCAAACTGTGATTCAGAAAGCTTTTCGGGTGATTGTTCAAGTCCTTTTTTCCCGCTGAAAGTCAGTTCAGGCGGATTAAGGGAAACAAGAGCCAGTCCGTTCAGTTCCTCTTCAAGATCGGGATTCTCGCTGAGAAACAGCTTAAGCTCCACGATCTGCTGTTCGCTGAGATTGCCATCGAGCCAGTCGGTAAACCATATTTCATAGTTCGATCTGTCGGGCTTCATGATTAAATCACAGTTTCAATTTTTCCAATAAAATTCTTCAGGGCCACTCTCCCGCGGTAAATATTTATCTTGACCTGAGCTTCTGTCAGACCTGTTATCTCTCCGATCTCCCTGTAGCTGTATCCCTCATAATCGCGCAAAAGAACAAGTGATTTCTGATTTTCAGGCAGGCGCTCGAGGGCAAGGTGCAGGATTTCATTCAGGTCGCTGTACCGCGATTCTGAAATGAAATCGGAATCATCAGTATCCTCCAGGCTTGTCATTCTTGATTCCTTGCGGATAATATCGATCATTGTTCGGTAAGCGGTTGTAAACAGCCACGATTTGACAACCGGGAATTCAATTTCGGTCACGTTTCTCCACAATTTTTCATAGCTGTCCTGTACGATATCATTTGCACGCTCTGCATCCCGGAGGTTTGTCCGGATAAAGCGGTAAACGGAATCAGAATACTCTTCAACAGATCTGTTATATTCCCTTACTGTCATAAAGCGAATTACAGGATAAAGACGGACGGGAAAGGAAATAGTTACAATTGTTTCAAAAACGGTCAATTAACAATGTAGAGACGCCCAATTTGGGCGTCTCTACAGTAAAATTAATATTTTTGGATCTTTATGTCTAATTGAACTGGTACACCTTCACCCAGTCGACCTCCATGGTGGTCATTCCGCTGATTGGCTTATCGAGGCCGCCGGCAAGCAGGACATACATTGGCACCTGTGGCACATCGTGGGTCTGCCTGAAGATCTCTTCCCCGTTTATTTTCCAGACAAGCTTATCCTGAGTCCATTCCAGGGAATAGATGTAGAAATCGTTTGCATAGCGCGGTCCTATTGAGTTTTTTGAGAACCGGCCGGGATCAGCTACAAAATCTGTCCAGACTTTGTTGTTTGAGGTCCGGCAGATATCAATATGAGGGGTGATTTTATCGGCAAGCATCCAGAAGTTGTTTCTGGCAGCAGGATTTCCCAGCTTAATCTTGGCTGAAAAAATTCCGTACTTCTGCCTGAAGCTCCTGCCCGAGTTTATAAGCCCTGATGTATAGCTGAATTCCTTAGCCGTAAATCCCGTGACAGGTGACCAAACTTTCCCGGTAGCCCTTTGCGGCTTCGTGTGTATTTTCAGAAGGCTGTTACGGACTTCGAAATTGTCCTTTTCAGTATAGGCGTGGAGATCGTTTTCCACGGAATAATTTTCTTTCAGGAACTTATCTCCCCAGTAAAAGTTGGTCAGCCATTTTTTTGTATCAAGAGTATCCCCGGCAAAGTCGTCCACAAAGGTGAGCTCTTTTTTCTTAAGGACATCGAATTTGTCGGAATCCTTAACCTTGAAGTACCAGACGATATCCTCGTTCTTTTTAAGCTTTTCATATTCCTGGATATCCTTGAACTCTTCGGTTTTTTCAAATCTTTTTGCATCGAGAAGATAGTTCTTTCTTTCCCTGAAAGCAGGTGTCGCCACATACTCTTTCAGCTCATTGTATCTTTTAAGCCGGGCCGAACCGTCAATATTCAGGAAGTTAGCATATTCCTTCGATGACTTGAAATTATAGTATTCCTTCAGTTCAAGGCTGTTTTTCTGGCGGTTGTACTCGAGAAGCTTCTTGTACTCCTCAGTATCCTTGAATGTTATAGGCTTCATGTTCTGTTTTGCAAGAAAACCGGGAGTTTTTATGAAATTTCCGAGTTCCTCGAATTTCTCAACCGTTTTCGATTTTGTGACGCCAGAGGGAGCCTTGAGGTAAGCTTTTATTTCAGGATCTTTCTTCAGCGATTTGTATTCAAGCAGCTTTCTGTATTCATCTGAATCCTTGAATGTTATCGGCTTCATCTTTTGTCTCTGCCTGAATGCATTCGATTTGATGAAACTCTCAAGCTCCTCAAAATCCCTTATCTTTTGTGATCCGTCGAGGTCCCTGAATCTTTTAAGCATTCCTCCGGAGATTGTTTTGAAGTACATCAGGATATCCTTTGCCTTCTGCAGCGACATGTACTCTTTTTCCTTTGTGAATTCTTCCGAATTTTTATACCGGAGGGATTCTATTTCCTTTCTTTTCTGAACAAATGATGAAGAATTGACCAGGTCGTGGAGTTTTATATATTTTGAAAGCAGGTCTGATTTAGTGAATGACTGGAGCTTCTCGAACTCATCAATCAATGCTTTTTCAGCCTGTTCAATTTTAGATGTAGAGGGGATCAATCCAAGTAAAAGCCTGAGACTTGACATTGTAAAAAGGTTTTTAGCAATTGGTTAAAGATATATAAACTTGTATAATAACGTTGCGAGGTGCCAATTATTTGATCGGGGCGGGAAATCTCTCCGGCATTTACCGGCTCTGAATGGGATGCAAAACGAAAAATACACGTTTTACATATCGTTTTACAATAAATATTATACCTGAGACGATAAAATATTTACCCAAAACAATATCTATTCTATATGGGACTAAAGTCCCGGGGAAGAGGGAGGGCTTCCGGAACCGTCAGCTGAAGCTGACGGTAACCGAAGTAATAACCTGGGAATTGCAGTTAATACGTTACTGTTGGCTTCAGCCAAGAAGCTGACGGTAACCGAAGTAATAACCTGGGAATTGCAGTTAATCCGTTTCCGTTGGCTTCAGCCGGCGGCAAAGGGCGCCCAAAAAAAAGTCTCCCCGGAATTTGCTTTTTTCAAAAACGTCTTTTATCTTTGACTGACCGTTTAATCAAAAACGGTTTTTATTGTAGTAATCATTGAATAAACGTTTAGTCATAAAATGTCTCCGCGAACCTCCAGGCAGAATGAAGAGATAAGGGAAGAGAAAAGAACCCTTATTATGGACACCGCCCTTATGCATTTCGCAAACGAAGGCTATTATGCAACCACTATCAACCATATAGCCAGGCACGCCGGTATCTCAAAGGGATTAATGTACAATTACTTCGACAGTAAGGAGGAACTCCTGAAGGCAATAATGCAAAAGTCGATCGCAGAGGTTATGAACTATTTCGATATCGACAGGGACGGATATCTTTCTGGGCATGAATTTGAATTCTTTGTCAGGAAAATCAATGTCATGCTTAAGGAAAAACGCTCCTTCTGGCGGTTGCTGTTCCAGCTTATGATGCAGAATGAAGTCAGGGAACAGTTCCTGAAATCATTTGTGGGAACCGGTTCGCTTGAACATTCCGGAAATATTCCCGGACTGGAACTGCCCGCATCCAGGATAATGGGAATGATAACCGATTACTTTGTCAGAAAAAAGGAGATCAGAGGTGAAAGCTATGATCCTTTCCTGGAGCTTAAAATGTTTCTAATAACCCTGAAAGGATACGCCATTACAAGCATTTACACGGATGACGCTGAGGAGCGGGACAACGAAAGGGCAATAAACAGAATAATAGAGTTATATAAATAGATTCTCATGAAGAGCTTGATTTCAGGTGGTTTATTTCTTGTCGTACTTTTTTCTGGCCAATTCAGCCTTTCAGCACAGCAGCTCAGCGCCACGGAAATCGTCCGTAAAACGGATGAAAAACTAAACGGCGAAATGACAGGCTACAGTGTTATGTCGATGACAATCATCAGGCCTGCATGGCAGAGAACCGTCGAATTCAGGGGATGGTCGATGGGAGACGATTATGCACTTACTTTAATAACTGCGCCTGCCCGTGAAAAAGGACAGACTTTTCTGAAACGAAAGAACGAGATGTGGAGCTGGAACCCTTCGATTAACAGGCTTATCAAACTGCCGCCGTCAATGATGTCGCAAGGCTGGATGGGATCTGATTACACTAACGATGATATCCTCAGGGAATCATCAGTCATTGCTGATTACTCCCACACAATCGAAGGAGAGGAGGAGATCTTCGGCAGGCAATGTTATAAGGTCAAACTGCTTGCGAAACCTGATGCCGATGTACTCTGGGGTCACCAGCTGTGGTGGATCGACAAAAAGGAATTTGTCGTCCTTAAGGCTGAATTGTTTGATGAGGACGGCATGCTTGTCAGGACAGAATATGGAAAGGAAATGAAAGTCCTCGACGGCAGGTTTCTTCCTACCGTCATTGAACTGATTCCAGCGGAGAGCCCCGGAAATATGACAGTGCTGAAGATCATCGAGATGAAGTTCAATGTCAGGATGGAAGAAAGCTTCTTTTCACAACAGAATATGAAAACTATAAGATAAGGTTGCTGGGTGCCAGGTGCTGGATGCCGGGTACCTGTTGGCATGCCCTTAGCCCCCAGCTCCCTGCTCCCAGCCCCCTGCAACTTTAACCGAGGTATTTAAAACTTTTGAAATGACCGATTCCCAGCTTGCATGGAAAAACCTCTGGCGCAACAGGAGAAGGACCCTGATTACCGCTGCATCAGTATTCTTTGCTGTCTTTTTTGCCCTTGTCATGAGGTCATTTCAGCTTGGCACCTATGACAGGATATTCAAGAACATAGTTGAATCCTATACCGGCTATCTCCAGGTCCAGCACTCGGACTATTTTGACGAGCCGGTTATTGACAACAGCTTTGAGTTTGACCAATCCCTTGTTGATGAACTGAAATCAGATCCCAACATTATCAATGTTATACCGAGGCTTGAATCATTTGCCCTTGCTTCAGCCGGGAGCCGTACGCAGGGAGTGATGGTACTTGGGATAGATCCCGAGGGTGAAGGAGAGGTCACCAATATCAGGGACCAGCTGGTGAAATACAAACTTTCGCCTGAGGCAATAATGGCTCTTAAGGAGGATAATATCCCGCAGCGATCAAAAAAGCTGCTTGATATTTTTGAAAATGAATCATATTCAGGTGAAGGACGGCTTATTCTTGACCTTAACATTGCTGAAGATGATACTGCATCAGTCCTTCCCGTTTTACGCAAACATGCTTCATTCAGGAACGGGTATCTTTCTTCCCGGGAAAAAGGGAGTGTGGTTATAGGTGACGGACTCTCAAAATACCTCAAGACCGGTATCGGCGACACTATTGTGCTGATGGGTCAGGGCTACCATGGTTCATCAGCCGCAGGCAAGTATGAAGTCAGGGGGATAGTCAGCCTGCCTGCACCGGATATTGATAATATCATTGTCTATCTTCCTGTCGCTGAGGCACAGGAATTGTTTGATGCCGGGGGGATGGTGACATCAGCTGTACTGAAACTTAATAAAAATGATGATACGAGCGTGAATCAGACTGGAGACAGGATCGGGAAGAAATTAAGGGAGCCTCTTACCATGCGCACCTGGCATGAACTGAATGCACTTCTGATAAACCAGATGGAAGCGGATAACAGAAGCGGAATGATAATGATAGGCATTCTGTACCTGGTAATAGCATTTGGTGTTTTCGGCACCGTGCTTATGATGCTTGCAGAAAGAAAAAGGGAATTCGGCATGCTGATTTCGATCGGAATGCAGAAAGGTAAGCTGGCAGGAATTGTTTCACTTGAAATGCTGCTGATAGGGTTCCTTGGCCTTGCAGCCGGAGTTGCTGCATCGCTTCCCATTGTGTTCTATGGTAATGCCAGACCTATTAAGTTTACAGGTGAAATGGGGCAGATGTACAAGGATTATGGATTTGATCCGGTGATGCCCACACTCCTTCCCGATACCTATTACCTGTGGCAGACCCTTGTGGTTCTGATTATTCTGCTTGTAGCAATATTTTTCAGCATCCGTAAAATATTTAAAATAAATGTAATTAATGCCCTCAGGGCATAATCCGACATAGCAATGATACTGGAGATAGCCTGGAAAAATGTCTGGCGAAACAAGACAAGGAGCCTGATCGTCATTACGGCAGTGACAATAGGTGTTTTTGCCGGTGTCTTTACGATTGCTGCAATGAACAGCTCCATTGTACAGCGGATCGACGCAGCCGTTAATGAAGAAATGTCGCACATTCAGGTGAACAATAAGGATTTCAGGAGCAGTTCCGACATCCGTAATGTCATCAATGATTATCCGTCGTTAAAATCAACCCTGGAATCTGCTCCTGGCGTTGTAAATACAACGGGCAGAATAATCATCAAGGGTATCGCCTCAACAGCCTCCAAGAGCACAGGTGTTGAAATTACGGGAATAGAATTTGAAAAGGAAAAAGAAATATTCACTCTATATAAAAAGCTTATTCCGGGTACGGGAAGCTATTTCGGTTCTGAAACAAAATTCAATACCGCATTCATTGGTGAGAAGCTGGCAAAGGAGTTGAATATAATCAGATACACCCTTACAGCGGATGCTTTATCAAAACTCGAATCAGAAAGTGTTCCGGCCGAAGTAATTACAAAGCTCGGAGCGATCCGCGATCAGAAATTCCCTACCGACAAGAAATTCTCAAAATCTGTTGCCAGGCTTCTGACGCCTACGGAGTTAAAAAGATTCAGCCATAAAATTAAGGAAGCAGCCTGGTCATATCGTGAGGGCGCAAAAGTCATCCTGACCTTCCTGGATCTGGAAAACAATCAAACCGGTGCGGCTTTCAGAGTGACCGGAATTTTCAGGACAAATAATGATATGTTTGAATCACTCGCGGTTTTCGTTCCGGAAAATGAACTCAGGGAACTTACGGGAATGGAGGAAGGCACTTATCACAGGGCAATAGCAAGACTAGAAAATGATGAACTGACGGATAAGGCCACTCCAATGATAAGGGAATCGCTTCCGGGGTATGAAGTCCTCAACTGGAAGGAGATACAGCCCGATCTGGCAATGATGGCCGACATGATGCAGGAGATCTACGGAATTTTTATGGCGATTATACTTGCTGCCCTGGCGTTCGGTATTGTAAATACAATGCTTATGGCTGTGCTTGAACGGACACGCGAAATCGGCATGCTGGCAGCAATCGGAATGAACCGCAGGAAGATCTTCTCAATGATAATGCTCGAGTCGGTGTTTCTTTCAATAGTCGGCGGAATCACAGGAATGGCAGTAAGCGGTGCCGTTATTGCAGCCACCGCAAAAAACGGGATCAACCTTATGAAATACTCAGAGGGAATGGAGGCTTTTGGCTATACGGCCCACCTCTTCCCGACTATTGATGTTCAGTTCTTTATAACCACAACCATACTTATTGTTCTGACAGGAATACTATCATCTATCTACCCGGCACGCAAAGCCCTGAAACTTAATCCTGTCGAGGCAATCAGGGGAGAATAGACCATAAAACTCGGAAATCATGGCAGTAGTGCAGATAAATAACGTTTACAAAACCTATCACGACACAGAAGTTGAAGTGAAGGCTATAAATGGTGTGACCCTCAGCTTTAATAAAGGGGATTTTGCAGTGGTGGTAGGACCATCCGGTTCAGGGAAAACCACCCTTCTTAATTTGATAGGAGGTCTCGATCAGCCGACTGAAGGAGAGATCCTCATTGGCGGACATCGTCTTTCCGGGCTTCGCCCGTCGGAACTGATCGACTTCAGGAAAGATCACGTCGGTTTTGTTTTCCAGTCGTACAACCTTATTCCGGTGCTGACTGCAGCAGAAAATGTGGGATTTATCATGAGTCTTCAGAAATGGCCGAAAGAAAAAAGAAAGGCGAGAACCGATGAACTGCTCGATTCTGTCGGACTTGCCGACAGGCATAACAGCAGGCCGTCGCAGCTTTCGGGCGGCCAGCAGCAACGGGTAGCAGTGGCAAGGGCCCTGGCCGCTCATCCTGAGTTCATACTTGCAGATGAACCGACTGCAAATCTCGATTCAAAATCGGCCGAATCGCTTCTTGATATAATGGAGAAGCTTAACCGCGATGAAGAGATGACATTTATCTTCTCGACACATGATGTCAGGGTAATGAAAAGGGCCAGGAGAGTAATAACACTAGAAGACGGAAAAGTAATTTCGGATGAATCAAGAAGTTAGGGATTTAAAATCAGGACTATTAAACATATGTCATTAATATCCGAACACTACCACTGGGATTCAATTACCCCCTTTCCCGTTTCCCCCAAGGGGGAAAAGCCTGGCAAGAACTTCCTTCCCCCCTGGGGGAAGGTTAGGAAGGGGGTGCCTTTATTTAGAGAATCAATTTCTGTAATCATTATATTACTCACTATCTGGACAAACCTATTTACCCAGGAGAAGGTCAAACCAATAACCCTCAGCGGCTATGTCACAACAATGCAAAGTGTGATGTTTGATTCTCTGTCGGGGTCGTTCCTGAATGAGAATCTTTTGCACAACAGATTGAATTTCAAAGGATATTTAAGCGATGAAGTCACTTTCGCAGCCGAGTTCAGGAACCGTCTCTTTACAGGCGACATGGTCAGGCTCGGAAGCTACTATTCCGGGATGATCGGAGCAGATGACGGGGTTGTTGATATCTCGTGGAACCTACTCGATAAACAGTCTTTCCTCCTCAATACAACAGTCGACAGGCTGTGGCTCGATCTTCATTATGATAAATTCCAGGTTACTGTCGGCCGTCAACGCATAAACTGGGGACAGACATTTGTATGGAACCCCAATGACATTTTCAATGCATATTCGTTTTTTGACTTTGATTATGCTGAGAGGCCCGGAAGCGATGCCGTAAGGCTCCAGTTTTTTCCTTCATCATCATCTGCTGCCGAGCTTGCCGTTAAGGTCGACTCGGACAATGATGTGACGGCAGCCGGCCTCTACAGGTTCAACAGGTGGGGATATGATATCCAATTCCTGGCAGGGTTCGTGAACGGGGAGGATGTAGTTTTGGGAGCGGGATGGTCAGGGTCGATCGGAAGCTTTTCATTCAGGGGAGAGGCCTCCTGGTTTGATCCTTATGAGGATTTTCCAGGAGATGAAAGCACTGTTCTGATTACGGCCGGACTCGACAGGATCTTCAGGGATAATTCGATGGCACAGGTTCAGTTCATGTACTGCAACAACCCTCTTGAACTGAATAATTTCAACAGCTTCTACTCAGGCAGTCTTTCTTCAAAAGACCTTGCATTCTCACGGTTCTCGGCATTCGGCCAGTACACATGGGCGGTGACTCCCCTCCTTAACCTGTCGCTCTCGGCGATGTGGTTCCCCGATCTGGACGGATATTTTGCCGGACCCTCACTTGATTATTCACTGGCTGAGAATCTCGACTTTTCGCTTATATGGCAGCATTTCAACGCTGTTATGAACGGGGAGAAATCACGGATCAACCTGGGCTTCCTGAGGCTGAAATACAGTTTCTGAAAAAATTGATACTTTTACCGCTTTAAAAACCTGACTA
The DNA here is from genome assembly GCA_963696535.1 of uncultured Bacteroidales bacterium. Lineage (GTDB taxonomy): Bacteria > Bacteroidota > Bacteroidia > Bacteroidales > VadinHA17 > LD21. The sequence continues at coordinate 73,014 of CAVOKP010000023.1, forward strand.
CTTAATGGCACTGGTACATGAATTTGAACGAAGCGGCAACTGGCTGTTCAAAAGAAGAAGCTGGCTCCCTGCAGCATTTATCGTCATCGGAATAATTGTTCTTTACCTTACGAACAGGCAGGCAATCATCTTCAACCCGACGGCGGAGCTGATATTTCTTGGTGTTAGTCTCCTTGGAGAGGCAATAAGGATCTTATACCGTAGGATATGCTCCAAAAAACACCTCAGGGCGAAACACAGCTGCCGGTCAGATAGCAGATGAACTAAATACTACAGGAATATATTCCCTGGTTCGCCATCCGCTGTACATAGGTAATTTCTTCATGTGGCTCGGACCTGTGCTTTTTGTCAGGACATCAGTGTTTATTGTGTTCTTTGTGCTTATTTACTGGCTCTATTATGAAAGGATAATGTTTGCCGAAGAGCAATTCCTGAGGAATAAGTTCGGTGAAGCATATGACAAGTATTCGGAAAAAATAAGATCAGTAATTCCGCGTTTCAGCGGATACGTCAGGCCGGCTCTTCCCTTTTCATTTAAGAGCGTCCTTAAACGGGAATACAACAGTTTTGTGAATATGTTTATAATATTTGTGCTGCTCGACCTTTTCAGGAACTATTTTCTCTCAGAAAGAATATATCTTACACCGATGTGGATTTATATCGGAATACCTGCAGGGCTTATATGGATAACAATAAGGCTGATCTTTAAAAAGACCAGCCTCCTTAATGATGACGGCAGATAGCAATTTGCTCAGTCCCTGCTTCCGCCCGTGAATATCATGATGTAATAAAGCAGTGTTGCAAGCGATCCGAGAGCCGCAACTACATATGTATATGCTGCCCATTTTAGGGCATCCTGTGCCTTGTCGTGATTCATCGGTGAAGTGATCCCCCTGTTTGAAAGCCAGGCAAGTGCCCGCTGGCTTGCATTGATCTCGACAGGAAGGGTTATAAAGCTGAAAAGGGTTGTAAACCCGAACAGCACAATGCCTGCAAGTAACAGGGCGGGGAATGTATTTACGAGGATTATCCCTGCAAGAAGCACCCACTGCACCCATTTTGATGCAAAGCTAACAGGAGGAACCAGCTTTGACCTGAATCCGAGCCATGCATAAGCCGTGGCATGCTGAACGGCGTGCCCTGTTTCATGTGCGGCCACTGCAGCAGCGGCAACGCTCCTGCCGTTATACACATCCGGGCTCAGGTTGATTGTTTTCTTGTCGGGATTGTAATGATCGCTGAGCTGCCCCTGGACACATTCAACCTTCACATCATAAATGCCGTTTTCGTGCAGCATTTTTTCTGCAACATCCTTTCCTGTGTATCCTCCGTCAGTTGGAATTTTAGAATACTTCTTGAATTTTGATTTCAGTGTTGCACTCACGATCCAGCTGAGGATCATAAACGCAATAAAAATAAACCATATGTTCATATTTACATGTTGTGCTTCCATCGTTATTAAATTTTTATGTCCTTTCACTCTTATCCAAAAGTCCTGCCAAATCTGTTTCGGCCGGTGCTTAAGGTCATTTTGTCATGCGCGGCAAAAATAATCAATCTTTATTGTAATAAACAGTTGAAATTGGCAATTGTTATCTTTGCATTATGTCAAAGGAATTGAACAGGATACTTGCGGTGGTTTTTTCGCTTCCGGTCCATTTCTACAGGTATGCCATTTCTCCCCTGCTACGTCCCTCATGCCGCCATGTGCCCTCATGTTCGCAATATGCCCTCGATGCACTAAGAATTCACGGTCCCCTCAGGGGATCCCTTATTGCAACGGAAAGGATACTCCGTTGCAGGCCGGGGGGTACGCATGGTTATGATCCCGTGCCGCTCTTCAGGTTCAAAAGATACGGGAAAATAATGCATTACAAGAATTGTAATCGCCTGAAACGGTAATTTCAGAACTGCAGAACTGCAAAACTGCAAAACCGCATAACTACTAAAAGTTCAGCTCATCCTTCAGCTGCCTGAATCCTGCCCTGCTCACAGGGAGCTTGTCGCCCGACTGCAGGATTGCAACATGGGTATCTTTTCCGTAAGGCTCTATACGCTTGATCTCAGCAACCCTAACTATATATGACCTGTGGATCCTGACAAAATCCTTGTTTGACAGGTTGTCCTCGTAAAACTTCATAGTCTGCTGTTTCAGAGCTTTTCCGTTTGAATGGTGGATCATGACATAATCATCCTGGGCTTCCACATATTTAATATCCTCGACCGGTATCAGGTTGATTGCATTTCCCTTGCGGACGACAACCCGGCTGACAGGAGCAGATTGTTCGGGTCTTATTGAGAGCAGCTGACTGGCAGGTTCCTTGTTTCCTGCTCCCGACCGTATCTTGTCGGCAGCTTTTTTGACTGCCTCAAGGAAACGTCTTTTTTCGAAAGGCTTCAGCAGATAATCCACTGCATTAAGCTCAAAAGCCCGTATTGCGAACTGATCATATGCGGTTGTAAAAATAATTTCAGGCTTTTCAGTCATGACCTCAACCAGCTCAATACCTGTGAGCCTGGGCATCTGGATATCGAGGAACACCAGGTCGGGCTTGAGCGCGGAGATAGTTTTCAAACCGGTAAAGCCATCGGCGCATTCTGCTATCACATCAATGTAATCAAGCTCCTTCAGATAATATTTGACAATATCGCGTGCCGGAGCTTCGTCTTCAATTATAACAGTCCTGATTTTTTCCATCTTAAAATTTTATTTCCCGTTGATTTCGCAGATTAACGCAGAACAGATCTGCGAAAATCAGCGTGATCTGCGGGAGAATTTTATTAATCTAAAACAAATTTATTTTATTTCTCTGAAATCAGACCTCGGCAGGGATAAAAAGTGAAACAGTGTAGATCCCGTTTTCCTTTACTGATTTTATTGATGCCCTGTTGCCGAAGAAAAGATCGAGCCGTCTTGAAACATTAATAAGGCCGGTGCCGGTACCCTTTGCGGAGGATGGTGCCGGATCATAATTATTGCTTATCACGATTTCGAGATATCCGTTATTGCACGAAACGGTTGTCCTTATGCTTACAAGCTCAGTGCTCTCGTAAACGCCATGCTTTATTGCATTCTCATAGAGAGGCTGGAGGATCATAACCGGCATTTTGGCTTCAAGGCATTTTTCTTCAATATTCTCTTCGGTCGACAGCCTGTCGCCGAACCTCACCTTTTCGATTTCAAGATATAACCTGAGGTTTTCGAGTTCGCTTCGCAATGAAACAGGCTGTTCATCTTTCTTCGAAAGGGCATATCTCATGAATTCCGACAGCTTTATTACCATCTCCCTTGCTTTTTCGGGATTGGTGATCGTAAGTGAGCTTATTGAATTGAGGCTGTTGAACAGGAAATGAGGATTTATCTGCGACCGGAGCATTTTAAGCTCGGTCTCCTTTACCAGGCTCTCGAGCTTTGCCTCCTTAGCATTCTTCTCCGAAAGGTTGTGAAGGCTTACAAAAAGGTAATAGGCAAGAACAATGAGTCCGTAAATAAAGATCCCCGTGCCCACCCTGTATGGGAAGGTTGCGTCCCAGTATGCCTGATAATCATTTACCTTTGGTAAAACAGCCATCGCAAAATAGCGGGTTATCAAAACCCAGAGCGTGACGGAGATTGCTCCGCTCAGGACAATATTGGCAATTACTGAAATGATCCTGCTGTTCGTTGCATTGAAATACCTGAAAGGATACCATAGCGAAAGTCCGATTCCGGCATATATCGCAAGTGAAATTATTCCGTCGGGAATTGCTGCTGCGGTAAAGCTGCCGTAGGCATAGTAATATAGCAGAAGCTGGCCGGCAGTGATGAATAGCCAGACCAGCCACCATGCTATAAGTCTTACCCTGTTTGAAAGTACGGGGTGCTTCATTCAGATCCTGTTTAATAACTCTTGACTTCTCCCCCTCCAAATACAACAGCCCCCTTTATAATAAGATGTTTTGCAGGATCGACTGTCCTGCCTGGCCTCAACTTTCGTACATCACTGAATCCGCCAAGGATTGGAGTAACTTCGATGGTCACGTGCCAGTCGTCAGGTACTATGAGGGTTGCCCCGCCGAAAACACAGGCAATCTCAAGTTCTGAAACACCTGGAGCAAGGCCGGCCCTTGTCAGGTCAAGTTCAATGCCTCCGAACACTGCGGATATTCTTCCTCCCCTGAAATTCTGGGATACTACCTGTCTTTCCCCTCCGCTGAACACCGATACATAATCGACAAAATCATCACCTGTGGTTCCCTTGGAATTCAGGGTTGAACGGCTCCAGCTGCCTCGTTTTGAGACAATAAAGATTACTCCGATGATTATGAATATTGAGGGCCAGAACATGTTATACATATGAAAGGTTTCACGGAAGACCAGTGGAATCATGAAAAAGCCCCCGACAGCCATTACTATAATACCTGCGGTCTTTTCAGTGGCTCCGAGAGACATTACAAGTCCTATTGCAACCAGCAGCATGGGCCAGCTGAATATCACATTGTCAATGAATTCGGGAAAAAATCCTGTATTTCTTATCACCAGGAATAATCCGGCGAGAACAAGGACCACGCCGATCAGTGTCCTGTTGCTTGCTCCAAAACGATTCTCCGGCTTCGTCTGCTTGTCACCTTCTTTCAGCCTGCTGCGGGCATCCCTGAAGTCATCCATTGTTTCCATAGTTTTAAATTTATAAAGTTAATTGCCTTGTCTATACTTTTTAATTAATGATGAGATTATAAATCCTAAACCGATAAGTATAATCACCGACGGCCAGAAGATTGTCCTGATGATTTCAGGCAGCTCATAATCCCTGTTTTCCATAAAGAACCATGCGCCGAGCGCAAGAAGTACCACTCCGCCGGTGAACTGAAGATTTAGAATGAGCAGGGCGCCAATGAAAATCATTGCCGTTTCCCATGTGAAATACTCCTTCACGCTTCCGAGTCCGAGCAGATCATTTGTGGCAACAAGCAGTGCAAGTCCGAGTGTGATAAGGAAGAGTCCGACCCCGATCCGGGGATGAAGTTCTTTGTCCTTGTCCGTGAAATGACCTTTGTTTCTCATGACGTATATAATTTCTTATTCAAAAATACACTTCTTTGCATATGGTGGTTATAAATAATCGGCGAACTGCGGTAAAAAACCGGCAGAAGCTCTTTTTGGCCATTTAATGTTACTTTTTTGTTCATAATTTTTTTAATTGGATTAGGATTTATATTTTTGCAATCCAAATTTCAGAATGATGCCGGGATTGTTTACCATACCAATTGGCGGGATTAAAAACGGACATCATGAATTTGAATTTAAGATTGGCAAACCGTTTTTTGACCAGTTTGAGGAGTCGGAGATAAAGGCAGGGGAACTCACTGCAATTGCTGAAGTGCTCAGGAGCTCATCACATCTCGACCTGGATATCAGGATCTCGGGTATTGTAAGGGTCTGCTGCGACAGATGCCTTGAGGTTTTTGACCACCCTGTCGATTGTGTTAACAGGCTTCTTGTAAAATTCGGCAGGGAAAGCGATGACAGTGATCCGGAGATTATTACAGTAACCGATGAAGATAATGAACTTGATCTGAGGCAGTATTTTTACGAATTCATACATCTTGCCCTTCCGATCAGGAGAATTCACCCCGACAATGCAGACGGGGTCAGTACATGCGACCCTGTTATGCTGCAGAAGCTCAAGGAACACCTGGTTGAGGATGACAAAGGAGGTGATCCCAGGTGGGACGAATTGAAGAAATTAATGAATGATAATTAAAAACGAGTGAAATGGCACATCCCAAACACAAACATTCGAAAACAAGAAGAGATAAGCGCAGAACACATTACAAGGCAACACCTCCAACGGTGGGAACATGCTCAAACTGCGGATCTTCAGTACAGTATCACAGGGTATGTCCTGAGTGTGGATTTTACAGAGGCAAGCCTGCCATCGAGAAAAAGGCAACCGCCTGATACAACTAATCAACCTGTATCGCTATGAATATTGGAATAGATGTCATGGGCGGTGATTATGCACCCTACGCAGTCATTGAGGGTGCAGTTGATTCACTCAAGCATATTTCGCCGGATGATACCCTTGTTCTTATTGGTGATGAGAGCTCAATTCTCCGGAAGCTTGATGAAATGAAGATATCCTCTTCATTCTTCACGATAGTACCGACCACTGAAGTGATCGAAATGGGGGATCATCCTGCCAAGGCATTCTCCCAGAAAAAGAATTCAAGCATTGCTGTCGGGTTCGCAATGCTCAAAAACAAGTCACTCGACGGCTTCTGCAGTGCGGGGAATACAGGGGCCATGCTCGTAGGAGCCAGTTATACGGTTAATGTTGTCCCCGGAGTATTCAGGCCTGCCCTGGCAACAATCCTTCCATGTATCGACGGACGCGATTCCGTTATCCTTGATGTCGGGCTGAATCCCGACAGCAAACCCGATGTACTTCTTCAGTATGGGCTTCTAGGAAGTATCTATGCAAATTTCGTACTGGGGAAAAAAGATCCCACCGTCGGACTTCTGAATATCGGAGAAGAAGAAACAAAAGGTACTTCAGCTGTCAAGGCGGCTTATGAACTCATGAAGGATTTTCCCGGAATTAATTTCAGGGGAAATGTCGAGGGACATGTCCTTTTCCATGAAGATATCACCGACGTTGTTGTATGTGACGGTTTTGTAGGAAACATAGTCCTTAAACAGGCAGAGTCGATTTATGCGATCTCAAAGAAACTTAATATCTCTCACCCGTTTTTTGACCGTCTGAATTTTGAAAATATCGGAGGAACACCGATTGTCGGGATAAATGCCAATGTTGTTATAGGACATGGAATATCTGAGCGTAAGGCTATTATGAATATGATCCTTCAGACCAGGGCTGTGGTGAGGGCGAATCTCGCGCAGAAGATTATTGAAGCAATCTGATTATGGGAAAAACCAGGGCTGTTATAACCGGGATTCATGCATGGGTTCCTGAATACAGGCTGACCAATTTTGAGCTCTCCAGGATGGTTGATACATCCGACGAGTGGATAACGCAAAGGGTTGGAATAAAGGAGAGAAGAATCCTGAAGGAAGAAGGATTGGGAAGTTCTGACCTGGGTGAACACGCGGTAAAAGGATTGCTTGAAAAAACAGGGAACTCCCCCGACGATGTTGATCTCCTGATATGTGCCACTGTCACTCCCGACATGGCATTCCCCGCAACTGCAAACATAATTTCGGAAAAGGCCGGTATTAAAAATGCATTCAGCTTTGATCTCAATGCCGCATGCTCAGGTTTCCTGTTTGCATTGCAAACCGGAGCCTCCTTTATTGAAGCCGGAAAATACAGGAAAGTTATCGTTGTCGGTGCAGATAAAATGTCATCGATAACCGACTATACCGACAGGACAAGCTGTCCCCTCTTCGGAGATGCTGCCGGAGCAGTGCTACTTGAACCCGGGAAAGAGGGATACGGAATCATGGATCACATTTTCCATACCGACGGATCGGGCCAGAAATATCTCCATATGAAAGCTGGGGGATCAGTCAGGCCGGCTTCGCATGAGACAGTCGATGCCCGCGAGCATTATATCTACCAGGAGGGACAAAGTGTATTTAAGTTTGCGGTCGTGAATATGGCCGACGTCGCAGCAGAAATAATGGAGCGCAACAAACTCAAATCTGATGATATAGCCTGGCTTGTTCCCCATCAGGCAAACCTCCGGATCATAGATGCCACAGGCAGAAGGATGGGACTGCCTCCGGAAAAGGTCATGATAAACATCCAGAATTACGGAAATACCACCACAGCCACTATTCCCCTTGTTCTGTGGGAATATGAAAAGAAGCTTAAAAAGGGCGACAAGATAATCCTTGCTGCTTTTGGCGGCGGATTCACCTGGGGATCAATTTACCTCAAATGGGGTTACGACCCGGAATAGGCTTTCTGCCTGTTTTCAGCACCTCTTTTGGCGCTGTTTAAAAAGTCAAAATCCATTAACCGCTAAGGGGGCCGAGCGTTAAAAATCCCGCCTGTGGCGGGATTTAGCGAAGGAGCCAGGTCGAAGGGAAGGATTTTACGCAAAGAGCACAAAGAGCTAATTATTAACGATTTAAATTTGCGTACTTTGCGCATTCTTAGCGTACTTTGCGGTTAAGAAAGACTTTGTGAAAAACCCCTCTTGCGAAGCATGAGAGGGGATATTTATTCCTTTTAATACTATTTTCTGAAAAGTCATTTTTCATTTCTCAAATCATACGTAAACATTTAACTTTTGCTCGCAATAGTTTTTATATTTGTGAGTTATTATGTTTGTATGTATAATTCTGTCAGAAAATGGGAAAATTCAACGAAACAGAGAACGCTGCAATCAACCTGATCAGTAACGGAACGGAGATCACCGGCGATGTAAAGTCAAATGGAGATATCCGGATTGACGGATTGCTTACAGGAAACCTTACCACCAAGGGAAAAGTTGTAATCGGGCCCACCGGAAAGGTTAAGGGCGAGGTTTACTGTAAAAACTCGGAAGTTTCAGGTGCGGTTGAAGGCAGGATCTGTGTCAGTCAGCTGCTGACCCTCAAAACTGATTCAAAAATATCAGGCGACATCATAACTTTCAAGCTTTCAATTGAACCTGGAGCTAAATTTACGGGAAACTGCAAAATGAGTGAAAGCGAAAATAATGAAGCATCCAATTTCGCAAAAGCAAAAGAGCCAGAAAAAGCCGGAGAAAAGTCCTTTAAATAAAGGATTATACGATTTCGGAAAATATACCGGCCTCGCATTCCAGATGCTGGCAATTATCGGAATAATGACATGGTGCGGAATAAAACTCGATAAGGTCCTTGGACTGGCCAACCCTGTTTTTACTGTAATTCTCTCTCTCCTTGGAGTATTTGCCGGGATTTATACGGCAGTCAGGGATTTTATAAAATGATCGTTCATGCCGGCGATTCTTAAAAAATACCTTAAAGGACTTCTGCTTATTGATTTGATTATTCTGGCCGCAGGGTACTTTCCCGGCAGCCTGGTGCCGGAGTTTTTTCATTCCGGCGATATCCTGATTCTTACATTGTGCTTTACGGCAATAAACATACTATCTGTAATTATTTTCAGCAGGGGAATCAGAAGGGATCCTGAAAGCCAGACAATGCATCTTATGGTGGCTGTCTCAATTAAGCTGCCTCTTGAAATGGTTCTTGCCCTGATATGGTTTTTTGTTGCTAAAAAAACTTACCCTTCCTCTGTTTTATTGTTTTTTGTGCTATATTTAGCACTCTCTCTGTATTCAATATACTTCATATTGAAAACATTGAAAAGCAGATCATTATAAAACTACACCTGGTTAAAGATGCAATTTGTCAAAGGTATTCTGTTCGTCCTGCTTCTGTTGATTTTCCCCGTTGCCCTTTCCTCCCAGGAAGAACACGGAACCCAGGAGGCAGAGGAGGAATTTAATGCAAGTTCATTTATCCTTGAGCATATTGCCGATTCGCATGAATGGCATATTCTTACCAGGAAGAACGGGGAAAGCGTCGCGATTTATCTGCCGGTAATATTGTATTCCAGGGAAAAAGGGCTCGATCTCTTTTCCTCCCGGAAGCTGGCACACGGACATGAATACAAGGGATACAGGCTTGAAGAGGAAGGTGAATACAAGGGGAAAATAGTAAGTATAAAGGAAGATGGAACCATAAATACAGAAAAGCTGCCTCTCGATTTTTCAATTACAAAGAATATCGTAGGGATGCTTGGTGCAGCAATTATTGGTCTCTGGCTGTTTTTATCCCTTGCACATTCATATAAAAAGACCGGCGTTAGCTATCCGAAGGGGATACAGCGTTTTCTCGAGCCGGTGGTTCTGTTTGTACGCGACGATATAGCCATTCCCAATATAGGAGAGAAGAAATATGAAAAATTCATGCCCTACCTGCTTTCGGTCTTCTTCTTTATACTCATAAACAACGTTATGGGGCTGGTCCCGTTTCCTCCTCCCTTCGGAGCCAACGTTACGGGCAACATAGCAACCACCCTGACACTTGCAGTATTTACTTTCCTGATGATCAACCTGAACGGTACAAAGACATACTGGAGGCATATTTTCGCAGCTCCCGGAGTTCCATCATGGCTGCTGCCGATAATGATTCCGGTCGAGTTGATAGGGATGATCTCAAAACCATTCGCCCTGATGGTCCGATTGTTTGCAAACATCACAGCCGGGCATATAATCGTGCTGAGCCTTGTTTGCCTTATCTTCATCTTCAAGTCACTTTTTGTCGCCCCGGTTTCAATCTTCTTCGTGATATTCATGGATTGCCTCGAATTGCTTGTGGCATTCCTCCAGGCATATGTCTTCACCCTGCTGTCATCTCTCTTTATCGGTATGGCAGTTGAGGAGGGACATCATTAATTTTTATTGTTTAATTAAAAGCAAATGTTATGACAGGTACACTGGCAGCAATCGGAGCAGGCCTTGCAGTAATCGGAGCAGGCCTTGGCATCGGAAGAATCGGCGGCTCAGCTATGGAAGCCATAGCCAGGCAGCCCGAAGCTGCAACAAAAATTCAGCTGGCAATGATCATTTCGGCAGCCCTTATTGAAGGGGTTGCCCTGTTTGCCGTTGTTGTTGCTCTTATTGCTTAAAAAAGACGAAATCCCCCAACGGTTGGTTGCGGGATTTCTTTTCTGAAAAATCATTAAAACACAAAATATGATCCTAGCAAGTAATAGTCTTATAACTCCTGCCATTGGAACCCTCTTCTGGACAGTGGTTATCTTCACCCTGTTTTTCCTTATTCTGAAAAGATTTGCCTGGAAACCGGTCCTGAATATTGTAAAACAAAGGGATGAAATGATAAAGGGATCACTGGCATCCGCCGAAAAAGCCAGGAAGGAGATGCTTAAGCTCCAGAGCGACAATGAAGCTATCCTGAAAAAGGCACGCGAAGAACGTGAAACAATTCTTAAAGAAGCCAGGGATGTCCGCGACAAGCTGATTGCTGAAGCCAAGGGAAAAGCTTCCGAGGAAGCAGAAAAACTTATTGAAAAAGCAAGGACTGGAATAGAGAGGGAAAAGGCAATAGCGCTTGCCGATATCAGGGAGCAGGTGGCAAGCCTCTCAATCGATATCGCTTCAAAGCTTCTCGGCGAAAAACTCAAACAGGCCGGAGAACAGCAAAAGCTCATTGATAATTATCTCAGGGACATTGATTTCAAAAAGAACTAAACAGTTTACCACCAGATGAACGAAAGCAGAATATCGGTAAGGTATGCAAAGGCTCTTTTCCAGTCGGCCCTCGAAAAAGATATTCTCGACAGGGTTAACCAGGATATGATCCAGGTTAAGGAAATATCCTCCTTGCCCGATGTGAAAACAATTCTTGCAAATCCGGTAATAAGACCATCCCGGAAAACCACCATTCTTCACGGCCTGTTTGAAAGGGATCTTCATCAATTGTCAATGGGCCTTATCGACCTTGCCGTGAAAAACGGAAGGGAACGCTACATACCCTCCATCGCAAGGGTATTTATCCATGAAACCAAGAATTACAAAGGCATAACCGAATCAGCTCTTACGACAGCCGTGAAAGTTGATCCCGAAATTAAAAAACAGGTTTCCGCACTTATCGAAAAAGTGTTCAGGACCAGGGTCGACCTTAAGGAGAATATTGATGAATCAATAATCGGAGGCTTCATACTGAGGGTTGAGGACAATTACATTGATGCCAGCGTCAGGACCAAACTGAGGAAGATAAAGGCAGAGCTCGTTAGCGGAGCTTACGAAAAGCGAATTTAACCGAAAAAGATATTATAAGAATTTATAAAATGACAAATATCAAACCAGCAGAAGTATCAAAAATTCTCAAACAGCAGCTTGAAGGCATTCAGACTTCGGTCGAACTTGAAGAGGTCGGAACCGTCCTTGAGGTTGGTGACGGGATTGCGCGCATTTACGGACTATCGAATGCAGAATCAAATGAGCTGATCGAGTTCGAAAACGGCATCGAGGCCATAGTGCTCAACCTTGAGGAGGACAATATAGGGGCGGTGCTGCTGGGTCCCACTGAAGAAATAAATGAAGGAGACATTGCTAAGCGGACAGGAAGGATTGCTTCGATAGGCGTGGGTGAGGGATTGCTTGGCAGGGTCATTACACCAACGGGTCAGCCTCTCGACGGTAAGGGTCCCATCGAAGGCGAGATTTTTGTGATGCCCTTTGAAAGGAAAGCTCCGGGCGTCATTTTCCGCCAGCCGGTAAAACAGCCTCTCCAGACCGGCCTCAAGGCTATCGACGCCATGATACCAATCGGAAGAGGTCAGCGCGAACTCATTATCGGCGACCGCCAGACCGGCAAAACTGCAATTGCGATCGATACTATTATAAACCAGCGGAGCAATTTCGAAAAAGGTAAACCGGTTTATTGCATATATGTCGGAATAGGCCAGAAAGGCTCAACGGTTGCCAATATTGCGAAAATCCTTGAAGAGCATGGCGCAATGGAGTATACCGTTATAGTCCTGGCAACTGCCTCCGATCCTGCCGCTTCACAGTTCTATGCACCCTTTGCCGGGGCAGCAATCGGCGAATTTTTCCGCGATACCGGCCGTGATGCCCTGATAATCTATGACGATCTTTCGAAGCAGGCGGTCTCATACAGGGAGGTTTCACTTCTTCTCCGCCGCCCGCCGGGTCGTGAGGCATACCCCGGAGATGTCTTCTATCTGCACTCCAGGCTTCTCGAAAGAGCCGCCAAAATCATTGAGTCGGATGAGGTGGCAAGGCAAATGAATGATATTCCGGAATCAATCCGTCATATGGTAAAAGGCGGGGGATCGCTTACCGCCCTGCCGATCATCGAAACCCAGGCTGGCGACGTGGCAGCATATATCCCTACAAACGTCATCTCAATAACCGATGGTCAGATCTTTCTTGAAACAAGCCTCTTTAATTCAGGAGTAAGGCCTGCAATCAACGTTGGAATATCAGTATCGAGGGTGGGGGGCAATGCCCAGGTGAAGGCAATGAAGAAAATTGCAGGTACCCTTAAGGTCGACCAGGCCCAGTACCGCGAGCTTGAAGCATTCTCCAAATTCGGTTCCGACCTTGATGCCTCAACAATGGCAATCCTCAACAAGGGTTCCAAAAACGTGGAAATCCTTAAACAGGGCCAGTATGCGCCTGTCCCGGTCGAAAAGCAGATCGCGATAATTTATTGCGGAACAACGGGACTTCTTAAGGATGTTCCCGTAACCAAGGTAAGGGAATTCGAAAGCGAGTTCCTCGAATATCTCGACCTCAAGCACAGGGATCTGCTCGATCAGCTAAGTGAAGGCATACTTAACAATAGTATTACGGATATCCTTGAAAAAACCGCACTCGAACTGGTTAAAAAATACAAGCCCTGATCAGGTAGGGATAACTGAATAAATCAATCTTGAATGCCGAACTTAAAAGCAATACGGGTAAGGATAGCTTCTGTGAAATCGACACGGCAGATTACATCGGCCATGAAAATGGTTTCCGCCGCCAAGCTCAGAAAAGCACAGGATAAGATTGTAAGGCTGAGGCCTTATGCAAATAAGCTCCATGATATTCTTGTCAGCCTTTCCCAAAGCCTTGCAGAATCACAGGTCGAAAATATTTACGGAAGGGTATCACCGCCCGAAAAGATACTGATCATCGTAATTACATCAAACAAGGGTCTTTGCGGCGCCTTCAATTCAAATGTGATGAAGGAGACCAGGAGAATTGTTGCCGACAGTTATTATGATCAGTTCAAAAAAGGGAATGTCAGGTTCCTTGCATTGGGCAAAAAGGGATTTGACAATCTCAGGAAACTCAAGTTCAATATTGCCGGGGAATACAATGATCTTCTTAATGAAGTTTCATTTGAAAGGACCGCAGGAGTTGCCGAAAAGGTTATGAATAGCTTTGTTTCAGGCGAATATGACAGGATTGAGATTATCTATAATCATTTCAAGAACGCCGCAGTCCAGCAGCTGACAAGAGAGCCCTTCCTGCCCGTTGAGACGGTTTCCGGGACCGGATCCGGACCAGCATCTGTATCTGCCGACTATATTTATGAACCCGGCAAGGAGGCAATCGTTCAGGAGCTTATCCCTAAATCGCTTAAAATACAGTTTTACAAGGCATTGCTCGATTCCTTTGTTGCCGAGAACGGAGCCAGGATGACAGCCATGCACAAAGCTACCGATAACGCTACGACAATGATAAGCGAGCTGACGATGCTGTATAACAAGGCGCGGCAAGCCTCAATTACAAACCAGATCCTTGAAGTTGTAAGCGGAGCTGAAGCATTGAAAGGATAAAAAATAAATTAAGATTCTTGGGAGGAAAATGTACAACCGACAGGCGCTGAAGAAAATAATTGATTCATCATTGGTCAACCTTTCGTATAATACGGAATCGGAAAGGCTGACCGATCCGGTGAAATATGTTTTGTCAATCGGCGGCAAGCGGCTGAGGCCGGTGCTTGCTCTGATGGCCTGCAACCTTTTCAGCGACAAGATCGACGAGGCAGTTATACCTGTGACCGGACTGGAGATCTTTCACAATTTTACCCTTGTCCACGACGATATCATGGACAAAGCTTCGATGAGAAGGGGATTTCCCACCGTGCACGGCAAATGGAGCCTCAACCAGGCTATCCTTTCAGGCGATATAATGGCATTCATGACAAATGATTGCTTCCTTCAATCGCCGCCCCACCTGCTTCAGAAAATCTTCCGGGTTTTCAATAAGGCTGCAATTGAGGTGTGCGTCGGTCAGCAGATCGATATGGATTTTGAGAAGGCCACTATTGTTTCGCATGATGAATATATAAGGATGATCGAGCTTAAGACGGCTGTTCTGATAGCGGCATCCGTAAAAATAGGTGCACTTTTTGGTGGTGCCGACGATAAAGAAGCGGAGAATATCTACGAATTCGGGAGGAACCTTGGCCTGGCATTCCAGATCCAGGATGATATTCTTGACACTTATGGTGATATGAAGGTTTTTGGTAAGGTCTCGGGAGGTGATATAATTGCCGGGAAAAAAACATTTCCATATGTCAAGGCTATGGAGATTTCAACATCCGACCAGAGGAAAAGACTTCAGGAATTATATTCGGCTGAAACATCCGAACCCGAAACCAAAATAAAAAGTGTGACGGAGTTTTACGATCAGCTCAATATCAGGCATATTTCTGAAACACTTGTCGGCGATTATCTCAGGAGTGCCCTTGGCGCGCTCGAGAAGGCAACAGTGCCGCATGACAGGAAGGAGGAACTGATACAAATTACGGAATCGCTTGCGGGACGCGATCATTGATGAAGAAACAAAATTTTAAACATCTATAATAATTGGGATTTATGGCAAAGAATATTGGGAAGATAAGCCAGATCATCGGACCGGTGGTTGACGTGGTTTTTGACAGACAGGGTACTGAAATGCCTGATATTTATGATGCCCTCGAAATAAGGAGGAACGATGGGTCAACCCTTGTTGTGGAGTGTCAGCAGCATATCGGCGAGAACACGGTAAGGACAATAGCCATGGACTCTACCGACGGGCTTCGCAGGGGTATGGAGGTAGTCGCTACCGGATTGCCCATTACTATGCCGATCGGTGACCAGATCAAGGGACGTCTGATGAATGTCACTGGAATGGCAATCGATGGTATTGGCTCACTCGACAAGAAAGGCGGTTATCCGATTCACCGGAAGCCTCCCAAATACGAGGATCTTTCAACTGAAAAGGAGGTACTTTATACAGGTATTAAGGTAATTGACCTTATCGAGCCGTACTCAAAGGGAGGTAAGATCGGGCTTTTCGGCGGGGCTGGTGTCGGCAAGACAGTTGTAATCCTGGAGCTTATAAACAATATTGCCAAAACATATGCCGGACTTTCGGTGTTTGCCGGAGTGGGAGAAAGGACAAGGGAAGGCAATGACCTTCTCCGTGATATGATAGAAGCCGGGGTTATTAATTATGGAAGTGATTTCCTCGAGAATATGAAATCGGGAGGATGGGACCTCTCAAAGGTCGATCTGGCATCGCTCAAGGAATCAAAGCTTGCACTCGTTTTCGGCCAGATGAATGAACCCCCGGGAGCAAGGGCAAGGGTTGCACTTTCGGGCCTTTCCGTTGCCGAACATTTCAGGGATGGTGACGGAAAAAGCGGAGGAAGGGACATACTGTTCTTTATGGATAACGTTTTCCGGTTCACCCAGGCAGGCTCCGAGGTATCCGCCCTTCTCGGCCGAATGCCATCTGCCGTTGGCTATCAGCCTACACTCTCAACCGAGATGGGAATAATGCAGGAACGCATAACATCGACGCGGCATGGTTCTATTACATCGGTTCAGGCAGTATATGTGCCGGCCGACGACCTCACCGACCCGGCCCCTGCCACAACATTCGCCCATCTCGACGCAACAACAGTTCTGAGCCGTAAAATATCTGAACTTGGGATCTATCCTGCCGTTGACCCGCTCGATTCAACTTCAAGGATCCTAGCTGCAAACATTGTCGGAGATGCCCATTACAACTGTGCACAGCGTGTAAAGGAAGTACTCCAGAGATATAATGAGCTTCAGGATATTATTGCAATCCTGGGAATGGATGAGCTTTCCGAAGAAGACAAGCTGACCGTGCACAGGGCCAGAAGGGTCCAGAGATTCCTCTCACAGCCTTTCCATGTTGCCGAACAGTTCACCGGCATTAAGGGAGCCCTTGTTTCAATAGAGGATACGATAAAAGGATTTAATATGATCCTCGAGGGGAAGGTCGACCAGTATCCCGAATCTGCATTTATGCTTGTAGGAACAATTGAAGATGCAATTGAAAAGGGAGAAAAGATTTTGGCTCAGTCGAAGTAATAATAGTTGCAGGTTGCTGGTTGCAGGTTGCAGGTCATAAGCCCTCCGCCCCCCGCTCCCCGCAATAATATGTCTGACTTAAAGATGAAGATAGAAATCATAACTCCCGACAGAAAGATATACGAGGGGGAAATAAAATCGGTAAGGGTTCCCGGCAAAGGGGGCTCGTTTCAGGTTTTGAAGGACCATGCTCCTATAATTTCCACACTCGAGAACGGCCCCGTGATCATTATTGACATGGCCAATCTTGAAACGGTTTTTGAGATCAATGGCGGTGTGATTGAAGTTAAAGCCAACAAGATCATCCTTCTTGCCGAATCGGTAAAATAGAACCATTTCCGATGACTACCGAGGAATTCCGGAAACATGCCCACGAACTGGTCGACTGGATGGCCGGTTATATGGATAATATTGAAAAGTATCCTGTCAAGTCGCCCGTAAAGCCTGGAGATACTTTCAACCAGCTTCCCGATGAACCGCCTGTAAAACCTGAATCGTTCCAGTCCTTTATGAAGGATTTCGAGGAGATCATAATGCCGGGAATGACTCACTGGCAGAACCCAAGTTTCTTTGCTTACTTCCCGGCCAACACGAGCCCTCCGTCGATCCTTGCCGAAATGATTATGTCGACCCTGAGCGCCCAGTGCATGATCTGGGAAACCTCACCGGCTGCGGCGGAACTGGAAGAGAAGATGATGAACTGGCTCAGGGATCTGATTAAACTGCCGAAGAATTTCGAGGGGGTGATCCAGGATTCAGCCTCCACGGCAACACTTGCGGCTATTCTAACGGCAAGGGAGAAAGCAACCGATTTCCGGATAAATGACGAGGGCACGGTCAATTCCTCAAGATTACGGGTCTACTGCTCCGAACAGACTCATTCGTCGATCGAAAAGGCCGTCAAGATAAGCGGTATTGGCAGGAAAAACCTTGTAAAGATCCCGGTCAGGAAAGATTTCACAATGGACGTCCAGAAGCTCCGGGAGGCTGTTGAAAGCGACAGGAAGGCGGGTTTTGTGCCATGCTGTGTCATTGCCACCCTGGGTACGACAGGCACTACTGCAATGGATCCCCTTAAACCGATTGGAAGGATCTGCGCCGAAAATGGAATATGGTTCCATGTCGATGCAGCAATGGGCGGGACTGCCCTTATCCTTCCCGAATACCAGTGGATGCTCGACGGCCGGGAGTTTATCGACTCTTTTGTCTTCAACCCTCATAAATGGATGTTCACAAGCTTTGACTGCTCCGCATATTTCGTAAAAAATCCTGCATATCTCATAAAGACATTTGAAATCCTCCCCGAATACCTGAAAACAAGAACAAGAGGCAGTGTGAACGACTACCGCGACTGGGGAGTACCGCTTGGAAGGCGGTTCAGGGCTATGAAACTGTGGAGCGTCATTCGCATGTATGGTGTTGAAGGGCTTCAGGACAAGGTACGCAGTCATATAAGGATGGCAAGGCGTCTCGCCGAAATGATTGCCCTTGAAAATGACTTCCAGATACTGGCTCCCGTGACAATAAATGCAGTATGCTTCAGGTTCAAGCCTGCGGGAGCCTCGGAGGAAGATATCAACAAGCTGAATGAGACCCTTAACCACAGACTCAATGATACCGGAAAGATCTACCTGTCGCATACCGTATTAAACGGTATTTATACCCTCAGGATGGTGACAGGCCAGACGAATTTGAAGATGGAGCATGTTGAAAAAGCATGGGACCTTATCAGGAAAACCGCGAGAATCCTTTAAATCATCCCCCTGTTGCCCGAACGCTTTCTGCCAATGCTCATTCCGTAAATATCGATATTGAACAGCAGTTTGATGTAGGGATAATCGCCAAACTCCCTCCAGGAAGTCTCAACTCCCGAGGAAATCATATAAGGAATGCGGAGAAGGTAGAAATCGGCCATCAGCTGAACTCCGAACGATGGAAATGTCTTCCATTCCTCATGATTTTCCATCGTAACCTCCCTCACGCCGAGTGAGTTTATATCTGAGGTGAATAAGTAGTTGTCATTTCCCCTTGTTATGTCATAGAAGAAACCGGTTCGGATCCGTGTCAGGTACAACAGTCCGGCCACATTGAAATCGGGGTAGGCCAGGGGCATGAAATAATCGATCGAACCGGTTACAAGTTCCCTGGAAATGATGTTCTTATAGAAGGATTCATCATATGGGGTCCGGGTTCCGATATAACCCCTGGCAAATGAGGCCCTGTTGCCCAGAATGAACTTTTCGGGATTCTGCTTTTCAGCCTCAAAACGCAGCTTGATCCCGTGATTTTTCCCGAACCCCGGAAAATAAAATGTACTCCTGGAAGTAAGGATATCCCCGTAGAGTTTCCTGTCGAAAGGATAATCGGAATAGCTGAGATCGATGGTCTGAGCCCATCCGGGATGAATATCGCGCAGGGCGGAACGCTGGTAATTTGAAAAATAGATCCTGCCTGTAATCTGGTTCTGCAGCTTGTCATAAACTCCTTCGTTCCGGAGGTACATGTAATCGTTCCTGACTGCCGAGGCAGCCGAGAGATAAAGATACCTGATGAACCGGCCTCCCCGGAATGAGAGTGGCAGGGAGATGGTGTTTGTCCATTCATATCCGTTCTCAATATCTGTTGGATAGGGAACATCCTGCCCGAATGTCTCAGCATAGATGGCATTCCCGTAATCAATCCTGGATTCAATTACAGGGTACCATCCAAGCCACTTGATCCCCGCATGGATCTTATGCCTCTGACCGGTGTACTCATAGCCGGCTGTCGATACCAGCGTGCTCAGGTTATTCTGGGTCATCAGCGTAAAGCCGGGAGTAACAGAGGCAGGATCATCCTGGATCTTTTCAATATCCGCGTAAAAAGGCATCCAGCTGTGAAACCTGAACAGATTCTGCCACTTTCTGTATGGCACGGGTGTATAAACCTGATCAGTGACGGATCTGGAAAGGGGAACCGCCGGTTTAAACCTGTTTATAAGAAATGAGGGTTCATTTGTTTTTATCACGGAAGTGAATTGTCCTGTGGGAAGGGTTGTATAGCTGATATTGTAACCTGAAGAGGTGTAATCGGAGAAAAAAATCAGGTAGCCGGAAACGTTAATATCGCTAATCCCGAATCTTGATCTGGAAAGCGGAACTATAGTACGGTCGGGTTTTTGCAGGTAAATATTATCAGTCCCTGACCGGGAGCTGACAAAAAACAAGGAGTCGTTCCTAAGATATGTCGATTGCAAATCATCATACCCCGGTTCTACAAGTGTTTGCCAGTTCTTGTCCGAAAGGATGAACTTCACTATTCCCTCCCCCTGTTCTGTTAAAAAAATAACAGTGATCGCTTTTCCTGACGCGTCCCACTGAGGCCTTTGCAGTGAGGCATTTCCGGGTGCCTGAACTGCGTGAAGCCTGTATCCGTTCCACGCATCAAGTATCAGCAGATTGTTCCTGTTGTCAATTGTATTCTCCGTTACTGCAATATAATTTCCATCGGATGATATTGATGCCGACATATACCTTGTTTTGCCGGCAATCTGCCGGGTGGTCTTCGTCTTAATGTCTAGGATTTTTATTACCGACCAGTTTCTGTTCTCCCACCTGGGATCGGAGCGGGTTTCAACCCAGACAAGCTTCCCTTTGCCGTACGAAATGAACCATGGATAACCATATCCCGGTATATGGATCCGTTCCTCCCTCTTTTCCGAGGGCTTAATCAGAACGAATGAAGGCGGATCGGTCAGCGATGTTTTAACCGCTATTACTGAATCATTTCCTGCAAGGACAGGGGAATAGTAGTTGATATAGTTTTTGCCTTTTGGAGGATTGAGAATTTCATATGTTTCGCTTCCTGATCCGAGATCATCTTTCGTCCAGATTGTTTTAAGCGTATCGAAAGTTCCGGTGAAGAGCCTCTTCTTTGTAAGTGATGCCGATTTCCTGAGGCTGAGATTGACGGGATTCATCAGAAAAGGAGCGCCGGCAGTAAGGTTAAAGGCTTTTTTCCAAAGATCCGGATCGTAATTTAAGTACGACCATGCAGTCATCTGATAACCATACTGATAATGATCGGGAACGAAATCCCTGAAGGAGCCGTTGACGCTCTTGTCGTATTTGTATACACCTCCTTTTTCAATCATCATTGCCTTAAGCTGTTTCTGAAAGGAGGGAGCCCTTCCGCGCCCCGATCCGGTAAGGAGAGACTCGGAAAAGACCGCATCCCCTTCAAGGAACCAGAGAGGTATGAGGGATGAAACTATCCCGGTAAATTGCTGCCCGGCAATCCACGACATTGCTTTTGTGAATCCCCTGTTAAGCGATTCCATCTGAATGACATGGGTCAGTTCGTGGATTGCAAGCTGGGTATTGGGATCGAGCGGGATCGAGTTCTGTTCCGGAGATGGAAATATTTCCATCCTTTTCGGGGCCCACGCCACATATCCGTTTGATTCGGTTGTGTAATTATGGATTATTACCGGAATCCTGAATTTCTTTTCAGGATTGAGGCTTGACAGTTTTGACCAGGCATCATCGAGCGATCGTGCAAAGGCGATCCCTGCCTCACCGTACGATTCCGGGTAAATAACGTTGAACTTTCCCGTCTTTATCTGCATCCATTTAAGCGAGGCAGGATCCTGCCCGGTATTGTAGTACTGGGCGGAAGCAGCGCCTGATAACAGGATGCAGAAGGAAAGGAAAAAGATCCGGAGATGTTTCATTCAAAATCGGTTACTCAAAAATAGTAAAATAAGTGAGTGTTTCAGGCCTGAGCCATAATCTGAAAAAATTCGTAATTTCACGGCTCGATCATCTGAATGGATTTCAGTATTAAACCAACTGTATAATGAAGAAAAGTTACAGGCTGATAAACAACATCACAGGCTGGGTGGTTTTTGCAGTTGCCGCAGTCACTTATCTTTTGACTCTGGAACCTACATTAAGTCTGTGGGATTGCGGTGAGTACATCGCCTCGGGATTCAAGATGGAAGTCGGGCATCCTCCCGGGAACCCTGTATTTATGGTTATGGCGCGGTTTTTTACCCTCTTTGCAGGCGGAAATACTTCGATGGTGGCTGTTATGGTCAACGCAATGTCGGCCCTTGCAAGTGCCTTTACAATACTTTTTCTTTTCTGGACGATAACCCATCTTGCCGGAAGGATCTTTACAGGTGAAAGGGATCATTTAAGCACTTCACGGATCATTGCCATTATGTCGGCCGGGGTGGTCGGCGCTCTTGGATTCACTTTTTCGGATTCATTCTGGTTCTCAGCCGTCGAAGGGGAGGTATATGCATCTTCATCTTTCTTTACTGCGGTTGTCTTCTGGGCAATTCTCAGGTGGGAAGATGTGGCCGATGAGGAGTATGCAAACAGGTGGCTGATACTTATAGCTTTCCTGATGGGTCTCTCTATCGGGGTGCATCTTCTGAACCTTCTTACTCTTCCGGCAATTGTACTTGTTTATTACTTCCGGAAATATGAGTTTTCATGGAAGGGATTCGCGATTTCACTTGGAATTTCCGTGATACTTCTCTCGCTTCTTCTCTACGGCATAATGCCGGGAGTTGTAACAATTTCATCAAAGCTCGACCTGTTTTTTGTGAACAACCTGGGAATGCCGGCCAACAGCGGGATGATATTCCATTTCATACTTCTTGCCGTATTTTTCATTCTGGCAGTGAGAGCAACCTTGACCACCCCCGGAAAGGTAAAAAGCAGCTCCTATGCAATAGGAGCAATGCTGCTTTCGGGTATATGGGTCATTTCAGGTTCATTTATACTGAATATTCTTGTTCTTGCCGCTGCTGCATGGTACATCTGGTACCTTGCCGGAAATAACCGTGTTGTTCTGAATACCATTTTGACTGCAGTTACCGTCATACTTATCGGATATTCGGCAAATGCAATAATCGTGATCAGGGCGACAGCCAATCCCCCGCTAAATGAAAATCAGCCTGAGAATCCCTTCAGCCTGCTCTATTTCCTTAACCGCGAACAATATGGCGCCAGGCCTCTTTTCAGGGGCCCGTGGTATAATGCCCCGGTCACCGATTACAGAAATGGCAAGCCCAAATATGTGCTTGAGAACGGGAAATACATTGTAAGCGCCTATGACCTTGAGCGTGTGTATGATGAACGGTTCATCACCCTTTTCCCCAGGATGTGGAGCGACCAGAATGAACATGAAGCCATATACAAGGAATGGGGCAATGTAACGGGTACTCCGGTATCAGTGACAAATCAGTCGGGGGAAAAGGAGATAATCAGAAAGCCCAGATTCAGCGAGAACCTCAGATTTATGTTCTCATACCAGTTCGGCTACATGTATTTCAGGTACTTCATGTGGAACTTTGCAGGAAAGCAGAACGACACACAGGGAACAGGCGGAGCGGTAAACGGCAACTGGATTACCGGTATAAGGTTCCTCGATGAACCAAGGGTCGGGACACCCGACCTTCCGGCAGGCATGAAGGACGACACTTCAAGGAACGTTTATTACCTTCTGCCTTTCATTCTGGGCATTATAGGAATGTTCTATCATCTTAACCGCGATTACAAAAACTGGTGGGTGATATTGCTTTTGTTCCTTCTGACAGGTGCGGCAATAGTGTTCTACCTGAATCAATACCCCAATCAGCCCAGGGAGAGAGACTACGCATATACAGGCTCATTTTATTTCTTTGCCGTATGGATCGGTCTGGGCGTCCTGGCTCTTTTTGAAACAATCTCGAAAATTGCGGGAGAAAAGATCGCGGCACTGCTTTCAGGTGCATTATGCTTTTTTGCTGTTCCGGTGCTTATGGGATCCCAGAACTGGGACGATCATGACAGATCGGGACGCTACCTGGCACGCGATGTGGCATTCAATTACCTGAACTCATGCGCCCCGGAGGCAATTCTTTTCACAAACGGCGACAACGACACCTTCCCCCTGTGGTACGCACAGGAAGTGGAGGGGATGAGGACCGATATAAGGGTCTGCAACCTGATGCTCCTGAATACTGACTGGTATATTAACCAGATGAAAAGAAAGACATATGAATCGGATCCGCTTCCCGTCACCCTGCCCGCAAAGAAATACTACGACGGGGTGAACAACCAGGTATTCATCGTTGAAAAGAGCAAGGATCCGGTAAACATTTCAACAGTAATTGACTGGGTCAACAGTGATAACAAGGCAACCAAGGTCCAGATTTCTGCAACCGAAATCCTCGATGTAATACCCTCCCGGACAATCAGGATACCGGTCGATTCGGCGGCTGTGCTCCGGTCGGGCACCGTCAGGCCAGAAGATGCCGGCAAAATAGTCCCTTATATTGATATAAAGCTCAAGGGAAATTCAATCCTCAAAAGCCAGCTCATTGTCCTTGATATCCTTGCCCACAATAACTGGGAGCGTCCGATATATTTTGTGACCGGATATCATGATGATGCTCTCGGTCTTGAGGAATATTTCCAGATGGAGGGACTTGCCTACAGGCTTGTTCCTATAAAATCGCAGAATAAGGGCTGGCTGGAGTACGGAAGGATTGATTCCGATATTCTGTACGACAATGTTGCCGGCAAGTTTGTATGGGGCGGAGCAAATGATCCTGATGTCAATCTTGATTATCATCATATAAGGACCCTTATTGTTATTAAGGCAAGGCTTGTATATGCCCGGCTGGCAAAGGCCCTTGCGGCAGAAGGGAAGAACGAAAAGGCTTTGGGAGTGCTTAATGCATGCCTTGAAAAGCTGCCTCCCGGGAATTTTCCGTATGATCCATATTACACTGACCTCATTGAAGCGTACTTTTTGGCGGGAGATGCCGATAAAGCCGTTGAGATGACAAAGAGCCTGAGTGATTATTATTTTGACAGGCTCAATTATTACCTCCGTCAGAATGCTTATGTGCTCAGCTCGGCCGAATATGAAATTCAGTCGGCGCTCCAATATGCGTCAAGGGCTGCTTCATATTGCCAGGAGAACGGCAAAAAGGAGATCGGTGATGAAATAACCAAAAAGCTCGAAGCTTACTATTCCGAATATATCGGAAAGCAGCAGTTTAAAACTGAATAAAGGGATCAGGAACGGGAAACAACTGTACTGCGGACCTCCTGCTTAAGATATTTTTCGAGGAGGGCAAACACTTTCTCGGGATATACCGGCTTAAGAATATATTCGTTGCATCCGGCAATGTAGGCATCCGATTTTGACTGTTCTGATGAATATGCGGTGATCATAAGCACCGGAATATTTTTACGTGCTTTTCTGAAGATCCTTGTGCAGTCGATTCCGTTTATGAGTGGAATAAGAAAATCCATTATCACCAGGTCAACTTTTGCTTCCTTGTTGTTTGAGAAATCAACGAAATCCCTGCCTGTACGAAATTTGATCACTTCTGCCCCCGAACTTTGAAGAAGAGTTTCATAGTACCTTATGGACGGAACATCGTCTTCGACAATGACAATGGTTTTGTCCGTTAATTCTAAACTGCTGAAATTCAGAGACATTATTTAACTGGATTGACTAGTATAAATTTACGACAAGATATAGATGTCTACTTGTTTAAGCACCACAATTATTAACAACTTATGAACAAAATTAATGCCGGAATCTCAATTTTCAAAGTATTCCGGCAAATAAAAAAAATAAAATTTTGTAATACCTTTTACCGGCACTCCCAGGAGTATCTTTTACCGGCTATAATGATATCATCCTTTGCCTCAATTGCTATCAGGGCGGCATCGCAGTACTCTGTTTCAGGGCCTTCAGAGATCGGAGGTCCGCCGGCTGCATCATACGTTACCTCCCTGCACACTTTGCATGTTCCGAGCGGCTCGCATGAATTAAAAGCCATTGTGATCAAGATGAATGATATGGCAAGTATGATCCTGTGTTTCATCATAATATAATTTTGATTTTAACGGTATGATGGAACCGCACATGATTCGAAATTATATTCATTAAGTATTTGCGTTTGAAATCAATCATGTGGATTTCATTGTTATTTTTTTTCAAAGGTAGCAAAAGCCATGCCTCACTCTCTGATTTTGTTTAAAAACGTGGTTTTTTGAATAATATTAGGTACTTTGATGCAACAATTTTCTAAAACGAATGTCATTAATCCGGAATGAAGATAAAACAATGAATAAAAACTTAAAGTCATGGAAGATACAAACAAGATGAAGAAACATGTCGCCGTTGTCGGAGCAATTCAAATAGGCTTCGGATTCATCGGTCTGGTAGGTGCGCTGGCTGTTTTTTTCGGCCTTAATTTTGCGAAGGGCGTGGTGGGGAATGAAGAAATCCCTTCAATGGTGCTTGGTTTCCTTATGGTCAGCTTACCCCTGCTGATCGGATTTTTAGCGACACTCGGGCTTGTAGGAGGCATCGGACTGCTCTCCTTTCAGTCATGGGCAAGGTATATCGTTATGATTGTGTCAGCCATCGGCTGTCTCAACATCCCAATCGGAACCCTCGCCGGTGTCTATTCCCTGTGGGTTCTCCTGCAGGATGAAACGATAAAGTTGTTTAACCCCAGGAAGGTCTGAGGGCTAGGGCCCTCTCAGGATCAGAGATGAGGGTCACAAGAGGGTGTCTCAAAAGCCAAAATTAATTAACCGCAAAGGGCGCTATCCCGAGTACTCGGGATACGCAAAGGTCGCAAAGAAATGACAACCAATGATTTAGCTTTGTGTGCTATGCGCCTGCTCTGCGTTCTTAGCGGTTAGGAAATGCTTTTGAGACACCCTCTGGCGAAATCCGGTTAATTAAGGACTTTAGTCCTTAATTTTTTTCTAAATTGTCGCAAATTAATTTTATGAGCGACGACAACAAGATCATCTTTTCAATGTACCGGGTTGGCAAAACCTTCCCGCCTCACCGCCAGGTGCTTAAGGATATCTCACTATCGTTCTTCCTCGGGGCAAAGATCGGTATCATAGGACTTAACGGATCGGGTAAATCGACCCTTCTGAAGATAATTGCGGGACTGGAAAAAGAGTATCAGGGAGAGGTTACATTCCTCCCCGGATATAGTGTAGGCCATCTCCAGCAGGACCCTCTTCTTGATGAGAGCCGCAGTGTCCGGGAAATAGTTGAAGAGGGTGTAAAGGAGACCATGGATCTTATAAAGGAATATGAGTCGATAAACATAAAATTCGGCGAGCCCGAAGTGTACGAGAACCCCGCGAAAATGGAGCAGCTGATGGAAAGGCAGGCGGTTCTCCAGGAAAAGATCGACTACCACGACGGCTGGAATATCGATTACAAGCTCCAGAGGGCAATGGATGCACTCAGATGTCCCGAAGGCGATGCAAGGGTCGATGTCCTTTCGGGAGGCGAACGGCGAAGAGTGGCGCTTTGCAGGCTCCTCCTGAAGCAGCCCGATATACTTCTGCTCGATGAACCTACAAACCATCTCGATGCCGAATCGGTACAGTGGCTCGAGACAACCCTGAAGCAATACCATGGGACTGTCATCTGCATAACCCACGACAGGTATTTTCTCGATAATGTTGCCGGATGGATCCTCGAGCTCGACAGGGGCGAGGGAATCCCCTGGAAAGGAAACTACTCATCATGGCTGGAACAAAAGGCTAAACGGCTTGAAGTTGAGGAGAAGGGGAATGTAAAAAGAAGGAAGATCCTTGAAAGGGAGCTTGAATGGGTAAGGATGTCGCCAAAAGCCAGGCACGCCAAATCGAAGGCACGACTGGGCGCCTATGAGAACCTCCTGAACCAGGACATAAAAGCAAAGGAGGAGAAGCTCGAAATATTTATTCCCAATGGCCCCAGGCTCGGCGATAAGGTAATCAGGGCCTCAAAAGTTGCCAAATCATTCAGTGACAAGCTGCTCTTCGACGATCTCGAATTCGATCTTCCGCCCAACGGGATAGTTGGTGTGATAGGACCGAACGGGGCAGGCAAGACAACCCTTTTCAGAATGATAATGGGCCAGGAGAAGGCAACAAAAGGTGATTTCCAGATCGGGGAAACTGTTATTCTCGGCTATGTCGACCAGGCTCACGCGTCAATCGATCCGGCCAAAACGGTTTACGAAGTCATTTCCGGAGGCCAGAATGATGTTATGGTTGGAAACAGGCTGATAAATGCGAGGGCATACGTTTCGAGATTCAACTTCACCGGTGCCGACCAGGAAAAGAAATGCGGAGTGTTGTCCGGCGGGGAAAGGAACCGGCTCCACCTGGCCCTTACACTTAAATCAGGCGCTAATGTGCTTCTTCTCGACGAACCTACAAACGACATAGATGTGAACACACTCAGAGCCCTTGAGGAGGGACTGGAAAACTTTGCCGGCTGCGCGGTGATAATATCCCACGACAGGTGGTTCCTCGACAGGGTGACAACCCATATGCTTGCATTTGAAGGCAATTCAAAGGTTGTATGGTTCGAAGGTAACTATTCCGACTACGAGGAGAATTATAAAAAGCGGGTGGCAGATACAACGCCGGTGAGGATAAAGTATAAGAAACTAGTGTAAAAACCTCTCCCCAACCCCTCTCCTGAAAGATAGGGGCTTCCAGTATGACTATCGCTGGCGCGGATTTGCAATCCGTGCCTTTTGATTATTGTTATCTTTGGGATATATGTACATAAAGCAATAATCGCAATGAAACAAAAAGCCTGGAGAAAACATTGTATAGTATTGATCATCCTGGTTTTGGCTTTAACATCCGTTACCGCCCAGATCGGCCGCCGTTTTCCTTCTGAGAAAAAAACCATTACCGATCAGGTGACAGGAATTAAGCTCACATTTCTTACAAGCACACCCGCTGGGGATTCAAAGATATACCAAACCCACCGTCAATGGACAGCCGATGGCAAATGGGTAATATTCAGGTCGGGCAGGGTCCCGGGCGAAACACTTGCCGTAAATGAAGAAACAGGAATTATGGTGCAGGTATCCGAAGGTGGTTATATGGGAATGATTTCCGTCGCAAGGAGATCAATGAAGCTCTATTTCATGAGGATGACACTCCGGCAGCCCGGACAGAAGCGTGGAGGACCGGTGCAGATTATTGAGGCCGATCTCGATAAACTGTTTGCCGACAGCGAAGCAGGGCAGATGAAAAGGGAAAATGAATATCAGAAAGTTTGCGGAACCATCCCTGCCGATGTAGGTGCAGGAGGCGATATGGCGCTCGACGCTGACGAGGAATGGGTCTATTACAGGGTGGGCAGGGAGGAGGCTGAAAGACATATTCCGGAAGGCACCAAAATTGAACCGAATTTTGGTCCTAGGAACATGGGTGCCGGACCTTCAGGCATCGGGAGCATGAATATCAAAACCGGAGAAATCAGGTTTGTTGTTGCAGTCCCTTTTCAGGTGGGCCATATCCAGACTAATCCATGGGTTCCGGGAGAGATCGTGTTTTGTTGGGAAACCGGAGGGAAGGCTCCCCAGAGGACATGGACAGTGATGTCCGACGGGTCCGGACTACGTCCGCTTTATCCCGAGTCGGAACATGAATGGGTCACCCATGAAGCCGTGATAACAAAGGATGAGGTTGCAATTGCAATAATGGGTCACCGGAAGGTCGGCACACCCGAACTGCCTGCTGATCCTGCCAATCCGGGTCAGGAGACAGGCTGGGGGCCTTCGGGAACACGCGAAAAACCGACCGGACTCGGCATTGTGAATCTCAGGACCAGGGAAATGATAATTGCGGGACAGACTTCCTCGGGAAGCGGGCTCTGGCATGTAAACGGGTCAGCCGATGGGAGATGGGCGGTGGGAGATGACTTTGCAAGGAACATCTGGCTCATTGACAGGCACACCCGTGAAATGAGGCTTCTTTCGACAGGACATAAAACCACTGCCTCGGATCACCCTCATCCAACCTTCAGCCCTGATGGTACAAGAATTGAGATTCAGTCGGCAATGCTGTCGGAGAATAACCGGTCAATGAATATCTGCATTATTCCGGTGCCGGAAGAGTGGTTAAAAAGAAAAGAATAAAAAGACGGAGGACCGAAGACGGAAGACCGAAGAAGAGATCAATCCTCTTGCTGGCGTGGATTTGGCCCCGCAAAGCACACCCAGAAAGCGCAAAGTACGCAAAGTTATTTCGCTTATAATTAGCTCTTTGCGATCTTTGCTTATCCCGAGTACTCGGGATAGCGATCTTTGCGTTTAATGGATTTCGACTTTTTAAACAACCTCTCGGTTGCAATCACTGCATTTATAGTAAGAGATGGATAGAGAGATGTCGTTTACTTAAACAGCTTCGGCGCAAACTCCGAAAGGTAAACCCGCCAGTTTGTCCATGTGTGTCCCCCTTCGCTTTCCCTGAATTCATACGGCATCTTCATTGCATCGAGCTTCTGCCTGTATTCGGTGTTGAACTTGTAAAGGAAGTCGGTCTTTCCGATGCCGATCCAGTAAAGCCTGTATCCGTTTTTCATCTGCTGCTGAAGCGTTGCATCGACATTTTCGTACACCTTTGATGTCACCTTGTCATTTGGCATTATGGCTGCTGAAAACAGGCCTATATAATCAAAAGTGTCAGGATAATATCTTGAAATATGAAGTGAATGGTAGCCTCCCATTGACAATCCGGCAATTGCACGGCCCGATTTTGATGTAATTACATTGTAATTACTTTCCACAAAAGCAATTATGTCTTTGAAAGTCTCTTCATATCTGCCGTCCATCGTATTGGGCAGCTGCATTACCGGCTTGTAGAAGCCAAGGCTCGATTCCCCCGGCGCTGCCTCCTGCACAACATTGCCATTAGGCATTACAACGATCATCGGGTTAGCTTTTCCCTGTGCAATCAGGTTGTCGAGGATCTGAGAAGTTCTTCCAAGATTGATCCATGCTTCCTCGTCGCCGCCCATTCCGTGCAGGAGGTAAAGTACTGGGTATTTACCGGTGTTTTTTTCATATCCTGCAGGTGTATAAATGGTTATACGGCGGTCCATACCCAATGAAGGTGAGTTGTACCAGCGGCGTGTAACCGTTCCGTGAGGCACCCTGTTGACTTTGTAAAGATCTGCCTTGCCTCCGCCAATAATAAAGACATTGGTTACTGAAGCAACATCCCGGATCATATAGACGTTGTTTGGATCAGTACATTTCAGACCGTCGACAGAGAATGAATATCCATATAGATCTGATGAAAGAACTGCTGTTGTATATGACCAGAGACCTTTCTCGTCCTTTGTCATTTTTTCTGAACCGGGTGTATATCCCTGCGCCGGCATCCAGTCGCCTGATATTCTTACTTCCTTTGCGTCAGGGACCTGGAACCTGAATGTAACCGAATTATCGGCATTTATTTCCGGCGATGTGATGTTGGCCCCACCCCGAAGTGCTTGTTGGGAAAATGAAATATGGCAAATCAGAATGATTGATAAAAGGGTAAGGGTCAGAGTTTTTTTCATTATTTTGAATAGTTAAGTGATTAGGTTGCTGATTAAAATAAGCTATTGGTAAATTTAGGGAAATGAAATGGGATGATCAAATAATAAGGGCTTTAGCCCTGAAATGTCACGAACTCAAAATATCCTCGGTGATTCTTATCGCATCAAGAATGCACTTTTCGCACACATTTTCACTAAGGTTACTTTCTTTAAGTTTACTGTGCCCCTCTTCTGTTTTAAGATCGACATTGATAAGTTCCATACAATTCATTGTACCATGCAAAACCGTGAATTCTTTGCTGAATCTCTGGATCGCCGCATATGTTGTCTCTTTTCTTTCCTTGTTACCGGTGTACTTTCTGCAGTAATGGATCCCCATTACCATAAAAGCGCCTGTTGCTGCTCCGCAGGTTTCCTGAAGGCGTCCCATACCGCCTCCGAAACCACACGACATACTAAGGGCAAGGGTCCTGTCGAAATTCATTTCCTCTGCATATGCTGAAACGACAGACTGGGAGCAATTCAGACCGGATCGGAAAGATTCAATTGCTGTATTTTCTTTTGATTCTTCCATCATAATTTATTTTATTTCAATAAAAAAGCGAATCAGGAGTTCAGAATCGTTGTTTTGAACTTCCTGTTATCTTCCCTGCATATTGTTTTTAAAAGACGCCGTGCTGACATTACGCCAGTTGGGAGTCCCCCTCCCGGCTCGACCCATTGCCCGCACATGTAGAAACTGTTCAGTCCAGGTAATGTCTGTGACATCGGTTTCATCATTGTATATGAATTTTCGGGAGTGATCTGCCATCCCTCAAAGCTTCCCTTCCAGTTTCCCGTGTATCTTTCAAAGGTTACCGGGGTTGCAACATCAGTCATTTCTACCTGGGATGAAATTCCGGGAAAACGCTGCTCAAGCAGGGCTATAACTGTACTTGCAATTTCTTCTTTTTTACGGTCATACTGCTTCCTGTCCTCATAGAGTTTTTTCCAGTACTCATAATCCGTTTCGAGCATCACGGTAAGCGCAGTTCTCCCTTCTGGAGCCATCGACGGGTCATGATGGTAAAGATGTACGGGCAGTCTGTCAACCATCCTGTCACCTATTATGACCTGCTCTTTCAGCGGGAAGCTGAATCCGGAGACTGAAGGATTGACATCATCGAATTTCCGGTTCACACCCAGCCCGATAAAGATCAGGGGATAAAAGGGGATCCATTTCTCATACATATGTCTTATCTTTTCGTCAATGTATTTTCCCTGGAGCATTTTAAAAATCGTAGAATAACCGTCGGCACAGGAGATAACTCTTGAACTGTGGTGTTCGGTCCCTTCGTCAAGCCTGATTCCGGAAGCCTTATTGCCGTCAGTAAGAATCTTTTCAACCCGATTTTTATAGTGAATTGTTCCGCCAAGTGATTTGTAACGATCCTCAAGGGCATTTGACAGAGGCATTGAACCGCCCAGAGGGTATCCGGCATTCCTTTTATGAAGATATGCAAACGTGAAGCAAAGGAACACTATTGAAAACTCAGGCATCCACATCTCATCAAAGGCTCTTTTAAGAACAGGATCCCTGAATCCCGACGCAAACTCCTTTCCGGTGATTTTCATCCACTCCTGAATCTTCTTTCCTTTAGTGACAAATGTCCACCCAAGGCGCAATTGCTTAATCAGCTTTTGCCCTAAAGGAGTATCTTTTGAAGGCATGTCAAATGCAAGGCAGATCCTGATTGCATTTATGAATTCCCCGATTTTAGCGGCATCCTGTGGTGAGAATTCGAGAAGATGTTTCTCAAGCCTGTCGATATCCGTATAAAAAGTCAGTACTCGTCCGTCAGACGATTCAAAATGCATGTATTCATCCATATAGATGAAGTCCCTTCCATGCGTAACACCGACTTCCTCCCAATAATCATGCATGCTGCTTACAGGCGAGGATCCCACGAACCAGTGTATACAGCCATCTATTATATATCCCTTCCGCTTCCAGGAAGTGCAGAGTCCTCCCGGCTTATCATGCATTTCAAATATCTGCGATCTGTAGCCATTCATCTGGGCATAGATCCCGGCAGAAAGCCCTGCAAATCCTGCACCTATGATTATTATTGAATTATCCTTGCCTGTGTTCGTCATTGATTCTTATGGTTTATGTGAAATTTGTTTTCTTTGCAAAAGATAACAATCTTATTTCATATCCGACATGAGAATCAAATTAAATGTACTGACAGCAATAGCTGTAATTACAATGTTTTTACAGCCTGAATTATATGCCCAGACTCAGAAATCGCTTCCTCAGGCATCCGGAAAGGCTGTCCCGACGGTGGTTCCGGTAATCGTAAATGGTGAAGCACAAAAGATTCCTGCATTTGAAAATGCTGAAGAATGGATAAAACATGACCTGTGGGTTGAAACCGGCTTTGATACCGATGGTGACGGCAGGAACGACAGGATGCATGTTGACGTTACGCGGCCCCGGCAGACTGAAACCGAGGGTCTCAGGCTTCCGGTCATTTATGAATCAAGCCCTTATTTTGCGGGGACCGGCTCCACCGCCAGCCAGTATTTCTGGAATGTGAGGCAGGAACTTAATGCTGATCCTCCGAAAAGGGATGAAATGCCTCCAATCACGCGGCGGGGTCAGCGTCCGGTGATTTCAAACTCCCAGACAAGGGCGTGGATCCCATATGGTTTTATTGTGGTTCATTCATCCGCACCCGGCACAGGGATGTCGCAGGGTTGTCCCACTGTGGGAACAAGAATAGAGGCCCTTGCTCCCAAAGCAGTAATCGACTGGCTCAACGGAAGGGCAAAAGGGTATACATCACCCGACGGTAGTGAGGAAGTGAAAGCATACTGGACCACCGGCAAGGTCGGAATGATAGGGACCTCATATAACGGCACCATCCCATTTGCAGCGGCAACTACCGGTGTTGAGGGCCTTGAGGCTATAATACCCGTATCCCCGAACAATTCTTATTATCATTATTACCGTTCCAACGGACTGGTCCGCAGTCCGGGCGGATACCTGGGAGAGGATGTTGATGTCCTTTATGATTTTATTCATTCGAACCCCGACAACTGTGAATACTGCGACAGCGTTTACAGGGATAACACAATGAAGAAGAGGATTGACCGGAAAACTGGCGATTACAATGACTTCTGGGCAGAGCGTGACCTGATGAATTATATGAAGGGATTCAGGGCAGCCACCCTTTTTGCCCACGGATTCAACGACTGGAATGTCATGATCAGTCACAACGCCCGGTTCATAAAGGTCCTAAGGGAAAAAGGTGTTCCCTACCAGGTCTATTTTCATCAGGGAGGTCATGGCGGAGAGCCTCCCTTTTCAATGATGAACAAATGGTTTACAAAATACCTGTTCGGTATTGAGAACAACGTCGGCAATGATCCTAAAGCATGGATCGTCCGTGAGAAGGACGACAGGCTCAAACCAACTCCGTATGCCGATTATCCGAATCCGGGCGCATCACCCGTTGAATTTTTCCTTTCCCCGGGAGCCCCGAAATCAGGATCTCTCGTGCTGGTAAAACCTTCGGGTAACAGCTATGAAACACTCACCGACAATTACTCATTCAGCGGCTCCACTCTTGCCCAGGCTGAATGGACCGAACACAGGCTTCTTTACGTTACAGCCCCCCTTAAACAGGATGTTCATTTATCAGGAGTTCCCTCGATTACAATTAAGGCATCAAGTGATAAACCAGCGATAAATCTTTCCGTCTGGCTTGTAGCATTGCCATGGTCGAATGCACGCGATGCCAGGGCAACGGATAATATAATCACCAGGGGCTGGGCTGATCTTCAGAACTACAAATCCCTGAGTGAAAGCGAGCCTTTAAGGCCGGGCCGGTTCTATGAAATGACTTTTGACCTTGAGCCCGACGACCAGATAATTCCTGCCGGAAAGCAGATTGGACTGATGATATTCTCAAGCGACAGGGAATACACGCTATGGCCCGAACCTGGTACAAGGCTTACCATTGATCTTAGCGCGACGTCGTTGACACTTCCTGTCGTAGGAGGGGCTGAATTGTTAAGGTAAAAAGTCGTGCAAGTCGTGCAGGTCATGCAGGTCATGCAGGTCATGCAAGTCAAGAGAGTCATGCAAGTCATGCAGGTCTTGCAAGTCGTGCAAGTCATATGCAAGTGTCAAAGGCAGGTTTCACAATAAAAGACCTGCACGACCTGCACGACCGGCACGACCGGCAGACCTGTAAGACCGGCACGACCCTATTTCATAGTAGCCTTCCTTGTTGTAACATTTACCGGACCTCCCTTCCCGTTGATAATGCTTTTAACGATGCTTTCCTTGTTACCGTTCAACCAGAAGATAATCTTATTATGGATCTTATTCTCGAGATGAAGAGGTGTTTCTATTGCATTGTCGACAATTACGGGAGCATCGTAAAAAACATTATAAATTCCTAAGCCCCATGCTTCGTGGGTCTTAACATGGTCGGCAACCTTATAGGAGGCATATCCGTAAATTCCGTCATGCTTCCAGGCATCAACGGAAGGCGGGTCATAGGGCATCTCGCTCTGGTAGAAATAAACCCTTCCATTGTTGCCGTTCCACAGGGTCTGGTACTCCTGGAAATGCTCGTTGAAGAGTCCGTAGATTGTAACATTGTCGCCATTCACAATAAGGCCGTTTGCAGCCCTGTTTATATCCCACCCGACGCCGTTGCCGTGATCGGCCCTCCAGAGCCATATATGATCAACGACAACATCGCAGCTGTTGATTTCCATGCAGGCTTTAGCCGAACCTTCATCCGGACCGCCGACCCTGAAAAATATGTCATAAAGGAACAGGGGATTTGCGGCGTGCGGCTTGCGGGATCCCGGTTTTCCGGCAACAAAAAGCTTTTCGGAGAAAACCTTGCCAGCGTCTATGGTGAGTCCGCAGACAGAGACTCCGTCAACATCTGATATCTCAAGTGCAGCATTGCCATTCTCCGGAATAAGGGTTGCCAGCCCTATTCCCATGACGACTGTTCCGGGTTTTGTAACTTTAATACTTTTGCCTAGAAAATATCTTCCCGGTGTTATAAGAAGATGTTTTCCCTTCTTCAATGCGGAATTCATTGTTTCCGCATTGTCAATCCCCGGTTTTGCAATATAGAATTTTCCCAGGCTAAGTGTCTTCTCGGTTTGAACACCGCTTACCCAGTCAGCTCCTGAACTGTTTTGCTTAAGTCGTGCTATTTTCACATTAAATTCCCTGCCGTCGAATGACAGAAATGGTTTTTCGCGTACAAGCGGAGTTTCATTAATTGTTGTGTATGGCAGTTCCGGCCAGTTTTCAGCCGGCGCACCGTTTACTCCGACAAACATCATATTCCAGTTGCCCCCAACCCACCTGCCGATTTCGGAATTCCGGGTAAACCATTGCTGCTGAGGCCCGGATGTAATATCCCCGTCGACTTTCGAATCGGCGAGAAAACCTCCGCTTGCATAACCCTTGTCGAACAGCTGGAGGTTGCCTTTGACGTGAACCCTCCGCAGGGGAGCAGCCTGCGATACACCCCAGACCATCGTGGAATCAACTGCAGGGATAACCGTAAGGTTCTCGACCGACCTCCAGAAATTTGTGAGAACACTGGTGCCATGGATTGTGTTCGACCTGACTGCTCCGCTGATAGCAACATCCCGGGGAGATTCTCCAAGGCCAAGGACCTGCATATAGTAATCGACTTTGATGTCAAGATTATAACTTCCGGGTTTGAACAGAAGAGCATAGCGGTTTATGCTGAATTCGCTCCTGCGGGCCGACTGCCTGGCAAAAATTGTATCAATTACCGTCTGAATCTCCTTCATATCCATCGCCGGGTCAAAGACAAAAACATTTTCCCCAAGCAAAGGCAGATTATATTTTCTGAAACTTTCCGGCAAGGTTCTTCCTGAAACACCGCCGGTCTGTGAGAAACCGTCAAGCGGTCCCGCAAATAAACCAGGAATCAAACCCAGGATTAATAACCAGATCTTCATAGGTTCAAAATTAAATTTTGATAAAAAGCCTGTTCTTGTATAGCCAGTAGCAGAGATACCACATAGCGGCCCATACTCCGAGGCTCGCAATAATCTCAACACCCTTTTCTCCTGTCCAGGAGAATAAGAGCTTACTGAAGGGAGTGATCATCCTGCCAATAAAGCCGGCGCCCCTGAGCGAAAAGAACAGGTATATGAAGATGCTGTTCATACCGACAACAATAAAGAACCAGGATCCTTTCTGAAAAAGTTTCTTTGCATCAATTAGCCAATAGCATAAGGCAAGGACAAGGATTGCCCAGCCTCCGCTGACAAATACAAATGAGGATGTTGCGATTTTCTTTATTATGGGAGTGATATTCAGCAGGTCAAGGGCATACCCGATTGCAAGTGCCGATACTCCTGCGATTACCAGGGCCCGGATCTTCTGTCCTGATGTTTTTTCACTCATAAGGAGCTTTCCGCAGAGCACACCCCACACCGTATGGGCTGTTGTGGAGACAAAGTTCAGGGTTGCCCATTCGCTTGCCTTTTGAACACCTTCGATCTTGTTGTTGAACCAGGCACCCAGATTCTCGAAGTTCACCCATGGATTATTGAATCCCTGCACGGGGAAAAAGCGGTAGGCAAGGTCGATCAGAAGCAGGATCACAAGGGTGAAGATCAGCTGGAATTTAAAGCTTTTATTCCTTATCAGGAAAGCCACAATGTAAGTTACTGATAATTGTGCGAGGACATTCTGGAACCTGAAAACAAGCCGCCCGGCATCTATGAAATAGAGGGCCCAGCCGAAGAAGAGAAGTAAACCTGCACGTTTGAAAGCATGCAGTGTTATTGTTCTTGTGCTTTCTCCCTTTTTTAACCTGTTTGCTACTGCAAAAGGGATTGCAACACCCACTATAAACATGAAGAATGGCTGGATAAGGTCCCAGAAATGGAGTCCGTGCCAATCATGGTGGTGCAGCTGGTTTCCGAGAAAATGCACGAATCCGTTGCTTGAGTCCAGAAGGTGCGAGTAGAGTTCAGTGGCTTCTCCTGCAAGGAGGAACATTGTGAATCCCCGGAAAAAATCGACTGAGGTGATCCTGCCTTGGGCAGGAATGAGTGGAGTTTTGGTTTCTGATGGCATATTTCAGGTTTTTGGAAGGATAATCCAAATGTAAGAATTAGTATATGTATTATGTATTATGTATTATAGGCGATAGGCGATGTAAAAAAAGGCGTCAGGCGTCAGGCGTCAGGCGTCAGGCATCAGGCATCAGGGATTCTGACCGCAAGACCGCAAGACTGCAAGACCGCATGACTATTTATTGATTCCTCACCTCCCGAAAGCTTGCAAGATGTTCAGCTGTCTCTGTAACCAGCCGCTGAACCGCCAAACCATGCCTGATGTCTGGGATTATTATTTCAGAGCTGGTGTTTTTGAGGAAGACATAATGGGCGTGTATCATCGACCTGTGCCAGCCCCCTGGAACATGTCCGGAAGGAAATGTCGTTACTGGTTTATAATTACTGCCTGTCATTTGCCTCGACCAGGTTCCTGATTCTTCAGTATAGTACTCAAAGAAGTCGGGTGTTAAGGAAGAATACCTCAAGGCACCGCCGGTGGCAAAAAATTCAAATGAAAGGCTGTCACCCGTGCCTGAGCTCACCCGGCTCGATGAAAGTGTTCCCGCAGCATGGGTCTTCACATCATAGAGTGAGATCTGGCTGAACAGATCAGATCCTTCAGGGACATCTTCAAATTCCCCGGCCTGCAGAGCCCCTGTAATCTGGACCTTTTCGCCAAAGAAGGCAATCATGATGCTGACAATATGGGATCCAAGATCAGCCATCGCACCCCCGTCGGGAGCAGGAGTGAGGCGGGATGTGCGTTTGTCCCTGTATGATTTTTTAAGATAATCGCCATGATAGTATTTAAGGTCAAAGTGAATTGGGTTACCTAGTATACCTGATCTCCAGAAAATAAGGGCTTCCCTCACCGCAGCCGCATATAGATATTGAAAGCCCACCTGTGTCTTTATATGAGGATGCTGCCCGCTCAGATGAAGCAGACCTTTTTCTTCCTCAGGACCTGAGCAAACAGGTTTTTCAAGATAGATCCGCTTTATATTCTTCATCCCCACGACATCCCTGAAATGGTTAAAATGAACACTGTTTGGCCCGAGGATAAAAACAGTGTCGATATTTTTGTCATCCAGAAACTCTTCATATTCGAGAGCCCTTGCAAAACCAAACCTGGAGGCAAATGACTCCCGGCTCCCCCTGGTTGCCGAACAGACTGCTGCCAGCTCAACTGCGGGGGCATCGTTGTAGTAATATTTGAGGGAATTAAGTGAAAATGCATGGGAACGGGCAATCCCCCCGGCGCCTAAAAAACCGATTACAGCTTTTTCATTATTCATGATCTGTTCTGATAATTTGTCATTTTCTTTTTCTGATGTCTTAAAGCCCCCCCTGGGGGGTTGGGGGGTAAACCTCAACCTTCTCCGGTTCGGGATTAAACTCCCCTTCCCACCGTGCTATAACAGCAGTGGCAAGGCAGTTGCCCAGGACATTCACGGAGGTCCTGGCCATATCCATCAATTCATCAATCCCAAGAATTATATAAATAGGCCAGGTTGGGAGGCCGAAACTTGCCGCCGTACCCAGCAGGATTACCAGTGATGCCCTCGGTACGCCGGCAACTCCCTTGCTTGTAAGCATCAGCGTGAAAACTATAAGAAGCTGCTTATCAAACGACAGATGAATCCCGCTTATCTGTGCAACGAATATTGTGGCAAGAGAAAGATACAATGTTGTTCCGTCGAGGTTGAAGCTGTAGCCGGTAGGCATCACAAAGGCGACTATCTTGCGTGGGACACCGAACTCCTCCATCCGCTCCATTGCAATCGGCAGGGCCGATTCCGAGCTTGTTGTGGCAAAAGCGATCGTAATAGGTTCGGCCACCTTTCTGAGGAATTTTTTGACAGGGATCCTGAACAGGAGCGCAACCGGTAGAAACACAACCAGCAGAAGGACGATCAGCGCTGCATACAGTGTGGCAAGCAGCTTGAAGAGATTGACGAGGATGTCCAGACCCATATGTCCGATACTATAAGCAATTGCGGCAAATACGGCAAAAGGGGCAAAATACATTATGATCATGGTGAATTTGAACATTGTCTCTGCAAGAGCCTCTGTAAATTTCACCATCGGGAGCTTGTACTTGTCTTTCAACATCGCAACTGCGATTCCGAAAATAATGCTGAAAACAACTATCTGAAGGACCTGTCCCTCATAAATGGATTTGGCAATATTCTCAGGGAAAATATGAAGTATCAGGTCGCTTCCCGACTGGGGAGCCACCTGTGCAATCTCCGACTGGTTCACTGCTTCGGGAACATTTACCCCCACCCCGGCTTTGCTGATATTGATCGCAAATAATCCTATGAAAAGGGCAATGGTGGAGACCACTTCGAAATATACAAGCGATTTCCAGCCCATCCTTCCTACCTGCTTCAGATTAGAGTGGCCGGCGATACCAACCACAAGGGTGGCAAAAAGCAGAGGTGCAATTATTGTCTTTATAAGCCGAAGGAAGATCTTGCTTACAAGCTGCATCTTTACAGCCACTTCTGGAAGGTCGACACCAAATTCGGCGCCTATTATCATGCTTATCAGGATCCATGTTGTCAGCGACTTTTTATATAATGCGTATCCCACAAATGCGCCGATGGCGATCCACCTGAAGATCATAAGAGCATATTTGTTTATGCTGATAATATCGTAATGGTTGACAATTGTCAGCAATGAAACTAGGAAGAGTATTGCCAGCAGAAAAATCACATAGGATTTTGGAACCCTGCCCTTGATGGTCTTTTCTTTATCAGCTTTCGCAGCAACGGTTTGTGATTCTGGCATAGTGCTTTTTTTCAGGATTTGCTACCACGATCAAATGAAAGGCTGAAAATAGCCATTGTTTGCGAAGGATGTATAAAAATCAAAAAAAAATAATAATTTCACCACCCTGGATTGGATTTAAATCAACATAAAGCATTAAATATGAGAATTAAACAAAAAGCCGGAATCTTCTGGGCTACTTCGATACCAGTTCTATTCGCTTTAACATCATGTTCAAAATCAGTTAACTGGAACCAGTTCAGGGGACCTGATGGAAATATGGCGCTTTCATCTGCAAGCCTTCCCGAAAAGTGGAGCAGTGACACAAATATGGTCTGGACCGCTGCTCTTGACGGAGCAGGCTACTCATCTCCGGTTGTGTGGGGAAACAGGATTTTTATTACATCGGCATTTCCGGAAAAGGTCAATCCTGCACCTGAAAGACCACCAATACCGGCAGGCCCACCGCAACAGCAGGGACAGGCTCCTCAACCCGGTCAGGGGGGACCGCGGTCCGGACAACAACCAAGGCAAGGTCAGGCCGGCCAGCAGCCCATACAACCACCTCAGCCGGAAGTACGTGATACGAGCTTCAAAACGGAAATCTATCGGTGGGAGGTTAAGTGTTTTGACCTTAAAACAGGAAAGGAACTCTGGAAACAGGTTGCCTACAGCGGCGCTCCCAGGGCAGGCAAGAATCCTAACAGCACCTATGCATGCGAAACTCCGATGACGGACGGGCAAAGGGTTTATGCGTATTTCGGAATGCACGGGATTTATTGTTACGATATGAATGGCAACCTGTTATGGCAGAAAGATCCGGGTGTTCATTATACCCAGAGGGGATGGGGAACGGGTTCTTCACCGGTATTGTACAACAACATTCTCTATATTCAGTTCGATAACGAGGAGAACTCTTTTATTGCAGCTATTGATGCCGTTTCGGGAGATGAGAAGTGGCGTGCCGGACGCGATGAAAAAACAACATACAGCACACCCTACATCTGGAAGAATAAAGTGAGGACCGAGCTTGTGGCATGCGGCAAAACCGCCCGCTCATATGATCCTGAAACCGGAAAACTTCTCTGGGAACTAAAGATCGGAGGGGAACAGGCTATACCTTCACCCGTCGGAACTGAAGAGCTTCTTTTCATCGGCAATCCCGGAGGCAGGGAAACAAAGGCCAGGCTTTTCGCCGTGAAAGCCGGTGTTGACGGTGAAGTCACCGATGCAGGAATAGCATGGATGACTGAGGAATCGGGTCTCGGAAATCCCTCTCCCCTGCTTTACAAGGACCGGTTATACATTACCGGAGGAAGGGGCGAGATTGCAGTTCTTGATGCTGCCACAGGAACCCTGAAATATCAGAAAAGGATCAATGGCATTGCGGTTTGGGCATCACCGTGGGCCAGCAACGACAAAATATATTTTATTGATGAAAAAGGAACGACCAGGGCATTCAGGGCCGGTGATTCATTTGAACAGGTGGCCACAAACAATCTCGAAGGAGGAAAGTTCTGGTCATCCATCGCAGTGGCAGGCAATGGATATATCTTCAAGGGGGGAGATAAAATGTTTTATGTGAAAAAATAGGGCGTTAAGGCATTAAGGCGTAACGGCATAAGGGGTAAAGGCTTTCCGTAAAGGTTTTGATTTCATATTAGTTTTACCTTGAAAGTACTTCAAAAGAAAATACTATTCTATTGCTTACTGATCATAATTCTTATAGTGATCCGCAGCTGTAGTTATTCATCCTCATCAGCCAAAAACGATTTTGACATTGTCATTTTAAACGGAAGGGTCATTGATCCGGAAACTAATACTGATGCTGTCAGAAATATAGGGATCCGCGGCGGTTCTGTCGGGCTGATAACTACGAAGGAAATCAAAGGCAGCACCTCAATCGATGCCCGGGGACTTGTGGTTGCTCCGGGTTTTATTGATATGCACCAGCATGGACAGGATCATGAAAACTATTCTTACAAGGTGATGGATGGAGTTACAACTGCACTGGAGCTTGAGATGGGAACATCTGACATTGATGCCTGGTACCGTGAAAGAGAGGGCAGGGCTCTTATAAATCATGGAGTAAGCATCGGCCATGTACCGTTGAGAATGAGGATCATGAATGATCCGGGAGGATTTGCCCCGGTAGCAGACGCAGTCTACAAAC
This sequence comes from uncultured Bacteroidales bacterium, assembly GCA_963696535.1. Lineage (GTDB taxonomy): Bacteria > Bacteroidota > Bacteroidia > Bacteroidales > VadinHA17 > LD21. Next base: position 116,295 of record CAVOKP010000023.1, read on the forward strand.
CGGCTTCTGATGAAGAAATTGGAATGTTGAAGGAAGGCATTGAAACAGGTTTGAACAGGGGAGCGCTTGGTGTGGGATTCGGACTTATGTATACACCTGCGGCCTCCAGATGGGAGATACTTGAAATGTTCCGGGTTGCCGGTAAAACAAAAGCCCCGTGCATTGTCCATATCCGGTACGGCGGACAGAAGGAGCCCGGCAGCTGTATTGCCGCACTTGAAGAGGTAATTTCAGCGGCAGCAATATCCGGGGCACCGCTTCATGTGGTACATATCACAAGCCTGGGATTCAGCCTTACCCCGGAGATGCTTCAAATGATATCAGAGGCAAGGGCTAACGGGCTGGATGTAACCGTTGAATGCTATCCTTATACCGCAACGCAAACGACTATTGAATCGGCTGTATACGACGAGGGTTGGCAGGAATCATTCGGGATTACATTTGGCGATCTCCAATGGGCTGAGACCGGAGAAAGGCTTACTGCGGAAAGTTTTACCAAATACAGGAAATCCGGAGGAATGGTAATAGCTCATTCCATCCCTGAAGATGTTGTAAAATCGACAATTGCAGATCCCATCGTTATAATTGCCAGCGACGGCATGCTATCAGGAAGCAAGGGACATCCGAGGGGAACAGGTACTTTTGCCCGGGTTTTGGGGAAATATGTCAGGGAGGAGAAGCTGCTTTCCCTTCCGGAGGGATTGAAGAAAATAACACTGATGCCGGCACGGCGGCTTGAAGAAATTGCCCCCGTGATGAAGAATAAAGGACGGATTCGTGAAGGAGCCGATGCTGACATAACGATTTTTGATCCTGAGCAGATTACTGATCAGGCAACTTATGATGAACCTGCAAAATATTCAAAAGGGATAGAGTATGTTCTGGTTAACGGAGTGATTGTTGCTAAAAACGGACAGTTGCAGGATGGTGTTTTCCCAGGGAAGGCAGTACGAGGCATTTTCTAACTGCATAACTGCATAACTGCATAACTTTTTGACCTATTGCTTTATTATTTTATACGAATGCCTTCTTTCTTCCCCGATCCTCATAAAGTAGATTCCCGGATTCAACCCCGATATATTCAGTGTTGAACTCTCAGAATTCAACTCACCCGTCATTACTACCTGCCCCATCAAATTTACCATCAGGAAATCGGCCGGCAGAAGGTCGGCCAGACTCTGTATCATTACATAATCGTTTGCCGGCACCGGTGAGATAATAAAATTGTTTACCTCATCGGGCCTGATGAACGGCAGATCGAGATAGTTTCCCAGGAAGGCCCGTAAATCGAAAAGATGGATCTTCTGGCGGGTTTTAATAATGGGATCCATTGAAAAATATTCGTTGGTGACAAAGTATTTTATGCCGTTTGAGGTTGTTATACCCTCAATCTGATGATAAGGAAGAAGAACTTCGATTTTTCTTTTATTTCCGCCGAAGAAATCATGGCCATCAAAATCATAAAGCAGGTAAATGAAGGGTTTAAGCCTTTCACTGTAACCGGTAAGCACAATTACCCTTTTATCCTCGAGATAAACTGCCCCGGTTATCAGTCCATTGACATCCCAGGATGACCTCCTCTTTGCCGTATAGGTTCCAGGAGTTTTGGGCATCGAATAGAGACTTGCCCGGTTGCTTACCCATTCCTTTGTAAACAGGAAAATACTGTCGTCTGAGACAATGAATGCCTCGCAGTCAAAGTCGGAATCATATGCAGCCGCATTAAAATCGGTCTGGTCGGCATAACTGAAACAGACAGAATCGAGTAGTGCCGAATTATTCAGTATTGAGTTCTTTTCAGCCTTGAATATTTTCAGGTCGGTACGATTACCCGAATTGTTGCCGAAATCACCGATATAAACATAGTCGTTATCCTGCGAAATCTCTTCCCAGTCGGTGTTTGCTATGCCTTTCAGCGGATAATTCCTGATTATCCTTCCATATAATGTATCGAGTGCATACAGATTCGTATCTGAATTATCATTGTGAGTCCAGAGCCTGTTATCCCAGAAAATGAGCCCCGACGTTTCTGAAAGTATGGCATCGAGGTTAAGGCTTCCCAGCGGTGCTATATTGGCAGGGTTATATCTGCAGCTCCCGTCATTTACCGTAGCCGATGGATCATAATTTACCGCAAGGGGATCGGTGCACCCGTATTTCTGGGCCCCTGCACGCCCGGCAAATAAAATAAATGATGATAGCAATATCAGGTTCCTGAATCTCATTGGGTGTGTTCTCTTACTGTACAAACCCCGAAAACGCGGTTTCAGTTTAAAGATAAGAACTATCTTTGAATACAATTCATTTACGAACATCAGACTGATTGAAAATCACAATAAAGATATCCTCCTCGTTGATGGAATTCCTCAAAGTGCAATATCCCGATTCACCCAGGACCAGGATAAAAAAGCTTCTGCAGGAGGGAACCATCCGGGTAAACGATAAACCTGTCACTCTTTTTTCATATCCATTGAAACCCGGTGATATTGTGGAGATAAACAAACAAGCTGGCAATGCTGCCAGGGCGGGATTGCCTTTCCCGGTATTATATGAGGACCAGTTTGTGATTGTCGTTGATAAACCACCAGGACGGCCCACATCAAGCACCGATGGCAGCCTCAGCATCCAGGACCTGGTTTCGGAATTTCTGAAAAGGCAGACCAAGGGAAAATTCAGGGCACATGTCGTGCACCGGCTCGACAAGGAGGTGTCGGGAGTTCTCCTTTTCGCCAAAACACGTGAGG